>JAHBUZ010000001.1 GCA_019637815.1 Chloroflexota bacterium
ACGCTCCTCGCCGACCACACGCGCCGGACCTCGAGGCCCACCGCCTGGTACCGGCTCGAAAGCGGCGATCGCGACTGGGCGACGGCGCTCAACTACCTGGTCGCCGCTTTCCGGCAGGTCCTGACCCCGGAGTTCGGGACCGGAACCATCAACCTGCTGCGCCACATCGGGGTGCTGGACGCGACGCGGGACATGGCCGTGGACTCGTTCCTCGTGGAGCTGGAGGCAGCGGTCACCACACCCGTGACCCTGGTCCTCGATGACTTCCACGTGGTGGCGGACAGCGAGGACTTCCGGGACATCGCACTGCGCCTCCTGGAGCACGCGCCCGTGGATGTGTCGTTCGTGCTCGCGGGGCGCGATCTGTCGGGCTTTCCTACCGCCCGCCTCGCGACACAGGGCTCGGTCGTCGAGATCGGCTCGGAAGAGCTTCGGTTCACCCGGCGCGAGACGGCCGACCTGCTCACGTTCGGTTATGGCGTGAACCTCGATGACGACCTCGTCCGGATCCTCGATGAACGGCTCCGAGGGTGGGGCGCCAGCCTCCAGCTGGTGGGGACCTCGCTCGTCTCCCTTCGGCCGAGTGAGGTGCGACGGTTCGTCGAGGACCTCACCTTCCGACCCGATCCGCTGTATGACTTCCTGGCGGAGGAGGTCCTCGACCGGTTGCCATCCGCCACCCGACGCGTGCTGACCGTGGCCTCCGTCCTCGAACGCATCGATCCGCGGCTCGTCACCGCGGCCATGGCGACCGAGCGATCCATCACGGCCCGGAAGGTCGAGACGAGCCTGTCGCGCGCCGAGGCGTCGGGCCTGGTGGTGCCGTCCCCGCATGGCGATGGGAGCTGGCACTTCCATCCGCTCGTCCGGGACTACCTGCTGTCACGACTCATCACCAATGTGCCGCGACGGTCGCTGCTGGACATGCACCTCCGGATCGCGAAAGCGGCAGAGCCCATCGACTGGCTGGCATCGGCGTTCCACTACGTCGAAGCCGAGCATCTCCGCGATGCGATGCGCGTCCTGCGAGACTCGGCGATCCTCGCACTCGGCACCGCCACATGGGGACCGGTGAGCAATCTCGTAGATCGTATGCCAGATGAGCCGATCCCAGCCGCAGTGTCGGTCGTGCGTGCCAGGGCACTCATTGCCCGAGGACGCTCACCGGAGGCGGTAGTGGTTCTCCAGATGCTTGCCATCGACGCTGCAGATACTTCGACGTTGGCACTGACTCAAGTGACGCTCGCCTACGCGCTCATGGTAGCAGGACGTCTAGGTGAGGCTCGCCAGAGCCTGGACGGCTTCTTCGCCGTTGCCAACCAGCCGAAGGTGCCGGAGTCCATTGCTCAAGGATACCGCGCAGTACTTGCAGCACGCGATGGCGGATCGCTTCCGACTGCTCTGGATGTGCTGACGAGCCTCGGTCGAGAGCACGAACGACTAGGGCTTCCATACTACGCGGCGGTCAGCTACCACAACGCGGCCCTCGTAAGCTTTGCCCGGGGACAATATGAGTCGTGCATCAAGTTTGGTACTCAGAGTATCGAGAACTTCCGACGCACAACTCTTGTCCATGGGATGGAGTCCACCCATGCGATTATCGCCGTCGCCGCCTTGGAGCTCGGGCGCCAGTCCACGGCCGAGGCACATCTGGACGCCGTGAGCACAGACGAGGGCGTTCCCGCCGATGCGCAAGCACATGCGGCCTGGATCGCGACGGCCGTGGGCGATTCCGAGAGAGCCTGGGTGCTACTGGAACGGGCCGCCCGCTCCGCCTTGGACGAACCGACCGAACCTGGTGCGGTTCCGGACGTTCAGTACGCGAAGGCGCTTGCGCACCTCGCGGATGGTGATGCTGAAGCTGCCGCGGCAGCTCTCCTTGATGCTGAGGAGGGTTCGCTCGAGATGGATGCCACGTGCAGAGATCGGGCCGTCTCGAGCCTAGTCGCCCTACTCCAGAACGATTTGCCGCGTGCAATCGTACTAGCCGAGGATGGCGCTCGGCTCGCAGACCACCAAGGGGCAGCACATTGGCAACGTTGGTGCGCTCTGGTCCTGGCCGTCGCGAAGGAGGATGCGCAAGCCTATCGACAGGCGACTGCGAGTCTGTTCGCCTACAGCCTACTATCTGTTGAAGTCTTGGCAGATGCGATAGTCCGTGGCATCGGGTTGGTGGAGGAAGTACCAGACCAGGTAGTCGATCGCGTTAGATCGCGGCCCAGAAGATGGCTACCAGTACTTCGACGAACCGTGGAATCGGGATCCAGGGAGTCGAGTGCCGCTGCTGCGGTTCTCCTGTCGGCCTACGGTACGACGAAAGATGTCGCCGTCTTGTCGGCATTCGAACGACGACACTTTAAGCAGCCAAGCCGTCGCCAGTTGGCGCAGTCACTCGCTAGGCGAACGAAACCGACCTTGGTCATCCATGACCTCGGCCGAGTGCGACTCCAACTGGGACCGCGCGTACTTCACGTTTCACAGACTCGTCGGCGAGCCTCAAGCCTACTGGCATTCCTGGCGACACGTCCAGAGCACGCAGCTATGCGTGAGCAGGTGCTAGAGACGCTTTGGCCCAATCAGACCCCCGAAGGTGCCGCCAATAGCTTGCACCAGACACTGTTTTTTTTGCGGCGGGAACTGAATCCCGACCACGATGAGAGCCGGATGGTCGACTACGTTGTCGTAGAAGGCGAGACTGTGGTTCTAGATTCGGAGCTGGTGCTAGTAGACAGCGCAGCGTTCTACCGACAGGCTTCCGCAGCCCTGTCGCACGAGGACATACATGACGTTGGACCCGCCATAGTCCGCGACTACACGGCGAAGTTCGCACTGGAGTTCGAGTATGAGGACTGGGCTGCTGCATGGCGCGACCGTCTCCACTCCCTATATCTGGAACTCGTACAAGTGACGGCCGAGGCACTCATCCGCGAGAATCGCGTCCGGGTCGGTACTGATCTGATCGGGCGAGCACTCACACTCGACCCTGAAGCCCTAGAGCTCGAAGCGAGCCTGATCCACGCGCTGCTCAACGCGGGGGCCACGGCAGCGGCCAAGCACCAATACGATCATTACGCCCAGGTCTACGAGCGCGAGTTCGGCGAGCCGCCGCCGCCACTCCACGCAAGCGACGCGCTCTAGGGTGCTTGACTCGGGATAGGTAATTCTACCTATTACGGTGCCTCGGGGCGCCACCCTAAAGTCCTACTGCGCGCTGGTACTTGAGTACTCGGTGTGCTAGGACTCGGAACCGCGGTGATGGTCAGCCTGAACTGGGCACGTTGGACTGACCGGAGCGACTCGTGCAACCGGCCCGGTCGACGTCGGCGTTGGCCGGCAGCCAACGTGGCTGCCTTCGCGGAAAAGGGGATTCCGATGAAGCCGGATTCAAGCATCAAGCCCTGGTAAGGGGTACAACTCTGGGCATGTAGGGCGCCGATGTGCTCCCCACCGCCCACCTCCGCCAGTGGCGACAGGCAACCAAAGTGGCCGGGTGGTCTTAGGACCATCCGGCCACGTGCGTTTGGCGATGTGCGGGGCATCATTCAGTCCGCCTACAAATAGGTGGGGTGCAGTAGAGTCGCGTGACTAGGGCCATCGGACTCCTGATCGCGCTGGTGACGGCCGTCGCCGGCGTGATGTTTGCTGTCGTCGTCGGGAGTACGCCTGCCCGCGATCAGCTCGCTGGCCTGGAGGATCTAGCAGCGCTTGGCTTCTGGGTAGCGATGGCGCTGGTGGCCTCGGCATCTCCAGTCAAGTCCCCACGCGGACCGACGGTGAGCGTGTCGTCGACACCAATCCTTGCAGCGGGCTTTCTGGGCGGTCCCGCGGTGGCCGCTATCGTGGGCCTCCTCGGCACCGTCGAGCGGCGGGAGCTGCGAGGCGAGGTGCCTTGGTACGGAACCCTCTACAACCATGCGGCGATCGTCATCGCCGCAATTCTCGCCGCAGCCACCTATGCGGTCGTAGGCGATGCTCAACCAAGCCGAGAGCCCCTAGTCAGCCTCGGAGCGTCGCTGGTGGCCGGCCTGGTCTACTTCGTCGTAAATGAGGGCCTGAGCGGCGTAGCGGTCGCGGTCCGCGACCAGCGCGCCTTCTCGTCGGTCATACGCGGCGATCTGGCGTCCTACGGGCTGGCGTTCCTAGGTCTCGTCCCGCTCGCATGGTTGATGGCCCTTGCCTACCTCTTCGTCGGGCCGTTCGTGGTGGTGCTCTTCGCGCTCCCGCTGTACACGACCCGCGCGGCGTACCAGTCGGTGGTGGAGATGCGGGACATGTTCACCCAAACGGTCCGCGCGCTGGCCTCGGCCATCGACGCCCGCGATCCCTCCACGAAGCGCCACTCGGAGCACGTCTCAGGCATCGCGGTCGAGATCGGCCACGAGATGGGCGTCAGCGAGGCGGACCTGGAACGCCTGGAGTGGGGCGGTCTGTTCCATGACATCGGCAAGATCGGCATCCCGGACGCGGTCCTCCTGAAGCCGGGTCGGCTGGACAAGGACGAGCGCATGGCCATGAACAAGCACCCCGCCAAGGGCGCCGAGATCCTCGCCAACGCGGATCGGCTCCGCCAGGTGGTGCCGCTGGTCCGCTACCACCACGAGTGGTACAACGGCAGCGGCTACCCGGACCGGCTCATCGGCGAGGAGATCCCGCTGCTCGCGCGCATCCTGGCGGTCGCGGATGCGTTCGAGGCCATGACCGCGGTCCGCCCCTACCAGACGCGCCCGAAGAGCCTCTCGCAGGCGATGGACGAGCTGCGCCGATGCGCTGGTACACAGTTCGACCCGCGCGTCGTGGAGGCGTTCGCGCGAACGCCGACGGGTCGTGGCCTGGGCGAGATCGCCATGGACCGGACCCGCGACGTGGGGCCCGCGACCGACCAGATGCTCGCCCCCGGCCCGCGGCCGGGCCTGCGTCCTGGGACCCAGCACGCGCCAGCGGTGGGCGACGGCCGCGGACAGGCCTGACGGACCTCGGACAAGCCCCTCCGACACTTGGGGTCCGCTCCGACACCTGAGATGCCGCTGACGCGCCTGGAGCACCGCGTGATCCGCCTGCGAACCGCGGTCGCGTTAGCATCGAGGGCATGGCTCCTCGATACTCCCTGCTGACGGTCCACGCCCATCCCGATGACGAGACGATCTCCACGGGTGGCGTCATGTCCCGGTACGCGCTCGCTGGTCATCGCGTGACCTGCGTGACGTGCACGGGTGGCGAGCACGGCGAGATCGTGGTCCCGGAGCTGGACACGCCGGAGAACCACGCCCGTCTCGCGGAGATCCGCGCCGAGGAGCTGCGGCGCGCCCTCGAGCGCCTGGGTCCGGTCGAGTCACGGTCGCTCGGCTATGTCGACTCGGGGATGATGGGCACACCCGAGAACGATGGGCCGGACAGCTTCTGGCAGGCGGACGTGGACGAGGCGACGGGACGGCTGGTGCGCATCGTGCGCGAGGTCCGACCGGAGGTCATCGTCGGCTACAACGCCTACGGCGGCTACGGACACCCGGACCACATCCGCGCCGCACAGGTGGCGGTGCTGGCCTTCGAGCGAGCCGGCGATCCTGCGTGGTATCCGGAGCAGGTCGCGGACGGCCTCACCCCGTGGCAACCACGCAAGCGCTACGAGTCAGTCATGGACCTGACCAGACGCGTGGAGATCGGTCAGCTGCTCCAGGAGCGTGGCGTTCGCAGCTGGCTGCTACCCGACCCGGAGGAGACCCCGGAGGCACGCGAGGCCCGGGAGGCCCAGATGGCGCGCATGGCTGCAGCGATGGGCCCGAAGACCACGTCCGTCGACATCACCGGGCAGATGGATCGCAAGCTCGACGCGCTCCGGGAGCACGTCACCCAGCTGGCATCCGACAGCTTCTTCCTCGCCCTCACGGCGGACGAGTGGCGGCGGTTCCAGCCGACCGAGGATTTCACGCTCAGCGAGTCGCGTGCGCCGGTCCGGATCCCCGAGGACGACCTGTTCGCGGGGCTGGCGAGCGAGACCTGACGGTCGGCACCGACCGCCCACCGGCCTCGCCGACCGCGGCGCCGACGATCGCCGGGACGACCGGGCGGTCCGACCGAATCCCCCGGCCGACCGAGCCCTACCAGTCGCTGACCCGCTTCGACTGCTTGCGGATCTCGTTCATGAGGACGCGACCGTCATCCCGCGCGGGGTCGAGCAGGTTCGGCTGTGCCTGATCGTGCGTGAGGAACGGGTGGACCCGCGTCTGGACCAGCCGGTCGCCATGGAACGTGGCCTCCACGAGGATGCCCTCCATGGTCGCCGTGGACCAGCTCTGGTCGAAGATGAAGTTGCCGAGCGAGTAGAACACGGGCATCCCGTTCACCTCGCCGATGCCACCGGGGACATGGGCGTGGGCACCGAACACGAGGTCCACACCCAGCTTCTCCCAGCGCCTGGCGAGGGCGTCCTGGTAGGCTGCCCGACCGCGGCTGAACTCGATGCCCCAGTGCGGAAACACGATGAGCACGTCCGCGCGCTCACGCGCTCGCTTGATGGCATCGATGGTCTCCCGCGCCTTGCAGTCCGCGGCCCCGGCGCGGGATCCGCGGGCGTTCACGTAGCCCCGTGCGATCATGTTGCAGGCCACGATGCCGACCGTGACGCCCTTCGCGGTGAGATACGCCGGCTTCGCAGCCTCCTTCGCGTTCTTCCCCGCCCCGGCATGCTTGATGCCGTGCTGGTCGAGCACCTTGAGCGTGTTCAGCACGCCCGCCTCGCCGTAGTCCCGGATGTGGTTGTTCGCGAGCGACATGAAGTCGACACCGGCGCGCGTGAAGATCTCCGTGAGTGACGGCTTGCCGCTGAAGGTCGTCCCGAACAGGTGGAACACCCAGTTCCTGGGGGTCGGCTGCTCGTGGTTCACGATGGCCAGGTCCGCGTCCTTGACGAGCGCCCGCACGAGCCCCTTGGGCCCGCTCAGCCGATAGATGGGCACGAGGTTGCCCTCCGCCCGCGGGCAGCTGGGACAGATGTGGTGCCCGGTCACCCGCGCTCGGCCGCCATCGAAGGGATAGTCGAGACCCTTGTTGCGTCGGACGACGCGCTCGTAGATGCCCCGATCCGTGAATGAATCACCGCCCGCGACGAGCGTCCACGTGTCGTCCTGTCGCCAGCCGGCCGCTCGCGTGGTCTCCACTTCCGCCACGAGGGGCCAGCGGCCCAGGCGTTGGACACGCTCGTTGCCGAACAGCTGTCGCCCATCGATGCCCAGGGCACGCACCCCCGGGACCACGTCGGACGCACGCAGGATGCCCAGCGTCCGACCCTTCTTGACGGCCGCGATGATGGCCGCGGGATCCGCCTCTCGCACCGACGCGTCGATGGTGATGCCGAGGGCATCCTCCAGGGCAGCCCGGTCACCAGAAGGGATGAACACGCGCCGATAGTCCGTGGCGCGACCCCGCAGGGCGGCCACCAGGGCATCCCGGCCGATGCTCTGGCGGGTCTCCCAGAACCGGACCACGGGCACGAACGGCATCGCGCGTCGCACGAGCTCCGCGACCTGCGGCGGGCAGGGATCGGCGGGCAGGGTCGTGGGTGCCGCGGAGGGATCGGCGGGCGGCATGCCCGGCTGGTCGGTCGTCCCGGGTCCGGGCGCCTCCGGCAGGATCGACACGTCCGGCGTGATCGATGCGGACATCGTGGGCAAGGGCGAGGGACAGGGCGACCCACCGGGGACCTCCGTCGGCGCCACGCTCGGCGGCGGGCTGGTCACGACCGATGGCGGGATGCTCGGCGTGTCCTGGTCCACCAGCGGGGTCGGTGTCCGGGGCACCGTGATGACAGCGCCAGCGGGCTCGGCGGTCACCGCGGGGGTGGGGCTGGGCTGCTCGTCGACGGTGTCCAGCACCCGGCTCAGGAAGCCCACCGCCCCGATCGCGAACAGGGCGATGAACACGACCACGACGATGCGCGAGACATCGAACCGCGGGGCTGGTCGGCCGGGGCCATCCGTCGATCCGCCGGGTTCGCTCGATGCCGGCGGCGGGGTCCGCTGGACCGCGGACGTGTCGAGGTGGTCGGCGGACATCGACTCGGGGAACCCCCACGGTTCGGACCACCGCACCGACCGTGCAGCCGGACCGGGAGCCCCACCCGGTGGCGGTCATCAGGATTTGGCGGACCCGACCGGATTCGAACCGGCGATCTCCAGCGTGACAGGCTGGCATGTTGGGCCGCTACACCACGGGTCCGCTGCGGCGAGCCCGGAGTGTAGCAGGAAGTCGCGCTATCCTCCGGAGGCCCTATGCCCGACCTCATCGACCTTCGCTCCGACACCGTCACCCGACCCACGCCCGAGATGCGCCGCGCGATGGCGGACGCGGAGGTGGGCGACGACGTCTTCGAGGACGACCCGACGGTCCGGGCGCTCGAGGAGCGCGCTGCGGAGCTCCTGGGCAAGGATGCCGGGTTGTTCGTGACGAGCGGCACCCAGGGCAACCTCGTGAGCCAGATGGCGCACGTGCCGCGGGGCGGCGAGATCATCGCGGACGAGCGGTCCCACACCGTCATCGACGAGGCTGCCGGGCATGCGGTCGTGGTCGGCGCATCGATCCGGACGCTGCGCTCGGGACCGGACGGGACCATGGATCCGGCAGACATCGCGAGGGCCTTCCGGGACCGTGAGGACGTCCACGAGCCCATCACCTCGCTCGTGGTCATCGAGAACACGCACGCCCACTCCATGGGCCAGCCGCTGTCCGCGGCCTACACGGCCGCCGTGGCGGAGGTCGCGCACGCGGGTGGCGTGCCACTCCACGTCGATGGCGCACGACTGTTCAACGCCGCGGTGGCGCTCGGTACACCGGCGAGCGCGCTCGTCGCGACCGCGGATTCGGTCACGTTCTGCCTGTCCAAGGGCCTCGCCTGTCCGGTCGGCTCCGTGGTGGTGGGCGATCGTGCGTTCATCGCGCGTGCTCGTCGGGCACGCAAGCTGCTCGGCGGCGGGCTGCGCCAGGTTGGTGTGCTGGCGGCCGCCGGCCTCGTGGCCCTCCGTGACGGCCCGGCGGGCATGATCGACCGACTGGCGGAGGATCATACGAACGCCCGTTGGCTGGCGGATGGTCTCGCCGCGATCCCGGGCATCGAAGGGCTGGACCCGGATCGGGTCCGGACCGACTTCGTGATCTTTCGCGTCCCGGACCGGACGGGGTTCCTCGACGCGCTCGCCCGTGAGGGCGTCCTGATGGTGCCGTGGGGTCGCGAGGAGGTCCGTGCGGTCACCCATCATGGCATCGAGATCCACCACGTCGACCGTGCCGTGGAGGTCGCGTCGCGTGCGTTGGCCGCGACGGCCATCGTCCGCGCCTGACCGGAGGTCCCCATGCGAGAGTCACTCGACGCCATCGCGCTGCCCGTCATCCTGACCGACGAGGACCGGCGCCTGGCCGCGCTCGTGCGCGCCCACCTGGACGACCTGCTGGAGCGCGAGCCGGTGCTCGCCACGTATCTCGGCATCCACGACTTCGATGACCGTCTCGGGGACATGTCCCGGGCGGCACGCCTCGCGCTCATCGAGATGGAGCAGCGCTACCTGGCCGACCTCGAGCGCATCGATCCCGCCGAGCTGTCGCCCGCCAACGTGCTGGAGCGCGAGATGGCGATGCTCACCGCCCGTCGCGGCATCTTCGACGGCGAGGTCCATCGCACCTGGGAGCGCCGGGTCACCGCCGCGGAGGAGCTCGGCGACGCGGTGTTCCTGCTGTTCGCGCGGGACTTCGCGCCGCTCGCGGACCGACTGGTCACCATCACGGCTCGTCTCGAGGCGGCACCGCTCGCCTTCCGCCAGGTGCGCGACCGCCTGGGCGACGACCCGGTGGCGCTGTGGCTCCGGCTGGAGCTCGACGCGGCGGAGAGCCTGCCCGGTTTCCTCGAGGTCATCCTCGAGGCGGGGCGGAACGAGCTGGATGCCGAGGCGCAGGCACGTCTCGAGCGAGCGGTCACGGCCACGACCGATGCGCTCACCGAGTACCGGGCGTGGGTCGAGCAGCAGCTGCCACGGGCGGGCGACCGGTTCGCGCTGGGTGCCGAGCATCTCGATGAGCTCATCGCCCTGTGTGCGCTCGACGGCCTCACCGCGGACGAGATCCTCGCGGTCGGCCAGGACCAGCTGGTCCTCCACCACGCAGCGCGGGCCACGGCGGCGGCGGAGATCGACCCCGACGCCCCCGAGGCGGACGTCCTGGCGCGCGTCAAGGCCGACCACCCGGCCACGTTCGAGCAGGCGCTCGTGGAGTATCGCGAGGTGATGGACCGCGCGCTCGCCTTCATCCGTGATCGGGACATCGCATCGGTGCCGGCCGATTCCCCGCTCGATGTGGTCGAGACGCCGGAATACCTGCGCAAGGTCACGCCCTTCGCGGCGTACTTCTCACCGGCCGCCTTCGACCAGCCACGCAAGGGCATCTACATCGTCACGCCATCGGTGGACGATGACCCGGGCGCGATGCGCGAGCACAACCGGGCGTCCATCTCCAACACCAGCATCCACGAGGCGTATCCGGGTCATCATCTGCAGCTGTCCGCAGCGCTCGAGCGCCCGACGATCACGCGGCTCCTCATCGATGCCCCCGAGTTCGTCGAGGGGTGGGGCATGTACTGCGAGCAACTGATGCGCGAGCACGGCTTCGACGCGACGCCGGCCCACCGGATGATGCTTGCCACCGACGCCATCTGGCGCGCCTGTCGGATCATCCTCGACATCCAGCTCCATCGTGGCGAGATCGGCGTGGACGAGGCCATCGAGTTCCTCATCGAGCACACGGGCTTCGAGCGACCGAACGCGGAGGCGGAGGTCCACCGCTACACCTCCACGCCGACGTATCAGCTGTCCTACCTCCTGGGCAAGGTGCTCATCCTCCGGCTGCGCGAGGACGAGCGGCGACGGCTCGGCGACGCGTTCTCGCTGCGCGACTTCCACGACGCGCTGCTGTGGTCCGGGAGCATCCCCGTCAGCTTCCATCGGCGGCTCCTCGCGGGCGAGGGCGGTGGTCCCTTCCGACCCGCCGCACGGGCCTGATGCAGGTCGTCCCGAGCATCGACCTGGCCGGCGGCCGCTCACGCCTGGTCTGGTGGCCCGGGGCGGGAACGGGCGCCGGAACGCCCACCGACCGGCCCGACCGGATCGCACGCGCGCTGGTGGCGGACGGCGCGCCGATGATCCACCTGGTGGACCTCGATGGCGCGCGTGCGGGACGCCCCGTGGCCACCGACGTCATCGCGGAGGTCTCACGGGCGGTCGCCGTGCCTCTCCAGCTGGCGGGTGGCGTGGATGGCCCGGAGCAGGTCGAGCTCGCCTTCGCGGCCGGTGCGACACGGGTCGTGGTGCCGGGATGGGCGGTGGTCGAGGATCACGAGCGCCTGGCTGCCTGTCGCGCCATCGCGGGCGACTGGATGGCGATCGGGCTCGATGTCCGCGCCGATCGACTGCGGGCGTACCCCTGGAAGCGGTACCTGCCACCCACGCTCGAGGAGCTCATCGCCGAGCTGCGGGAGTGGGGCGTGGTGCGGTTCGTGCTGTCACATGGTGGGGCGCAGCCGGACCTGGCGCTGCTGGCTCGGCTGACCGGCGGTGGGGCGGAGATCGTGGTCGCGGGCGGCATCGATGGGCCGGCTCTCCTCGGTCCGCTGGAGGCGGCCGGGGTCAGCGCCGTCGTCGTCGGCGAAGCCGTGTTCACGGGAGCCGTCCCCCTGCACGGCTGAGTGTGGCTGGGGTGCGGTGGTGGTAACCGGATGGTCCCGCGGACAGTGTTACGGAAAGTTAACCGCGCAACCGTTCTGAGGGCTTGAGTCCGGCGCACCCCTCGGGTACTATCACGGCCAGTGCTGCTGGTCAGCATGACTGCCCCAGGCACAAGGTCATGGGTAGGTTGGGTTAGGGTAGCCGGTGCAGCCGGCGTGATAGATGCCCTTGTGACGTGGCAGATGACCGGATCTCGGTCCGGTTAGCCGGGACAGTGCAGACGACCCCGCTTCGGCGGGGTCGTCTCATTTCTTCCGTGACGCTGTGCGGGCGGGCTCCGCAACCGGGCGCCGCCCGCCAGTCCTCAGGGCGCGCCGAGGATCACCGAGCAGGCATCACCGACGGGTTCGGATGGGGCGTTCGGGTCGGGCGTGGTCTGGGCATCGGGTGTCGGCGACACCGGGACGATGCTCGTGACCGGTCCTGCGGATGCTCCCGGAGCCGGTGACGCCGTGTCGCCGGGCAGGAACGTCAACGGCGTACAGGTGTCCTGGCTCCGGTCGGTGGAGCCGTGGGCGCCGAACGTGAGGATCGCGCACGCGTCGACGCTGCAATCCACGTCCCCCGAGGAGCCGGTGAAGACGGACGGCAGCTCAAGCGTGGTGCTGAACGAGCCGTCCGCACCGAGCGGCGCGGTGGCCGGTGAATCCACGCCACCCGGCGCCACCCACTTGAACGCGCCGTACAGACCCGCATCCAGGTAGAAGCCGGGGGCCGGCGTCACGGGGCCGAACACCACGTAGATGCCGTTCCCCCTGGCCGCGGTCGGGTCGAAGCCGCTGCCCGTGATGGTGATGGTGGTCGTGCCGGCCGGCAGCGGGCCGGCAGGCTCGATCGAGATGGACGGGCCGTTGGCGGTCGCGGGTGCGATACCGACGACCGCGGCGAGCGCCATCGCGAGCCCGCTGGACCCGACGACGCGACGGATGATGGGGTGCCTCATGCGGCCTCCTGGGGCGGAGCGATACCTGGCCATCACGACCGGTCGCTCCACCCAAGGGTAGCCCGGTCGGACCTTCGTCTCCTCGGGGTCAGCCCACCCGCGACGAGCGGGTGGGCCTGCGGGGGTCGATCGTCATCGTCGTTCCACCCGGATCCGCGCGATGTCCCTGGCACCCGACAGGCCCGTGGAGATCGCCCGGAGGTCGATGGTCCGCCGAGCGGTCCGTGTCGTGCCGGGGGCAGCCGTGATGACCACCCGGATGGTGACGCTCCCACCGGCTGCGAGGTCGGTCACCCGATACGTGCCCGCACGGAGCGCCTGGGTGATGTCCTGGCCACCGCTCAGTGCGCGGACCTGGTAGGACGACGAGCCACCCAGCGCGAGACGGAGCCGGAACGAGTCCTTGACCGGACCGTCGTTCTGGACCCGGAACCGGGCGGTGGTCGTGGCACCCCTGGCCACCCTGGCGACGCGGGTCTGTGCCGCGACCACGGACGCGCGGCGGACGTCGTTGCCCGCGAACGAGCCCGTGGCCGAAGGTGAGACGAGGACGTCGGCGCGTCGCCGGACATCGGTGAAGGTGCATGTGACGAGCTCACCGGCACGCACCTTGATGGTGGCGCGACCGCGTGCGACATCGGTGGCAGAGCCGTCATCGCAGACGATACGCTGGAGCTGCCAGCCGGACAGGGCCTTCTGGGTGACCTTGTAGGTGCCCGCGATCGTTCGGAACGTGCGGCTCGACGGCAGCGTCGCGTTCTTGTCGTCGTCCAGGCGGAACATGCCCAGGTCGCCGGTGAAGGACACGTCGGTGGCGGCGTTCGGCTTGAGGTCCAGGACGATGCGGATCCGGCCGCTGGTGGGGTTCGGCGTTGGCGTGGGAGTCGGGCTCGGGGTGCCCGTGGGCTCGGGTGTGGGCGTCGCGGTGGGTTCCGGGGTCGCCGTCGGCTCCGGGGTCGGCGTCGGCTCCGGGGTCGGCGTCGGTGTGGGCTCCGGGGTCTCGGTGGGCTCTGGTGTGGGCGTCGGGGTCGGCTCGGGCGTATCGGTGGGCTCCGGAGTCGCGGTGGGTTCGGGGGTCTCCGTCGGCTCCGGGGTCTCGGTGGGCTCTGGTGTGGGCGTCGGGGTCGGCTCGGGCGTATCGGTGGGCTCCGGAGTCGCGGTGGGTTCGGGGGTCTCCGTCGGCTCCGGGGTCTCGGTGGGTTCCGGGGTGTCCGTCGGCTCCGGGGTCTCGGTGGGCTCCGGGGTGGGGGTCGGGGTCGGCGCAGGCGCGACGGCCACACCGACACCGAACGGCGAGGGCGCCTTGAGCGGGTCGGCTGCCGCCATGCTGGGCCGGAAGTGGTTCCGGAGCTGGTTGTCGAGCGCATCGATGAACGCGCTGTCGAACGTGCTGCCGGGTGTCACCAGGAGCGACACGCCGCCACCCGACGTCGCGACCGCATCGTCCGTGATGGTGAGCGAGAGCAGGCTGACGCGGACCGGTGCGGACACATCGCCCGCAGCCGAGGTCTTGTACGAGACGAGCGCGGAGAGCGTCGCCGAGTCGTTGGCCGCGATGGTCAGGATGGGATCGGCGAAGTAGATGCGATAGCCACCCTGGTTGGTGTTGCCGATGCTCGCGGTGCCCGTGAACGCGACCGAGAGCGCACCGGTCGACTCGTCATGGGTGGCCTCCCCGTCTTCGGGGAACAGGAAGCCATCGGTGGTCTTCGAGGCGTCACCGGAGGTCTCGTGCACGCCCAGGCTGGAGCTGGTCCACGCCTGGTGGGAGATCTTCCAGCGCAGGCCGCCGAGGCTCGGTGAGACCGCCGTGGCACGGGTCCGGATGACCGCCGACGCTGGCGATACGCCGCTGGTGCCGATGGCATTGCTCGCACTGACCTTGACGTTGTACGAGGAATCGGGATCGAGACCACTGATGGTCGTGCTGGTCGTGTCACCGTCCACGATCTCGGTGACGACGGGCGGGTTGGCCGTCGTGTTGCGATACACGTTGACGGTGTAGCCGGTGATCGGCTTGCCGCCGTCGGCGGGCGCGGACCATGAGACATCGAAACCGGACGTGGTGGCGGCGTCGACCGTGGGAGCTGCCGGCGTCGCCGGCGCGGTCGCGATGTGGACACCGACGCCGACGGGCGAGGGCGCCTTGAGCGGGTCGGCCGCGGCATTGGTCGGCTGGAAGTGACCCCGGAGGCTCTGCGCCAGGGCATCGATGAACGCGCCGTCGAACGTGCTGCCGGGGGTCACGAGCAGGGACGGATCCCCACCGGAGACGGTCACCGCACCATCGGGGATGGTCATCGAGAGGAGCGTCACGCGGACCGGTGCGGACACCTCGCCCGCAGCCGAGGTCTTGTACGAGAGGAGCGCGGAGAGGGTGGCGCTGTCATCCGCGGCGATGGTCAGGATGGGGTCGGCGAACCAGATGCGATAGCCACCCTGGACGGTGTTGCCGATGCTCGCGGTGCCCGTGAACGACGCGGTCAGCGCGCCGGTCCCGGCGTCGTACGTGGCGTCACCGGTGTCGGGGAACAGGAAGCCGTCGGTGGTCTTCGAGGCGCCATCCGCAGTCTCGTGCACGCCCAGGCTGGAGCTGGTCCATGCCTGGTGGGAGATCTTCCAGCGCAGACCGCCCAACGCGGGCGTGACGGGGGTCGCGAGGGTGCGCGCGACCGCGGACGCAGGCGAGGCACCACTGGTGCCGATGGCATTGGTCGCGCTGACCTTGACGTTGTACGAGGAGTCACTGTCAAGGCCGGTGATCATGATGCTGGTGGTGGCCCCACCCACGGCCTCGGTGACGACGGCGGGGTTGGACGTTGTGTTGCGATAGACCGTCACGGTGTAGCCGGTGATGGGGGAGCCGCCATCCGCGGGCGCGACCCACGAGACGTCGAGGCTGGACGCGGTGGCATCACCGACGATGGGCGCCGCGGGCACGCTCGGGGCGCTCGCGAACGTGATGGGCACGAACACCCGCTGGGAGGTAGACCCGGGATTCGCCTCGACGCCATGCGCCGCGTAGGTCAGGACGCCCAGGGTGTGGGTCGTGGAGGCATAGGCGTTCGAGTCGGCGCCGGTGTAGCTGGACGTGACGGCCATCTGGATGGAGAACGAGCCATCCGCCTGCAGCTTGGCCTGGTTGGGGCCGGACGGGGTGCCTGGGGTGACCCAGATGGTGCCCTTGCCGTCGCCGCCATCGTAGTAGCGGGTGGGGTCCGTGAACGCCGGGTTGTTCAGGCTCGCGCCCACCGGCTCGGGGCCGAAGGAGACGTAGACACCGAACCCGAAGTTCGCGGTGGTGCTGTAGCCACTGCCGGCCACGGTGACCATCACCTCACCGGCGGCGACCGCCACCGTGGAGGGCGTGACGGTCAGCGAGGTGCCGTTGGGCCCGGTCGCCGTCGCCGCGTTGGTGCGTTCCGCGCGGAGGGCGGTCAGCGCCACGAGCGCGAGCGCGGCGACCATGAAGGCGACGAGCATCCGGACGGCCGTCGTCTGGGCGTGACGGCGTCGAGTGGCGAGCATGGATCCCCCTGTGTCGATGGAGCACGCGGCGAGCGGGCGCCCCGGATATCAGGGGACCATGACCGTCTAACGCATGCTGACTTGCTTATTTTGATCAGGTTACCCTGATTTCGGTTTCCGAGCGCAAGAGGCGGAGCGCAAGAGGCGGCGGCAACCGGAGCGCAAGGGGATGACGGCCAGCGGTCCGCCGGTCTCCCACGCCACCCCCGAGAGGGCGCGGGGGCCGACCTGTCAGGCGCGGCGCCCCGTCGGTCGGCGGCGCCTGCGGACGACCGGCCCGCCACGACCCGATCGCAGGGCATCCGGGACCCGACTCGTCCGACCCGCAGCCCTGGGTGCTCGCGGACCCTCGCTGCTGCCGATGGCCGGGACCGCCGCCGAGCGACCCGCGGGCTTGCGGAACGTCAGCTGGAGGAAGGCGTACTGGCTGTAGCCCGTCCGCTTCCCCGCCGCGTTGCGGGCGGTCTCCGTGCCATGGGCGGCGTACGTGAGGATGCCCAGCGGGCGCGACTTGCTGCGTGGATAGCGCTTGCCGTTGCGGGCCAGGTACGAGCGCTTCACCGAGAGTCGGGTCTCGAAGGTGCCGTTCGGCTGGAGCACGGCCTGGTTGGGCCCCGACGCGGTCCCCGGACGGATCCACTTCGTGCCGCGACCATCGCCCTTGTCGTAGTAGCGCAGGGGATCGCGAGCCCACGCGTCCTTGGTACCCGGCTTCACGGGCTTCTCGCCGAACGAGAGATAGATGCCGAACCGGTTGTTGTGCGTCGTGGAGTACCCGGATCCCTTGACCGTGATGCGGACCTCGCCGGTGCCGGTGACCGTGGCGGAGGCGACCTTGAGCCGGACGCCGTTCTTGCCCGTGACCGTCTTGGCGCCCGCCGGTGCCACGGCCGTGAGCGATGCCACGAGACACACCGCCATGGCGGTCGCCATCACCCGCAGGCCACGACCCCGTTGCACCATGCCTGCTCTCGCGTTCCCCACGATCCCTGGACCTCCATCCTCGTCATCGACACGCCCCCATCGGTGCGTGTGGCCCGATCGCCTCGCGCGAGCGCGAGGGCCCGCCTTAGTCAGGCTACCTTGTAACGTGTTCTCATGCATACCTGACGTCCTGATGCAGGGAGTGATGCGCCGCGGTGTATCATCCCGGTCTGCCCCCGTGCGTCCCAGCACGCCGGTCGGCGGTCCGTGTGGTTCGCGATGAGGTGCCGGGTGGCGGTCGAGATCCAGGTCCAGGGACAGGGCACGCTCCCCTTCTCGGTGCGCGTCCGCGAGGAGACACGCGCCGACCATGAGCGTGCCGAGCGTGCCACGTTCGTGAGCGACCTCGTGGGCGGTCGACTGTCCCGGGACGGGTTCGCGACCTTCACGAGCCAGCTTTGGTTCCTGTACCAGGCGCTCGATGCCGGAGCCGCCCGTCTGCGCCAGGATCCGGTCGTGGGTCCCTTCCTCGATCCGCGGCTCGATCGTGGCGCGGCCCTCGCGACGGACCTCGAGACGCTGGTCGGCTCGGGCTGGCAGGACCGGATCCGGCCGCTGCCCTCGACCATGGCCCACGCCACGCGCATCGCGACCCTCGCGGACGAGTGGCCCGCCGGCTATCTCGCGCACCACTACCTGCGCTACCTGGGTGACCTGTCCGGCGGCAAGGTCCTGGGCAAGGCGGCCCAGCGGACGTATGGCCTGACCGACGCCGGGGTCCGGTTCTACCGCTTCGAGGCGATCCCCAGCGGACGCGAGTTCAAGGACCACTACCGGCGGCTCCTGGACCAGGCGCCCTGGTCGGAGGACGAACGCCAGCGGATCCTCGCCGAGGTGGCCCTCGGCTTCCGGATGAGCGGTGCCATGTTCGAGGAGCTCGCGGGCGCCGTCGACGCGGCCTGACCCCTGCAACGGATGTCCCGGATCGACCCACCCCGACCAGCCGCGCCTCGCGCCGGGCCTCGATGGTCCCTGCCCATGGTGGCCCTGGCGATCATGGCGCTCGCTGTGGCGCTCGGTGCCGGACTGCCGGCCTCCCGTGCCGCGGCCCAGACCTCCGCGACGGGCGCCCAGGGCCAGACCCTCAGCGTCTCGGTGACGACCGACCTCGATCCGGACGGCGCGGTCCTGACCGTGGACGGCGCCGGATACGACGAAGCCAAGGGCATCTACGTCTCGTTCTGCGTGATCCCGCCACCGGGCCAGCGACCGACGCCCTGCGCCGGTGGCATCGACCTCACCGGGTCGGGTGGCAGCACCGTCTGGATCAGCTCCGACCCGCCGTCATACGCGACCGGCCTGACGACCCCATACGGACCCGATGGCTCGTTCCAGGTGCAGCTGACCGTGCGGGCCGAGCTCGACGAGTTCGACTGCCACGTCATCAGCTGCGGGGTGGTGACGCGCGCTGACCACACCCGGTCGGAGGATCGGACCCAGGATGTGTTCGTGCCCGTCGCGTTCGCGGGCGATCCCATCGGCACCCCCACGGGCTCCGCGCAGCCGGCGCCGACGCCTGGCTGGGCGGGCTGTGGCCCATCGACCGCGGTCGTCGACCGGGATGCCATCGACCCGCTCGTGCCGGGCGCCACACCCGTGCTGCCCGTGACGGTCACCTCGGCGGACGGTCGCGAGGTGACGGTGACCGACGCCAGCCGGATCCTGCCCGTCAACCTGTATGGCTCCATCGCGGAGATCGTGTTCAGCCTGGGCCTCGGCGACCGGGTGGTCGGTCGGGACACCTCGACCACCTTCGCTGCAGCCGCGGACCTGCCGCTCGTGACCGTCAACGGCCACGACCTGTCAGCGGAGGGGATCCTCCAGCTCGACCCGACGGTCGTCCTCGCGGACGAGAGCATCGGTCCGCCCGAGGTCTTCGAGCAGCTGCGCTCGGCCGGGATCCCGGTGGTCATGATCGATGCCGGCCAGACGCTCGATGGGGTGGAGACGCACATCGGCCAGATCGCGGCCGCGCTCGGCGTCGTGGAGGCGGGCGAGCGCCTCATCGAGCGGACGCGCCAGGAGATCGCGGTCGCCCGGGCGAGCGTGGTCGCGCCGACCGATCCGCTGCGCATCGCGTTCCTCTACCTGCGGGGCTCCGCGGGCATCTCGCTCATGACGGGCGAGGGGGCCGGGCCGGACGCGATGATCGAGGCCATCGGCGCCATCGACACCGGCACGGAGCTGGGCATCGAGGGGTTCAAGCCCATCACCAGCGAGGCGCTCATCACCGCCGCACCGGACGTCATCCTCGTGCTCACCGACAGCCTCGCGTCCGTGGGCGGCGTCCAGGGTCTGCTGGGGGTGCCCGGCATCGCCCAGACCCCGGCCGGCGAGGAGGGGCGTATCGTCGACATGGATGACGGCGTCCTGCTCAACTTCGGCACCCGGACCGGGGCTGCCATCAGCGCGCTCGCCAGGGCTGTCTACCAGCCCTGCGACTGAGGCCCCGTGACCCGTCGGGGCGGCCTCGTGGTCGCGGTGCTCAGCGTGGCGCTGCTCGTCGCGTGCCTGCTGGCAGCAGGCATAGGCCAGTTCCGCATCCCCATCGAGGAGGTGCTGGGGTCGGTCCTCCACCGCGTGGGCATCGATGGCGCCCTGCCCCTGCCCAGCGCTCCCCGGGCCGATGCCGCGCTCTGGGAGGTGCGCTTCCCCCGGGTGGTCCTGGGGGCCCTGGTGGGCATGGCGCTGGGGACGGCGGGCGCGCTCATGCAGGGCGTCTTCGGCAATCCCCTCGCGGAGCCGAGCGTCATCGGCGTGTCCTCGGGCGCCGCGGTCGGCGCGTTCCTCATCATCGTGCTGGGCATCACCACGCTCGGCGGCTGGACCGTGCCCATCGCGGCCTTCGTGGGTGGGTTCGTGGCCACGCTCCTGGTGTACGCCCTCGCCCGGTCGGGTGGCCGGACCGAGGTCGTGACGCTGGTCCTGGTGGGCATCGCGGTCAACGCGTTCGCGGGCGCCGCGATCGGCCTCCTCACCTTCGTCTCCAACGACGATGCGCTGCGGGCCATCGCGTTCTGGAACCTGGGCAGTCTCAGCCGGGCGACCTGGGAGGCGGTCGTGGCGGTCGCACCGTTCGTGCTGGTGGGCCTGGTCGTCGCGATCTGGTACGCGCCGCGACTCGACCTGCTGTCCCTCGGGGAGCGTGCGGCACGCCACCTGGGCGTGGACGTCGAGCGACTCCGACTCGTGCTCATCACCGTGATCGCGGCACTGGTGGGGGCGGGCGTGGCGTTCACGGGCGTCATCGGCTTCGTGGGCCTCGTCATCCCCCACCTCGTGCGCATCGTCACGGGGCCGTCGCACCGGGTGCTCATCCCCGCGAGCGCGCTCGGCGGGGCCATCGTGGTCGTCGTGGGTGACCTCATCGCACGCACTGCCATCGAGAACCAGGAGATGCCGCTCGGCGTGCTCACTGCGCTCGTGGGCGGGCCGTTCTTCTTCTGGCTCGTGCGCCGGACCCGCGAGCGGTCCGGGGGATGGGCCTGATGCTCGACCGAGCAGTGGGTCGCTGGCGCAGCCGTGGGCCGGGCCATCTGCCGACCCCACCGGGGCTCGGCGAGGTGGCCGTCGAGGCGCATGGCGTCACCGTGGTGCGAGGCGGACGTCCGATCGTCGACCGCGTCGACCTCGCCGTGCGACATGGCGAGCTGGTCATCCTGGTGGGGCCGAACGGTGCCGGCAAGTCGACCCTGCTCGGGGCGCTCGCGGGCGACATCGTCCCGGAGCATGGCCATGCCGCCCTGGACGGCCGAGCGATCGCTGCGTGGGGCGTCCGGGATCTCGCGATGCGTCGGTCGGTGCTCCTCCAACGGATCGAGATCTCGTTCCCGTTCCGGGTGCACGAGGTGGTGCGTATGGGTCGCGCACCGTGGGCGGGCACCCAGCGCGAGATGGATGACGACCAGGCGGTCATGGACGCCATGGGTGCCACGGACGTCGGGGCGCTCGCAGACCGCGAGTATCCCTCGCTGTCCGGTGGCGAGCGGGCACGGGCCGCGCTGGCCCGGGTGCTCGCGCAGGAGGCCGGCGTGCTGCTGCTCGACGAGCCCACCGGCGCGCTCGACCTGCATCACCAGGAGCTGGTCATGGGCCTCGCCCGACAGCGCGCCACCCGTGGTGACGCCGTCGTGGTGGTGGCGCACGACCTCGCGATGGCCGCCGCGTGGGCCGACCGCATCGTGGTCCTCGAGCACGGCCGCGTGGCGGCGGAGGGAGCACCGCGCGACGTGTTGACCGCGGAGCTGCTCAGTCGCGTGTATCACCACGAGGTGGAGGTGCTGTCGCATCCGCGGACCGGGTTGCCGCTCGTCATCCCTCGGCGCTGAGCGACGTCACGGGAGCTGTGGGCGCTCCGATCGTGGGGTGCCGGCACCGTGGCGCATGGGGCGTTTGACGTCCGGGACCGCGCCCCCGACACTAGGGGTTCGCGTGCGCCCGTAGCTCAGCGGATAGAGCGTCTGCCTCCGGAGCAGAAGGCCGTGAGTTCGAGTCTCGCCGGGCGCGCCACCTCCCCTCGATACCCCATCCCTGGGTATCCATGCGCGGATGGGCACGGAATAGCCGCAGAATGCTCGCGATCGCGGCCTTGTCCGCACCCGCCCTCGGACCTCTCCGACCGCCTCCCGGACCCGTCCCAAGGGCCGATGACACCTGAGTGACACCTAAGTGCGCCACGAAGCGCCGTCGCGAGAGTGCGATCCGAGCCACGACCAGGATCCGGCTCGCCTCGACCCAACCCTCGCGACGGTGGGACCATCGACGCGGTGTCAATGGCCACGTGAAGGTCCCCACCCGTGGCCATGGGAAGTCCCCACCCCTCGGGGTGCCTCAGGGCTTCGCCTGGCGACCACCTCCTCCTCGTCCAGGCCATCGACGAGGACCTCCTCGGCCTCGACAGCGGGCGCTGATCGCTGCTGTCACGTCATGACCGGGGTCGGCCAGGCCATCCACCAACAGGCACGCTGAGCCCTCGACCGCGGGGGGTGCACGCTTGTCCTCGTGTGCGCGTTTCCCTGTGCACCCACGCTCGGGGTCGACCGCCCATCGCAGGGGGTTGCCAAGGGGTGGATGCTTGAGGGAGATCCAGGTGCGTCCCTCCGGGCGTGCCCCAGCAGAGCCGGAGAGACAAGGTCCATGCAGCAGCTCGCCCAGGCTGCGTCGCGGCGTGCCCGACATCGGCACGCCGTGTCCATCGCGGCCATGGTGGGATGTCGAGCCTGCCTCGCTCCATCCGTCCCCCGTGTGACCGGCCAGCCACTCCATGGTCGGGATGTCGACCGTGGCCCGCTCCGGACGCCCGTCGACGGGTCGTCGACGCCGGGTCAGGAGGTGCCGATGGGTCGATAGGTCCGACCGCGGTCCCCACCGCGACCCCGATCCAGGTGCGTCCCTCCGGGCGTGCCCCAGCAGAACCGGAGTGACAAGGTCCATGCAGCAGCTCGCCCAGGCTGCGCCGCGGCATGCCCCGCGACGCCTTCCCCTGTCCGCCATCCGCCTCTCGATCGTCATGGCGATCATCGTCTCCCTCGCGTGGCTGACCGTGCCGATCGCCCACGCAGCCGTGCAGCCACCCTCCGAACCACCCATCGAGACCCACGACGCGACGGACGGCACGAATGCCGCCTGCACGAGCCAGCCCGCCTTCAAGGCGACCATCGTGGTCGGTCCCGTCGGCAGCGCCACGGCGCGGTTCAAGACGTGGGCGAACGAGATCGCAGCCGCCGCCAAGGCAGCGGGCATGAAGGTGTGCAAGGTGTACAGCCCGTACGCGGACAAGCAGACCGTACGGCGGTCGGCCAAGGGCGCCCACCTGTTCGTCGCCCTCACGCACGGCAACGGCTACCCCAGCCACCGGCGCGGCACCGGCGACGGCAACGACGCCACCGCCCATGGCCTGGGCCTCAACGCCAGCCGCGGCAGCTCCGCCAACAAGTACTTCGGGGCGGACTGGGTCCGCGACAGGCTCCAGCTGGCTCCCAGGGCCATCGTGATCCTCAGTCACATGTGCTACACGAGCGGCAACGGCGAGGACGCGAGCAGCAACGCCAGGGATAACCAGATCCCGTCCTACGCGTGGGCGGTCCGGCACGTCGACAACTTCGCCCAGGGCTTCCTCGCATCGGGCAGCTATCCCGCGGGCGGGCGGCCGAGCGCGGTCATCGCGCTCCAATCCCAGCGCTTCCCGACCAACGACCCCAAGGGCAACCTCATCGAGACGCTCATGACGTCGAACAAGACGCTCGATGAGGTGTTCATGACGAGATACACCCACAGCACCGCGGCGGCGCACAAGGATGCCTATCGCCCGAACTCCGGCGCCATCGGCACCCACGACTTCTACGTGACCAAGCGCCCGGACGGCAAGCCGCTCCGGAGTCGCGGCAGGATCCACATCGACCCGGACCTCGCACACCCGGGGACGGCGAGTCCGGCGAGCTGGAACCGCAACAAGCCGAACACCAAGTGGCTGGACTCCTTCTCGGGGAAGAAGAAGGGCATCGCCAACCCGAACGGATCCGGGGTCGTGAGCATGGGCTACACCCGATCGATCGCCGGCGACCTCGACCTCACCGCGTCAGCGTGGCGAGCGGCCGCGGGAGGCTCGTCGAGCCCCGCAGGCGGCGCATCGTCGTCGGCCAGGGTGACCGTGCCCAAGGTCCGAGGCATGACCCCCGCGAAGGCGAAGGAGGCCCTCACCAAGGCGGGTCTCAAGGTCAGGGCCACGAACCTGCGGGTGGTCCACGCCGCGGTCGCGAAGGGCAGGGTGGTCAACACCAAGCCGAGCCACCTGCTCGACGGCACGCCACGCAAGGTCGCCAGGGGCACGACCGTCCAGCTCAAGGTGTCCACGGGCCCGTAGGTGGTCGTTCACGGCCGCCCGGCACCATGGGGCCATGCCTCCCCGGACCCCTCGCCCATGGCAGGGGGCGGTGAGGTGCTGGATGCTCGTGCGCAGATAGGTGCGTCCTCCGGGCGTGCCCCAGCAGAGCCGGAGAGACAAGGTCCATGCAGCAGCTCGCCCAGGCTGCGTCGCGGCGTGCCCGACCCGGGCACGCCGTGCCCGCTGACACCCCGCGGTGGCGTCTCCACCGTGCCATCCGACCGACCCTGGAGCGGGACGTGCCCATGGGTCGATAGACACCCGCGGTCCCGCCGCGATCCCGATCCAGGTGCGTCCCTCCGGGCGTGCCCCAGCAGAGCCGGAGAGACAAGGTCCATGACGTCCCCATCCCCTGCCCCGCCGCCGATCCCCACGACGCGCACGCTGCGGCGCATCCTCGGCCCGCTCCTCGCCCTCGCCATGGTGCTGTCTGCGATCCCCGCGACCATCGCGCCGAACCCGGCGGCGGCGGCGTCGTCGGCCAAGGTGAGCGTGCCCAAGGTCCGAGGCATGACCCCCGCGAAGGCGAAGGAGGCCCTCAAGGCCGCCGGGCTCAAGGTGCACAGCACCGACCTCAAGGTGGCCCACGCCACGGTCGCCAAGGGCAAGGCGGTCAACACCAAGCCCAGCCACCTGCTCGACGGTGCGCCCCGCAAGGTGGCCAGGGGCACGACCGTCCAGCTCAAGGTGTCCACGGGCCCCGCGACGACCGGCCCCGGTACGCCCTCCACGGCCACCCAGCCGGGCGAGTTCCGGTTCGTGGGGCGGGGCACCGATCATGGTGTGGGCCTCAGCCAGTGGGGTGCGCGCGGTCGCGCGCTCGCCGGACAGGCAGCGAACGAGATCGTCACCCACTACTTCCCGGGCACGACCATCGGCACGGTCAAGACCGAGACCACCAGCATCCGTGTGAACATCGTGCCCTGGCGAGCGCTCCCGACGCTGCCGGTCGACCTTGTCCAGGGCAAGGGCGGCAAGTGGCGGATCGCCGGAGAGGGCGAGACCTATCCCGCGGGCGCGACCCTCGCCATCGTGGGCCTGGACGGGAACCGATGGAAGCTCCGCGTCCGGAAGGGTGACGGCACGGTCCTCACGAACCTCACGCTCAAGCGAGAACTGGTCGTGGAGCCCGTGGACCCCGATGTCGTGACGTTCGCGGTGCCCCTGCTGCCGGCCGATCGGCGCATCGTCGCGGGCTCGCTCCGGATCTCCGGTGACAGCAACGGACGGGTCCGCGTCATCGATACGCTGCCCATGGAGCGGTATCTGAAGGGCGTCGTGCCGAAGGAGATGCCCTCGGCGTGGCCCCAGGCGGCGCTGCGCGCGCAGGCGATCGTGGCCCGGTCATACGCCTGGAAGGCGCGCGACGCCTCGGCCGTCTTCGACGTCTACGCCGACAGCCGGAGCCAGGTCTACCGGGGGGTCAAGGCGGAGACGGCCGCCGCCTCCGCGGCCGTGGACGCGACCTCGGGCAAGGTGGTCAAGTACGGCTCATCGGTGGCACAGACCTTCTATCACAGCGCGTCCGGAGGGGCGACCGAGGACTCGTGGCGGGTGTTCACCAACGCCGCGGGTGCCCCCGGCACCAAGATCGCCTACCTCAAGGGTGTGACGGACCTCGACCCGGACGGCCGTCCGTGGGATGCCGGGAGCCCGTACGACACCTGGCAGACGCGCAAGCTCACACTCACGACCTTGGGCTCGATCATGGCCCGCGACCCGCGGACCGATGTCGGCACGCTGACAGCGATCGACCTGTCGGACCGGGGATCATCCGGCCGCCTCACGACGGTCACCCTCGTCGGCGCCAAGGGGACCAAGCGGGTCGCCGGCTGGCTGTTCAAGAGCGTCTTCAACACGTATCGCGGGAGCGGCTCGTCGATGTCCTCGACCTGGCTCTCCATCCAGGAGTAGGCCGACCTGGCGGTCGCGGCCCGGCCTCGGCGGTGGATCTCGAGCGCAGGACTCAGGACCCCGAGACGGGCCGATACGTGAGCAGGACGACCCCGGAGTCGAACGACGTCGTGGCGATCAGCCGCATCCGCACCTGGCGCCCGTGGAACGGCCGGTCGCCGCTGCCCCAGACCGCCGGATCGACCCAGAAGTGGAGCTCGTCGACCAGCCCGCGCTCGACGAGCTCGTAGGCCAGCTCGCCGCATCCGAACGAGATCAGGTTGCCGCGATGACGGCGCTTGAGGTCGGTCACCCCATCGGTCAGGTCGCCGGCGATCAGCGAGGCGTTCCAGGTCAAGGGCTCCTTCAGGGTCCGCGAGGCGACGTACTTGGGGAGCTCGTTCGTGCGCGCGGCGAAGCCGGTGTCATCGGTGACGGTGGGCCAGTATCCGGCCAGGCCCTCGTACACCTTGCGGCCCAGCACGAACCCATCGGCGCCAAGGAGCTGGTCGTACTTGTGTCGTTCGCCCGCGCCTTCGAAGATCCCCCACGCCCCGGGATCGGGACCGATGACGCCGTCGACGGTGATGTGGGTCGAGATGATCAGCTTGCCCATGTCGGGACTCCTCGGTGCTGCGGTGGGGCGTCCCAGTGGTGCCGCTCGAAGCGATCCGTCGGCACGCGGCGTGCTGTGCCTGGCATCCGTGCCCTCCTCCTTCAGTCGGGGCTGGCCGTCACGTACCGGGGGCGGCCACCGGGTCGGTAGATCTGGATCACGATCCCGTTCGGTGTCGATCGCGATCCCACCAGTTCGAGGGCGATGTCCGGGCCGGTGTCGGGGAAGAGCCGTGTGCCCTCGCCGACGATCACGGGGCAGACCAGGAGGACCATCTCGTCGACGAGCCGCTCCGCTAGCAGCCGACGCACGAGGTCGCCGCTGCCGTGCACCTGCAGCGCCTGCGGGCCTGGCCTTCAGCCGGCCCGACAGCTGTTCCGGTCGGTCGGAGCCCGTGTCGTCGGCGTCCCCGTGGATGACGAAGGGCTGCTGGTCGAGGGCATCCCCGATGGCGCGCGTCTCGTGCTGGTGACGCCGTCCCACCAGTATCCGCTCGGCATGGCCATGTCGCTGCGACGTCGACTGGCGCTGCTCGCGTGGGCCGAGGAGCATGGCGCGGCGATCGTCGAGGACGACTACGACAGCGAGTTCCGGCTGGGGGGACGGCCGCTCGAGCCGTTGCAGATGCTCGACGACGCGGGGCGTGTCATCTACGTGGGGACGTTTTCGAAGACGATGCTGCCCACGCTCCGCCTCGGCTTCGTCGTCGTCCCGGGATCGATCCGACGCGCGGTCATGGCCGCTCGGTTCGTCGCCGACTGGCACTCACCCCTGCCGACCCAGCGCGCCCTCGCGAACTTCATCCGGGATGGCGGCTTCGCTCGGCACGTCCGACGGATGCGAGGCCTCTACCGCGAGCGCCACGACCGGATCACGACCATCCTGGCACGGCGGTTCGCGGACGAGCTCCGGGTGATCCCGGCCGCGACGGGTGTCCACCTGGCCGCCCTCGCGACCCGCCGCTCGGCTGGCCGGATCGACGAGGTGATCGCTCATGCCGCGAGTCTCGGCGTCGGTGTCCAGGCGACCGCCGGGTTCGCCGTCGATCACGAACCCAGACCCGGCATCCTGTTCGGCTATGGCGGGATCGAGACCGACCGCATCGAGGAGGCGATGGAACGGCTGCGCACCAGCTTCGACGTCCGGTGACGGGTGCATCGCGGGCGCCGCGTCGCCGATCGTCCCCGACGATGCGCCGTAGGGACGCGCCGCTGATGTGGACGCGTCCACCAGCGGATGCGATCGGGACCCCGGTCGGTGCGGCGGCGTCCGGACCTCCTGGGTCGGCACCGGGCCGCCGCCGTCGATGCGTCTCCGGCCTCGGCGGGGTCCTGGGGATGTCAGGAGGTGTGGAGCTCGACGTTCGTCGATGATGCGCCTCGCAAGGCCCCGATCCGCTCCGCCTCGGCGTGCAGCGGATCCCTGGCCCGGGTCGGCAGGGCATCGAACGTCGTGATGGTCAGGTGCCGTCCGCCCTTGCGGAGACGCCACGCGCCGATGATCTCGCCGTCCACGAGCACAGCACGCGGGCCGCCGGTCGCCCACGAGCGGCCAAGCGCTCACGACTCGGTGCAGGACTGGCGTGGCGACATCGCTCACGCCGGCGGATGCGAGCCGGCCGACCCGTTCAGAGAGGCACTCCCTCGTAGCGGGCGACCAACTCACCGAGCGTGTGCCACTCGACATGGATGATCGGCGCTGGCGGCTCGGCCGATGTCCAACCATCCAGGTGGATCGCGAGATAGATGCCGCCCAGGATGTCCGATCGAGCGCACTCGCCGCGGATGTACCAGCTCGGGCGGAGACGGACATACCAGCGACCTGCGGTCGCCTCCACCGTCCAGGTCCCAGCCTCGAAGCGGCAGTGGAGCGTGACCTCGGACCTGGCGATGGGGATCCTGACGGTGGCTCCGGGTCCGACGGCAAGTGCGCTCATGGCCGGGGAGGATAGAATATCTGTTCACTTTTAGGAAAGCCCCCGGACTGCCGCAGGACGACCATCTCACCCATGCCCCGCACTCATCGCTTGGCCGGTCCGATGGGGTCGGCCGCCCACGGATCCCAGGCCTTGTCAACGTCCGACCGAGCACCGACCATGGCTCCCGCGTCGCCCGCTGAAGCGCCACGACCGACGAGAGGAGCACGATGCGCGCGGTCATCCTTGCCACGGTGCTGGCGTTCGTCGCGTCCGTGCCGTCACCTGTCGCCTTGGCGTTGCGCCGTGACGTCCGGGACATCCTGGTCCCGGTCTGGGATGCGGTCGCGATCGACGGGCGACCGATCGTCATCCCTGATGACGAGCTGGCGAGGCACGATGACCGACATCCGACGATGTCCTTCGCTCGTCACGGCAACGACACCTGGGCGACCGGCCGGGGCGCGTGCAACGGGTGGGGCGTCGTCGCGGAGGTCGGCTTCGACGGCTCGTTCTCGATCGACGACGGCCCGGTCTCGACCCTGATCGGCTGCGGGCAGCCCCGCGAGACGATCGACGCGGCGTTCGCTGATGCCCTCGGGCGCGCAGCGCACTGGGACATCGCCGCCGATGGGTCGCTCGCGCTCCTCGACGCGGACATGGGACCGGTGCTCGCCTTCATCGAAGCACCCACGCCCACGCTTCCTGGTGCCTACTACCTGATGAGCGTCCGTGACGACGAGGATGCCGAGATCGACCTCGGCGCCGCCGACATGCCCATCCGGGTCACGATCACCGATGACGCGATCGCGACCTCGGTCGGCTGCGACACCATCGGTGCTGCGTATCGCCAGGATCGGCATCACCTCGACGTCGTCCCGACCGACTCGATCGTGACGTGGTGCGACGGGCTGATGGACCTCCAGACCGACCTCCGCTCGGCACTCCTGTCGACGACCTCGGTCCATGCCGGGGAGCACGGCGGTCTGGTGCTGTTCGATACCTATGGGTTCGTGCGGGTCCGCCTCTCTCGTGTGGACGACCCGGAGATCTTCGGGTACCCGGAGCAGGGCGAACGTGCGCTGCACGGGACCTCCTGGAACGTCCGGGCGTTGCGCGACCCTGCGGTGCTCGACGAGGAGCAGCGTCCCGTTCGGCGGGACGTCGGTGGCGATGGCCTCACCCTATCGTTCGGCGACGACGGTCGGATCTCCGGATCGACCGGGTGCGGCGAGCTCTCGGGCGACTTCACGACCGAGCGATCATGGATCGCGATCGCCGCCCATCCGCGCCAGCCATGCGAGGAGGCGGCAGGGTCCTGGACCGAGGCCGTGTTGCTCGACGCGCTCTCCAGGGCCGGATCGTTCGGGCTCGACGAGTCGCTCGTCCTGCGGGACAGGCCTGGCAGGACCATCCTCCTCACGGCGATGCCGCGGGTCTAGCCCTGGTTGGTGGATACGGTCGCGGACAGGGGACCCCTGCTCCTCCGTCCCGGTCGCCGTCGGAATGACGTGCCGGATCGTGATGCCGCTGCCACGCCGTGCGCCCTGGCCGCTATCCGGACGGACCGCCGACCCACCTACGGTGCGGCTCCATCCGAAGTGAGGTCCGTGATCCCATGGCTGAGTCCAAGGTCGGTGACGAGTTCGTCACCCACGAGTTCGACGAGGCGATCGCCATCCAGCGTGCCATCGTCAGCGCGGAGGAGGCACTCTCGAGGAGCCATCCGCACGCGGAGTCCAAGGCAGCGATCGCCACCATCCTCAAGGACGACCGCGCGTTCCTGAAGGATCTCGAACGCCTCGGCAAGGAGAAGGGCGCGACCGGTGAGGTGGAGGACGTCGCCGAGGGGGTCATCGACCTGCTCGAGTCGATGGTCGAGCAGGCAGGCGAGGCGCCGAGCGAGGCGTACGAGGCACACGCCGTGCTGCTCCACGCGAAGCGCAAGCAGCAGGACTCCGCGGGCGGGATGCTCAGGATCGCCCGCGCCCTCAGGGATCCCGATTCCCGTGATGCCGCCCAGGCGTTCGAGAAGGCCCAGAAGGCGAGCTCCGACGAGCTCGCCGACCTGCTCGCGGACTTCGCCGTCGTCATCGCGACCGCCGGCTCCGATGACGAGGCCGTCACGACCCGGGGCTCGCGATGAGGACCGCATCCAGCCGCAGGAGCGATCGGCCATGACCGACATCGAGCAGGGTCGCTATGACCCGGGCCCACCACGGACGACGGACGACGACCTGCCGACGTCGGCAGGCGGCACGACCGATATCGAGCCGCAGGTGCCCGGCCAGTCCCTCGGACAGACGCCCGAGCACGACGATGATGATCGCGACGAAGCCGGTGACCCTCATGCGGCCGGTCCGGGCACCCATGGCTCGCCGCCTGCGGATCCCTCGTCGGAGCTGTGATGCGATCGCGATGACTCCTCGCCATCGCTCGCGCGTCCATGTGGCTGGTGGTCGTCGACCCTAGTGGCGGAACGCATGGACCACACGGAGGTCACGACCATGCCCGCGGGATCGAGCAAGAAGCGCGAGCGCCAGTACGAGCACATCAAGGAGTCCTACGAAGACCGGGGTGTGTCGAAGGACGAGGCCGAGGAACGGGCGGCGCGCACCGTGAACAAGCAACGCGCCGAGCACGGCGAGATCAGGTCGAGGTCGAAGAGGACATCGTGAGCACGCCCCACCTCGGCTACACGCTCTCCAGCGAGGAGCACGACCCCGGGACGCTGGTGGCCAACGCCCGACGGGCGGAGGATGCCGGCTTCGACTTCGTGAGCATCTCCGACCACTTCCACCCGTGGGTCCCCCGCCAGGGCCACAGCCCGTTCGTGTGGTCGGTCATCGGCGGTGTGGCCGCCACGACCGACCGCCTGGCGCTGGGCACGGGTGTCACGTGCCCCATCGGGCGCATCCACCCGGTGATCATCGCGCACGCAGCCGCGACTTCGGCCTGCCTGATGCCCGGACGGTTCGTGCTCGGGCTGGGCACCGGTGAGGCACTCAACGAGCACATCACCGGTGAGCGCTGGCCGGAGTACGAGGTCCGCGCCGAACGCGTGGAGGAGTCCATCGACATCATCCGGGCGCTCTGGACGGGCGAGGTGACGAGCCACCACGGCCGTCACTTCACGGTCGAGAACGCGCGTATCTATGACGTCCCCGACCAGCTGCCGCCGATCGTCATCGCGGCCGGTGGCCCGAGGTCGGCCGAGCTCGCGGGACGCATCGGGGACGGGCTCTGGATGTCATCGGTGGACGAGGACACCATCGACGCCTATCGGCGGGCGGGCGGCGCGGGTCCCATCTATGCCCAGATGGGTGTCTGCTGGGGGCCATCGAAGGAGGAGGCGGTACGGCTCGCCCACGAGGTCTGGCCCAACGCCGGCCTGCGTGGTCAGGTGAGCCAGGAGCTGCCCGACCCGAGCCACTTCGAGCAGCTCGTGGAGATGGTCTCGCCGGAGGACATCGAGCGGGCGTTCCCGTGCGGCCCGGATGTCGCGCCGATCCTGGAGCAGGCGCACAGCGCGTTCGCGGCCGGCGTGACCCACCTCTACATCCACCAGATCGGTCCGCATCAGGAGCCGTTCCTGGAGATGGCGCGGCAGGAGATCGTGCCGGTCCTGCGCGCCTGACGCCGGTACCCTCGCCGTCGTCGCAGCGGAACCACCCGCCACGGGTCATGGTCGAGGCGCCTCGCTCCGGCCACCCGGATCGACATCGATGAGCGCGAGGCCCGTCGCGGGGTCGTGCCGACGGCGCAGATGCCTGGGCGACTCGGTGGCGATCACCTCGAGCGTCGGTCGGACGTACGCCTCCAGCAGGTGTCCACCCAGCGCCGCACCGTCCGCCCGTGCCACGACGACATGCGCGTGGACGGTGCGCGTCGGATCATCGTCGTCCTGGGCACGGGTGATGTTCCCCACGAGGGACACGACCTCCACCTGCTCCCGGACCGGGATCCGGCGATAGTCCTTCGCGGCCAGGTCGAAATAGCCGAGCGTCACGTCGGAGAACGCGCCGATGGCGACGAGGCTCGCTGCATCCGCACCGGTCTCCGCCGCGAAGGCTCGCAGGCCGGTCATCACCTCATCGCCCTCGTCGAACACGACCGCGTGCGTCCGCGGTGGTCCGGCGTCCAGCAGGATCGATCGCATCCGGTCCTCCTCATCGCGTTGCGGCTCGTGTCATGCATCGGGAGGGGCCGCCCGAGGTAGGCGGCACCGAACACGACGCCGCCCAGGATGACCACCCCGACGAGCGCCCAGAGCTCCATCAACCCGTCTCGTCCGTGCCGACGCGGAGCCGCAGCATCAGCGTCGAGGTGATGCTGATGTCGGGCAGGACGGCGGGTCCGTGCGCCTCGGCGACCTCGCGCACCAGTGCGAGGTCGTGCTCCTTGGCCTCCTCGGCCAGGAGCGTCGCCACCTGGTGTGCGGTGGTGCCCGGGTCGATGCCGACGAGCGAAGCGTGGGCATCCTTCCAGTCGTCGAGCGCCTCGTGCAGCCGGAGCAGGTCGCGGTCCATCGTGTGATCCCTCGTCGGTCGGGCCGTCCGGATCGACCCGTGTCGACGAGCGTGTGCGTCGTCCGATGACAGCGGTGCCCCGTACCAGGTCGGATCGGCTTGCAGCGCCGTTGCACCACGCGACGATGCCTCGTCACGCCAACGGCCTTGCCCGACCTTCGCGGTCCAGGGGACGCGGTCCAGGTCCTCGTCGGGTGGTCCTGGCCGCTCGTCGGTCGACGCGCCGCTGGGCGAGGCACTAGGGAGCGCGGGCGGGTGGTCGCGACCGAGCCGATGGTCGGCCCGACGATCCGAGCCCTGACCACCGACGCGGCCCATCTCACCGGGACAAAAGGGACGCGACCTCGGGGGAAACCGGGGTAGGATCGTCGTCCCGTCCCGGCCGGGGTGTGAGTCATCGGGGTCTCCGTCGTGTCGACCGGGCAGACCAAGGGGAGACCATGCCCAGGACAGCCGCACGCCTGCTCGAGGCGTGGCGTGATGCCGAGCGCCGGGGTGCGCCACAGGACGAGATCGAAGCGGCGAGATCCGCCTACCATGAAGCGATGGCGGAGCTCGAGGAGCGCCTGGCCAAGAATGCCGGCGGCGTCGCGCCGCACCGCCAGGCGATCGAGGAGCTGGTGGGCCGGGAGCTACAGACGCTCGACTAGGCCTCCATCTGTCACGCCCCTGCAACGGGCACCCTGGCTCGGACACTATCCACCGCGCGGGACCTCGGGCATCGTGCGTGGCATGTGGGAAGCGATGGACACCGCCGATCTCCTGGCCGCCTGGCGCGACGCCGTCCGGGCAGCCGACATGGCCGAACGCCTGGCGCGGGAGGCCGCAGACCGGCTGCACCGCGCCGACACCGACGCGGCAGCAGCGGCCGAGGTCGCCGAGCTCGCCCGGAAGGCCGCGGGTGCCGCGGCACGAGCGGCGGAGCGCGCCGCCGGGGTCGCTGCGGAAGCGGCCCTGCTGGCCGAGCAGCTCCGGGCGCAGGCGCCCGACTTCGATGACGCCGCAGCCGGTGCTCGTGCGGCCGAGGTCGACGCCAGGGCCGCATACGATCAGTCCGTCATCGAGGACGGGAACGAACCGACCGCCTGACGCCGAGGCGCGGGTCGGCAGGCCCGCACGGCCCGCTCATCCGTGGTCGGTGTCGTCTCCGGAGGGTCGCTCCTCCCTGATCGGCCGGCCGATGGCTGCCTCGAGCCGGTCGACCTGTTCGGGTGAGGGGCGCCATGGTCCGTCGTCGTCCTGCGATGGTGCGTCGACGGACTGGTCGATGCCGGGCACGGACACGTCGCCGGCGTCGTGGGCGACATCAGCGGGGTCATCGTCCGGATCCCACGTCGGCCCGAGGCCACGCAGTCGTTCTCGACTCCGGTCGGGTTGCGGCGGTGTGCCGTCGTCGCTCGCCAGCGCGTGCTCTCCGGCGTCCCGATCGATCGTCACGGCCCGAGACCCTCGACATCCTCCTCCGCGAGATGGTCGCCCGCCGTATCGACATGCGCATCCGCGGGACCGGGTCGGTGGTCGGGTGATCCTCCGGGCTGTCGAGGTTCGATCTTGGGCCTGCCACGGGACGAGGTCGGCAGGTGCCCAGGGTCATCGGCTGCGGGTTCGTCCTCGGAGCGGGCCGGGCGCCGCGGCGCCGGATCCCCCTCGCACGTGGGCGGCCGCCTGGACCGCGTCCACTGGCCAGGGACCGCCGACGGCGGCGTGTCCACGACGATGGTCTTATCGATGGGTGGCATCCGGTGTCTCCTCGGTGGTGGATGGGAGCGGAGGGCGCCCAGCACGCCCTCCGCTCCGAAAGCCGTCGTCGCGAGGGAGGAGCGACAACGGCCGTGATGGTCCACGGCGTCCGGAGCCGCTTCCTCGGGAGGTGCCGCCGGCTCTCGCCTGGTGGCGCCACGAGGCTCTCGTCCGCCGGCCGACACGGCCCCAGCGTGCGTCGGTCGGCCCATCGCCACCATGAGGGCTGGGGTATGACGATCGCGCCGTCGGCAGGCTCGCCGGGATCGCAGGACCGTGACGACCGCGTCGCGGCCGACGCGCGACATCCTCCCGTCCATGTTCGCCGCCGCCCGACGCGCTGCAACGCGGCCGTGATGGGGCGGCCAACCGCATCCGTCGCGGATCGACCGCCTGGCCGGGCAGCGTGTCGGCAAGGAGGATCCCACCCATGGAACGGTCGATGAGGCAGCTGCCCGGGACGCCACCGACGGAGCTGGTGGACGAGGCCGAGCACCTGGAGGAGGTACCACCGCCACCGGCGCTGGACGAGTTCGCGCCGGGCACCCTGGTGGCCGTGACAGAGGATCTCGGAGGCGCGCATGCGGCCGTCCGTGCGGCCGTCCACGCTGGCAGTAGCGCGCCGTATGTCCTGGGGCCGGATGCCGTCCTGCGCATGGAGCAGGAGCGCGAGGCCGACCAGGGACGACTCTCGCGGCTGTATCAGCTCCTCGCCGGGCTCGTCTCCGACCAGCAGACACTCCAGGGCCGATACCTTGACCACGCTCGCGCGGGCCGGTCGATGGTCGTCGCCGACGCGGCCGACGATGAGACCGTCGAACGCGTCTGGCACGCGATCGAGGCACAGGGAGCCTTCGAGGGGACGTGGTACTCCTCGTCCATCGTCCGCGAGATGTTGCCGTCCGAGCCTCGTCGGCCCTCCCTGGATCGCCCGCCCGCTGACGTGGGCACCGTGGGCACCGAGACACGGATGTGATCGGATCGCGATGTCTCGGCACCGGATGATCGCCTCCTGTGCCGGGCAGGGCTCCTAGGATCGCTGGCAGGCACCGAGGCTGTCAAAGATGCGTCGACCCTCGGTGCCGACCATCCGACGTCGTAGGCGACGCGCGCAGTGGGCTCGCGATACCCGGGTGGACCGGAAGGTGGGGTGTTTCGTCGGCTGCCGGTCTACCGCTGGCCCGCCGACGGCTCGTGGGCGTCACCCGCCAGCCCGTCAGACTGGCGGAGAGCGGCACCAGCGTGCGCCTCGGTCGCCCGGGCGACATCGGCGACCTCCCGGCTGCGAGCCGCCTCGTCATGCGAGGCCGTGGCGATGACCTTGGCCTCGGCGGATGCGGCGGTCAGGCGCTCCGCCACGATGCGCGTCGTCGCGGCTGCCTTCTGGGCCATCGCCGCGATCTCCATGGCGGTCTCGGCGCGCAGCTCGGCCTCCTGGAGCGTGGTGACGGCGTCGTCCGCGAGCTGCTCGGCGAGCTCGGCCGCGCGCACCGCTTCCCGCCAGGCCTTCATCAGGTCGTCCGTGCTCATGGTCGGGTCTCCATCCGCGTCCGAGGAGGGCATGGTACCCGGGGAAGGCCATCCGGAACCCTCGGGATGCGAACGCCGCGCGGGGGGATGCTTCGTCGACCCGCAACGCCTGGCCGCCGGCCTCCCGGACGAGCTCCTGGTCAGCGGCGCCGCGAGCCATCCCGGCCGGGTCGGATGACCAGCGAGAGGATGTCCAGCAGGAGCAGCGCCGCGATGCCCAGCGCACCCGCCCAGTCGAGGAGACGCCGGCCACGGGCAGGAGCCTCCGGGCGGGAGTCGTCCCAGGGCAGCTCCGCGTCGATCGCCTCGGGCACGCCGCCCATCCCGCCATCCGCCCCAGCCACCTGGAGCTGGAGCCGCATCCGGCGGAGCGTCTCCCAGTCGTCGAAGCCGAGGACGGACGTGGCGAGCCGTCGGTCGACCCGTGCGAGCAGCGGCCCGGTCTCGGCCGGGTCCATCCGGCTCGCCCGGATGATGTCGTCCTCGATGGCCTGGGCATCGGCCGAGACGGTGAGCCATGCCGGGGCGCCGACCAGCCCCGTCGCCGCCGCGGCGCGGGCCCGGGCGACGGTGACGCGTGCCCCCGACATCGCGAGGTCCGAGGGATAGACCAGGATCTCGAGGTCGGCGCGCACGAGGAGCACGAGCTGGTCGGGGACGAGGCTGCCGAGGGCCTGACCCGCGACGCGGTCGAGCAGTCGGGGCGGGGCCGAGACCAGGCACGGTGCCGGACGGACCAGGGTGTCGAGCCCTGCGTCCGAGAGCGTGGTCCGGAGCGTGCGCACGACGGCCTCGTAGCCATCAGGCTGGACGATCACGGGCAGATGCGTGTCCTCCCAGCGCTTCGACAGGGCGCGCAACCGGCGCACGAGGGCGACGACCGCCAGGAACGCGATGGTGAGGGCGAGGAGCGCGGTGAACGGATATCCCCGGAGCACCGCGACCACCAGCGCGCCACCGGACGGGCGGGCATCGGCTCGCATGGCCCAGACGCCCACGGCCCCGACGAGCAGCGGCAGGAGCAGGACCACGCCGAGCATGCCCCAGCGCACCCATGCTTCCTCCACCCAGCCAGGTCGAGGGATCGCAGCGACGAGCAGGGTCCCGACGTCCGGCACCACCGCCCCGACGATGGCCGCGACCCACACCAGCGAACCGACGGCCACCAGGCCCAGGATCGCCTGGCGCCTCGGATCGACCCGCCCGAAGAGGAGGATGGTCGCCCAACCGAGGAGCGCGTTGACGACCCTGCCGGCGAACCGGCCGAGCATGGTGAAGAGCGATGCGAGGATGGCCATGCCCGGAGCATCCCGCAGGCCCGGTCCCCACGGCTATGCGCCAGGCGGACCGCCGCCATCACATCGGCGTGACAGCTGGCTTTCCGCGGGCCCTTCGCCATACTGCCTCGATGGCTTCCTACACGGTCAACGAACGTGCCATCGAGCATGCACGGCGACTCATCGCGGGTCGGCAGTACGTCCTTCGGAGCGACTGGGGCGAGGTCCAGCCGCGTGCCGAGGACGAGAACCGGTACCTCGGACGACATGACTGGGACGACTACGCCGCCTGGCACCTCGGCCTGACCGACGGCGCGACGGAGGGCACCAAGGCCCGCTATGCGTTCGTGCTGGGCGACCTCCGGCGGATCCATCGCTCGGCCATCATCGCCTGCCACTACCGCGCCGCGGAGTGGCGCCACAAGGCGATCGAGCTGGCCGCCCACGACCTGCTCCAGGTGCTCGACCGGCGGGCCGGCATCGGGTAGCACGTCGCGTGCTCCTGAGACTCCGCTTCGGAGGCTTCCCGCGGACCTGCGCGCGACCCGCGAGCGACTCAGGCGCCGAACGCTCTCAGGAATCCCAGTGTGGCGCTCCCGACGAGCGTGGCATGGACGCCGACACCCGGGGACGCCCGACCGCTGCCCGACATGTCCGGGGTCGCCTGCGGTGCATGGGGATCGCGGTCGCGCTGTCCGAACGCGGACCCCCAGCGTGCACGGCCACCCCGGGACCCGCGGCGTGGGGCGATACTCGCGTCATGACAGCGGTCGCCCCTGACCCGTCGCATCCGGTCGCGCTCGTCGTCGTCGATGTGCAGCAGGGGTTCGTCGTGCCCGAGACACAGGCGATCGTGCCCCGCATCGTCGATCACATCGAGCATGCGCGAGAGCGGTACGCGCTGGTCATCGCGACACGATTCGTCAACCGGCCGGGATCGCTGTACGAGACCGAGCGGGACTGGCCCGCGATGGCCGATCGGCCGGCGACCGACCTGCTGCCCGGTGTGAGGGCCGCGGCCGACCTGGTCATCACCAAGCACGGGCTCGCTCCGAGGCCGGAGGATCTGGTGCCGGCGCTCCGGGAGCGTGACGTCGAGCGGGTGGAGCTGTGCGGGATCGATACCGATCAGTGCGTGCTCGCGACCGCGCTGCTGCTGTGGGACGCGCGCATCGCGCCGCGGGTGCTCGCCGAGCTGTGTGCCTCGTCCGGCGGGGTGGACATGCACACGGCCGGGCTCGCCATCGCGCGCCGTTCCATCGGCGACCGGAACGTGACCGACACCCGGGGTCGGCCCATCTGACGCGGATCCGGGACCGCTTGTCATGCGATCGGCATCCGACCGCCTCGGCCGGTCGGTCGCGCGTGACCGTCCGTCCGTCAGCGTTGGCTGCGGGATGCCAGCACGGAGGCGACAAGATGTCACGGATCGAGAAGACCATCGAGGTGGAGGCACCACTCACGACCGTCTATGGGCAATGGACGCAGTTCGAGTCGTTCCCGGAGTTCATGGACGGGGTGACACGCGTCGAGCAGGTCGACGACCGGACCCTGACATGGGAGGCGGAGATCGGCGGACGGACACGGACCTGGATGGCGCGCGTCACCGACCAGACGCCCGACGTCCGGATCGCCTGGATGACCATCGACGGAGCGCAGAACGACGGCGCGGTCACCTTCCGCCCCATCACGGACCGTCGGACCGAGGTGCGACTCGTCATCGATGCCGATCCCGACGGCATCATCGAGGAGGTCGGCGACCGGCTGGGCTTCCTCGACCGGCGCGTGGAGGGCGACCCCGAGCGCTTCAAGGCGTTCATCGAGGCCCGCGGCATCCCCACCGGGCGTTGGGATGGCGAGATCCACGGGGACGCCGTCTCGCCGGGTACCCGGATCGACGCCACCGGGTCATCGACCGCCGATCTCCACCATGGCGACCTCTCGGACGAGCGGCACGGTGCGGCAACGACCACCCGAGCTAGCGGCGACGCGCGGTCATAGTGGTCGAGGCGGCACCGCCGCCACGGCGAGGGGCGCTGGTCCAAGCGATCGTCCGGCGGTCGGCGGTCGGCTCGGGCCGGAGGGACACGCGCCGTCCCAGTCACTCTAACCCGCCCAGGCCGGCGAATGGGCCGAGCATCGAGTCATCGATGGACGCCGCTACCCGGGAGGGGTGGGCGTCCCCGACGCCTTCCGGTGGCCGTTCGTCCGGACCGCCCTCCCCGTCCGAAGGGACGCCGATCCTCTCGGCGACTGGTGTTGACCCAGACCCCATCGCGATACACGTACCACACGAGCCGATCCTCTCCTGTCAGGTCGCGCAGCCGGACCACGGCGTCCGGGTATCGATCACGCAGATAGCGCTGGAGTCGCGCGGGCTCCCAGACGGTGGGCCGCCACGCAGAGACCACGCGTCCGAACGTCTCGTCATCGCGGGGGTTGAGGAGAGCTCGGGAGTGACCTGGGCGTGCAGGGGTCCCTGGGAGGTCGCAGGTACGGTGCGGGTCATGACCTCGACCCCGTCGTGGCGAACGACCCCTGGATGAGGGATACCACGATCGTCGGTACCGCGACGATGACGCCGCGGGCCGCGAGGACCATCACCGCGAGCGGTGGCCGTCCGCGACCGCAGGACATGGGGGCCCCTCCTCCGTACGAACGAGGCGTCCCGTCGTGCCACGCACTGTGGACGGCGAGGCATTGCACCACTCGTTGCATGCCGTGGTGGGGTGTTGCGGCCGTCTTGCGACGATCCCGCCCACCTGCCCGAGCGTCGTCGGGTCCCATGCCGATCTCCCGGTGCGACCGCGGCCGACACGAGCACGGTGGCCGGATCGCGATGGGTCGTAGAGGTCTCGGCCTCGTCCGCGACCGCGCGTGCAATCACCGATCTCCCACCATCACGCCAGGGTCGCCCGGCGAGCCGATCGAGCCGATGCCGAACCGAGAAGCGAAGGAGACACGCATGGGGATCATCGGGTTGCTCGTGGTCCTGATCCTGCTCATCGTCCTGCTGCGGCTGATCGCGTGAACGGCCCGGCCCTTCCATGGAGGTCGAACCCATGAGCCATCTGTCGGACCCTGCGCTCACCCAGACCGCCTACGCGCCTCCCCCCGTGGTGGCGGCGCCGACCGTCGAGGCCACTCCGGCAGACCTCCAGCAGCTCAAGTGGGGGCCCATCTGGGCCGGCCTGCTGATGGCGCTGGGGGTGTTCTTCCTGCTCAGCCTCGCAGCCATCGCGACCGGGCTCCAGGCGGCGCCCGGCGCAGCCGAGGAGGACCTCGGCATGGTGGCGGTCGTCGTGACGAGCGCCATCGCGATCGTCTCGTTCTTCCTGGGCGGCTTCGTCTCGGCCTGGTCGGCGGGATTGTCCGATGCGGGTCGCGCGATCCTCAACGGGTTCCTGGTCTGGACCCTCTGGCTGGCGATCGTCATCCTCCTGGCGGCGTTGGGCTTCGGGGCCCTCGTGGGCGCCATGGGCGCGCTGTTCGGCGACGTGGCTGTGACCGGACCCGACGTCGATCCCGCCGAGCTCGTCGACATCCTCCGCTCGAGCGCCTGGCAGACGTTGCTCGCACTCGGTCTGACGGCGGTCGCTGCCACCCTTGGCGGCGCGGTCGGCGCGCGTGAGGAGCTGCGGGGACGATGGCGGACGTTCCGATGAGCCATCCGGATCCGTCGCGGACGCAGCCGGAGGCCCCCCTCGACCGCGCAGGTCGCCCGGACGACCGCTTCGATGGGACCGACAGCGGGCACGACGGCTGGGACACGCCCTACCCACCCGGCGACGCGGCGTCCGAGAGTCCGAGGGGGTCGACCGACCCGGCCCTGGCCGACCATGCCGAGGCCGAGACGGCCGGCCCGGGCTCGACCTCGCGGCGTGCCGCGACCGGGTCCACAGCAGATGTCGAGCCCGGGCATCCCGACGACCGGGGCCGGTCCTCGTCTGGGCCATCGGAGCCCGCACGGTGGGTCGATGGGACCGCGTACGAGACCGACGGCCCCGACGAGCCCGCGGGCACGCCACAGCGCTGACCCGACCCTTCCCCTCCCGGACATGACCCGTCCCCGACCACCCGGGGGCGGGTCATGTCGTGTCCGAGGACACACACGATGGCCCAAGACACATCACTGCAACCCCGACCTCGCGACCTCAGCGGCACGTGCAAGCGGCGGTCCGCCACGATGACGCACATGGACGACGACCCCGAGGCGAAGGAGGACCTGCTGACCGCCTGGCAGGACGCGCGGCTGGCCGCCGAGCTCGCCCAGCGTCTGGCCGAGGACGCGTCGCGCATGGCATCGCGGGTCGGCCACCTGGCGACGGGATTCCCGGAGCTGCGAACGGTCGCCGAGCAGGCCGCCGCTTCGGCCGAGGTGGCACATGCGCGAGCGCGTGCCGCGGCGGACGAGGCTGCCCGGCGTCGTGCGACGGTGGACGGCCACCCAGCAGGCATGACCCGCGGCCGATAGGCGGCATCGACCATGCCGGGCGCGGGCCATCCGTGGGGCGATCGTGAGTCGTCGGCCAGCGGGCCCCGCTATGGCGACGTCGAGCCGGCCGGCAGCGGGCTGAAGGGCGGCGCACCGCTCGTCCCCGGCAGCGGGCTCGTCGGGGGTGGCACGACCGATGGGCCCGCACTGGGTGAGCCGCCAGGTGACTGGGCGGCATCCGGCGAGGCAGCGGCGGACGGAGCCGGTGACGTCTCGTCAGGCGGCGCCGCTGGCACGACCACCACGACCTCGATCACGCTGCCGGTGTCACTCCTGAGGAACGTGGCCGTCCCGAAGTGGTCCGTCCCGTGTCGGCTCCTCAGGGCGATGCCACTGAACGTCGTCGCTGGATCCACATCGATGAGGTCGCCGCAGACGACGGCGCTCTCGGCATCGCTGCCTCCGGCCAGGAGGACGCGCTCGGACGTGACCTGCTCCTCCAGCGGCTGCTCCGACACGGTCCGCGCCACGTGGACGGCCGGACCGTCCGTGCCATGGCCGGTCGCCTCGGCGTCCTCGAGCTGGGCGATGGTCTCGCCTGGTGCCTCGCAGGAGCCGGCCGCGATCCACACGGGCAGGGCCACAGGAGGACCGGACGGATCCGGGGACTGCGCTGCGACCATGGCCGCCATCGACAGGCACGCACCGAGGCCGACCACACCACCGAGCGCGGACCGCGCCCGATGGCCGGTGAGCGTCCCGGGGCGTCGTCCGGGAAACGGGTCCCTCTGTCCGTGGCTGGTTCGGTTCGCGGTCATGGCGTCGCTCCCCTCGTGTCTCGCCCTCGCCGAACGGTCATGCGATCGACCTTCCATGCCGATGCGTGCGACCCGTCGGGCGGGCCCGCTCACGACGGGAGAGGTCCTTCGCGTGCGCGATGGCGGGTCGACCGGCATGATCGACCCGCCATCCATCCCGTCAGGGGGCGACTGACGCCGGCGGCATCAGCGAGCCCTCCGGGGGTGCTGGAGGCATCGGCGAACCCGCTGGCGGTGCCGACCCTTCGGGCGGTGCCGGACTGCCGGGTGCGGGCGGAGAGCCCGGGGCGGCGGACGCGGGCGGCATGGAACCACCCGGCGCTGCGGCCGGCCCGGTCAGCAGCACGACATCGACGCGGGTGGTCCCGTCACCGTTGTCATGCAGCCACGCGACACCGTGGTGCCCCGAGCCATTCTGTTCAGCGAGCCCGATCGCCAGGTCGGCCGTGCCGAGCATGTTCCCGCCGATGTCGCCACAGGCGATATACACGTCCGCTGCCTCGGCCGACTCGTGGACGTTGATGGCGTGCTCGCCGGCCACGATGTCGGCGAGCGCGGCCTCCACGTTCGTGCTCGAGACCTCCACGGCGATGGCGCTCGAGACACCGACCATCTGGTCGCCGCCCGTCACGAGGTCGTTGAGCGGGAACACGACCTCGCCCGGTTCGGGACACAGCCCGACGTGGATGTGTGCGGGGTGGGGTGGATCGACCGCGGTCGGGGTCTGTGCCACGACTCCGCCGCCGAGCGCCGATGCAGCCAGGACGAAGGCCCCGGCCATCGCGATCCGTGTGGGACGTCTCATCGCTACCTCCTGTCTCCTCGTCCCAGTCACGACCGACCGGTCGGTCGGCCTCCGCAGATACCCTGCACGCCACACGATCACAGGCGCGCCTTCCCGGAGTGACCGAGGGTTGCAGGCGGCTGACGGCCCGCGGCGGCCGACCCGTTCGACGCTCGTGCTACCGTGGTATCTCTGCCTCCGCGCGTCGCATCGGTGCCGGCGTCCCGGGTGGACGACCCAGGGGACCACATGCGATACAGACCGACGGCCACCGGCAGGTATGGCCTGGCAAAGCGGTCCGGACCACCACCAGCACGTTTGGATGACCTGGAAGGGCGCCTCGGATCGGAGGTCACCACGATCCGCACATCCCTTGGCGCGGACGAGGACATCACGGTGGTCATCGCCCAGTGTCGGCAGGCGGATGGGGAGGTCGCCCTGGTCGCCACACGGTCCGGCGTGCTCGTCCATCCGCTGGGCGACACCACGATCCCGGATCTGCCGGACGCCCGTGCGCGCTGGGCCACCGTGCGGGTCTCACCGGTGGTGGCGACACCGGAGGATGACGTCCCCAGCTGCTGGTGCGAGGTGCGCGTCGGGGATGATCCCTACCTCGTCACCGGCTCCGGCGCGGATGGCTGCGCTGCCGTCGAGGCATTCCACGATGAGGTGGTCCGCCGCGGCACGCCGTGGCACGCCCCCTGACCCAGCACGGAGCGGCTCACCTCGCGACGCTGACGGGAGCCGTCTCCACGCGGACCGCACGGCCGTCAGGCAGCGTCCGATGACCACCCTGCGAGCTCCAGGGCCCGACCTAGGACGTCATCCAGCATCGCCGGCGTCAGCCGCCCGGTGAACGTGTTCTGCTGGCTCGGGTGGAAGCTGCCGATGAGCCGCCACGGCCCGACCTCCGCCTCCGCCCCGTGACCGAATCGGGGTCGCGGCGTGGCCACCCAGCCGAGCGCCGCGAGCGCACGCAGCGCGCCATCCCAGCCCCAGGCGCCAAGACACACGATGGTCCTCGCGTGCTCCAGCAGCCGGAGCTCGTCGACGAGGTACGGCAGGCAGCGGTCGCGCTCCTCGGGGGTCGGCTTGTTGTCGGGGGGTGCGCACCGGTTGATCGCCCCGATGTAGACGCCCTGCAATCGGAGCCCATCGGTCGCGTCCCGCGCCTCGGGCTGGTTCGCGAGACCGGCGCGATGGAGCGCCGCGAACAGGAAGTCGCCTGACCGGTCCCCGGTGAACATACGCCCGGTGCGGTTCGCGCCATGGGCCGCGGGCGCCAGACCGACGAGCACGATGCGGGCCCCCGGGTCGCCCAGTCCGGGCACGGCCCGTCCCCAGTACGCTTGGTCCGCGAACCGGGCCACCCGCTCCTCGGCCACGTGCTCCCGCCAGGCAACGAGCCTGGGACACGCGCGACACGCCGTCACGCGCGCGACGAGATCCGGGAAGCCGCCTCGCGGTGGGTGACCGGCGCTCATGCCGGTGTCGGGGTCGTGCCTCGTTCGCGGATCCGGAACCCGTCATCCCGCACCCGATCGAGGATGCGTGCCACGTCCTCGAACGTGCTGCCGGCGCGCAGGACGGCATCACGTGCCGCGAGCGCCTCCAGCAACGGTGCGAGCGCCTCCTGGACGACGTAGACCTCACCCTGCCATTCGTTGCGGCCGCTCGCCACGGCGACGGCGGGGATCTCGAGCCACGCGGCCAGCTCATCGCTCGAGGCATCGAGACGCGCCGAGGTGCCGGCCGGGCTCGCCACCAGCGCGCGGACGATGAGCGCCACGCGGTCCGCGACCTCCCCGTCGAGCCCCAGCTCGCGGGCGGTGCGTGCGATGGCACCACCCGCACCCCATGCATCGAACACGCCCACCGACGCCTCGGGGGTGGAGGCCTGGACCAGATCACCCAGGCCGGCAGCGACCGACCAACCGACCAGCACGGCCCAGCGCTCGCGGTGACGACCCAGCCAGGTGCCGACGCCCTGGGCGACGGTCAGCTCGATCGGCTCCGACGACCCGGCCGTGGTCGCCGCGCCACGTCCGCTGGGGCGGGACCGCGCGGCACGGGACACGGCCACGAGCGTCCGGAACCGATCCGTGATCCGATCGTGCACGGTCGACAGCGACGCTCCACGACCGGCGGTGGCGCCGACCGCCTGCGCCACGGTACCCAGCGGTCCGACCAGCCCGTCCGCCGCCTGTGCCACGAGGGTGTCCGCCGCAGCATCGCCGCGAGCCATCGCGGCACCGGCCACATCCCGGATGGTGTCCGCGCGGAACAGGCCGTCCACCGCGAGTCGCGTCGGCTCCAGCAGCTGCTCACGCAGTGCCGCGCGCAGGTCCGGCACGCCCTCGAGACCGATCCGCCAGGCCAGTCGCGCCCAGTCACCGGCCGCATCGTCGTACACGACCTCGGGGTCCAGGAACACGTGGCACTGATAGGCCCGCAGGTCCAGCTCCAGACCCTGCGTGTGCAGGTCACGGCCGTTCCGGAGATGCTCGAGGCCGGTCCGGGCATCCCGCAGGATCACCCACGCCGACGGGTCACCGGGCACCCCGAGCGCGTCACCGACACCCGTGACCCGCACCCGCCCCTCGGCATACCGATTGCGATAGACCACTAACGACCGTGCCCCGAACCGTTCGTTCGTGTAGGCAAAGACATCCTCATCCACGCTGGCGTCACCACGCAGCGCATCCAGCAGCCGGAATCCGTCCGCGCCCGCGAACCGCCATCGCTCCCGGAGCAGCGGGAAGATGACCGCCTCGTGGCGCGCCACGAGGCCGGCGTCCGGCACCTCCTGGAGCATCGCTCGACGGAACTCCATGCCGTACTTCTCGCCGAAACCCTCCACCTGGCCATGACCGAACATGGGCAGCCCGGGCAGCGTGGCGAGCATCGTGGCCACACCCAGGTACTTGTCCCCGGCGCCGAACTGGTCGACCGCGGTCCGCTCGTCGGGGTTGTTCATGAAGTTGACGTAGCGACCCAGGATCCGGGCATCGAAGCCGACGGTCTCGCGGATGACGCTCCGGTACCCCGCGTTGTCCTCGTCGCGGAGCATGTGCATGAAGGCGCTGTTGTAGACCCGGTGCATGCCCAGGGTCCGCACGAAGTAGCCCTCGAGCAGCCAGAACGCCTCCGCGAGCAGGAGCGTGTCCGGTGCCTCCGCCGCGACCCGGTCGACGACCTCGCGCCAGAACTCGCCGGGCATCAGCGCATCCAGCTGTGCCTGGGTGAGCGCGGATTCGGCACGCGACGGGATCGCGCCACCGCCGCCCGGCAGCGGGTACCAGAGGCGCTGGACGTGCTTCCTCGCGAGCACCATCGCGGCGTCGAAGCGGATGACCGGGAAGCGCCGTGCGACATCGAGGATGGTCCGGATGACCTGCTCCCGGACCTCCGCCCGGAGGAAATCGAGCTGCGCCGTGTCGTTCCAGGGGATGCTCGTGCCGTCGTTGCCGTGGTAGATGTAGCGGGTCGCGCCACTCCAGCGGTCGACGCGCTTGAACACCACCGCGGCATCGCTGTCGTCGAGGTAGTGGTCCTCGAGATAGATGCCCACCCGCTCGTCCGAGGACAGGTTGTCGCCGGTCCAGGAGTACGAGGGATACGGCGGGTCATCACGACCGATGAACCAGTCAGGATGATCCATGACCCACCGCGAGTCGATGCCCATGTGGTTGGGCACCATGTCCGAGGCGAGCCGGATGCCCCGGGCCCACGCGCGGTCCCGAAGGTCCTGCCACGCGGCGTCACCACCGAGGTCATCGGCGATGCGGTAGTCCATGAGCGAGTACGCGGATGCGACCGCCTCCGGGTTGCCCCGCAGCTGCTTGATGCGCTGCGAGGCATGGCTGCGCTCCCACAGCCCGATGAGCCAGAGCCCGGTGAAGCCCCAGCTCCGGAGACGGTCGAGCTCCTCATCCGGGATGGCGTCGAGCGTCCGGATGGGTCGACCGTACGCCCGGGACAGCTGGTCGAGCCAGACATAGGAGCTCTTGGCCATGAGCACGAGGTCGGGCATCCAGTCGCGGTCCGGGCTGAACGATTCCGGCTCGTCACCGCCCGCGCTGAACCCGTGCAGCGCCGCCGGCTGGACGTCCCCGCCACCGCCCGCGTGGCGCTCCCACGCGCGTCGCGCCGCGACCTCTTCCTCCGCCAGCACGTCCACGACGCGGGTGAGGAGGACCCGCACGTCGTCATCCACCACGTCCGGCCAGTGGTCGGCGATCCAGTGCAGCTGTGCGGTCAGTGACTCGGGCACCTGGCGGGCGGGTTCGAGGAGTCGCTCCACGAGATCCTCGCCCCCGGTCGCGTCGGCATCCTCGGCGCTCCGGGCCCGCAACAGCTCGATGACCCGGTGGTAGCCGGAGCCCTCGACCAGGGGCGTCTCGTCGAACAACTCCCCGTAGCGCATGAATGCGGGATTGCGATTGGCGACCCACAGGAGCAACAACTCCTCGGTCGAGAGCACTCGATTGTCCTGCGTTGCTGTACGGTCCCGCAGGAACGTGACCGGCGGCACGTCCTCGAGGTACACGGGCGCCGAGGGGAAGGCGGCCTCGAACGCCGCCACGTCCGGGTCGTGGGTCGTGCCGGGCATGTCCACGACGCGCGCGGCACGGTCGATGGCGCGGTGCTGGAGCTCGTGGATGAGCGCCATGGCCGCGACGTCCCCACCCGTGACCGGGCGCTCCGGACGCGCACCGCCACCCTCGGCGATGCGCCACGCGGCAAGCCGGGCGGCGGCGAGGTCGGAGGCGGTGGAGCGGTCGCCGAAAGTGCCCTCGCCAAGGTGGTAGCGGTCGCGGGCGTCGCGAGCGATCCGGAACTCCATCGGCACCACGATACCCCGCCACGGACCCGGTCGGTCACCGCGGTGGAGGGCGGGTGCGGTAGGCTGTCCCCCGGGACCGGTCAGGGAGGACGACGCATATGCCACGCCACTGGAGCCGACGCTGGCTGGTCATGACCGCGCTCGCGATGGCGTGCGTGGTGATGCTGCCGGGCACGGGCGCCGCGGGATCCCCGGACCTGCTGCCGGACCTGCGCATGGCGAAGCCACGCGATGTCCAGCTCGTGCGCTACACGGGCGGCGTGTTCGCGGGACGCACGCTCCTCCGCTTCACGACCATCGTCACCAACGAGGGTGCGGGGCCCCTCGAGCTCCGTGGCACGCGCGAGTGCAGCAGCCTCACCAAGTGCCCGCGCATGACGGTGCGCCAGCGCATCCAGCGGGCGGACGGGACCTGGCGCCGGGTCGATACGACGGCGCGGATGCGCTACGACGTGGGCGATGGCCACAAGCACTGGCACTCGATCGGCTTCGAGGAGTACCGCCTGTGGCCCATCGGCACCACCGACCCGGAGCCGATCGCGGGCGCCAAGTACGGGTTCTGCTTCTTCGACGGCGGGCGCTGGAAGACGTCCGCCAAGCGGACCCGCAAGTACCTCGAGAGTGGCTGTGGGACCACGACGAGCCTCACCACGAAGATGGGCCTCCAGGCCGGCTGGTCGGACACCTATCCCTGGAACTTCGCGGGCCAGTACGTCGACGTCACCAAGGTGCCCAAGGGCGAGTACCTGATGTGCGTGACCGCGGACCCCAAGAAGAAGTACCGCCAGTCGGACAAGACCAACGACGAGGCGTGGGTCCACCTGCGCATCAAGGCGTCCTCCGTGGTCATCATCAACACCGGGCGGTCATCCTGCGAGAAGCGGCGGCAGCGACTCGAACGACCCGTCGCCACGACCGCGGTCAGCGCCACGGCTGCGCTCGTGGCCCCGGGTCGTGCGACCCAGGCCGAGGAGGGCACGGAAGTGGCGCTCCGGACGGTCTCCGGGGTGACGCCGGGCTTCCTGTGTCCACTGCCCGGAGCGTGACCGGACCGCCGTTCAGTCCCCTGGGTGGCTGCCGCTCCTGATCCGGAAGCCCGAGGGCTCGCCACGTGCGGGTCCGAGGTGATGCTCCACGAGGTCCACGCGACCGGCGGGCGGCCCGTCGTGGAGCGCCGCGAGCAGGGCGTCGAGCGCCGCGCGGTCACCCTCGGCGACCACCTCCACGGAGCGATCCGGACGATTGGCGACCCAGCCGGCGAGGCCGAGCCGCTCGGCGGTGCGCTGGACGAACCAGCGGAACCCGACGCCCTGGACGCGTCCCCGGACCGTCGCCTCGAGACGCTGTCGAGGGGCTGGCGTCATGTGCGGGTCCCGGGCGCCGGGCGTGGCCACGCGAGCAGCAGACCGTCCAGCAGCAGCTCGGGGCTGGCGTAGGCCTCGAGCGCGGCCGTGCTGCCATCGAGGCGGTCCAGGAAGCTGGTGAGCGCCGGGAGCGGCATCCCTGCGGCCGCGTCGAGCTCCTCCAGGAGGTCGACGCCACGCACCGCGGCGCGTGCATCGCCCACCCGCATCCCGACATCACGCGCCACGTCCCGCCAGATGGCGAGCACGCGACGGGCGGCGCGTCGGCGCTCGGCCGGCTCGGGACGTCGCGAGGGACGCGCGGATGTCGCCTTCGGCGCCCGGGTGGTGCTGCTGCGGCGGGTCGGCGGCGCGGGATCCACCGGGGCCTCCGCCGGTGCCGCGAGGGCCTCCTCGAGGGCGGCACCGTCGATCATGAGCGTGGCCGACGCCTCGAGACGCGTCCGACGATCCGCACCGACGAGGTCCACGAGCTGCCGGGCGATGCGGTCCCGGATGAGCAGCGCGTCCGGGCTGCGGGCGAGCGCGAGCGCCACACCCGGTGCCCCGTCCGCGGCCGCCGCAACGGCACGTGCCCGGACCGCGTCGAGCGCCGTGTGTGCCACGACGAGCGCCGCGATCTCCGCGGTCGGCACGGGACCCAGGCGGGCGCGTGCCGACCGGCTCGCGACCGTGGGCAGGATCGTCGCCGGGTCATCCGCACAGAGCACGATGCAGGCAGCGCCGACGGGCTCCTCGAGCGTCTTGAGGAGGGCGTTCTGGGCATCGGGGTTCAGGCGGTCCGCCGACTCGATGATGGCGACACGGACCGGCGCCTCCATGGGCAGCAGCGCCAGCTCGCCGATGAGCGCCTGGACCTGGGGCAGGCGGATCTGCTCGCCGGCACCCTCCGGCGTGATGCGATGCACGTCCGGATGGTTGCCGTGGGCGACCTTGCGACAGCCGGCACAGCTCCGGCAGGGCCGAGTGGCGGGATCGATCGCCGTGCAGGCGAGCCCGGCCGCGAGGTCGAGCGCGAGGGTCGTCTTGCCGACGCCCCGGGGTCCGACCAGCAGCAGGGCATGGGGCGGGCGACCGCTGTCGATGGCTCGACGCACGGCCGCCCGGGCGAGTGGATGGCCGCGGGTCAGCAGCCACCCACCCCGATGATCCGGTTCGGGGTCAGGCGTCACCGGTCGCGGGATCGGCGGCGGCCTTGGTCGAGCGTCGGCGGACCGGCTTCTTCACGGGCGCCTCCTCGGCCGGGGTCTCCGCCGGGGTCTCGACGACGGGCTCCGCTGCGGCGGCGGCCTTGGTCGAGCGGCGTCGCGTGGGCTTCGCTGGTGCGTCCTCCACGGGCGCCGGGGTCTCGACGACGGGCTCCGCTGCGGCGGCCTTGGTCGAGCGTCGACGGACCGGCTTCTTCGCGGGCGCCTCCTCGGCCGGGGTCTCCGCCGGGGTCTCGACGACGGGCTCCGCTGCGGCGGCGGCCTTGGTCGAGCGGCGTCGCGTGGGCTTCTTCGCCGGCTCGTCCGCCGAGGTCTCGACGACCTCCACGGCGACCGCCGACGGCCGCTCCGCGGTGTCCGACCGCTGCTTGCCACCGCCCTGGCGACGTGCCATCTCCGCCTTCAGCAGCTCCTGGACGTCCGCCGGGACCTCGCTCCAGGGTTCTGCCGAGCCGGTCGGCCGCTCCGTGCGCTCGACCGGTGCCGGTCGCGCGGGGCGCTGCTGCTGGGGACGGGCCTGGCCACCCTGTGACGACCGGCCCGATGACCGGCCGGCATCCGCTCGGCCATAGCCACCGCTGCTCGGCGCGCCGCCGCGGCCGAACCGCTCGCGATCGATGGCCGAGCGATAGCCCGCCTGTCCGCCACGGCCGCCCGACTGGTTGCGACCACCGCGCTGGCGGCCACGTCCCTGCTGACGACGCTCCGCGAGCAGGTACTCCGGGATCTCCGGCTCGTCGTCATAGGCCTCGTCGTCATCGAGCGTGCCCGCGACCGGAGCGACCGGTGTGCTGGTGCCGATCTGGCTCTCCCACACCGAGCCGAAGGTCGAGTGCTGGGGCAGCAGCGCGACCTCCTCCTCCAGGAGCTCGTCCTCGAGGATCACCTCGGTCTCGGCGTCGAGGTCCGCCGCCTCGGCGGATTCGCCGACGACCGCGACCTCGCCCTCACCGCGGCGACCACGACCACGACCACGGCCACCCCGGCGCCGACGACGCCGACGGCCCTCGCCCTCGCCCTCACCGGCTTCGGCATCGCCGTCCTGGTCGGGCAGCTCGATGATCTGGCCACCCTCCTCCGGTGGCTCGCCCACGGCCTCATCCGCGGGAGCGCGTGACAGCCGCTCGCCGGGCAGCACGATGAGGTTGCTCCCCGCGGCCGCCACCTCGACCTCGGTCGCAACGGTGGCTGCGGCCGCAGCGGGTCGACGGGCGCGCTCGCCGCGCTCGGCACGCTCGCTGCGATCCGTGCGCCGACCATCGCTCCGTCGTCGACGCGTCCCGGTGTCCGTCTCCTTCTCGGGCACGGCGGTCATGGACAGGTCGTCATCCGACGCGACGCGACGGCCGCTCCGCTCACCACGCTCGACGCGGGCCAGCTGGGCGATGTCCGTGAACACGTCCGCGACCTCGATGAGGTCCGAGCTGGTGTTGCCCCGGAAGCTCACGACCTCCACGCGCACGCCCATCTGCTGGACGGCGCGGATGGCGGGCGCGAAGTCACCGTCACCGGAGACGACGACCGCGATGTCGATGTGCTGCGCCATGCGCATCAGGTCGACGACCAGCTCGATATCCAGGTTCGCCTTGATGCGGCCATCGCCGTACTTGCGGATGTCCTTGCTCACCACCTTGTAGCCGGAGCGGCTCAGGAAGGAGTGGAACTGGCGCTGGTTCTCGTTGTCCGGATCCAGACCGGTGTAGGCATACGCGCGGACGAAGTCACGGTTCGCGGTGGATGCCTTGAGGAGCGTGACGTAATCGATGTCCACGCCCGCGGCCTTCGCCGCATAGAAGATGTTCGCCACGTCCACGAAGACGGCGACGTTCTTGCTCACGCAGGACTCCTGTGTGCTGCGGTAGTGGTCCCTCGCGCCTCGCGAGGCCACATGTGTGGGGGCCGGAGCCGGGGTCCACGGGCCCGATGCGCAGACGCACCGGTCCGTTCCCTCGATCGCTCTGGCTGGCGAGCCTCGGCGACGCCCCGAGCGCGCCGCACCGGGTGTTCGCAGGATCCATGGGATGGATCGCTGCCCGCACACGCCCCGGGGCGCTGGGACGTCTTGCATTCGAGACGTCGGTGACTATCATACGCGAACGCGCAGGCGGTCACCGTCGAGACCGGACGTGCGTGTCGCGGCTCCGGCATCGCGGGACAGGAGGAGGTCCCGAGGGCTGACCGATTCGATGGTCGTCCTCGGCGTACCCGCCATCCGCTCGTGTGCCCGGATCCCGTCGGCACGACCGTCCTGGTCGTCACCGGGACCGCCCGGACCGTGCCCCGCCTGGAGCATGGCCGCACGGAGTTCGGAGCAGGAGGAACCAATACGCATGAAGCTGAGGAAGCTCGGCATCATCGGCGCCGCGGGCGCCCTGGCGATCTCGGCGACGGTCCCAGCCGTCGCCCAAGCCCCCGAGGATCCGCTGGGGGTCATCTCGATCCCGGCCGGTGAGCCTCTCCACATCGCCTTCTGGGGCGTGCTGTCCGGAGCGGACTCGTCGCTCGGCACGGACTCGATGCGTGGCGTCGAGATCGCGGTCGACGACCGGGGCGGCAAGCTCCTTGACCTGGACATCCAGCTGACCAGCGAGGACGGCGGGTGCACCCCGGAGGGTGGCGCCAACGCGGCCCAGAAGCTGGCTGCTGACACGACCATCGTCGGCCTCGTCGGCTCGACCTGCTCGGACGAGACCGTCGGCGGCATCGCGGCCATCACGGCCGCCGGCCTGACCACGATCTCCCCGGCCAACACCCGCCCGACGCTCACCGCGCCGGACCGTGGCCCCGAGTACGCCGGCTATCTCCGGACCGCGCACAGCGACGCCTTCCAGGGCCTCGCGGTCGCGCAGTGGGCCGTGGACCAGGGCATCACCAAGGCCGCGACCATCCATGACGGCTCGGCCTACGCCGAGGCTCTCCAGCAGGTGTTCGCAGACAGCTTCGTGGAGCTGGGTGGCGAGATCACCGTCCAGGAGGCCGTGTCCAAGGGCCAGACGGACATGAAGTCGGTCCTGACCACCATCGCGGCCACCGGCCCCGAGCTCATCTACCTGCCCGTGTTCGTGGCCGAGGGTGGCTTCATCGTCGCCCAGACGAGCGAGGTCGCGGGTCTCGAGAACGTCACCCTCGCGGGTTCGGACGGCATCTTCTCGGCCGACTTCCTCAACGCCGCGGGCCCCAACGTCGAGGGCATGTACCTCTCCAGCCCTGACTTCACGGCGTTCCAGTCCGGCTACGCGGACTTCCTCGCCAAGCACCAGGAGAAGTACGGCCAGGCGCCGCTCTCCGTGTTCCACGCGCACGCCTACGACGCCACGAACATCCTGTTCGCGGCACTCGAGCAGGTGGCCACGACGGACGCGGACGGCACCACGTACATCCCGAAGGGCGCCCTGCGGGACGCCATCTATGCCACGACGGACTTCCAGGGCCTGACCGGCGTCCTGTCGTGCAGCCCGTCCGGCGACTGCGGCGCCCCGGTCATCGGGGTCTACCAGATCTCCGCCGAGAACGTGGCGAACAACTCCCTGCCGACGGCTCCCGTCTGGCCGGTGCGCTGATCCCCATCCAGCACTGACGATGGACGGTCCGGGCGGACAACCGCCCGGACCGTTCGTATCCACCACATGACCCCCATGCAGACCCCCACCACCTGGGCGGAGCGAACCGGCCTCACCGAGCGCCTCCTGGACATCGGCATCGCCGTGTTCCTGTGGGCGTTCCGGATCATCGTGCTGTTCGTCGTGGTCGTGGGCTCGCTGCTCACGCTCGCGCGCGGGCGCTACTCCATCGAGGTCTGGATCGACCTGATCGTGGGTGGCCTGTCACTGGGCGCCATCTATGCGCTCATCGCCCTGGGCTACACGATGGTCTACGGCATCCTGCGCATGATCAACTTCGCCCATGGCGAGATCTTCATGGTCGGCGCGTTCGCCGGGTTCTTCACGGGCGTCTATCTCGCCGGCACGGGCCTGCTGACCGCCAGCCCGCTCTCCGCGGTCGTGGGCATCGCGATCATGATCCTCATGGCGATGGCCGTCGCGGCGCTCGTGGCGCTCATCGCGGAACGCATCGCCTACCGGCCGTTGCGGAACGCGCCCCGCCTGGTGCTGCTCATCAGCGCCATCGGCGTCTCGTTCTTCCTGCAATACACCGTGCGCGGCCTGTTCGGCCCCGGCATCTACGCCTACCCGTCCGTGCCGTTCCTCGCCGAGCCCGTGGACCTGCCCCTCCTGAGCATCCTTCGACTGAAGTGGCTCGACGTGCTGGTCATCGGCTCCGCCATCGGCATGATGCTGGCCCTTTACCTGTTCGTGATGCGCAGCCGTGCGGGCACCGCCATCCGCGCCGTGTCCGAGGACAAGGCGACCGCCGCGCTCATGGGCATCGACGTCAACCGGGCCATCGTGACCACGTTCGCGATCGGCGCCGCCATGGCTGGCGCCGCGGGCGTCCTGTACGGCCTCATGTTCCGCCAGATCTTCTTCTTCTCGGGGTTCGTCCCAGGCATCAAGGCGTTCACGGCCGCCGTCCTGGGCGGTATCGGCAACATCCCCGGTGCGATGGTCGGCGGGTTCCTCCTGGGCGAGCTCGAATCGGTGGGACCCACGCTGTTCCTCGACGGCCTGGGGGTCCCCTCGCCGAACCAGCTGAAGGACGTCATCGCGTTCACCATCCTCGTGCTGGTGCTCATCTTCCGGCCCCAGGGGATCATGGGTGAGCGGCTGTCGAGGTCCCGGGCATGACCGCGGTCACGGCACCTCCGCCCACGGTCGCACCGATCGCGTCCGCCCGCGACCTGTGGCTGTCGGTCGCGATCCGAACGGGTCTCATCGCCGGCGCCACCGCGCTCTACCTGTGTCTCACGGGCATCGTGCCCACCTTCGACTCGCGTCCCCTCATCCGGGATGTCATCACCCTTGGCCAGGTCGCGCTCGTGGTCGCGTTCATGGCCGCGGGCCTCGGCACCGCGATCCGCCTGGGGACGCAGGCGAGCCCCGGACGGACCGTCCTGGGTGGCACCGTCGCGGGCCTCATCGCCGGCGCGATGCTCTCGGCGCTCGTGCTCCTCGGGTCGGTCGTCGACCTGCGGGCCATGTTCCTGCACGCGTCGCCCGCCCTGTGGAACGTGCTCACGTTCGAGATGGGGACCTCCGGCTTCTGGGTGCCCGCCGCGGTGGGTGCTGTGCTGGGCGGCCTCGCGGCCGCCATCTGGCTGCTGCCCGGCGCACTCCGCATGAGCCTGCTCGCGGGCCTCGCCATGGTCCTCGTGATGGGTCTGTTCGCAGGGCTGCTGCGGGCACCGATGCTGAGCGGTCCCCTGTCCGGTCTCGCGCGGCAGCTGTTCGCCGCCGAGGGCCTCCAGCCCATCGGTGCGCTGCTGTCCTTCGCGGCGGGCGCCATCCTGGTGCCGCTGTTCCGGCCATCGCGGATCCGGGCGCGGGCCCAGCGCCTGTCCCGCGAGCAGCGACGGGTCACGGCAGTGCCGCTCGGTGGTGTGCTGCTGCTCCTCGTGCTGCTGCTGCCCCTGGGCCTCGGGCCCTTCGTGGCACAGGTCGTGGCGCTCATCGCGCTGTACGTGCTGATGGGTCTCGGCCTCAACATCACCCTGGGCCTCGCAGGGCTGCTGGACCTGGGCTTCGTGGCGTTCTTCGCCGTGGGCGCCTACACCGTGGGTCTGCTCACCTCCACGGGTGAGTACGGCATCGCGCAGTGGTCGTTCTGGGCGGCGGTACCGGTCGCGGTGGTCATCGCGATGCTGTTCGGCGTCGTCCTTGGCCTGCCCCTGCTGGGCATGCGTGGTGACTACCTCGCCATCGCCACCCTCGGATTCGGGGAGATCATCCGCATCCTCGCGGGCTCCGACCTGCTGAAGCCGTGGCTGGGTGGCCCGCGCGGCATCACCAACATCCCCAAGCCACTGGATGTGGGGCCGGACAGCTTCCTCGCGGGCCCCAACCAGATCTACTACATCGCGCTCGCGTGTGCCGCGGTCATCGCGTTCGTGGCGTGGCGTCTCCGGGCCTCGCGCCTGGGCCGCGCCTGGATCGCCATCCGCGAGGACGAGGACGTGGCGGAGGCGCTGGGCGTCAACCTCGTCCAGACCAAGATCCTCGCCTACATGCTGGGCGCCGCGTTCGCGGGCCTCGGTGGCGCGATCTTCGCCTCGCTCTACGGCTCGGTCTTCCCGAGCAGCATCCAGCTGCTGGTGTCCATCAACGTGGTCGCCATCATCATCGTGGGCGGCATGGGCAGCATCCCGGGGGTCGTGGTGGGCGCCATCGTGCTCATCGGCCTGCCGGAGCTGTTCCGGGAGTTCTCGGAGTACCGCTTCCTGTTCTACGGCGCGGTCCTCATCCTCATGATGCGGTTCCGCCCGGAGGGCCTCATCCCGTCCCGCATCGGTCGCCAGGAGATGCACCATGACGCCGCCGAGGACGACCCCCTGACGGCCACCGCGGCCGTGGAGCCATCCTGATGGCCCTGCTGGAGGTCCAGGGCGCGACCAAGCGGTTCGGTGGTCTGCTCGCGGTCCAGGCGCTCGACTTCACGCTCGAGGCGGGCATGATCGCGAGCGTCATCGGGCCGAACGGCGCCGGCAAGACCACGTTCTTCAACTGCATCGCGGGCTTCTATCGGATCGACGAGGGCCGCATCGTCCTGGACGGCCACGAGATCCACCGGCTGCCCTCCCACAAGATCGCGCACCTGGGGCTGTCGCGGACGTACCAGAACATCCGTTTGTTCAGCGGCATGTCCACCCTCGACAACGTGCGCGTGGGCGCACACCAGCACCTGCGTACCTCGTGGATCCAGGGGGTGCTCCAGACGCCCGCGGTGCGCGACGAGGAGCGTCGCACGACCCAGGAGTCGCTGCGGCTCCTGGAGTACGTGGGCCTCAAGGGGAAGGGCCACATCCAGGCGAGCAACCTGCCGTACGGCGACCAGCGACGCCTGGAGATCGCGCGGGCCCTCGCCACACAGCCTCGACTGCTGCTGCTGGACGAGCCGACCGCGGGCATGAACCCGGCCGAGACCCACGAGATGACCGACCTCATCCGTCGGCTGCGGGACGACCTGGGCATCACCATCCTGCTCATCGAGCACGAGATGCACGTGGTGATGGGCATCTCCGACCGGATCACCGTGCTGGACTACGGCCAGCGCATCGCAGAGGGCGATGCGAATCGCATCCAGCGTGACCCGAAGGTCATCGAAGCGTACCTGGGCAAGGGTGCGGCAGCCGCGCTGGCGGCGGAGGACTGACGTGGCCCTGCTCGAGGTGGAGGACCTCCACACCTACTACGGCAACATCCACGCCCTCAAGGGCATCTCGCTGACGGTCGAGGAAGGCGAGATCGTGACCCTCATCGGCACCAACGGTGCGGGCAAGACCACGACGCTCAACACCATCAGCCGGCTGCTCACGCCCCGCCAGGGGACGGTCCGCCTCGAGGGCCAGGACCTGTCCCATGTCCCGGCCCACCGGCTGGTGACCATGGGCATCGTCCAGGTGCCCGAGGGCCGTCGGGTGTTCGCCCGCCTGACGGTGGAGGAGAACCTCCGCATGGGGGCCTTCACCATCAAGGACAAGGCGGTCATCGACGAGGGCATCGAGCGCGGGTACACCATGTTCCCGCGACTCAAGGAGCGCTCCAAGCAGGTCTCCGGGACGCTCTCGGGTGGCGAGCAGCAGATGCTGGCCATGGCGCGGGCGCTCATGGCGAAGCCCCGCCTGCTGCTCCTGGACGAGCCCTCGATGGGCCTCGCGCCCACGCTCGTGGAGTTCATCTTCGAGACCATCACGAGCATCCATGCCGAAGGCGTCTCGATCCTGCTCGTGGAGCAGAACGCGCTCCAGGCACTGGCGGTCGCGAGCCGCGGCTACGTGCTCCAGACCGGCAAGGTGCTCATGGCGGACACCGCGGCCGCCCTCGCCGCGAACGAGGACGTCCGGCGGGCGTACCTCGGGGAGATCTAGCGCCCCGGTCCCGGTGGGCGCCGGGGCCTCAGGTCGTGTGGAGGCGGCGCAGGAACCGGCGGACGGCCTCGTGTTGCGGATCGTCGAGGATGCGCTCGGGAGGACCCTCCTCCAGCACGCGGCCGGCGTCCAGGAACACCACGCGATCGGCAGCCTCGCGGGCGAACCCCATCTCATGGGACACCACGATCATCGTCGAGCCCTCGTGCGCGAGGTCGCGCATGACCGCCAGGACCTCACCCACGAGCTCCGGGTCGAGCGCGCTGGTCGGCTCGTCGAAGAGCAGCACACGCGGCTCCATGGTGAGCGCGCGCGCGATGGCGACCCGCTGCTTCTCACCACCCGACAGTCGTGACGGGTACTCGTCCCGCTTGTGGAGCAGATGCACCTTGTCCAGCAACCGCTCCGCGGTGGCGATGGCGAGGTCCCGCGGCAGTCCCTTGACCCGCACGGGCGCCTCGATGCAGTTCTCGAGCGCGGTCATGTGCGGGAACAGGTTGAAGTCCTGGAACACCATGCCGGCACGGATCCGGAGCTGCCGGATGTGTTCCCGGTGTCGTCGACCACGTCTGTTCAGCGGGTCCGCCGTCACCGTGATGTCGCCGATGCGGACCGTCCCGATGGTCGGCTCCTCGAGGAAGTTGAGGCAGCGCAGGAACGTCGTCTTGCCGCTGCCCGACCTGCCGATGAGCATCACCGTCTCGTGCTGCCGGACCTCCAGCGTCACGCCCCGGAGCACGTGGTTGGTGCCGAAGTACTTCTCGATGTCGGTGGCCGCCACGACGACCTCGCCCAGCTCCATCAGCGATCCCCCCGTGCCAGGCGCCGTTCGAGTCGCTCCTGGAGGAACGAGAACACGATGGTCAGGATCCAGTAGACGGCCGCCGCGAACACGATCGCCTCGAGGATCCGGACCTGTGGTCGTCCCGCCGCCTGCGCCTTCCACAGCAGCTCCTGGATGGAGATGATCGAGACGAGCGCGGTGTCCTTGAGCATCGCGATGAACTCGTTGCCGATGGGTGGCACCACGATGCGCACCGCCTGCGGCAGGACGATTCGACGCATCAGCATCGACTCGGACATGCCGAGGGCCTCCGCGGCCTCGCGTTGACCTCGTGGCACCGCCTGGATGCCCGCCCGGAAGATCTCCGTGAGGTACGCGCCGTAGTTGAAGCCGAGCGCCACGATGCCCGCGTGGAGCGGCTCGAGCACGATCCCGGTCTCCGCGAGGGCATAGAACCAGAAGAAGATCTGGACCAGCAGCGGCGTGCCCCGGATGAGCGAGACGTACAGCGACGCGATGCCGTTGATGACCGGGTTATGCGACAGCCGGCCCATCGCGCCCAGGACGGCGAGGAGCGTCGCCAGGATGATAGAGCACGCGGCGAGCACGACGGTCAGCCACGCACCGCCCAGGATGAACTGCCACCAGGTGCCCAGGAACGCCACGTCGAAGTCCCGGGCGATCAGACCCAGGACGGCTCCGATGAGGACCAGCCATGTGAGTCCGAAGATGGACACGAAGATGAGCCGGCGACGGCGCCGTGCCGCCGCGATGTCCCGGACGATCTGCGGTTCGTCGGCGGATGCCGGCTCAGGGCTCACACATCACGCTCCGGATACGAGGAGCGGGGGCGCCGGAACCGGCACCCCCGCCTGTGTTCGGGATCGGATCCCGACTACTGGACGACGGTCAGGTCGAGACCCTCGAACCACTTCCTGCTCAACTCGCTGAGCGTGCCGTCCTCGTGCATCGAGGCGATGATCCGGTCCACGGTCTCGACGAACGTGGCGCGATCCTCCACCTGGTTGTCGAACGCGGCCGCGAGCGACTCGTAGAACACCGGGTCACCGACCAGCACGATGGCGGTGCCGGCCTTGATCGCCTCGTCCACGGTGGTCGACGAGCTGAGCCAGCCGACGAAGTCGGTCCGGCCCGACTGGACGGCCTGTGCGCACTCCTGGTCGGTCCCCAGCGGGAACACCGTGGCACCGGCAGGTGGCGTGCCCGGCGTGGGCGCATCCACCAGATGGAGCGTTCCCTCCAGCCACTGCTGGTACGTGGTCTGGGACCCGACACAGATGGACTGCCCGGCGAGACCGTCGAGCGTGGTGATCCCCGATGCGGCCGTGGCCGTCATCTGGGCGGGCGTGTAGTAGTAGGGCCGAGTGAAGTCGAGGACCTGCTTGCGCTCCTCGGTGATGGTCATCGAGCCGACGCTGATGTCCCATCGGTCGTTCCAGCTGCCAGCGACCGTGAGGTCCCAGCTGAAGGTGGTGAACTCGATCTCGACACCCAGGCGGCGTGCGATCTCGCGGGCGACGTCGACATCGAAGCCATCGAACGAGCCGTCCGGGTTCTGGAAGGACTGCGGCCGGTAGTTCGGGTCGGTGTTCACGCGAAGCGTGCCGGACGCGATGACCCGGGCGAGCTGATCGCTCGCAGGTGCCTCGGTCGGGACAGGCGTCGGGGCCACCGTCGGCTCCGGGGTGGGCTCGGGGGTCGGGGCCACCGTCGGCTCGGGAGTGGGCTCCGGCGTCGGCTCCGGGGTGGGCTCGGGCGTCGGCTCCGGGGTCGGGGCCACCGTCGGCTCGGGCGTCGGCTCCGGAGTGGGCTCAGGCGTCGGGGCGACGGTCGGCTCCGGGGTCGGGACCGGCGTCGGCTCCGGCGTGGGCTCGGGCGTGGGCTCGGGCGTCGGGACCGTGGTGGGCTCGGGCGTCGGCTCCGGCGTGGGGGCGACGGTCGGCTCGGGCGTGGGCTCCGGCGTCGGGACCGGGGTGGGCTCCGGGGTCGGAGCCACCGTGGGCTCCGGGGTCGGCTCGGGCGTCGGCTCCGGGGTGGGCTCCGGCGTCGGGGCCACCGTCGGCTCCGGGGTGGGCTCGGGCGTCGGGACCGGCGTGGGGGCCTCGGTCACCACCGGGGTCGGCTCCGGGGTCGGGACCGGCGTGGGCTCCGGGGTCGGCGCTTCGGTCACCACCGGCGTGGGCTCCGGCGTCGGCTCCGGGGTCGGGACCGGCGTGGGGGCCTCGGTCACCAGCGGGGTCGGCTCAGGCGTGGGGACCTCGGTCGGGGCCACCGTGACGGCCGGCTGGCTCGCGACCGCCTCCGTGGGCTCGGGCGTCGGCTCGGGCGTCGGAGCCTCGGTGGGCTCCGCCGTGGCTGCGGCCGTCGGCGATGCGGCAGGTGGCGGTGTCGCGGGCACGGGCGTGGGCGTCGCCCTGGGGCTCGCACACGCTGCGATCACGAGCGCGACCGCGGCGAGCACCGCACACAGGAGCACGAGTCGGCTCCGCTGGATCATCGAGTCCTCCTCATCATTCCGATCGGTGCGCCCACGACCCTCCCGACCTGGGCGTCCGCAGGGTGCGGTTGTAGCACGCCCGGCCGTTCCGGGCAACTCCGGGCATGGTGCATCCTGGTCACGACTGGGTGGGTAGACTCGATGGATGCGTGCGCCGGCCCGGTCCTCGACGCCACTGGAACGGGCAGCGACCCTGCCCAGCCGCTACTACCTGGACGCGTCCGTGCTGGACGAGGAGCGGGTCCGGATCTTCGGTCGGACGTGGCAGCTGGTGGCGCACTGGTCGGACCTCTCGCGACCCGGTGACTTCGTGCCGGTGACCGTGCTGGACGAGCCGATCGTGATCGCCCACGGCCACGACGGTGTGCTGCGTGCGTTCTACAACGTGTGTCGCCATCGTGCGGGCCAGGTGGCGCTCACCCGGGGCAATCGGCGCGCGCTCCAGTGCCGGTACCACGGCTGGACCTATGGGCTCGATGGCTCGCTCCGGACCGCGCCCGAGATGGAGGACACCGAGGACTTCGATCCCGCGTGCTTCGGCCTGGTCCCCGTGCGGGTCGACCGGCTCGGCCCGTTCGTGTTCGTCAACCTGTCCGACGATGCGCCCCCGCTCACCGAGGTCCTCGGTACGATCCCGACGGAGGTGGCGCGCGCCGGCTTCGACCTGTCCGCGATGGCGCGCGTGGAGCGCCGGGACTACATCGTCGAGTGCAACTGGAAGGTCTACGTCGACAACTATCTCGAGGGCTATCACATCCCGATCGCCCATCCGGCGCTGTATCGCGAGATCGACTACGACGCCTACCGCGTGGAGACCTTCCGCTGGTACTCGAAGCAGCATGCCCCGGTGCGGGAGCTGAAGCCGGGCCAGGAGCTGGGCCGCGACCGACGATACCTCCGCTCACCCGACGGCGAGGAGGACGCGCTCTACTACTGGCTGTTCCCGAACACGATGCTCAACCTGTACCCGGACAACGTGAGCACCAACGTGATCCTGCCGCTGGGCCCGGACCGGACGCTCACCATCTTCGAGTGGTACTTCGCCCAGCCGGGGACCGGCGGCGGCTGGGAGTCGATGCAGCAGACGATCGCCTTCTCGGACGAGATCCAGCAGGAGGACATCGTCATCTGCGAGCAGGTCCAGCGAGGGCTGCGTTCGCGATCCTACGACACGGGCCGGTTCAGTGCCCGTCGCGAGAACGGCGTGCACCACTTCCAGTCCATGGTGCTCGAGGCGCTCGACGGAGCGCCGCTGGCCGGTCGCTGACCGCCCGGATCACCCGACCACCGAAGGGCTACAGCCGGACGATCTCATCCATGTGGGGGATGACAGCGGTCCAGTCCAGCTCGTCCTCGATCCGGTCGGCGAGGACCCGGGCGGGGCCCGGCTCGCCATGGACGAGGAACACGCCCTTCGGTCGTCGGCTCGAGGTGCGCAGCCAGCCGATGATCTCGTCGGCATCCGCGTGGACGCTGAACGCCGGCAGGTTCACGACATCAGCGCGCACCCGGACGTATCGGCCGAGCATCTTGAGCTCACGCGCACCCGCCAGGAGGAGCTGTCCCCGGGTGCCCGCCGCCTGGTAGCCCACGAGCACCACGGAGCTGCGGGGATCCTCGAGGAACCGCGCGAGGTGATGCACGACCCGGCCGCCCGTGGCCATGCCGCTCGCCGCGATGATGACCTTGGGCTGGTCGGTGGCCGTCAGCGCCTTGGACTCCTCCACGGACCGGATCTCCCGCAGCCGGCCCTCCAGGAACGGCGTCGGGTCCTCCGCCACATCGGGTCGGATCTCCGCCGAGCGCGCCCGCACGGCCGCCCGGTAGACCCGCAGCGCGGCGAGGGCCATGGGGCTGTCCACGTAGATGGGGACGTCCGGCAGCTCGCCCAGCTCCGCCATCCGGTCGAGGTGGTACAGCAGGATCTCCGTGCGATCCACCGCGAACGCCGGGATGACCACCGTGCCGCCCCGGGCGACGGTGCGCACGATCGTGTCCAGCAGACCCGCCGCGTCGGATACCTCGTCGTGATGCCGGTCGCCGTACGTGCTCTCCACCACGATCCAGTCCGCCTCGCCGACGGGTGCCGGTGGCAGGAGCAGCGGGTGGGATGGCCGCCCCAGGTCGCCACTGAACACCACGCTCGTGCCACCGAGCTCGACCCGCACCGTGGACGAGCCGAGGATGTGGCCGGCGGTGGCGAGCGTCGCGGTGATGCCCGGCGCGACCTCCCGGCGATCACCGTGCGGCATCACCCGGAGCAGCTCCAGCGCTCGTTCCGCGTCCTCGGTGTCGTAGAGCGGCAGGGCAGGAGCGTGCTTGCTGTAGCCCTGCTCGTTGGCGTGGGCCGCCTCCTCCTCCTGGAGCCGTGCCGAGTCCGGGAGCACGATGGAGACCAGCGCCGCTGTGTCGGCGGTCGCCCGGACGGGGCCCTGGAAGCCGTCCGCCACGAACCGGGGCAGGTACCCGCAGTGGTCGATGTGGCCGTGGGTGAGGATCACGCTGTCCACGTCCCGGGCGGCGATGGGCAGCTTCGCCCAGTTGCGGTCGCGCAGTGCGCGCGTCCCCTGGAACAGGCCGCAGTCCACCATCACGCGGGCCGTGCCGGCGTCGAGCAGATGTCGGCTGCCCGTGACCGTCCCGGCGGCGCCGAGGAAGCGGAGCGTGGTCATGGCCGGGACGCGTCCCGGGTGCGTGCCTGTGCGCGGGTCACTTCCGACCACGTGGCTTGAAGGTGGTCATGTGGCGGGGGCCCTCCGCACGTCGCTCGGCGCTGCTCTCGCTCACGATCTCCGCGACGCCCCAGGCCACGATCGCGGTGCCGATGATGCCCAGGTACAGGCCCAGCACATCGAGGGGTGGCATGAGCTTCAGCGCACCACCCGGCAGCAGCTGGAGCACCTGGACCACGGTCCCCACGAGCATCAGGCCGCCCGCCAGGACATAGCTCGGCCATCGATCGAGCACGGATCGACCAGAGGCGCTGGCGTACGGCAGCAGGATGACCGCCAGCAGGGCGACCGCGGCCAGGAAGGTGAGGATGCCGGCACCCGCGAACGCGTTCTCGGTGGTGGACGGCAGGCCCGGATCCCCCATGACATACGTCCAGGGCAGGAAGCAGCCGATGATCGCGATGCCCGCGCCGAGGCCGACCAGCACCCGGCCGCGGCCCAGCCCACGTCTCATGGCGCGCTGTAGACCTCGGGCTTGAGCACGCCGATGAATGGCAGGTTGCGGTAGTGCTCGCCGTAGTCCAGGCCATAGCCGATGACGAAGCGGTCCGGGATGGAGAAGCCCCGATAGTCGATGTCGATGTCCACGAGCCGTCGGGCGGGCTTGTCCAGCAGCGCACAGATGCGCAGGCTGCGGGGGTTCTTGCCACGCAGGTATCGGAGCAGGTAGTTGAGCGTGAGGCCCGTGTCGATGATGTCCTCGACGATGAGCACGTCCCGCCCCTCGATGGACGCCGAGAGGTCCTTGAGGATGCGCACGAGGCCGGACGTCTCGGTCACGGCACCGCCGTACGAGGAGACCTCCATGAGGTCGATGGTGACCGGGATGGAGATCGCGCGCATCAGGTCGGCCATGAACGGCAGCGACCCCTTGAGCACGCTCACGAGCGTGAGCGGCCGACCCTCGTAGTCGCGGGACAGCTGGGCGCCCAGCTCCCGGACCTTGGCCTGGATGTCCGCCTCGGGGATGAGCACCTCGGCGATGTCATCGACCAGGTCGGGCGTCTGCATGCGTGTGCTCCGGCTGGAGGGCTCAGGGTCGCCCGGGGACGGGCTCGATGGACGGGTACGCGGATCGTGCCACGTCCGCGGCGGGTGCGTCCGGACGAGCCACCGCCGGCACCGATCCCTCCGCGGCGGGTGCGTCCGGCCGGACCACCGGGGTCATCATCTGGCCATCGGTGCCGATGAGCGACGCGGCCACATCCAGCCGGCCGTACTTGAGCATGAGGGCCCGGAAGTCGCGCGCGTACAGCAGCTTGATGCGCAGCATCGGGTACAGCTCCCGCAGTCGACGCAGCTTGCGGTTCTTCTTGCGCACGAGGGACTGGCGGAGCGTCGTCAGCTCCAGCCACAGGTCCAGGTCCGGCAGGTAGAAGTCGGGCGCGAAGCTCTCGACGACCTGGCCCTCGAGGTTCCAGAGGATGGGGAACGTGCGGGGCTCGTACTCCCAGCGGACCATGTAGAAGTCGAGGATGCGGGCGAGCTCCGCCTCGCTCGCGTGGGCGAAGCGAGGCTCCGTGACCACGGCGAGGGCACGCCGGCGGCGCGCTCGGCCCGGGGCATCGCCATCCGTCATCGGGGTGCCCGACGCGGTCGATGGGCCGGCAGCGGTCGATGTCCTCGGGGTGTCGGCGGCGTCCTGCGCGTCGATGAGCAGCGACGCCGTCATGCGGTCGCTCCCCGGTCCAGCCGGTCGAGCAGCTCCCGGGTCCCGCCCCGGAAGTCCCCCAGCAGCCGATGGACATCCAGCACGTCATCCGCGCTGATGGGCGGGGCGACCGGTCCCTGGGGTGTGGTCCGCGCTGCCGCGATCTCCGCCAGCTCCCCGGTCTCCGCGAGCGTCCCGTGGTCCTGGTCCGTCTCCACGGTCACGATGGCCACGGCGCGCGACGAGCACGCGGTGCACGCGAGGTCCACGAAGAACAGCCCATCGCGATGCGCGAGCAGGCGGATGCGTCCCGGCTCGTACAGCTCGCCGCAGGCGGCGCAGCCGAACGAGGTCAACTGGGTGCGAAGCCAGTCGGCGCCATCCATCGAGGGCCAGTCTAGCCGGCCCCCGGTCGGGACGTGCCCGGAGCGCGACCGTGGTCGCCGCTCGGACCACGAGGGCTATGCTGTGGGTCGCGTCATCCGTGGGTGCCGATCCACGAGCCGACGCCGGCACCACTCGAGGCACATGGCCCACCAGCACGACCACACGGACACCGCCCGCCGGGGTGGCGACGCGCCGCGCGGATACGCCAAGGATCGCGCCCAGGTCCTGCGGCGCCTGGCACGCATGGAGGGCCAGGTGCGGGGCATCGCGCGCATGGTCGAGCGCGACGAGTACTGCATCGACATCCTCCAGCAGACCGCCGCGCTGCGCGCCGCGGTCGACGCCGTGAGCCTGCTGCTCATGGAGGACCACGTGGCCGGCTGTCTCGCGACCGCCGTGAAGACCGGGGACGCGGCCGCCTACACCGAGGAGGTCATGGAGGTGGTACGGCGGAGCATGGGTCGGCCGGTCCGCTCGACGCGAGCGTCCGAAGGCTGACGCCCCCCGCCGAGGGCTCACGCGGCCGGCGGCTGACCGCGGCCGGGCGCCGATACCGCGCCCGCCCCGGGGTTATCCACGGATCGGACCCGTTCGCCGATCTTGTGGATGGATCCGCTGGACAGGCGCGACGTGCCTGCCGAGACTGCGCGACCTGCACCACCACGGCCCGGTGTCCGGACCGTGGCACCGGCCCTGTATGGGTACGGTCGGGTCGGAGGGATGGCGGGAGACCGGCATCGTGGACCACGACCCGGCCAAAGACCGAACGGCCGACCGTGGTGCGACGTTCTCGATCACGCGCCGGCGACGGGCGGGCGGCCACACGGACCACCGGTGGCAGGCCCTGACGTCCCCGGCGCGTACCCTTCCCGGACGATGACGACCCCCGCGGCCCGAATGCCGCTGCCCACCGACGTGGACGGTCTGCCACCGCTGCCAGCCGAGGCCGCGGCGTCGCTCGATGCCGGCCTCGCGACACTCGGGGCGACGCTGCGTCCCGCGACCCGGGGTGCCATCGAGGATCATCTTCGGTTGCTCCTGGCCTGGAACGCCCACGTCAACCTCACGGCCATCCGCGATCCGGTGGATGCGATGCGGCTCCACGTCCTGGACGCGCTGAGCGCGGTACCGGTGATCAGCGACCGACTGTCGGTCGTCGGGTCGCTCGCGGACATCGGCAGTGGCGGTGGGATGCCCGGGCTGCCGCTCGGGCTGGCGCTGGGTGTCGAGCGGGTGACGCTCATCGAATCGGTCGGACGCAAGGCCCGCTTCCTGGACGCCGTGGCCGGGCTGGTGGAGTGCCGCCCTGGCCACGGGACACGCGTCGAGGTCGCTGCCACACGCGCCGAGGACCTGGCCGCGGGCCCCGGCCGCGCCACTTGGGACGTGGTCACGGTGCGCGCCGTGGGCACGATGCGCGAGATCGTGGAGCTGGCGCTGCCGCTGACACGCGTGGGCGGCCTGGTGGTGTGCTGGAAGCGGGAGCGGGCCGATGGCGAACCGTCGCCGAGCCTCGCCGCCGAGATCGATGAGGCGCGCCCACTCATCGGCCAGCTGGGGGGTGACCCACCGACCCTGCTGCCGGTGGTGCTGGAGGACCTGCCCGACCACCGCCTCGTGGTGGTGCGCAAGACCGCGGCCACCCCCCGTCCGTTCCCTCGCCCGCCCGCGGAACGACGGCGTCGGCAGCGGACCGCGGCTGCCTGCTAGTCTGGGCCGCCATGCGCGTCGCGGTCGTCACGGACATCCATGCCAACCTGCCCGCGCTGGACGCGGTGCTGGACGCGCTCGCCCCGTTCGATGCGTTGTGGGTGCTCGGTGACATCGTGGGCTACGGGCCCTATCCGGACGAGGTCGTGGCACGGCTGCGTCGGGAACGTGCCGTCGCGGTCCGGGGCAACCACGACGCGGCGGTCCTGGGGGACCTGGACACGAGCGTCTTCAACGAGGACGCCCGTCTCGCGGTCGCGTGGACCGCGGAGCGCATCGGCACCACGGCCCGCCACTGGCTGGAGGGCCTGCCCGAGACCCGCATCGAGGGGGACTTCACGCTCGCCCACGGCAGCCCGCGGGATCCGCTCTGGGAGTACCTCGTGTCCGTGCCCCTCGCGCGGCGCAACTTCGCCCACCTCGAGACGCCCCACGCGATGGTCGGCCACACCCACGTGCCGCTCGTGTTCCGGGAGGGCGACGGCCGCATCGAGACCATCGCGCCGAGCGATGGCTCCACGCTCACGCTCGACGAGCGCCGATGCCTCGTCAACCCCGGTGGCGTCGGTCAGCCCCGGGACGGCGACCCGCGTGCCTGCGCCATGACCCTCGACACGGAGACCGGCGTGCTGGAGTGGCACCGTATCCCCTATCCCATCGAGCGCATCCAGCAGCGGATGCGCCGGCAGGGCCTGCCGCCACGCCTCATCGAGCGTTTGTCGTATGGGCTCTAGGCGGGTACGCTAGCCACCCGTGCCCGAGCAGTCCCCCCACCCGAGCTATCAGCGTGCCGTGCTGGGCCTCAACGGCAGCAGCGCGGATCCACTCGTGGTCCAGCTGGCCATCGAGCTCGGTCGCCGCGATGGCACGGAGCTCGTCGTGCTCCACGTCGTGGAGGTGGACTGGCGCCATGACCTCGACGAGGAGATCCCGGGCAGTCGCGAGCTCGCGTCACGGGTCCTCGACGGGGCGGAGGTCGCGGCCGAGCGCGCCCGGCTCCAGGTCCGCACGGAGCTGCTCCAGGCACGCGATGTCGGTGCCGCCCTCGTGGACGAGGCCATCGCGCTGGATGCGGACGTGATCATCCTCGGCCTGCCGTACCGGGTCCGCCTCGGCGGGGACTTCGCCATGGGTCGGACCATCCCGTACGTGCTCCAGAACGCACCCTGCCGGGTCATCGTCGTCCGTCAGTCGGTCGAGGAGGCAACCCTCGCAGGTCGAGCCCAGGAAGGATCGTGATGCGCACCATCATCATCGGATGCGGCCGGGTCGGAGCCGGGCTCGCCGGTCGTCTGGCGGCGACGGGGGACCAGGTGACCGTCATCGATGTGCGCACCGAGGCCTTCGATCGACTCCCGGAAGGGTTCGCTGGTGACGCCGTGCGTGCGGACGGCACGGACGAGGACGTGCTGCGCCGGATCGGCGCCGAGGGTGCCGATCGCTTCTTCGCGCTCACCGAGGGCGACAACCGGAACATCCTCGCGGCCCAGCTGGCCGCCGAGACCTTCGCCATCCCCACGGTGGTCGCCAAGGTGAACGACCCGGTGCGGGCACGCGCGTACTCCGCGCTCGGCATCGCGACCGTCTGTCGGACGGACATGCTGGTCGAGTCGCTGGCGGCGTTCGTGGGCCTGGACATGGACGACAGCACGATGCAGGTCATGGCACCCACCGGCCACCATCCCGGTCCGCATGGCCGCGTGGAGCGGGAGGGCATCGCCTGATGTACGTCATCGTGGTGGGCGGCGGCAAGGTCGGGTACTACCTGACCAAGGAGCTCCTGGCGGCCGGCCATGAGCTGGTGCTCCTCGAGAAGGACCGCGGGCGCGCCCGGCAGATCGCGGACGAGGTCGGCTCCATCGTGCTCGCGCGCGACGGCTGCGAGGGCCAGCACCTCGCGGAGGCGGGCGCCAACCGGGCGTCCATCGTGGCCGCGGTCACGGGCGATGACGAGGACAACCTCGTCGTGTGCCAGATGGCCAAGCATCACTTCGACGTGCCACGCACCATCGCGCGGGTCAACAACCCGCGCAACGAGTCGCTCTTCCGGCATCTCGGCGTGGACGAGATCATCAGCCCCACGCGCATGGCGCTGGCGGCCATCGAACAGGACATCCCGGTCCACGAGCTGCTCCACCTGGCGCAGCTGGAGGGCGGCGAGCTCCAGCTCCTCGAGGCGCAGATCGGGGACGATTCGCCGGCCATCGGTCGACGGCCCACGGACATCGACCTGCCGGACGGGTGCAGCCTGTTCGTGCTCATCCGGGACGACCAGGCACAGGCCATCCGGCCGGACACGGTGTTCCGGGTCGGCGACAAGGTCCTCGCCATCACGCGCACCGAGTGCGAGATCGATCTCCATCGCCAGCTCATCGGGAGCGGCGGTTCCGAGGGCTGACGCGGCGGCGATCAGGGTGGCCGACGGCCGCTGACGCCCGTCGCACAGCCCAGGGAGTCGCGGCGGGCGCTCACCTACCGCTGCGGGTGCTGGGTCGCAGGTCGGTCACGGCACACAGGCCGGCCGAAGATACGTCACCGGGGCGGTGGCTCGGCCGGGGACGGGCGCCGACCGCGTGCCAGGGCCCCGGGCGTCGCTCCGTGGCCCGGCTCCTGTCATATCCGCTGACTGGTCGCGCGTCATACGGATGTCGCGCCGCGGGCCCGCCGCCGGGGACCGCCGCCCACGCTCGGGATCGGCATCGGAGGCCGTCACGTGCGCGACCAGTTTGTCCGTATGACGGTCCGCACGGCGGGCACGCCGCATGACGAGCAGCCAGTGATCGCGTATGCCGGGAAGGTCGAGGGTCCGTGCCACACAACGAAGCACACCCTCGTCATCGCGACTCCCGTGCAGCCACGCTCGGCGTCGTGGGCGGTCGTCGGACGGGGGCATCACCGGTGGAGGGGGCCCTGGGTCGGTGCCGCGCCGCAGCCCACTGCCACCGGACGGCCGGACCGGACCGCGACGGGGTCACAGCACGCCCGGACGGACATGGTGGTGACAGATGGCCACACATCATCGCACCCGGGTGACTTGACAACATCATTGTCAAGGTTCTAGTCTGTGAGGCATCAACCGCGGTCGACCCGTCGACCCGGTCATCACCCCTCTTCCTCGCGGTGGGCGCCGGATGTGGCGCCCGCCGCCGATCACCCCACGGAGGACACCCGATGATGGTCCGACCCACCAGCTCCTTCGGCGAGCTCATCGCGCTGCGTCGCGCGGTCGAGCGCATGTTCGACGATCCCTTCTTCCGCCCCGTCGCCACGCCGCGAACGTCGCGTGCGTCACGTCGGCTCGCACTCGACGTGCTCGAGACCGGCGACTCCCTCGTGCTCGAGGCCGCTCTCCCGGGCATCCGCCCGGATGAGGTGGACATCTCGGTCGAGGGTGACGTCCTGACCATCAGCGCGGGCAGTGACACGGACACGGCCTCGGAGACCGAGGGTGTCCGGGTGCGCGAGATCCGGCGTGGCCGGGTCAGCCGCTCGGTGACCCTGCCCCAGGGCGTGGACGCGTCCGCGGCGACCGCCACGTTCGAGAACGGCCTGCTCCGGCTGGCCATCCCGAAGGCCCAGCCGGTCGAGCGGGTGCGCATCCCCGTGACCACGCCCATCGGTGGCCAGGTCGAGGTGACCACGGCACCCGCCGTGGAGGCCGGGGAGGCGCCCGCGGCACCCCAGGGGGCCGACGGCTCCGACGCCTGAGCGGCGGGTCCGCCGACGACCATGGAACCCCGCAGGACGGACGCGTCCCGACCCTATCGGGACCCCAGCCGTCCCGTCTATGTGATCAGCGTGGCTGCGGAGCTGGTGCGGGTCCATCCCCGCACCCTTCGCATCTACGAGGGGGAGGGGCTGGTGTGTCCGGCCCGCACCCCGACGAACATCCGGCTGTACTCCGAGAACGACATCCGGCGGGTCACCTGGATCCGCCACCTGACCCAGAACCTGGGTGTCAATCTCGCGGGCATCCGGGTACTGTTCGAGCTTGAGGAGCGCCTGGGGATGCGCATCCTGGAGCAGCTGTACGCGGAGCGGGAGGACCACTCCACATCGACCGACCCCGAACCCACCGATACCGACCCGGCAGCGGCGCCGACGCCTGATGGCCCGACACCGGCCGACTCCCCGTCCAACCGCTGAGATCCGCTCCCAGGAGACCCTGATGGCCCCACGATCCAAGCCCACCAAGGCCGCCAAGGCCACGAACCCCGACCCGGACGCCACACGCGGCGAGTCCACCGCGAGCGCCGAGGAGCAGAGCGGGGTGCGTGTCCTGCCGCTCGTCGCGCTCCGCGAGACGGTCATCTTCCCGGAGATGATCGTGCCCCTCCAGGTGGGCCGCGAGAAGTCGGTGCACGCCCTCAACCAGGCCGTCGCGGATGGCACGCCCATCGCGCTGGTGACCCAGCGCCAGGCGGACCGCGAGGACATCACCGACCCGTCCGAGCTGTACGAGGTGGGCACCCTCGCCAAGATCGCCCAGGTCGCCCAGCTCCAGGACGGCACGGTGCGGGCCATCGTCCAGGGACAGCAGCGGCTGCGGCTCCTGGGCTTCGAGTCGGTCGAGCCATCGCTCATGGCGCGCGTGGACGTCCTGCCGGACGACTCGCCCCAGGGGGTGGAGGTCCAGGCGCTCGTGCGCAGCGTGCAGGCGCAGATCGAGCAGTACGTCCAGTCGGGTGCCCCGGTGCCCCCGGAGGCGGCCGTCGCGGCACGCAACATCACCGAGCCCGGGCTGCTCGCGGACATGGTCGCCTACAGCCCGGACATGTCCACCGAGCAGCGCCAGCAGATGCTCGAGACGGTCGATGTGATCGCGCGCCTCAAGCTGGTCTCGTCGTTCCTCGCCCACCAGATCGAGATCCTGGAGCTGAAGGGCAAGATCCAGTCCGAGGTCAAGTCCGAGATGGACAAGACCCAGCGCGAGTACATCCTGCGGGAGCAGCTGAAGGCGATCCAGCGGGAGCTCGGCGAGGACGACCCGCAGCAGGCGGAGATCAACGAGCTGCGCGAGAAGGTGGACGCATCGGGCATGCCCGACGAGGTGAAGGCGCGCGCGGTCAAGGAGATCGACCGCATGAGCCGGATCCCGTCCGCATCACCCGAGGTGGGCGTCATCCGGACGTACGTGGACTGGCTCGTGGGCCTGCCCTGGAACGTCACCACGGACGACCAGCTGGACATCAAGGAGGCGGCGCGCATCCTCGACGAGGACCACTACGGCCTCGAGAAGGTCAAGGAGCGCATCCTCGAGTACCTCGCCGTGCGCTCGCTCGCGGACACCATCCGGAGCCCCATCCTGGCCCTCGTGGGCCCGCCCGGCGTGGGCAAGACCTCGCTCGGCAGGAGCGTCGCCAAGGCCATGGGTCGCAAGTTCGTGCGCATGAGCCTCGGCGGCATCCATGACGAGGCGGAGATCCGGGGCCATCGCCGGACCTATATCGGCGCGCTGCCCGGTCGCATCATCCAGAACATCAAGACCGCGGGCACGGCCAACCCGGTGTTCATGCTCGATGAGATCGACAAGATCGGCATGGACTTCCGGGGCGATCCCAGCTCGGCGCTGCTGGAGGTGCTGGACCCGGAGCAGAACGACACCTTCCAGGACAACTACCTGGAGGTGCCCTTCGACCTGTCCAAGGTGCTGTTCATCGCGACCGGCAACCTCATCGACCCCATCCCCGCACCCCTGCGCGACCGGATGGAGATCATCCAGCTGCCGGGCTACACGATGCAGGAGAAGATCGAGATCGGGAAGCGGTTCCTGGTGCCCAAGCAGATGGAGCTCCACGGCCTCAAGGCGAAGCACGTGGAGCTGACCGACGAGGCGATGGTCACGCTCGTCCAGTCGTACACCCGCGAGGCGGGCGTGCGCAACCTCGAGCGCGAGGTCGCCAACGTCATGCGCAAGGTGGCCCGCCAGGTCGCCGAGGGGCGCAAGCGCCGGACGGTCGTGGATTCCCGGAAGCTCGTGGAGTACCTGGGCCCGCCACGCTTCGAGTACGGCGAGCTGGAGGCGGAGGACCAGACCGGTGCTGCGACCGGGCTCGTGGTCACGGAGGTCGGCGGGGACGTGGTCGCCGTCGAGGTCACCAAGATGGAGGGCAAGGAGGAGTTCATCCTCACCGGCCAGCTGGGTGATGTGATGCGCGAATCCGCACGCGCCGCGCTGTCCTGGATCCGGGCGCATGCCCGGGAGCTGGGCATCCCCCAGGAGACGTTCGAGAAGCACACCCTCCACATCCATGTCCCGGCGGGCGCCATCCCCAAGGACGGTCCGTCCGCGGGCATCACCCTCGCCACGGCCATGGTCAGCGCGCTCACGGGCATCCCCGTCCGCAAGGACGTCGCGATGACCGGTGAGATCACGCTGCGGGGTCGCGTGCTGCCCATCGGCGGTCTCAAGAGCAAGATCCTGGCCGCGCACCTCGCCGGCGCGCGGCTGGTGATCCTGCCCCAGAAGAACGAGAAGGACCTGCGGGACATCCCCGAGGAGATCCGCAAGCAGATCAAGCTCGTCTCGGTCGAGTCCATGGACCAGGTCCTGGACGCGGCCCTCCGACGGCGACCCCGGCCGATCCAGGAGACGATCCGCTCCGGGTCCGGTGGCGGCGGCTCCAAGGAGCAGCCCGCGGCCGCCCGGGTCGGTCGTCGCTTCCCTGGCGCGGACCAGCCACCCGCGGTCGTGGTCCTGGGGGATGATCCGTGGACCACGGAGCGCGCCTCCCGGTGAGGTGACGGGCCGGTGACGATGTCATCGGCCCTGACCACCCACGCCGGAGCCAGCCATGGAGTACCGCGACTACTACGCCACCCTGGGTGTCGAACGGGGCGCTTCCCCGACGGACCTCAAGAAGGCCTTTCGGAAGCTCGCCCGCAAGCACCACCCCGACGTCAACAAGGGGGACGCGGCGGCGGAGCGGCGCTTCAAGGAGGTCAACGAGGCGTACGACGTGCTGTCGGACCCGAAGAAGCGCGAGCTGTATGACCAGCTTGGCTCCGACTGGGAGGCGTACCAGCGCGGCGGCGCACCGACGGGTGGCGACCCGTTCGCGGCATATCGGGGCGGTGCCGGTCCCGGCGTCCGGTTCGAGTACCACGGCGATGCGGAGGACCTGTCGGGCTTCTCCGACTTCTTCCGCACGTTCTTCGCGGGTGGCATGGGCGGTGCTGCGGACGGCGCCGGTGGTCGCGATCGGTCCGCGGGTGGTCGAGGGGCCGCCATCGACCTCGAGGACCTGCTGGGTGACCTGGGTCGTGGCGAGGGCGGGACGGGCGGCTCACGCACCCGCACGCGCACCACGCGCAGCAGTGGGTCGCGGGGCGCTGGGACGCGACCGGCGGAGGACCCCTTCGCGGGCCTGCGCATCGAGTACGCGGATGACATCGGCGCCCCGTCGATGCCGCTGCCCAGCCTGGAGGCCCACGCGGAGATCGACCTGCGCGAGGTCGCCAGCGGCACGCAGCGGGTGGTCCAGGTGGGTGAGCGACGGCTCGAGGTGCGCATCCCGGCGGGTGTCGCGGACGGCCAGCGCATCCGGCTGCCCCGGACGGGGACCCAGCACACCGCCGACGCGACCATCATCGTGAGCGTCCGGCGTGACCCGGACTTCCAGCGCATGGGCGCCGACTTGACGCGCGAGCTGGCCATCACGCTCCGCCAGGCGCTCCTCGGCGCAGAGGTGCCGGTCGACACGCTGGACGGCAAGCGGCTGCTGCTGCGGATCCCCGCAGGCACCCAGCCGGGTCGCCAGTTCCGGCTGACCGGCAAGGGCCTGCCCCGCTTCAAGGCGGAGGGTCGGGGCGACCTCCTGGTGCGGATCAAGGTGACCATCCCGACGCATCTCGACGAGCGCGGCCGGGAGCTCGCCGGCGCCTTCCTCGACCACATCGACCCGCCGGCACCCGCGCCGGACGAGCCGGCCGCCGCTCAGGCGGCCCCATGACGCACACCACCCCCGGTCGCGCGCTCGACCGCACGACGCACCCCGACCCGAACCGACCACCCGCCGGCCCGCACGGCGGCCGAGGAGACCCGACCCCATGAAGCTCGACCGATATACCGAGAAGGCGCAGGAGGCCATCCTGGCCGCCCAGCGCATGGCCACCGACGCCCAGAGTCCCGTGCTCGACGCGGAGCACCTGCTCGCCGCCCTGCTCCAGGATGCCGAGGGCATCCCGGCCGTCACCCTGCGCGCCGTGGGTGCCGATCCCGCCGCCATCGGCCTCGAGCTGGCGACCGCCCTGTCCCGACGCGCCCGCATCGCGGGCGGCCAGCTGTCACTCGACCCGCGTGCCCGCCAGGTGCTGGAACGCGCCGAGGAGGAGGCGAAGCGCCTCTCGGACGACTTCGTGTCCACGGAGCACCTGCTGCTCGCGGCCGCCGAGGCGGGTGGGGACGCGGGTCGCATCCTGGGCAGCGCAGGCGCGGACCGGGAACGCATCCTCGCGGCCCTCCAGAAGGTCCGTGGTGGCCAGCGGGTCACCTCCCAGAACCCCGAGTCCACGTACCAGGCACTCGAGCGCTACGGCCGCGACCTGACCGCGGACGCGAAGGCGGGCAAGCTCGACCCGGTCATCGGCCGGGACGAGGAGATCCGGCGCGTCATCCAGGTGCTCTCGCGACGTACCAAGAACAACCCCGTGCTCATCGGTGAGCCGGGTGTCGGCAAGACGGCCATCGCGGAGGGCCTCGCCCAGCGCGTGGTGCGCGGTGACGTCCCCGAGTCGCTCAAGGATCGGCGGGTCGTGGCCCTCGACCTGGGGGCCCTCGTGGCGGGCGCCAAGTACCGCGGCGAGTTCGAGGAGCGCCTCAAGGCGGTGCTCAAGGAGGTCACCGACTCGGACGGCCGCATCATCCTGTTCATCGACGAGCTCCACACGGTGGTCGGCGCGGGTGCGGCGGAGGGATCCATGGATGCCTCCAACCTGCTGAAGCCGATGCTCGCGCGGGGTGAGCTGCACACCATCGGCGCCACCACGCTCGATGAGTACCGCAAGCACATCGAGAAGGACGCCGCGCTCGAGCGACGCTTCCAGCCGGTGTTCGTGGACCAGCCGAGCGTGGAGGAGACCATCTCCATCCTGCGCGGCCTGCGCGAGCGCTACGAGGTCCATCACGGCGTGCGCATCACCGACTCCGCGCTCGTCGCGGCGGCCGTGCTGTCCCATCGCTACATCGCGGACCGGTTCCTGCCGGACAAGGCCATCGACCTCGTGGATGAGGCCGCGAGCCGGATGCGCATGGAGATGGATTCCATGCCCGTGGAGCTCGATGAGCTGGAGCGACGCCGCATCCAGCTGGAGATCGAGCGCGAGGCGCTGCGCAAGGAGAAGGACGAGGCGTCACGGGCGCGACTCGAGGCGCTCGAGCGGGAGCTCGCGGACGTCGCCGAGCGAGCCAACGCGCTCAAGAGCCGCTGGGAGCAGGAGAAGGAGGCCATCGGCGGCCTGCGCCAGACCAAGTCGGAGCTGGAGGCCCTCCAGGTCGAGATCGAGACCGCGGAGCGCGCCGCCGACTACGCGCGTGCCGCGGAGCTCAAGTACGGTCGCCAGCGGGAGCTCCAGGACCGGCTCCAGGAGCAGGAGGAGGCGCTCGCCCACAAGGATCCGGACGCCGACCGACTGCTCAAGGAGGAGGTGGACGCGGACGACATCGCACGCATCGTCGCCTCCTGGACCGGCATCCCGGTCACCCGTCTCATGGAGGGTGAGCAGCAGAAGCTGGTCCACATGGAGGACCGGCTCCACGAGCGGGTCATCGGGCAGGACGAGGCGATCCAGGCGGTGAGCGACGCGGTCCGGCGTGCCCGGGCAGGGCTCCGTGACCAGCGACGACCCATCGGCTCGTTCATCTTCCTGGGCCCCACGGGCGTGGGCAAGACCGAGCTGGCGCGTGCGCTGGCGGGCTTCCTGTTCGATGACGACCAGGCGATGACCCGCATCGACATGAGCGAGTACATGGAGAAGTACGCCGTGTCGCGCCTCATCGGCGCACCGCCCGGCTACGTGGGCTACGAGGAGGGCGGCCAGCTGACCGAGGCGGTCCGGCGTCGGCCCTACCAGGTGATCCTGCTCGACGAGATCGAGAAGGCCCACCCGGACGTGTTCAACGTGCTGCTCCAGGTGCTCGATGACGGCCGCCTGACGGACGGCCAGGGCCGCACGGTCAGCTTCAAGGACACGGTCATCATCATGACCAGCAACGTGGGCTCCCAGTTCGTGGCCGCGCTCGCCGGGCGATCCGGCGACGAGGCGGGCTACGAGCGCATGAAGGCCCAGGTCACCGAGGCGTTGCGTGCCTCGTTCCGACCCGAGTTCCTCAACCGGATCGACGAGATCATCGTGTTCCACTCGCTGACCGACGCCGACCTCGAGCGCATCGTGGACCTGCTGCTGGCCGATCTCCAGACACGGCTCGCCGATCGCGACCTGACCCTGGAGCTGACACCCGCGGCGCGGGCGGTGGTCGCGAGCGAGGGCCACGACCCCCAGTTCGGGGCACGACCCCTCAAGCGGTCGCTCCAGCGACTGGTCGAGAACCCGCTCGCGCGGGCGCTCCTCGAGGGGCACTTCCCGCCGGGCTCGGAGATCCGACTGGACGCGGACCCGGTGACGGGCACGCTCGTGTTCAGCGGTGGGGACGGCGCGTCCGTGGTCGCGGACACCACGCGACGGGATGCGCGAGCCCACCGGGAGCCGGTCGCCGCGGCGAGCCATCCGGTCCTCGACCTGCCACCGTTCGACGGCTCGGGTGACGGTGGCGAGCGGCTCAACTGAGCCACGCCCAGCCGCGCCGAGTGACACCCGCCGATCCGCCGCCGTCCGAGCCGGACGGCGGTGACCCTCGCCTGGTGGCGCTCCTGCGGCACGAGATCGAGACGGCGCCGGACGGACGCATCACGTTCGCGCGGTTCATGGAGCGCGCGCTCACCGAGCCTGGTCTCGGCTACTACGCCACGTCCGCGGATCGACCCACCCGCGCGGGTGACTTCCTGACGGCGCCCGAGCTGCATCCGTTCTTCGGTCGCTGCATCGCGCGCTGGCTGGACCGGACCTGGACGTCCATGGGCCGACCGCAGCGGTTCGCGGTCCGCGAGCACGGGGCGGGTCGCGGCACCCTGGCCTCGACGAGCCTCGAGGGGCTCCGTGCGGAGGGGTCCGGGTCGGCCGACCTGGTCGAGTGGCAGCCGGTCGACGTGCCGGGTCGGCATCCCGAGCCCGGGACGGGTCCGTTCACCGGCGTCGTGCTCGCCAACGAATACCTCGATGCGCTGCCGGTCCATCGACTGGTGCAGCGTGACGGCGTCCTTCGGGAGTGTTTCGTGACCTGGCGGGACGGCGCCTTCGCGTGGGTCGAGGGAGCGCCCTCCCGACCGGACCTCGATGCATCGATCCGGCGCGCCGGTGTGACCCTTGCCGAGGGCCAGCTGGTCGAGGTCCGACCCACGGTGGGTGCCTGGCTGCGGGCGCTGGCGGCCGAGCTGCGGCACGGGGTGCTGCTGGTCATCGACTATGGCCACCCGGCGGTCGAGCTGTACGGGCCCCGCCGGATGGGCGGCTCCCTCGTCACGTACCGGGGCCACACCGCGGCCGACGACCCCCTGCGCTGGGTCGGGCAGCAGGACATCACGACCCACGTCGACCTGTCCGACCTCGACCACCACGCCCGGGCAGCGGGCCTCACCCCCCTGGGCCGCACCACCCAGGCGCGGTTCCTCGCGGCGCTCGGCCTCGGGGAGCTGCTGGCCGACCTCGGGCGACGCCCCGACACCGAGATCCCCGCCTACCTGGCGGCGCGGGCGGCCGTGGCACGGCTGCTCGATCCACGCCATCTCGGTGGGTTCGCGGTCGTGGCCTACGGCATCGGGATGCCAGCGGACGCGACGCTCCCCGGGGTACCCGACGCCGACCCGACGCTGGCTGATGGCGCGGGTGCCGACCCGACTCCGGCCGGGACCACGGGTGCCGACGCGACGCTGGCCGGGGCCGCGGGCGGCGACCCGAGGGGCTGACCGATGCGCTTCGCCGAGGCCCTCGCCCGCCTCGACCCATGGCCCGATCGGCTGCCCCACGGCACCCGGGCGATCGACCCGGTCGTGCGCCCGGCGCCCGGCGTGTCACCGGACCGGATGCCCGGCTGGACGCGCGGCGAGCCGGTGCATCCCCGACGCGCGGCGGGTCTCGTGCTGCTGTATCCGGATCCGGCTGGCGAGACACGCATCGTGCTCACCGAGCGACCCCTGGGTCTGCGGCACGCGGGCCAGGTCAGCCTGCCCGGTGGTCGCGAGGATCCCGGCGACGTGTTCCCGGACGGGACCGCGCTCCGGGAGGCGCGTGAGGAGGTCGGCCTGGACGCGCAGACAGCGGGCGTGCGGGTGATCGGCCACCTGGACGTCGTGGATGTCCGGGTGTCGGGGTTCCTGCTCACGCCCGTCGTGGCGGTCGCCGCCCGGGAGCCGCACCTGGTGCCGCATCCCGGCGAGGTCGCGGCGATCCTGCTGCCGCCCGTGGACATCTTCCTGCCGGACGCGCCCGTCACTCCCGGGGAGCTGGAGCGCGACGGCATCCGGGTCCGGTATGGCGGGTATCCCTGGGCGGATCGCCACATCTGGGGCGCCACCGCGCGAGCCCTCGCCCAGCTGGGTGCGCTCCTCGGGAGCGCCACCGCGGGGCAGCCGGATCGACCGGCAGCCCCATGACCGCTCGCGGTCGGGCGTTCGTGCGTCACTGGACGCGCATCGAGCGACCGGCGCTCGTGCCCGAGATCCGGCTCCACCTCGCGGGGGCGTTGATGCCGCTCTGGGAGGCGACCGCGCGGGATGCCGGCGATCCGGAGCTGCCACCGCCCTACTGGGCGTTCGCGTGGGCGGGCGGTCAGGCGCTGGCGCGGCATGTGCTCGATCACCCGGAGCTGGTGCGGGGGCGACGCGTGCTGGACCTCGCGACCGGCTCCGGGCTGTGTGCCATCGCGGCCGCGCTCGCCGGTGCCCGCGAGGTGCGTGGCGTGGACATCGACCCGCTCGCCATCGCGGCCGTGGGCATCAACGCCCCGCTCAACGACGTCCACGTCGCAGCGGCCTGTCGGGACCTGCTGGACGAGCCGGCCCCGGATGTCGATGTCATCCTCGCGGGGGACATCGGCTACGAGTGGAACCTCGCGACCCGGGGTGCGCGCTGGCTGCGGTCCGCAGCGGCGCAGGGGATCGAGGTACGCATCGGCGATCCGGAGCGCCACCACCTGCCGCCGGAGGGCCTCGAGGTGCTGGAGGCCCATGATGTGCCGACGAGCCTCGACCTGGAGCAGACGACCAGCAAGCACACGACCGTGCTGCGGGTCATGGGTGGCGCCGCGGGCTGAGCGTCTACCAGGGCTCGCCGGTGGTCTCGTCGCGGGCGCCCGGGTCCGGCAGCCGCTCCGCGAGCGTGCCGCGTGCCGGCTCGACGTCCGGGGTCGTGGTCTCGACCGCCGACCCCTCGACGACGCTCGCGGGCTCGTCCGGTCGATCCGGCAGCTCCACCACGATGGCGCGCATCTCGGTCCCGTCGGTCCACGCGCCGTGGGCGACCCCTGCCGGCCACACGACCGCCTCCCCGTGATTGATGCGCGACCGCTCGTCGCCCACCTGCACCCAACCGCCGCCGCTCACCACCACGAACAGGGTCGTGTGCGGATTCACGTGGGGTGCGATCATGCCCTGCCGAGAGAAGGCCAGCTCCGAGACGTGGCCGCTCGGATCGGACCACAGGACCTGCCCGGTGAGGCCGGTGGTGCCCGGCGGGCCCTCGGGTCGTCGATGGCCCGGACCGAAGCGACGGATGTCCACGGATCGATCGAGTGGGGCCGTCAGCTCCGCCGACGACGCTGCTTGCGGCTCCGGATGGTCGCAGCCGGGTCGGCCGCTCGCGTGGTGGTCCGCTGCTGGGCCATGGTCCGGGCGCGATGCAGCTGGCGCTCGTATGCCTCGATCTGGGGCGGGAAGTGCACCCAGCGGATCCACACGAACGTGGCGAGGCCGATGATGATCGTGGCCACCACGGTCACGAACCAGAAGTGGAAGATCGCCTCCACGAGCAGCAGGCCGTACACGATGACCGACGTCCAGAGCAGCCACTCCTGGAGTGCCAGGAGGGGTGGGTGTCGGTGGTATCGGCGGACCTGGACGTTGTACAGGACGATCGACCCGATCAGGAACACCGCGGCCGCGATGGTGATGGGATAGAACAGGTCCTTGAACGTCCAGTCGGCGAACTGGTTCGCGTTGGTGGGCAGGAGGGACTGGAGCCAGCGCTGGATCACGGCGGGGAGGATAGCAGGCGCGGGCCCCGTCCGACCCGGTCGGTATACTCGGTCCGGTCCCGCGGCCCTGTCCGGTGGGAGCCTGAACCCTGCTGGAACCGAGGGAGGTCCACGGCGTGCGTGCCCTGCTCTCGGTCGCCGATCGGACCGGTATCGAGCGCCTCGTGCGGCTGCTGCTCGACCAGGGGATCGACGTCGTCGCCACGGACGCGACGCGGGAGGCACTCGCGCTCGACGGCATCGAGGTGGCCGCGGTCGGCGTGACGCCACCGGTACCCGGTCCCAGCCGGGCGTTCCATCCGGAGGTGTACGCGGGCATCCTCGCCCGGCGGGATGCCCCCGAGGACCTCGCGGAGCTCGGCCTCCACGGCTACGGCCTCGTGGACCTGGTGATCGTCAACGTCCCGCCGTTCCGGCCCCACGCCGGTGACCGGGTCGTGCCCCTGGACGAGGCGCTCGCCATGATCGACGTGGCGGGTGTCGCGCTGCTCTCGGCGGCGGCCCGCAACTACGCGTCGGTGGCCGTCGCGAGCCACCCGTCGCAGTACCCGCTGCTCATCGAGGAGATCGAGCGGCACGGCCTCGTCTCGCCAGAGACCCGGCTCCGGCTCGCGGCGCAGGCGTTCGCGGCCGTCGCCGCGTACCACGCCGAGGTCGCCAGCTACCTCCATCACATCGGCGGCGAGCGGTTCCCGTCCGAGCTGACGATGGTGCTGCGCAAGACCCGCGACCTGCCGTACGGCGCCAACCCGCACCAGCGCGCCGCCGTGTATCGGGACATGGGTGGTCGGGCAGGCTCCCTCGCGGAGGCCCGTCAGCTCCAGGGTCCGGACCCGACCTACAACGACCTGCTGGACCTCGATGCGGCGTGGCGGACGGTCTCGGACTTCGGCTCGCCCACGTGCTGCATCGCCAAGCAGCTCAACCCCATCGGTCTGGCATCGCGTGATTCGCTGCTGGAGGCATATCGCCACGCCCTGGAAGCGGATCCGGTCGCGGCGTACGGCGCGGTCCTTGGCGTGAACCGGGTCGTGGACGCCGCCACGGCCGAGGAGATCGCGCTGAGCGCCTACGAAGCGATCGTGGCACCCGGCTACTCGGACGAGGCGCTGCGGGTGCTGGCCACGCGGCCGGCCATCAGCCTGCTCGAGCTGGGCGACGGGTCCGACGAGACGACGCCCGACCATCTCGACCTCCGGCGTATCGATGGTGGGGTGCTCATCCAGACACCCGACCGGGCGGCGCTCGACCGCGCCCAGCTGAACGTCGTGACGCGACGTCGGCCGACCCTCGAGGAGCTCACCGACCTGCTGTTCGCGTGGCGTGCCGTGCGGCACGTGACGAGCAACGCGGTCGTGCTGGCACGGCACGGTGCGCTCGTGGGCGTGGGCGCCGGCCAGGCGAGCCGGCTCACGGCCGTGGAGATCGCCATCCATCGCGCCGCCGACCGGGCGAGCGGTGCCGTGCTCGCGTCCGATGCCTACTTCCCGTTCGCGGATGCCATCGCGCTCGCCGCGGAACGGGGTGTCACGGCCATCATCCAGCCGGGCGGCTCCGTCCGGGACGAGATGGCCATCGAGGTGGCCGACCGGCATCACCTCGCCATGGTATTCACGGGACGACGTCAGTTCCGCCACTGACCCGGGTGGTCCTGCCGGGTCTCGATCGGGGGGTCGGGTCTTCATGGAGAAGCAGCTTGCGCTCGACATGGTGCGCGTCACGGAGGAGGCCGCGCTGGCCTCGGCACGCCACATGGGACGAGGCCAACGGGACGAAGCCGACCAGGCGGCCACCGAAGCGATGCGTCGGACCATGGACGAGGTCGAGATGCGCGGCACCATCGTCATCGGCGAGGGTGAGCGCGACGAGGCACCGATGCTCTGGATCGGCGAGCCGGTGGGCAGGGGTCGGCCCGATGACGTGGTCATCGACATCGCGGTGGACCCGCTGGAGGGCACCAACCTGGTGGCCCACGGCCAGGCCAATTCCATCACCGTCCTCGCGGCATCCGAGCAGGGCGGCCTGCTCCACGCGCCGGACACGTATCTCGACAAGCTGTGCGTGGGCCCGACCGTCGCGGGGCACGTGGACATCCGCCAGACACCCACGGACAACGTGCGTGCCATCGCGAGCGCGCTCCGCCGCGACGTGCGGGACATCACCATCGTCATCCTCGAGCGGCCCCGGCACGAGGCACTCATCACCGAGGTGCGGAGCACCGGGGCACGCATCAAGCTCATCACCGATGGCGACCTCTCGGCCGCCATCAGCTGCGCCGTGTCGGGGACGGGTGTCCATGGCGTGATGGGCATCGGCGGTGCGCCCGAGGGGGTCATCACCGCGGCCGCGCTCAAGTGCCTCGGCGGCGAGATCCAGGCACGCTTCCGCTTCCGGAGCGACGCGGAGCGCGAGCGGGCGGCGCGCATGGGCGTGCCCACGGACGAGGACCACGTGTTCTCCACCGAGGACCTGGCGCCGGGCGAGGATCTCGTCTTCGCAGCCACGGGCGTGACCCGGGGCGACCTGCTCGAGGGCGTCCGATTCTTCGGCGGCGGCGCCCGGACCCACTCGCTGGTGATGGCCTATCGCTCGAAGGAGGTCCGCTTCCTCGACACGGTCCACATGTTCGACCGGACGAAGCCACCCGCCGTCCGCCTGTAGGCGATCGCCGCCGATCGTCCGCGCGGCGCGGGGAGCGCGTCAGGGGCGGCGCCCGAGGCTCGACACGTCATCCGCGATGAACCCTCGGGCATGCCAGAAGGCGAGCGCCGCCTCATTGCCCGATCGGACCTGGATGTTCACCTTGGGACACCCCGCGGCGGACAGCTCCTGGAGCGCATGCTCGAGGAGCATGCCGCCGACCCCCAGTCGACGAGCGTCCGGCGCGACACCGAGCGAATAGACCCAGCCGCGCACCCCGTCGTAGCCGCTCATGACGGTGCCGATCACGCGCGGCGGATCCGGGCCGATCGTCTCCGCGATCCAGAAGCGCCCGTCACCCACCGCCAGCTTTCGAGCGATGGTGGCCGTTGGGTCACGCTGCGGATGTGCCGGATCGGCGTACTCCGGGAACACGATCGACCACAGCGCGACGACCGCGGGCGCATCATCGGACGTCGCGTGTCGGATCCGGACGCTCACGCGGTCGTCGCCCCGGAGGCTGGCAGCACGAGCGCCACGGCGAACCCGTCCCAGCCCTTGGCGCCCACGGTCTGGATGGCGGTCGACAGCAGCCGCGGCTCGGAGCCCAGGATGGCCAGCGCCTCCCGGGTGCCCCGGACATCCGGGTCCTCCGAGGCCGCGTCGAGGATCCGACCGTCACGGATCACGTTGTCGATGACGATGAGACCACCCGGACGCACCAACTCCAGGCAGGCGCGCAGGTACGCCGGGTTGGAGCGCTTGTCGGCATCGACGAAGGCCATGTCGAAGGGTGCCGGGCGTTCGGCCGCCAGCCGGGCGAGCGAGTCGATGGCACGGCCCACGCGGATCTCGACCCGGTCCGCGAGGCCGGCCCGCGCGACGTTGCGTCGGGCGATGACCGCGCGCTCGGGGTCCAGCTCCAGGCTGAGGAGCCGGCCATCCGGGGGCAGCGCCCGCGCGAGACAGATGGCGCTGTAGCCGGCGAGCGTGCCCACCTCCAGGACACGCCGCGCACCGATGGTCCGGGCGAGCAGCTGGAGCAGCCGTCCGTGGGCGGGTGGCACCGAGATCGCCGGCATGCCGGCGTCCTGCGCCTCGGTGATCACCTGCGCCAGCACCGGGTCACCCCCCAGGACCAGCTCCTCGATGACCCCGTCGACATCCGTCCAGCGCTGCTCATCCATCGGATCACCTCCCTTCGGGAGCATGGTCCCACCAGCGACCGGCGGTCGCGTCCCACGACCCGACCGGCGCCACGGCATCCGACCCTTCGTCGACCAGCCGGGCGCGCAGCATCGCCCGCACGGTCCGGTCCCATCCCGGCGGTACGAGACCCGGCGCCAGGTCGACGAGTGGCGCCAGCACGAAGGCACGCTCGGCGGCAGACGGATGCGGCACCTCGAGCCACTGCACGGACGGTCGTGCCGGGTCCGCGCTGTGTGCCGCTGGTGGTCGGCGCGCATGGATCGCATGCCGCCCGAACACCAGCAGATCCAGGTCGAGCGGTCGCGGCCCCCAGCGCACCCCGGTCCGGCGACCCGCATCCGCCTCGAGCGACTTGAGGGCGGTCAGGAGCCGCAGCGCCGCGGCCGCCGGGTCGTCATCGGCGCGCACATCGAGTGCCACCGCGGCGTTGAGGAAGTCAGGCTGGTCCGTGACGCCCACCGGTCGGGTGCGGTACAGACGCGAGACACCTCGCACACGGGCCATCGGCAGCGCGTCCAGGTCACGGACCGCGGCCGCGAGCGTCCCGGTGACGGGCCCCTGGTTGCCACCGAGGCCGATGTACGCCCTGACCGTCCGGGCTCGTGTCATCGGTGTCAGACTCCCCGCTCCATGCCGCGCCGTGCTGCCCGCCCGCTGGTCATCATCCCGCATCCCCCGCTGCCCGCGGGTGCCGGACGACTCGTGCGCGAGCTCACGGACGTCCGGATCGCGCTCGCGGGGAGCCACGCCGAGACGTTCGCCGCAGCGGGCGGGGAGCCCTTCCTGCCCGCCGTCACGAGGGACGACACGTTCGGGTCGTGGGTCGCCGACTTCGTGCAGGGACGGCGGGGTGGCGTGGTCCTGGTGGGCTTCGGTGCGGTCCCCCTGCTGCGTCCACGCGATGCGCGGGCGCTGGTCCGCGTCGCGCGGTCACGCGAGCGCGTGGCCCTCACCAACAACCGCTTCTCCTCCGATGTCTGTGCGGTCGGTGACATGCGGGTCCTGCGCGATCTGCCGCCGCTGACCGCGGACAACGGCCTGCCCCGCTGGCTGGAGGCGAACCGGGGCGTGCGCGTGCGGGAGCTGGGTGCACGGCGTCGGCTGGGCATCGACCTGGACACGCCCCTCGACCTCGCGTTGCTGCGGGACGTCGCCGCGCTCCCGGGCTCCGCGCGGCACGGGGTGGACCACCGGTACTGGGTCGATCGGCTGGGGCTGGACGTGCCACGGCGCGCCGAGATCCGGCGGGTGCTCGCCGACCCCACGGCCGAGCTGCTCGTCGCAGGGCGCACCAGTGGCCGCACCATCCGCTGGCTGGAGCGTCACGCCGCCTGCCGGGTCCGCGCCTGGGTCGAGGAGCGTGGCATGCGCGCCGCGTCGGCGACCGAGCGACCCGATGGAGGCACCCGTCCATCACGTCCACCCGCGTCCATCCTGGCCCGCCTGCTCGAGCACGAAGAGCCGGAGGCCCTTGGTGCGATCGTGGCGCACTGCGCGGACGGGGCCGTCATCGACACCCGGGTGCTGCTGGCGGCTCGCCTCGGTCGTGACGAGCGCGCCTGGCCGAGCGCCGAGGACCGCTTCGCGTCCGACCTGTTACGAGCGGATCGCGTGCGCGATCCATGGCTCGCGGCGCTCACCCGGAGCGCGGCCGCGGCGGAGGTCCCCATCCTGCTCGGCGCCCATACCCTGGTCGGACCGGGACTGCCGCTCCTCGCGCCGTCCGCCGATCGCCCTCGGTGGGCCCGAGGACACCCCGTCGCGCGCTAGAATGACCGTGACGGACGGAGCGCAGGCGCCGACACCTGCCCCGGTCGCCGCATGACGTCACGCTCTGAGGACCCAGGTTGTCCAGCCCGCTCTGGTACGTGCTCGGCTTCGCCTTCGCCGGCTTCACGTTCGTCTTCATGACGATCGGGATGTCCTGGCTCATCACCCATCGTCACAAGGGTGACCGCCACAAGGGCATGCCGTACGAGTCGGGCATCGACACCATGGGCGACACGTGGGGTCGCTTCGGTCTCTCGTTCTACATCTACGCGCTGCTGTTCGTGGCCTTCGACATCGAGATCGTGTTCATCACGCTCTGGGCGCTCGTGTTCCAGGACCTGCTGCTGGGCGGCTTCCTGAGCATGATCCTGTTCGTGGCGATCCTCCTGGTCGGCCTCGGCTACGCGTGGCGCAAGGGGGTCCTGACATGGAAGTGACGCGCACCGGCACACCCGGCGCGACGGCCGTCGCGGAGGCCGCGGACGCCGCCGTGGCGACACCCATCGTGGTGCCCAACACGCAGTGGCTGCCCGCGGACCCGAGCGCATACGGTGGCGGTCGTCCGCCGACCATCACCCATCTCGCGGAGCTGGAGCTCCAGGAGAAGGGCGACAACGGCCGCTGGGGCGCCCTGGACATCATCCCCACGAAGGCGGACTACCTGCTCGACTACCTGCGTCTCAACAGCCTCTGGCCGCTGCTGTCGGGTCTCGCCTGCTGCGCCATGGAGATGATGTCGGCGGCGACGAGCATCAACGACATGGACCGCTTCAACATGTTCCCGTTCCGGGCCAGCCCGCGTCAGGCGGACGTGCTCATCGTGGCGGGCACCCTCACGACCAAGATGGCGGGACCGCTCATCCGGTTGTGGGAGCAGATGCCCGAGCCCAAGTGGTGCGTCGCGATGGGTGACTGCACCTGCTCCGGTGGTCGCTACAAGCGCTCCTACGCCACGGTCCAGGGCATCGACCGGGTGATGCCCGTGGATGTCTACGTGCCGGGCTGCCCACCGCGGCCGGAGGGCCTCATCTACGGCATGATGAAGCTGCAGCAGCTGATCCTGGAGCGGCGAGGCCAGTGGAACGACCGCCGCGTGGGACCCAGCGTCCCGGCCGGCGTCTGAACCCAGCGGATCCACGAACGAGACGATGACGGACACCGCCCTCGCGCGACGCCTCCAGGAGCGGCTGGGTGACCAGCTGCTGGCCCCGGTCGGCGCACGCCATGACACCACCGAGATCTGGGTCGGGCCGGGTCAGCTGACGAGCGTCATGACCACGCTCCATGACGACCCGGACCTCCGCTTCGAGCTGCTCGCGGACCTCGCGGGCGTGGACACGGGTGGCGTCCTCCAGGTCGTGTACCACCTCTGGTCGCCACTCTCCCCGGACTGGCTGCGGGTCATCTGCGACGGCCTGCCGCGGGAGGACCCGCGTCTGCCGTCCGTGACCTTCCTGTGGAACGGCGCGGAGTGGGCGGAGCGCGAGGCATGGGACATGTTCGGGCTCATCTTCGAGGGCAACCGCGACCTGCGACGCATCTACATGCCCCCTGACTACGAGTCCTTCCCCCTGCGCAAGGACTTCCTGATGCCCGATGACGCGTCGCGCTCGCCGGGCCTGGGCGTACGTCCGATGGAGGAGGCCCTGCCACCGGCCGACCCCGCACGCGTCCCGGTCCTGCGCTCGAGCGCCGGCGCGGGCTCGCTGTGGTCCGGCACGGGCACCCAGGTGGTGGGACCGGGCCCCGCGACCCCGGCCATCAGCGCGGGCGGTGACGCATGACCGCGGAGCCCCGCGTCCGGTCGCTCGACGACCCGGAGATCCTGGTCCACAGCCCGGCGGCCATCATCGACGCGGTGCCGCCCTATCCGCCACGCACCGAGCGGGAGGCCGAGTTCTACACGCTCGCGGACGGCGAGATGTTCATCAACCTGGGTCCCCAGCATCCGTCCACCCACGGCGTGCTGCGGGTCGTGCTCAAGCTCGACGGCGAGCGCGTCGTGGACCTCGACCCGGTGCTCGGCTATCTGCACCGGGGCGTCGAGAAGATCTGCGAGAACGGTGACTGGCACCACGCCATCAGCAACTGCGACCCGCTCGAGTACATCGCCTCGATGTTCAGCGAGGCGATGCCGGTGCTGGTGGCGGAGAAGCTGCTGGACCTCGATGTCCCCCGGCGCGCCGAGTACATCCGGGTGCTCGCCTGGGAGCTCAACCGGATCTCCAGCCACGCCCTGTTCATCGGCTGGCTTGCGCTCGACCTGGGCGGCCTGACCCCGATCCTGTACGGCTTCATCGAGCGGGACGAGATCGTGGAGATGCTCGCCGCGCTCACGGGTCAGAAGCTGCTCTTCAACTACCTGCGCATCGGTGGCGTCAACGGCGACCTCAACCACGAGTTCCTGAGCCGGCTCGGTGACTGGATGGGTCACGCCGCGAAGCGCATCGAAGACCAGATGCGGCTCATGAACGAGAACGAGATCTTCGTGGGACGCACCCGTGGTCTCGGCGTGCTGACGCGGGAGACCGCGCTCCGGACCTGCGTCACGGGTCCGCCGCTGCGCGCCACCGGCGTGCCCTACGACGTGCGTCGGGCGCACCCCTACAGCGTCTACCCGGAGCTCGAGTTCGATATCCCCACCCGCACGGAGGGGGACTCGTACGCGCGGTACCTGCTCCATCTCGAGGAGATCCGCCAGAGCATCCACATCATCGACCAGGTGCTCCACCAGATGCCGGACGGCCCGGTGATGGCCAAGCTGCCCCGGCTGCTGCGGGTACCGCCCGGTCGTGCCTGGGTGGCGTTCGAGAGCCCGCGGGGCCAGTACGGCGCCTACGGCATCAGCGACGGCACCGACCAGCCGTTCCGGCTGCGCATCCATGACCCGTCGTACTTCACGCTCCAGGCGGTCGGCGAGCTCGTGCCGGGCCACCTCGTGGCGGACACGATGGCCATCATGGCCAGCCTCGACCCGATCATGGGCGGCATCGACAAGTGACCGCTCTGTCCCGCCCCTGGAACCGCCTGAGCCTGGCCGGCAAGATCATCCTGCCGCTCGTCGCGGTGCTCATCGCGCTCAACATCACGCTGGTCGTGCTGTGGATGAGCGGCCTCCTGCCGTTCCTGGTGCAGGCCATCCTGGACACCCTCGGCGCGAACATCGCGATCCTGCGCTTCCTGCTCGCGGCGACGATCATCCTGCTCATCACGGTACCGGTCGCGTTCATGAACATCTTCTTCGAGATGAAGCTGATCGCGTTCGTGAACCTGCGCATCGGCCCCAACCGCATCGGTCCGTGGGGCACCCTCGCCTCGGTCATCCACGGCCTCAAGGTGCTCGCCAAGGAGGACTTCACGCCCCGGGGCGTCGATGTCCCGGTGTTCACGCTGGCACCCGCGGTGGTCTATCTCGCGTCCGTGATGACGCTGCTCGTGGTGCCCTTCGCCCCCGGGCTCCACGGCTATGACATGGACATCGGGCTGCTGTACTTCTTCGCCATCAGCGGCCTCGGTGTCGTGGGCCTGATGATGGCCGGCTGGTCGAGCTTCAACAAGTACTCGCTGCTGGGTGGCCTGCGTGCCGCAGCGGGCATGATCAGCTACGAGCTGCCGCTCATCCTCGCCGTGATGGGCATCGTGCTCCTGTCGGGCACGCTCAACCTGAACACCATCGTCCAGAACCAGTCGGGCAGCTTCCTTGACTGGTACATCTTCCAGCAGCCCCTGGGCGCGCTCATCTTCTTCATCGCCGCCACCGCGGAGGGCAGTCGGCCGCCGTTCGACCTGACCGAGGCGGACAGCGAGATCGTGGCCGGCTTCGCGACCGAGTACAGCGGCATGCGCTTCGGGTTCTTCTTCTTCGCCGAGTACGTGAACATGTTCATCCTCTCGGCGATGACCGCGGTCCTGTTCCTGGGTGGCTGGAACGCGCCCCTGGATCTGGCCCCCATCGCGAACGCGCTGGGCATCGCGACGCCCATCGACATCGCCCTCGACCCGGGGTCCATGGGGCCCGGCCTGCTGTGGCTGGTGCTGCTCGCGCCACCGCTCATCGTGGGTGGCCTGACGGCCGTGATCTGGATGCTCAAGTCGGACTGGAGCATCATCGTCTCGGCGATCGTCGCGTTCGTGCTGTTCAACCTGCTGGTCGGCGGCGGCGTGATGCTGCTGCTCGCCATGGGCATCGACTGGGTGATGGGCCTCGTCTGGTTCCTGGGCAAGACCATCGGGCTGTCGCTGTTCTTCGTGCTCATGCGCGCCACGCTGCCACGCGTGCGCATCGACCAGCTCATGGGTTTCGCGTGGAAGTGGCTCGTGCCGGCGGCCCTCGTCAACATCTTCGTGACCGCGGCGGCGATCGTGGTCCTGCACGAGATCGGGAGGCCACTGTGAGGACGGACCGCGTGCCCGGCCTGGGCATCGCGAAGGGGCTCGTGTTCGCCTTCACCCAGGCGCTCCGGCCCAAGCGCACCATCCAGTACCCCGAGGTCCAGAACCCCATCTCGCCCCGGCATCGGGGTCGACTCATCCTGCTCTATGACGAGGCGGGCACGCTCAAGTGCGAGACCTGCTTCCAGTGCGCGGCCGCGTGCCCCATCGAGTGCATCGACATGGGCGGCGTGGACACGCGGCAGCGATATCACCTCCATTGGGGCCCCGCGGAGCAGTACGCGGAGCGGCGCGAGGAATCCGCGCTGCGTCGGTCGGGCCGGCCGGTGCCGGACCGGACGTTCGAGCCGTTCGCGACCATCGACCTCGCACCGCTCGACGCGATCCTGACGCGTCACGACTTCCGGCCGCGTGCCGCCGTGCGCATCCTCGAGGACACCCAGGAGGCATACGGCTATCTGCCGGTGGCGGCGCTCCAGCACATCGCCTTCCGGACGGGTGCCTGGTACAGCGAGCTGTACGGCATCGCCACGAGCTACCCGCATCTCCGCTTCGAGGCACCCACGGGCCACCTGGTCCAGGTCTGCCGCTGCGCCCAGTGCACCGTCCTCGGTGGTGGCGCGGTCCTCGGCGCGTTCCGGTCCGGGCTGGGCGCAGACGTGGGTGGCATCAGCCCTGACGGCGCCGTGCGGCTCGAGGCCACCGACTGTCGGGGCAGCTCCCAGGGCACTCCCCGCGTGATCGTGGACGGACAGGTCCTGCCCCGGGTGGACGCCGCGGACGCGACCACCATCGCAGCGGCGCTGCGGGGCGCGGTCCCCCAGGGACGGAGCGCCTGAGCATGGCCATCCTCCGGGGCGAGACCACCTGGCCCTCGATCCTGCTCGCGCGTGCGGCGACGCCGGATGCCGCCACGGACATCGAGGCGGCGGAGGCCGCGGGTGCCTGGACCGCATGGCGTCAGGCGGCCGCGTCGCTCACCCCCGAGCAGGTCGTGCGGCTCGTGACCACGTCCGGTCTGCGCGGGCGCGGCGGCGCGGGCTACCCGACCGGCGACAAGTGGGCGGCCTGTGCCGCGGAGCGTGCTCCGGTCCACCATGTCGTGGTCAACGGCATGGAGGCGGACCCGGGTGCCGCGGCGGACCGCACGCTCATGGAGACCGATCCGCACGCGGTGGTCGAGGGAGCCGTCCTCGCCGCGTGGGCAGTGCGTGCCGAGGACGTCATCATCGCCGTGGATTCGCGGGCGACCGTGGCCATCGAGCGGTTGCGTGGCGCCATCGCCGCGGCGGAGGCGAAAGGCTATCTCGGCCCCCGGGCGATGGGCACCGGACGGCCGGTGATGGTCGAGGTCCGGCCGCTCGCCGGTGCCTTCGTGATGGGCGAGGAGACCGTCCTCCTGCGGGCGCTCGAGGAGCGTCGGGCCCAGCCCGACCAGCGGCCACCGCACCCGGCCCACAAGGGGCTGTGGGGCGAGCCGACCGTCGTCAACAACGTGGAGACGGTGGCGGCCGTCCCCTGGATCGTCGCCAATGGCGCGAGCGCGTACGCCGCCATCGGGTCGGCGGACGAGCCGGGCACGACCCTCGTCCAGCTGAGCGGCGCCGTCCGCACCCCGGGCGTCGTGGAGGCGCCCACGGGGACCACGCTCCGGCAGCTCATCGACGGCGTCGGTGGCGGGGCGACCGGGACCCTCAAGGCGGTGCTCGTGGGCGGCCCATCGGGCGGCTTCCTGCCACCGGAGACCCTCGACACCCCCCTCGGCCACCGCGAGCTCGCCGATGCCGGTGCCATCCTCGGCTCGGGCAGCGTGCTCGTCATCGACAGCACCACCTGTCTGGTCGACCTCGCCTCGCTCCTCACGCGCTATTGCAGCGACGAGGCGTGCGGCAAGACCATCCCCTGTCGCATCGGCACACGTCGGCTCGCGGAGCTCGGCGCCGCGTTCTGCACCGGCCTGACGCGACCCACGGACGCGGCGCTCGTGGCGGCGCTCTCGGACGACATCCGGGACGCCGCGCTGTGCGGCCTGGAGCGCACGGCGATCAACCCGCTGCGCTCCGGGATGCGATACTTCGCACAGGAATTCGAGGACCACATCGTCCGCGGCACCTGCCCGGCGGGCGTCTGCCAGCCCATCGGGATCGTGGCGGTGGCCCACTGATGCGAGCCCCCAGCCGACCCATGGGATCCCTGCGCCGATGACCGACACACTCCCCGCGCTTCGCGACGACGCCCCGGACGCGGTCGCCGAGCGCCTGCTCACCACCCAGAGTCCGCAGCGACCCCAGGTCTCGGCCACCTTCGGCATCGAGATCGATGGCCGGACGCTCACGGGTCGGGTCGGTCAGACCATCCTCGAGGTGTGTCGCGACAACGGCGTCGAGGTGCCCACGCTGTGCTACGAGCCCAAGCTGCCCGGCTTCGGCGCCTGTCGCATGTGCGTGGTCGAGGTGGAGGGCGAGGACGCGCCGCCCATCAGCTGCTCGCGCGCGGCGGAGCCGGACATGGTCGTGCGCACCCAGACCCCGCGCCTGCGCCAGGTCCGCAAGACGAACCTGGAGCTCATCTTCAGCGACCACAACGCGTACTGCCTGCCGCCCTGCCAGAACAAGTGCCCCAGCCACATCGATATCCCGGGCTTCCTGAAGGCGAACACGGAGGGCTCGTTCATCGAGTCCGCGCGTATCTTCAAGCGCACCATCCCCTTCCCGAGCGTGCTCGGCCGCGTGTGCCCCGCCCCCTGCGAGGAGCACTGCCGCCGGGACGAGGTGGAGGAGGCCATCGCCATCCGGGACAGCCACCGCTACGCCGGTGACCAGGTCCTGAAGGCCCAGGCGAACGGCATGAAGGCCCCCGTCCCGTTCGAGGTCCAACCGGCATCCGGCAAGCGCGTCGCGGTCATCGGCTCGGGCCCCTCGGGCATGTCCGCCGCCTACTACGCCGCGATCGCCGGTCACGAGGTCACCGTCTTCGAGCGGGACCCCGCGGCGGGCGGCATGCTCCGCTACGGCATCCCCCAGTACCGCCTGCCCAAGGTGGAGGTGCTGGAGGCCGAGTACCAGGGCGCGTGGGATCTCGGCGTCCAGCTCGTCACGAACGCCGAGCTGGGCCGCGACTTCACCATCAGCGACCTCCAGAACCAGGGCTATGACGCGGTCGTCGTGGCCATCGGCTGCTACGACACGAACAAGCTGGGTATCCCCGGCGAGGACGCGGACGGCGTCCTGGATGGCCTCGAGTACCTGCGCGTCGCCACGCTCGGGCTGCCCTATCCGGGCCACGAGGGGACGCGGGTCGTGGTCGTGGGCGGTGGCTTCACGTCCATGGACTGTGCCCGGACCTCGGTCCGCCAGGGGGCCAGCGAGGTCACCCTCGTGTATCGCCGCGACATGAAGGACATGCCCGCGGCGAACGAGGTCCACGAGATGATCGAGGAGGGCGCCCGGGCCATCTTCCAGGCCGCGCCCACCCGCGTCGTGACCGACGAGCGAGGCAAGGTCACGGGCATGGAGTTCCAGCGCATGGCACTCGGCGCTCCGGACGCCTCCGGTCGGCGGCGGCCGGAGCCGGTGCCCGGCACCGAGTTCATCATCGAGTGCGACCGGGTGCTGCTGGCCATCGGCCAGGGGCCGGACCTCGGCTGGACGGCGCGCGGCGCGGACGGCGTCACGGCCAGCAAGCAGCGACGCCTCGCCGCGGATGCGGTGACCTTCGCGACCGGGCGGCCGGGTGTCTTCGGCACCGGCGACGTGCGGACCGGTGCCGCCACGGTGGTCCAGGCCGTCTCGGAGGGCCGGCGCGCGGCGTACGCGGTGGACGCCTACCTCCAGGGCATGGACCTCGACGCGATCCGGACCCGCCAGACGCTCGCCGAGCCACAGCCCGAGTTCCTCTCGATCGTGCCCTACACGAACGAGGTCAAGGAGCCCCGACTGCGGCTCAAGGCGATGCCCGCCGAGGTGCGCAACAAGAGCTACATCGAGTACGAGATCCCGTATACCCAGGCGGAGGCGATGGCCGAATCGGCCCGCTGTCTCCAGTGCACCTGCGAGGCCATCGGCTACTGCGACCTGCGGCGCCAGGGCATCGAGTACGGGACCACGCTCCGCACCCTCGAGCCCTCCCGCGCCGGCACCAGCTTCCGGAGCGTCTCGGAGAACCGCTTCACGGGCACCAACCACGACTATCTCCGGGACGACAGCCACGCGTTCATCCTCCGCGAGCCGTCGCGCTGCATCGACTGCGGTCGCTGCGCGAACGTGTGCAAGGAGGTCGTGGGCGCCGCCTGCTACGACTTCATGCGCACCGGCTTCGACACCCTGGTCACGACCCCCCTGGACATGAGCCTCAACACGACCCCCTGCGTGTCGTGCGGCCGATGTGCGGAGACCTGTCCCACGGGCGCGCTCATGCCCAAGCCGCGTGTCCTCGAGAAGTACGAGGTGGACGAGAGCCGCTGCATCCTGTGCGGCATCTGCGTGGACGCGTGCCCCTACGACGCGCTCCGCTGCGGCCCGGACTTCGAGCTCGCCCACGAGAGCCGGCAGGAGCCCACCATCGACCTCATGGCCATCAGCGCCATGGATCGGGACACCGAGCTGAGCTATGTCCGCCGCGAGCGTGACTGGCTGAGCCGGGCCCAGGCGGACGGTCGGTCGATCCCCGCGGGTCGATTGCTGCCGATGCTGCCGGCGGGTGTCACCGCGCCCTCCAACGGCGGCACGCCAGCAGCGGGTGGTGGCCACAGCGGCCATCTCCACGCTCGCTGAGGCTGCATCGGGCGCATGGAGCTGCCGCAGACGGTCCCGTTCCTCGACTGGCGATGGGATGACCTCATCTTCCTGGTGCTCGCGGGCACGATGCTCGGCAGCGCCCTGCTCGTGGTCGTGGGCCGGGACATCATCCGCTCGGGCCTGTTCATGGTGCTCGCCTTCGGCGCCCTCGCGGGTCTGTACGCGCTGATGGGCGCGACCCTCGTGGCCGCCGCCCAGGTGCTCGTCTACCTGGGCGCCATCAGCGTGCTCATCCTGTTCGCCATCATGCTCACCCAGTCGAAGGCCGGCCCGGTCCGTCTCGTGTTCCACAGCCAGGCATGGGCGGCCGCGATCGCGGCCATCGTGATCGGCGGGCTGCTCATCGCGAGCGTGCTCCTGACGAGCTGGCCACTCGCGGCGGCGGAGCCCATCGTGCAGACCGCGCGGGACGTCGCGGCACTCATGTTCGGTGACTACGTGCTCGCCTTCGAGGTCATCAGCGTGCTGCTGCTCGCGGCGGTGGTGGGCGGCATCTTCCTCGCCCGTCGCGACGACATCCCGGATCCCTCCGACCCGGCCACGCGCATCGAGGACGGATCGGCATCGCGCGTCACGGGCACGCCTGGCGTCCTCGGCGGTCCTGCGCGGCCGGCGGAGAAGCCATGAGCCAGAGCCTCGACGCGTACCTGCTGCTGGCCTGTGGCCTGTTCGCCATCGGCACGTTCGGCTTCCTCGCCCGTCGCAACGCGATCGCCATGCTCATGAGCGTGGAGATCATGCTCAACGCGGTGAATCTCGCGATCGTGGCGTTCGGCATGTTCATCCCCGCCCTGGCCGGCGCCGGCCAGGTCATCGCGCTGTTCGTGATGGCCGTCGCGGCCGCGGAGGCGACCGTGGGTCTGGCCATCGTCATCGCCATCTACCGCAACCGGAGGACGCCGCTCGTCGACGAGTACGCGTCGATGCGCGAATGAGGCACAGGACGCTGACGGGACCGGAGGACGCCGCTCGTCGACGAGTACGCGTCGATGCGCGGATGAGGCACCTCATGAACGGCAGGGTGCGCTAGATGGGTGGCATGTCCTTCGCGGCGGATCCGCACGCCGGTATCGCTGCCGTGACCCAGGCCGGCTCCACCGAGCAGCTGCTGCTGACGCTGCTGCTGGTGCTGCCCATCGTCGGGTTCACGCTCACCGTCGTCCTCGGTCGACGCCTCTCGCGACCCTGGATCATCGCGGTGCCCACCATCATCGTCGTCTGGGCCATCGCGACCTACCTGTCGGTCCAGGCGCTCATCGGGGATGCGTTCCACGGCGGCGCCATCCAGACCACGATCTACGAGTGGATCCCGGCGGGTGCCTTCAGCGTCTCGTTCGACCTGTTCTTCGACAACCTGACGGCGGTGATGCTCCTGGTCGTCACGACCATCGGCATGCTCGTGCACGTGTACTCCATCGGGTACATGGCCCACGACCCCGGCAAGTGGCGCTTCTTCGCGTACCTCAACCTGTTCATGTTCAGCATGCTGCTGCTGGTGCTGGCCGCGAACTTCCTGCTCGTGTTCGCCGCCTGGGAGCTGGTGGGCCTGTCGAGCTACCTGCTCATCGGCTTCTGGTACCACAAGCGGAGCGCGGCGCTCGCCAACAAGAAGGCATTCCTGGTCAACCGCGTCGGCGACATCGGCTTCGCGCTCGGCATCATGGCCATCTGGACCACCATCGGCACGCTCGACTTCGTGCAGGTGTTCGACCTCCTGCCGGCGCAGCTCGCGGGCGGCCACATCGAGCAATGGATGATGGTCGGCATCTGCCTGCTGCTGTTCTGCGGCGCGATGGGCAAGAGCGCCCAGTTCCCGCTCCACGTCTGGCTGCCGGACGCCATGGAGGGCCCGACCCCCGTCAGCGCCCTGATCCACGCGGCCACCATGGTGAACGCCGGTGTCTACCTCGTGGCACGCAGCAGCCCGCTGTTCGCCACCGCACCGGAGGCGCTCATCCTGGTCGCGGCGGTGGGCATCTTCACGGCCATCTTCGCGGCGTCCATCGCGTTCACCCAGAAGGACATCAAGCGCGTCCTCGCCTACTCCACGCTGTCCCAGCTGGGCTACATGTTCGCCGCGCTGGGCGTGGGGGCCTGGACGGCCGCCATCTTCCACCTCGCCACCCACGGCATCTTCAAGGGCCTCCTGTTCCTGGGCTCGGGCTCCGTGATCCACGGCGTCCACGAGGAGCAGGACATGGACAAGATGGGCGCGCTGCGGCGGAAGATGCCCATCACGCACTGGACGATGCTCATCGGGTCGCTCGCCATCGCGGGTATCCCGCCGCTCGCCGGCTTCTTCTCCAAGGACGAGGTGCTGGGCGAGGCGTTCAAGCTCGGCTTCCAATGGGTCTGGCTCATCGGCGTGGTCGTCGCGCTCATGACCGCCTTCTACATGTTCCGGCTCATGGGCAAGACGTTCTATGGCGAGAGCCACGTCGACCCACACGTGGAGCCGCATGTCCACGAGTCCCCACCGACCATGACCGTGCCGCTCATCATCCTCGCGGTGCTGTCCGTGGTGGCCGGCGCGTACCTGGGCCTGCCGCTCGGTGACTCCACGATCCATCACTGGCTGGCACCGGTGTTCCACCCGGCGCTGGAGACGATGGGCGTCCACGCGGAGCCCTATCAGCTGTTCGGCATCGATGGCGCGCTCATCCTCGTGAGCGTCGCCGTGGCCACCATCGGCATGGTCGCCGCGTGGCGCATGTTCGGCTTCTTCCGCATCCATGACCGGCTGGACACGGTACGCGCGCTGACGGCGCGGGTGCCCACGCTCTACCAGGGCTCGTTCCACAAGTGGTACTTCGACGAGCTCAACGACCTGCTGTTCGTGCGCATCGGCGGACGGGTCGCGGACGCGTTCGCGTGGTTCGACGTGCACATCATCGACGGTGCTGTGAACGGCGTCGCGACGCTCACCCGCCGGGCCGGTGACGAGGTCCGCCAGTCCCAGACCGGACGCGTCCAGAACTACGCCCTGGGCATCGCCGGGGGCCTCATCCTCATCGCCGTGATCCTGCTCCTGGTGGGCACCCGATGATCGACGTCTCCGGTCTGCCGATCCTCTCGCTCATCATCTTCGCGCCGCTCGTCGGGGCGATCGCGCTCGCCTTCGTGCCCGGCGACAACGTCCGCCTGGTCAAGCAGGTGGCGCTCGCCACGACGCTCGTGACGCTCGTCCTGTCGCTGCTCGCCGCGGTCGGCTTCGGCGCGGCCGCGGAGTACGTGCTGCCCGGCTCGGAGGGGTCGTCCGGCTTCCGGTACGTGGAGACCGTCCCCTGGATCCCGTTCTTCGGGATCCTCTACCGGGTGGGCATGGACGGCATCAGCCTGCTGCTGGTGGTGCTCACCACGACCCTCACGACCATCAGCGTGGTCTACAGCTTCGGCCCCATCAAGACACGCGTGAAGGAGTACATGATCTCCTTCCTCGTGCTGGAGCTGGGCATGATCGGCGTGTTCCTCGCGCTCGACCTGTTCCTGTTCTACATCTTCTGGGAGATCGTCCTGGTGCCGATGTACCTCATCATCGGCATCTGGGGTGGCGCGAACCGGATCTACGCGACCATCAAGTTCGTGCTCTACACCCTGGTCGGGTCGCTGCTCATGCTGGTCGCGATCCTGGCCACGGCGTTCACCTTCCAGGCTGCCAACGGCGGCGACTGGACGGGTGCCTTCGACCTGCTGACGCTGCGGGCCGCCGGCGGCTTCGACCCCACGCTCCAGCTGTTCTGCTTCATCGCATTCTTCCTCGCGTTCGCCATCAAGGTCCCCATGTGGCCGTTCCATACCTGGCTGCCGGATGCGCACGTGGAAGCGCCCACGGCTGGCTCGGTGATCCTCGCGGGCGTCCTCCTGAAGCTCGGCGGGTATGGCTTCATCCGGTTCGCGCTGCCGCTGTATCCCCAGGCGGCGCATGACCTGGCGGGCATCATCGTGGTGCTGAGCCTCATCGCGATCATCTACGGCGCGATCGTGGCCATCGTCCAGCCGGACCTCAAGAAGCTCATCGCGTACAGCTCCGTGAGCCACATGGGTTTCGTGACCCTGGGCATCTTCGTGTTCCAGGAGCAGGCGCTCCAGGGCGCGGTGCTCCAGATGATCAACCACGGCATCATCACGGGCGCCCTGTTCCTGTGCGTGGGTGTCATCTACGAACGCACCCACGACCGGACGCTCGCCAGGATGGGCGGTCTGTCCAAGCCGACACCGGTCTTCGCGGGTGTGTTCGGGTTCTTCGTGTTCGCGAGCCTCGGCCTACCCGGCCTCGCCGGCTTCGTGGGTGAGTTCCTGGTGTTCGTGGGCACCTTCGCCGTGTCACCCGTGGCCGCCGCCATCGCTGCCTTCGTGATGGTGTTCGCGGGCGTCTACCTGCTCTGGATGTTCCAGCGCATCGCCTTCGGCCCGGTCAGCGACTTCCTCAAGGGCCTTGGCCACCATCTGACCGACATGGATCGCACCGAGGTGCTCACCCTGGCGCCGCTGTTCGCACTGACCATCATCTTTGGCCTGTACCCCGCGGCCATCCTCGACCTCATCCAGCAGCCGGTGACCGACCTGCTCGTGGCCCTCGGCAGCGCTCCCGCGACGGGGCTCGTGCCATGACCATCCAGGAGTGGCTCGCGGTCGCGCCGTTCATGCTCGTGATGGCGCTGGGCATGCTGGTCATCATCGTCGACCTGATCTGGCCGGACCGCCCGTCCCGGGTCACCGGCACGGCCCTCGTCGGCCTGCTGGTGGCGGGTGCGGTGACCGTCATCGCAGGACCCATCCCGGGTATCGAGGGGCAGCTGCCGGCCACGGGTCAGAGCGTGCTGGACGGCGTCTATGTCCGTGACCAGCTGACGACGTTCCTGGACCTGCTGTTCATCGTCATCACCATCCTGACCGTCCTGTTCGCGCCGGACTACCTGGCGCCGCGTGGCCTGCCCGTGGGCGAGTTCACGGCCACGCTCCTGTTCGCCATCAGCGGCGCGATGCTCCTCGCCGGTGGCCACGATCTGCTGCTGCTGTTCATCGGCCTGGAGCTGCTCGTGCTGCCGGGCTATCTGCTGGCGGGCTTCGCCAAGCGCGACGGCCTGTCCACCGAGGGCGCCATCAAGTACTTCCTGTTGGGCTCGTTCTCGAGCGCGATCCTCCTGTTCGGGCTCGCCTTCGTGTTCGGCTTCACGGGGAGCACCCGCATCGACGGCATCGCCGAGCAGCTCCAGGCGGTCGTCGCGGGGAGCGCCACGTGGCCGGTGGGCCTGCTCATGGGGCTCGCGCTGATCATCACGGGTGGGGCCTTCAAGATCGCCGCTGTCCCCTTCCACTACTGGACCCCGGACGCGTACCAGGGCTCACCGACGCCCGTGACGGGCTATCTCTCGGTGGCGCCCAAGATCGCCGCCTTCGCGCTCCTCATCCGGCTCCTCGTGGAAGCGCTCGGGCCGATGCGTGCCGAGTGGGGTGTCCTCATCGGCGTGCTCGCCGCGGTCACCATGACCGTGGGCAACCTGTCCGCGCTGGGGCAGGACAACATCAAGCGGATGCTGGGCTACAGCTCCATCGCGCACACCGGCTACATCATGGTCGGCCTCGCCGTGTTCGCCGTGGCGAGCGACCCCTCCGTGCAGGCCGCGGGCATCCAGGGCGTGCTGTTCTACTCCGTGGCCTATGCCTTCATGAACCTCGGCGCGTTCGCGTGCGTCTCCGCGCTCCAGCGACGGCCGGGGGTGACCAGCCAGATCGACACGTTCGCGGGACTCGGACGGCGCGCGCCGCTGCTGGGCGTCGTGATGACGCTGTTCCTGCTGTCGCTCGTGGGCATCCCGCCCACGGCCGGCTTCTTCGGCAAGGCGGTCATCGTGATCTCCGCCATCGAGGGCGGTGGCTGGCTCATGATCCTCGCGGTCCTCATGATGCTGAACGCCGCGGCGGCCGCGTTCTACTACCTGCGGGTGGTGGTCGTCATGTACATGCGCGAGGCGCCGGAGGGGGCGCGCAGCGTCACCGTGGGGACGCTCACCCAGGTGGGCCTGGTCATCGCCGCGATCGGCACCATCGCCATCGGCCTGCTGCCCGCCGTCACGAGCGCGACGCTCGACTGGACGATGGAGGCCGCGCGGAGCCTGTTCGGCGCCTGAGCCTCGCCGTCGCGCCGTCGCGGCGTCCGTGTGACGGATGCGCTGGCCCACGAGCATCCATGGCGCGTGCGCCTCGCGGTCGCGCCGTCGCGGCGACCGCCACCCGGTTCCTGGGTCCTCGGACGAAGGATCCGACAGCGCGGCACTCGTCCCTCGCCATCCCACACGGATCCCGGGCAGAACGCCGACGCACCTCGTCACACCCGCCCGGTCCCCAGCGGTGCTGCCCACATCCCGGGCGGATCGGCCACGGACCGGCGGCCACCCGGCCGATGCCTCGTCCTGTCGCCCGGATCCCGGGAGGGCCTCGCGGCCAGCGTCCGCAGCCCCGGATGACCCGGGCCGATCGGCCCTTGGCCGAGCACGGCGGGATGCGCCATGATCCTGCCCAGGAGGTATCACATGGAACGACCGCGCGACGACCTCAGCGCCGCCCAGCTCGCGGCGCTCGTGCCCGACGAGGACCAGGACCTGGACGGACAGCGGGTCGCGGATGCCGCGGACGACGTCTCGGCCGGGACCGCGCGCGGCGAGGTGGCCACGCTCGACCCTCGCGCAGCGCCGCTCGTCGAGGACGAGCTCCTGTCCGACGCGTTCGACCTCCTGCCCGGACCGGACACGACCGACCTCGACGGCCCCGACGAGGATGACCCCGAGGCCTGGCTGGACGAGCGCACGGACCGATGAGCGGTCGATCCAGAGGCGAGCCCGGAGGGCGTCTCATCGCCGCGGATGGTGACGTCCACCGGCGATGATCACCGGCTCCGGGTAGCGATCGGTCGGGCCAGGCCCGACTCGAGGGCCGTGGACTCATGCGCGTGATGCTCGCATGCGAGACCGTCGTCGCCTATCGTGGTCCCGGATCCACGATGATGCGCAACGAGAGGACGGATGACGGGCAGCCGGACGGTGGTGGCGCTGGTGGTCGCCAGCGTGCTGGGGCTCGCGACGGCGATCACCGCACACGCTGCCGAGCCCGAGCCGGAGGCGCCTCGCTGGGGACTGTTCGTCGACGCGGAGCGAGAGGTCGGCAGCGGCATGGTCGCGGTGGACCGCCAGGACGGCATCCACATCGCGTACAGCCACCGCGCGCCCCTCGCCGAGGACCCCACGGCGGGCTGGCTGTATTGCCCGGTGGATGCCGCATGCGGGAGCGGCGAGGGATGGATCGGCACGGAGCTGGGCACGAACGTCCTGCGCGTGATGCTCGCGACGACCCGCGTGGGAGCCCCTCGCCTGCTCATCGAGCAGTCGGGCACGAACGGCGGCAAGGACTATCACTACGCCGCCTATGACACCGACTGCGGGAACCCGGCCAGCTGGCAGGTTGGCTTCGTCACCCGGACCTGGGGGACGGAGATCGGCGATGCGTTCCTGGAGACCCACACGCGACACGGGTTCGCGCTCGATGACCAGGACCGACCTGGATTCGTGTTCGACGACCGCGACTACCTGCGCGAGCCGGACCACGTCGGTGGCTTCTACACCTGGTGCGAGACGGCCTGCGCCGCCGGCACGCCCGAGTCGCCGACATGGCGTGAGGTCGACATCGGGGGCGGTGCACCGGGCGACAGGGACATCTACTCCCTGCCCGCGCTCCGGGTACACGAGCAGCGGTCGGCCGCGCGTCCTCGTGGAGGTGACCACGGGCGATGCGGGGGCCGCGCCCATGGGCATCGTGTACAAGACATGCGATACCGACTGTGACCAGAGTGCCTCGTGGACGCACACACCCATCGCCGACCGTGGCTACGAGATGGATGTCTCGTGGGACCTGGTGCTCGATGCGGATGATCGCGCCCATGTCGCGCTCTACCAGGGTAGTCTCCTCGACGCTCAAGGTCATCGATTGTTCCCCCTGACCTGCACCATCGACTGCGACGATGCCGGCAGCTGGCGGACGCTGGACCTGGGCCTCGAGCGAGGGCAGGGCGAGTCGCCCGACATCGAGCTCCAGCCCGACGGCCGGCCCGCCATCAGCTACCTCCGCGGCGGATCCGCCGTCCAGCTCCTGCGCTGTATCGCTGACTGCGCCGACGCAGGCGGCTGGCGGAACAGCGTGCTCGACACCGCGACCGACCTCGAGACCGACTTCCCGGTGGCACACCCGGTGACCTGTGAGGCGGGCTTCTGGGATACCGAGAGCACGCGGCTCGCGATCGACAGTCGAGGTCACCTGCGCGTCGTCGCCGACGCCGCCTACCAGGCACGCTGTCTCTACGAAGACCCCAAGCGCCCGGACGACCCTCCGATGTCACGCTTCCACGAGGTACACCACGCGGTGCGGCTCCTGCTCTGGGACGTGCCACCACTCGCCTGACGACATCGATGGGCGCTCTCCCAGGATGGGACCGGATCGGGAGATCGCTGGGAGTCGCCCCTCGCCTCGACCGCGGAACTGCTACGAGGCCTGATGGAGGCGGCGCACGAGCGCCACGAGGAACCCGGCGACCGCATGCGGATCGGCCAGACGCGCATCCACCGCATGGTCGGTGTCCTCCACCGCGTCGGCGCGCGTGCCCACGCCGATGGCCAGACCATGGAGACGACCTGCTCGGCGCGCCTGGCGCAGGACCTGGAACGCGGGGACGTCCGTGCTGTCGTCGCCGAGCATGAGCGCGACCCCGGGTCGGTGGGTCTGGACGAGGTGCTCCAGCGTGGTGCCCTTGTCCGGGGCGCCGGGGGGTCGCAGCTCCAGCGAGCGACGACCCGGATACCGGACCAGGGTGCCGGCCGGGTCATGGCGGTCGACCACCGCGCTGACGGACGTGCGGGCCACCTCGAGGTCCGGCGCAGCACGGAAGTGGAACGTGATGGCCGGCGGCTTCGGCTCGACCACGAGCCACGCCTCGGGGATCTCCCGGGTCACCTCGCGAGCGAGCGTCGCGGCGGTCGCCGGCCACGCATCCAGCGCGGGCAGCGTGACCGCGAGATGGTCGGCGGTCCGGCCCCGTCCCAGGTCACCCCGTTCGAAGCCCTGGTTGCCGAGGTAGGCGGCGCCACCCACGCGCACCCGTCGGACCAGGTCATGCGCGGTCCGTCCCGAGAGGAAGGCCACGCTGGTCGTGGGGTGAGCGGCGATCCGGCGCAGCGCCCGTCGAGCGGCCGGGACGATGGTCGCGGCCCACGGGTCGCGGAGCGGCTCGCCGAGCGTGCCGTCGAAGTCCGACACGATGAGCAGGGGGCCGGCATCGAGCGGGATGCTGGCAGCGAGGGCGCGTGGGTCCGTCACGGCACCCTGGACGCTGGGGTCGTCGATGGGTGGTCCTGGCTGCGTGTCCGTCGGGTGCATCGAGCACGAGCATACGGTGCGCTAGCATCGGCGGCCCATGTCCAGACTCGTGTCGCTCGTGGAGCGACTCGTCCCGGCACTCCTCATCGGCGCCGCGGTCGCGCTGCTGGCGGCCGGCCTCAGCAGCTGGATCCCGACCGGACCATCCCCGACGGATCCGCCGACCGCTGACGCGCCGGGTACGGACATGCCCGGGTCGAGCCCTGCCCGGACCAGCGTCCCGTCGCCGGTCCGGCCCACGCCCGGGACGCCTCGACCCGTGGTGCCGGACCCGACGCCGACCCCCACCCCCCCGCCGACCCCCACGCCCACCGTGGCGCGGACGACATCGCCGACGCCGGCCGCCGAGCCGACCCTCGATGCACCCCGCACCCCGGTGCCCACACCCATCCCCGTTCGGACACCAGCGCCGACAGCTCCGCCATCGGCGACGCCCCGGGCCACTGCCACACCTGCGGTGGCCACACCCCGATCGACAGCCGCCCCACTGCCCACTGGCACACCTCGGCCGACACCCACCGGCACGCCCGCACCGGTCGCCACGATCACCCCTCGACCGACACCGACCCCTGCGCCCGCCGCCACGCGTGTGCCCGCCGCCACGCCCCGACCCACGCCGACGCCCGCTCCGACGGCGACGCCTCCACCCGCGGTGGCCACCCGGATCGTCATCGCCTCGCTGGACATCGACCTGCCCATCATCTCGCGGGAGCAGCGGGTCCGCGGACAGGGCCCGGACCTGTACCCGCCCTGTGATGTCGCGCTGTACCACACAGCCTTCGAGCAGCCGGGGGTGACCGGCACGACCTACCTGTATGCGCACGCGCGGACCGGCATGTTCCTGCCGCTGCTCCGCGCGTCGGAGCGACGGGATGGCGCGTCCCTCCTTGGGGCGCTCGTCCAGGTCTACACCGCGGACGACCGGGAGCATGTGTACCAGATCACCCGCGTCAAGCGACATGCGCTCGACTTCTCCCTCGCGTTCGATGCGCCACCGGACGCACAGCAGCTCATCCTCCAGACGAGCGAAGGACCGCGCGGCACCATCCCCAAGCTCCAGGTGCTCGCGGAGCCCGTGGAGGTGCTCCCCTCGACACGGGCCGAGGCACGACCGCGCGCGCGACCACGCCCCTGCTACGAGCCCTGATCGCGGGGACCATCGATGGTCTCGGAGGGATCACCCGAGCGGGCACGGCCGACCGACGCCGTGGACCCCATGCGGATGGTGGGCACCACGGCGACCACGAGCACGACCGCAGCGACCAGGAACAGGCTCGCGAGGATGGTCGCTGCCTGGTCCGCGGCCCAGGCCTCCAGCACATCCACGACGAGCGGGTCAGCGAGGGGCCTGCCTCGCAACGCCGGTGGCAGGACGGCATCCCGCGCGGCACCATCCGTGAGGACCACGCTGAGCGCCTCGATGCGACCCGTCCCGAACGCGGTCAGGACCGCGAGCCCCACCGCCATGCCTACCATGCGCGCCACGGTGACCGCCGCGCTCGCGGTGCCGTAGGCCGCACGTCCGAGCGCCTCGATCGCGGCGCTCGATCGGGGTGTGACGGTCAGCCCGAAGCCCAGACCGAACAGCGCGAGGGCCGGCAGCAGCACGCTCGCAGGGGTCGCCTGGGACGCGGTCCCCAGGACGAGCGATCCCGCGATGGCCAGCCCCAGGCCCGCCAGTCCGAGCGGCACCACGCCGATGCGTCGGAGCAGGTATCCGGACCCGATGGCGCCCACGGCCATGCTGAGCGCGAGCGTGCCCAGGAACAGGCGCTGCTCGGCGGGACCGCCGTAGCGCACCCGGTCCACCCAGACCGCGGACGCGATGATCGCGGTCGCGAGGGCGTAGCCGGTCAGCAGGCTGACGACCATCGCGGGCCTGGCCACGTCGTCGCGGAACAATCGTGTGTCAAGGAACGGGTCCGCCGTCCGCGTCAGGTGACGCGCCGCCAGCACCGCAGCGACGACGCACAGCAGGCCGGCAACCAGCGACCAGGGCACCGATCCCGTATCCGGCTCACCCAGCGCCGTGACCCAGATGAGGCCGCTCGCCACCGTGGTGGTCACGAGGGCGCCTCCGAGCAGGTCGATCCTGCCGGCGCCCCGGGGCAGGTCCCATCGAGCCGTCGCGGCCCAGCACCAGGCGAGCACCACGATCGCGGCCGGCGCACCGAGGTAGAACACCCAGCGCCAGGCTGGCACGACCAGCGGCATCAAGGGCTGGCCCACGGACCCGAGGTCGAGGAGCGCCGGACCGAGGTCGAACGACTCGAGGACCGTCGCGCCCAGGAAGGGACCCAGGGCCATGCCCAGGAAGTTGCTGCCGCTCACGAGGCCAAGGGCACGTCCCCGGGCAGCTCCCTGGAACAGGTGGCTGGCACCGGCGGTCGCCAGCGGCAGGATGGCACCGCCACCGAGGCCCTGGACGACCCGTGCCAGCACGAGCGTGTCGAGCGTGTCGGCCGCGCCCGCTGCCAGCGACCCGATCGCGAACACGATGAGCGCCACTGCCAGGAGCCGCGGCAGGCCGATCCGGTCCGCGGCACGACCCGCGAGGGGCATGACGGCGATGTAGGCGAGCAGATAGCCGTTGACGGCCCAGCTCGCCCGTCGCAACTGCGTCCAGTCCGCGAGATCGACCACGATGGCGGGCAGGGCGACCGAGGTCGCCATCAGCTCCACGCCCACGAGCGCGGACGCGAGACAGAGTGCCGCCAGGAGGACCACACGGTCGATGCGACTCATCACGCCGATGATGCGCGGTCCCCGGCCGGGATGTCCGTGCCGCGACGCCTCGCACCCGCCGATCCGCTCCATCGACCCCTCTTGACGATCGGATGCAGGCATGTAGTATCAACGGGCGCTTATATGTATCCGCATTGATATGCGAATCGCGTGCGCCCTCCGGGACGCGACCGAGCCCTCACAGGACAGCCGATTGCCCAGCCCTGCTCGCATCCGCTCCACCATCGCCACCCTGACCGACCCGCCGGCGGACCTGCGGGAGATCGCGGTGGTCCACAAGGCGCTGTCCGATCCCACGCGGCTGCGGCTGATGCAGCGGCTCGCTGACGGGCCGGGCACGGTCTCGGACCTGATGCACCACGTGGACCTGTCACAGCCGCTGGTCTCGTGGCACCTCCGCCGCCTGCGGGCCGCGGGCCTGGTGGACACCCAGCGTGTCGGTCGGGAGGTCATCTGCACCCTCGCCCCGGACACCCTCCGGCGGTTCCATGAGCGGGAGCTCGACCTCCTCGGGTTGACCGCGGGCTCGGACGCGGCATGAGCCAGCCAGCCGATCCGACACGGCCCGCCTCCGCCACGCCACGCCGCGACGAGCTGCGGGGCATGGTCACGCCCCTCGCCCGGCGCATGGCGGACGCAGGGCTGACCCCCAACATGCTGACGCTCATCGGGTTCGGCATCTGCATCCTGGGCGCGCTCCTCGCCGCCGCCGAGTGGTGGCTCATCGCCGGCATCGTATGCACGCTCGGCTCCGCCTTCGACATGTTCGATGGCGCGGTCGCCCGGGTCACGGGTGCCACCAGCAAGCTCGGCGCGTTCATGGACAGCACCTTCGATCGCTGGGGCGAGGCGGTCATCTACCTGGGCATCGTCATCGGCTGCTCCCGGGCAGGCTTCGAGGTGGGCACCTGGCTCGCCGCGGCCGCCATGGGGTCCGCGTTCATGGTCAGCTACGCCCGGGCGCGCGCGGAGTCGCTCGGCTTCGCACCCGGCAAGGGGATGGCGGCCGTCGGGCTGGCCCCTCGCGAGGTCCGGGTCGTCATCCTCGGCATCGGTCTCGTCGGTGCCGGGCTGACCGGCGGCGTCACCGTCGGTGCCATGGGCCAGACCGTGCTCGCGGCGGCCCTCGGTCTCATCGCGCTCCTCGCCACCATCACGGTCATCCAACGCATCACGTTCACCATCAGACAGGCATCCTCGGAGGTCGATCGATCATGAGCACAGGAAACGGTTCCACGAAGAACGGCGCGGGGGCGTCCAGCAACGGAGCGGCGGGCAAGGGCTCCCGCAAGCCGATCCGCGTCGCGATCGTGGGCGTCGGCAACTGCGCGAGCAGCCTCGTCCAGGGCCGCTACTACTACGAGAACGCGGCGGACGACGAGTTCGTGCCCGGGCTCATGCACGTCAACCTGGGCGGCTATCACGTCCGTGACGTGGAGTTCGTGGCGGCGTTCGATATCGACAGGAACAAGGTCGGCAAGGACCTGTCCGAGGCGATCTACGCGAAGCCCAACAACACCTACGTGTTCCAGCAGGTGCCGAAGCTGGACGTCAAGGTCGACCGGGGCATGACCCACGACGGCCTCGGCAAGTACCTGTCGCAGGTCATCGAGAAGGCGCCCGGCCAGACCGCCGATGTGGTGAGCATCCTCAAGGAACGCCAGGTGGACGTCATGGTGTCCTACCTGCCGGTGGGCAGCGAGCAGGCCACGAAGTGGTACGTCGAGCAGGCGCTCCAGGCGGGTGTCGGCTTCATCAACGCCATCCCCGTGTTCATCGGTCGGGAGCCCTACTGGCAGCGCCGCTTCGCGGCGGAGGGCCTGCCCATCATCGGCGACGACATCAAGAGCCAGGTGGGCGCCACCATCAGCCATCGCGTCCTCACCCGCCTGTTCATGGACCGCGGCGTGCGCCTCGACCGCACCTACCAGCTGAACTTCGGTGGCAACACGGACTTCCTCAACATGCTCGAGCGCGAGCGTCTCGAGTCCAAGAAGATCAGCAAGACCAACGCGGTCACCTCGATGCTCGACTACGAGCTGGACCCGGACGATGTCCACGTCGGCCCGTCCGACCACGTGCCGTGGCTCAAGGACCGCAAGTGGTGCTACATCCGCATGGAGGGCACCACGTTCGGGGATGTGCCGCTCAACGCGGAGCTCAAGCTGGAGGTCTGGGACAGCCCCAACAGCGCCGGCGTCATCACCGACGCCATCCGGTGCCTCAAGCTGGGCATGGACCGGGGCCTCTCGGGGACGCTCGTGGCGCCCAGCTCGTACTTCATGAAGAGCCCGCCCATCCAGATCCACGATGACATCGCGCTGAACCGCGTCGAGGCGTTCATCAAGGGCGAGGACAACGAGACGCTCGTGGGCACCGAGACGGCGAAGCCCAAGGCGACCCGCAAGCTGGCCAAGGCCCGGCGCGCCGTCGAGACGGACGTCTCGGCGCAGGTCACCGTCGAGCATGCGGCCGCCAAGGTAGGGATCGCCGCCGGCTGACCCTTCCGTCCCCACGCAGCACCGAGGACCGCGGGCGTCGAACCCGCGGTCCTCGTGTCATGTCGTGTGACGGCCGATGGCGGGAGGCAGGGCGTGTGCCGGTGGCCCATCCGCACGATCGTCCATGATCAGTGGGCGCTCGACGGCCAAGTCACCAGATCAGCGGGCGTAGGACCTTGAGCCTGCGCGTTTGGGGCAACCCACCGTGACATCCGGTCCAGTCCGAATGGACGATCGTCGTGCGCGGACCTTTCAGAGGCCGGCGGATGCCCGGAAACCACGCGCCCGGCCCCACCGCTGGTCATCGATCTTACGACGGGGCACCGCAAGCCCTCGGCACACCACCGCGCGATCATGACGTCTGGGTACGCACCTGGTGCAGTGAGATCCGACGATGCTAGCATCAGATGCATGACCACTCGACGTACGACGCTCGCAGCTGATTCCGATGACCTGGACCTGCTCGCGGATGAAGCCCGTCGCCGTGGCGTGAGCCTCGCGGCGATCCTGCGGGAAGCGGTCGAGGCCGAGGCCGCACGCCTTCGCACGAGGACGCGGCCGCGGTTCGGCATCGCCTCCTCCGACGAAGGGGCGGCGCGAGTCGCGGCACGCGATGAGCACGCACCGATCCGCGCCAGACAGGGCTCCTGATGGCGCTCATCCTGGACACCGGACCGATCCTGGCGCTGCTCGACGCTGGTGATCCGGACCACCGGCGATGCCTCGCGATGGTGGAGGCGGTGGGCGAGGACCTGGTGATCCCGGCGCCTGTCCTCGTGGAGGTCGACTACTGGGTGCTCAAGCTCCTCGGTCACGACGCCTGGACGACGTTCGTCGAGGACATCGATCGGGGTGCCTACCGAGTGCACCACCTCGACGCGAACGACCTGGTGCGTATCGCGATCCTGGAGCGAACCTACGCCACGCTCGACCTCGGCTTCGTCGATACGGCCGTGATCGTGACGTGCGAGCGACTGGATGAGCCCAAGGTCGCCACGCTCGATCGACGCGACTTCAGCGTCGTTCGCCCACGCCACCGCGACCATCTCGTGCTGCTCCCGGACTGACCCGGTCGTGTGGCCACACGCCGGCTCATCCTCGGCCGATCGTGGCACCATCGAACGAGACCATGAGCCCGTCGCACCCGCCCAGCACATTCGTGCCCCGATGCCGCGAGATCCGGCAGGGTCGGGCATGAGCGAGCCGCCGAGCAGCGCACACACGGGCGTGGAGTACTCACCCCTGGAGCGGCCCACGACGGGGAGGGTCGGGCGTATCGTCCAGCGCAGCCGTGAGCGATCCGCGGTGCTGGCGTATCGGGGCACCTCCGCGACCCTTGGCCACACCCCGACGCGCCTCTCCGAGGCTGCCGCGCGAGCACTGTTCCTGGGCAGCTACTTCGCATGGGCATCGAAACGGCGCATCGTGCGCGGCAATGTCGCCCATGTCCTGGGCCTGCCCGCCGACCACCCGGATGTCCAGGTGCTCGCTCGCCGGACCTACACCTCGTATTCCCGCTTCGTGGTGGAGCTGATGCGACTGCCCACGCTCCCGGTCGACGAGCCACTGCGACTGCTGCCACCCACCACCCCGGCGCACACGGTGTTCAGCGAGGTCTGGACACGCAACCGGGCCGAGGGTCGGGGGGTCATCGCCGCGTCCGGTCACATCGGCAACATCGAGATCTTCGCGGGTTCGTATGCGCTCCAGGGCATCCCCACCTGGGGCCTCGCGGACGACACGGCCTACCCGGAGCTGTTCGCGCTGCTCAACGCCCAGCGGGCCCGCTGGGGGGTGCGCATCATCCCGTGGCGCAATCTGCGGCAGCTGTTCAGCGTGATGCGTCGGCCTGCGGCCCTGGGCATGGTGGTCGACTGGGGCTATCGACCCGATGACGTGCCGGTGCGGATGTTCGGCGCCTGGACCACGCTGCCCGCCGGACCCGCCACGCTCGCGGCGCGGACCCGGGCCACCATCCTGCCCGTGGCAGCGTTCCACCAGCGCGACGGGTATACGGCACATGCCGCACCGCCCATCGAGGTCGTCGACGGCTCACCGCGGTCGGTGGCCATCGCCACCCAGGCCATCGCGGATGCACTCGAGGGGTTCGTGCGCCGGGCACCCGAGCAGTGGCACACCTTCAAGCCGATGTGGCCAGCCACGGTGGCCGAGCAGCGTCTCCTGGAGGCTCGCGCGATGACCATGCTCGCGGATGCGGCCGAGCCACGGGCGCGTCGAGCCAGCGGATGAACGTGCGGACCCGTGTCGGCGGCTGGCTCGTCGTCGGTGGCATCCGTTTCCTCCGGATGCTTCCGGACCGGCCGGTCTACCGGCTGGGCTTCCGGCTCGGTCGCCTGCTGCCGCGGGTCATGAGGGCGCGCCGCGACCTTGCTCGGCGCAACCTCCGGCGGGTGTGCCGGTCCCTGGTCGCGCGGGGCGTGGCGACCCCCCGGATCGCGGCTGCGGCTGGTGGAGGGCGGCCGCTCGAGGCGCTCGTCGCCGACCTGTTCGGCCACTGGGTGGTCTCGTATCTCGAAGGTGCCATCGCGCCCCGCTATGACGCGGCCACGCTCCGCGAGCGCGTCCGGCTCCTGGATCCCGTGACGACGGCACGTGCCCTCGAGCCGACGCCGTCCGGGGAGCCGGGCCGCATCTACACCGGCCTCCACCTGGGCTCCGTGGAGATCGCCGGGCTGTACGCGGCACGCCACTCCTCGCTGTCCCTCGCGGGCCCGATGGAACGACTCGCGAACCCAGTGCTGCGGGACTACTTCGAACGGACCCGTGGTGCGGTGGGCATGGAGCTGCTCCCCATCGAGGGTGCCGCGAGCATCCTCGAGGCACATCTCCGACGCGGTGACGGGGTCGCGCTGGTGGCGGATCGACCCATCGGCGGCCAGGGGTCCCGGGTCCGGCTGTTCGATGCACCCGCGCGGCTGCCGGCGGGGCCCGCGGTGCTCGCGGTGACCACGGGTGCGGGGATGTACGTCCAGGCCGTGCTCCGCGAGCGACCGGGCGCCTGGGTCGGCATCATCGAGCCCATCGAGGTGCCCACGGACGGCCTGCGTCGGGAGCGCGTGCGTGTCACCCTCGAACACATCGTGGCCGCCTTCGAGCGGCTCATCGGGCACGCTCCGGAGCAGTGGTGGACACTCCTGTTCCAGGTGTGGGAGGAGGAGGCAGCAGCGACGTGACGGCTCAGGACGAGACGCCGACGATGTCCCGCGCGGACCTCCATATCCACACGCTCGCGTCCGACGGCGTGTCGAGCGTCCAGGAGATCCTCGACGCAGCGCTGGCACAGGGTCTCGATGTCATCGCCATCACCGACCACGAGCGCATCGACGCCGCCGTGGTCGCCCAGCGGCTCGCCGCGGAGCAGGATCTGCCACTCGGGGTCATCGTGGGGGAGGAGGTCACCACGCGCCACGGGCATCTCATCGGCCTGTTCCTCACCCGGCGCATCAAGCCATGGGGCCGGATGCGGGATGCGGTCGCCCAGATCCACGACCAGGGAGGGCTCGCGATCGTGGCCCATCCGCTGGTGCCCTATCCGCTGTGCGCGAGCGAGCGGACCATCCGCGACCTGCTCGACTCCGGTGACGTGGCCCACCGCCCCGACGCGATCGAGGCGTTCAACCCGACCACGGCACGCATGCGCTGGAGCCGACGCGTGCCGGCGTTCGTGCGGGAGATGGGCGTGGCGGCAGTGGCCAGCAGTGATGCCCACGCGGCCACCTCCGTGGGCCGCGCCGTGACCCGCTTCCCGGGCAGCGGCGTGGACTCGCTCCGGGACGCGATCGCTCGGGAGGCCACGACCTGGGAAGGGACCGCGTATGCGTGGCCGGAGCAGGTGCGGATGTTCGGCCACCAGTCGGCCAAGAACGTGCGCGCGGTCCGGGACACGCTGCGCCATCGATTGTTGCACCAAGGCACCGGGCGCGACCTGGGGTATCCCCGGTGAAGATCGGTCTCGTGACGCCCTACATCTACCCCGTGCCGGGCGGCGTGAACGCGCATGTCCAGGAGCTCTACGAGAACCTCGTGGTGCGGGGCCACGACGTGCGCATCATCAGCAGCACCCACGGGCCGCAGCGCTCCAGCGAGGGCGACATCATCCGTCTGGGCTATGGCTGGAGCGTGCCCACGAACGGCTCGGTGGGCACCCTCACGGTCTCGCACCGCTATGGGCAGCTGGTCCAGGAGATGCTCGAGGAGGAGCGGTTCGACCTCATCCACTTCCACGAGCCCTTCGTGCCCTTCCTGTCGCTCCAGGTGCTCCGGTTCTCGCAGAGCGTCAACGTCGGCACGTTCCACGCGTACTCCGGCCAGAGCCTCTCGTACGAGTTCGGCAAGCGCATGATGGCCCGCTTCGCGCGACGGCTCCACGGTCGGATCGCGGTGAGCGCCGCCGCGATGCACTTCATCTCGCGCTACTTCCCGGGTGACTACAAGGTCATCCCCAATGGTGTGGACCTGCGCGACTTCCGGGATGTCGCGCCGTTCGCGCGCTGGCGTGATGGCACACCCAACATCCTGTACATCGGCCGCTTCGAGAGCCGCAAGGGCGCCATGTACCTGCTCAAGGCGTTCCGGCATCTGCGGCGCGAGGGCCTCGACTGTCGACTGCTGATGATCGGCGCCGGCCCCCAGGAGCGCGAGGTGCGTCGCTACATCGCGACGCGCCGCCTCCAGGGCGTGGAGCTGCTCGGCCGGGTGAGCGACCAGGACAAGATCCGGGCGCTCGCCACCGCGGACGTGTTCGTGTCACCCGCTACCGGCCAGGAGTCGTTCGGCATCGTACTCCTGGAGGCGATGGCAGCCGGTGTGCCCATCGTCTGCTCCGACATCCACGGCTACAAGGGCGTCGTTCGGCGGGGCGAGCAGGCGCTCCTGGTGCCACCCAAGGACAGCGAGGCGCTCGCCGGGGCGATCGGCACGCTCGTGCGTGACCCGGCGATGCGCGCCCGGATGGGGGCGTCCGGGCGGGAGCGCGCGGTCCAGTACGGATGGGAGAACATCACCGCGAAGGTGGACGACTACTACGGCTTCGTCATCCGACGGCTGGCTGCCCAGGGTGCGCTGCCACCCGGGTTCCACGCGCCCATCCCGCCGGCGCCGGTGCGGCCTGCCGCCAGCACGGGAGGGAGCTAGATGCAGGTCGGCATCATGCTGCCGATGGGCAGCGACGAGTCCGGCGGCTTCGGGAACCTGCGGGCGCTCGCCGTGACCGCGGAGGCCGAGGGCCTCGACTCGGTGTGGGTCGCGGACCACCTCCTCTTCCGGGAGGGCGACCGGGTCACCGGCCTGCACGAGGCCTGGACCGTGCTCGCGGCGATCGCCGCGGTGACGAGCCGTGTGACCCTGGGGCCACTGGTGCTCGCGGTGCCCTTCCGCAACCCGGTGCTCACCGCCAAGATGGCCCTGGAGCTCGACGAGATCTCGGCCGGGCGGTTCGTCCTGGGCCTCGGCTGTGGCTGGCACGAGCCCGAGTTCGAGGCGATGGGCATCCCGTTCGACCATCGGGTCGGGCGGTTCGAGGAGGCGCTCCGGATCATCGTGCCGCTGCTGCGCGGCGAGACCGTGACGTTCGAGGGCGACTGGTATCGCGTCGCCGGTGCGGTCCTGGATCCGCCGGCGGTGCGTGCCGGTGGCCCACCGCTCCTGATCGCCGGTGAGCGACCCCGGATGCTGCGCCTGGTCGCGGAGCACGCCGCGCTCTGGAACGCGGCGTGGTACGGCCGCCCCGAGACCGCGGACGAGCTACGCGACCGGTTGCGCGACCTCCGCACCGCTCTTGGGACGATCGGGCGCGACCCGGCGACGCTCGATCTGACCGTGGGCATCGAGGTGGACCTGGGGGATGGCGATGCGGGCGAACGCGCCATCGGTGGCTCGACCCAGGGGATCGCGGATGCCCTCGCTGGCTACGCGGACCTGGGGATCTCGCAGCTCATCGCACACGTGTCCCCGCGGACGCCCGACGCCATCGCGCGGTTCGCGGAGGCCGTCACGCTCACCAGGGCGCGGCTCGGCGCGTAGCCGCTACGCCCCGCTCGCCGGCTGGGTGCCCGGCTCCTCCGGGACCGTGACCTCGGACAGCAGGATCACCTCCACGCCCGGGATGCTGCGGACGCGCCGATCGTTGGTGACGAAGCAGGTCGCCTCGGAATGTCTGGCCGTCGCAAGATGGATCGCGTCGACAAGGCCATGACCCTGGCCTCGCGCCCGCGCCGCCTCGACGGCGATGCGTCGGTCCATCGGGATGATGGTGAGGCCCTGGATCGACCATAGGTCGCCATCCAGGCGCTCGAATGCCTCGTCGTCCCTCGCTCTCGCCGGCCCGGCCAGCACCTCCGTGAGCGCGACGCTGGCGATCGATGCATCGGCCCGCCCTGCCTCGACGCCGTCGATGATCGCCTTGGCCACGACGCCCTGCGGCACGGTCCCGTTCGCGGCATAGATGAGGACGTTGCTGTCGAGCGCGATGGCACCATGCCGGGCGAACAGGTCGTCGATGGTCACGGGAGCTCTCGCTCGAGCTCGTCGCGAAGTGCGCGCACCCAGGCGACCGGATCCTCGCCCCAGTATCCCTTGTACTTGCCGAACAAGCGGGTGCCAGCGAGCTGACGCGGCTTGATGACCATCGAGTCCCCGACGATCTCCACGCTGAGTCGATCCCCGGCCTTGATGCCGAGGGCCTTGCGCGCCTCGCTTGGTACGGCGATCTGATGCCTGGAGCTGACCTTGACGCTGATCATGCGTGTCATGATAAGCAACACGGCGAACACCCGCATCCGCTTGGTGTGTCCATGGGTCGCCAAGCGTCGACGGACCCGGGCTGACCTGGCCGGTGGATCGTGCCGAGACGGGCCCGGGTGCACTACGCTCGCAGCATGTCCATCGGGATCCGGCGCGCCACCGCCGCCGATGCTGCCGCGCTCCATGCGCTTGCGGCAGCGACCTTCGGCATGGCGTGCCCACCCGGGACCCGCGAGGAGGACATCGCGGCGTTCATCGAGCTGCATCTGTCCGAGGCGCGCTTCGCCGACTACCTCGTGGACCCGGCGCGGATCCTGTTCCTGGCGCTCGAGGATGGGGCGGCACTGGGCTACACGATGCTCGTCGGCGGGGAGCCGGCCGACCCGGACGTGGCGCGCGCCATCACGACCCGCCCGACCATCGAGCTGAGCAAGATCTACGTCCGTGCCACGCATCACGGGAGCGGGCTCGCGGCCGCGCTCCTGACCGCGTCGGTCGATGCCGCATCCCGGGCAGGAGCCGCAGCCATGTGGCTGGGCGTCAACCAGCACAACACGCGCGCCAACCGGTTCTACGAGCAGCAGGGCTTCCGACAGGTGGGCACCAAGCGCTTCCGCGTGGGCATCGAGTGGCACGACGACTTCGTGCGCGAGCGGCTCCTCGTCGCCGACGACCGGATCGGACCGGAGCCGCGCCGGAGCTAGCGCAGATCGTCCAGCAGCGGGTGCGGGTGGCCCGAGCGCCACCGCTGCGCGAGCAGCATCACGACCCCCGCCAGGACCAGCGTCACGACCGCCACGACGACGGTCGCGAGGTCCACGAAGCCGCCGGGCACGGGCGGGTCCCGATTGACCCCGAACTGGAAGTCGTAGTTCCAGGTGGGCAGCAGCCCCTGGAACGCGGTGGCAAGGCCGCTCGGCAACGGCAGCCCGGTCAGGTTCGGGTACCACACGAGCAGGAACAGGAACGCCGAGATGACCACGCCCAGCGCGAAGCGCCGCGCATCCCGGGCCCGAAGCACGAGCCACGCCGGCGCGAGGAGCACGAGCAGGGCGAGGATCGAGAGCTCGTCGGCGGTCACGGCGAAGGTCAGCCGGTCGGTGTCACTCAGCAGCCCCACGGCCGCCAGCAGGGCGAGGATGGTCGCCGCACCGATGACCACGAGCCCTGCCCCCGGCCCGTCCATGAGGCCATCGAACCGGCGACCCAGCTGGTCGGTCCGGGAGGTCGCCACGTCGTCGGTCGCGTCGTCGTCGACATCAGCGGTCCCGGGTGTGCGCGACGAGTGCCACAGGAACACCGAGACCCCGACCGCCGCCACGACGAGCACCGCCAGGATGCCCAGCGACTGCGCGCTCAGGGTCACGTCCCGGGTGGCCGCTCCGCAGGCCTGGCTGTTCGGCTGGACGGAACGGACGTCCGCGGCGATGCACAGCGGCTGCCGCAGGAGCCACAGCAGCGGGGCACCGAGGATGCACAGGGCAGCGCCGACCCGCGCGATGAGCCAGCCGATGCGTGCCGGCCCGTGCCACAGCTCCGCGAGCAGATAGGCCAGGGCGAGCACCAGGAACGGGATCGCGGTGTAGTAGTGGTACTGGAACGTGGCCCGGTCGATGCGCGCCCAGGGCAGCCACATGGCGAGGAACAGGAGCACGACCAGCGTGACCGGCAGGGAGCGTCGCTTCCATGCCGCGATGGTGCCGAAGACGAGCGCCGGGATGCCCATCCAGAGGACGACCAGGTTGCCCGCGTCGTAGATCTCGCCGAGCGTGTTCCCTGCGAACGAGGACTGGTAGAACCAGACCGGCTTGAGGTCGAGCGGCCATGCCCACCACGGCGAGGACGCGGCGTGCGGCACCCGCAGGTCGTCGTGATACCCATACATGTCGAGCGTCAGGCCCCACAGCGTCTTGCCGGTGTGACCGGCCGGGAACCCCTCCCAGAGCTGGTTGCCAAGCGCGGCCCATGGAAGGTAGCCGGCCACGTAGACCGCGACCGGGATGACCACGAGGCAGCCCATCGCGAGGACCCACCAGAGACCCCGACCCCGTCCCGGATCGAGCCAGGCGGGGGTCGATGGGTCGGTCGGGGTGAGTGGCCGATCGTCCGCATCGGGCCGGAAGGGGCCGTGGCCGAGCCAGCCCAGGACGAGCGCGACGATGCCCAGCACCGAGGCACCGAGGATGGGCGCGCCACCGATGACCAGCGTTCGGACCCCCGGGCGTGCCTCCTCGTCGGGGGCACCCAGGAACGCGAGCGCCCACACGCCGAGCGCGAACACACCCCCGATCACCAGCCAGGTGACCGCGCTCCACACCTGGGCCCGGGTCACCGGCAGCGGTCGACGGACCATCGCCGCAGCGAGCGCGAGGGTCAGCGCCCCGAGGATGAGCAGGAACGGCCAGTTGCGATGGGGCTCCTCGACCGCGGCCGGCCGGATGGCCAGCGCCCCCAGCACCCCCGTCAGGCCGACCATGCCGCCGAGCGCGATCCAGCGCCCGATGCCCGATCGCAGCAGCACCAGCAGCACGACGCCGCCGATGGCGTACGCCGCGACCCACTTGGACGCGAGCGCGAGACCGAGCAGCACGCCCACCAGGGGCACCACGAGCGTCACCTGCCACCAGCGGCGCCAGGTGCCCAGCCAGACCGGCGCGAACAGCACCGCGGCGAGCACCAGGAAGCCCGTGATGTACACGTCGTTCATGGCGATGCGTGCGTTGGCGAACAGCATCCCCTCCGCGAGCGCGAGGGCCGCGGCGAACAGACCCACGCTCCGGCGCCGGAAGAGGAGGCGTGCGAGGAGGTAGATGCCGGCCACGGTGAGAGCGCCCATGAGCACGCCCGGCATCCGGTAGCCGAAGGCATTGCCACCGACGTCGACGCTCGCGACCGAGCCATCGTTGCCGATGGCAAGGATCTGTGTCCTGTCCTCGCTCGGGTGATCCTCCTGGGTGTCCATGAGGGTCGCGACCGGCTCGAACGGCAGCGGCACGTCCATGAACACCGAGTGGCCATGGGGCTCGACCACGTAGACCGTGGGCTGACCGCCCGCGAGTCGACCCGGCACGTGGAGGAGCTGCGCCGCCTCGTTCCACAGCACATCGGTGACGGGACCCGGCATGTCCATGGAATCACTGACCCGTGGCGCGCCGCGGTCGAGGCCGATGCGCTCGAGCACCGCCCCTGACGCCACGTAGAGCGTGTCCTCGTCCGGTCCGTCCGGGATCCACGCGAGACCCGCGGCGCCGTCATCGAGCGGGAGCTCGTGCAGTGTGTCGAGCGTCCTGGTGGCGAGGAACGTCACGCCGTCCGGGGTCGCGACGGCGATCGCGGGCACATCCTCGATGTCGATGCCCAGGAGCGTCCCGTCGTCGACGAGCTCCCGGACCACGTCCTCCGCGAGCGAGTCCGGCCAGCCGAGCAGCACCACGTCCGGGGTCGACCGCCGCAGGAGTGATTCGAGGGTGGCGGCGCTCATGCCCAGCTCATCGGCGAGCACGCGCGCAGCGCCTGCGGGATCCTCGACCTCCGCGGGGCGCGCCACGACCGCGGTCGCACGTGGCACGACCTCCAGGTCCCGCACCTCCGACAACGTGGTGCTGCCCTGCCGCAGGCCGGTCTCGAGGTCGACGGACACGAGCTCGCCCGTCGCTCCGAAGATCACGACATCGGAGTCGTCCACCACGAGGCGCACCGGGTCGCGGGGTCCGTCGGTCGCCTGCTGCACCGGGCTGATCGGGGCGATGTAGGACTCGTCCAGGTCCATGTGGGTGCGACCCATCGCGTCGAGCAGGGTCGTGTCGAGCGTGGACACCGTACCGTCGGGTGCCGCGAGCACCAGCTGATGGGCACCGGGGTCCACGGCCAGCGCGGTCGCCGGCGAGGACAGCGACGCCAAGCGTCCGCGGGTCGCGAGGTCGAAGACCTCGAGCGAGGAGCCGGTCAGCACGTAGACGCGGTCGCCGTTCCGTCGACCCGGGTCACCCGAGGGGGACCAGTGCGGCTCGATGGCTGCCGCCGCGACCGGCACCCCGAGGTCGCTCGTGCCGGTCACCCGGTGGTCGCCGAACACCTCGATGCCGATGGCCATCGCGTACTTGGCGAGATGGGGATGGGTCCATTCGAAGATGTCGTGGGGGTCGTCGTAGCGCCAGTCCTGGAGGAACTCCATCGCGGTGCGCGCGTGGTAGACCTCGTCGAAGTACATGTCGTACGGCTCCTGCACCCGGAAGCCGCGGAGCGTGACGGCGGACAGCAGGATCATCACGACCATCAGCAGGTCCATCCGGTCGAGCCGACCCGGCGGCTCACCGGCGAGCGACGGACTGCGGTCGCGGCGGAGGGGCCGCGGCGTGATGCGGTGCGCGATCCACGTGAAGGCACCCGGGCCACGCACCGGCTCGGGGTATCCGTCCTCCGCGTCAGGGACCGCCACGGACCCGCCGATCCCACGCGCCCACCAGGACGTGCGGGTCTGACCCGGCAGCGGACCGGGGTCCACCCAGCCATCGACCGTCGCCGATTCGATGGCCAGCCCATCCGGCTCACGGGCACCGCCTCGCCACAGGCGCCACGCGGTGAACAGGAATCCACCCGTCACGAGGAGCACCGACATGACCACGAACAGGGGTGAGCGGGACGCGTTCCCCAGGGGCAGCCCTGTCACGTTGTCCGTGCCCCAGATGTCGTACGTGAGCACACCGTGGAGGTTGATGAGACACGCCGCGGCCATCGCGACCAGCGTCACCAGCCACGCGCGGGACGCGACCGCGAGCAGCGGCAGCAGCGCGAACACGGGCACGAGGTACCGCTCGTGGACCCGCGTCGGCAGCACGAAGAAGCAGATGGACAGGAAGACCGCGGTCAGGATGATGGTCCGCCGCTCGTCGCGCCACAGCAGGTTGCCCAGGCCGTACAGGAACCCGGCCACGAGCAGCACGGCGCCGATGGCCACGGGCGGCAGCGGTCCGATCCAGGGCTCCGCGTCGCTCTGCCACAGGGGCATCGAGAAGGCGAGCGGGGTCGTGCCCGTGGCGCTCACGAGCGCCCACGGGTTGTAGGCGTTGACGGTCAGGTATGCGTAGCCCGCTGCCGTGTCGCCCATCATCGCGAGGTAGTCCGGGATCCCCATCCCGAACGGCAGTGCGACCACGTGGAACGTGACCAGGGCCACTGCCGCGGAGCTGAACACCCGGAGCGGGCCCTGCTCCCGCGCCAGCCATCCCTGGAGCATCGATGGCCCCCATGGCGCGTGCCGTGGTCCCGAGCCGGGGCGCAGCAGGTGCCGGCGCAGCAGGACCACCGCGATGACCGGCAGCAGCACCACGCCGAACTGGGGCTTCACGAGTGCGGCGACGACCCCCAGGAGGGAGGCGCCCTCGCTGTTGCCACGGATGAGCGCCGCCACGCCCATGAGCACCACCAGCGCGCCGACCGAGTCCGTCTGACCCCACAGCGCGGAGTCGTACCAGGTGACCGGGTTGAACACGTACAGCGCCGCGGCGCCGAGCGCCAGTGGCTCCGCTCGCCGTGACGGCCACGCCCAGCCGAGGACCAGGCGATACAGCAGCCAGCCCACCGCGATGTCGACGAGCATCGGCGGGACCTTGACGAGCACCGTCATCAGGCCGTACGGGTCGCTCCCGCCGAGCGCCTGACCCAGCCCACCGATGAGCCAGAGCACGTACAGGTAGCCCGGCGGGTAGTCCACGAACTGGTCGGCCGCCCGCAGGGCGCCGTAGAACCCGCCCGGGCCGTGCTCGGCCATGGCGTTCGCCCAGAAGACATACGTCGACACATCCGAGGCGAACCCGGATGCCGGGAACAGGATGTATGCGATAGTGAGGCGCAGGGCCAGCGCCACGAGCAGCAGGACGACCAGTGCCGTGGACGTCGACAGGGCTGACGGCGGGGGCTCCGACGCCCCTTCGACCCGGTCGGCACCACGCGCCGGGGACGTGATCAAGCCGGACCGGCCTCCAGGGGGATCAGGCGACGAGGTGACCGCGAGTATAGCAACGGGCCCGTTCGCATCCGGTCGGCGGTCCATCGACGTCCCGCCGGCCGCTCGGCTCTCGGCGCGCTCCGAGAGCATGTTCGAGACGCTCCTCGGCTCCATCGGTCCGGTCTGGATCGGCGTGGCCTTCGCCATCGTGGCCATCGTGGTCTACATCTGGAGCAATCCCACCCGCTGGGGCTTCTACGACCACTTCGTGTGGCAGGCGCAGGCCTGGCTCGATGGTCGGGTCGCCATCGACTACCCCGTCGCGGACGGGATCCGCTCCAACGACTACTACCAGGACGTGCTGGACCTGGGTGATCGTGCCGTGACCAGCGCCCTCGGCCTGCCGCACGAGCCCGGTCGGGCGCTCATCCCGTTCCCGCCCCTGCCCGCGATGCTGCTGGTGCCGTTCGTGGCCATGTGGCACCTCGCCACGAGCGGCGCGCTGGTGTTCGCGGTCCTCGGCGGCATCAACGTGGGCCTCTGCTGGCGGATGCTCACGCGTGTCACGGAGCGGCGCGACGCGGCGTTCCTGGGCACCGTCACGTACGGCTTCGGCACGGTGGCGTGGTATGCCGCCATGCTCGGCACGACCTGGTTCCAGGCACACGTCGCGGCCAGTACGTTCCTGTTCCTGGCCATCGCAGCCGCGCTGGACGCCGAGCACCACGAGGATGAGGAGGGGCCGGGGCGTGGTCTGCCGGGCGGCATCCCGCTGCGAGGCATCTGGGCGGGCCTCCTGTTCGGCATCGCCTGTCTCGGCCGGCTGACCGCGGCGTTCAACGCGCCGTTCTTCGCGTTCGTGGGCCCCGGTGGCACGTGGCTGCGCAGGGGCACTGCGGCGGCCATCGGTTGTCTGGTGCCGCTGCTGTTCCTCGCCGGCTACAACCTCGCAAGCACGGGTCATCTGTTCCATCCGGCGTATGACCACATCCGGGAGGTGGAGCACAAGCCGATGCCCGAGCTGTACCACGAGGACTGGGGCACCGAGGACCCCCGCTACATCCCCGTGAACGCGCCCATCATGCTCACCTGGATGCCCATCAACGCGCTCCGGGACGGGACCCCGTGCGAGCCGGAGGTGGACCTGGTCGCCCAGCTGCTGGACCCGCGCACGCCCTGCCCGCTGCGACCCGACCCCATGGGCATGAGCATCCTCCTGACCACACCCGCGTATCTCCTGGTCATCCCGGCGCTGCTCTTGGGCTGGCGGCGACGCATCGTGGCGGGTGCGGCGGTCGCGGTGCTCGCCACATCGCTCGCCGCGCTCGCCCACTTCAGCCAGGGGTGGGTCCAGTTCGGCTATCGCTTCAGCAACGACTTCGCGCCCTTCGCGATGATCCTGGTGACCCTGGGACTGGTGGAGGCGCGCCGCTTCCGGTTCGGCTGGCCGATCGCGGTCGGGCTCGTGATCCTGTCCGTGCTGGTCAACCTGTGGGGCGTCTGGTGGGGCGTCCGGCTCGGCTGGTGACCGGATGACCGGGCCACACGACCGCCTGGCTACCGCGCGATGGCTGGTGCCGGCGGGCCTCGTGGGCATCGGCGCCTTCGCCCTGTACCTGCGCACATTGATGCCCGGCCTCGGGTTCTGGGACACCGGCGAGTTCCAGGCCCTCGGACCGGTCCTGGGCATCGCGCATCCCACCGGCTATCCCAGCTACACCCTGCTGCTGTGGCTCGCATCGGTCGTGTTCCAGCCGTTCGGGGAGCCGGCGCTGCGTGCCAACCTGCTGTCCGCGGTGCTCGTGGCAGGCGCCGCGAGCCTCGTGAGCATCGCCATCGTCCAGGTCACCCGACGCGGCGCCTTGGGGCTGGCGGGTGGGGCCCTGCTCGCGATCGCGCCGCTCGCATGGCAGAACGCGGTCCGTGCCGATCCGCATGCCTTCCATCTCGCGCTGGCGGCGCTCCTGCTCGTGCTGCTCATCGGCTGGAGCCAGCGGGACCGTGCCGGGTCCGGCCATGCGGGTCGCTGGCTGGTCCTCGCGGCCGTGGTGTTCGGGGTGTCCATCGGCAACCACGCCCTGACCCTGCTGCTCGCGCCGGGGGTCGCGCTGTTCGTGCTCGTCGTCTCGCCACGCATCCTGTGGCGCCAGTGGCGGCTCGTCCTGGCGTGTCTTGCGGCCGTGCTCCTGACGACCGTGCTGGTGTATGCGTACCTGCCGCTCCGTTCCGCGATGGATCCGCCGCTCGACTACGCGCATCCCGCCGACTGGATCCGCACGAGCGCGTCCGGGGCCATCACGGGCGGCTTCCGGTATCTCGTCCTCGGCCAGCAGTTCACGAGCACCTTCCACGCGATGCCCACGCTCTCCGAGGCGGTCGCGGAGGTGTGGCGGACCCTCGTCGAGAACCTCGGGCCGGCGGCCTGGCTGACTGCGCTCGGCATCGCGGTCGGGATCGGACGGCGACCCCGGCTCATGGTCCTGACCGTCCCCTGGGCGGTGCTCTCGATCTGGTTCCTGCTGGCCTATCAGAACGCGGACATCGACCGCTACTACCTGGTGCCGCTGCTCGTGGCGGTGCTGTGGGCGATGCTCGCCCTGGACGCCCTGTGGGACCTGGTCCTGGCGGCCTGGGAGCGGTGGCTGGCGCCGGGCAGCGTCACCAGCCAGCGCACGCGGCTGGCCGTGTCGGCGGTCGTGGGTGTCGCGCTGACGCTGGCGGCGTTGGCGCCCGTCCCGGCCCGGCTGCCGGCGCGGGACGCATCCGACGATACGGGTGCCCGGGCGTGGGTCGAGGCGACGCTCGCGCGGCTCGAGCCCGACCCGGTGGTGATCAGCTGGTGGAGCTACTCGACGCCCCTCTGGTATGCCCGATGGGTGGAGGGACGGCGGCCGGACATGACCATCATCGACGATCGGGACGTCCTCGATGACGACCTGGGCGACCTCACCGACATCGTGGCGGGGTATCTCGTCGAGGGCCGGCCCGTGTACCTCATCCGGCTCGATGACGACCTGGAGCCGTTCCGGGAGCGCTTCGTGCTCGAGCGGCTGGACGGGATCCCGCACGGCGTCGTCTGGCGCGTGGCACCCGGCACCGACCGTGGACAGGACGAGGGAGCGGGACCGGAAGACGGCTGACGAGGACGGGCCGGCGCCGGGGTCGCGGCGATGTGAGGCGGCGTCCACGGCAGCCCGATCCGCCCGGCGACGGCGGCCCTCCACCCGGGGGCAGGGTCCGCGGTCCGCGTGTAGGATGCCGGCGTGTCCGATCCAGCAGCCCACTCGGCGAGCGATCCGCCGGATCCGCCGATGGCGGGCCCGGCCGCGTCCGATGCGCGTGTGCCGAGCCTCAGCTGGTTCTTCCCCGCTCACGATGAGGCCGACAACATCGAGGCGCTCGTGGCGGAGGCGCTCGTGGAGCTGCCCCGGCTCGCGGAGCGCTTCGAGGTCATCTGTGTCGATGACGGCAGCACCGATGGCACCGGTGCCATCGCGGACCGGCTCGCGGCGGCGCACCCGGACGTGGTGCGCGTCGTCCACCACCCGGTCAACCAGGGCTACGGTGCGGCCCTTCGGAGCGGCTTCGGCGCCGCGCGCTATCCGCTCGTCTGCTTCACCGACGGTGACCGCCAGTTCCGGCTCGTGGATCTCGGGCGGTTGCTCGCCCGTATGAGGGACGCCGGTGATGTCGCGCCACCGGATGTGGTGGTGGGCTATCGCATCAAGCGCGCCGATCCGGCCATCCGGCTCGCCTACGCGCGCATGTATCGCTGGTGCCTGCGGCTGTTCTTCGGGCTCCGGCTTCGGGATGTCGACTGCGCCTGCAAGCTGTTCCGCCGCGAGGCGCTGGAGGGCGTGCGACTCGCGTCGGAGGGCGCGTTCCTGTCAGCGGAGCTGCTCATCAAGCTGCGCGCCACCGGCCGGACGGTCGTGGAGGTCGGCGTACCCCATCACCCCCGCACCGCGGGTCGTGCCTCGGGTGCCGACCCTCGGGTGGTGCTGCGGGCCGTGCGGGACTTCTGGCGTCTGCGCATCCAGCTCTGGGTGCGACCGTCACAGGCGCTCCAGACCGGCGAGCCGGCGCTCCGTCACGACCAGGGGGACTAGGACCCGGGACCCTCGCGCTCGGGTGTGCCGGCCCCGCCGCCCAGGTCGAACTCGAGGGAGTTGACGAACTCCCGGAACATCGAGAGCCGCCGGTCCTGCTCGGCGCCCGGCAGCACGCCCGCCCGGTCCAGCACCGAGTTCGCCACGAACATCGGCGCGTCCGCACGCAGGGCGATGGCGATCGCATCGGAGGGCCGCGCGTCCACCTCGACGTCCAGCTCCCCCTGCTCCAGCACGATGCGCGCCCGGTACGTGTCCTCGCTCAGGTCGCTCACGACGACCCGCTCGACCCGCACGCCGAGCTCGAGGAGCGTCCGGGTGTAGAGGTCGTGGGTCAGCGGTCGGTCCGGCAGCATCCCCTGGAGCCGGGTCGCGATCGCACTCGCCTCCCACGGCCCGATCCAGATGGGCAGGTAGCGCTCGCCGCGGCGCTCGCGCAGCAGGACCACGTGCTGGGACGACTCCGCGTGCACATGGACGCTCTCGACGATGACCTCGGTGACCTCGGATGCCATCGCCCGGTCGCTCCCCTGGTCGCCCGTCAGCTGGGCTTCTTCGTGGCGCGCGGCTTGCGCGTGGCGTCCGGCGTGGGGGTCGGCGTCGGCGTCGCGCGGGGCTCGTTCGGATCCACCGGCGTCAGGGTGCTCTGGAAGATGCCCTCTGGCGTCGCCCAGACGATGCGCGCCGGCCGCGGCGTCTGGTTCTGGCCAGGGCTCGGCTGGGTCGCCCAGAGCGCCCGCATGTCCGCCATCGAGGGCATGTCCCCGGTGGTCATCCACTGGTCGACATAGACACCACCGGACTTGAGGAACACCAGGATGCGGTCCCATCGCTGGTCGTAGAGGTAGAGCTTGCCGCCCGAGGTGCCATCGATGAGCGAGTAGCGATGACCCTTGCGCAGGTCACGGGCATCCGGCGGGGTGTCGAGCGAGTAATCCTGGGCGTGACCCGACCGGTGCTGGACCACGCCCTCCGGGGTGAGCGTGTACAGGTTGCCGTCGACGTACAGGCGGATGTAGGAGCCGAGGTCCTCGTCCGTGTTGGACAGGTATCCCTCCGGCGGCATGAACAGGTTCGCGTCCGCGGACGGCCCGTACTTGAGGATGTTGTCCTGCGCGGGGTCCAGGACGTACAGGTTGTACGTCCCGTTGCTGAGGCTCACACCGTAGGTGGCGATGTCCCGGACGTCATTGCCCCATGCGACCGCCGGCGGCAGCCTGCGACGACGGAGGCTGCCTTCACCCTTGTCGCCGACCTGGCGCCACTGTGCGAGGGAGCCGTTGTCATCCACGATGATGAGCTGGTCGAACTGCATGCCCAGCATCATCGGCTGGCCGATCTCCCAGCTGCCGCTGCCGGTCCCCTCGCCTTCCTTGACGATCTCGTAGACCCTGGTGTGGCCCTTGTTGAGGCGCCACACGGAGTGGCCACGCCCCCGGGACGCGGGCGCGATGAAGTACACCGAGCCATCCGAGGCGACGGTCATGTCCCGGATGTCCGTGGGCTCGTCGAACGCCCACAGGGTGGTGGTCCGTGGCACCTGGACCTTGTACAGCGTGTCCAGGTTCGTCCGGATGTCCGCCGCGAGCTGCGCGGTCCGGTCCGCCGGGATCCCCGATGCGGTCGCTCGCTCGAGGTCCGTCCATGCCTGCTGGAGCCTGGAGGTCGCCTGCGACGCGTTGCCGCTCACGAGGCGGAAGCCTTCCTCGTATGCCTCCCGTGCCGACTCGAGCGCCTGCTCGCCCGCGGACAGCTGGGTGATGCTGACCTCGCGGCCGCGGGGCAGGAACGCCACCGCGAGACCCAGGACGGCCACGACCCCCAGCAGGGCCAGGAGCGCGAACGCGGCGCGGCGCTGCGATTCGCGGCGCGAGATCCGGGAGCCAAGGCCGCGTGCGTTCGGGTCACGCCGGGGCATCAGGTCGAGGAGTCGGTCCATGGCGCCACCGAACGCCCCGGACACGGCGCCCGCGGCGCCACCGAAGGCGCCCGTCACGGCGGCGGCGGCGCCCACCATCTGGTCACCGCCCGGGATGGGACCACCGGGCATCTCCGCGAACGCGTCCGTGCCCGACCCGACGGGCGCGAGCCGGCGGTCACTACGGGTCGCCGTGAGCTCGGTCGCCTCGATGGCGAGGACGGCATCCGGGCCGTCACCACCGGCGGCCACGAACAGGTGATGGAGATGCTCCACGGCGGACTGCGGGTGGAGCGTCACGACCGCGTTCTTGAGCTCTTCCGTGCCCACCACCTCGGTCAGGTTGCGGGACACCAGCAGCAGCGAATCCCCCACCGCGATCTCGCCGCGCCAGACCTCGACGCGCAACGCGTCATCCGCGGGCAGACCCGGCTGCTGGGTGTGGTCGGGGACGAGCAGGCGCGCCGCGCGCACGAGATACGCCTCCGCGCTGCCCACGGTCGCCACGTACAGCTCGTTGGTGCGGACCACGGCCATCGCGATGCCCAGGCCGCCGGGTGGCAGGCCACTGCCCTCGCGGCTGCTGCGCAGGCGGCGGTTCGCGCTGCGGACGGCCTTCTCGAGGCAGATGGGGACCCCGGCCGACTCGTCGTAGTAGTACTCGCGCCGGATGGTCTCGGCCACGAGCGCGGTCGCCTCCCGGGCACGACCACCGATCCGGCTGGAGGTGACCAGCAGGTACAGGTTGCCCTTGGAGCGGACCTTCGACCCGGTCGCCGGCTCGGTGACCAGCATCGTGTCCGCGGAGTTGGAGAGACGGTCGGGCTCTGCGACCAGACCGTGCTTGAGCTCGAGGCGGGGACCCATGGGCGACCTAGTCTACCGCCGAACGGCCCGACCCCCGGTCAACGCTCCGTGAAGATGTCGCAACACAAGGCCTCAACGGGGTCGTACCACGACCCGCAGCTCGCTGAATCGAGGCTCCGTCGGCGAGGCGGCCAGGGCCGCCAGGAGCCGGCCACCATGGAGCCGCAGCTCCTGGGCGGTCGCGGCATCGTGGGCGGCGACCACGAGCACGGGTGGTCGCTGCTCCACGACCTCGCTGCGACCTGCGGCGGCGGGCACCAGTGACCCCACCGCGGCGGCCCACGCGTGGCCCACATCGGCCGCCTGGAGCTCGGTGGTGATGCCCAGCTCGCGCGCGAGGTCCGGCAGCAGGTCGCCCACCCGGCGCATCGGGCGTCGGGTCATCCGGCACGCTCCACGCTGCCGGGTGTGACGCGCCACGCCGTCGAGGCACGCACCAGCGCCGGGTCGAGATCGGCGAGGGTGGTCGTCGTGACGATGGCCTGGGGCAGGTCAGCGATGCGACGCACGAGATGCGACCGGCGATCGGGGTCGAGCTCGCTGAACACGTCGTCGAGGAGCAGCACGGGCGGGTCGCCATCGACCCGTGTCAGCAGGTCCAGCTGGGCGAGCTGCCAGGCGAGGATGGCGGTGCGCTGCTGGCCGCGGGACGCGAAACCGGCGAGGTCGCGGTCGCCGAGACGGAAGGCCACATCGTCGCGATGCGGGCCGACGAGCGTGGCGCCGTTCCAGACCTCCTTGTCCGCGGTCTCGAGGAGGCGTCGGGTGAGCGCGTCCTCGGGGGTCTCGCCCGCGGCCGGGGCGGCGTTCGAGACGACCGCGGCCACGAGCCGCTCCTCATCGGGTGCCATCCGCGCGTGGGCATCGGCGAGCGGGTCGGCGAGCGCGGCGAGCGTCTCGGTCCGCCAACGCGCGATCCGGCCACCCTCCGTGACGATCGCCTGGTCCCAGAAGCGCAGCTCGTCACGGGCAGCGGCCTCCTCGCGGATGCGTCGCAGCAGGTTGTTGCGCTGGACCAGGGCGCGCGCGTACGTGGCCATCGTGGCGCTCGCCGTCGGCACGAGCTGGGTGACGAGCGTGTCCAGGCTCGTCCGGCGGAGTGACGGCGATCCGACGACGAGCTGCATGTGCTCGGGCGCGAAGAGGACCGTCCGGAACGCCCCCGGCAGGACGCTCGCCCGGCGGGCCACGCCGTTCACGCGGATGCGCTTGCGGGAGCCGGATGGGGAGCCCGGGGGGACCAGCACCACCTCGATGGTGGACGAGGACGCCGACGCACCGGTCACCGCACCCTCGATCCGGGCGAACGGGTCACCCCACGTGATGAGCTCCGCGTCCGTGGTGGTCCGGTGGGAGCCGCCCCGCGACAGGACCACGAGCGCCTCGAGCAGGTTGGTCTTGCCCGCGGCGTTGGGGCCCGCCACGACGTTGGGGCCCGGAGGCAGGTCGACCTCCAGCTGGCGGTAGCTCCGGAACCCCCGGAGGCCCAGGTGGTCGATCCTCAGGAGGGCGTCCGCACGGGCATGATCACGTGCACGTAGTCGCTCTCGTCGGTGGGCCGGAAGACACCCGATGAGAGCGGGCCGTTCAGCTCCAGGGCGAGCCGCTCCGCGTCCATGTTCTGGAGCGCCTCGATGAGGTAGCGCGCGTTGAACGCGACCGTCACCGCGTCCCCCTCGAGCGTGGCCTCCACCTCGCCCTCCGCGTCGCCCACGTCCGCGGCCGCCGCGATGGTGATGCCCGCCGATCCCTCCTCGCCGATGCGCAGCTTGACCACGTTCGCGGCACCCGCGGCGATGAGCGCCGAGAGTCGGACCGCCTTGAGCAGATCCTCCCGGTCGACCACGACCCGGGTGCTGTGGGTGCTGGGCACCACCTGCTGGTAGTTCGGGAACTGGCCATCGATGAGCCGGCTCACGAGGTCGATGGTGTCGACGTGGAAGATGACCTGGCTGCGTGCGGGTGCCAGCATGATGTCCACGGGGTCGTCCGTGTCCGCGAGCACGCGCATGAGCTCGGTGTAGGAGCGTGCCGGGACCACCAGGCTGGCATCTTCGACCGGCAGCAGGACCTCGATGGTGGTGACCGCGATGCGGTAGTTGTCCGCTGCCGCGAGCGTCACCCGGTCGCCGCTGAACTTCGTGAGGACACCCGTCAGGATGGGACGCGCCTCGTCGCTGGCGGCCGCGAACGTGACCTCCGAGAGGGCCCTGCGGAGCACCTTCTGGGAGATGCGCGTCGTCGGCCGCTCGCCGGCGGACGGGATGACCGGGAACTCGTCCGCGTCGATGCCCCGCAGATGCGTCTGGAAGCGGCCGGCACGCACCAGGAGCGTCGTGCCGTTCTCCACCTCGAGGTCGACCCGCTCCCCCGCGGGCAGACCTGCCACGACATCCGTGAGCAACCGGGCGGGCACGGTCAGGGCACCCTCGGTGTCGATCCGCCCAGGGACCCACGAGGTGATGCCGATCTCCAGGTTGGTGGCGGTCAGCTTGAGCCCGGCGTCCTCGGTCCGGAGCAGCACGTTGGCCAGGACCGGCAGCGAGCTGCGGCTGCTCACCGCGCGACTCACGATGGACAGGCCGCGCGCAAGGTTCTCCTGCATCACGGATAGCTTCACGTCGGGCTCCCTGGGTCCGGTTGGTCGGTATCTATCGGTCGGTATCTTCTCATCCCGTCACCGTCATATGTCCGTGGACCTTGTGGACCGACCCGGCACAGCGTGCCTGACGCTGCACGCGGCCCCGCTGTGGGTGACCCGATGACGTCCGTGGACGTCTCGTCGACAGCGACCCACGGACCGTGGACGGCCGCCACATCGATCCCACGGAGTGCCCGTCGCGGCCCGCATCGGCCCACGTCCGATGGCCTGTCATCCACGACCCGCGCGACACCCGCCGAGCACGATCGCGGCCGGGATCCCACCACTCATCCACGACCGTGGACGCCCTCGAGGTGGTGTGCGAGGGTCCCCGCGACCAGGGCCTCGAACGCATCGATGTCCTCGATGGCGGCATGCGCGACGAGCAGCGCCCGGCCCACCGCGAGCACGGCACGCGTGGCACGCACGCGGTCCGGGGCCGACAGGGTCTCGATATCGGAGACATGGGCGAAGCCGATGAGCCGCCGGATCGCCTCCGCACCCGCGAAGCCGAGCGCGTCATCCCGGATGGTCGCGATCCAGGTCTCGCGCATGCCGTCCGTGAACGAGCGGTCGAGCCGGTCCGGCCACAGGCGGCGGAGCTCGTCGGTGAACGCCACCCAGGACTCGGGCACGATGGCCCGCAGATGCGCCTGGAAGTCCGCGGGTCGATCGAGGACCATCGCCCGGGCACGTGCGAACACGCTGTTCGCCCAAAGGGTGCCGAGGTCGAAGCCGATGGGGCCGTACGCCGCGAACTCGGGGTCGATGGCCACGGTGCGGCCGCCGCCGACCATGACGCTGCCCGTGTGCAGGTCGCCATGGATGAGCGCCTCGGTGTGGGTCAGGAACCGGTGCTTGAGCGTCGCGAGGGCATCCAGCGCGGCCTCGTCCGCACGCAGCGCCGCGACATCCCCGTCGAGCGCGGCATCGAACCGGTTGTGCTCGTGGATGCGCAGCGGCTCCGTGAGCACCAGGTCCTCCGTGATGCCGCACATCTCGGGGTTGATGGTGCGGGCCATGAGCGCCTTGCGGGCAGCGGGCTCCATGCCCACGTCCGACGTGTGGAAGGCGACGCGTGCCATGAAGGTACCGAGCGCCGCTGCTGCACCGACGTGGATCTCGCCGTCGTCGAGGGCACCCCGCCAGATGCGCAGGTCCGCGAGGTCCTCCATGGCGATGACGTAGCGCGTCTCGTCGAAGCCGTGGAGCACAGGGTTGGTGGCACCCGCGAACCGGGTGTGCACCGCGTAGGCGTTCGCCTCACGACGGGCGCGCTCGATGGTGAGGGGCCAGCCCTCACCGAAGACGCGGACCCAGGGCAACGATTGCTTGAGCACGACACCCGGTCGCGCCGGGTCATCGCGCACGATGAACACGAGGTTGAGGTTGCCGTCACCGACCTCCGCGACGTGGAGCGGGTCGGCGGGCACGAGCGCGGACAGGTGCGGGTGCTCGCGGACGTACGCCGGCACGTCCTCGATGGTGAGGGGCCGGTAGCCGGGCGGCACAGCGGGCCGGGGGTCGGTTCGCAGGTCGGTCATCAGGCAGCGAGGGGTCGGGCCGGGTCGTCGGCCCGTCCGTCAGGCCGGGTCGTCGATCCAGACCCGGTCCTGGTTGTCCGGGTCATCGATGGGCGACGAGATGAACAGGACCTGGGGAGCGTCCTCGAACGAGCCGCCGTGGGGCGTGTTGGCGGGGATGACCCACACGTCGCCCTTCTTGACCGGCCGCGTGACACCGCCCACGGTCACCTGGCCGGTGCCCTCGAGGACATAGCCGATCTCGTCGTGGGTGGTGTGGACGTGGGTCCGGAACGGCCCCGGGTGGCCCTGGAACACGAACACGCTCGACTGGGTGCCGTGGCCGAGGTAGGTGCGCTTGAAGACGTCCGCCTCGGTCAGCTTGTCCGCCTCCACGGCGGCCGCGACATCGACCACGTCGATCCTCGCGTGCGGGATGTGCTGCTGGCAGGTCGGGCAGATGAAGTGATCGTGATCGTGGCTCGCGGTCATGGTCGGGTCCCCTCCTTCGTCGCTGGCTGGTCGTCCGGGTGGGCCGAGGGTCGGATGCCGCGCTCGTGACGCGCGGTCACCGCCCCGAACAGGTAGTGATAGACCTCCGTGTGGCGCTTCGCCTCCCAGATGTCCGTGCCCCAGATATAGCAGCCGTGGTCCCGGACCAGGACGCCGAACGCCGACGCGAACCGCGGGTCGGCGAGCACGCGCGCGACCGATGCGACCAGCTGTGCCTCGCGGGGCGTGTTGTCGATGACCGGCACGAGGTGGCGGTCCTGGTTGGTGAGCCCGCGGATGCCCTTGAGCATCTCGAGCCGCTCCACGACCACGTGGTCGGTATCGACGGCGAGGTCCGCGGCCAGCACCGCGCCCAGGGCGTGCGTATGGACGATGGAGCGCACCCCGCGCTCGCGCGCCACGAGCGTGAAGATGTGGGCGCACTCGCTCGGTCGCAGCGTCACGTCCGCGGGCGGCGTGATCACCGAGCTGTCCTCGACGGCGAGGACGAACAGGTCCTCGGGCTCCACCAGCTCCTTGTGGACCCCCGTGGGTGCGACGAGCAGGTTGCCATCGGCGGCCGGGCCGCAGATCCCCCCGCCCGTGCCGGAGACCCAGTCACGGGCATGGAAGGCACGCAGCTGGTCCACGAGCAGCCGGCGGGTCCGTGTCTCGTCGAGCGGCTGACCGCTCCGGAGCCGCTCGCTCACCGCTCGGCTCCTGTCGACCCGAGCGCCACCTCGTGCCCATCCACGGCGGCCGGTATCCCGTCGAGGGCGGCCCCGATGGCGGGTCCGAAGGGCGGTCGCAGGACCCCGACCTCGGTCACGAACGCGGTCACCAGCTCCGCGGGGGTGACATCGAAGGCGGGGTTCCAGGCGCCCGACCCCGGGGGCGTCGTGGACATCCCGCCGAACCCGAGCACCTCGGTGGGGGCCCGCTCCTCCACCTCGATCGCCGCACCGTCGGGGGTCGTGGCGTCGAACGAGCTGAGCGGCCCGGCCACCAGGAAGGGCACCCCGTGCCGTGCGGCCAGCACCGCGAGGGGGTACGTGCCGACCTTGTTGGCGGTGTCGCCGTTGGCGGCCACGCGATCGCAGCCCACGATGACCACGTCCGCCATGCCGTGGGCGAGAGCGCTGCCGGCGGCGCCGTCCGCGAGCACCCGGTGTGCGATGCCCGCCCGACCCAGCTCCCACGCGGTCAGCCGTGCGCCCTGGAGCAGCGGGCGTGTCTCGTCCACGAGCACCTCGCGGAGTCGATCCTCGCTCGCCAGGGCATACGCGATGGCGAGCGCGGTCCCGTCGCCGCCCGTGGCCAGTCGCCCCGTGTTGCAGTGGGTCAGGACGCGTCGGTCGCCGGACAGGAGCGCCGCGCCGTGGCGTCCGATCGACGCGCAGGCATCGGCGTCCTGGGCGTGGATGGCACGCGCCTCCTGGAGCGCGGCGGCAAGCACGCTCGCCGTGGTGGCCCGGGCGTCGCCCGCGGCGTCCTCCACGGCGAGCCGGACCCGACGCGTGGCGTATCCCAGGTTGACGGCCGTGGGCCGTGCCGTGCCGATGACCTGCTGGAGGTGCACGGCCTCCGTCACCAGTGCCGCCGGCGACGGAGCGCCCGACGCGATGAGCCCGGTGACCATGCCGTACGCGCCCGCGATGCCGATGGCTGGTGCACCCCGGACGGCGAGGCTGCGGATGGCCTCCACCACCTGCGGCACGTCGGCGAGCCGCCAGCGCACGAGCGCCGCGGGCAATCGTCGCTGGTCGATGATGACCGCGGCGCCGTCCTCCCAGGTGACCGCCTCGACGGCGTCCGGCGGGCGAGGCGCATCACCGGCGGGCGCGCTGCGGGCGAGGGTGGTCGATGGCTGGGTCACGGGGTCGCGGATGCTACCGCGATGGGGCGTCGATGTCGATCGGGCTGCCGCTCGATCGGTGGCCGTGGCTGGGTGCCGAGGGTGTTCGTCGGTGCGCCTGGGTCCTGTGCCGCCGGATCAGTGCTCGACGCGTGCCCAGGCGCGGACCGGGAAGGTGTCCATGCCCTCGACGCGCACCGGCGCGGCGCTGAACCGGGCGCCGGTCGTGGGCAGGCGGTCGAGGTCGGTGAGGTGCTCGCAGACCGGGATGCCCGCCCCGAGGAGCAGGCTGTGCACGGGCCGGGTCCCGTCCGCGATGTCGTCGATGTTCAGGGAGTCGATGCCCACGAGCGCGGCACGCTCCCCCACGAGGTGCTCGGCGGCGGCCCGCGTGAGGAACGGATGCCCGGTCGCGTATGCCGGCGTCCCGAAGTGACGCGACCAGCCCGTGAGCACGAGCACCGCACGGCCCGCGACCTGGTAGGGCAGGAACGTCTCCGCGCCGATCGCTCGGGTCGATGCGCCACGCACGTCCACCACGACCGCCGGCAGGTCCGCGACCCGATCGATGGACAGCGCCGCGAGGTCGGCACCATCGGGGTAGCGATGGGAGGGTGCGTCCACGTAGGTGCCGGTGTTGGCGACCATCTCGATGCGCCCGATGCGGAACTCGGTGCCCGGGGCGTAGCTCGCCCGGCTCGCCGCACGCGTGAGGTGCTCGGTGATGACCGGTGCCGGCAGGCCCGGATAGGTCACCAGGCCGTCCCGCACCACGTGGGACAGCTCGACCAGCCGGGAGGCGGTCTCGCCGGGCTCGGTGGACGCCACCCGTCGTCGATGGGGCTCGGCGATGGTCCGCCGGGACACGATGCGCACCTCGCCGACCATCAACAGGCCCAGCTCGCGCACCAGGAGCGCGCCGGCATCGGCGTCGCTGATGTCGTCATCGGGGATGTCCAGCCGGAAGCCCTGGCCCTGGATCCCGCCGCCGTTGCTGAAGTCGATCTGGAAGTCGATCTCGATGCGATGCTCGGTCATGGGACCCTCCGTGGCCGTGCGCCACGAGCCGGGTCTCGAGCGCGGCGCCGGCGCTACTCGGTGTAGATGAGCTCCCGGACCGCGGCCAGCTCGCGTCGCAGGTCCTCGTTGTCCTGCATCTCGCGGTCGATCTTGTCGCAGGCATGGAGCACCGTGGAGTGGTCCCGGCCTCCCAGCTCCGCACCGATGCGCAGCAGCGAGGCTTCCGTCTCCGCGCGCATCAGGTACATGGCCACCTGGCGGGGCATCACGATGGCGCGCTCGCGCTTCTGACCCTTGAGCGCCTCCATGTCCACGCCGTAGTACTCCGACACGGCCTGGGCGATGCGCTCGGGGGTGACCGCCTTCTTGCGCGGGTTGTAGAGCACGTTCGAGAGGACCGCCTGGGCGAGATCCGCGCTGATGGGCATGCCCTGCATGCTGGCGTACGCCACGATCCGGTTGAGCGCCCCCTCCAGCTCCCGGATGTTGGAGGCGACCTTGCGGGCGATGAACTCGAGCGCCTGGGAGCTGATGGGCACCGACTGCTCCTCCGCCTTGGCACGCAGGATGGCGATGCGCGTCTCGAGGTCGGGTGCGGTCAGGTCCGCGATGAGTCCCCACTCGAAGCGGCTGCGGAGCCGCTCCTCGAGGGTCGCGATCTGGCGCGGCGGCCGGTCGGACGAGAGCACGATCTGCTTGCCCTCGTCGTGGATCGCGTTGAAGGTGTGGAAGAACTCCTCCTGCGTGCGCTCCTTGTCCGCGATGAACTGGATGTCATCGATGAGCAGCAGGTCGATGCGCCGGTAGCGGTTCCGGAAGTCATCGAAGCGGCCCTGCTGGACGCAGGTGATGAAGTCGTTGGTGAACTTCTCGCTCGTGACGTAGACCACGCGCTTGCGCGGGAACCGGGAGATGACCGCGTTGCCGATGGCGTGCATCAGGTGGGTCTTGCCGAGACCCACGCCGCCGTACAGGAACAGCGGGTTGTAGGCATGGCCGGGGCGCTCCGCGACCGAGAGGCTCGCGGCGTGGGCGAGCCGGTTGGCGGAGCCCACGATGAAGTTGCGGAAGGTGTACCGCGGGTTGAGGCTGACCGAGCCGCCCTCCGGGGCGCCCACCCGGCCGGGCTCCAGGCGGACCCGCGTGGAGGTCTCCCGCGTGGTCTCCGCTGGCGCGCTCTCGGCCGGCTCGTCCTCGCTGTCCGCACGCTCCGATGGGGCGACCTCGCGCACCTCGAACTCGAGCGTCACGGAATAGCCCACGACGCGCGCCAGGGTCTGGCTGATGAGGGAGCGGTACCGGCTCTCCAGCCAGTCCTTCGCGAACCCGCTGGGGACCGCGACACGGAACAGCGTGTCGTCCACGGCGACGAGCGCCGTGTCCTTCAGCCAGGTCTCGAAGTTCGCCGGCGAGAGCGATACCTGCAGCTCACCGAGGGCTGCCCGCCAGACTTGCTTGGCATCCATCGATAGCCGTCGTCGCTCCCATCCCGCCGTCCGTCCGCACGGCTCGCGTCGGGTCGGAGAGCGACCGGACGCGAGGGCGGCTTGGTTCCCCGTGGAGCACCACCCACCGGGACCATCGACGGTCCGGCCGGTTGGGCTCCGGCAAGGTCCCGGGCGTCCCTCGCGGCGTCCCGGGCGGCATACGTTAGCGCCCCCGAGGGGCTTCCCGCAACCGCCATCCGGCATACTCCCCGGGGGTATCCAGCCCGTGGCCGTGCTGCGCCCGATCGCGATCCGCTCAGCCGATCGGGTCACCCGGGGCAGCCCCATCGTCCACGCCGAGGAGCGGGATGCGACCGTCGACCGGGAGTGCGCCCAGGACCAGCACCTGGCTCTCGAAGCCGGCGATGCGCCGGGGCGGCAGGTTGGCGACACACACCACGAGCCGCCCCACGAGGACCGCCAGGTCGGGATACGTGGCCGGCAGCTGCGCCGAGGAATGGCGGACGCCGTACGGCCCCAGGTCGATGTCCAGCTGGTAGGCCGGGCGCCGGGCCTCCGGGAAGGCGCGTGCGGCGACGACCCGCCCGATGCGCAGGTCGAGGCGCTCGAAGTCGTCGATGGTGGCGCTGCCGGCCGGCAGCAGGGGTCGGGTCGTGCTCACGCGGCCTCCGTGGTCGTGGTATATCATCCCCCGGGCGCGGAAGCGCCGTGACCCGACCGACGGCATCCTATCCCGTGCCCGGTCCGCGGAGCACCCACCATCCCGGGTCCGCCGCTCCGTCCATCGAGACCCGTCCCACAGGAGCCCTCAGGCCCACCCATGACGAAGCAGACGTATCAGCCCAAGAAGCGACATCGTGCCAAGGAGCACGGGTTCCGCGCACGCATGAAGACCCAGGGTGGTCGACGCGTGCTCGCGGCCCGGCGTGCCAAGGGCCGGCGGAAGCTCACCGCCTGACGGCGCCCGGCTGGCCGTGGCGCCGGGTCGGCGGTTGGAGATGCTGCGCACGAAGCGTGACCTGGACGCCCTCCAACGGGGTGGTCGGACACGACACCATCGATGGTGCTCCGTGCGGAGCCGGGCCAACGGCCTGTCCCGGGACCGGTTCGCCATCTCGACCGGTCGGACGATCGGGTCGGCCGTGGTCCGGAACCGGGTCCGGCGGCGGGTGCGCGAGATCCTGCGTGCCTGGACCCATCCGGACGGGGGTGGCTGGGACATCCTGGTCATCTGTCGACCAGCGAGCGCTGGGGCAGGGTACGCAGAGTTGCGGGAGGGTCTGGTGCGGTTGCTGGACACGAGCACGGCACGAGGGTCGGACAGAGGGTGAAGCGGATCGGCATCGGGCTCATCCATCTCTATCGGGTGCTGTTCGCATGGCTGCCATCGCCGTGCCGCTTCGAGCCCAGCTGCTCGCGGTACACCGAGCAGGCCATCGAGCGCTACGGGTTGTTCCGGGGCAGCTGGCTGGGCATGCGCCGCATCGCGCGGTGCGGCCCCTGGCATCCCGGCGGCTACGACCCGGTGCGCTGACCTCATGACGATGCGTCCTCGCCCATCCCGTCCTCGCCCATCCCGTCCTCGCCCATCCCGTCGAGCCCGCTCCCGGACGTACCCGTTCGCGGTGCTGGTCGCGCTCCTGGGTCTGCTAGTGCTCGCGCTGCCGGGTGTCGCGCAGTCACCGGCCGTGGTGCCGACGACCGCGCCGCAGTCCGCGGCACCCACCGCGGCCGCGCCACCGACCGCCGCACCCGCCACCCCGGCACCGATCACCCCAGCGCCCATCACACCGGCGCCCGCGACGGCCAGCCCGGTCGTGGTGACGCCGGCCCCCGCAGCGTCGGTCGTGCCGACCCCGGCTGCCTCGGGCGGTCTGATCCCTGGTGTGAGCCCTGTGCCCACCGAGAGCTCACCACCCTGCCCCAACCCGACGCCGACCCCGACGCCGGTCCCCCCGACCGTGGCGCCCGGCCAGTCACCCGTGGTGACACCGGTCCCCACGCCCGACCCGTCCCCCGCCATCACGCCACACCCGAATCTGTGCCCGGCGCAGTTCGGTGCCGCGCCGTGGGAGCTGGCCGCGTGGGCGTTCACGCCCGTGTTCCAGACCCTGTTCATGGGCCTGGTGTTCTTCTACAACCTGTTCCATGACATCGGCCTCGCGATCATCGCGCTGACCATCGTCATCCGGCTGCTGCTGGTGCCTCTCTTCCGCAAGCAGATCGTGTCCCAGCGCCGGATGCAGATGATCCAGCCGGAGATGCGCGCCATCCAGCTCAAGTACAAGGGCAACCGCGCCAAGATCTCCGAGGAGCAGATGAAGCTCTACAAGGAGCGTGGCGTGAACCCCGCGGCGGGCTGTCTGCCGGCGCTGCTCCAGATGCTGCTGCTGCTGCCCATGTACCAGGTCTTCAGCCAGGGCCTGTCCGCACCGGACATCAGCTCGATGCTGTCCGTGTTCGGTCAGCCCGTCCTGAGCGTCGAGTGCTACGACCCCACCAACCCGCTCGCCCCGTGCATCGATCCCAGCGTGCCCTGGCTCGCGTGGCTGCCCCAGATCACGGCCAACGGCCTGGAGTTCTACCCGGGCGGCCTGCCCGCGAACCTGCCCGAGATCTTCATCATGGTCCTGCCGGGCCTGTTCGGGCTGTCGCTCCTGGCGCTCGCCTCGGCGGCGCTCCAGCTGGTCCAGACGCGCATGATGATGACGAACACCGATGACCCGCAGCAGCGCAGCCAGCAGCGCATCTTCCTGATCCTGCCGCTGTTCTCGCTCATCTACGGCTGGTTCCTGCCGGCCGGCCTGTTCATCTACTGGATCACGACCACCGTCTTCTCGATCGTCCAGCAGTACCTCATCAATGGCTGGGGCGGGTTGTTCCCGCTCTTCGGCTGGACACCCGGGTTCGCCGTCAACCACCAGCCGAGGTTCCCAGTCCCGCCACCCACACCGCGCCCGGACACGCCGGCGTCGAGCTCCGGCTCGAGCACCGGTACCCCGTCCGCGTCGGCTCGCAAGAGCACGACCGACAGCGCGGCAGGCACCATCAGGCCGGCCAAGCGAAGCAGCCGGCGAGGGAGACGCCGATGAGCGAATACCAGGAGTTCACGGGCCGGACGGTCGAGGAGGCCATCCGAGCCGCGCGCGAGACGCTCGGCGTCTCGGGCCTCGAGGATCTCGACTTCGAGATCCTGACCCCCGGCAGTCGAGGGGTCCTGGGCATGGGTGCGGAGCCCGCCCGGATCATCGCGGCTGCCCGTTCCTCGCTGGGTGGCGCCACGCCCCGCCGGGAGGCGGCCGCGTCCGAGCCGCTGCCCGTGCCGCCGCCCCGCCCGCCGCGGGATGACCGCGGACCGCGCGAGGACCGTGGGCCCCGCGACGACCGCGGTCCCCGCGAGGATCGCCGACCCCGCTCGGATGGGCCGCGCCCTGACCGGGCACCCGCCGCCGACGCGTCCCCCAGCGCGTATCCGGACGAGCCGCCGACCCCCATGGGCGCCAACGTGTCCGTGCCGTTGCGTGCGCCACGACCCGACCGACCGCCGCGCGACGACCGGCGTGGTCGTGAGGGCGGCCGATCGAGGGGTGATCGCCCCCGCGACGACCGCCGAGGCACTGGACTGTCACAGCGTGAGGCGGCCGAGGTCGCCAGCGCGCGCGCATCGCTCGCCACCGAGCGCGAGGAGATCCAGGCGGCCGAGGCGAGCCCCGAGGCGCTCGCGGCCGGCAAGGAGATCGTGGAGCAGCTCGTGGGCCTCATGGGCTATCGGGCGACGGTGAGCGTGGGCGATGGCGATACCGCGAAGATCGACGTGGCCGGTGCCGATGACACCGAGCGAGAGGCGCTCGGTGCGCTCATCGGCCGCAAGGGCGAGCGACTCTCGGCCCTGCAGCACCTCGTCAACCTGATGCTCTCGCGACGCATGGGCGCATGGACGCGGGTGCTCGTCGATGTCGAGGACTACCGTGGGCGACGGGAGCGCCAGCTCGGCGAGATCGCGCGCCGCGCCGCGGAGCGGGTCATCGACAGCGGCACGATGCTCCAGCTGGAGCCCATGCCCGCGCTCGAGCGGCGCTGGATCCACCTCGCGCTGCGGGATGTCGCAGGCGTCTCCACCCAGTCCATCGGCGACGAGCCGATGCGCCGCGTGGTCATCCTGCACGTCGCCGACTGACGCATCCGGTCGGAGCCGGCCGGTCGATGCCGCCCGCGAGCACGCCCGCCGTCCGTTGGCAGGTCGTCGATCGTGATGGGATCGTGATGCGGGCTCGCTTCGCGGGGCGGTGATACTGGGGCGATGCGCCCCCTGTATCGCCTGGACACGTGACGGCCCGATCCACCAGCCACGGCCGGCCACCGACGGTCCCGGTCGAGCCGCGTCGACGGCAGCGCGCCCTCCAGGTGCTCGTGGCGGCCCTCGGCCGTGCCATGACACCGGCTGCTGTCTGCCGGGTCCTCGTGGACCGGCGTCGCACGGTGCTCGACGCGCGCGAGGTCGTCGTGGTATCGCTCGAGGACCGTGACCCCGTCGTCGTCGCCGCGAGCCACGCTGGTGATGCCACGTGGCTGGGTGGCGTGCGTGTGGGCGACCCGGTCCCGCCGGTCGTCGCGGACGTGCTCCGGAGCGGCCGGCCGGCCTTCGGCGCCGTCCATCCCGATCATCCCGGCACCCAGCTCGCGACGCTGCCGCTGACCCGGCATGGCCGCCGGGCGGGGGCGATCGCCTGGGAGATCGACGGTGCGCTCCCGCTCGATACCGGGACGCGTGCGTACCTGCGGGACGCGGCGATGCACGCCGAGCTCGCCCTGGAGCGTGCCCGATCCGCCGAGCGTGTCCGCATCGCGCAGGCGGAGGCGCAGGCCGCGCGACGTCGGTTGGATGTGCTGGTCGCGGCGGGTCAGATCCTGGGCGCCAGCCTCGACCCCGACGAGACCCTCGCTGGCCTGGCTCGTGCGGCCATCCCGGACATGGGTGACTACTGCATCGTGGATGTGCTGGCACCGGAGGGCGTCCGCCGGTACGTGGCCGCTGCCGGTCGCGGCCAGGAGGCGGTGGCGCGGTCGCTCCGGGAGCGGCCCGTGGACCCCGAGGGTCCGTCCCCCGTCGCCGAGGTCCTGCGCACCGGTCACAGCCAGGTGCTGCACCTCGACGACGCCCTGCGCGACCGCGTCGCCCGTGACGAGACGCACCGGCGGGTGCTCGACGAGATGGGCGCTCATCACGCCCTGCTCATCCCGCTCCAGCTCCGGGGGCACGTCCAGGGCTGCATGACGTTCGTGAGCCTCGACCGCGACCGTCCGTTCGGCCCCGGGGACGTGGCGCTGGCCGAGGTCCTGGCACAACGCGCCGCCAAGGCGATCGAGAACACACGATTGCATGGGGAGCTGCGCGACCTCGCGGCCCATGAGCGTGTCCGTGCCGCGGAGATGCGCTCCCTGCTCGCGGCCATCGGCGAGGGGATCGTGCGCGTGGACGCGGACGGACGGGTCCACTCCCAGAACGGGGCCGCCCAGCGGATGCTGGGGAGCCCGGTGGCCACGGCGGACGAGCTGTGGGCACGGCTGGGTGTCCCACCGGACGCCCGGCCATCGATCACCGCGGCCCTGGCGCCGGCCGAGTATCCCCTCGGCAGCCCGGCCCGCCGCTGGCTGGAGGTCGCTGGCTACCCGCTCCTGACGCCCACCGAGGACGGTCGCGGCCCCCGGCCGGGGTCGGTGCTCGTGCTCCGGGACGTGACCGCGTTCCGACAGGGCCAGGCGCTGCGCGAGGCGTTCGTGGGGCTGCTCTCCCACGAGGTGCGCACGCCCGTGACGAGCATCTATGCGGGTGCCATGGTGCTTGGCAAGCGTGGTGACCGGCTCGATCCCGCGACGCGCCAGGAGATCCTCGGTGACATCGTCGCGGAGGCCGACCGGCTGTTCCGGCTGACCGAGGACCTGCTGGTCCTGGCACGCTTCGACGAGGGCCTCGAGCTGGTCCACGAGCCCAGCCTCCTCCAGCGGCTCGTGCCCATGGTCGTGGGGTCCGAGCAGCAGCGCTGGCCCCAGGCACGCTTCGAGGTGCGTGCCGAGGTGGGCCTGCCCGCGGTGACCGGTGATGACACGAGCATCCAACAGATCGTGCGCAACCTCCTGTCCAACGCGGCCAAGTACGCGCCGTCCGGCGAGCCCATCGAGGTGCTCGTGGAGGGTGATGGCGCGGGGGTCGCGGTGCGCGTCCAGGACCGGGGACCAGGTCTCGGTGGCGTCCCGGCCCAGGACCTGTTCACACCGTTCTACCGCGCCCCGGCGACCGCGGCCACCGCCGCAGGTGCGGGTATCGGGCTGTTCGTCTGCCAGCGACTGATCGAGGCCATGGGCGGTCGCATCTGGGGCCGCGACCGGGGTGCCATCGGCGGCGAGTCCATCGGCAGCGAGTTCGGCTTCTGGCTCCCGGCGTATGCGCTGGACCCTGACGATGTGGACGATGACGGTGGCGACGACCCGGATGTGGCCATCGCCACCGACCCCTCGAGACCCGACCGGGGGCCATCGCCGCGCTGATCGCAACACGATCGCAAGACCCCGTCCGGGCGTCTGTGGCACCGCTCGGCCCCGAGGTGGCGCATGCTCACCGCGGGACGTCCGCGCAGGAGCGGGCCCCGGGAGGGACGCATGTCGACACAACAGCCCCTGGTCCTCGTCGCCGATGACGAGCCGCGCATCACCAAGCTGGTCTCCATCGCGCTGGGCGAGGAGGGCTTCCGGGTCATCACGGCCGCGGGCGGCGAGGAGGCGCTCCGCAAGGCGGAGGAGTATCGGCCGGACATCGTGCTCCTGGACATCGTGATGCCCGACCTCGATGGCATCGAGGTCATGCGCCAGCTGCGCACGTCGCGTCCGGTGCCGGTCATCCTGCTGACCGCCAAGGGCTCGACCGCGGACAAGGCCAAGGGTCTCGACCTGGGCGCCGATGACTACGTCGCCAAGCCGTTCCACCCCGATGAGCTCGCGGCACGAGTCCGGGCGGTCGTGCGTCGATCGTCGGGTGCCGCGCCGGGGTCCGGTATCGTGGCCTTCGATGACGTGGAGATCGACCTCGAGCGGCGGATGGTGACGCGTGACGGCCAGCTCGTCCAGCTGTCGCGGACCGAGTGGCTGCTGCTCCAGCACCTCGCCGCGAACGCGGGCAAGGTCGTGCTCCACACCGAGCTGCTCACCAAGGTCTGGGGGCCCGAATACCGGGACGACCTCCAGTACCTGCGGGTGTGGGTGAGCCGGGTGCGTCGGAAGCTGGGCGCCCAGCCTGGTGACCCGGGACGCATCCGCACGTTCCAGGGGATCGGCTATCTGCTCGATGTGGAGGGTGTCGGAGTCGTCGCGGACAGCGCCCAGCCCGACGTCGCCCGGCCCGACGTCGCCCAGCCCGGATGATCGAGCGAGACACGCCAGCCGCGCCGGGTGACGTCGCACCGAGCCGGGGTCCGGAGGGCGCATCGGGACCGAGACTGCGCATCGGGTTGGTGGCACCCCCGTTCGAGCGGGTGCCGCCCGTCGCCTACGGCGGCACCGAGCGGATCGTCCATGCCCTCGCGGTGGAGCTCGACCGGCGGGGTCATGCGGTCACGGTGTTCGCCTCGGCGGACTCGGACGTGCCGGGACGCCTGGTCCCGACGGTGGGGGCGCCCATCCGCGACACCGGCGCTGTGGGTGCCGCAGCGATCCCCTGGATGGCGCTCACCCAGGTCATGACGCTCGCTGCCCCCGGGGACCTGGATGTGCTCCACGCCCATCTCGACTGGGCTGCGATCCCGCTGGGACACCTCGCCCGGATCCCTGTCGTGGTGACGTTCCATGGGCGCGTGGACCTGCCCGCCTCACGGGAGCTGCTCGCGGCATCCCGATGTCACCACGTGGCGATCAGCGCCGACCAGGCGTCCACGCACCCGTCCGCGTCATGGGCCGGCATCGTCCACAACGGGCTCGACCTGTCCGGCTCGGCGGTCTCGGAGCGTCCCGGCGACGATCTGTGCTTCGTGGGCCGGCTGGTGCCCGAGAAGGGCATCCTGGAGGCGATCGAGGTCGCCCGGCTCAGCGGTCGTCGGCTGCGCGTCGCCGCCAAGCTGGGCGCCCAGCCGGCCGAGGTGGACTACTACGAGCGGGTCGTGCGTCCCGCGATGCGCACCGCGGACGTGGAGCACCTCGGTGAGCTGTCGGGCGAGGAACGCGACCAGCTGTTCGCGGAGAGCCACGCCACGCTCATGCCCGGCAGCTGGCCGGAGCCGTTCGGGCTCGTCGCTATCGAGTCCATGGCCTGCGGCACGCCCGTGCTCACCACGCGGGTCGGCGCGCTGCCGGAGATCGTGCGGGAGGGTGTGGACGGGTTCTTCGGCGACGATGCCCAGCGGCTCGCCTTCCATGTGCCGGACGTGGCGCGGCTCGATCGAGCGGCGATCCGCGCATCGGTGCTCGACCGGTTCTCGGCGGCGCGCATGGCGGATGGCTACCTGGAGGTCTATCGTCGGGTCCTTGAGGGACCGCATGAGCAGCACCACGGCGGATGAGCCGGGAAGGGGCAACCACCATGAGCAGTGATGCACGATCGACCGCGGACCGCGTCGAGGATGCAGCAGGGGACGTCGCGTCCGCGGCGACGGATGCGGCCGATGGGGTCGCGGCGGCCGTGGAGACAAGCGCGGACGAGGCCGCGGATGCGGTGACCGACACCACGTCCTCGATCGGCGAGGTGGCGACGGATGCCGCACAGCGCGCCGGTGCCGCCGCACAGCGCGCGGGTGAGGTCGTGGCGGATGTCGCCGGCACGGCAGCGAGCACGGTCCAGACACATGCGCCCGCGGTCATCGATGCCTCTCGGACGACGGCAGGCATCGCCTATCGCCAGGTCCGGAAGGCATCCAATGACCAGCTGCTGCTGGGCACCGTGTTCACGGCCGGCGTCGTCGCGGGTCTCGTCCTGGGGCGCGTCCCGCGGCTGCTCGTCCTCGCGGCGCTGGTGCCGGTCGCGGTGCTCGGCGGCACGCTCCTGGGTCGGCGCGTCACGGGGATCGGCAGACGAGCCGGCGACGCATCCCGCTGAGCCTGGGTCAGGGGCGACCCCTCGAGCCCGTGACCGGGGTCGTCGGGAAGAAGGCGATGAGCTGGATGGGGCCCGGGAAGGTCGATCCACGGCCGTTCAGCACCAGGAAATCCATGAGGCCGTTCCGGTCGTGGTCGATGGCCGTGACCGACTCCGCCGACCCCGTGCGCGTCTGCGGGATGGTCATCGAGCCGTAGCGGCGGCCGTCGCCCCGATTGATCAGCAGCAGGTCATCGCGCTGCTTGGCACGGGTCCCGAGGACCACGTACAGGTCCAGGTCGCCGTCCGCATCCACATCACCCGCCGCGATGCCCACCCCGCCGGCGAGGGTGCGCTGGTAGCCCACGACGTAGCGCTCGCCTCGCCGAAGCAGCACACGCAGCTCCCACGGGGCGATCTCCACGATGTCCGGTCGGCCATCGCCATCCATGTCCGCGACGATGGCATCGAGCGCATCGATGGGCTCGATGCCCGAGGTGGTCGTCACGTCCACGAGGCGACCCTTCATGTTGCGCAGGATCCGCACCCCGAAGCCGTCGGAACGTCCCTTGGCACGGGCGCACAGGACGATGTCCTCCCAGCCATCACCGTCGAGGTCGGCGGCACGCACGCAGTCGGCGCCCAGCCCCACGTCGAAGCCGGACACGCTGCGCGCTCGATACTGATCGCCGGTCGGATTCACGAGGACCCGATGGCGCGACGGCAGGCCGTCCGTGCGGTCAGGTCGATCGGCCACGAACAGGTCGGCGTGGTCATCGTGGTCGAGGTCGAAGAACACCGCCATCCGGCCCCGACCCAGCGGGTCGGCGGCACGCATCTCGACCGCCTGGTCCAGGAACGTCCCGTCCGGCTGCTGGATGAGCAGCTCGTTCGCCTTCAGGTTGGCGCCGTGGACGGCCCCGATCGCGCAGTAGAAGTCGACCCGCCCGTCACCGTTCGCGTCGCCGGCGGTGCATCCATGGCGGTCGCGGCGGGCGATCTCCACGCCGGGCGCCGGCTCGAAGGCACCACCGGTGTTGCGCACCAGCCAGCCCGGATTGGCATGCCGCCCGATGAACAGGTCCGGCCAGCCATCCGCGTCGATGTCGGTCGCGATCGAGCCGTACGTGGTGGTGCGCATGGCGAGGCCGACCTCGCTCGCGACGTCCCGTGCGACGATCGGGATGCCACCCGCCCGCGCCTTGATGGTGCGCGGGGACGGGATGGGCGTGGCGGACGGTGTGGGCTGGCCACTCGGTCCCGGCTCGTCACTCGGCGCCGGCTCACCACTCGGTGATGCGCCCGGTGCCGGTGGGGACGTGACGTCCGGATCGGGCAGCTCCGGTGCGCTCGTGCCCACCGGTGGTGGCGGGCCATCGTCGGGTGCCGTGGTCGTCGTGGACGTGGCGCAGACCTCGAAGGCGAGCGACCGGCGAGCGCTCGATCCGACCGCCCACGTGGTGCCGGACCGGCTCCCAGCGACATCCCGGAGGTCGCTGCCACCATTCACGACCGGTGCTTCCACGAGCTGCCACTCACCGCCGGCGCGGGCCAGGACGAAGCCGCGCCAGTCCCCCAGCTCCGCGTCCCAGCGGGTACCGGCGGCGATGGGTCGGCGATCCGCGTCGAGCTCGATGGCGCGCAGCACCGCGATGTCGCTGCCCACGTCCGGCATCCGCTGGAGCGCCCACCGGCGGCCGTCCCAGCGGAGCACCATGGGCAGGTATCGACCTCCGGACACCCGATAGCCGACCGCCCAGACGAGGCCCGAGCGCTGGATGATGACCGAGGTGAGGGCACCTTCCCGACCGGCTGCGCCGGTGATGGGCGTGCGCTGCCAGCGTCCCGCCGAGCGGCGTGCGGCATGGGGGCGAGGGATGCCATCGACGGTGGTCCAGCCCACCGCCCAGACACCGCCGTTCGCCTCCGCCGAGATGTCCATGAAGGCACCCGTCGCGCCCGGTGGCACGGGCGGGTCCTCCGATCGCCAGCCGGTCGAGGGAGAGCCACGCATCACCGACGGTCGTTGTCCGCCCCGCGTGCTGTGGTAGCCGACGGCCCAGATGTCCTGGGCCGTGCGTGCGTCCATGCCCGTGAGGACGCCCACGCGCCGACCCGCTCGGCCGAGGTCGACGCGGCGCCAGCGACCGGCGGACCAGCGCATCACCTGTGGTCGATACAGCCCATCCACGGTGCGGTAGCCCGCCGCCCAGAGCTGTCCCTCCGGGCTGCGGTCCATCGCGAACAGGGCCTGCTCGCCACCCCGGTCCGCGACCGGGACCTCGCGCCACGCCGTCCCGTCCCAGCGTGCGGCCACGATCGACCGCGCGTCCTCGGAGATCGAGCGCATGCCCACGGCCCACGCCTGTGGACCGGCCGTGACCACGGAGTTGAGCGTCGTCCGCTGGAACGAGCGGTCGAAGTGCGAGGGACCCTGCGGGCACGCCTCGAGGACGGTGTCGCCCGTCACGACCGTTCCGTCGGTGTCCGGCAACGCTGCCGCGACCGGGCCCGTGGCGGTCAGGGGCGCGGCGAGACACATCACCAGGGCCAGCCGGGCGAGGAAGGCGGGGGTCCGACGGGATGGGTCGGGCCGATGGCGCGTGCCCTGATGACGCATCAGGGGCGGCAGAGTGACACGGATCGGACTGGGGCCTCGTTCGGGCAGGACGACGCAGGCCGCCTCCCTCCTGCGTCCCGCACCAGGGCGCAGGATACCCGCGGCCGGTGATCCGCGCCGAGGACCGGGCCCATCGCACTGACGATCGAGGGACTTACGGTGTACGCTCCGGGTCGTGGACACGCACGCCAGATCGGCGTTCGTCACACCCTGGGAGGACACGATGGCCGGTGATTGGGCAGCGATGGAGCAGGACCTGTACACGCAGGTGCGGAGCGGTGATGGGAGCATCACGCGCGGTTTCTTCACGGGACGACAGGTGCTGTTGCTGACCACGATCGGCGCGAAGTCGGGCGAGCCGCGCACGACACCCCTCGTCTACTCCCACGAAGGCGGGAAGGTCGTGGTCATCGCCTCGGCAGCTGGCTCGCCGACACATCCCGCGTGGTACCTGAACATCCTCCAGGACCCCATCGTGACCGTCGAGGCAGCCGGGGAGACCTACCGGGCACGTGCCGTCGTGGTCGCGGACGCGGCGGAGCGCCGACGCATCTACGACCAGCATGCGGAGCTCCACGATTCGTTCACGGAGTACGAGGCCCAGGCGGGTGACCGGGTCATCCCGGTGATCCTGCTCGAGCGACTGCCGGCGGACGCCGCGAGCTGACCTGGATGGCCGGGGCGCGACACCCCGGCCGACACCCTCGCCGGATCAGCGCTCGTCGGGCAGCAGCGGTCGGATGACCAGCTCCACGGCACCACCGTGGCCGTCGGCATAGACCAGGCCCAGGACGCCGCCATTCGGGACCGGGATGAGCTCGGCCACCTGGTCGGAGGTGAGCACGGCCTGGGGGACCCACCCGTCGTCCGGCGTCACGAAGTCGTCCATGGGCACGGACAAGCGCCACTCGGCGGCAAGGCCGATCTCCTGGACCGCCGTCGGGACCAGCATGCCCAGGTAGGCGTCGGGGGCATATGTCTCGGTGGTGAGGCCGTGCTCGCCCGCCCATGACTCGAAGTCCGCGAGGCTGGCAGCCAGCGTCGAAAGGGCGGTGAGCGCCGGATCCTGCGGGCTGTCGGGTCGCTCGAAGCCAAGGGCGTAGATGGAGACCGTGCGCTGGTCGGTCCCATCATCGAAGGTGAACGTCGTGGTGGGGGCATCCGCGACCACCGACTCGAGGCCGCTCGGCCCGACGGTCATGATCGGGTCATGGACGGCGGCCAGGAACTGGCTCGTCATCTCCTCGTCGAGATGCGTCACGCGGAATGCCGGCGGTGTCTCCCACGTCTGGCCCTCCAGCCATGGTCCGCGGTAGATCGCGGTGCCGTCGGCGTAGAGCGTGAAGGAGGGCATCTCCATGAGCGCGATCGACTGGGGCACGAAACCGCCCCCGACCTCCATCCGGAGCGCCACGGCCGTCGGCTCCGGACCCGGCGAGGGCTCCGCTGCCATCGCGCTCACGGGCACCGCGGCGAGGACCGCCACTGCGAGACCGATGGTGCGACCGGCACGCGGCCGAACGGGGTGGCGAGGATCGATGGACATGGGTGACGCTCCAGACAGGGACGCGGATGCGGGAGGCGCTGCGTCGACTGGGTGACCGGACGCCCGGACGCGCTCAGCGGTTCCCTCGAAAGGGGACCTTGGGGGCGAAGCCACACCCGCGGACGACCGGACCGATGATTCCCCGATGATGGCTGGGTCTGAACCTCCAGGGACGACTCCGGGGTGAGCGCCCCGACATGACACGGAGGTCGACGATGGACGGACGGACAGGCATCGCCCTGCTCGGAGCGGTCGTGATATCCCTGGCGCCCGGTGTTGCCGTGGCGCAGGAAGGCTCAGCGGGCCCTGGCTCGCCGGCCACGCCGAGCGTGTCGTCGCTCGTCACACCGGGGAGCGGCACCGCATCCGTGAACGGCCTGGAGATGTACTACGAGGTCCACGGGACGGGCGAGCCACTCGTGCTCCTCCACGGGGCGCTCGTGGGCATCGACCTCTCCTGGGGTCAGCTCATGCCCATGCTCGCCGAGACGCGCCAGGTCATCGCCGTCGAGCAGCAGGGCCACTGGCGGACGCCCGACATCGACCGGCCCCTCTCGTACGCCCAGATGGCCGACGACACCGCGGCCCTCCTGGGCCAGCTGGGTGTCGAGCAGGCGGACATCCTGGGCTACAGCATGGGTGGGACGATCGCGCTCGAGCTCGCCATCCGGCACCCGGACGCGGTGCGGCGGCTGGTCGTGGTGTCCGCGGGCTTCGCGCCGGAGGGCACCTACCCCATCGTGGTCGCGGACATCGAGCGGCTGCGCCCGGAGGACCTCATCGGGTCCGGCCTGCCCGAGTCGTATGCGGAGGTGGCGCCCGATCCGGATGGCTGGTCCGGGCTGGTCGAGCGGATCAAGGAGCTCGAGCGGACCTGGGAGGGCATCCCGGCCGAGCAGGTCGCGGGTATCGAGGCGCCGACGTTGGTGGTCATCGGGGATTCTGACGCGGTGACGCCCGAGCACGCGGTCCAGCTCTTCCGGCTGCTCGGCGGCGGCGTGTCGGGCGACAACGAGCCCACGGTGCCCGACCGCTTCGCGATCCTGCCGGGCCTGTCGCACGTGGCCGTGGGCATGACCATCCCGACCTGGTTCCCCCACGTCGTCCAGCCGTTCCTGGACGAGCCCGCAAGCACCGAACGAGGCACATGATGTCCCGTGGCGGCGACATATCCTCGGGTTCGCGGTCCGCGACCTCGACGAGGCACGGACGTTCCATCGGGACACGCTGAGCCTGGTCGGGTGAGAGACGCCTGCCGCCGAGCGCTGGTTGGGCTGGTCGATCGATGCCCTCGTGATCGACGTCCTGGGTGACGGTCGCGCACCACACTCCCACGCTCACCGTGGGAACCGGGGTCAGGGTGCAAGCCCCCTTCGAGCTGGAGCCTGATCGAAGCGGCCACATCCCGGGGTGGACCCACAGCGAATGGCGGCAACGCACAGGGACCTTGGTGGAGATGGGGGAGAGTCGAACTCCCCGTCCAGAACCTTCAGCCGGGAACCAACTACGAGCGTGTCCAGCGATTTATCGTCAGATCCGTCATCCGGCACTGGCACCGTGCGGCGGACCCCAGTCACGTCCCCTTGCGGGCTTTACTCCTGGCTACGCGACGATGACCAGGAGCGCATCCCCGCTGGATGACGCTTCCACAGCCCGCGGGGATGAGGCTGCTTCCACGCTCACCTTACTGCCTCAGGCAGCGAGGGCGAGAGCAGGCTGGCGGTTGCCAGTTACTTCGTTTTGCCGCCTTTTTACGAGGCCAGACGGCACCTCGGCTCGCGCTTCCCGGGGATCCGACCCTGTCGAGACCACGCATCCCCAAGACCTTGACTATATCACTCGAACACCTGTTCGGCCACCAGGGTCCCGGCCGACGGCTCAGTAGCGGAGGAGCGTCATCACCGCACCGACGCGGTTCAGCATCAGCAGCCCGACGGGCAGCGTGATGAGGAGGGCGCACAGGGACCACGCGATGCCCATGTAGATGGCACCCAGCCACCAGCCCACGAGCAGGAACCAGGCAGCCCGGAGGATCATCGGCAGCTGGTCGTGGGGCTCACCGCGGACGTACCGGACGCCATCCCGCACCTCGGTGACATACCCCTCGCTCCGCGGTCGGAGCGTCATGACGGCCGGGATGCGGTCGAACAGGGCGAAGCCGACGGGTAGACCGACGATGGTGACGCAGCAGAGGTAGGCGACGGTGATGACGATCGAGCTGAGCCACCAGCCGATGAACAGGAACCAGAGCGCCCGGATGAGTAGCCCGACGTCGTTCGATTCGCCCGGGAGGACGAGCACGTCCCTCGTGCTCGATGTCTCCTGCTGCTGCGCCTTCGGCCAGGGATAGCTCATCACTGCGTCCTTGCTGTTCCCGCGCCGCCGGATCCATCGAGACAGCGAAGGATCCGGGTGCCGACACGCAGCGGATGCCGCATCACGGACCTCAGCGGCCGCGTTGGAGGTCGGCCAGCTCGCGTTGCAGGTCGCGCCGTGCATCCCGCTCCGCGATGTCCTGGCGCCGGTCGTGGAGCTGCTTGCCGCGCGCGACGCCCAGCTGCACCTTGGCACGTCCGCGATCGTCGATGTAGAGGCTGAGGGGCACGATGGTCATGCCCTTCGACTTCACGCGGCCGATGAGCTGGTCGATCTGGACGCGATGAAGGAGCAGCTTCCGATCGCGACGCGCCTCGTGGTTCCATCGATTGCCCCCGGTCCAGGGCGCGATGTTGACGCCCACCAGCCAGGCCTCGCCGTGCTCGATGCGGGCGTGGGAGTCCTGGAGATTCACCTTCCCGGCGCGGATGCTCTTGATCTCGGTGCCGCGCAGCACGAGACCCGCCTCGAGGGTGTCCTCGATGGTGTACTCGTGACGGGCCTTGCGATTGACGGCGATGGTCTCGCCCATGACTGGACTCCTGGGGACGATGGACCGGCCATGGCCGGACGTCGGATGGTGGTCGGGCTCGAGCGCCTGCGGCGACACTCGGTCGCGCCGGCGAAGCAGCGTGAGACCCGGACGCACGAACGCCGGCCCACAGTGGACCGGCGCTTCGTGGCTGGCTTCACCACCCGAAGGGGCTACCGACTAGCGGGCCGCCTCCGAGGTGGTGCAGCGCTGGCTACTGTCACTCACTGCACATCACCTCCTTTCGTTCCCGATGAGCCTAGACCGATCCCGCGCTCGATGCAAGAGGCGATCCTGCGCGTCAGGTCCGTCAGGGCAGGATGGACGCGTCGGGCGAGCCGCCACCCGGCCCGACCGACCCTTCGGGCGACCCGCTGCCCGGTGCCGGCGACGCGCCAGCCGGGACCGTCGAACCGGCCGGCGATGGGCTCGGCGCTGCGGACGTTGACGGGACATCGCCCCGGATCGCGGCCTCGAGGATCGCGAGCGCCCGCTCGAGCTGCGGGTCGATGTCGTCCACACCGCTCGGTGCCACGACCTCGTCCGGTGTGATGCCCACGCCGTGGATCCAGGTCTGGTCCGGCGTCAGCCAGCGCGCCACGGACAGCCGGAAGCCACCCGCGTCCCCGGACAGCAGGTGCCACTGCTGGACCGTGCCCTTGCCGAAGGTGGTCTCGCCCACGAGCATGGCGCGATCCGCGTCCTGGAGCGCCCCCGCCACGATCTCGCTGGCGGATGCCGTGCCCCCGTTGACGAGCACGACCATGGGCAGCGTCGGATCGGTGGCCAGGCCATCGGGCAGCGCCTCGTGCGGGATGGTCCGACCGTCCGCGTACTGGTCCCAGTAGATGGGCCCGCTGCCCACGAACTGGCTCGCGATCGACAGCGCGGCTTCCACGAACCCGCCGGGGTCATCACGCAGGTCGAGGATGAACGCACCCGCCCCGGCATCGAGCTGCTCCTGGAGCCGCGCCCGCAGCTCGTCCGCGGAGCCGCCGCTGAAGCCATCGATGCGCAGGTAGCCGACCGAGCCATCCGCGAGCAGCTCGGCCTGCACGGCCGGTCGCTGGATGACATCCCGGGTGATCGTCAGCTCCATGGGGCTGCCGTCGCGGACGATCGACAGCCGGACGGTGGTGCCGCGTGGGCCGCGCACCCGTTCGACGACCCGGTCCACGGTGGATCCCGTGACGTCCTCGTCGTCCACGGCCACCAGTCGGTCGTTCGCCTCCAGGCCGGCCGCCTCCGCCGGTGAGCCGTCGATGATGCCCACCACGACCAGGTGGCAGGCCTCGCCGAGCGTGGTGCAGACGCCCCCCGAGTCGTCCAGCGACTGCATGGTGGCGCCGATGCCCTCGAACGAGCCGCCGATGGAGTCGAGGCTCTGGCGGTACTCGTCGGACGTCATGTACGAGGAGTACGGGTCATCGAGCGCCCCGAACATGCCCTGGATGGCGCCCTCCACGAGCTCCCTGGGGTCGTACTGGCCGACGTACTCCGTGGAGATCGTGCGGTACGTCTCCCAGAAGGGCTCGAACAGGGCCCGCTCGTCCCCCCCGGAACCGGGTGCCAGCGACTGCTGGAGGCCGAGCGTGAAGCCGGCCGCGAAGAGCGCCGAGCCCGCGAGCACCGCGACCAGGAACAGGGCAGCGATGAGTGACCCGCGACCGGGCGGGGGTGGAGGCTGCCAGGCGGGAGGCTGGGACACCGGACCTGCCGACCAGCCGTTCGCGGGGTCGGGCATGCCGGACGGGTCGGTCGGCTCGGGCGTCAGGGACATGGCCGGATGCGCCGCGGTCTCAGGTGATCTGCCGGAGGTAGGCGCGCACGGAGATCCAGGCGCCCACGCCGCCGAGACCCAGCCCGGCCAGGAGCACGAGCGAGACCACCTGGAGCGTGAGCGACTGGGAGAAGCCGACGGGCACCTGGCCGGCGATGGCCCGCGCGACCTCCGAGATCGGTGCGGACGCGGCGAACAGCAGGCCGAGCGTGACGAGCGCCCCCAGGAGGCCCACCAGGAGCCCTTCCACGATGAACGGCCAGCGCACGAAATGGTCCGACGCGCCCACCAGACGCATGATCTCGATCTCCTGGGCGCGTGACATGACCGCCATCCGGATGGAGTTGACCACGATGAGCAGCACCGTGAGGCCCACCAGCAGCAGCACCGCGACCCCCACGGTGCGCAGGGTCGCGGTCACGCTGACGAGGCGGTCGACCGAGCGCAGCGAGTCGATCACCTGGGCGACCACGGGTCCCCGAGCGCCGTCGAGCACCACCATCACCGGCTCGTACCGTCGCGGATCCACCAGGCGCACGGACAAGCGTGCCGGGAACGGGTTGGTGATGTACCCCGACAGGTCCTGCTCGCCAGCCTCGGCACGCTGCCGGTTGAACTCGTCGAGCGCCTCCTCCTTGGTCACGTAGGCGACCGAGGCGACCTCCGGGAGCTCCCGCAGCTCCGTCGCGAGCGCATCGACGCGCTCCTGTGGCGCGCCCTCGGCGAGCTCGGCGCGGATCTCCACCTTCGACTCCACGAAGGCCACGCCCGCCTGCATCCCGGACAGGACGATGACCAGGCTCGACAGGAGGATGAGCATCATGACCATCGTCACGGTCGCCGCGAGGCTCATGACCCGGTTGCGCCACAGCCCCTCGAGCGCCTGCCGGAGGGAGAACGCGAAGAGGTGCATCAGGCGTATTCGCGGTGGTAGCCACCGACCTCGTCGCGGATGATGCGGCCACCCTCCAGCGCCACGACCCGCTTCCGGAGCGCGGTCACCACCTCGGCGTTGTGGGTCGCCATGAGCACGGTCGTGCCCATCTCGTTGATGCGCAGCAGGAGCTGGATGATCTCCCAGCTGATGAGCGGGTCGAGGTTGCCCGTGGGCTCGTCCGCGATGATGAGCTTGGGGTCATGGACCATGGCCCGGGCGATGGCCGCCCGCTGCATCTCGCCACCCGACAGCTGACCGGGACGCTGGTCCCCCTGCCCGGTGAGCCCGACCAGCGCGATGAGGCGCTCGACGGTCGCCTGGATCTGGCGTCGGGGCGTGCCCGTCACCTCGAGCGCGAACGCGACGTTCTCACGCACCGTCTTGCGGGGCAGCAACCGGAAGTCCTGGAACACGATGCCGATCCGGCGGCGGAGCTGTGGCACCTCGTTCCGACGGATCCGGTCCAGGTCGAAGCCGGCGACCATGATCGAGCCGGTCGTCGCGATCTCATCGTGGACGAGCAGCTTGATGAGCGTGCTCTTGCCGGCCCCCGACGCGCCCACCAGGAACACGAAGTCCCCCTCCGGCACGACCAGGTCGACGTCCACCACGGCCGGTTTGCCATTGGGATAGACCTTGCCCACCTCGGACAGCTGGATGGCGAGGCGTGGCGGCTGCAGCGGGTGGGCTCGACCACCGGCCATGCCGGGTGCATCGGACCAGGAGTGCGGTGTGCTCCCGGGTGGCTCCAGCACGGCCGTGCGCACCAGGGGCTCGCGTGGGCCCGGCACGGCGGACAGGCGCATCGCGCCACCGGACAGGGCGTCGCTCATCGGGCGGAGCCTAGCACCAGCCCTCCCCGGGTGCCGGGGACCGGGCGACCGGTGCGCCGGCGTCCTCAGCGGTCCGCGTGGAGCGTGGCGAGCACGGGGTCGTGCAGCACGCCGTTGCTGGCGAACGCATCGCCGGAGGTCCAGTCCCGACGACCCTGGAGATCGGTCATCCGGCCGCCTGCCTCCTCCACGATCACCCACGGCGCGGCCACGTCCCAGACATGCAGGTCGCGCTCCATCATCAGCTCCGCGGCACCTTCCGCCACGAGCAGATAGCCCCAGAAGTCGCCGAACGCGCGATCGCGCCAGACGCTCGTGAGGAGGGACTCGAAGCCGGTCGCGTAGGGCGAGCTGCGCATGTCGAGGATGGAGCGGTAGATGAGCTGGGCCTCCGCGATCGTGGAGCGATCCGACACGTGGACCCGGCGTGGCTCGGGTGCGCCGGGCTCGGTGACCCACGCCCCGCCACCCCGCCTGGCCCACCATCGACGACCCAGCGCCGGCGCGCTCACCACGCCCACCAGCAGCTCCCCGGCCCGCTCGGCGGCCAGGAGCGTCGCGAACACGGGCACCCCGCGCATGAAGTTGTGGGTGCCATCGATCGGATCGACGATCCAGCGGACATCCGCGGTGCTGGGCGCCTCGCCGTACTCCTCGCCCAGGACGCCGTGCGTCGGCAATCGTTGCCCCAGGAGCTCCCGGGTGTGTCGCTCGATGGCCTGGTCGGCCTCCGTCACGAACGAGCCGTCGTCCTTGGCATGGATCTCCAGCTGGCGATGGAGAGCGCCCATCGAGATGGCATCCGCGGCATCCGCGATGTCGAGCGCCACGCCGAGCCACGCGTCGAGCTCGGCGTCCGGGTGCTGGGTACCAGGGATGGTCACGGCCGTCCGGGCGTCAGTCGTCCGTCGCGCCCTGGCTCAGGGTCGCGACGCGCTCCAGCTCCGCATACATGAACCGGTCGAGGTCGCCGTCCAGGACCCCGGAGGTGTCGCTCGTCTCCACCTCGGTGCGGTGGTCCTTGACCATCTGGTAGGGGTGCAGCACGTAGCTCCGGATCTGGTTGCCCCAGCCCGCCTCCACGTGCTCGCCCCGGATGGCGGCGAGCTCCGCCTCCCGCTCGGCGATCTTGCGCTCCAGGAGGCGCGCCTTGAGCACCCGCATGGCGAGCTCCCGGTTCTGGTGCTGGGAGCGCTCGTTCTGGCTCTGGACCACGATGCCCGTGGGCAGGTGGGTCAGGCGCACCGCGGAATCGGTCTTGTTGACGTGCTGGCCACCGGCGCCCTGGGAGCGGTAGGTGTCGACCCGCAGGTCGTCATCGGGGATGTCCTCGACCTCGATGTCGTCGTCCACCTCCGGCAGCACCTCGATGAGCGCGAAGGTGGTGTGGCGTCGCTTCTGGGCGTCGAAGGGGCTGATGCGCACGAGCCGATGGACGCCCCGCTCGGCACGCAGGAAGCCATACGCGCGGCGCCCGTCGATGTTGATGGTGGCGCTCTTGATGCCCGCGCCCTCACCCTCGAGCTGGTCCATGATCTCGGTCTTGAAGCGATGTCGCTCCGCCCACCGGAGATACATCCGGAGCAGCATCTGGGCCCAGTCGGTGGCCTCTGTGCCACCCGCCCCGGCGCTGATGGAGACGATGGCGTTCGACTCGTCGTAGTCGCCCGAGAACAGGAGCGCCAGCCGCTGCTGCTCGTAGTCGGCCGCGAGCTTCGTGTGCTCCGCGTCCACCTCGGCGGTCATCTCGTCGTCCGCCGCCTCCGCGGCCAGCTCGGCGATCTCCACGAGATCCCGGGCACGGGACTCCAGGCCCCGCCAGGTGGTGATGTCCTCGCGCAGCACCTCCGCCTCGCGCAGGACCTTCTGTGCCTCGCGCTGGTCGTCCCAGAAGCCGGGCTCGCTGGCGCGCGTATCGAGCGCCGTCAGGCGCTCCTCCTTGACGGCGAGGTCAAAGACGCCCCGAGGTCGCCGAGATCCGGGTCGCGAGATCGCGGATGGCGTTCTGGTCCATCAGCTGCGGGCTCGCATCTCCTGGAGCAGCTGGGGACGGAGCTCCAGGATCCGGAGCGCGGTCTTGCTGCGGGCGACGACGGGGTTCACACAGGGGCAGTAGGCGTTGTGCGGGCACGGACCGCAGTCGCCGTCACAGTCCAGCCATGCGGCATAGCTGCACGTGCGGCAATCGCGCTCGCACGCGATCAGATCGGTGAACGCCTGGTCACCGAACTCCGGATCCGCCGTCGGAAACGGCTTCACGGTTCCCTCTCTCTCCCTCTCGCGGGTCAGTGCGGCTGGGCTTGGACCCGCCCTGACCCGTCGTGCGTCGGGCGACCACGCCCGCTGCACCCCCGAAGTATACGAACTTGGCCGACTTGCTCACAAGAGGGCCCTCTCGGCCGGTTCCCGAGGGTCCCGACCGGGCCGTCGACGCGGTCATGCGGGCATGCGCACCCCGTCCGACGGGTGTCCCGGCGTGGTCGTCGGGCAGGCTCACGGGGTCGGCCTATACTTCGCTCCCCATGCGCAGCATCCTGGCCCGCCTCATGGGCGGCGGTAACGAAGCCCATCTCTCCAAGCTGCGCCAGATCGTGGCGCAGATCAACGAGCTCGAAGCCCACTATCAGGCGCTCACCGACGACCAGATCCGTGAGGAGATGGCCGCTGTGCGTGCCGAGGTGGCCGAGCGTGCCGCCCCGACGCCGCCCTCCGAGGAGGAGCGCACCCATCCCGAGCGGGAGCGGCGTGCGGACATGCGTCGCGCCCGGGAGAAGCAGGACCTGAAGCGGCTCCAGGACGTCCTGGACGAGGTGCTGCCGGACGTCTTCGCCGCGGTGCGTGAGATCTCCAGCAGGAAGCTGGCCATGCGCCCGTATGACGTGCAGCTGATGGGTGCCATCGTGCTCCACCAGGGCCGCATCTCCGAGCAGAAGACGGGCGAGGGCAAGACGCTCGTAGGGCCCATCGCGGCCGCGCTCAACGCGATGTCCGGCCGGGGCGTCCACGTGGTCACGGTGAACGACTACCTGGCCAAGCGCGATCCGCAGTGGATGGGACCCATCTTCCATGGGCTCGGCCTGTCGCTGGGCATCATCCAGCACGACAGCGCGTTCCTGTTCGACCCGGAGTACCGCCCCTCGGACGAGCGGATGCTGTATCTCCGCCCGGTGCCCCGCAAGGAGGCCTACGCGGCCGACGTCACGTACGCCACCAACAACGAGCTGGGCTTCGACTATCTCCGCGACAACATGGTCACGGAGCTCGCCGAGCGGGTCCAGCGAGGGCGCTACTTCGCGATCGTGGACGAGGTGGACAACATCCTCATCGACGAGGCGCGCACGCCGCTCATCATCAGCGGCCAGGCGGAGGAGTCGGGGGACCTGTACTACCGGTTCGCACGCCTCGTGCCGCGGCTGAAGGCACGTCCGGAAGGGGCCGAGGAGGGCGGCGACTACTTCGTCGACCTCAAGGAGCACGCCGTCTCGCCCACCGAGCAGGGCATCGAGAAGATCGAGCAGCTGCTGGGGGTCGGTGACCTCTTCGACGCCACCGCGGACCCCCGACTCGCGCGCCACTTCGAGCAGGCGCTCCGGGCGCACGCGCTCTACAAGGTCAACCGGGACTACATCGTCAAGGACGGCGAGATCGTCATCGTGGACGAGTTCACGGGCCGCCAGATGCCCGGCCGGCGATGGTCGGAGGGTCTCCACCAGGCCATCGAGGCGAAGGAGGGCCTGCGCGTCCAGCGGGAATCGGTGACCCTCGCCACGATCACCTTCCAGAACTACTTCCGGCTCTACGACAAGCTGGCGGGCATGACGGGCACCGCGATGACCGAGCAGGAGGAGTTCTTCAAGATCTACGGGCTCGAGGTGGTCGCCATCCCGACCCACCGGCCGATGGTCCGCGAGGACGATGCCGACCTCGTGTTCCGGACCGAGAACGCCAAGTTCGAGGCACTCATCGAGGAGGTCGCCGAGATGCAGGCGGCCGGCAGGCCCATCCTCGTGGGCACCGTGAGCGTCGAGAAGTCGGAGCTGCTCTCGGACATGCTCACGCGCCGGGGCGTCAAGCACGAGGTCCTGAACGCCAAGTTCCACGAGAAGGAAGCGCCCATCGTGGCCCAGGCGGGTCGTCTGGGTGCCGTGACCATCGCCACCAACATGGCGGGCCGCGGCACGGACATCAAGCTCGGTGGTGACGCCGCTGGTCTGGCATCCGAGGCGCTCCATCGTCAGGGTCTCAACCCGACCGAGGTGGAGCCGGCGGTCTACGAGGCGACGCTCGCCCAGGCACGCGCCCAGGTCGACGCGGAGCACGAGCAGGTGGTCGCGGCGGGTGGCCTCCACATCATCGGCACCGAGCGGCACGACGCCCGACGCATCGACAACCAGCTGCGGGGACGCTCCGGTCGCCAGGGTGACCCGGGATCGTCGCGCTTCTACCTGTCCCTCGAGGACACGCTCATGAAGCGCTTCGCGTCCGATCGCGTGACCGCGCTCATGGAGCGGCTGGGGCTGGAAGGGGACGTGGCCATCGAGTCACGACTCGTGTCCAAGACCATCGAGAACGCCCAGTCACGCGTCGAGGGCTACAACTTCGACATCCGCAAGCGCGTCGTGGAGTACGACGACGTCATCAACAAGCAGCGCGAGACGATCTACGCGGAGCGCGACAAGGTGCTCCACAACGAGGATCTCGGCGAGTCCGTCATGGGCTTCATGGAAGGCGAGCTGGACATGCTCGCCGAGCAGTACCTCGGGCCGGTCATGGACGACTGGGACGTCGAGGCGTTCGCCAAGGCCGTGGCCAGCCTCGGTATCACGGGCGAGGGCATCGATACCGAGTCGCTCGATGAGCTGGAGAGCCGGGACGAGATCGTGGACCGGGTCACGGCGGCTGCGGAGGCGAACCTCGCCGAGCGACAGACACGCTATGGCGAGCAGACCTGGGCGATGGTCGAGCGACTGGTCCTGCTGCGCTCCATCGACCAGCTGTGGGTGGACCACCTGACCGAGCTCGATGACTTCCGCCGGGGCGTGGGTCTCCGTGGCTATGGCGGCACGGATCCGCTCGTGGAGTTCAAGCGCGAGGCGTACAAGCTGTACGAGGAGCTGCGCGGCTTCATCCGCCACCAGGTGTCCAGCACCATCCTGCGCGTGAACGTCCAGGTCCAGGCGCCCGCGCCGGCCACGCCGCCACCCGCGCGGACCCTGCCGATGCCCACGCCGCAGCAGATGGCCGTGCTTCGGGCGGCGGCTGCCCAGCGGGCGCTCGCGGCACAACGGGCCGCGGCCTTGGCGGCGGCGGCGAACGGCAGTCAGCCGGCTGCCGATGGCGCGGACGGGGCGGACGGGGTCGGACCGGCCGAGCCGGTCGATGACGAGGGGCTGGAGCTGACCGCCGAGGACCTCGCGAGCGTCGATGAGATCGCGGATGACGACGTGCTGCCGGACGGTGCGGCGGAGGACTTCGAGGCCGCGGAGGCGGTCACCGCCGAGGCGCAGGCGGCCGTGCTCGCCGGGCTCGGCGGGGGTCGACCACGCCAGATGACGCTCCAGCACGGGGACGATGCCGTCGAGTCCACTGGGGCCGCCAGGCCGGCGGCCGTGGACACCGGCGCCAAGATCGGCCGGAACGATCCCTGCTACTGCGGGTCGGGGCTGAAGTTCAAGAAGTGCCACGGCAAGTAGACGCGTAGACGCCGGGCGCTGGGACGGCCCAGGGCGGCGTTGTCGGCTGCGCGCCGTCGCTCACGCACATGAGTGCGCTCACTCCGGTGCTCGCCTCCGCCTTGCCCTGGACGCGTCCGAGCGCCCGGCCGACGTCGCGCTCGGCTCGGATGCTCGCGGTCGCTCGGCCGCGGGCCTGCTCAGCCCCAGAGGCCGATGCCGTACCCAACCACGATGGCGCCGAACGTCATGACGGCGAGGATGACGATGCCCAGCACCGCCAATCGCTTGTCCGGCAGCTCGACCTCGGGGTTCGAGAGCTGCGCAGCGTCCCAGCGTCGGGAGCGCAGCTGGCGCCGATAGTCATCCTGGGTGACCGGGGAGGGCGTGAGACCGCCCTCGCCATCCGGGCGGTGCAGCTGCATGGTCATGGTCGGGCTCCGGATCCGTCTGTGATGCTCGCCGATGGTACATCGTCGGAGGTGTCGCTCTCGCCCTCGCTCCAGAGGACCATCTCCTGCACCAGCTGGATCTCGGACGAGAACAGGGCGCCCACCGACTCACCGCCGTGGATGCGTCGGATGGCCTCCCCGATGAGCGGTGCCACGGACAGCTGGACGATCTGTGGCAATCGTTTGTCGACCGGCAGCGGGATGGTGTCCGTGATGACCACCTCGGTGAGGTTCGACGCCGCGATCCGCTCCACGGCGGGGCCTGACAGCACACCGTGGGTGGCGCACGCGTAGATCTCGTGGACCCCCTCGCGCTCGAGCGCCCGGGTGACCTGCATCAGGGTGCCTGCCGTGTCGACCTCGTCGTCCACCACGATCGCCCGCTTGCCCCGCACGTCACCGATGACGTTCAGGACCTCGGCACGGTCGTCGTTGTCCATGCGTCGCTTCTCGACGATGGCGAGCGGCGCGTTCACGAGCTCCGCGAACGTCCGTGCGCGCTTGGCGAAGCCGAGGTCCGTGACCACGACCAGGTTGTCCAGACCCTTGCGGATGAAGTGGTTGCTCAGCAGGTGGACCGCCGTGAGCTCATCCACGGGGATGTTGAAGAAGCCCTGGATCTGGCCCTGGTGGAGGTCCATGGTGAGCAGGCGGTCCGCCCCTGCCACGCTGATCATGTCCGCGATGAGGCGCGCCGTGATGGGCACACGCGGCTGGTCCTTCTTGTCCGAGCGCCCGTAGGCGTAGTACGGCACCACGGCGGTGATGCGACCGGCGCTCGCTCGCTTGAACGCGTCGATCATGATGAGCAGCTCCATGATCGAGGTCTGGACCGGCGAGCAGGTGGGCTGGACGAGGTAGACGTCGCGCTCGCGCACGTTGTCCAGGATCTTGACGAAGATGTTCTCGTTCGCGAACTCGAACACCTCGCACCGACCCAGGCGCACCCCCAGGTAGAGCCCGATCTTGGCAGCCAGGTCAGGGTTCGAGTTGCCGCTGTACAGGTCGACCGACTCCGCGGCCCGACCTGCCGCATCCGATCCGAACATCGTCACGCGGCCCGTCTCCAGCGTGTGCACGGTCACCCAGGCGTTCCCTGACCGTCCGGTCCCGTATCACCCGACCCGGGATCGTCATTCTGGTCGATGCCACGCTGCTCCGCCAGCCCTGCGCGGAACACCGCGATGCCGGCCACCTCGTCACCCTCGTTGAGACGCATGACGATGACGCCACGGGCGGCGCTCCCCTGTCGGCTGACCGTCTTGACGTCCGTGCGCACGACCTGGCCGCTGCTGCTGATGAGCAGCAGCTCCTCGTCCGTCTCCTCGACGATGCGGACCGCGGCGACGTCACCGGTCTTGGCACCCTCGAGACGGATCAGCCGCACGCCCTGACCCGCACGTCCCTTCTTGGTCATGAACTCGGACAGCGGGACCCGCTTGCCATAGCCGGTCTCGGTGAGCACCAGGATGTCCGCCTCGGACGACGGGATGACCTCCATGCCCACCACCTGGTCGCCGGCCTTGGCGAGCCGGATGCCGATGACGCCCGCGGCGTCGCGACCCATCGCACGCACGTTGTTCTCGTTGAAACGGGCGATGTTGCCGAGCCGCGTCGCAAGGACCACGTCATCGCTGCCGGAGGACACGGCCACCCACGCGAGCGCGTCGTCCTCGGCCACGGTGATGGCCCGGATGCCCGTGGACCGGACCCGCTCGAACTGCTCGATGGGGGTCTTCTTGATGATGCCCTTGCGGGTGGCCATCACGAGGTTGTGACCCTTCTCGAAGTTCGGCAGGGTGATGACCGCGAGCACGCGCTCGCCCGACTCCACCTGGACGCCTTCGAGGTTGATGATGGGCACGCCCTTCGCCTGGCGGCTGGCGTCGGGCACGGCGTGCACCTTGGAGCTGAACACGCGACCGCGGTTCGTGAAGAACAGCGCCCAGTCGTGCGTGTTGGCGACGAGGAGATGCGCGACCGCGTCCTCCTCCACGGTCCGGGCGCCGATGATGCCCTTGCCCCCACGCGCCTGACGGCGATACGTCAGCAGCGGCTGACGCTTGATGTAGCCGCGACCGGAGATGGTGATGACGACGTCCTCGTCCGCGATGAGGTCCTCGTCCGAGAGCTCACGGCTGGCGTCGTCCTGGATGCGGGTGCGGCGTTGACCGGCGTACTTGCGCTCCAGCTCCAGGTTCTCGGTCTTGATGATCTCCAGTACCCGGCGCGGGTTGGCGAGGATGTCCTCCAGCTCGCTGATGAGCTGGATGATCGCGATGTACTCGTCCTCGATCTTCTTGCGCTCGAGCGCGGCGAGCCGCCGCAGCTGCATCTCGAGGATGGCGTTCGCCTGCACCTCCGAGAGGGAGAAGCGCGACATGAGGTTGACGCGCGCCATCTCGACATCCGCGGCCTCGCGGATGGTCCGGATCACCTCGTCGAGGTTGTCCAGCGCGATCTTGAGGCCTTCGAGGATGTGGGCCCGGTCACGTGCCTTCTGGAGGTCGTACTCGGTGCGCTTGACGATGACCTCGCGGCGCCACTCGATGTGGTGCTGGATGATCGACCGCAGCGCGAGCGTCTGGGGCTGCCCATCCACGAGCGCGACCATGTTGGCATTGAAGGCCATCTGGAGCGCCGTGTGCTTGAACAGGTTGTTGAGCACCTTGTGCGGGTTCGAGTCGCGCTTGCACTCGATGACGACGCGCATGCCGTCACGGTCCGACTCGTCCCGCAGGTCGGCGATGCCATCCAGCTTGCCGCCCTTCACGAGGTCGGCGATCTTCTCCAGCAGGGACGCCTTGTTGACCTGGTAGGGCAGCTCCGTGGCGACGATGGCGGTGCGACCCTGGCGGGTCTCCTCGAAGGCGCACTGGGCACGCATCACGACCCGGCCGCGACCGTGGACGTACATGTCCCGGATGGCGTCCACCCGCTCGCGCTGGCCCGTGATGGGGTTGCGTCGCTCCTCGTACCGGAAGATCGTGCCGCCGGTCGGGAAGTCCGGCCCCAGGATGTGGCCCGCGAGATCGGTGGAGCTGAGATCCGGGTCATCGATGAGCGCGTTGGTGGCCGCGATGACCTCGCCCAGGTGATGGGGCGGGATGTTCGTGGCCATGCCCACTGCGATGCCCGCGGACCCGTTGATGAGCAGGTTGGGCAGCTTCGCGGGCAGCACGGACGGCTGCATCCGGGTGCCGTCGTAGTTCTCGACGAAGGTGACGGTGTCCTTCTCGATGTCCGCCAGGAGCTCCGCCGTGATGGCGGTCATGCGCGCTTCCGTGTAGCGCATCGCGGCCGGTGGGTCACCGTCGACCGAGCCGAAGTTGCCCTGGCCGTCCACGAGCGGGTAGCGCAGCGAGAAATCCTGGGCCAGCCGCACGAGGGCGTCATACAGCGACAGGTCACCGTGGGGGTGGTACTTGCCCATCACCTCGCCCACGATCGCGGCGCACTTGCGGAACGCCGCGCCGGAGCCGAGACCCATCTCGTGCATCGTGTACAGGATCCGCCGGTGGACCGGCTTCAGGCCGTCCCGGACATCGGGCAGCGCCCGGCTCACGATGACGCTCATCGCGTAGTCCAGGTAGGCGCTGCGCAGTTCGTCCTCGATGGGGACCGGACGGATGCGCTCGTCCATCGCGTCGGTCATGGCTGGCTCCGTGCGTAGCGGTCACCCTGGGAGGCGACCACCTGGTCGGTGAGGGCGGACAGGCCGAACGCCGCGGCGATACCCGCGGCCGTGCTCGTGGATGGGGCACCCGGTCGTCGTCGGATGCCGGCGACGCGCGCTCGGAGGCGGTCCGCGGCGGGACCCGGCAGATGGGCCAGCGAGTCCCGGATGACCCACGCGCGCGCGCCGTCCCGGGTGTCGACCGCGACGGTCGCCTGGGCCGTCAGGAACGACTCGACCGCACCGGCATGGTCACGTGCCCACTCCCGGAGGGCCCACGAGAGCGCGGCGCGGACCTGCGCATCGACCTCGCCCATCAGTTGGCCGATGAGCGCCAGCACGGGCCCCGGATCGAGCCTGCGACGGTCGGACCGCGGCAGCGCGTACGGGATGCGGGCGAGGGTGGCGCCCACGAGTCGGCGCTCCATGGGTCGGTCGGAGTAGACCAGCTGCTCCAGCTCCGCCCATCGGAAGGGTTCGCGGAGGATGCCCTGGGCGAGGGTCTCCGCCAGCGTGTCCACGCTGATCCAGTCGTCCGCGGCACGGGCCATGCGCCGGAGCAGCTGCCACGATCGCTCCGGCTCGTCCCCCAGGGTGACGCGGAGGCAGGCATGCGCCACGAGACGTGTCTCGCGGCGCTCGGCATCCACCAGGCGGCCGGCGAGGTCGATGAGCAGGGACGGCGAGGTCTCCTCGAGGGCCGGCGTGAGCGCCCGCTCGAGCGCATGCAGCAGCGGCCAGCGGACACCATGCACCGGCCCGGAGCCGGGTGCCACCCGCTCCTGCTCGATCGCGTATGGCGGGTCAGCGAGCGTGGCCAGCCCGGTATCGAGACGCTCCACGAACTGGATGGGCACGGTCACCAGGTCCGCCAGCTCCTCGCCCAGGGCACGGGCGGCCGGCAGATGTCCCGTGACGAACGCTGCCGCCGCGCGGCTGACCTCAGATGTCAAGGTTCTGCACCTTGCGGGACTGGGAGGTGATCCAGTCGCGTCGCGGCTCGACCTTCTCGCCCATGAGCTTGGAGAAGTAGGTCTCGGCCGCCGCGGCATCGTCGATGTCCACGCGCAGCAGCGTCCGGGTCGCGGGGTTGAGCGTGGTCTCCCAGAGCTGCTCCGCGTTCATCTCGCCGAGGCCCTTGAAGCGCTGGATGGTCAGGTTCTTGACCTTCATCTCCTTGACGATGCGGTCGCGATCCTTCTCGTCCCGGGCGTAGTTGGTGACCTTGCCGGTGCTCACCCGGAACAGGGGCGGCTGGGCGATGTACAGGTGGCCGTTCTCGATGATCTGGGGCATGTTGCGGAAGAAGAAGGTCATCAGGAGCGTCCGGATGTGGGCGCCGTCGACGTCCGCATCGGCGAGCAGGATGACCTTGTGGTACCGCAGCCGGGCGATGTCGAAGGTATCGCCGATGCCCGTCCCGAGCGCGATGATGAGCGGCCGGATCTTCTCGCTGCCGAGCACCTTGTCGAGGCGCGCCCGCTCCACGTTGAGCATCTTGCCGAACAGCGGCAGGATCGCCTGGAAGCGACGGTCACGGCCCTGCTTGGCGGAGCCACCGGCGGAGTCCCCCTCCACGATGTACAACTCGCTGCGCTCCGGGTCGCGCTCCTGGCAGTCCGCGAGCTTGCCGGGCAGCGCGGAGCTCTCGAGGGCGCTCTTGCGGATGACCAGGTCGCGGGCCTTGCGCGCAGCCTCGCGGGCACGCTGCGCGGTCATCGACTTCTCGATGATGCGCCGACCGTCACCCGGGTTCTCATCGAGGTACTGGCCGAGACCCTCCGAGACGGCCGCCTGGACCTGGCCCTTGACCTCCGCGTTGCCCAGCTTGGCCTTGGTCTGGCCTTCGAACTGGGGTTCGGTCAGCTTGACGCTGATGACAGCGGTCAGGCCCTCGCGCACGTCCTCGCCCGAGAGGTTGTCCTTGGAGTCCTTGATGATCCCCTGGCGCCGGGCCCAGTCGTTGAGGGAGCTGGTCAGGGCCGCCCGGAAGCCCGTGACGTGCGAGCCCCCATCGACGGTGTGGATGTTGTTCGCAAAGGCAAGGACCGTCTCGGCGTACGCGTCGTTGTACTGGATGGCGACCTCGATGGTCGTGGTGCCGTCCTTGCGCTCGATGGCGATGGGCCGGGTGCCGAGGGTCTCCTTGTCCCGGTTCAGGTGCCGCACGAAGCTGGCGATGCCGCCCTCGAAGTGGAACGACCGGTCGCGCCAGGGGGTCTCGCGCTGGTCCACCAGCCGGATGTGGACGCCCTTCGTGAGATATGCCGACTCCCGGATGCGCTGCGAGATGGTCTCGAACGAGAAGGTCGTGCTATCGAAGACCTGGCTGTCTGGCATGAACGTGGTCGTCGTGCCGTGGCGCCCCTGCGAGGATCCGACCTGGCGCACCGGGCCGGTGGGCGTGCCGCGCTCGTATTCCTGGGCCCACACCTTGCCGTCGCGGGCCGACTCGACGTGCATCCACTCCGAGAGCGCGTTGACGACGCTCACACCGACACCGTGGAGGCCACCCGAGACCTTGTAGCCGCCGCCGCCGAACTTGCCACCGGCATGGAGCACGGTGTGCACGACCTCGAGCGCATCGCGGCCGGTCTGCTTCTGGCGGCCCACGGGCACGCCGCGGCCATCGTCGATGTTGCGGATGCTGCCGTCCGGGCGGATCTGGATCTGGATGTGGCTCGCGTGGCCGGCCATCGCCTCATCGATGGAGTTGTCCACGATCTCCCAGACGAGGTGGTGGAGACCGCGCGCATCCGTGGAGCCGATGTACATGCCGGGCCGGCGGCGGACCGCCTCGAGGCCCTCGAGGACCTGGATGGCGTCAGCGCCGTACTCGGCGCCCGGGCGTCCCTTGCGCCGCCCGCCGGGCTCCGCCGGCAGCTGCTCCATGTCCGTCGCCTGTGCGTTCACCGGTCACCTCCCGCCAGGCGCTCACACAAGCGCATCAGGTCGTCCGATCCAAACCAGCTGATGATGATGCGCCCGCCGGCGCGGCTGGGTGCGAGCTCCACGCGTGTCCCGAGCGCATCGCGCAGCTGGCGTGCGAGATGCTCCAGGTCCGGGTCGTCCGCGGCAGGTGCCGGCGTGGCCTGCTCCCGCGGGGTCTCGGTCCGAGGGGTGGCCTGCTCCCGAACGAGCTGCTCGGTCTGACGCACCGTCAACGACCGTCGCTCCACGATCGTGAGCGCCGTCCGTTGCGTGTCATGGTCCGGGAGGCCCGCCAGCGCCCGCGCGTGACCGCCGCTCAGGCGGCCCGCCCGGACCGCGTCCTGGACCTCCGCCGCGGTACCCAGCAGTCGGAGGGTGTTGGCGATCGAGGCGCGGGACCGACCGACCTGCTGGGCGACCTGCTCCTGGGTCAGCCCGAACTCCTCGATGAGTCGGCGGAAGGCGAGCGCCTCGTCGAGCGGGTTGAGGTCCGAGCGCTGGACGTTCTCGACGAGTGCGAGGGCGAGCTGCTCCTGCTCGCCCGTGGTGCGGATGACCGCGGGGATGGTCGTCCGACCCGCCAGGACCGAGGCACGCAGACGGCGCTCCCCGGCGATGAGTCGATAGCCCTCCGCGGTGTCCGTGAGCAGCACCGGCTGGAGCACGCCATGGACCCGGATGCTCGCCGCGAGGTCCCCGAGCTCATCCTCGGGGAAGCCCTGGCGGGGCTGGTACGGGTTCACCTGGATGCGCGCGATCTCCACCTCGCGGACGCCCGTGGATGGCGCCGGTCCATCGCCCACCGGGATGAGCGACGCGAGCCCTCGTCCGAGTCCCGTCCGGGAGCGCGGCATGTCCGTGGTCATGAGCGGGTCACCCAGGCCGGTTCCGGCGCCGGTGGGACGAGGTCGCGGACGATGGGCGTGACGCCGTCACGTGCCAGCAGCTCGTCAGCGAGCTCCGCGTAGGCAGTGGCACCCCGGGAGGTCGGTGCGTGCTCCGAGACCGGTCGGCCGTGGGACGGCGCTTCCGCGAGCCGGACGCTGCGCGGGATGACCGTGCGGAAGACGCGATCGGGGAGATGCTCCCGTACCTCGGCGCTGACGTCCGCGGACAGGGTCGTTCGTGCATCGAACATGGTGAGCAGGACGCCCTTGATGGTGAGCGGCGGGTTGAGGTGCGCCTTCACGAGGTCGATCGTGCCCAGGAGTTGGCCCAGCCCCTCGAGCGCGTAGTACTCGCACTGGATGGGCACCAGCACGCTGTCGGCAGCGGTGAGGGCGTTCACGGTGAGTAGCCCGAGCGAGGGCGGACAGTCGAGCAGGATGGTGTCGAACTCGTCGCGCACATCCGCGAGGCCGCGTGCGAGACGTCGTTCGCGGTTGAACAATGGGACCAGCTCGACCTCCGCACCGGCAAGGTCACGGGATGACGGGATGATGGACAGGCCCTCGATGGCGGTGGGCTGGATGAGGGCACGTGCCTCGGCACCCTCCACCAACACCTGATGGACGGAACGCTCCGCGGGGACGGAAGACAGACCCACGCCACTGGTGGCGTTCCCCTGCGGGTCCAGGTCCACGATGAGGATCCGACGACCGGCACGCGCCAGGTAGCTGGCGAGGTTGACCACGGTGGTGGTCTTGCCGACGCCGCCCTTCTGGTTGGCGCAGGCGATCACCTCACCCACGCGTCCTCCCGGCGGTGCATCTCCACGACCGCTGATTCTAGCGCGATCTGGACCATCCCGCCCCTCCGAACCGTGATACGGATGGAGCGGACGTCTGGAGGTGCCACGTGGGACATGATGGTGAAACAGGTCGGGGCCTGTCTGCAGCCGTTCGGGCGCGGCACACCGGGTCCGGACAGGGATGTTCCACGTGGTACCATACGGTGAAACACGACCCCGGCCAGCAGGCGGGCCATCACGGGCACGGGGAGCCGCGGCAGCGGCCACGCTCCACCTGCCCACACGCTGGCGAGTGACGATACGTGATCGCCGTGGCGGCGAGATATCGTTGACGACGCGAACGACCGATCCGGAGGCAACGATGCGAGAGGCAACGGACGGCCCGGACGCTCCGGCGCCCGCGACCGGCGGCCTCGATCCATTCGATGAAGGGCTGTTGGTGGGCGTGCTCATCGGGGAAGGGCACTTCGGCGGCGATGGTCGCCAGCCCCAGGTGACGCTGCGCATGCACACCGACCACGCCGCCCTGTTCCGCTGGCTCGAAGCGACCGTCCCCGGGAGCCGACTCTACGGGCCATACCACCACGGTGGTCGTTCGTACTACCAGTGGATGGTGCGCGGGGAACCGCTTCGCGGCTGGCTGGTGCCGCTCCTCGCTCGGCGCCTGACCCCCGCCCTCGATGAACGTGCCTGGCAGCGATTCCAGCGGATGTGCGAGGAGTACCGCATCCCGGTCTGACCGCGAGTCGAGCGTCGCCCCTGCCTGGGCACCGGTCCGGGGGCCGGTGGACGCTCCGGGTATACTGCGGACGCCCGTGCGAACCGGTCGCGACCGGGCTGGCACGTGAGCGACGAGGAGTGGGGGCTGAACGCGATGGGCCTCCTCAGCACAGCCGTCGGAGCCGTCGTGGCGGCGATCCTCGAGGTCAGCGTCCTGGCCCAGCTCCAGCTGGGCGGTATCCGCCCGGACCTCGTGCTGGCCATCGGCATCGGCGTCGCCATGACCATGGGGTTCGATGCCGGCATGACCTGGGCGTTCACTGGGGGACTCCTGCTCGACGTGATGCTCCCGGAGCGACCCATCGGCTCGACGACCCTCGCCATGCTCCTGGCCATCGGTCTCGCGGTGCTCGTGGCGCGCCTCGCTGACCCACCCCGTCTGGCGCTCATCGGTGTGACGGCCTTCGGCGCCGCGCTGCTGTTCCTGACCCTGGCGCGAGCGATCCTCGCCATGGCGGCGGGCATCGGCATGGGCGATATCGTCGTGTCCACGTGGGCCATCTCCGCCCTCCTGACCGCGGTCATCGCCATGGCGACCGCATGGGCCATCCGGTCCATCGCCCTCCGGTTCGGTGCCGTGGAGCGACTCGACTGGTGAGCGTCAACACCGATCGGCCACTGCTCGACCCGAACGCCGGGACCGTCACGCCCCGCCAGCTGTGGCGACGCTTCCTCGTCTTCGGCATCGCCATCGTCCTGGTGGTCGCGGGCCTCGGCCTGCGCCTGTTCCAGCTCCAGGTCGCGGAGGCGGACCGATTCCAGGCGCTCGCCGTCCAGCGTCGCCAGGGGACCGCGGCCGTCCCGGTCACCCGGGGTCTCATCTACGACCGCAAGGGCCGACAGCTGGTCGAGAACGTGCCGGTCTTCGTCGTGCGCATGGTCCCTGGCGAGATCCCGTACGAGCAGCGTGACGCCGTCGTGGAGCGGCTGGCGACGCTCCTCGACATGGACCGGCTCCGCATCTACCAGATCATGGACCAGGTCATGGGGTCCAGCTTCGAGCCCCTGACCATCGCGAGGGGGGTCTCGACCCAGGTCGCCCGGGTCATCGCCGAGGAGCATCTCGGCCTGCCCGGCATCAGCGTGGAGGTGGAGGCGCGGCGTCGGTACCGCTACGGCAAGCTCGTGTCCCACATCCTGGGCTGGACCGGCCGCGTCACCCCCGAGGAGCACGGACGTCTCGCGAGCGAGGGCTATCTGGCGAGTGACACCATCGGCAAGGCCGGCGTGGAGCTCACGTTCGAACGCCAGCTGCGCGGGACCTACGGCCTCGACGAGGTGCAGCGGGACGCGGCAGGCCGGGTCACCAGCACCCTGCGCACCCTGCGCGAGCCGGTCGCGGGCGATTCCATCGAGCTGACCATCGACCTCGAGATCCAGCGCGAGGCACAGAAGGCCCTCGAGTGGGGGATGCGTGCCGCGAAGCTCCAGCGCGGCGTGTTCCTGGTCATGAATCCCCAGAACGGGGAGATCCTGGCGATGGTGTCCCTGCCCGCGTACGACAACAACGAGTTCGCCAGGGGCGTCACCACGCAGCGGTATCGCAAGCTCGCCCGTGATCCCAATCGCCCGCTCATCAACCTCGCCATCAGCGAGCAGCTGCCACCCGGCTCCACGTACAAGCTCATCACGGGGATCGGCGCGCTCCAGGACCGCAAGATCCTGCCATCGACGCGGATCCGGACGGCGGGCCACATCATGGTCGCGGGGACCCGCATGAACGACTGGCACAGCTACGGCTGGGGTCATATCGACATCTACGGCGGCTTCGCCCATTCGAGCGACACCTTCTTCTACCAGGTCGCGCTCCGCCTGGGAGTCGACCGGCTGGCCTACTGGGCGCACGAGTTCGGCTTCGGCCGCAAGACCGGGGTCGACCTGCCCGGTGAGACGGTGGGCACGGTCCCCACCCACGCCTGGAAGCGGTCGATCACCAATCCGCCCCAGCCCGTGTATCCGGGCGAGACCGCGCAGGCGGGCATCGGCCAGGGCTATGACATGGTCACGCCCCTCCAGCTGATCAACGCCTACAGCGCGCTCGCCAACGGCGGCACGCTCTATCGGCCCCAGCTGGTGCGCCGCATCCGTGACACCAACGGCGAGGTCATCCGGACCATCAAGCCGGAGGTGATCCGCAAGCTGCCCATCGACGCGTCGCTGCTCAAGGTGATGAGGGTCGCCTCGCGGCACGTGCTCACGAGCCGACACACCCTGAACTTCGTGGACATGCCCGTCGTGGTGGCGGGCAAGTCGGGCACCGCAGAGTACGGGGTGCGGGACAGCAAGGGTCGCCTGCCGTTCCACTCGTGGTTCGTGGGCTTCGTGCCCAGGGAGGCACGCAAGAAGGCCGGGGATCCGAACGGCTACAAGGCCGTCCAGCGTACCGATTCGGAGCTCGTATTCCTTGCCTTCGCGCACGATTCGCGGACACGGGGTAATGCCGCGATCGAGATCTCGAAGTACTTCATCCAGCTCCACTACGGGGTCAAGAAGGACTACCGTAACCCGGAGTTGATGATCAAGGGCAACTTCTACGGTCAGTGACGGATGGGCACCCTTCGACTCCAGCCAGCACGCCTCGCGGGTCTCTCGCCCCGCGCGGTCTCGCGTGCCTGGACGGTGTTCGATATCCAGCTCGCGGTGTACGCCACGGCGCTCGTGGTCATCGGCCTGCTCATGGCCTTCACGAACTCCGGCGACGACCCGCTCGAGGCAGGGTCCCTGTTCACCCGCGGCCTCATGTGGCTGGCCATCGCGATCATGGTGTTCACGGTCGCGGCCGCGTTCGACTATCGCTGGGCGCGCACCTTCGTCTGGCTCGTCTATCTCATCGACATCGGGTTCCTGGTCATGACCCTGGCCATCGGCACCGGGGTGGGCGGGACATCGCGCTGGGTGACCCTCGGGCCACTCCAGTTCCAGTTCTCGGAGATGGCCAAGGTCCTCACGGCGCTCACGATCGCAGCGTGGCTCGCCCATCGGCAGACACGCATCGACGGCTTCGGCACCATCCTGGGCGCCGCGGTCATCGTGGCGCCACCGCTCGGCCTCGTGCTCATCCAGCCGGACCTCGGCACCTCGCTCGTGCTGGGCGCGATCCTGTTCGGTGCCCTGTTCATGTCGGGCGCCAGCCTGCGCTGGCTGGCCGCCGGCATCGTGATGGTGCTCGCGGCGTTCCCGGTGGTCTGGACGTCGGTGCTCAAGGACTATCAGAAGGAACGACTCATCTCGTTCCTGGACCCCGCGGCGGATGCCCAGGGTGCCGGCTACCAGCTCATCCAGTCACAGGCGGCGGTGAGCTCCGGCGGGCTCTTCGGCCGGGGCCTCACGAACGGCCAACAGGGTGCCGCGTACCTGCCCGTGCAGTCCACCGACTTCGTGTTCTCCCGGGTCGGCGAGGAGCTGGGTTTCCTGGGCGGGGCGCTCGTGCTGGTCCTGTTCGCGCTGCTCCTGTGGCGCGTGCTGACCATCGGCTGGCGCTGTCGTGACCCCTTCGGGCTCGCGTTCGCGGGTGGCGTGGCGGGCATGCTCCTGTTCCAGCTGCTCGTCAACGTGGGCATGGTGCTTGGTGTGATGCCCATCACGGGCATCCCCTTGCCGTTCATCACACACGGCGGTGCATCGCTCATCAGCACGGCGTTGGCGCTCGGCCTCCTCGAGAGCATCGCGATGCGGCAGGGCAAGCCGAGCGGCTAGGCCATCGTTTGTCCCGTGCGAACAAGGCCTGGCCGATCGCCGCCCGGACCTAGCGGCCGCGACCGGCGAGGAGCGTCGCGATCTCGGCGCGGTACTGGCGACCCGTCGGCGAGCGTTCCAGCCACTCCAGCCAATCCGGGTCGTGCGTCGCGATCTGGCCGAGCGACCAGCCCTTGTAGCGCCCGAAGTCGAGCACCGATCCGCGGGCGACGCCACGCGGCGGTGGCCCGGCCTCCCCATACGGGCTCTCGGGTGCGCTCATGCTGGTGCTCATCGGCGGCGGGTCGGTGGGTCGTCGGACGTAGCGGTCGCCCGTTCGTCGGTCGCGCCGGGCGGCCAGCTCCCGGTCGTAGCGTGCACGGCGCTCGGTGTTGCGCAGCACGTCATACGCCTGGTTCACCTCGGTCATGCGCTGCCGGGCCTCCTCGCTCGGGTCCATGTCCGGGTGGTAGCGCTGCGCGAGGCGTCGATGCACCACCGCGATGATGTCCTGGTCCGCCGACGGGTCCACCATCAGGATCTGGTAGTACGTCTTGCGTCCGATCACGGCGTCGCCGTCGCCTCCGTGTGCTGCTCGCCACGCTCGGCGAGTGGTGACTGACGCGTCTTGTGGGCCATGTCCGACGCGTCCGGGTCAGGGATGGCGGGATCGTCCTCGCTCATCCGCCGGAACCAGTAACGATAGATATCCCGGACGGCGGCTGTCACGGGCACCGACAGGATCGCACCCAGGATGCCGAACAGGGCGCTGCCCACGATGAGCGCCAGGATCACCAGCGAGGGGTGGAGCTCCACCGCATCCCCCTGGATCTTGGGCACCAGGACGTGGTTCTCCACCTGCTGCACGACGAGATAGAGCAGCACCACGGCGAGCGCGGCACGCATGGGGTCCTGGGCCGTGAGCGCCAGGATGAGCGTGGGGATCATGGACAGGATGGGTCCGATGACCGGCACCAGCTCCAGCACGCCTGCGACCACCGCGAGCAGCACCGCGAACGACAGGAACACGGGGTCCACCAGCTCGCCGAGCAGCAGCAGCCCGAGGAACGTCGCGACGCCCACCACGAGGCCAAGGATCAGCTGGCCCCGGATCCAGCGCCCGAAGGTGTGGTCCACGATGCCCATGACCGCCATGCCATCGCGCCGCCAGCTCGGCGGCAGCGCCTGCTCGAACGAGCGCGCGAGACGCGGCAGGTCACGCAGCAGGTAGAACGCCCAGAACGGGATGATGAGGAAGCCGAACGCGCTGATGACCGTCGAGGCGACGCTCCGGGCCAGGGGTAGCAGACCGGCCAGGCCCATGCCGCCCTCCTCGCCACCCGAGCGGATGCCCTCGAGCGCCTGGTCGATGCCATCCCGCGCCCATCCCGGCAGGTCGAGCCGTGCGTACCAGTCCTGGGCCGCGGCCAGGAAGGCCGGCGCCTGGTCGACGAACCGCTGGACCTGCTCGTTCATCGGCCCGAGGACGAGGGTGACACTCGCGCCCAGGCCGACCACGATCCCGGCATACAGCAGCAGGATGGCGAGCCAGCGCGGGATCGTCCGCTGACCGACCCGCACGAGCGCGAGGCGGTCCACCGCGGGTGCCAGGAGGTACACCAGGAGCAGGCCCACCACGAACGGCGTCAGCGTGTCGAGCATGGTCATGCCCAGGAGCAGCAGGACCACTCCCGTGATACCCGCCAGCATCGCCCGCGGCGTCGGCCGGTCGAGGCGCGTGCGCGGCAGCGGATCCGGCCCCTCGGGCGGTGTCGCGGCGTCCGGTCCGGACGCCAGCGCGAGGGCCCGCTCGGGCGACGCATGCTCGCTCGATGCGGGTCGTGGGGCGGCGGCGGACCGGCTGTCCTCGTCCATGGCGCGCGACACTAGCAGAGGGCCGGGGACCGAGCGACGACCTGGACATGCCGACGTCGCCCGCACGGGGGTCGTTCGTCCGATGCCACCTCCGGGGCGCCGGTGCGATGCTGTCGGGGCGGCCCACGGTGCATCGATGGTGCCCGCCGGCACCATGCGCCCGGACACCGTTTGACGTTCGGACGGCCGGGCCGCTATCATCCCTCACCCCGCCCATCTCGCCGGTTCGACGTGCCACGAGGGGCGCACACCCCACCCGTCGACCACCATCAGGGAACCATGTACGCAGTCATCGAAACCGGCGGCAAGCAGTATCGGGTCGAGCTCGGCAGCGAGATCGAGGTCGATCGGATGGATGTCGAGCCCGGCCAGACCATCGACCTCGATCGTGTGCTGCTCGTCGCCGATGGCGATGACGCGGCCGTGGGCCGTCCCGTCGTGGAGGGCGCATCGGTCAGCGCGAGCGTCGTCCGTCAGACGCGGGGCGACAAGGTCGTCGTCTTCAAGTACAAGCCCAAGGCGCGCACGCGGGTCAAGCAGGGCCACCGGGCTGACCTGACGGTCCTGCGCATCGCGGACATCGCGTGGGCCGGCCGCAGCGCCGCCAGCGAGCAGGCCAAGGTGGACAAGGAGCGTGCGAAGCAGGCTGCTGCTGCCGAGAAGGCCGCCGCCGAGCAGGCCGCCGCGGACGAGGCGCTCGCGAAGCAGCTCGCTGCCGCCAGTGCCGCTGCCGCGGACGCGGAGACGGACGCTGCGGAGCCCGCGAAGCCCAGGCGGACGCGCAAGGCTGCCGCCGAGGCGGCGACGCCCGCCGAGACGACGACTGACGAGTCGGCCGACGCCGACGCGGTCGCGAGCGCCGCCGACGAGACACCTGCCGCGGACGGATCCGCGGCACTGACCCAGGATGCCCCCGCAGCGGCCGACGCCGAGCCCGCGGACGAGCCCAGGAAGGACGGGTAGCAGCGTGGCCCACAAGAAGGCCGGTTCCAGCTCCAAGAACGGTCGTGACAGCGTCGGTCAGCGCCTCGGCGTCAAGCGGGGTGATGGCCAGCTGGTGAGCGCCGGCTCGATCATCGTGCGCCAGCGCGGGATGACCTTCCTGGCCGGTCCGGGCACCGGCCTCGGCCGGGACTTCACCGTGTTCGCCACGGTGACCGGGCGGGTGCGCTTCGAGCACGTCCGCCGCGACAAGAAGCAGATCCGCGTCATCGAGGACACGCCGGCCGTCGTCGCCGGCGCCTGACCCGACCGCATCGTCCTCGGAGGACCCCGTGAAGCCCGACATCCATCCCGCCTATCACCAGGCGAGCGTCACGTGCGCCTCGTGCCACACCACCTTCACGGTGGGGTCCACGAGCCCGTCGCTGCGCGTGGACGTGTGCTCCAACTGCCACCCCTTCTACACGGGCAAGCACACCATCGTGGACACGGCCGGCCAGGTCGAGCGCTTCCAGAAGCGGCTCGAGCGCGCGGCGCGTCTCTGAGCCCCGACGGGACGGATCGGCTCCGCATGATCCGCCTCCAGCCCGGGAGCATCTGAACCATGGCTCGCTTCGCCTACGGCGGTCAGGCCCTCATGGAGGGCGTCCTGATGCGCGGCAAGGACGCCATCGGCGTCGCCGTGCGCGGCCCGGATGGCCAGATCTTCGGTACCCAGGAACGTCTCAACAGCATCCTGCATCGGAACCGCTTCGCGCGAGCGCCGTTCTTCCGGGGCATCGTGGTGCTCTACGAGACGCTCGTCATCGGCACCCGCTGGCTGATGCGCTCCGGCTCCATCGCGGCGGCCGGCGAGGGCGTGTCCATGGGCGGGCGTGCGGTCGCCCTGACGTTCGCCATCACCATCGTCTTCGCGCTCGGCCTGTTCGTGGTGCTGCCGCTGGTCATCGGCCAGGGCGCGGCCTCGATGACCATCGGCCGGAACCCGTTCGTGGAACACCTCATCGAGGCAGCCATCCGGGTCGTCATCTTCGTGGGCTATCTGCTCGTGGTCAGCAGGTCCGCGGAGATCCGTCGCGTCTTCCAGTACCACGGCGCGGAGCACATGACCATCCACGCCCTGGAGCACGACCTGCCGCTGACCGTGGAGAACGCGCGCAAGTACCCCACCGCGCATCCCCGCTGTGGCACCGAGTTCCTGGTGGTGTTCATCATCGTGAGCATCATCCTGTTCAGCCTGCTGGCCGGACAGGACCTGCTCATCAGCATCGTCGGACGCATCGTGCTCATCCCCGTCGTCGCCGCGGTCGCCTACGAGGTGCTCCGCTGGGGCGCCCGGCATCGCGACCAGTGGGCGGTGCGCTGGCTGTTCCTGCCCGGCATCTGGCTCCAGGGCATCACCACCAAGCAGCCCGATGACTCGATGATCGAGGTTGCCATCGCCTCGATGCAGGAGGCCCTCGCGGCGAACGACGAGACCGCCCCCGAGGGCAGCTTCGATCCCGAGCGGCAGCCGATGCCGGACCCGGAGGAGCTGGCCAGGGAGATGGAGGCCCGTCTCGAGGCCGAGGAGGCCGAGGCCGGCACAGTGGGGTCGACCGGGACCGGGTCGTGAGCCTCGAGGACCGCCTCGACGACATCGAGCGCCGGCTCAGCCAGCTGGACGAGGAGTGGTCCGATCCCGCCGTCGCCGGCGACCCGGACCGGGCACGCGCCCTGGGTCGGGAGCAGGCGCGGCTGGCGCCCATCGTGGACAACGTGCGTCGGCTCCGGAGCGTCCGGGCGCAGCTCGAGACATCGCGTCACGAGCGGGACACGGAGCAGGATCCGGAGATCCGGGAGCTCGCCCGCGAGGTCATCGCGGAGCTGGAGACCCAGGAGACGTCGCTCGTGGAGGAGCTGCGCGTCCAGCTCCTGCCGCGGGACCCCAACGACGAACGCGGTGTGCTGCTCGAGGTGCGCGCGGGCGCCGGTGGCGACGAGGCGGCACTGTTCGCCGCGGAGCTCGTCCGGATGTATCTGCGCTACGCCGAGCGCCATCGATGGTCCACGGAGATCATGACCAGCAGCGAGACGGGCATCGGGGGCATCAAGGAGGCCATCGTCGAGGTCGGCGGCGACGGTGCCTGGAGTCGTCTCAAGTACGAGGGTGGGGTCCACCGCGTGCAGCGCGTGCCGGAGACGGAGTCGAGCGGCCGCATCCATACCTCGACCGCCACCGTGGCGGTGCTGCCGGAGGCGGACGAGGTGGAGGTCGCCATCGATGAGGACAAGGACCTGCGCATCGAGGTGAAGCGCTCGTCGGGCCCTGGCGGCCAGAGCGTCAACACGACCGACTCCGCCGTGCGCATCACGCACCTGCCGACCGGTCTGGTGGTCGAGATCCAGGACGAGAAGAGCCAGCACAAGAACAAGGCCAAGGCCCTCGCCGTGCTCCGCGCACGACTCCTGGAGCAGGAGCAGCAGCGGGCGCATGCGGAGGAGGCCGCGGCACGTCGCACGATGGTCGGCTCGGGTGACCGGTCGGAGAAGATCCGCACCTACAACTACCCGCAGGACCGGGTGACCGACCACCGGATCCGGATGGACGTGCACGGGTTGCCCGCGGTCCTCGATGGGGACCTGGACCGACTCCTGGACGCCCTGATCCAGGACGACCAGGCGCGTCTGCTCGCCAACCTGGAGGGCACACCGGAGCCATGAGCGAGGCCGTCCAGCGGGCCACGGACCTCACTGGCACGCTCATCCTCAAGCACGACCACCTGTTCCTGCTGAGCGACCCGTTCGGCGACGTCCGATCGGACCAGCGGGGCCTGGGCCTGTATCTCGGGGACACCCGGATGCTGTCGCGCTATCAGCTGCGCATCGACGGTCAGCGACCCGTGGTGCTTCGGACCGGCGGTGGGGCCAGCTACCGCAACACGATCCAGATGACCAACCCGGACCTGGTCCGGAACCCGCTCGAGAAGAGCGATCCGGTGGCCGTGCTCCAGCGTCAGTCACTGGGCATCATCCGCGAGCGTCTGATCACCGATGCATTCGAGGAGCGCATCCGGGTCCACAACTACACGCTCCACCCCGAGCGTTGCCGCCTCACCCTGGGCCTCGACGCTGACTTCGCGGACATCTTCGAGGTGCGGGGCGTGGCCCGCCAGGCCCGTGGCACGCGCACGGCACCGCGCCTCGTGGAGGATCTGGTCGGGTTCGGCTACGAGGGTCTCGATGGACGGTCCCGCCAGACCTGGGTGCGGGTGTCCGAGGCCGGCGTCCGGACCATCGATGACCCCGACGATGCCGCATCCGGCGTCACGCTCACCATCGACTGGGAGATCCCACCCGGCGGCGACCGGTCGATCGAGGTGCGGGTGAGCGGCGAGGTCCTGGAGCCGGAGGACCGGCGGACACGGACCCGACCCGGCACCGCCATCGCGGGAGAGGATCCCGAGGCCGCTCACCGAGCGTGGCACGCGACCTCGGCGAGCATCTCCAGCAGCCACGCGGCCACCGATCGGGCGTTCCGGCGCAGCATGTCCGACCTGCGCCTCCTGGTGGACCCGGGACCCCTCCCCGGCGAGCGCTACATCGCGGCCGGCGTCCCCTGGTACGACACGCTCTTCGGGCGCGACGCCATCATCACGGCGCTCCAGCTGCTGATGGTCCGGCCGCAGGTCGCCCGGGAGACCCTGACGGTGCTCGCGCGGCTCCAGGCTGTCGCGATCGACGATTGGCGGGATGCCCAGCCGGGCAAGATCCTCCACGAGCTGCGGTCCGGGGAGATGGCACTCGCCCACGAGATCCCGCACACGCCCTACTACGGCTCCGTCGACGCGACCCCCCTGTGGCTGGTGCTCCTGGGGGCCTACGAGCGCTGGACGGGTGACCTCGACCTGGTCGACCGGCTGTGGCCGAACGCGCTCGCTGCCCTCGACTGGATCGACCGATCGAGCGATGGGAACGGCTTCGTGGCCTATCACCGACGCTCCGACCAGGGCCTCATCAACCAGGGCTGGAAGGATTCCGCGGATGCCATCCGCTGGGCCGATGGCCGTCTCGCCGAGGGTCCCATCGCGCTCGTCGAGGTCCAGGGCTATGTCCACGAGGGGCGCCGGGAGATGGCGCGCCTGGCACGTCGTCGAGGCGAGGTGGAGCTGGCGGAGCGGCTCGAGGCCGCTGCCGACCGACTGCGCAGCGCGTTCGAGGCCGCCTACTGGCTGGAGGATGCCGGCACCTACGCGGTCGCGCTCGACGGTGCGGGGCGACCCGTCGATTCGGTGACCTCGAACCCGGGTCACGCGTTGTGGAGCGGCCTGTGCGACCCCCAGCGCGCATCGCGCGTCGCGGAACGCCTGCTGGGACCCACGATGTTCAGCGGCTGGGGCGTCCGCACGCTGGCCGCGGACATGGCCGGCTACAACCCCATCAGCTATCACATCGGCAGCATCTGGCCCCACGACAACGCCATCTGCGCCGCCGGACTGTGGCGATACGGCTTCCACGAGCAGGCCTCGCAGGTGGCCGCGGCGCTCATCGAGTCGACCCAGTACTTCCGCGACGCACGCCTGCCGGAGCTGTTCTGCGGGTTCGACCGGACCTCGTCGCCGTACCCGGTCCCGTATCCCGTCGCCTGCTCCCCGCAGGCGTGGGCCGCGGGGTCGGCGTTCCTGCTGCTCCAGGCGATGCTCGGCCTGCAACCCGATGCCGCCGCGCATGAGCTGCGGCTGCTCTCACCGACCCTCCCCGCGTGGCTCCCCGACGTGCGCCTCGAGAACCTCGTCGTGGGTGACGCCGTGGTGGACCTCCTGGTCCGCCGGACGGACGGATCGACGGGTGTCGAGGTGCTCCGCCGCTCGGGGCCACTGGACGTCGTGGTCCGTGTCTGACGCCATGTGGCGATGGCCGGCGATCCCCGTGGCCGCGTGGGACGGGTCATGACCACGGTGGCTGCGGCCCTCGACGGCGCGGTGGCCCGCCTGGCGGGTGCGGGCGTCGATACGCCGCGCCTCGATGCGGAGGTGCTCCTGGGGCACGTCCTGGGCGTGGCCCGGACGGGTGTGCTGGCACATCCGGAGGCGCCCCTCGGCGATGGGCAGGTCGTCGCCTACCGGGATCTCATCGAGCAGCGCGCTGCCGGGCAGCCAGTCGCCTATCTGCGTGGCCTGCGCGAGTTCCACGGCATCGCCCTCGCGGTCGATGCCCGGGTGCTCATCCCGCGGCCCGAGACGGAGCTGCTCGTGGACCTCGGGCTCGCGGACCTGCGCGTGCGGCTCACCGGAGCGCCACGCCCGCCGGACGCGCCGGCCCTCCGTGCCTGGGACGTGGGGACGGGCAGTGGCGCCATCGCGGTCGCGCTCGCCGTCGCGCTGCGCGCGGGTGGCTACCTGCCCGAGGTGCGCATCGCGGCCACGGACATCTCATCGGACGCCCTCACGCTGGCCATCGAGAACGCGGTCGCGCACGGTGTCGCCGATCGCGTCGATCTGGCGCCCGGGGACCTGCTGGATGCACCCGTGCCCCAGCCCGTCGAGCTGCTCCTCGCGAACCTGCCGTACATCGCCTCCGCCGAGGTCGCGACGTTGCCCGCCGAGGTACGCGCCGAGCCCCGCCTGGCGCTCGATGGCGGTGCCGATGGCCTGGAGCTCCTCGCTCGCCTCGTGCGTGGTCTGCCGACGGCCGTGGCCCCCGGTGGTCTCGTGCTGCTGGAGGTCGGTGCCGGCCAGGCCCCCGCGGTCGAGGCGCTCGTGACGGCGTCCCTGCCGGGCTGGTCGGTGCGCCACCACGTCGACCTCGCCGGCCACGCGCGCGTCGTGGCCATCGACGTCCCCCGGTGAGCGACCCCCTGGTCCTGCCGGCCACCGATCCCGTCGCGCTCGAGGAGGCGGCGGCGGCGCTCGAGCAGGGCGACATCGTGGGCATCCCGACCGAGACCGTGTACGGCATCGGGGTGCGCCCGGCACCCGATCCGCTGCGCGCGCTCATCACCGCGAAGCATCGTGACGAAGGCAAGGGCATCGCGCTGCTGGTCGATGGGCTCGACCAGGTGACCGAGCTGGTGACGCTGCCCGACGCCGCCCACCGTCTGGCTGACCGGTTCTGGCCGGGTGCGCTCACGCTCGTGCTGCCGCTGCGACCGGGCGTCGTGCTGCCGACCGCGCTGACCGGGGGTCGTCCGACGCTGGGCATCCGATTGCCGGATCACTCCGTGCCGCGGACCCTCGCCCGTCGGCTGGGCCCGCTCGCCGTGACGTCCGCGAACCGCAGCGGGGAGCCCGAGGCACGCACCGCGGCGGAGCTCGTGGCCAGCGTCGGCGATGCGCTGGCGCTGGTCCTCGACGACGGACCCGTCCGGGGCGGCGTGGCCTCCACGGTGGTGGCGCTCGACGTCGATGGCCGTCCGACCGTGCTGCGACCGGGCGCCCTCGACCCCGGGCTCCTCACCGCGACGCTCGGCTGAGCGCCGGCGTCCACTGGCCGAGGACGTCCGAACGGGACCGCGGCGTCGCCACCGGACGCCGCCCACCAACCACGCGGACCGTGCCTCGGGCGCTCGGGCCGGACGCGGGTACACTGGCCGCGAACGCGCCGGACCCGTCGAGGAGGACCCCCATGACCGCCACCGCCAGCCCATCGGCCGCGCTCGCCCCGCTGGCCGAGGCGGATCCCGAGGTCTGGGACGCGATCGTCCGCGAAGGGGAGCGGCAGCGCTGGAAGATCGAGCTCATCGCGAGCGAGAACTACGTGATGCCCGCGGTCCTCGAGGCACAGGGCACGTGGCTCACCAACAAGTACGCGGAGGGCCTGCCCGGGCGGCGCTACTACGGTGGCTGCGAGTTCGTGGACATCGTGGAGCGCCTCGCGCAGGAGCGCGCCCTCGCCCTGTTCCCGGGCGCCGAGCACGTCAACGTGCAGCCCCACTCAGGTGCCCAGGCGAACATGGCGGCCTATTTCTCGGTGCTCTCTCCGGGTGACCGGATCCTGGGCATGAACCTTGCCCACGGCGGTCACCTGACGCACGGCATGGCCCTCAACTTCTCGGGCAAGCTGTACGAGGTGCATGCGTACGGCGTGCGCGAGGACGACCAGCGCATCGACTACGACGCCCTGGAGCGGCAGGCCGCCGAGGTGCGTCCGAGGCTCATCGTGGCGGGTGCCAGCGCGTATCCCCGGATCATCGACTTCGAGCGGATGGCGCGCATCGCGCACGACGTGGATGCGCTGCTGTTCGTGGACATGGCACACATCGCGGGGCTCGTCGCGGCGGGCCTGCACCCCAGCCCCTTCCCGCACGCGGACCTCGTGACGACGACCACCCACAAGACGCTCCGCGGCCCTCGCGGGGGCATCGTGTTCGCCCGTCGCGAGATGGCGACCGCGGTGGACAAGACGGTCTTCCCGGGCATCCAGGGGGGTCCCCTGATGCACGTCATCGCCGCCAAGGCGGTGGCCTTCAAGCTCGCCCTCGAGCCGGACTTCGTCGCCGACCAGGTGCGCACCATCGAGAACGCGCAGGCACTCGCGAGCACGCTCGCGGAGCTGGGCGCCAGCCTCGTCTCGGGTGGCACCGACAACCACCTGATGCTCGTCGACGTGACACCCCTGGGCGTGACCGGCAAGGAGGCGGAGCGGCTGCTGGACGACGTGGGCATCACCGTCAACAAGAACGCCATCCCCTTCGACCCGCTGCCGCCCAACACCGCCTCGGGGATCCGAGTGGGCTCACCCGCCGTCACGACGCGTGGCTTCGGGCCCGACGAGATGCGCCAGGTGGGCCGGCTCATCGTGCGCGCCCTGACGGGCCGCGACGACGAGTCCGTGCTGGCGTCGGTGCGCGACGAGGTCCGCGACATCTGCGCCCGGTTCCCGGTCCCGGGCCTGCCCTGATCGGGTCATGCCGCTGCCGGGGTCACGGGTCGTCATGACCACGGACCTGGTCCTGTTCCTGGTCCTCGCCTTCGGTGTCGCCGTGGCCGTGGGGCTCGTCCTCACGCCCGTCGCGATCCGCCTGGCGCGCTCGCTGGGTGCCATCGACCTGCCGGATTCGGAGCGACGCGTGCATCGCACGCCCATCGCCCGCCTGGGCGGCCTCGCGGTGGGCACCACGTTCGTGCTCGTGGGCATCGCCGCGGTGATGGTCGGCCGACAGCTGTTCCCGGTCGCGCTGCCGGGCTCGAACCCGATCGTGAACGTGCGCGTCGGCGACCAGCAGCTGCTGGCCCTGTTCGGTGGCGTCCTCCTGGCCATGGTCTTCGGCGTCATCGACGACCGCTGGCAGATCCGGGCGCGGTACCAGTTCCTGGGCCAGCTCGCGCTCGCGGTCGTGGCGCTCCTCGGGGGCATCCTGTTCACGTTCATCGCGAACCCGTTCCAGGCGCTCGGATCGGCGTTCGGTGGTGCCAACCTCGTGTTCCTGGAGCTGTTCCAGCTGCGCATCGGCGACATCGTCATCCAGCCCGTGCCGGCGGTCCTGACCGCCCTCTGGATCGTGGGCATGATCAACTGCATCAACTGGATCGACGGTCTCGATGGGCTGTCCACGGGCGTCTCGCTCATCGCGGCCGTGACGCTGGGCATCATCAGCGTCACTGCGGCGCCCGTGGAGCCGATGGTCGCCCTGCTGTGCGCCGTGCTCGCGGGGTCGCTCGCGGGGTTCCTGCCCTGGAACTTCCACCCGGCGCGTATCTTCATCGGGACCGCGGGGGTGATGGCCGTGGGCTATGCGCTCGCCGTGCTGTCCATCCTGGGCACGGCCAAGGTCGCCGTGGCGCTGCTCATCCTGGGGGTGCCCATCATCGACACCTTCTGGATCATCATCCGACGCATCGCGTCCGGGGTCTCCCCGTTCGAACCCGACCGGGGTCACCTCCACCATCGATTGCTCGACCTCGGACTGAGCCATCGCGGAGCGGTGCTCCTGATCTATGCCATCTGCATCGGCCTGGGTGTCAGCGGCCTCGTCCTGTCCTCGTCGGGCGCCGGTCCCCTGTACGCGTTCCTGGGCGTGGTCATCGCGGGTGGCCTGGTGCTGTATCTCCTGACCCGCCGGACCCGTGACGCGCTCGACGCCCGGAGCTATCCGGACGAGCCGGAGTCGTCCGACGCCCGACCGGGTGACGCCACGCCACCCGAGGGCACCTCGCAGGCAGCGGCGACGGGCACCCAGGGCCATCGCACGAGGCCCGTCCGATGAGGCGTCGCATGCGCGGGGACGTGCTGATATACTCCGCTCGCCCGGACCGAGCCTGATGGACGGTCACGCACGAGCGCTTGGCTACTTCGCGCTCTTCACGGAGATCGGGCTCGTCCTCTTCGTGACGACCATGGTCGGTGCGTTGGCGGGTCACTGGCTGGACCAGCAGCTCCAGACGAACCCATTGTTCGTCGTTGCAGGGTTCCTCGGTGGCGCGTTCCTGGGGGCAGTGGCGGATTACCGCCTCATCGCCAGGTTCCTGAAACGACTGGACAGCGAGGATGGAGCGTGACCGGCCGGTCACGCCCGGGTGTGGAGCGACGGTGACGAGCGAACAGAGCCCGACGGTGGTCCTGGGCGAGGCCCTTGAGCCCAGGAAGCGCAGCCCGCTCAAGGTGCTGCTGCTCATCCTGGTCGCCGTCATCGTGATCGACGTGCTGGCACTCATCTTCGTGCCGCCCATGAACCGCGAGACCGGCACGACCGACTGCGCCTACCCCGTCTGCTTCATCGACGGCAACCTGCACCTGCCGGCACCCCACGCCATCTGGTCGCCGTCCGGCGAGCACGCCGAGCTGGGGCTCATCGCGTGGGACGTGTCCATCACCGACTCGCTGTTCACGATGATGCTCATCAGCGTCGTCCTGCTGGTGCTCATGATCCTCGCCACGCGACGGCGCGACCTGCATCCGGGGCGCATCCAGAACTTCGTGGAATGGGGCTGGGAGGGCCTCCACGGCTTCGCCAAGGGCATGGGCGGTACGGCCGCCGAGCGGTACGTGCCCATGTTCGCGGCCTTCTTCCTGCTCATCCTCGCCATGAACTGGAGCGGTCTCATCCCGGTCGTGGGCCGGGTGGACTTCCTGCGTGCCCCCACCAGCGACCTCAACATCACGGTCGGTCTGGCGCTCGTCGCCTTCTGCTTCTTCCACATCGAGGGCGTCCGGCGCCTGGGCATCAAGGCGTATCTGAGCAAGTTCTTCCCGCTCTACGAGTTCAGGAACGGCGTCGGCGCGGGCGTCATCGCGATGTTCGTGGGCCTCGTGGAGCTGCTGCTCGAGTTCGTCAAGCCGCTCACGCTGTCGATGCGACTCTTCGGCAACATCTACGGCGGCGAGACCGCGCTCGCGGTGCTCACGGCGCTCACCATCGGCGTGCTGCCGGTGGCCCTGTACGGCCTGGAGGTGATGCTCACCTTCGTCCAGGCACTCATCTTCTCCACGCTCACCCTCATGTTCGTGATCGCGGCCATCGAGAGCCACCATCACGAGGAAGGCGAGATGGGGCACGAGGCGATGGACGCCGTGCACGATGCCGGTCATCACCCTGCCCCGAGCGCGGCCCACTAGGGATCCGCGCCGATCACCACGGCCCAACGGAGCGCCGGGATGTCGTCCCGGGCATAGGAGGTATAGGAACTCATGGAGACTCTTGGCGCAGGCCTGGCTGCGTTCGGTGTGCTTGGCCCCGGCCTCGCCATCGGCATCCTGGGTGGCATGTCCGCAGCGGCCATCGGCCGCAACCCGGACGCGGCGGCCCAGATCCGTGGCCTTGCCATCATCCTCGCGGCGTTCGCCGAGGGCCTCGGCGTGCTCGCCGTGGTGGTCGGCCTGCTGACGCTGTTCCTCTAGTCACCGGACCCGGGAGCACGTCGTGGACCTTCTCGCGGTCGCAGAAGGCGTCGGGCGCACCGTCGCCCCCGTCTTCGCCGCGGCGGCCAGCGCCGAGGGAGAGGGCGGTGGCGGTGGGCTGACGATCAACCTGTTCTGGATCATCGTCGCCGCTGCCAACTTCCTGCTGTTCTTCGCGCTCGCCTACTACATCGTGCTCAAGCCGGTCGGGGCCACGGTCGCCGCGCGGCGGGAGCGCATCGAGCAGGGGCTCAAGGATGCCGACGCCGCCCGGCGGGACCGGGAGGCAGCCGCCGACCAGCGCCAGGCGATCCTCGCCGAGGCGCGCCGGGAGGCGAACGACATCGTGGTGCGCGCCCAGAAGGCGGCCGACGAGGCCCGCGACCAGGGCGTCACCGAGACCCGTGCGGAGATCGAGCGTCTCAAGGAGCAGGCCGTCGCGGACATCGAGGCGGAGCGTCAGCGCGCCGTGTCCGAGGTGCGTGGCCAGGTCGCCGATCTCGCCCTCCAGGCCGCCGGCCGGGTCGTGGGCGAGACCATGTCCGGTGACCGCGAACGTCGACTCGTGGACGAGTTCCTGACCCAGGTGACCGCCCCCGCGGCGGGCACCGCCGAGCGGAACTAGGCGATCCCCATGCCCACCCCCCGCAGCACCGCCCGTCGATACGCCGAGGCAGCCACCCAGATCGCCGATCGGGATGGCACGCTCGGTGACTGGGTGGCGGCCGTGGAACGTGCCAGCGAGCGGCTGTCCGCCGCGGACCTGATGCGTGTCCTGTCCGACCCGGCCATCCCGTTCGCGGATCGCCGCCGCGTCGCGGAGCAGGTCCTCGGCGACACGGTCACGGGCGGTCCCCGGAACCTCGTGCTGCTGCTCGTCCGGCGTGGTCGGATCGAGCTGCTGCCGCAGGTCGCCGCGGAGCTGCGCCGACTCCATGACCAGCGAGCGGGCATCGCCACGGCCGTCGTCACGAGCGCCGCGCCGCTCACCCCGGAGGAGGCGGCGGCCGTCAGCCAGCGTCTCTCCGAGATGACCGGTGACACCGTCCAGCTGGAGCTCCAGGTGGACCCATCGCTCCTGGGCGGCGTCCAGGTGCGCATCGGCGACCGGCTCATCGACGGCAGCGTCCGGGGTCGTCTCGAGCGACTCCGCTCCCGCCTCGCCGCGGGCGCCATCTGACACCAGACACCACGCACCACCGGCACCAGGGAGTCCCACCATGGCCATCCGCTCGGACGACATCACCGAGATCATCAGGTCCACCATCGAGCACTTCGACGCGGGCGTCGAGAACCGCTCCGTCGGCACGGTGGTGGCCGTCGGCGACGGCATCGCCAGCATCTATGGCCTCGATGGTGCCCTCGCGTCCGAGCTGCTGGAGTTCCCCGGTGGCGTGCGCGGCATGGCCCTCAACCTCGAGGAGGAGACGGTCGGCGCCGTGATCCTGGGTGACTACACCCAGATCAAGGAGGGCGACACCGTCAAGACCACGGGCTCCGTCGTGGAGATCCCCGTGGGCGCGGCGCTCGTCGGCCGGGTCGTGGACCCGCTCGGGCGACCGCTCGATGACAAGGGCCCCATCGCGGCGACCGCCATGCGGCCCGTCGAGCGTGTGGCACCGGGCGTCATCACCCGCAAGTCGGTGGACACGCCGCTCCAGACCGGCGTCAAGGCGATCGACGCGCTCATCCCCATCGGCCGGGGCCAGCGCGAGCTGATCATCGGTGACCGCCAGACGGGCAAGACCGCGGTGGCCATCGACACGATCATCAACCAGAAGGGCAAGGGCGTCATCTGCGTCTACGTGGCCATCGGACAGAAGCTGTCCACGGTCGCGAAGGTGGTCGCCGTCCTCGAGCAGCACGGCGCGATGGAGCACACGGTCGTGGTCCTCGCAGGCGCCGAGGATCCCGCGTCGCTCCAGTACCTCGCGCCGTACGCGGGTGCCACGATCGGCGAGGAGATCATGGAGAACGGCGTGGAGGTGGGCGGCCAGCTCATCAAGGACGCGCTGTGTGTCTATGACGACCTCACCAAGCACGCCTGGGCGTACCGCGAGATGTCGCTGCTGCTCCGCCGACCGCCCGGCCGCGAGGCCTACCCGGGTGACGTGTTCTATCTCCACAGCCGCCTCCTCGAGCGTGCCGCGCGTCTCAACGAGGACAACGGCGGTGGCTCGCTGACCGCGCTGCCCATCATCGAGACGCAGGCCGGTGACGTGTCCGCGTACATCCCCACGAACGTCATCTCCATCACGGACGGTCAGCTGTTCCTGGAGACGGACCTGTTCAACGCCGGTCAGCGGCCCGCCCTCAACGTGGGCATCTCGGTGTCCCGCGTGGGGTCCGCGGCCCAGACCAAGGCGATGCGCAAGGTGGCCGGTCCGCTCAAGCTGGACCTCGCCCAGTACCGCGAGCTGGCCGCGTTCGCCCAGTTCGCATCGGACCTCGACAAGGCGACCCGCGACCAGCTGACCCGCGGCGAGAAGATCTCCGAGGTCACCAAGCAGCCCCAGTACCAGCCGCTCTCGGTGGAGAAGCAGGTGGCCATCCTGTGGGTGGTCACGAACGGCTTCCTCGATGACATCCCGACCGGCCGCATCAAGGACTTCGAGGCGCGCTTCTACCGCTTCCTCGAGACGGAGCGCCCGGACGTCCTGACCACCCTGGCCGCCAAGCCGGAGCTCACGGACGAGATCGTGGGCGCGCTCCGATCGGCCGCCACCGACTTCAAGGAGACGTTCACGGCCTGACCCGGCGCGACCGCTGACCCGGTCGCCCGGCCCGCCGTCCGACCAGGAGGCCCAGTGCCCAGCCAGCGCGAGATCCGACGCCGCATCGGCTCGGTCAAGAACATCAAGCAGATCACGCGGGCGATGCAGTTCGTGGCCGCGTCCAAGCTCAAGCGTGCCCAGGACGCAACGCTCCAGTCACGACCCTATCGGGACAAGCTGGACGAGGTCCTCGCGGACGTGGCATCCGTCCTCTCCGCGGAGGAGCATCCGCTCCTCAAGCGGGCCGGTGACGGGACGCGCCTGCTCGTGCTGTTCACCACCGACCGCGGTCTCGCGGGCTCGCTGAACACCAACACCATCCGGTTCGCGGCACGCACCATCGCGGAGAGCACCGGTGAGCTGCGCGTGGTCACCGTGGGCCGCAAGGGCAACGCGGCGATGCGGCGGGGTGGCGTGCCCATCGCGGCCGCGTTCGAGGGCTACGGTGACCGACCCTCGTTCGCGGATGTGCTGCCCCTGTCACGGCTCATCACGGACGACTTCCTGAACGGGACCTACGCCTCGGTGGACCTCATCCACCCCACGTTCGTGTCCACGCTCGTCCAGCGGCCCGTGCTGGAGCGAGTGCTGCCCATCGTGCCGTCCGAGGACACGGAGGGCATCCCGGGCCACCAGTTCCTGTTCGAGCCGAATGCCGCATCGGTCCTGGAGCAGCTGCTGCCGCGCTACGTCGCGACACGCATCTACCAGGCCGTGCTGGAGCTCACCGCGAGCGAGTGGTCGGCCAAGATGGTCGCCATGCGCAGCGCGACCGACAATGCCCAGGAGCTCATCGAGGACCTGACGCTCACCTACAACAAGGTGCGCCAGGCCAACATCACCCGCGAGATGATCGAGATCGCCACCGGCGCCAGCTCGTCCTGACGCTCTGACATCGGAGGACCCACGCATCATGGCCGTCGCCGAAGCGACCACCCCCACGACCGGCGCCACGGGGCGCGTCATCGCCATCACCGGGCCGGTGGTGGACATCGAGTTCCCCGCCGGCAAGCTGCCCGCCATCTTCAACGCGGTCGTGCTCAAGGCGCCCACGGGCGATGTGACCTGCGAGGTCCAGCAGCACCTCGGCAACAACTGGGTGCGCACCGTGGCCATGACCGCCACGGACGGCCTCGCGCGAGGCATCGACGCGGTCGACACGGGTGCGCCCATCTCCGTGCCCGTCGGCCCGGCCACCCTCGGGCGCGTGTTCAACGTGCTCGGCCAGCCCATCGACGGCCAGGGTGAGGTCGCCGCGGAGCAGGCGTATCCCATCCATCGGGATGCCCCCGCGTTCGAGGACCAGACCACCCAGGTCGAGGTGTTCGAGACCGGCATCAAGGTCATCGACCTCATCGCGCCCTTCGCCAAGGGCGGCAAGGTCGGCATCTTCGGTGGTGCCGGCGTGGGCAAGACGGTCATCATCCAGGAGCTCATCCGCAACGTCGCCCAGGAGCACGGTGGCTATTCCGTGTTCGCGGGCGTGGGCGAGCGTTCCCGCGAGGGCAACGACCTGCTCCACGAGATGATCGAGTCGGGCGTCATCAGCAAGACCGTGATGGCCTTCGGCCAGATGAACGAGCCGCCCGGCGCGCGTCTTCGCGTCGCCCTGACGGGTCTCACGTTCGCGGAGTTCTTCCGGGACGAGGGCCGCGATGTGCTCCTGTTCATCGACAACATCTTCCGGTTCACCCAGGCCGGCTCCGAGGTGTCCGCGCTCCTCGGCCGGATGCCCTCCGCGGTGGGCTACCAGCCCAACCTGGCCACCGAGATGGCGGGTCTCCAGGAGCGCATCACGTCCACCAAGAAGGGCTCCATCACCTCGCTCCAGGCGGTGTACGTGCCCGCGGACGACTACACGGACCCGGCACCGGCGACCGCGTTCGGCCACCTCGACTCGACCATCCGCCTCGAGCGCTATCTCACCGAGCTGGGCATCTACCCCGCGGTGGACCCGCTCACCTCCACCTCGCGGGTGCTCGACCCGCTCGTGGTCGGCCAGGAGCACTACGACGTCGCCCGCGAGGTGCAGCGCGTGCTCCAGCGCTACCGCGACCTCCAGGACATCATCGCCATCCTGGGCATCGACGAGCTGTCCGAGGAGGACAAGTCGCTCGTGGCGCGTGCCCGGCGGCTCCAGCGCTTCATGAGCCAGCCGTTCTTCGTGGCGGAGGTGTTCACGGGCCGACCGGGCCGCTACGTGTCCATCAAGGACAACGTCGCGTCCTTCAAGGAGATCCTCGAGGGCAAGGCGGACGACCTGCCCGAGCAGGCGTTCTTCCTCGCCGGCACGCTCGACGAGGTCCGCGAGAACGCCGCCAAGCTGGCCGCGGCCTGACATGCCGCTCCACCTCGAGATCGTCACACCCGAGCGCCTCGCCTACGAGGGCGAGGTCGACGGGGTGGTGTGTCCCGGCATCGAGGGCGAGCTGGGCATCCTGCCCCACCATGCCCCGCTGCTGACCACGCTCGGCGTGGGCGAGCTGCGCATCCGGACGCGTGGCCAGGAGGAGTTCTTCGCGATCGCGGGCGGCTTCCTCCAGGTGCGCCCGGACCGCGTGGTGGTGATGGCCGAGACGGCCGACCTGGCATCCGAGATCGACCTGGAAGCCGCGGAACGCGCCCGCAAGGACGCCGAGCGGGCGATGGCCGAGGGCTTCACCGAGCCAGCGGACATGGCCCGTGCCCGCGCGGCCATGGAGCGGGCGCTGCTGCGCATCCGCGTCGCGGAACGGCGGCACCGCGAGGGCCCACGGTCCCGCTAGGGCGGCCCGAGCCCGGAGCCACCGATGGCTGACGCCCGCCCCTTCCACTGGGAATACCAGGCACCCCCGGTCCAGCGCGAGGCGTTCCGGGTCGAGGGTGGACGCGCGCTGCGAGGCGTGGTGCCCGTCAGCGGCAGCAAGAACGCCGCGCTCAAGATGCTCGCCGCCGCCACCCTCACCGGGGAACGCTGCCGACTCACGAACGTGCCCCAGATCGCGGACGTGGCGGTCCTCGTGGACGTGCTCCGCGACATGGGCATCGTCGTGGACCATCCTGCGCCGAACACGTACGAGGTCGCATCCGGGGACGTCGACTGGCTGTTCGTGCCGCTCGAGGCGGCGGCCAAGATGCGCGCCAGCTTCATCCTGCTGGGGCCGCTGCTCGCCCGCTTCGGGCGGGTCATCATCAGCAACCCGGGTGGTGACCGGATCGGTCGGCGGCCCGTGAACCTCCACGTGGACGCGATGCGGGCGCTGGGCGCCGAGATCGAGTACCGCAACGGCTATTACTTCGCCCGCTCCCCCGGTCGGTTGCGCGGCGCGGACGTGGTGTTCCCCACGGTCACCGTCATGGGCACCGAGAACGCGCTCCTCGCGGCCACCCTCGCGGACGGCCACACGACCATCCGGCCCGCCGCCCAGGAGCCGGAGGTGGATGACCTCATCGCGTTCCTCGTGTCCATGGGCGCGGAGGTGGCGCGGACCGCTCCGGATGTCATCGAGGTGGAGGGGCGTCGTCGGCTGCGGGGCGCCGACCACCACGTGATGGCCGATCGCATCGAGGCCGGCACGTTCGTCATCGCGGCCGCCGTGACGGGTGGCGAGGTGACCCTGACGGGTGCGCCCCGGGAGCACCTGGGTGCGTTCCTGGACGTCGTCACGGACGTCGGCGTGGAGGTCACCGAGGAGGGCGACCACCTGACCGTGCGGCCGGACCCGCGTGGCTTCCGGGCCGTGGACATCACGACCGCGCCGTATCCCGGTCTGGCCACGGACCTCCAGTCGCCCACGGCCGTGCTGCTGACCCAGGCCCAGGGCACCAGCCACATCCACGAGACGATCTTCGAGGATCGCCTGGAGTGGATGGAGGAGCTGCGCCGGATGGGCGCCTCGGTGGACATCCCCGACACCCACCATGCCTATCTCCACGGCCCCGCCCGGCTCCATGGCGCGGAGGTGGAGATGAGCGACCTGCGCGCGGGTGCCTCCCTGATGCTCGCGGCGCTCGCCGCCGAGGGCACCAGCCTCATCCACGGCGCACACCAGGTCCGCCGGGGGTATGAGAACATCGAGACCAAGTTCCTGGACCTCGGCGCGAGCATCGAGGTCGTCTCCGAAGGATCGCCCGTCCCCTCATGAATCCCGTTTCCCTCGCGCCGTGAAGATCGGCATCGACCTCGGTACTGCCAACGTCCTCGTCTACGTCAAGGGCAAGGGCGTCGTCATCCGTGAGCCGTCCGTGGTGGCGGTGAGCGAGGACAACATGATCGTGGCCGTGGGCGAGGACGCCCGCGAGATGATCGGCCGGACACCCGGCAACATCACCGCGATCCGGCCCATGAAGGACGGCGTCATCGCGGACTACGTCATCACGGAAGCGATGCTGCGCTACTTCATCCGCAAGGCGGGTCGCTCGTTCACGCGCCCGGACGTGATGATCAGCGTCCCCTCGGGCGTGACGAGCGTCGAGAAGCGGGCCGTCCGGGACGCGGCGCTCAAGGCAGGGGCCCGGGAGGCGTATCTCATCGAGGAGCCCCTGGCAGCAGCGATCGGGGCCAACGTGCCCATCGCCGGACCGTCGGGCAACCTCATCATCGACATCGGCGGCGGCACCAGCGAGATCGCGGTCATCGCGCTCGGCGGCATCGTCGTCAGCCGGTCGGTGCGGGTCGGTGGCAACCGCTTCGACGAGACCATCGCGAGCTATATCCGCCGCAAGTACAACCTGATGGTCGGTGAGCGGACGGCGGAGGAGGTCAAGATCGCCATCGGCACCGCGCTGCCACTCGATCGCGAGCTGCACATGGAGGTGCGTGGCCGGGACCTCATCGCGGGCCTGCCGCGGACCATCCCGCTCACCAGCTCGGAGGTCATGGAGGCGCTCGAGCAGCCGCTCCAACAGGTCGTCGCGTCGGTCCGCCAGGTGCTGGAGGAGACGCCCCCGGAGCTGTCCAGCGACATCATCGACAAGGGCATGGTCATGTCCGGTGGTGGTGCCCTGCTGCGCAACATCGACAAGCTGCTGACCCAGGTGACGGGCGTGCCCTGTCACGTCGCAGAGAACGCCCTCAACTGCGTTGCGCTGGGGACGGGTCTCGCGCTCGAGCACTTCGACTTCTTCCGCAAGTCGCTGGTCCAGCGGGTCTGACGCGGCCATGACCGGGTCGTCGATCCCGTCGGCATCGATCCCGTCGACGGCCGGCCGGTCGTTCCTCGACCTGCACTGCCACAGCTCGGCGTCGTTCGACTCGCTGGCCTCGCCGCAGTCGCTCATCGCCAAGGCCCGACGGATCGGTCTCACGCACCTCGCCATCACGGACCACGAACGCGTGGACGTGGCGCTCCGAGCGCGGGACCTCGCGCCCGCGGACCTCGTGGTCATCGTGGGCGAGGAGGTGCGCAGCGCCGATGGCGACCTCATCGGCCTGTTCCTCGAGCGTGCCGTGCCACCCGGTCTGTCCGCGGCGGAGACGGCCGCTGCCATCCACGAGCAGGGGGGCATCGTGGGGCTGCCCCACCCGTTCGACCGGTTCCGCTCCTCGGGTGGCAGCAAGGCCGCGGAGCAGGAGCGCGCCCTGGCGGCGCTCGCGGCGGCCGTGGACTACGTGGAGGTCCACAACGCACGTGCCTATCGCGATGCCAACCCCCGGGCAGCCGCGTTCGCGCAGGCACATGGCCTGCCGGGCACGGCGTCCTCCGACGCCCACAGCGTCATGGAGCTGGGTGTCGCGTCCACGGTCGTGCCCGCCGACGTGACCGACGGCGCCAGCCTGCTCGCCGCGCTCGCCGACGCACGCCTGATGACGAGTCGTGCCTCGTACCTGGTGCGCGGCTGGACCCCCGTGGCCAAGGTCATCCAGCGCGTCCGGGGCAACCGCCGTATCGTGCCCGGGATGTCCATGACCACGACCGCGGTCGACGCGTGACCGAGCCGCGCGATCCCGCCACCGGGGACGACGCGAGCCCCTCCGGTGGCCTCCCGGCGGATGAGCCCTCGGTGGCCCGGCCCGCGTCCGGGCGACCGGTCGTCCACGCGGATCTCGCCGGGATCCCGGCGGAGGAGATCGCGGAGGCGGAGCGGCTGGACCTGCCGGGCGTCAACGAGGACGTCGAGCAGGGCGCCGTGCCACTGTCGAGCCGGCTGCGGTCGCCGCGCACGATCATCTCGATCGTGGTGCCCATCGTGGTCGTGGTGCTCATCCTCACGGCACTGCCCGGGTTCAAGCTCGACCAGCTCGCCACGTACGTCTCCGAGGCGAACCCCTGGTGGCTGCTCGCCGCCCTCGGCATCTACTACCTGGGCTTCCCGCTCCGCGGCTACCGCTGGGCGCTCCTGGTGCGGGGTGCGGGCTATCCCCTCCGGGTCCGCGACTCGACCGAGATCATCCTCATCAGCTGGCTCGTCAACTGCCTGGTGCCCGCCAAGCTGGGTGACGTGTACCGCGCCTACCTGCTGCGCATCAACACCGGCGTGTCGCTGTCCAAGACGTTCGGGACGGTGTTCATCGAGCGCATGTTCGACCTCATCGCGATCGCGACGCTCGGTCTGGCGGCGGGCTTCTGGAGCTTCCGGGACGGCATGTCGCCGGAGGTGCGCGTCATCTTCGGGTTCGGCCTGATCGTGCTCGTCGTCCTGGTCGTCGGTCTCGTGCTCGTCCGCAACTTCGGCCGACGCATCCTGGTCCGGCTGCCCATCCCGCATCGGGTCGTGGAGATGTACGACATGTTCGAGGAGGGCATGTTCGCCATCGACCGACGGACGGTGGTCGTGGTCGGGCTCACGACCGGGCTCATCTGGACGACCGAGGCGTTGCGTCTCCTGTTCGTGGTCGAGTCCATGCCGTTCGATGTCCAGATCGGCATCAGCGGTGCGTTCTTCATCGCGCTCATCGCGTCGCTCCTGACGGCGGTGCCGTTCACACCCGCCGGTCTCGGCCTCGCGGACGGTGCCATGGTGTTCGTGCTGACCGCGGTCTACGACGTCCCCCAGACGGAGGCCGTGGCGATCACCCTCGTCGATCGGGCCATCAGCGTCCTGTCGGTGATCGTGGTGGGCGGTATCGCGTACGTCCTGTCCTCGAAGACGCGCGGCGACCCGGAGATCACCTCGGGACGCGGCCTCCCGGCGGACGTGACGAGCAGCTGACGGCCGACACACGACGACCGGCCCTGGTCAGGCCGGCCGTCCGGGGTGTCACGTCGACGCGGGCGCCCGCAGGCGCCAGAGGATGGGGTCGGTCAGTTGCCCTTGGGCATCGCCACCGGGCGGACCGAGGCGCCCTGCCCCGGCTGACGGACCGCGAGTCGACGCATCCGCAGCGCGAGGTAGTACTCCATCACCTGCCGCACCTGGGGTTCGTTCAGCATGTCGTCCGCGCGCAGCGCGTACTCGACCCGCGCGGTCGGATGGCTCGTACCCGCCGCCATGACCCCGAAGTAGCCGGGCGTATCGCTCTCGTCGCGCAGCTCCCGCAGGCCACGGGCGAGCTTCGTCGCCGTGCCCAGCGACGGCGTGCGGTCCCCGCGCACCAGGCGCGAGATCGTGGAGTGATCCACTCCGGACTGCTGAGCGAGCTGACGCTGGGACATCTTCTTCGCCTTCAGCTGGGCGCGGAGCCACTCGTTGAAGGCGCGACCATTCTGGACGCTCATGGTTCTCCCGACTGACACGGATCTGCGACGGAGGGGCACTCGTCCGCCGTCTGCGCCCGTGCTCGGCGGGTCGACGGCTGCACCATCATCCGGGCGACGCGTGGTGCCCGATATGGGTGAGAGGTACCAGTCCGCCCCGTTCCACCGGTGCAGCGGATGGGTCGGCTCCGGTGTGGTCAGGGGTCGTGTGGTGGGCAGATGGTCCTGTGCGCGCGCGCACCACCCGGGTCGTAGCGTGGCGCAGGCTCATCGACCACGTCCGCGTCCTGTCCGGTGAGCAGCCCGCGGGCTCGCGCGAGATCCACCACCCCCCAGTCCGTGTCCACCGCCGGCGTCTCGAGCACGATGGGCACATCCGGCAGGCGTGGATGCCGGAGCAGATGCCCGAGGGCCGCGCGACCGATGGCGCCGTCCCCGATGTGCTGGTGACGGTCGGTCCGGGAGCCCAGGGGGGATGCGGAGTCATTCAGGTGGAGGAGCAGCAGGCGGTGCCGTCCGACACGGGTCTCGACCTCGGTGAGGAGCGTCTCGACCACCGCCGGGTCATCGAGCGCGACCCCGGCACCCCAGAGGTGGGCCGTGTCGAGACAGATGCCGACGCGGTCAGGGTCCGCCCCGTGTCGCTCCGCGGCCGCCAGGATGTCCGCCAGCTCGGCGATGGTCACGCCGACCGCATCACCCTGCCCGGCGGAGTCCTCGAGCGCGAGACGCGGCGCGTCAGGCCGGACCGACAGGCCGTCGAGGATGCGCGCGACCGACTCCCCGGCCCGCTCGATGCCCAGCTCCTGGCCCGCTCCCTTGTGGGATCCGACATGGACCGTCACGACCCGTGCCCCGAACGCCTCCGCCGCGACCATCTCCCGCTGCATCCGCTCCACGGCGCGCGCCCGGGACGCCCCATCCGGCCCGGCCAGGTTGACGAGGTAGGAGGCATGGACCACGAGCGTGACGTCAGATCGCTCGAGGTCCGTGCGCAAGGCGTCGAGGTCGGCGTGCGGTTCCGCCCGGGGCGCCCACCCGCGCGGGTCATCGGTGAACACCTGGACGACGCCACTGCCCAGCTCCCGGGCGCGTGCCGAGACGGCCGCCAGTCCGTGCCGGATGGGCAGGTGTGCGCCGATCCGTCGGCCGCCGAGGACAGCGTGCGCCGCCGCCGCGTCCGGCGCGGGATCCGCGGTGCTCACGACCCGTCCTTGACAGCGCGCGTCATGACTGCGGACGATGGGATCCATGGACGACCATCATGCCCGGTCCGGGCCGGACATCGACCCCGGTCATCGCTTCTCCTATGCCGACAAGGTCCTGTACGCGTTCGTCCGTGACGGACGGCTGGTGTCCATCCCCGCCCAGCAGCGCAAGCGCCGTGTCGTGCTCCGCTGGCTGGCGTCGACCGACTTCCAGGACGGCGAGGAGGTCCCCGAGCGGGATGTCGACGTGCGACTCGCGTCGCGTCACGCGGACGTGGCGTCGCTGCGTCGCTATCTCGTCGAGGAGCACTACCTCGCGCGCGCCGGTGGCATCTATCGACGACGACCCGTGGCCGACTGGCCCCGGGACCCCGCGGATGTCGCTGTGACGCCGGCTCAGGACGACCGCAGCCCCGACGAGTAGGAGCCACCGACGGTCGGCTCGATGAGCCCGTAGTCGCCGTCCCGCCGCCGATACAGCACCGCCGTCCGCTCGCTCTCCGCGTTCACGAACACGAAGAAGTCGTGGCCCAGCTCCTCCATCCGCGTGACAGCGTCCTCCTCGAACATCGGCTCGATGGCGAACCGCTTGACCTTGACGATGCGCGGCGCATCATCACGCGTGGATGCCGGCGCCTGGCCGTCCACGCCCGATCGCTCGCCTGCGGCGGACTCGGGTCGATGCTCCTGCGGTCGTGCCGCCCGCTCCTTGAGGTCCACCACCTGGCGCTCCAGCCGGTCGATGACCAGGTCGGCGGCGCCCCGATGGTTGGCCGCACGCGCCACCGCCCGGACCGGCTTGCCGTCCACGAGCAGCGTCACCTCCACGATCGCCGCCTCCGCCGGTGACCGATGCGCCGCCCGTGACAGCTCCACGGACGCGTCGCTGCGGTCATCGAGGAGCCGCTCCAGGCGACCCATCTTGCGCAGCACGTAGGCTCGGTCCTCCTCGGGGACGTCGAGGTTGCGGGCGGTCACGACGGTTCGCATGGCAGATACCTCCTCGTCCGATCCTACCCCGCGCCGGGTCGTCCGGCATACGGGTCCAACAGGCGGTCCAGACCGTGCCGAAGGTCATCGTTCGCGAGCCACGGTGAGCGCGGACACCGCGAGGACACCCGTCGCGTGAAGGGCGGCAGCGCACTCCGCGAGCGTCGCCCCGGTCGTGGTCACGTCATCGATGAGCACCACCCAGCGACCGCGCACCGCCGTCGCGGACCGTGGCTCCACGCCAAAGGCACCTCCCAGGTTGGCGGCACGTGACGCGCGGCCGAGCCCGTGCTGCGCGGTCGTGCGATGGACCCGCACGAGCGCCGTGTGCATCGGCAGCCCGCTGACGCGACCACAGGCACGCGCGAGGTCCTCCGCCTGGTCGAATCCGCGCTCCCGGCGCCGTGAGGGATGGACCGGCACCGGCACCAGGAGGTCACCACCCCGGCCGGCACGCGCCCAGCGCGCGGCGAGCGCCGCGCCCAGCGGGCCGGCGAGCCGACGCTCCCCGCGGTACTTGAGGGCGTGCACGGCGTCACGTACCGGACCCGTGAACGAGGCGCACCACTCGAGCTGCACGATGCCCGGGGGCAGCGGCTCCAGCAGGCCGACCGGCACCCCCGGCGGCTCGTCCCGGCGCCGCCCGAGCGGTACCAGGCAGCGCTCGCACAGGGGCGCACCCTCCGTGCCGCATCCGGCGCAGGTGGGGGGCAGCAGCAGGTCGAGCGCGCGACGCATGTCCACATCCTGATCCGCGTCTCGTACCGCGCCGTTATCATCCCGGCGCGATGCCCGATCACGAACCGCTCGCTGATCCCGCCGCCTCGGCCGATCGCGAGCGTCGCGACCGGCTCATCCTGTTCACCGCGTTCGTGCTCGCGGTCCTGGGTGGCCTCCTGCTCGTCCTCGCGCTCGCCCGGTATCGAGGCTCCGTGGGATGGGGCTACGACCTCGAGGCGTATCTCGATGCCGCCCGGCGCTTCGCGCGGGGCGAGAACATGTACAGCCTGGACACCCTGTCGGGTCCGTTCCGGCCGGGGCCCTACAAGCTGTATCTCTACTCGCCACCGTTCGCGGTGACCATGGTGCCGTTCACGTGGCTGAGCATCGATACCACGATCCTGCTGTGGTACCTCGGGCGTGTCGCGCTGCTGGTCGTCGCGTGCGCCGTGCTGCCGGTCCGCCGGACGATCCGGTGTCTGGCGTTCGTGGTCGCTGCCCTCGCGTACCCGGTCCACATCGACCTCAACCTGGGCAACGTGAGCGTGCTGGTGACCTGTGCCGGGGCGTTCCTGTGGCGCTGGCTGGACCGACCCGTGGGTGCGATCGTGCTGGCGCTCGTCATGACCATCCGGCCCGTCATGGGCCTCGTGCTCATCTGGAGCCTGCTCCGGCGGCAGTGGCGGTTCGTGGCGTGGACCATCGCCGCGGGTCTGGTCATCATCGTGCTGTCACTGCCCGCGGTGGGCGTCCAGGGCTACCTCGACTTCGCCACGGTGCTCCGCAACGCGACCGGTGTCACCGGCCAGGACAACAACCTCGACCTCGGCTCCACCATCGCGCGCCTGGGCTGGGGACCGCTGCCGGCTGCGCTCGCGCTCTATGGCGGGTTCCTGCTGGGCATCGTGGCGATGCTCGCGAGCCTCCGGTACGACCGCGAGACCGGGCTCATGGTGACCATCGGCGCGACGTTGCTGGTCTCACCGCTGCTCTGGGACCACTACCTCGCGCTGAGCATCCTGCCCGCCGCGTTCCTCGCACAGCGGGGTCGACGCTGGGGCCTGCTGCTGCCGCTGCTCGTGTGGCTGCCGCCCATCACCACGCCGCTCGTGGCGATCGCCGCGATGCTGCTGCCGTTCCTGGTGGCACGCCGCCGGCCCGGGGGCGCGGCGGTGACCACGGGATCCGGGGCGGACGTGCCCGCCATGGGCCTGCCGGCCGCCTGACCGCGCACGCGGAGCTCCGCCCGGGTCAGCCCTCGGTCGTCGGTGCTCCCGCTGGATCGAGGTGGACGCTGTCGCCCACGGCGACACCGGCGCGAGCGCACGTGCCCGCCGGCAGCTCGACCACCGCGGCCGCACCCCGCACATACCACACGACACCCGTCCAGGGCCGCAGGTCCTGCCGGATCGCGACCACCCGCTGGTGGCCGGTGGCATCGGGTGCGCCCAGGAACAGGGCATCGATGGGGAAGCGCATGAACAGCATGTGGATGCTGTTCGTGGCGAGCACGAGGCCCTCGTCCGGTGCGAGACCGGGGTGGCCCATGAGCCCCCGGAAGCGGCCCCAGAAGCCCGCCGCGGATCGCACGCGGTCGGCGATCGGGGCGCCGACTGCGGTCCGCAGCGTGAACATCGTGCCGGCCATGGCGCGATCGGCCACGAGGCGGCTCGTCGTCACGTGCGTCCGCCGAGCTGGATCATGATGTTGATGATCGCCGGGCCCAGGATGACGATGAAGATCGACGGGAAGATGCAGCCCACGAGCGGGAACAGCATCTTGATGGGCGCCTTGGCGGCCATCTCCTCGGCTCGCTGGCGACGCTCGATGCGCAGCTGCTCCGACTGGATCTGGAGCACCTTGCTGATGGACACACCCAGGGTCTCCGCCTGGATGACCGCGCCGATGAAGCTCGTGAGGGCCTGGACGTTGGTCCGGTTCACGATGTCCTTGAGCGCGTCCTTGCGGGCCTTGCCCACGCGGATCTCGGCGAGCGCTCGCTGGAACTCGTCGGGCAGCGGGCCCTGCATCTTCTCGGTGACCTTGCCCAGCGCCGCGTCGAAGCCAAGACCCGCGCGGACGGAGATGGTGAGCAGGTCGAGGGCATCGGGGATCTCCAGGAGGATGCGCTTCTGGCGTGCCCGGATGCGCCGGGTCAGCCAGTACTCGGGTGCGATGAAGCCGATGCCCGTGCCCGCGAGCGCGAGGAGCATGCCCATGCCGAGGTTGCGGCCGAGCACGCCCACCAGCAGGAACAGGATGCCTGCCACGACGCCCGCGACGACCACCTTGAGCCCCAGGAAGTCGACGCTCCGCATCTGATACGGGTTGCCGGCCGTGGCGAGTCGTCGCTCGGTGCCCAGGACCTTCTTCGTGCCGGTGAGCTTGCGACCGACGCCGGAGAGCTTGAGGGCGATGGGCCGGACGGTGCGGTCGAAGAACGGCTGCTGGAGCTCCAGCTCCTCGAGCGTCTTGGCCTGCATCGCACCCAGCTGGGTGAGACGCGCCTGGACCGGGTCGGCGCCCCGCTGCCAGACGAGCGAGAACACCACGAGCAGGACGCCGAGGCCGGCCACGGCGGCGAGGATGATGGTCGGGTTCATGGCCTCAGACCTCGATGTTGACGATGCGCCGGATGAAGATGAAGCCGAGCCCCATCATCAGCGCGCCGAAGGCCATGACCACCACGCCCAGTGGCAGGCCGAACGCCTCGGGCGGCTTCTCGAACATCGGGCCCACGAACTGGGGCGCGATCGCCGAGATGATGACGAACAGGAAGATGGGCAGGGCACCCACGACATAGCCCGACATGCGGCCCTGTGCCGTGAGCGTCTTGATCTCGCCCTTGATGCGCACCCGCTCACGGATGGTGAACGCGATGGAGTCGAGGATCTCCGCGAGGTTGCCGCCGACCTGGTGCTGGATGTTGATGGCCGTGGTCATCAGCTCCAGGTCATCGGAGCGGACGCGACGCACCATGTTGTTGAGCGCCTGGTCGAAGGGCAGGCCCAGGTTCACCTCGCGGATCACCCGGTTGAACTCCGTGGAGATGGGCGGCTGTGACTCGCGGACCACCAGCTCGATCGACTGGAGGAACGACGCGCCCGCGCGCAGCGAGTTCGCGATGAGCGTGATGGTGTCGGCGAGCCGGGAGTTGAAGGCCTTGAGTCGCTGGCTCTTGCGCCGGTTCAGCCAGAACCGGGGGAGCCACCAGCCGACGACGCCCGCGAGGAGATAGGCGAATGGGTTGCCGACCGTCGGCAGGACCGTCGCCCCCAGCAGGACCACCGCGGCGGGCAGACCCACGATGCAGCCGGCCCGGATGGCCAGGAACTCGGAGGGCTTGAGCGCGAGGTCCGCGCGCGCGAGCTCGCGGGCGAGGTTGGCGCCCCAGTCCCGCTTCTCGACGACCTTGTTGAGGTCCGTAAGGGCGCGCGACGAGGCGAGCTGCTCGAGCAGCGTCTGCTGCTCCTGGCGCTTCTCCTCGCTCTTCTCGCCGCTCGCGCCAGCTGCGTAGCGCTCGAGGCGATCCTGGACGTCGTCCCGTCGTGTGCCGAAGAGACCCCAGAAGACGAGCAGGACGGCTGCCGCGGCGATGGCCGCCGCGACGAGCATCGTGGGGCTCATGGTCGGCTGCTCCTAGTAGCGGAAGCCGAACAGGCCGGGCGGCAACGCGATGCCCATCTGCTCGAACTTCTCGGCGAACTTGGGCCGGATGCCGGTCGGCTTCAGGCGGCCCTGGATCTTGCCGTCCGTGACGCCGGTCTGCTCGAACACGAACACGTCCTGCATCACGATGACATCACCCTCCATGCCCTGGACCTCGGTGATGTTGACGATCTTGCGGCTGCCGTCCTTGAGACGGCTCTGCTGCACGATGAGGTCCACGGCGGAGGCGACCTGCTCCCGGATCGCCCGGAGCGGCAGGTCGACACCGGCCATGAGGACCATGGTCTCGAGTCGCGAGAGCATGTCGCGCGGGCTGTTGGCATGGCCCGTGGACATCGAGCCATCGTGGCCCGTGTTCATGGCCTGGAGCATGTCGAGCGCCTCGCCGCCACGACACTCGCCGACGATGATGCGGTCGGGCCGCATGCGCAGCGAGTTGCGGACGAGCTCCCGGATGGGGACCGCGCCCTTGCCCTCGATGTTCGAGGGTCGGGACTCGAGCGTGATGACGTGCTCCTGGCGGAGCTGGAGCTCGGCCGCGTCCTCGATGGTCACGATGCGCTCATCGCTCGGGATGAACGATGAGAGCACGTTGAGCGAGGTGGTCTTGCCCGAGCCGGTGCCGCCGGACACGAACACGTTGAGCCGTGCCTCGACGCACGCCTTGAGGAAGTCGAACATCTCCGGCGTGGCGGTGCCGAACCGGACGAGGTCATCCACCGTGTACGGCGTGGCCGAGAACTTCCGGACCGTGATGACCGGGCCCACCAGCGAGAGCGGCGGGATGATGGCGTTCACGCGGGAGCCATCGGTGAGTCGTGCGTCCACCATCGGGCTGGACTCGTCGATGCGCCGGCCGATGGGGGCGATGATGCGATCGATGATGCGCAGCACATGGTCATCGTTCTGGAACGTGACGTTGGTCAGCTCCAGCTTGCCGCTGCGCTCGATGTAGACCTGGCGCGGGCCGTTGACCATCACCTCGGTGACGGACTCGTCACGCAGGAGCGGCTCCATGGGCCCGAGGCCCACGATCTCGTCGGTGATCTGCTCCAGCATCCGGACGCGCTCCGCCCGGGTGAGGGCGAGTGCCTCCTCCTCGAGCGCACGGCCGAAGATCTCCTCGATCTGACGCCGCACCTCGATCTGGTTGGACAGGTCGAGCTTGGGGTCCAGGTCCTGGATGACCCGCTGCTGGATCCGGAACTTGGTGTCCCGGAACGATTCCCGGGCGGGCACCTGGGACAGCATCCGGGAGGGTGCCGGCACCGGCACCGAGCCGCCAGGACCTGCGGGAGGCTGGCCGGGTGCGCCCGGAGCGGGTGGGGTGGGGAGCACGCCGTCAGCGCCCGGACGAGCGCTTTCGATGCGCCTCAACAGGGACATCGGTTCAACTCCCTCGTGTGGTGGGGCGGTGGCGGGTGGTCATCGTCAGCGCCATGCGAACAGCTTCCGCTGGGCCGGGGCCTTGTCGGGTGGGGCGACCACCGCGGCGTCCCCGGCCACCGCGCGGGCGAGCGCCAGGACGTCCTGGCTCACTTGTGTCTGCTTGTTGCTCCACACGAACGGGACACCCCGGTTGAGGGCGTACACGACGGTGCGGCCGTCCGACACGACCGTGTGGTCGACCTTGCGGCCGATGGAGTTCTCGACATCGGCCACCCGGATGCCATACGCGGAGTCCGCGCGGTTGAGCACCAGGCGCACCTTGTCGGCCCCGTAGCCGAGCTGGTCGGCCACCTCGAGGAACAGGCGGATGTTCTTGATGTTGGTGATCTCCAGGGTCAGCAGACCCAGCACCTGGTCGGACAGGTCGAGCAGGGCGAGGGTCGCGTCCTGGAACACCGGCGCGGTATCCACGATGACCACGTCATGCGTGGCACGCAGCCGCTCGACGATGCGCCGGATGTGGTCGGTCGTGACCAGCTCGGCCATCTCGGGGCTGGGCGGCGCCAGCAGCACCTTGATGCCCGTGCTGTGGCTGATGAGCGCGTTGTCGACGATCGCGTCGCCCTCGCCACCCGCCAGGTCACCGAGCACGTCCACCACGGACTTGTTCTTGGGGTTGAGGTTGAGCAGCACGCCCACGTCGCCGAACTGGAAGCTCGCATCGACGAGCGCCACCGATCGGCCCTGGTCGGCGGCCATGGCCACCGCGAGGTTGACCGCGAGCGTCGTCCGGCCGACACCGCCCTTGGGCGAGAACAGGGTGATGACCCTGCCGTCCTCCCTGGGCGTGGTCACGGTCAGCGCCGAGGTCGCGGCGGCGGGCTGTGCGCTGACCATCCGGCCCTGCTTCTCACGCTCCCGCGTGTAGACCCCCCGGATGGCGGCGCAGAGCTCGTCCGCGCTGAAGGGCTTGACCAGGAACTCCCGGGCGCCCGCCAGCATCGACCGGCGCAGGTAGTCCGGCTCGCCCTGGACGCTCATCATCACGACGGCGGCGGTCGGGACGGTCCGCCCCAGCTCCTCGGTGGTCGCGATGCCGTCCATGCCGGGCATGTTGATGTCCATGAGGACCACGTCCGGGGTGAGCCGGGTGGCGATCTCGATCGCCTCCTGGCCAGAGGCCGCGACACCCGCGACCTCGATGTCGGTCTCGAACGACAGGAGCTTGGCGAGGTGTTCCCGTGTCTCGAGGATGTCGTCGACCACGACGACCCTGATGGTGTCAGCCACCCCGCTGCTCCCTTCGGCTCATGCTGCTCGGATCCCGACCACTCAGGGCAGGCGGGTGATGATCACGCGCGGCGGCAGCACGCCCCAGCGGTCGGTCAGCTCACGCAGGGTGATGCCGGTCGTGGGCACGTCCGGTGCCGTCTCGTCCTCGGGGGACCGCAGCAGCAGGTACAGGTTGCCGTCCAGCTGCGCGAACCGGACCAGCTCGGCCTGCTGCGGCGTGACCGCGAGGAGCGCGATGGCGCCGATCTCGTTGTCGCCGTTGGCCTGCTGCTCGGTGACCACGGTGGGCAGGATGGTGCCCAGCACCTGGACGTTCTGGACCAGGACCTTGATGGTCGTGTTGTTCAGCCACTCGTCGAGGATCTTGGTGGCGGGCAGGCCGCTCTGGTCGCGGAACTCCGCGACGACGGGCGCCTTGTTCGGGTCCGGCTGATCGGTGATGGCGAGCATCACGTCCACGTAGTCACCGGTCTGGATGAGCGAACCCACCCCGGACAGCGAGTCGACCCGGATGGCCATCGCGCGCAGACCGGGCTTGAGCCCGCGGGTCACGTCGAGGGCGTTGGCATTGCCGCTCTGGAAGTCCGCAGCGGTGAGCACCTGACCCGCGGTCACGGTGCGTCGGATCACCTGGTTGGTGAGCACGGCCGGGTCGCGGAAGGTGTCGAGCGCCTCGTTGGCAGGCAGCTCCCGCGTGGCCAGGTCGGTCGGCGCCAGGCGCGTGCCAAGGGCGAGGTCGGTCGCGGCGGTCACGACGGTGACGACCTGGGGTGGTGCCTCGGGGCCGGACGGACCGCCGGGCCGGGAACCGAACATCAGGACGCCGCCGAAGGCCACCACGGCCAGCAGCACGCCCAGCAGGAGCATCAGGCGATTCGAGCGCTTCACGGATGGTCTCCACAGATGCGGGGGGTGACAGGCGTCGCGACTCTAGAAAAGGGAGTGGCAGTCGGACGAGATGACGAAAGGGCTATGACTGGTAGGACGGTGTGGATGGGTCAGGACCGCTGGGATGCGTGATGACCCGGTGGGGTGGGGGTGGGAGCGGGTGGGATGTCCGGGAGATGGAGAAGGGCGGTGCTCCCGGGGGAACACCGCCCTTCGAAGGTTCCGAAGGAACGACGGTCAGATGGACTCGCCGACCTCGCTCATGATCGTGTTGACCTGCGAGCCGAGGAAGATCACGGCGCCGATCACGACGATCGCGATGAGAGCCAGGATGAGTGCGTACTCGGCCAGACCCTGCCCCTCCTCGTCGCGGCGGACAGCGGTCTGCAGCCAGGTGATGAGAGCTGCCATGTCGTTGGGTACCTCCTTTCTCTCAAGATCCGTCCCGGAGGGCGGTGACCGCACTGTCGCTCGTCGCCGCCATGCCTCGATATGGGCCATCGGTACCAGCCGGGGGCGCCAGTAGGGTCCCCGCCGGACCTGGGGACGGACCGGGTGATCCGTGCCGCGGACAGCACGAAGGGCGGTGCTCCCGGGGGAACACCGCCCTTCGAAGGTTCCGAAGGAACGACGGTCAGATGGACTCGCCGACCTCGCTCAGCATCCCGTTCAGGGTCGTGCCGAAGAATGTCACTGCGCCGATCACGATGATCGCGATGAATGTGAGGATGAGTGCGTATTCGGCCAGTCCCTGTCCGTGCTGATCACGGGGGATGGTCGATGTGAACCAGGTGCGGAACGCTGCCAACATCGTAGGTCACCTCCTTTCCCGGACTCCATGGCCGGGGCGATGGCGACCCACACGAGCCCACCGGGGTCGATATGGGATCGGGACTGCTCCAGCGTGTCCGACGTCCCGCTGACACTGGGCCGCCGTCGCTCCGTGGCCTATGGGACGGATGTCATGGGGCCCGGGGCGAATCGGGGGATCCGCCGCACCATCGAGAGGGAGCAGCGACGTTCAGCTCGTGCTGACGCTCAGCTCCACGGTGGTGCCATCGGGGCTCACGGACAGCCCGACCGCCATGACCCGGGCGCGGTCACCGAGGTCCGCGAGGAGCTCGGCCGGCAGCGAGTGCGCCTCGCTCGTGACCTGGCGCTCCTGCTCCCGGGTCTGCTCCATCATCGCGCGCAGCGCTGGCGGCAGGTCCTCCGGGAGCCGACCCGATGGCGTCGGCGCCGAGCTGGGCCGTGGCTCGTGGAGCCAGGCCGACCGGATGGTCACACCCAGGCGTCGCTCCGACCAGTCCAGTCGCACCGCCACGCGTGAGGGCCGCAGCGCCAGGTAGCCGTTGATGGTGTCGTCCACGAGCCGGAACAGACCGCTCTCGGTCTCCTGTGGCAGGCGTCGCTCCGTGCCCTGGGAGTCGAGGTCGATCTCGACCCCGGCTCGTCGTCCCCGGTCGACCGCCGTGCGGCGCAGCGTGGGCACGAGGCCCAGGTCGTCGAGCACCATGGGCCGGACGTCGAAGATGAACTCCTTGGTCGCGTCGAGCGCGTGCTCGACCATGACCCGCAGCTGGTCCAGCTCACCCTGCGTGCGAGCGTCACCCCGGCTCGCGAGCCGCAGCACGATCTCCGCCTGGAGCGCGATGTTGGCGAGGCTCTGGGCAGGCCCGTCGTGCATCTGTCGGGCGATCTCGCGACGCAGCTCCTCCTGGGCCCGTAGCAGCACGCTGGGATCGGTCGCATCACCGACGGGTGCGGTCGCCCGGAGGGCGAGCGCCTGGCTGAACGCGGAGGCTCCGGTCGTGCCGGCCGCCGCGATGCCCGAGGCACGCACCGATCGGAGGTCCTCCTCGACCCGTGCCATGCGGTCACGGAAGCGCGTCAGCGTCCGTTGCTTCCCCTCGAGGAGCTGCTGCTGCGCCTCGAACAGCGCGGCCCGCTTGATCTGGGTCGAGAGCTGCTGGCGCGCCTCCCGGAGGTCCCCGGCATCGGCACGCGGATCGCGCTCGAGGCTCGCGACCCGCTCCTCGGCGCGTGTCCGTCGCTCCTCGTGGCGGCTCGCCTCCGCGGTCGCCTGACCGGCGAGCATCTCGATCTCGCCCAGCTCCTGGTCGAGGCTCTCGACCTCGTCCATGACCGACGTGCGCACCGCGTCGACAGCGGCGAGCAGCGCACGCCCGACAGCGTCATGCCCGGACCGGTCCTCCGGTGCCGGGGCAGGGGTATCCGTTGGGGTGCCCGCCCATGCGGTCTCTGGTTCCGTGTCAGTCCTCCGGGATCCTGATCCAGCCCTGCTTCATGGCGTACACCACGGCCTGCGTCCGGTCGTTGACCGACAGCTTGCGCAGGATGGAGCTCATGTGGTTCTTGACCGTCTGCTCGCTGATGGACAGGGCGTATGCGACCTGCTTGTTGGTCATGCCCTTGGCGATGTTGTCGAGGATCTCCACTTCGCGGGGGGACAGGGGCGCGAAGATGGGCGCGGCCTCCTGTCCGTACACGGCCAGCTCCCGGAACTCCTTGAGCACCCGGCTGGCGACCGCGGGTCGCGCGAACACCTTGTCGTTGATGAGGTACTCACCGCCGTTGACGCGGCGGATGATGGTCACCAGGTCATCGGGGCCGATGTCCTTGAGGATGAACGCCGCCGCTCCTGCCTTGATGGCATCGAACAGCTGGTCCTCGTCCTCCTCCACGGCCAGCGCGATGATGCCCACGCTGGGCACCTCCCGCTTGATGCGCTGGGTGGTGTCGATGCCACCAGGGGCCGGCATGGACAGGTCCAGCAGGACGATGTCCGGGTCGAACTGGGCCGCGGCATCGAACGCCGACCGCGGATCGTCGGCCTCTGCCACGACATCGAAGTCGGGCTCCTGCTCCAGGGTCTGGCGCATGCCGACCCGGAACAGCGCGTGGTCGTCGACGAGCAGGATGCGGACCCGCTGGTCCGGGCTGCGCCGATCCGGACCGCCGCGCCGCCGCTCGGGCCCCGTGTACCCCATCACCATGATGTCCGACTCCTCTCCCGTGGGTGGAGCCGCAGGCGGACGGTGGTGCCCGCTGCTGCCTCCGAGACGATCTCCAGCCCGCCCCCAACGAGCTGGGCCCGTTCCCTCATGAACCGAAGCCCGAAGTGTCGCTGACCACCCCGGTTCGCTGCATCCTCGACCTCGAAGCCTGCACCATCATCCTGGACCTCCAGCACCCACCAATCAGCATCGGTGGGCGCCGTCGCAGGCTCCAGGCGTGTGGTCAGGCGCACACGTCGTGCGCTGGCATGCTTGCGCACGTTGCGCAGCGCCTCCAGGGCGATGCGGAGCACCGCCGTGCGACCGGGCAGGTCGAGCGCGGCCTCGGGCGCGCCCAGCACCAGCTCCACCTCCATGCCGGCCTCCTTGCGCAGCTGGGTCGCGGCGTCCGTGAGCACCGAGGCAAGATCCCCCGGGTCCTGGAGCGACGGGCGCAGCTGGCGGATGTAGTCCCGGAGCCGGTCGGTCTCGCGCTCGAGGTCGATGCGCAGCGCATCCAGCTCCGCGGTCGCGGCGGCCACGTCGGAGCGCATGGCGCGCTCCACGATGCGCACCCGGAACACCGCGTTGGAGAGCACCTGCGCGGGGCCGTCGTGGAGCTCCTCGGCGAGGCGTGCCCGCTCCTGCTCCTGTGCCTCCAGCAGCAGCTCCGCGTGTTCCGGCGACAGGCTGGCGGTCTCGCCGCTCCGTGACGCCCCGCCCGACGATGCGGTCGCACCAAGGCTCGCCCGCGTCGCGTCCAGGGCGCGTGCCAGGTGATCGAGACGGGCGACCGTCGCACGCACCGGGGCGAGGTCCGGATCGGCGTCCCGCGCGCCAGCCGGCTCGACCGCGGCTCCATCCCCAGCGTAGACCGCCCGAAGGCGGTCCGTGAGCGCGCGCAGACCGCCGGCCGTCTGGTCGAGCAGGCTGCCCAGCTCGGAGTAGACGGGCTCGGCCGCGACACGCTGTGCTTCCCTGGTCAGGCTGCCCATCGTGGTCCGAGTATAGGGCGCGCTGCGTCCCGGCCCCGTGGCGCTCACGGGACCACCGTGCAGCTCGACGCGAGGTGGAACATCCAGATCGTGTCACCCGGGGTATCGACGCGTTCGGGATCCGCCGCGAGACACGGGTGACGCGGCTCCGTCAGGAGGGCATCGGGGTATCGGCCTCGCTGGCCGACCACCACGAGCAGGCTGACACCGAACCGACGTGCCAGCGCCGTCACATCCTCGGGCGACTCGTCCGGGAGCGACAGTGTCGGCCGTCCCGACTCGGCGGCCGCGTAGATGCCGTAGTTGGTGATGACGCTCGCACGCTCGCCGGGTGCCTCGTCATCGGGGATGGCGACCGCGGCACGCTCGATGACGCTGGCCACGGCGATGGAGCGTGTCCGGACCTCCTTCGAGTGTGCCATCTCGATGGACACCCAGGTGACCGAGGTCGGGATCACCAGGCCCATCACGAGCAATGGACCCAACCAGGCACTGGTGGGCCGCCATCGGCGCCATGCTGCCGCCCTGGCGACCAGCGCATCGAGGAGCAGGAGCGTGGTGACCGTGCATCCGACCAGCAGCGGTCCGACGCTGTGGAGGAAGGTCCCCCAGAGCGTCGCCACGGGGAACATGAGCGCCGTCGCCGAGAACATGAGGACGCCGAAGCACATCAGCGCGAACAGGCTGCCCGTGGGCTGGAAGGCGCCACTGCGACGCAGCGCGACGACACCCACCAGGCCCAGCAGGCCCACGGGGAACGGGAGGACGATCAGGGTGCTGCCCAGCTGGTATGCGGCAGCGAACAGCCGCTGCTCGATGATGGCCGCCAGGCCCTGGTCGAGGAACCGCTCGAGGGTGGGTCGGACGGCGTACGCGAAGATGTCCTCGTTCCGGATGTGGATGGCGTTCTCGAGCGCCTGGCCGGGGAACGGCGTGCCGAAGGCCAGCCATTGCCGGAGGAGCCAGGGCGTCACGACGACCAGCCCGCCGATGATGACGGGGACCAGCCGGCGCACGATGCTCGCACCGACCAGCCGATCCTTCCTCGCCGCTCCGCCGAGCATCACGAGATACGCCAGACCCAGCCAGATGGCCTCCTGGCGAGCGAGATAGGCGAGACCCAGGGCCACGCCCAGGAGCAGACCCCAACGTGCGCCGGTGTGCTCGAACGTGCGGGCCATGAGCAGTGCCGAGAGCGTGCCGAACACTAGGAACACCGTCGTGGACTCGGCGTCCGAGGCGGCGACGACCATCGGCCCCAGGACGGCGGCGACGAGACCGCTGCCGATGGTCACCGCGACCCGCCGCTCCGTCGGCAGACGCAGGGCACGCGCGGCGTCGCGCGCGACCAGCCAGGTCAGTGGTGCGACACAGGCCCCGATCAGGATCGAGCTCCACTGTGCCGCCTGGTGTGTGTCGCCGAGGATGGCCCGGAAGGGAGCCGCCACGAGGCTCGAGAGGGGCATCCAGATCTCGAAGGCGGGACGTGGCAACGTGAGCGGTGGTGTCGAATAGCTCCACAGCGCCAGCGAGGTGAGGCCGTCGCCACTCGCGAGCCGACTCGCCACATGGCCGTAGTAGGCAGCGTCCTCGGACAGCGGGTACACGACGCCCTGGGCGACCAGGACACGGACCACGAGCGCGATCAGGAACAGGCCCATCGGCACGACCGCGACCCGCAGCCACGTCGCTGCCCCGACGCGGCCCGTGGGCCACGCGGTGACGCCGCCGGCGTGGGTCACGGCGTGCAGCTCGGATCGATGATCGCCAGCAGCGCCGGGTCATCCGCGGGACCGATGAGCACGGGTGGTGACACGAGGCAGGTGGCACCCGGGCCCAGGAGGGCATCCGGATATCCGCCCCGGTCGTCCTGGAACATCAGGATCGTCCGGACACCGGTCGCGCGGGCGAGCTCCGCGAGGGTGGCCGGCGGATCGTCGGGCAGGACCATGACGGGTCGGTCCAGGAGCCAGGACACCGACATCGGCTGGTCGCTCATCAGCAATGCCGGTATGCCGCCATCGGCCTCGAGGGCGGTGCCCACCGCCGTGATGCGCTGCTGGAGGTTCCGCGCGCTGCCAGCGACGGCGGTCAGCTGGATGAGCGTCATGGGCAGCGCCAACGCGAGGAGGGCACCCGGCCCCACGACCACGTTCACGGGGTCCCAGCCCCGGCGGATGGAGATCCGGGTCATCAGGGCATCCGCGCCGAGGACGCTCGCGATGATCAGGCCCATGAGCAGCGGACCGCTGGCGTGGGCGAACGTGCCCCACAGCGTGGCCACCGGGAACAGGATCGCCGTGGCCAGGAAGGTGATCGTCCCGCTCAGCAGCAGCACGACGAGCGCGCTCGGCGTCCGCAGCGAGGGGCGTCGCCGGAGCGCGATCATCGCCGCGATCCCCACCACGCCCACCGGGAAGGCACCCAGGGCGATGGTGTCCACCCCCTGGGCGGCGAGTGCCCTGCCCCATGCGCCCACGATGCCGTCGAGGCCCTGTGCCAGCCATGCGGACACGGTCGGCTCGTCATGGATGGAGAAGATCTGCTCGTTGCGTAGCAGGAACATGTTGTCGATCGCCTGGCTGATGCCGCCACCACCGCTGAAGGTGCGCTGCTGCCGGAGCAGCCAGGGCACCACGAGCAGCAGCCCGCCCACGGCCACGGGACCGAGCAGCGTCAGCGTGGCACGCGGTCGGTGTCCGACCGCCACGCGTCGGAGCATCGGCACGGCCAGCAGCACCAGGGTGAGGCCGATCCAGACGACCTCCTGGCGAGCGAGGTACGTGAGGCCGAGCGCGAGGCCCAGTACGAACGCGAGACGAGCTCGGCTGCCGTCCCTCGGTGCGTCGTGTGGCGGGCGCAACAGACGCGCGATGAGCAGGGCGTCGAGGGTGCCCAGGACCGCGAACGGGATGGTCGAGTCGGGTCCGGCAGTGGTCACGAGCCAGGGCCCCAGGATCGCCGCGAGCAGGCCCGCGGCGATGGCAGCGGCGGCACGACGACGGTCCCCGAGACCATCGATGGTCGCCGCCTGGCGGGTGACCGCCCACGCGAGGGGCGCAAGGAGGGAGCCGAGCAGCACGCCGCCGATCTGGCCGGCCTGCGCGGTCGTGCCGGCGAGGAGCATCGGGAGTGCCGCCACGATGCTGGCCACGGGCAGCCACAGGTCGAAGGCAGGTCGGGGCAGCTCCCAGGGTGTGGTGGCGTAGCTCCACAGGACGTCGGTCGTCAGGCCGCGCCCTTCCGCCAGGTTGCGCGCGACATCGAGGTAGTAGAGGCTGCCTTCGGTAGGCGGGAACGGGATCCACGCCACGACCACGAGCCGGACCAGGACCGCCACGAGGAACAGGCCAAGGGGGACGAGCGCGAGGCGCCAGAGGGGCGCCCGGAGGGGGGTCGTCGCCCGGGGACCGACCGCGCTCACGGGGTGCACCGCAGGTCATCGGGGGAGAGGCAGACCGCGTAGAGCGCTGCCTCGATCCGATCGGGGTCGGTGGGTGAGGTCACGGTCGCGAGCGGTGCGGAGAGCCAGTCCGGCCGCTCCTCGCCGAGGAACACCGGCCCGAGGGCCCGGGTCATGAATGCCCGCTCCAGGAGGAGCCATCGGATGTCGTATCGCCGCGCCACGTCCTCCACCACGGACAGGGGATCCTCCGGCGTGACCACGCCGGGCCGCGCGGCGAGATACCAGAACGCCCCGGCGTCCGAGGACATCAGGCGCTCGCTCGGATCGACCGTCGCGAGTGGTGCCACCGCCGCCCGTGCGATGTCCTGGGCGTTCCGCCAGCTGTTCGCGACGGTCACCGACGAGACCACGCCGAGGGCGACCACCGCACCGACCGCGGTCCACGTGTACAGCCGCGTCGCACGCTGGACATCCCAGCCGGGCCGCCGTCGCCCGACCGCCGCGACGACCCCACCGATACCCACGACCGACGCGAGGTACGCGTAGGGCATGAGCGCCACCGCCGAGTGGAGGAACGTGCCGTGGGGGACATGGACCGCGAACACGAGCCCGCTCGCCAGGAACAGGCACCCGGCGTACACGAGCCATGGCTGGAACGCGTGGTCGCGACGTCGCCACCACGCCCCGAGCAGGGTGAACGGGGCCAGGAAGATGAGCAGTGGCTGGAGCGCGAACAACCCAAGGGCGTTGACGAGACCCAGCACCCGACTCGTCACCAGGGGTCCGACCCCCTGGTCGAGGAAGGTCTGGAGCGTGGCGGGTGTGCTCACGCTGTAGAGCTCCGCGTACGCACGGAGCCAGGTGATCCGGCCGGAGGTGGCGGAGGGCGAGATGGAGCCGAACTCGGTGAGCTGCCGCACCAGCCAGGGCGTTGCGACGAGCACGAAGCCGAGCGCACACAGCACGGCCGCCGTCCAGCCGATGCGTCGAGGCTCCGAGCGTCGCAGCAGCTCCACGAGGAACGCGAGCGCGAACGGGATGCCCAGCAGGATCCCGTCGTTGCGGGACAGGAACGCGAACCCGACCACCACCCCACCGAGCACGAAGGCGCGCCGGTCGCCGCGCAGCCCTCGCGCGCAGAGCCACAGGGCGAGCGTGCCCAGGAGCATGAACGGGCCGAAGTTGTCCGGCTGTGCCAGGAACGGCGCGACCAGGGCGGGGACCGCCACCATGACCGCGGCCGCCGCGGCCTGCCAGGGCGCGAGGCCGGCATCCCGACCGATCCACCAGGTGAGGGGCGCGACGGCCGCGCTGGTGAGCCAGAACGGGAGCGCCGATGCGAGGGCCGTGGGCCCGAGCAGCCAGATGAAGGGCACCTGGATGATCGCCGCGAGGGGCATCCAGTGCGCGTTCGAGACGATGGGCAGCACGCCGACATCCGGCAGGGTCGCGGTGCCCGTGTCCACGAAGTTCCAGATGTAGCCCACCTGGAAGCCGTTGCCCGCAGCCAGCGACTGGGCGACGCTCACGTAGTAGAAGGCGTCCGGATATCCAGGGTCGAGGAACAGCGCGCCGCCCAGCATCCGGGCGCCGAGGGCGAGCAGGAACAACGTGAGCGGGACCATGCCGGTGCACAGTAGCAACGGGTCACCCCTCCGCCGCCTGGTACGGATGGGCTATCGGGTCAGGGAGGTGGGGTACCCCGGGGTGTGGTCGGGTGCGGTCGACGGGTCCGATCCCGGAGGGTCGATCGAGGGGTCCGTGGGCCTGGCGGTCGACCCCAGGCGCATCCGCCGGATGGGCAGGACGGCGACCAGCATCACGCTGCTGTACCACCACATCCCGGGGATCGCGAGCCAGGCTGCGACCGCGACGGTCCATGGGCGATCCGTGCGGGCGCCCCACCAGACCAGGAGGACCGCTGCTGGCAGGCGATAGAGGAGCGGGATAGGCACCTGCTTGGGCCCCATGGGCTGGCCGGCCTCCACGATCAGCATCGCGAACCACTCCTGCCACATCCAGGGTGCGAGCAGGAACGACACCGCGCAGATGGCAGCGGTGGCCCCGAGCGCGATCAGCAGCGCGCGCCACTCGCGTCGGAAGACGAACCACAGCAGTCCCACGCCGGGTGTCACCTTGGTGAGCAGCACGAACGACCAGGTCCAGGGATAGCGGAAGCCGAGGACGACCGAGGCCGCCAGGAGCAGGTGGATGTTGCCGTTGAGGAGCTCGAGGATGACGGCCGGGAACAGTCCCAGGAGGACCAGCGCGTAGCGCCCGGCCATCCACGCGTACACGCCGACCAGGAGTCCGGTCCATGCCGTCAGGAACACGGGCCAGGGCAGGTGGCCGAGGATGCCGAACACCTGGGCGATGGGTGGCCCGTAGAGGAACGCACCGTAGGTGCCCCATGCGTGCTCGTAGGGATGCACCCGGTCCACCTGCGCGTACGCCCAGGCGTCGAGCCCCCACGCAGCACCGCCGCGGGCCCACAGGATGACCGCGGTCACGAACAGCGAGCCGACGGTCGCTCCGAACCACAGCAGGTTCCGCTGATGGGGGGTGAGCGGTCGTCGACCGGTCCGCCATGGGAACAGGAGCGACCGCTCCTCCGGGACCTGCGCGCCGGCGATGGTGCGCCCGTGGGATGACATGCCACAACGATGGGCGGAGCGGGTCGGTTCGGTGCAGAGGCTCGATTGGGCTATCTCGGCCATGACCTGCGAGCGACCGGGGCATCCCGCGTGACGCATCCGAGCGTGCGTGATGGCGCCGATGGTACCGACCGGTACCTCCGGCGGGTGGTGCACGGACGCGCCACTCCCGACAGTGCGGCCATGCAACTGCGCGCCGTGAAGTGGCGGCCGATCGCGTTCGTCTGCCTGGGCGCACTGGGTGTGTTCATGGTCTGGCTCGTGATCACCGGTCCGGCGTCCGCGCCAGAGAACCTCGCGTTCGACGCCAGGGCGTACTGGGGCTATCCACGCGCTGAGGTGTATGGCGGGCCGCGAGAGGCGGTGGGCATCGGTGCCTATCGGTACTCGCCCGTGTTCGTGCCCCTGATGACGCTCTGGACCGCCATCCCCTGGTCGGTCTTCGCGCTGGCCTGGATCGGCGTCTCGCTGGCCATCCACGTCTGGTTCACCGGGCCGTGGTGGTTGCCGCTCCTCGCGTTCCCGCCGCTCGTCGTGGAGCTGCGCATGGCGAACATCCACATCCTGCTGGCCCTCGCCGTCGTGCTCGGCTTCCGCTGGCCCGCGGCCTGGTCGTTCGTGCTGCTCACCAAGGTCACGCCGGGCATCGGGCTGCTCTGGTTCGTGGTGCGTCGGGAGTGGCGCTCGCTGGGCATCGCCCTCGGCGCCACGGCGCTGATCGCCGGGGTCAGCTTCGTGCTCATGCCCGGGCTGTGGGTGGAGTGGCTCCGGATGCTCGCCCAGACGCAGGAGCCGAGCTCGGTGCTGGCGATCCAGATCCCCATGTGGCCCCGCATCCTGGTGGCGGCCGCGCTGGTGACCTGGGGCGCTCGGACCGACCGTCGCTGGACCGTGCCCGTCGCCGCGACGCTCGCCCTGCCCTCGCTCTGGATGCATGGCCTGGCGATGCTGGTGGGTGTCGTGGCGGTCCAGCGTGGCTTCCCGGAGCGGCTCCACGGCCAGCTGGACTGGATGGTGGCGTGGCTGCCCGGGCGACGCATGGCGGCCGCTCCCACGCACCCCGAGTCGATCGTCGGCACGTCCAGCCGAGCCCATGCCCGAGCGGGTCGTGACTCGCTCCGGGGCGGTACCCTGTCGCAGTGATCGGCACCTCCCTCCGAGGCCCCGGCATGGTCGTGCCGCGCTGGGCACCCGTCCGGCGTGCCGCCCTCCACGGGCTGGTGATCGGCGGCCTGGCGTTCCTGGTGTACACGTTCGCCGTGGCGGCACCGCGCATCGGCACGGTGGGCTTCGATGCGTTCGCGTACTGGAGCGTCCAGCTGCCGCATCCCTACGAGACGCCGGTCGGGTCGCTGGGTGCCTTCACCTACTCACCACCGGCTGCGATGGCATTCAGCCTCGCGGGTGCGCTGCCCTGGTGGCAGTTCCTGTGGATCTGGCTCGCGGTGACCCTCGCCACGGCGATCTGGCTCGGTGGCCGGCGCGCGTTGATGGTCCTGGCCTTCCCGCCCGTGATCATGGAGCTGTACCACGGCAACGTGAACCTGCTCATCGCGGCTGCGATCGTGCTGGGCTTCCGATATCCGTGGACCTGGTCGTTCGTGCTGCTCACGAAACCGACCTGTGGCGTGGGGCTCCTGTGGTTCGCCGTGCGCAGGGAATGGCGGTCGCTGGCCATCGCCCTGGGTGCGACCGCTGCCATCGTCGGCGTGTCCTTCGTGGTGGCACCGACCATGTGGCAGGAGTGGGTCGGCTACCTCCTCGGCAACGCGTCAGGGACACCGGGTGGCGCATGGGTCCCCGTCCCGTTGCCCATCCGCCTGCTCGCCGCAGCCACGCTCGTCATCTGGGGCGCTCGGACCGACCGTGCCTGGACGGTGCCGGTGGCGGCGACCATCGCGCTGCCCGTCCTCTGGTTCGCTGGCTTCGCGATCCTCGCCGCGCTCGTGCGGTTGCCGGTCGTGCCGTCACGCGCGGTCCCGTCCTCGGGGCAGGACGCGGCGTCCGCGCCCCATCGCCGCGCCGTGGATGGCGCTCCGACCCTCGCGCAGGGGTGACCGATCGAGCCCTCCGGGCGACTACCATGCACCGATGCCTGACGATCCCCGACCCAGCCTGACCCTGGTCCTGCCGGCCTTCGACGAGGCTGCCCGGCTGCCGTCCGCGCTGGATGAGCTGTTCGGCTACCTCGGACGCAGTGGCCCGGCGCGCGCCGGGGGTGTGTCCGCGGACGAGCTCGGGACCTGGGACGTGCTCGTGGTCGACGATGGCTCCACCGATGGGACGGCGGCGATCGTCGAGGCACGGCCGGAGGCCGCCGTCGGCCCCGACGGCGAGGCGCCACCGCTGCGAGTCCTGCGCATGCCGCACGGCGGCAAGGGCGCTGCGGTCCGGGCAGGCATGCTGGCAGCGACGGGTGACCTCGTGGTGTTCACCGACGCCGACATGGCGACGCCACCGGACCAGCTGCCGCTCCTGACCCGTGCCCTCGCCGACCACGAGCTGGCGCTCGGCAGCAGGGTCCAGCCGGACGGGTCGGACCGACGAGCGAGCCAGCCACTCCACCGGCGGTTGCTCGGCAAGCTGTTCCGCGCCGTCGCGGGTTTCTGGGTCACGGGTTCGGTCCCCGACACGCAGTGCGGCTTCAAGGGATTCCGACGGGACGCTGGCCAGGACCTGTTCGAGCGCCAGCGCATCACGAGCATCGTGTTCGACGCGGAGATCATCCATCTCGCACGCAAGCGTGGCTACCGGATGGCGGTGATCCCGGTGCAGTGGACGGACAAACGTGGGTCCCGGATGCACGTGCACCCGCTCCTCGGCCTGCGCGTCCTGTGGGACCTGTTCCGGATCCCGCTCATCCATCGGGCCGTCCGGCGGGTCACGCGGAGCGAGACGCTCGCCACCGACCCTGCGCCGAAGCGGTGATCGTCGCTGGCGGCCGGTCCGCGCCCGGTGCGTCGGGCGCCATGACGGCGAGCCAGGGGTCGTCTGGGCGCCCGCTCGCCGATGTGGACCGGTGATGGCCCGCGACGTCAGGGACGCAGCGAACGGACCCGGCCGCTGAACAGCGACAGGTACCAGTGCAGATAGCGCGGGAGCCACGCCCGGAGCCGGAACCGGCTCTCCCCCGCGGTGCGGTCGTGCCAGGTCGCCGGGATCTCACGGACCACGCGCCCTGCGAGGGCAGCCTTGACGGTCAGCTCGAGGGCGAGCTCGAATCCGCCCGAGCTCTCGATCGTCACGCTGTCGAGATGGCGGCGGCTGTAGAGCTTGAAGTTGTTCGTGGCGTCATGCGTGCCGACGCGTCCGAACCACTGGAGCGTCAGGCCCGCGGTCCGGCTCATGAGGCCCTTCAGGCGCGGCCCGCCGACCTGGCGGCCACCCCGGATGTAGCGGCTGGCCGCCACGACATCGGCGCCCTGCTCGGCGAGCTCGACCATCCGGTCGATGACCGCGACGTCATCGGACCCGTCCGCCATGCTGATCACGACATACGGCGCACGCGCGGCCGCGATCCCGGCCCGCATGGCGTGGAGCACGCCCCTGCCCAGGTCGTTGCGCAGGAGCCTGACCTGCGGGATCCGGGCCTGGAGGGACCGCACCACCGGCACCGTCGTGTCCTCATCGAAGTCGTGGACCACGAGGATCTCCATCGGTGTCCGGACCAGGCTCGCCAGCCGCTCCAGGGTGCCGGTGATGTTCTCCGCCTCGTTGTAGACGGGGATGACGATCGAGACCACCGGGTCCTCAGCGTGCGCCCGTGCCGGCGCGACGGCCGCGGTCGCCACGCGGCTCATGTCGGTCGCTCCGCGATGAAGAGCGTCTGCTGTCCCAGCAGCCGCCACGCGAGCGGCAGCCGGAGATAGAGCCGGACCAGGCGCCGGTCGATGGGCAGTCGGCCCTTGGTCGTGTACGGCAGGAAGCGCTCGACGATCCGGACGGTCCGGAGTCCCGCGAGCGTCGCGGCCTCCTCGAGGCTGTGGTGGGTCAGGGCGACCTTGTGGTCGATGAAGTCCCAGTAGGCGCCGCCGACGTGCCGGATGTTGGGCTGCAGCACGACGATGCGACCGCCGGGCCGGAGCAGGTCCCGGGTCACCTGGAGCTGGCGGATGACATCGTCCGGCGTCGGCAGATGCTCCAGGTAGTTGCTCATCAGGATGCGGTCGAAGGTCCCGGGAACGAGGGACGGGTCGGGCTCGAGCCCGCTGCCGCGCACGAACCGGATCCCCGACGCGATCGGCTCCCAGGGTGGTCGCAGGTCGACGGCCCACCGCTCGCCTGCCTCGAGGGCGGCGAGCAGGTATCCCTCGCCGGCCCCGATGTCCAGCACGACCGCGTCCCGCGGCACGTACCGCTGGAGGTACGCGGCGATCTCCTGCCACATCTCGTAGCGCCGCTCCATGACCTCGGGCGGGAACCGCTCGGCATAGATGGCCGCCTCATCGATGGATCCGCTGACCACGCTCACACCACGATCCCCCGCTCGGTGATGCCCCAGATGTCGACGATGTCCTTCCCGGAGAGGTCGAGCCCGCGATAGGACGCATGGGCCGCACCCACGACCAGGATCTCCGACCGCTCGAGGACCTCGTCCAGCGGCAGCAGCTGCGGGTCCCGCACATAGGGGTCCGTGCACAGCACGTCCGCGCCTGCCCAGACCAGCAGCTTGCGCAGCTTGTAGCTGAGGGACGCGCGGGTGTCGTCGGAGTCGGCCTTGAAGGCCATGCCCAGGATCCCGACGCGCCGGCCGGTCAGGTCGCCCAGGCGCCGCCGCATGGCTGCCACGAGGTAGGCCGGCAGACCCTCGTTGATCTGCATCGCGGACTGGCCCATCGGGAAGTGGTCGCTCGTGAACGCCGCGAGCTGCATCGTGTCCTTGAGGAGGCAGGGACCAGCGGCGAAGCCCGGTCCCGGCAGGTCGAGCGCCCGCGGATAGTCCGTGCGGATCGCCCCGAGGATCCGGTTGTAGTCGAGCCCCGCCTCGTGGGCGATGACGAAGAACTGGTTGGCGATGGCGAACTTCATGTAGCGCCACGTGTTGGTGAGGAGCTTCGCGAACTCCGCCTCGGCGGTCGACGCGCGCACCGTGGGGGCGCCCAGGCGGTGGAACAGCGCCGCGGCTCGCCCGAAGGTGTCATCGTCATCGGCGCCCACGATCTGGGGGAGCTCCCCGATCTCCACGAGCGCCTTGCCCTCCGCGATGCGCTCGGGACAGAAGACGACGTCCACTCGCAGCCGGCGAGCCTCGAACGCTCGACGGACATGCGCGGTGGTGCCTGGATATACGGTGCTCCGCAGGACCACCAGCGCGCCGTCCGCGAGATGCGGTGCCAGCTGGTCGACCGCCTTGTCGAAGATGGCCATCGAGGGGTTCAGGAACTCGTCGATGGGCGTCCCGATGACCACCACCACGACCGGGACACCATGCAGCACGGCGGGGTCGGTCGAGACGACCAGGCGGCCCGTCGGCAGGATCTCACGCAGGAGGTCCTCGGCGCCGGTCTCCATGAAGGGCACCTCGCCGCCGCGGATGCGCTGGACCGTCTCCTCGGCGATGTCCAGGATCGCCACGCGCATCCCCGCCTCGGCGAGCTTCAGGGACAGGGGAAGACCCACATGGCCGCCGCCACCCACGACCGCCACGTCGCAGGGCAGGACGGCCGGTCGCGGAGTGGCGCGTGATGGCGCCGGAGCGATCGCCTCGAGGGTCATGACCACGTGTCTCCTGTGCTGTGGGTGGGGCCCCAGGTGCGGACACCGTCGAGACCGGCCGCGGAGCGGGGGTCGGCACCCGGGCGGCGCTGTCCACGATCCTTCCGCAGGGCATGGACGCCCAGCGAGATCGCACCGGCAGCCGCGAGTGGCACCACCGTGATGACGTGGACCAGCACCGCGATGGCGAGGGCTTCCGGCCCGGGCACACCGAGTGCCACCGCGGTCGTGGTCACGGCGAGCTCGTAGGTCCCGACATAGCCGGGTCCGGCAGGGATGGCGGTGCCGAGCACGGCGACCCCGGCGATGAGCATCACCTGCGGTGCCGTCAGGCCGATGCCGACCGCCTCGGCTGCCAGCCAGAAGATGAACGCGTCCAGGAACCAGCAGATGGTGCTGACGCTGACCGCCACCAGCAGTCGTCGCCGCGACCTTCCCCGATCGACGCCCAGCGCGAACGCCACGAGCCGATCCGCGACCCGCGAGACCATCGGTGACCCGAGCCAGCCCGTGATCCGGCGCCGGAGTGCCACGCTCGGGGGGGTGAGTCCCACCGACAGCAGCAGGGCGATGAGGACGACGCCCGCGACGGCGACCACGCCCGTGACGACCATCACCGGTGGCGCCACGCTCACCGCGGATGCCGCCACGCACACGAGCACCGCCAGCGTCACGGTGTCGACGACGCGCTCCACGATCGTCGTGCCGAAGCACTCCATGAAGTCGAGGCGGGCACGTCGGGCGACGACCGCGGCGCGGACCGCCTCACCGAGGCGAGCCGGCAGGACCGCGTTGCCGAGATACCCGGCCAGCAGTGCCGGAACGACCGTCCGATAGGGCACGGCCTGGCCGTCCTGTGAGTGCGGCAGCAGCATCCGCCACCGAAGGGCGCGCAACGCCAGCTGGCCCACGATCACGACCAGGATGATCGCGAGTGCCGACGGCTGGGCGCTCACGGCGATCCGCAGGGCATCCGCGATGTCCATCGAGCTCGCCACGATGGCGAGCGCGATGACGCTCACGACGAGGCCGCCGAGACGCAACCAGAGGGTCCGCCGGGTGGTCACCCGATGTACGGCCGCGTCCATCAGATGCGGCCCGCCGCGTGCTCGTCGCGGATCCACGGGACGACCTCGTCGAGCATCTCGCCGAGCGGCGTGAGCGCCTCGAAGCCCAGGATGTCGCGCGCCTTCCGGACGTCCGGGATACGGCGCTGGACGTCGTGCTCGAAGGGCGCATCGGAGACGAACCGGAACGGCCTCCCGCTGGTGACACGGCACCAGACCGCTTCGGCCAGCTCGAGCACGCTCGTGCTCCGCGCGGTCGACAGGTTGAAGTCGTCATTGATGGCGGCGGGCGACTCCATGGCCATCCGGATGCCTCGGGCGAGGTCACCGCCGTAGGTGTAGGCCCGCAGCTGGCTGCCGTCGCCGAGGATGTGGAGCGGGTCCTGTCCCTTGATGGCCTTCAGGACCAGGTCCGGCACCACGTGGCTCATGGCGAGCCGGACGTTGCCGGACATCACCTCCGCGTCGCGCAGCGCTCGGCGCTCGCCGATGCCCACGCAGTTGAAGGGACGCACGATGGTGTAGGGGAGTCCGTACTGCTCCCAGGCACCCTTCGCGAAGTACTCCGAGGCGAGCTTCTGGAAGCCGTACGTGGAGACCGGCGGCGGGCTGGTGAGCTGGGCGCCCTCGGGGGTCGGGAACACGTCGGTCGACTCGAACACCATGGACGAGGAGACCACGACGATCCGTCCGAGCGAGCCGTTCGCGTGCGCTGCGATCGCGGCGCGGAACGTGGACGCGAGGATCCGTTCGTTCTCCGCCAGCAGGTCGAAGGCGAACCGATGGAAGTAGCTGATGCCGCCGATCATCGCCGCCGCCGCCACGACCTGGTCGCAGTCGGCGGCCAGCCGCGTGACGAGCGCCTCGTCCTTGGCGTCGCCCTCCACGAAGGTGTATCGCGGGTGCGAGTCGTAGCTCCGGACGACCGGGCCGTACTTCGAGAAGTCATCGATGCCGATGACGTCGTGGCCCGCCTCCAGGAGCTCAGGCACGAGGTACCCGTTGATGAAGCCAGCCGCGCCGGTGACCAGGACCCTCAAGCCGCTCCCCTTCTCCTCGCGGTCGGCACCGTGGGTGCCATGGTGCGTGGATGCACCGGACTCGCAGGCACAGACTGCCCAAGGAAGCCGCGTCCAGCCGTCGCTCAGTAGTACCGGACGGACATGGGACCCTCGGTCGCGGGGCGGACCGCTGATGCGGCCATGCCGGACACCGCGCCATACGCTGTACACCCAGCCGCCCTACACTGGGCACACCCCATGACGACCCCCATCGCCCCCTGTCCGCCGCAGGTCCGCGCCGGCGACCTGTGTGCCCGCCGCGTCGACCTCCCGGACATCCCCCGCACGACCTGGGACCGGCTCCTGGCGGCGACCGCGTGTCCCAGCCCGTTCTCTCGATGGACGGTCCACCGTGCCTGGTGGGATGCGTACGCGGTCACGGCACACCCCCAGTACCTCGTCGTGGCACCCAGCGATCGTCCGGACGCGCTCGGTGACGAGGTCGTCGCGATCGTGCCGCTGATGCATCGTCATCCATCCGCCCTCGGTGATGACGCGTCCGCCACGCACATGCGCCGCCCGTCGGATGGGGTCGTGGCCCCGGACGCACCCACCGTGTTCATGGCCGCGAGCTATCACGCGGACTACGCCACCTTCCTGTGTGACCCCGATGACTTGCCGGCGGTGTGCGAGGCGGTGGTCCGGGCGCTCGAGCAGGATGCACGGGGTCCGTTCGCCTGGGATGCCATCGACCTGCGTCGGCTGCGTGCGGAGGACCCCGTCGTGGATGCGATGGCCGCAGCGCTCCGGGCTGGTCCTGCGAGCTGGCGGGTGGAGGTCAGCCAGGAGGATGTCTGCCCGGTGGTGCGACTGCCCGGCAGTGGCGACTGGGATGAGTATCTGGCCACGCTGGGCAAGAAGGCCCGTCACGAGATCCGGCGCAAGCTCCGGCGCGCCGAGGCGGCGGGCGAGGTGCGCTATCACGAGGCGCCGCTGGAGCCGGCCTCCGTGGAGGCCTTCATCGACCTCCACCAGGCGCGGTGGGGGGAGGACGGCCTGTTCCCGGCCACCGAGGGCGGGGACCGCAGCCGACGCTTCCTCCATCGTTTGTCCGAGCTCGAGGCCGCCGAGGGTCCCGATGCCCAGCTCCAGCTCGGCCAGGTGACCGTCGGTGACCGGCTGGTGTTCGCCGGGGTCGGCTTCGATGACGGGACGACCTGCTACTTCTACAACGCCGGCGCCGACCCATCGGCCCGGGAGCTGTCGCCAGGGGTCACGGGGACCGCGGCCTATCTCCGGGACCGGATGGCTGCCGGCCGGACCCGCTTCGACTTCCTCCGGGGCGACGAGGCCTACAAGTACGAATGGGGCGCGCTCGACGAGGCCGTGATGCGCATCCTGGTGACACGCGCTCCGGCCTGACGTGCCGCCACGGTCGCGTCCGGTGACGCGACGACCGGGGTCCGGTCATCAGGGCGGCCGAGCCGAGGTCACTCGGGTGTGCCGTGACAGGTAGCATCCGTCACCGATGCGCATCTCGGAAGCCCTGAGGGCCACTGGCAGCCCCTTCTGGTACCTGGCCACGTTCGCCGCCCTGGACCTGGCCGTGTGGGCGTATCTCCGGGCCAACGGCGCGAACCTGGTCTCCACGGCACTCCTGGTCGTGGCGGCTGCCTCGTTCGTGGCTGCGGCGCTGACCACCGAGCGTCCGTTGCGCTCCGTCGGATCGGTCGCGTCGGTGATCGTGGGCCTGCAGCTGGTGCTGCGGACGCTGGTCCCGTTCCGTCCCGAGCCGCCGTTGCCGGACCTGGTGTTCCACGTCATCCCACTGGCCGCGCTCCTGGTCCTGGGGGTCGGCGTCTTCCTGGCTCGTGGACCCGACGGATCGCGTCGCCTGGCGGCGTGCATGGGGGTCGTCGCGCTCCTGGGTCTCGGCTGCCGCGCCGCGATCGTGCTGCTGGATGTGCGGCCGACGTTCGATGTGCCGCTCATCCAGGAGGCCGCCGCCGAGGCGATCCGCTCCGGGACCGATCCCTATCTCACGCACATCTTCGACTCCGGCTACCCCTATCTGCCGGTCGCGGCCATCGGTGCCACGATCGGCAGCCTGTTCGGCGATGCTCGATGGGCGATCGTGGCGGGCGATGCGATGACCCTGTTCGGCCTCGGCCTCCTCGCCCGTCGCCTCGGGCTCTCCGCGGTCCTGGGTGCCACGCTGATGGCACTCTGGGCGTGGTGGACCGGCGGCATGTACGTGGCGTGGCAGGGGTTCCCCGAGCCGCTCCTCATCGGGCTGCTCACGCTGTCGATCGCCGTGCTCGCTGGGTCGCCTCGGCACCGGCTCCTGAGCGGCGTGTTCCTGGGACTCAGCATGGCCACCAAGCAGTTCGCGCTCGCGATGCTGCCCCTGCTCCTGGCATCCCGTCACGGGCGCGCGGTCTTCGTCGTGGCGCTGCTCACGACCGGTCTCATCGTCACGCCGTTCGCGGCGTGGCACCCGCCCGAGTTCTTCGAGGGGACGTTCTGGTCCCTGCTTGCGGAACCGGGTCGTGACTACTCGCTCAATCTCCTGGTCGGGCCCGGGTTCCGTCTCGACCCGCCATATGTGCCGATCCTGCTGCTCGCGTTGGCCGCGGGCTGGCTCGTCAGCCGACGCGTGGCTCGCATCGACGCGGATGCCGGGTGGCTGGCCGGCTCGGCATGTCTGCTGCTCATCGCGTTCCTCGCGAACCGGATCGCGTTCGTCAACTACTACGCCATCCCGATGCTGGTCCTGATCGCCCTGGTGATGCTGCTGTCGGCGCGGGTGCCGGACCCGGCGGGGGTGGCTTCGGTCGGAGGCTCGGTCGACGACCAGACCGCCACCCGGTCGAAGGGCTAGCATCGAGGCTCACGTCGCCACGGCCCGGTGGTGACGTCAGCGACGACCAGCTTGCGGGGGACCCAGGGATGCGCCATCACGCCATCAGCATGCTCGGCACCGGTCTCATCGGTGACTTCTATACCCAGACGCTCCACGGCCAGCGCGGCGCGGACCGGGTGCGGGTGGTGTACTCGCGGAGCGAGAGTCGTGGTGCGGCGTTCCAGGAGCGCTGGGACATCCCGGAGTCCACGACGGACCTCGAGGCGGCGATCAGGCATCCCGACACGGACGTGGTCGTGGTCGCTCTGCCGAACCACCTCCACGAGCAGGCCGTGACCATGGCCGCGGCCGCCGGCAAGGCGGTGCTGTGCACCAAGCCGCTCGGGCGGACCGCGGAGGAGGCGCAGCGGATGCTCGCCGCGGTCGAGGGGGCGGGCGTCTTCGGCGGCTATCTCGAGGATCTGTGCTACACGCCCAAGACGCTCAAGGCGATCGCGTCGGTGGAGGCGGGGGCGCTCGGTGATGTGACCTGGGTGCGCTCGCGCGAGACGCATCCGGGCCCGCACTCGGCGTGGTTCTGGGACGGTCGGCTCACGGGTGGCGGCGCCATCATCGACCTGGGTTGCCACTGCATCGAGATCATCCGCAACTTCGTGGGCAAGGGCAACCGACCCGTGGAGGTCCTGTGCCACACGGACACGCTGGTCCATCCCATCGCGGACGAGGACAACGCCATCGCGCTCATCCGCTTCGAGTCCGGGGCGATCGGCCAGTTCGAGGTGAGCTGGACGTTCCGGGGCGGCATGGACCTGCGCGACGAGGTCGCCGGGACCCAGGGCACGATCTGGCTCAACCACTTCCTGCGCACCGGCTTCGAGATGTTCACGACCGGTGGCAGCGGCGGCTATGTCGCCGAGAAGGCGGAGACGGCCGCGGGCTGGCTGTTCCCGGTCGGCGACGAGGTGTCCGAGCTGGGCTATGTCGACATGTTCACGGACATGTTCCGGTCCATCGACGCCGGCACCAGCCCACGCGAGACGTTCTATGACGGGTACGTCGTGAACGCGATCATGGACGCCGCCTTCCGATCGGCAAAGGCGCACGCCTGGGAGCCGGTGACCCTCGACTGGCGGGGCGGCACCACGCCACGCATCGCCATCACGCCCGAGATGTACGAGGGGTTCGTGGTCATCAAGCGGGAGCTCCTGCCCGACGGCCGCAGCAAGCTCATCCTCAAGGACCCGGTCACGGGCGACTTCAGCGACCGGGTCGTCGCTGGTGCCTGAGCTGGTCGTGCTGCCGCCCACGAGCTGGGCCGCGGCGGTCGCCCAGCGTCTGGCCGGGGTCGTCGACGATCGACCTGACGTGCGCATCTGCCTGCCGACCGGGGACACGCCCCGGCCGGTCTATCGATGCCTCATCGAACGGTGCGGCGCCGGTTCGTCGTTCGCATCGGCAACGATCATCGCGCTCGATGAGTGGCTGGGTCTGCCACCGGGTGATCCGGCACGCTGCGAGGTGCGTCTCCGCGAGGATCTCCTGGACGGGCTCACCGCACCACCGCGGTTCGTGCCCATCGACGCAGACGCTGCGGATCCGGATGCTGCTGCGGCAGCGCACGACCGGATCGCCGCCGAGGGCCTGGACCTCGCGATCGTGGGCCTGGGACCGAACGGCCACGTGGGCTTCAACGAGCCCGGCTCGGATGCGGCGAGCCCGACGCGGGTGGTCGAGCTGGCGCCCACCAGCCAGGCCGCGGCACAGGCACGCTACGGCGCCGGCCGGACGCCGACGCGTGGCATCACCCTGGGCATGGACCGGCTGCTCGCCGCGCACGAGCTGTGGCTGCTCGTGACGGGTGCCCACAAGGCGGACGTGCTGGCGCGGGCGCTCGAGGGCCCGGAGACGACGGACCTGCCCGCGAGCTTCCTGCGCCGACATCCCCGCCTCGTGGTGATGGCGGACGCGGGCGCCGCCGCGGGTGTCGCAAGGGCCTGACGTCGCGCCGTCGCGGGGAAGACCGCCGTCCAGCGACCGCCGACCGACCCGTCAGGAGCCGCTCGGGAGCGGTGCGCCCACCGCGGTGGGTCCCGGCTCGCCGTGGTGCACCCAGGTCGCGAGGACCTCGGGCCGGAACAGCTGGTCGGCGACCATCGTGGACGCGCCCAGGACACCCGCCATGCCCCCGAGCGCGGATCGGGCGAGGACCAGGTCGCGTGTCGCCAACGGCAGCGACCGGCGATAGACGGTCTCGCGGATGGTGGCCAGGAACTGGTCCCCGCTCTGCGCCACGCCCCCGGCGACGACCACGAGCGACGGGTTGTAGAAGTTGACGATGCTCGCCAGCACCTGGCCGATGCGTCTACCCGCCACCTGGAGCAGCGACACGGCGACCGGGTCGCCATGGTCGGCCGCGCGCGCCACGTCCCGAGCGTCGATGTCACCGGTCTGGTGCAGCACGCGTGCCAGGAACGGGCTCCGACCGTCCTCGGCTACCTCCCTGCCCTGGCGGGCGATGGCGGCCCCACCCGCGAGCGCCTCGAGGCACCCCACGTTGCCACACCGACACACGATGGCGGCGTCCTCCACGACCTGGATGTGCCCCACATCGCCGGCGCTGCCCTGGGCGCCCCGGTGGAGATGTCCCCCCGCCAGGATCCCGGCACCGATGCCCGTGCCCACCTTGATGACCACGACGTCACGATGACCCACCGCGACACCCGAGCGCCATTCGCCGAGCGCGAGCGTGTTGACATCGTTGTCCACCCACACGGGTGCGTCCCAGCGCGTCGAGAAGCGCTCCCGGATGGGCGTGCCGTCCCAGCCGGGCATGATGGGCGGTGAGATGGGCCTGCCGGTCCCGAACTCGACCGGGCCGGGCACGCTGATGCCCACGCCCCACAGCCGACCGGGCAACCGTCGCGGGCCCATGCTGAGATGCTCGAACAGCTCGTCCACGCGCCCCAGACACACGTCCGGCCCGGTCGCGATATCCGCGGGCTCCGCGTGATGTGCCAGCACCTGGCCATCGAGCGTGGTAGCGGCGACATCGAGGCTGGTGGCGCCCAGGTCTGCCACCAGCAGGTGGCCGGCGTCCCCCCGGAACGCGAGTCGTCGGGGCGGACGGCCACCGGTGCTGGGGCCCGTCTCGCCCTCCACCACGAGGCCCCGATCGAGCAGCTCTGCGACCCGTCCTGCGACGACGCCTCGTCCCAGGCCGGTGCGCGCCACGAGCTCGGCCCTCGAGTCCACGCCGCCGAGCCGGATCCCATCCAGCACGGTCACGAGGGTATCGAGGGACTCCTCCGCCAGGGGGGTCCGTTCGCGGGCCATGCGGACCATCATAGGTTCCGCTGTCGAGAGGCGGACTTTTGCACTTGACATGCGGAAGTACCATCGGAAGTGACGGATCGGTGGCGAGAGGGTGACGACGAGTGGCATCGGTGGACGGCATCGGCGCAGCGGTGATCGGCTCCGGCTTCATCGGCACGGTGCACGTGGAGGCGCTGCGTCGCCTGGGCGTCACCGTCCACGGCATCCTCGGCGCATCGGCGGACCGCGCGGATGCCGCCGCGCGTCGCCTGGGCGTCCCGAAGGCATATCCGGACCTGGATGCGCTGCTCGCGGATCCGGCCGTGGACGTGGTCCACGTGACGTCCCCCAACCGCCTCCACTTCCCCCAGGTCCGCGCGATCATCGCGGCCGGCCGGCACGTGGTGTGCGAGAAGCCGCTCGCGGTGACCTCCGAGGAGTCCGCGGAGCTGGTGGCGCTGGCCGCCCACACGGACCGCATCTGCGCCGTCAACTACAACATCCGGTTCTATCCGCTCAACCAGCATCTGCACGGGGAGGTGGCTGCCGGGACGCTCGGAGACATCCGATTGTTGAGCGGACGCTACTTCCAGGACTGGCTGTTCGAGGACACCGACTGGAACTGGCGTCTCGATCCCGCGGAGGGCGGCACGTTGCGGGCCTTCGGTGACATCGGGACCCACTGGGTGGACCTCGTGAGCTTCATCACGGGCTCCCGGGTGGCCGCGGTCATGGCGGAGCTCGTGACGGCCATCCCGACCCGCCAGCAGCCGGCCGGACCGGTCGAGACGTTCTCCACGGAGCGCTCCACGGACACCATCGCGCGACAGATGTCCACCGATGACATCGCGCTGCTGTTGCTCCGCTTCGAGAACGGGGCTCGCGGCTCGGTGGCCATCTCCCAGGTGAGCGCGGGTCGCAAGAACTCGCTCCAGTACGAGATCGACGGCAGTCGCGGCTCGGCCGCCTGGGATTCCGAGACCCCCGACCACCTGTGGCTGGGTCATCGGGACCGGCCGAACGAGATCCTCCAGCGCGGCCCGGCACTCATGAACGCGCTCGGCAGCGCGGCCGCCAGCCTGCCCGGTGGCCACGTCGAGGGCTTCGGGGATACCTTCCATGCGCTGTTCCGGGCCATCTACCAGGCGGTCGCCGCCGGCCGGATGCCCGACCGTCCCACCTTCGCCACGTTCGAGGACGGCCACCACGAGATGCTCCTGGGCGACGCGGTCCTCGTGTCCGCGCGCGAGGGCCGCTGGGTGGACGTCGCCTCGGTGTCCGCACCCATCGTTGAGGGAGCCCTCGCATGAAGCTCGGTCTGCTCACCGCCCCGTTCCCGGAGACGCCCCTCGGCGAGGTCGCCCGCTGGACCGCCGACAACGGCTTCGAATCGCTGGAGATCGCCTGCTGGCCGCGTACCACCGGCCCCACCCGGCGCTATGCCGGGACGTCCCACATCGACGTCGCGAACCTGTCCGACGCGCAGGCGCGCGAGATCGTCGACGAGATCACCGGCCTGGGGCTGGGCATCTCGGGTCTCGGGTTCTATCCCAACCCGCTCCACCCGGACCCCGACCACCGGGCACGCGTCATCGCGCACCTGGAGCTGGTCATCGCGGCCGCGGCGCGCATGGGCGTGCCGTTCGTGAACACGTTCATGGGCGGTGACGCCTCGAAGACCCAGGACCAGAACTGGGACGAGGCGCTCAAGGTCTGGCCGCGCATCGTGGCCGTCGCGAAGGACCACGGGGTGCGTCTGACCATCGAGAACTGCCCCATGATCTTCTCGAAGGATGAGTGGCCGGCCGGCCACAACATCGCGTGGAGCCCCTACATCTGGCGACGCATCCTCGAGCAGTGGGGCGGCACCATCGGGCTCAATTACGACCCCTCCCACCTCGTCTGGCTGATGATCGATCAGGGTCGCTTCATCCGCGAGTTCGGGGACCACATCCTCCACGTCCAGGCGAAGGACCTGATGATCGATCGGGACGGCCTGTATGAGCGGGGCACCCTGTCCGCGGGCATCGGCTGGCAGGTGCCGCGCATCCCCGGTCTCGGGGACGTGGACTGGCGGGAGGTCTTCTCCGCGCTGTACCGTGCGGGCTACGACGGCGACATCATCATCGAGCACGAGGACCGGGTCTTCGAGGGCACCGACGAGAAGGTCAAGCGCGGCTTCCTCATCGCCCGGGACACGCTCCGACCCTTCATCAGGTGATCCGAATGACCCTCGATATCGCCACCCTCGAATACCGGGACGTGGCCAAGACCATCGACCACTCATTGCTCAAGCCGGAGCTGGACGACGCGTTCGTGCATGCCGGTTGCGAGCTCGCGGCGGCGTATGACGTGGCATCGGTGTGCTGCCGGCCGGCGGACGTGGTGCGGGCCCGGGACATCCTGGCCGGCACGGACGTGGCCGTCGGCACGACCATCGGTTTTCCGCACGGCAACCACCGCACGTCCATCAAGGTCGCCGAAGCGCACGCGGCGCTCGACGATGGCGCCACCGAGCTGGACATGGTGCTGCTCATCGGGGCGCTCCGGTCGGGTCGGGACCAGGAGGTCCGGGACGACATCGCGGCGATCGTGGAGGTCGCCCACGCGGCAGGTGCCATCGTCAAGGTCATCTTCGAGAACGCCTATCTCACGGACGACGAGAAGGTGCGTGCGTGTCGGCTGACGGAGGCCGCCGGCGGTGACTTCGTCAAGACGTCCACGGGCTTCGCGCCCAGCGGCGCGACCATCGGTGATCTGCAGCTGATGCGCGCGAACACCTCGCCCCATGTCCAGGTCAAGGCCGCGGGCGGCGTCCGGACGCTCGATGCGTTGCTGGAGGTCATGGCCGTGGGCGTGACGCGCATCGGCGCCACGACCACGAGCACCATCCTCGACGACTTCAAGGCCCGCAAGGCCGGTCTGGCCGCGGCACCCGTCACGACCGGCTCCAGCGTCGGTGGGGGGTACTGAGCGTGCGTGACAGCGTCGGCATCGGGATGCTCGGCACCGGCTTCATCGGTGACTTCCACACGCGTGGCCTGCGGCACGTCCCGGTGGCACGTCCCGTGGCCTGCTTCGGTCGGGATGCCGAGCGCCGGGAGGCGTTCGCCCGGACCCACGGCTACGCCCGCGCCTTCGACTCCATCGATGCGGTGTGCGCCGATCCCGAGGTGGACCTCGTGGTCGTCTCGCTGCCCAACCAGCTCCACGTGGAGGCGGTCCAGGCCGCCGCGCGGCATGGCAAGGGGGTCATGTGCACCAAGCCGCTCGGCCGGAGCGGTGCTGAGGCAGCCGCCGCGCTCGCTGCGGTGACCGAGGCGGGCGTCTGGCACGGCTACATGGAGAACGTCGTGTTCGGCGTGGAGATGGTCCGCATGCGCGAGATCATCGTCGCCGGCGGCGTCGGCCTGCCGGTCACGTTCCGCGCCCGGGAGGCCCACAGCGGACCGCACGCACCCCACTTCTGGGATCGCGAGACGGCGGGTGGCGGTGCGCTCCTGGACATGGCGTCGCACGGCATCGAGGCGGCCCGATACCTGTTCGGCAAGGACGTCGCGGTCCGCGAGGCGTTCGCGTGGGGTGACACCCTCGTCCACCGGGACCGCACGACCGCGGAGGACAACGCGGTCATGATCATGCGCTTCGAGGACGGCCGCGCCGCGACCATGGACGTGTCCTGGTCCAGCAAGGGCGGCCTGGAAGGGCGCTTCGAGGTCGCCGGGTCGGGCGGGCGGCTGATCTCCGACATGTCGTCCACGGTGCTCCGGGCGTTCATCGAGCAGCCGGCCGGGTACATGGGCGAGAAGGCCGACGCCGAGACCGGCTGGCTGTTCCCCGTGCCGGATGAGACCTACGCCCACGGCCACGACGCGATGATGGGGCACATGGTCGAGGCGTTCCGCACCGGTGTGGAGCCCCGCGAGACGTTCCACGACGGGCTCGCCGTCAACCTCATCCTGGACGCCGCGTACCGCTCCCTGACGAGCGGCCGCTGGGAGACCGTCGCCCGACCGGACGAGGTCGGCACATGACCACGGCCACGGCGCCCGTCACGACGCGGACCTGGATCGACCTCGCCCGGGACCTCCTGGAGCGACTGGCCGACACCCAGCTGCCCGCCATCGAGCAGGCGAGCGCGTGGTGCGCCGATGCCATCGAGGCGGGTGGCCTGGTGCACCTGTTCGGGACCGGCCACAGCCGCATCCCGGTCGAGGAGATGTTCCCGCGCTACGGCTCCTACCCCGGCTTCCACCCGCTCGCCGAGCTGTCGATGACCTTCCACACCCAGGTGGTGGGCGCCAACGGCCAGCGCCAGGCCATGTTCATCGAGCGGATGCCCGGGCTCGCCGAGGTGATCCTCGGCAACTTCACGTTCCGACCGACGGACGTGATGATGGTCTTCTCGGCGAGTGGTCTGACCGCGGTCCCGGTCGAGATGGCTCGGGGCGCTCGCGCGCGGGGCATGCGTGTGATCGCCGTCACATCCGTCGGACAATCGATGTCCGGAACACCCGGACCGGAGGTCGGCTCGCGGCTCCTCGAGGAGGCGGACCTGGTCATCGACCTGTGCACCCCGCCCGGCGACGCCATGGTCCATGTCGAGGGCCTGGACACGCCCGTGGGTCCCGGTTCGACCATCGCCAACGTGGCCATCGTCAACAGCATCAAGGTGCGGGTCGCGCAGCTGCTCACCGAGCGCGGCGCGATGCCCCCGGTCATCACGCGCGCATCCGAGGTCGGGGCCGAGCGTTCCCGTGCCCTGTTCGAGGGCGCCTATGACGAACACGCCCGGCGCATCGCACGCGCCATCGACAAGCCATAACGAGGAGGTGCGACAGACGACAGCGTGGCGTCCCTGAACAGGTGGCATCATCGCGCGACCGCGCAGTCCCAGACGCGGATCGGGCGGTCAGAGGAGGACTCCAAGGACATGAACCACTCGGCACGAAGGGTGCTGTCGGGCTTCGGCGTCGCGGTCATGGCGACGGCGCTGGCACTGCCCGTCGCGGCACAGGACAGCGCGACGTACCACATCGGTGCGTCCAACACGCTCCAGGGCAACGGCTGGCGTGAGGAGATGATCTGCTCCATCAAGGCGCAGGCGCTCTCCAGCGGCCAGGTCTCGCAGCTGACCGTCGCGCACCGGAACACGGACGCAGCGGGTCAGATCAGCGACCTCAACGACCTCATCAACGCGGGCGTGCAGGCGATCATCGTCAACCCGGTGAGCCCGGACGCCCTCAACGACGTCATCAAGCAGGCCACGGACGCGGGCATCGTCGTGGTCGCCGTGGATCTCGCGGTCACCGAGCCGTCCGCGTACCTCTTCTCCAACAACCAGGAGGAGTACGGCTACGTGGGCGCCAAGTGGCTGTTCGAGAAGCTCGGCGGCGAGGGTGCCGTGTTCTACATGCGCGGCGCTGCGGGCACCTCCGCGGACACCGACCGCGACACCGGCTTCCGCCGTGCCATGGCCGAGTATCCGGGCATCACCCTCGCGGGTGAGGTCTTCACCGGCTGGGACATCGCCCAGGGCGCCCAGCAGATCAACGAGTTCCTCGCGTCCGGCGTGCCGTTCGACGGCATCTGGACCTCGGGCATCGACTCCACGATCGTGGACGCGCTGGTGACGGCGGGTGCTCCGCTCGTGCCGGTGGTCGGCGCGGACAACGCCGGCTTCGTCGAGCAGCTTGCCACCATCGAGGGTCTCGAGGGCGCAGCCGTGACCAACCCCGGTTCCGTGGGTGGTGCCGGCGTCACGATGGCACTCCGCGTCCTCGCGGGCGAGGAGGTCGAGCGCCAGGTGCTCATCACCCCGGAGGTGTGGGACAACACCACGCCCGAGGGCCAGGCAGCGATCGCCGCGGCCAACGACCCGGCCATCGACGGCACGTGGCCGCTGGGTATCAGCATCCCGGACTGGACCACCTACACCAAGGACGAGATCATCGCCTGCGCGGGCCCCGGCGAGTAGCCCGGACCCACGCGGTGACACACTGGAGGGGCGTCGGTCGGACCGGCGCCCCTCCAGCGCACCGGGACGCCCCATGACCACTCCCGCCCCGACCGACCTGCTCCTGGACGCCACGGGTGTCGCGAAGCGCTACGGCGCGGTCGCGGCGCTGCGTGCTGCGTCCCTCCAGGTCCGGCGGGGCGAGGTCCACGCGCTCCTCGGCGCCAACGGCGCCGGCAAGAGCACCCTCGTCAAGATCCTCACGGGTGCCGTGCACCCGGACGCCGGCACCATCCTCGTGGCGGGGCAGCCGCGGGACATCCACTCGCCGGCCGCCGCGCGTCGGTCGGGCTTGGTGCCCGTGTACCAGGAGCCGGCGCTCATCCCCGACCTCGACGTCCTTGACAACCTGCGGCTCACGGGCACTCCCGTGGAGCCCGTCCGCCACTGGGTGGCGGAGCTGGGCCTGGGTCGCATCGACATGCGCACCATGGCCCGTGACCTGCCGCTCGCCTCCCAGCGCGTGCTCGATCTCGCGCGCGCCCTCGCGGTCGAGCCGGAGGTGCTGCTGCTCGACGAGATGACCGCCGCGCTCCCCGCCGACCTCACGGAGCGCGTGCTCGACGTGGTCGGCCGCCAGCGCGAGACCGGTCGCTCGGTGATCTTCATCTCGCATCGGTTCATCGAGATCAACGCGTTGTGTGACCGCGCGACCGTGCTGCGCGACGGGGAGACCGTGGGGGTCGTGGACATGGCGCCCGGCGCCGAGCAGCGCATCGTCCAGCTGATGCTGGGTGCTGCGGGTGCCGAACGCGCTGCGGCTGCCGCCGTCGCCACGGACGCGACGCGACGGGCCGCCACGGTCCACGCAACCGACGCCACATCCCGTCTCCGGGTCCGCGGCCTGCGGGCGGGCACCCGGCTCCACGACGTCTCGTTCGAGCTGCATCCCGGTGAGGTCCTGGGCCTGGTGGCCCTCGAGGGGCAGGGCCAGGACGAGCTGTTCGGCGTCCTCTCGGGATCCCGCCGCGCCGATGAGGGAGAGCTGCACGTCGACGGACGCCCGGTGCGCTTCGGCCATCCCGCGGATGCCATCCGGGAGGGGCTCGTGTACGTGCCCGCCAACCGGGTGGAGGCGTTGCTGATGCAGCGCTCGGTGCGCGAGAACATCGCATTGCCCTTCTCGGCACGGCTCCGCGCGTGGGGTCCCATCCGGACCCGCGTCGAGGCGAGCCAGGTCTCGGGCGCCATCGACCGGCTCCAGATCGACACGCGTGCCCAGTCGGAGGTGCGTCGCCTGTCGGGCGGCAACCAGCAGAAGGTCACCATCGCCCGCTGGGTGGCCCAGGGCGTCCGGACGATGCTCTGCTTCGACCCCACCCGGGGCATCGACATCCGGACCAAGCGCGAGATCTACGCGCTCCTGCGCGAGCTCGCCGCGAACGGCGCGGCCGTCCTCCTGTATACCTCGGAGCTGGAGGAGGTCCGTCTCGCCTGCGACCGCGCCGTCATCATCTTCAACGGTCGGGTGGTCGAGGAGATGGAGGCCGCGGTGGCCGACGAGCCGAACCTGCTGCGTGCGGCGTACGGGCTGCCGCCCGGGGAGGCGCTCCCCGAGGAGGCGGTGGCGACCGCGGTGGAGGCGATCCCGTGAGCGTCGCGACCGCCACGTCGGATCGCGCGCCGATCTCGGCCACGGTCCTGCGCGTCCTGCGCCGGAACGCGTGGCTGCTGGGCCTCGTGGTGCTGCTGGCGGCGATGCTGCTCCTCACCCGGATCATCCAGCCCACCTACGGTGCCGCGGGGATCGACTCCCTGGCACGCGCGGCGCTGCCCATCGCGTTCGCGGCCGTCGCCCAGGCCGTCGTGGTCATCGCCGGGGGCATCGATCTCTCGGTCGGCTCGATGATGGCGCTCACGAACGTCGCGGCCGCCTCGATGATGCACCGCCAGGGCGAGGAGTTCGGGGTCGTCGCGGTCGTCCTGACGCTCATCCTGGGCATCGCCCTGGGCATCACGAACGGGGTGCTGGTGGTGGTCACCCGTGTCCCGGACATCGTGGTCACGCTGGCGCTCTCGTTCGTGTGGGCGGGAGCCGCCCTGCTCGTCCTGAACACCCCCGGGGGTGGCGCGGCGCAGTGGCTCAAGGACCTCCCGGTCGGTGGCGTGTTCACGGAATGGGTCCCCTCCGCGATGGTGCTGCTGCTCGTGTGCGTGGGCGCCGTGTGGTTGCCGCTCCGGCGCCGGCGCTCCGGGCTCGCCCTGTACGCGGTGGGCAGCGACCGACTCGCCGCGTTCCGGAGTGGCGTGCCCATCGCGCGCACCAAGGTGCTCTCGTACGCCCTGTGTGGCCTGTTCTCGGCGATGGGTGGTCTGGCGCTCTCGGCGGCGACCGGGATCGGCACCCCGACCCCCGGTCCGTACACGCTGCTGTCGGTGGCCGCGATCGTGCTCGGCGGCGTGTCCCTGGCCGGTGGTCGCGGCGGCCTGCTCGGCTGCATCATCGCGGTGCTCATCCTGCGACTCGTGCGCACGGACCTGACCTTCCTGGGCGTCGACCCCAACTACGCCACGGTCATCGAGGGGCTCATCATGGTCGCGGTCGTGATGGTGGGCGCGGTCGTTGCGCTGCGACGGAAGCCGGCATGAGCGTCGTCGAGGGGACCACGTCCAGCCCGCCGCCCGCGTGGCGGACCGCTGATGCCTGGCAGCGCCTGTTCCGGGAACGGCCGATCGTGCCCCTCCTGGTGCTTCTGGGCGCGCTCGTCGTCCTCTACCAGGTCGTCCAGCCGGGGACCATCAGCCCCAACTGGGTCGGCTCCATCATCCGCAACGCGGTCCCCCTCGCCATCCTCGCGGCGTGCCAGACGCTGACCATGCTCACCGGTGGCATCGACCTGTCCGTGGGTGCCGTGGCGTCCATGGCCGCGTACGTCATGGCCACGCTCGTGCCCAGCCAGGGTCCGGTGATCGCGATCGTGGTCGCGCTCGCCGCGTGTGGCCTCGCGGGTCTCGCGAACGGCATCGGCGTGGGCATCTTCCGGGTCCACCCGCTCATCATGACCCTCGCCATGAGCCTCGTGGTCCTGGGGCTCATGACCGTGTACCAGCTGATCATGGTCGCCGCGGGTTCCCGTGTCCCACCCGAGATCCGCACCCTGGGTGGCGGCACGTCCTTCGGCTTCGTGCCCCACAACCTGCTGCTGTTCGTGCCGCTCGCGGTGGGCATCATGTGGGCGCTCCGACGCACGGGGTTCGGGCGACTGCTGTACGCGGTCGGTGACAACGAGCGTGCCGCCCGCCTGTCCGGGGTCCGCGTCTGGCAGGTCCTCGTGGCGCTGTACGTGGTGTCCGGCCTCCTCGCGGGCGTGGCCGGCCTGGTCTACGTGGGCATCACGAACGTGGCCACGGTGACCCTCGTGGACAAGTACGTGCTGACGGCCGTGGCGGCCGCCGTCATCGGTGGCACGTCCATCTTCGGTGGCCGCGGCGGATATGCCGGGACCATCGTCGGTGCCATCATCCTGAGCCTGCTCACCAACCTGCTGACGGTGCTCCAGATGCCCGAGGCGGCGCGCCAGGTCGTCTTCGGCGCCATCATCCTCGCGGTCGCTGCCGCCTACACGCGCATCACCAGCGAGGCCTGAGCCGATGACGGAGACGCAGACCGAGGCAGGTCCCGGCTCGCTCCACCTGGGCCTCGACCTGGGCGTGACCAACATCAAGTGGGCGGTCCTGCGTCGCACGGGCAGCGACTGGTCGACGGTCTCGACCGGCCAGGTCCCCACCCACGCGGACGAGGGCTCCGAGGCGGTCGTGGCACGCATGGCGGCGACCGCCCGGGAGGCGATGGCGGCACACGGCCAGGTGGTCTCGCTGGGCGTGGGGGTGCCCGGTCTGTATGACCCCGAGGCGGGGGTCACGGAGTTCCTCGTGAACATGCCCGGTCGATGGCGGGGTGTCCCGGTCGTCGCGCCGCTGCGCGCCATGCTGGGGCTCCCGGTGGCGCTCATCAACGACGCGCGGGCGTTCGGGCTCGCGGAGCTGCGGCTGGGCGCGGCGCGCGGCATGCGCTCCATGATCGGCATGACCCTGGGCACCGGGGTCGGCGGGGTCATCGCGATCGATGGGCGCGTCCTCCAGGGCCACAAGGGCACGGCCGGGGAGCTGGGTCACCAGTCCATCGACCCGGACGGCCCGTGGTGCAACTGCGGCACGCGAGGGTGCGTCGAGGCGTACTGCCGAGCGGACCAGATCGCCCACGCATGCGGCACCGAGACGGTGGAGGAGGCGGTCGCGGCGGCCCATGCCGGCGATCGTCAGGCCATCGATGGTCTTGCACAGACGGGCCGGTACCTGGGCATCGGCATCGCGAACGCGATCATCCTCGTCAACCCGGAACGCGTGGTGCTCGGCGGGGGCGTGGCCGCGGCCGGACCGTTGCTCCTCGACGCCATCCGGGACGAGGTCCAGCGACGTGTCCACGTGACCGCCTGGGAGGACATCGACATCGTGCCCGCGAGCCTGGGCACGTTCGCAGGTGCCATCGGTGCCGGTGTCCACGGAGCCGAGACGGCAGCGGTGCGGGCATGACGGAGCGAGCCACCATCGCCGGCCGGCTGGTGCTCGATGAGCGCATCGAACCCGGCCGGCTGGTCATCGAGGGCGACCGGATCGTGGGCGTCGAGCCGGACGATGCCGCGGTCGCCGGGCCCTGGGTGAGCCCGGGCTTCGTGGACCTCCATGTCCACGGCTGGGGTGGCCACGATGCGATGGGGGGCGCGGACGCCCTGACGGGCATGAGCCGGACCCTGGCGCAGCGCGGCGTGACCTCGTTCCTGCCCACGGGTGTCACGTCCCCCTGGGCGGACATCGTGCGATTCGCCGAGACGGCACGCGCATGGATGGTGACACCGCCCGCGGATGGGTCGCAGCCGCTCGGCTTCAACATCGAGGGGCCGTTCATCTCCCAGGAGAAGCGTGGCGCCCATGAGCCGTCGCTGGTGCGGAGCACCGTGGATGTGCCGCTGGACGCCCTGGAGCCGCTCGTGGACGGGCTGCGCATCATGACCGTGGCACCGGAGATCCCGGGTGGTCTGGAGCTCATCGCCTGGCTCGCCGAGCGCGGCGTGGCGGTCTCCATCGGCCACTCGGCGTCCACGCTCGAGCAGGCGCTCGCCGGCTACGCCGCGGGTGGGCGCACCACGACGCACCTGTTCAACGGGATGTCCGGTGTGGATCACCGTTCGCCCGGCCTCGCCGTGGCCGCTCTCACGCTCGACGCGGCGTACGTGGAGCTCATCGCCGATGGGCATCACGTCCATCCGGCGCTCTGGCCCATCATCGGGCGGACCAAGCCCGCCGGCCGCTGGATGGTCGTGAGTGATGCCCTCTCGTTGTCCGGGACCGGGCCCGGCCACACGACCGTGGGTGCCACCCGCGTCGAGGTGCTCGAGGACCGGGCGGTCGTCGCGGGCACGAGCACGCTGGCAGGGTCGGTCGTGGCCCTCGACGGGATGGTCCGGAACCTCGTCCTCGCGGGCATCCCGATGGTGGATGCGGTCCGGGCCGCGAGCCGGTCTCCGCTCGATCTCCTCGGTGTCACCGACCGCGGCCGCCTGGAGCCCGGTCAGCGGGCCGACGTCGTGACCCTCGATGACGACCTGCGGGTGACCGGCGTGCGGGTCGGCGGGCTCGCGGTCGCCTGACCCGGGCCGACCGTCGCGCCGACGCTGGGCACGTCCTCCGTGACCGGGCGCTCGACCGGCGCCGGGCGGATCAGTCGGCGGCGAGTGCCAGCAGCAGCTCGTCCCGGGCCGCCACATCGGCCGTCCGGATGAGCCAGACGATGTCGCCCGTGACGAGACCCGTGATGGGGACGTCCAGCGCCAGCCCGGTGACGCTGTATGCATCACGGCCGGCGACGGTGGTCGGTGTGGCGGTGAGCGTCGTCGTGCCGGTCACGATGTGCGCCAGGTCGACCACGGCGTCTGCCAGCACGCCGCCGGGCAGACGGAACCCCGTCACATCGAGGAGCTCACCCGATGTCAGGTTGGCGCCCGCCACGACCAGCGACAGCTCCTCGAGCGTCGCGCCGCGTGTCTCCGCGAGCTCCCGGAGCTCGACCAGGAGCGGGTCGTCCGCACCGAACTCCGAGACCAGCCCCCATCCGCTGACCGAGACCGTCCGGAGCGTGACACCGCCCACCGTGACCGGGACACGTGCTGCGAGCTCGGGGTCATCCGGGCGCGGGGTGGGGGTCGGCGCGACCTCCACGGGCATGGTCGCCGTCTCCATGGCGGTGCTGACGATACGCACCGGATCGACCGGTGAGTCCCCGCCCGGTGCGTTCGGTCGGCTCGCCACGGCGTCGACCACGTCCATGCCCTCGAGCACCCGACCGATGATGGCGTAGGTGCGGACCGCATCGAGCGGGACCCGGGCGTCGTCATCGAGGACGATGAAGAACTGGCTGCCCTGTGAGTCGGGACCCGGCGGCCGCGCCATGGCCACGATGCCCCGGCCATAGGTGCCCACGATCGGTTCGTCCCTGATGGTGTAGCCGGGGTTGCCGGTGCCGGTCCCGTCCGGGCTGCCGCCCTGGATGACGAAGCCGGGCACCACGCGATGGAAGGGCGTCCCGTCGTAGTAGCCGGACGCCGCCAGGGCGACGAAGTTGGCAGCCGCCACGGGCGACGACTCCGTGTACACGCCGATGAGGATGTCCCCGAGATCGGTCGTGAAGCGGATCGCCGTGCCATCCCCGGCGGGGACCGCCGGCGGCGATGCGAGCGGCGTTGCTGCCGGCGGGCCGGTGGGCACGCTCGGGCGATCCTGGGCCATCGATGGTCCTGCCACCACCACGAGGAGCAGTGCCAACCAGCCGATGAGCGCCGCGCGGGACGCGCCTCCGGACCGCATCAGGAGCGCTCGAGGCTCCAGTATCGCTCGGCGCTGCCGGTGCCCACGCCTCCTGCGAGCGCCACGCGGCGGGCGTGTCCGGCGATGTCGTCGTGCATGCCCTGCTCCGAGTGGAACAGGCTGGGCACCTGGCTGGCGTACACCGCGACCCCGGCTGCCTTCCGGTCCAGCACATCGCTGATGTCCGCATAGCGTGCCGCCAGCGTGAGCCCGTCCGGCAGGTCCTGGAGCGCCGCGGGCAGGTCGGACTGGCCGTGGAAGTCGTCCCACCAGGCGTACGGGAAGTCCTCGTAGAAGCTGAGACGACCCGCCAGCGATTGTGCCGGCATCACCCAGCTGCGTGGATCCTCCGCGATGGCGAGCGCGGCCTCACGACACAGCACATGGTCCACGTGCCCGCCGATACCGAGCGGTGCATAGACCCGCTGTGGCTCCAGCCGCAGGATCTCACGGCGCAGCAGGTCGATCGGGGCGAGGTCGTCGTCCCGCGGTCCTCCCAGCAGCTGGTCGTCACCCTCGTAGCCGCGATGGATCGCGTCCGGCAGGCCGAGGTCCACGAGCGAGACCTCCATGAACCAGGCGTAGCGCTCGTCCTCCAGGCGTCGCATCGTGGCGACATTCGCGCCCGACACATCGGTGCGCACGAGGGTGCCCTGGACGGGCACGTCATCGGCGATCGGTCGCTCGGCCGTGGCGAGGTTGGTGACGTTGGCGCTGCGGGTCCACGCCGCTCGCTGCCAGAACTGGCGGGCCTGGGTGTTGGCGCGCTCCTGGGTCGCCGCGAGGCGGGCAGGGTCCGCCTGCCACGCGGGCACGACCTCCTCGGGATGCTCCGGCAGCAGGTTGCCCCGGTCGAACGCCTCGGTCAGCGGCCACATGGTCTTGTTGCCGAAGCCCAGCGCGGTCCGCTGATGGTCCGTGACGTCCGGGTGTGCCTCGGCGCCACCCGAGAACACGGTCACGATGGTCACGGCCTGACCGAGCTCGCGCAGGCTCGCGATGAGACCGCCGCACGAGAGCGCGACGTCGTCCGGATGGGGCGCGATGAAGACGTGTGTCATGCGCAGCCGAGGATAGCATCGGCCGAGGGTCCGGCCGGGCGCCTCACTGCGGGATGCACGTGGGCAGCGGCAGCCCGCTGGCGATCGGGCTGGGTGACGGTGAGCCTGCGGGCGACGGGCTAGCCGCCGGTGACGTCGCGGGCGATGCGCTGGCACCGGCGATCGGCGTCGGGCAGGGGATGGCCGTGGGCGGCGCCACCGATGCGACCACGCTGGGCACCGGGACCGGCGTGACGACCGGGCTCGGTGGGGGTGGCGGGATGACCGGGCTGGCGGTCGCTGCCGGGGAGGCGGTCACGACCGGGCTGGGTGTCACGGCCGCGCTGGGCGAGGGTGCCGTGGTCACGACCGGGCTTGGGGCGATCGATGGTCCGCTGGTGGGCGCGCTCGAGGGCGCCTCGCTCGGCACCGCGGATGCCACGGCCGATGGCGCCGCGGACGGTGATGCGGATGCGACGACCGAGGGCTCCGCCGATGGCGCTGCGGACGGCGATGCGGATGCGACGACCGAGGGCTCCGCCGACGGCGATGCGGACGCGACGGCCGAAGGATCCGCGGAGGGCTCCACCGACGGCGAGGCGCTCGCGGCGGGCGGCTCCGTCTCGAACGGCTCCGTCTCGAACGGCTCCTCGGTCGGCCCGGGGATCAGCAGGCCATTCGAGCCGAACAGGGCGGCCCAGGCGAAGATCGCGACGAACACGCCGACCATGATCCCGATCCACCACTTGGAGGCCCGGTCATCGATGCGCGGCGTCCCGTCCGGGAGACCGCTGCGCGTGGTCCCGCCACTGCTCGTGGGGCGTGGGCGACCGGCTGCGGCGACGGGCGCCGTCTCGGGCGGGGTCACGGCGTCCTCGCCGGCGACCGACCCGGTCAGGTCGTCCACGACCTCGGTGGCATCGTCGATCGCCTCGTCCGTCGCTGTCGCGAGGGTATCGGCGGCGTCGTCCAGGGTCATCTCGTCCGCGGTGTCGGGTGCTGGCACGTCCGCCAGGTCCTCGGGCTCGGGCCCGATCCCCTCCGGATCCCTGCCCGGGTCGCTGGTCACTGCTTCACCTCCACAACATCGCGAGTCGCGCGGCCTGTGACAGCCAGCCCGCCATGCGCATGAACCCGTCCACCGGTCCGCTCGTGAGCGATCCGAGCGAGGAACGTGTCGCCCGGAGATCGTCGGTCATCGTCCGCAGGCTCGTGTCCATCTCCCTCGATCGTTCCCGCAGCCGGACGAGGTCCGCCTCCGCCCGGACCAGTCGGCCACGCGCGAGCGTCGCCTGGCGCCGCACGTCAGGTATCCCTGCCGTCATCCGGTGGCTCGCCTCCTGCACCCGTCGCCGGGTCCGGTCGGCGACGCGCACCGTCAGCAGGGCACCGACGACCGCGAGGACCGCGCCGACGGCGACCAGGGCCGCCACGAAGGGGATCGATCCGGGACTCACCGGTCCCGGAGCATATCGTGCCCGACCCTCACGCGTCGCGCACGGCCGGCAGGAAGGCAGCCACGAGACCCGCGACGATCGCGAGGATCCCGGTCACGGCGATGAGCGACCCGGCCGGCACGAACGCCACCAGCACCGTGCATGCGCCCATGGCGAGGGCCATGCTGCCCATCACGATGCTCGAGCGGATGGCGATCACGCGCCCGAGGTATCCCTCGGGCGTGACCTCTCCGAAGATGGTCTGGGTAGGCACCACGTACACCAGGTTCGCGATGCCGATGATGCCTGCCGCCGCGAGCGTCACCGAGAAGTCCGTGGAGAGACCCAGGATGGTGACCGCGAGACCCATCGAGATGATGCCTGCCACGACCAGTCGCCCCTTGCCCAGGCGTGCCCCGATGAGACCCACGGCGATCCCCCCGACCAGGTTGCCGATGCCGATCGCCGCCTCGATGGCCGCCCAGCTCTGGACAGGGCCCAGGAAGTGGTCACCGAACGACTGGGTCGTGTAGATGTACGTGAGCGCCACCATGGCGCCGATGCACAGCTGGGCGACCGCGCTCACCAACGTGTTGTGGAGCAGTCGTGCGTCGTGGCGCATGACCGCCCAGCCCGACGCGAGCTCGTCGAGGAACGCCCGGATGGCGCCACCCAGCCGGGGTGCCGCCGCCCGGGCCGCGGGCGGCACGATGAGCGTCAGGATGAGGACCGCGCTCACGAGGTACGTCGCGGCGTCCACCCAGAACGCGAGCGCCACCTGGGTGCCCGCCATGGCCACGAACAGGCCGGCGATGGGATAGCCCACGACGTCCGCGATGCTCTCGGCGGTCCACAGCGCGGAGTTCGCGGCCAGCAGGTCATCCGGTCGGACGATCCGGGGGACGACGGCCGCTCGGGCCGGTCGGAAGAACAGGCTGACGGCGGTGATGAGCACCACCATGGGATAGACCAGCACGATGTCGATCTCGGCCACGATCGGGATGAGCAGCACCAGCACCGCGCGGATGAGGTCGCTCGCGATCATCACCCGCTTTTGGTCCCAGCGGTCGACGAACGTGCCGGCGATGGGCCCCAGGAACAGGTTGGGCAGCACGGCCAGCAGGAACACGAATCCCGTGGCGACCGGTGAGCCAGTGGTCGCGAGCACCAGTGCCCCCAGGGCGAGCTGGTGGAGCCGGTCGCCGAACATGCTGATGGCCTGACCCAGCCAGAACGCGCTGAAGCGCACGTCGCGCAGCAGCCGCACATAGGGGTGGGCACGGACCCGCGCGGCCCAGCCGATGGTCGGTGGCTCCCCGGGCGTGAGCGGCCCGCCCGGGTCGGGTGCCCGCAGACCCGGGCCCCGGCCACCACCGAGCATCACCGGCCGGTCGTCCACGGGTGGCTGCTCGGGATCCGGCTCGGTCGGGATGGCCCCGGACCCCATCAGCAGCACGGCGCGTACCCCGTGAGCTCCACGTACGCCGTGCCGCCGAGCGCGACACCATCCCGCGTCGCTCGCACGTGCTGCGACCCCTCCCAGTAGATGACACCGGTGGTGGACCGGGTGTCCAGCTCCTGGTCGGCGACGGTCGGCGTCAGCTCGATGACGAGACCCTCATCGGGCAGCGTGATGCGCCAGCGGGCCGGGTACGTGGCGCCCGTCGCGGCCGACGTCCAGTGATCGAGCACCTCCACCCCGAACGCCTCCGTGGGGATCCGCCGGACATCACCGTCGGGTGTGGCGAGCGTGCCATATGCGAGCGGATAGCCACCCTCGGCATCCCGCACGAGCGATAGGGTGAGGTCCGTGCCGTCGTCCAGACCGATGGCGAACCAGTCCCAGCCACCGGCACCGACCGCGATGAAGTCGCCCCACTGGTGATCGAACCAGGTCTGGCCGGTGACCGGCAGGACCTCGTCGCCGAGCGTGATGGTGCCGTGGGTCGGCATCCGCGTCCGGGAGTAGTAATAGGAGCCACCCGCCGGGCCGAAGTCCACGTAGCCGTCGTGGTCGTGCAGGAGCACCGGTCGATCGCCGCCAGCCACCGTGAGCGCGAGGCCGAAGCGGGTGCCGTCGGCTGCCACGCCGACCGCATCGAGGCGGTCCGTGCCACCTGCGCCCCGCATCGTCCAGGGGACGGCGGCCGGGTCCGGGACGCCGGGTGTCACATCGCCCGTGATGGCGAGGTCGAAGCCCTCCTCCGGCACGCGGTCCACGGCAGCGCCGACCTGGGCGCGCTGGTCATACAGGAACCGGCCGCCGGACTCGTCGGTGATGGCCAGGTGGGACGCCCAGGCGACCGGGAACGAGCCCCGCTCGGCGCGGAAGACGACCAGCTCGAAGCCGAAGCTGCGGCCGTCCTCGGCCACGAGGTGCCCCGTGTCGTACCACCATTCGGTCAGTCGGTCGTGTGGTCCGTCGTCGCGCGGCAGCACGACCGGACGGGGGTCGACCGGGCGGGCCGGGCTGGCGGTCGGCGTGGGCAGGACCGGCAGGCTCGGCACCGGGTTGGCGAGCATCGGTCCGGTACAGCCCGTGACGAGCAGCGCGAGGGCCACGAGGGGTGCCCGTGACCGGTGACGCCGGCTCATGCGTCGAGCACCGGCGGCGGGCCCAGGCGACGCTCCAGCCAGCCGGGCATCCACCAGTTCCAGCGACCCAGGAGGCGCATCGTGGAGGGCACCAGGAGCGCTCGCACCACCGTGGCATCGAGGGCGACCGCGAGCGCCACGCCCACGCCGAGCGCCTGGATGAGGACCACGTCCGCGAAGGCGAAGGAGGCCGCGACGAGCACCACGATGGCGGCGGCGCTGGTCACGATGCGCCCACTCCGCTCCAGCCCGATCGCGACAGACAAGCGATTGTCTCCCGTGCGGTCCCACGCCTCCCGCATCCGGCTCAGGAGGAACACCTCGTAGTCCATCGAGAGGCCGAACAGGACGCAGAACAGGATGACCGGCATGGTGGTCTCCACGAACCCGAGGGGCACGAAGCCCAGCGGCCCGGACAGGTTGCCATCCTGGAAGATCCAGACGAGTGCCCCGAAGCTGGCCAGGATGGACAGGCTGTTCATGACCAGGGCCTTGAGGGGCAGGACCACCGAGCGCAGGAGCAGGAACAGCACCAGCCACGTGCTCACGAGGATGAACAGGGCGCTGCGCGGGAAGTCCGCCGCGACCTGGTCCACCACATCGACCACCTCCGCGGCGCCACCACCCACCAGCACCCGGACGCCCTCCGGCGGTGCCAGCATCGATGCCGGGTCGCGAAGGTCCAGGACCAGTGCCCGTGCAGCCGGGTCGTTGCTGCCGATCGTGGGGACCACCACGAACGTGGCGAGGTCACCATCCGTGGTGCGCGCCAGAACGTCCTCGACGTAGCGGTCCCCGGGACCGGACGGGCTCGACAGGAGCAGCTGGAGCTGCTCGGTGCCCAGGCGGGGATCGATGTCCACGAGGCTCTCCACGCGTGCCACGCGCGGGTCCGCGGCGAGGGTGCGTGAGTACCCCACGAGCCGCGCCACGTTGTCGGCTGCCGTGACCGGACCATCGGTCATCACGGCGAGCACGAGCGGGCTGAGGTCCCCGACCGGGAACTCCGCGACGAGGTGGTCGTACGCCTGGCGTGAGGGCACGTCGGGCGGCAGGATGGATGCGTCCGGTGCGTTGAGGCGGACGTGCAGGAACGGCAGACCGAGCGCCACCAGCAGCACGAGGGTCGCCAGGAACACGGGGACGGGTCGATCCATGACCCACTGGGCCAGGCGCCACCACGCGCCCTGGTGGACCGCCGGGGCGTCAGCGTGCGACGCCGCGCCGGTCGTCCCCTCGCCGGCCCCCGTCGTCACGGACGTCTGTCTCCGACGCCGGACCGCGAGCGCATCGATGCGCGGTCCCAGGATCGCCAGCCCGGCGGGCAGGAGCGTGAGCGCGGCGGCCACCGCGAGCCCCACCACGATGGCACCCGCGATACCCACCGAGCGCAGCACCATGAAGTCGAACAGGATGAGACCCGTCAGCCCGAGCAGGACGGTGACGCCGCTGAAGGCGACCGCGCGACCCGCGGTGACCACGCTCGCCTCCACGGCCTGGGTCACGACCGGCTGGTCGATGTGCCCGTCGGAGCGTCGTCCACCGCCTCGTCGCCCGAGCTCCTCGCGGAACCGACTGGCCATCAGCAGCGCATAGTCGATGCCCAGGCCGAAGCCGAGCAGGGTCGCGAGATTGAGCACGAAGATGCTCATGGGCATCACCGACGCCACGAGCGCGATGGCACCCAGCGCGACGAGCACCGCCACGCCACCCACGATCACCGGGACACCCGCGGCGACCACGCTCCCGAACACGAGCAGCAGCGCGAGCGCCGCGAGCGGCAGGCTCAGCAGCTCGCTCCGCTGGAGGTCCTGCTCCGACGCGTGCTGGATGTCGCCGTAGAACGCTGGGCCGCCCGCGAGCGCGATCGCGAGTCCGGGCTGGGGCACGATCGCCGCCTCGATGGCCGGCAGCGCGTCGGGGGAGCGATCGGGGGTCAGGTCGAGCGAGACCAACTGGTAGACGGTCCGACCATCACGGCTCACCTGCCGGGGCGCGAGGGAGTGGGGCAGCAGATCGCGCACGTGTGGCGCATCGGGGACGCGGGCGAGGGCGCGCGCCACGGCGAGCTCGAACGCCGGCTCGCCCGCTCGATGCGCATCGACCGACCGGATCACGATCGCGAGGCTCGAGGGCGCGAGCCCGACACGCTCCTCGAGCAGCCGGCGCGCCCGCGCGGCCTCGAGGTGGTCTGCCGTGAAGCCGCCCGCCTGGAGCAGCCCCGGCGCCTGGGGGGCGAGCGGCAGCGCCCCGATCGCGAGCAGCAGCCACACCCCCACGATCCACCACGGGTGGTGCGCGACGACGCGCCCGAGTCGCCCGAACGCGCCCACGTCGCAGTGGCCGAACGGGTCAGACGGTCACGGGGGCGCCGACGCTCGTCTCCGCTGCCGGGTGCTCCACGATGACCACCTGGCTGGTGACCGTCGCGACGCCCCGGAGTGTCGAGATGACCGAGCAGTAGCGGTCGACCGAGAGCTCCACCGCGCGTCGGACCCGGCCCTCGTCGAGCGCGACACCCGTGACCCGGAACCGCATGTGGATGCGCTGGTACGGCCACGGAGGATCCGCCTGCTGCTCACCCTCGACCTCGACCTGGAGGTCACGCAGGTCCTGGCGCTGCTTGCGCAGGATCTCCACGAGGTCCCAGGCGGCACATGAGCCGGCTCCCGCCAGGAGCAGCTCGGACGCGGAGAACCCCGACGGCCCGTGGCGGCCCTCACCCTCCGGCAGGGTGTGCGGGGCGTTGATGTCGACACGGTGTCCCCGGTGTGTCCCCTCGGCGACGAACCGTTCGCGGGCCGGGTCCCAGTCGATGGTCACGATCTTCATGCGGCCATCATGCCCCAAGCCTCGCTGGTGGGTGTGCGGTCCGCATGGGCCCGCACCCGGTCACAACTGACCGGCGATGGTGGAGAGGATCGCGGAGATCTGGTCGCCCATCAACAGCAACGCGACGACCGACAGGATGACGATGAGCGAGAGGATGAGCGCGAACTCGGCGAGCGCCTGCCCCCCGTCACTCCCAGCGCGATCGGGTCCAGCGGTCACGACCGCGTGCCGGGGCACGCGCGTCACTCGCCGATGACGGACCAGACGAAGCCCAGGAAGATGAAGATGCCCGCGAACATGCCGATGAGCGCCAGGCCGCCCTCCTGGGTCGCCGGCAGCGCCAGGCTGGCCAGGAAGCCCATCACGAGGATCCAGACCACGATGAGCCCGCCGAACAGGTAGCGCGTATTGACGTTCGTGAGCGCCTTGACCCACCCGACCTCGCGGCGGTCCGGCACGAGCATGATGACGATGAGGATCGCGACCATGACCGCGCCCATGAGGATGCCGCCCAGGAAGGCGATCCAGTTCCCGTCCTCGATGGCCGAGCGGAAGGAGCCGTAGAGCGAGAACAGCATCACGCCCAGCAGCAGGAACGCCAGCACGAAGCCCAGGTTGCGCAGTCGGTCGAGGGTCATGGTCGACCGATGGTAGCAGAGCGACCGGTGCCGCCGGACGTGTCCGGGAGCAGGATGGGCGCGCTGGGCGCGATCGCCCGGACCCGCAGCGTCACGGGTGTGGCATCCCGGCGAACAGGCCCTCCCCGAGGAAGCCGTCCGGGCGCACGACCCCGGGCAGCACGAAGAACAGACCGCCACCCTGGGGCTGGATGTACTCGAGCAGCGGCTCGTTCGCCAGGCGTCCCTGGACCGTCAGGAAGCCTGCGCCGAGGTCCCGCTGGAAGGCCATGAACAGGAGGCCCTGGTCGAGCAGCCCGGCCCCGTCGAAGCCGCGCGAGAACGAGTAGCCGCGCCGGAAGATGAGGTTCGCGTCCGAGCCGGCAGTCCGCGGGTTCGCGAGCCGGATGTGTGCGTCGAGGGGGGTCGTCGTCCCGTCCGGGTCCGTGGCGTAGTCCGGCAGGTCCTCCTCGCGATGGCCATCGAGCGGCGCGCCGGTCCGCTTGGTGCGTCCGATGAGCGCCTCCTGCTCAGCGAGGGGTGCGCGGTCCCAGCGCTCCACGAACATCCGGATGAGCCGCACGGCGAGATACGTGCCCTCGACCGCCCATGCCGGCTCGTCATCGTCCGGCGTGACCCAGACGCGATCCCGGAACCCATCGCCGCCCACGGGCAGGTTGGCGGTCCCGTCCTTGAAGCCCAGCAGGTTGCGGACCGTCGTCTTGCCCTCGGCGACGATCGCATCCGGTCGATGGAAGCCGGTCTCCATCCAGCGCAGGGCGAGCTGCGCCCGGGTGCCCAGCATCAGGTATCGGAGCGCGTGCACGCACGCCATCTCGTCCACCGCGCACACCTGGAGCAGCAGGTCACCGTGGCTGCGCGCCGGGTCGATGACATCGCCCGGGAAGTGGGGCATCGCCATGAGCTGCCGCGGTCGCTGCCCGGCGAGGCCATAGCGGGCATCGAACAGGCTGGCGCCCACGGCTGCCATGACCGTGAGCGTGGACGGCCCGATGGACGGCCCGAGGATGCCACTCTCGGGCGGCGGGAAGGCGGCGTCGATGGGTGGTGGCGGCTCGCCCTTGACGAGCGCCCGGATGCGTGTCGTGAGCTCGACGAACGTCGCCCGCAGGTCATCCCGGTCGCGGGCGACGACGTCGAACGCGGCCACGATGGAGTTCGGCTGGGCGATGGCGGGTCGGTCGATGCCGGCCTGGTGGATCCCCTCGAAGGGCACCACCAGGGGTGCGACGGCAGCCACCTGCGCCCGGGCGCCGGGTGGCTCGAGCAGACCGGTGGCACCCAGGATCCCCCCGCCGAGGCTGGCGACCACGGCACCGGCACCAGCCGTGGCGGTCCCCGCGAGGAACCGCCGACGCGTCAGGGGCGACGCATCGGCAGGTCCATCACGGGGATCGCGTGGGTCGGGCACGGGGTCGGGCCGCTCGGCTGGTCAGGCGCGCAGCCCGAGCGTCCCGGCCAGCTGCCCCAGCACCTCGGAGAGACCGGCAAGCGCGGCCTGCATCGCGGTGAGGTCCCCGGGGGTGATGGCGCTGAAGGGCTGGAAGCCGTCGCCATCGCGGTACTTCGCAGTCAGCGCGTCGATGGCCGCGAACGCGCCGTCGAGCCGCTCGAGGTAGGCCGGGTCCGCCGCAGCGAGCGAGGGTCGGAAGATGTCGACGATCCGCTTCGACCCGTCGATGTTGGCCGCGATCGACCACAGGTCCGTCTCGGAGTATCGATCCTCCTCGCCCGTCATCTTGGTCTGGGCGACCTCGTCGATGAGGGCACCCGCACCCTGGGCCATCGTGTAGGGGTCGATGGGCAGCGTGGACAGGCGACCCGACAGGTCGTTCGCATCGGCAAGGAGCTTGTCGGCCAGGGCGTCGAGATCGCCGGACGCGTCCTCCACCCACAGGATGCGCTCGATGCGGTGGTAGCCCGTGAAGGCCGGATCGTCCACACCCGCCGCGAAGTCCTCCTCGCGGAAGTCGACCGCCTGGTCGAGATCCGAGAACAGCTCCGCGATGGGCTCGATGCTCTCCCAGCCGATGCGCGAGGGGGCGTACAGCGCCTTCGCGGTCTCGAGGTCACCCGCCTTGATGGCCGCCACGAAACCCGCCACGGCCTCCGCGAACATGCTGCCCTGGGCACGGACATAGGTCTCGTACTCCGCCTGGTAGGCGGCGAGGGTCGCGGCATCCACGACCGCGGAGGGCGGACGGGTGCCCGCGGGGCCGCCGGTCACGGTGAGCGTGCCGCGCGGCGACTGGAGCGTGAAGCAGACGAGGACGTACTCGCCGCCGTCGAGTCGCGTGACCATGTTGTTCTGGAAGGTGGGCACGATGTTCTCGACCTCGTCGATGACGAAGTCGCCCTGGAGGATCTCGAGCTCCCCGATGTCGCCGCCCATGTTGGTGATCTCGAACACCACGGGACCTGCGGGTACCGTGAGCGCGGACGGCTCGCACCCGGACTCGGTCAGGGTGACGGCGACACGGGTCTCGGCGTCCTGCGCGGATGCGGGAAGGGCACCCATCGCGAGCAACGCGGCGAGCGTCGGCGCGACGAGGACCCGGGAGCGACTGGCGGCCATCGGAACTCCTAGTCGTGAGGTCGGAAATACCCGGGCATCGTAGTCCTGCACGGCCCGGCAGTCAATGATGCCTGACCGATGTCCTCAGGCTTGCCTCAGGTGGCCGACGACGAGGCTCCACGTGCCTCCGGGGCCCCGACCCGTCGCCCCTCAGCCGCCCGCCGCGCACGACTCCGGGTGACGTCTGTATGATGCGCGGTCTATCCAGCCTGCATGATCCGTATGCATCAGGTGGCCATGTGCCGGCACGTCACCGGTCGGCCAGGAGGCGACCCGTGGAGACCATCACCAGCACACCCATCGCGGACCAGCCATGGGTCAATCCCCGGGACCCGGCACGTGTCCTGGGTCCCGACGGACGACCGGCCCGCAGCCCGCGCGCACCGATGTGGGCGGACGTCCCCGACGAGCAGTGGGACGACTGGCGCTGGCAGCTCTCGCATCGTGTGAACGACCTCGCGGAGATCGAGCAGGTGCTCCATCTCACGGACGAGGAGCGGGCCGGCCTCTCCGCACCCGACAAGTTCCGGGTGGACGTGACGCCCTACTTCATCAGCCTCATCGACCCCGATGACCCGGACGACCCCATCCGGCGCCAGGTCATCCCGCTGGGGCGTGAGCAGCAGGCGTTCACAGCCATGATGGAGGACTCCCTCGCGGAGGACCGCCACTCCCCGGTGCCCGGGCTCGTGCATCGATATCCGGACCGGGTGCTCATGCTCATCACGACCCAGTGCGCGAGCTACTGCCGCTACTGCACCCGCTCCCGGATCGTGGGCGACCCCACCCAGAACTTCAACAAGCGGGACCACGAGGCGCAGCTGGAGTACCTGCGCCGGACGCCCCAGGTGCGCGATGTGCTCATCAGCGGTGGCGACGGCCTGACCCTCGCGCCCAGGCTGTTCGAGTCCATCCTGCGCGGCCTGCGGGAGATCCCCCACATCGAGATCATCCGCATCGGCTCGCGGGTGCCCGTGTTCCTGCCCCAGCGCATCGACGACGAGCTGTGCGAGATGCTCCAGCGCTACCACCCGCTCTGGATCAACCTCCACTTCAACCACCCCAACGAGATCACGCCGGAGGTCTCGCGCGCCGTGGACCGGCTGACCAGGGCCGGTCTGCCGGTCGGCAACCAGTCGGTGCTCCTCGCCGGGGTCAACGATTGCGTGCACATCCAGCGAGCACTCGTCCACAAGCTCGTCGCCAACCGCATCCGGCCCTACTACCTGTACCAGTGCGACCTCGTCGAGGGATCGGGGCACTTCCGGACGCCCGTGGGCAAGGGTCTCGAGATCATCGAGGGGCTCCGGGGTCACACGAGCGGCTATGCCGTGCCGACCTATGTCATCGACGCCCCCGGAGGTGGCGGCAAGATCCCGGTGATGCCCAACTACCTCATCAGCTACTCCGACCACAAGGTGGTGCTGCGCAACTACGAGGGCTACATCACCACGTACGAGGAGCCCGAGACGTACCGGCGTCATGACGCCTCGGCTTGCCGATTTTGTCGGTCGCAGCGTGCGGAGCCCGGCCAGGGCGGTGTGCACGGCCTGCTCCAGGGCGACCGGATGTGGATCGAGCCGCGCGGCTTCGAGGAGGTCCACGCTCGGGGCAACACCGACGCGCATCGGCTCCAGGATCCGGCCAAGTGGGTGCCCTACGGGGTGGGCGCCATCGAGGGCAGCGCGACCGATCCCCGATCCCTGCCGATGCTCGATGCCGGTGGTGGGTCCGGCGGGGCGGTCGTGTCGGATGCCGCATCCGCCCGGGTGTATGGTCCCGGCGAGGAGCCACGGCCACGCGAGGGCGAGCCGACGGCCGCCGCGCACGGAGAGCTGCTGTGACCGACCATGTGCCGACCTTCCCCGCGGACGTCCTGGACCTGCTGGCCCGGACCGGGGAGGTGGACATCGAGACCCACGCTGCGGATGGCACGCTCCATCGGACGATCATCTGGGTCGTGGTGGTCGACGGCGTCGCGTACATCCGCTCGTATCGCGGATCGACTGCGCGCTGGTACCGCGAGCTGGTGGCAGAACCGGCCGGTGCCATCGTGGCGGACGGCCGGCGCATCGAGCTGCGCGCCGTGCCGGCGACGGACGACGCGTCGGTGGAGGCCTGCTCGGCGGGGCTCCAGGAGAAGTACGCGGGGGATCCAGCGACCCCGGCCATGGTGGCCCCGGCGGTCCTGCCGACCACCCTGCGTCTCGAACCGCGCTGAGCCGGTCGACCCGAGGCGCCCCTGGCGACCGATGGGCGTCAGGGCGCTACGCTGTTCCGATGCGCGCACGCAAGAGCGGCCTGCGGGCCACCGCCCGACCACCGGCTCCGGCCTCACCGGTCGCACCCACGCCACCGACCATCGCGCCCCGTTCGGCCGAGGCGACGACGGCCGCAGCCACCACATCGACCGCGGTCGCGGCGGCTGACCCGGACGAGCCGCCCGCCGAGTCGTTCGATGCCGTGCGCGAGCCCATCGAGCCGCTCCGCTCGGGTGGATTCGGCCAGGTCGGGGGTGTCATCGGGGGTGTCATCGCCGGCATCGAGCAGCAGGTGTTCGGTCGCAAGCCGCCCGGCGAGGTGGAGATCCGACAGGTCCAGCCGGCGCGCGGCCTGACCAACGATGGCTCGACCGTGACCCTCGAGTTCCCCGACCGCGACCAGCACTGATCACGGTCAGCGACCCGGTCGGCGGCGACGCCGATCCAGCGAGCGGCAGCGGTCCGACGGCTGCCGCTCCGGTGCCCTGTGATAGGCTCGGCGGCCTGATGCTGATGCTCCGGGAGGCACCCGGCCTGCCCGATCCCGACCTGCGACCGCCCACCATCGCGGAGCCCGGTGACCCGTTCGCCGCCCTGCGCGTGGTGCATCTCGTGGCGCGTGCCCCACGCGGCATCCCGGTGCGCGTCCGTGACCTCGTGGATCGCCTGAACGCGGACTATCTCGACTGGTCGTTCTCGCGCACGGTCGTCATCGGCGTCCTGGTCCAGCTCCAGGCGAACTGGCTGGCCGACTTCCGGAACGCTTCGGGCATCGACCTGGCGGACGGTCCCGCGGGCGCCGAGCTGACGCTCGAGGATTCGCCGCGCATGGAGCCATGGCTCGTGTCGCAGGCTCTCCGGCTGGAGGCGGCGTGTACCGAGCGTCTCCGTGCCTTCGCGGTCGAGGAGGGGGCGATCCCCTGACCGGTGGGTGCGGCGGACGCATCCCTCGTCGATCCGCATCGCGCGTCGCAGGCGCGTCGCGCATCACCGACCTGGAGGATCCCGAATGTCCGACTATGCGACCCCCGGCGCGCTCGTGAGCGCCGACTGGGCGAAGGAGCATCTGGACGACCCGAACGTCCGATTCGTCGAGGTGGACGTGGACACGTCCGCGTACGAGCAGAGCCATATCCCGGGCGCGGTCGCCTGGGACTGGACCAGCCAGCTGTCCGACGGCGTGCGTCGGGACATCGTCAGCCGGGGCGACCTCGAGGCGCTGCTGTCGCGCTCGGGGATCGGTCCCGACACCCACATCGTGCTCTATGGCGACAACAACAACTGGTTCGCGGCGTGGGCGTACTGGCAGCTCAAGCTGTTCGGCTGGGCGCGCGTGAGCATCCTGAACGGGGGTCGCAAGTACTGGGTGGACAACGGTCTGCCGGTGACGGTGGACGTGACGGACCACGCACCGACGCAGGTCGGCCTGCCCGAGGTGGACCGCTCGCTGCGCGCCTTCCGGGACGACATCCTGTCCCACCTCGGTGCGGTGGGCACCACGCTCGCGCTGGTGGACGTGCGCTCGCCCGCCGAGTTCAACGGCGAGGTCATCGCGCCTCCGGGCATGAGCGAGACCGCCCAGCGGGCGGGCCGGATCCCGGGCGCCACCTCCGCGCCCTGGGCCCAGACGGTCAACGAGGACGGCACGTTCAAGGACGCCGACACGCTGCGCGCCCACTACGGCGGCAAGGGCGTGACGCCGGACAAGGACGTCATCGCCTACTGCCGCATCGGCGAGCGCTCGAGCCACTCCTGGTTCGTGCTCCACGAGCTGCTGGGCTACCCGAACGTGCGCAACTACGACGGCTCGTGGACCGAGTACGGCTCGCTCATCGACGTGCCCATCGAGAAGGGCGTGCCGGCCTGACCAACGGTCCGGGGCGGCCGCGCGGCCGCCCCGATCAGCTCGGCGAGGATGTGGGTGTGCCGGAGCGGGCGAGCCTCGACCTGCCGCCCATGATCGCCGCGATGGCCTCCGCGTGGGGCACCTGGGTCACGCCCCAGCGGGCGCTCAGGATGACCACCACGATGCCGTGTGCCCGGTCGACCCACAGACGCGTGCCGGAGACGCCGGCATGGGTGAGCACGCCCTCCGTCACCCCCGGGATGGGGATCCCGGCGAGCGTCACCTCGCCGGATGATCCACCGGCTCGCGGTCGGTTCCAGCCCAGCGCATACCCAGGCGCCGGTATGTCCAGGCCATCGATGGTCTCGAGGAGGTCGCGCGTCTGGTCGCGGGCCATCACCTCGATCGCCGTGTCGGACAGGACGCGTGGCACACCGGGCGCGCCGAGCAGCGACCGGCCGAAGCGGAGCAGGTCCTCGGCGGTCGCGAACAGCCCGCCACCCGCGAACGTGGCACGGGCCAGGAACCGTCGCACCACCCGTCGACCGATCCGGCTCTGCCCGGGCGCATCCGCCACGGGCAGCACCCTGCCGGGCCAGCGGCCCGGGTCGAAGCCCGTCTCCACCATGCCCAGCGGTGCGAGCAGCCGTTCGTGGAGCGACCGTGCGAACCTCGTGCCGGTGCGTGCCGCGATGGCCTCCGCGAGCAGCATGAAGCTGTCCGAGGCATAGGCATACCGGCTGCCCGGATCGGACACCGGCTCCGCCCCGTGGACCAGGCGCAGGAGCGTCGCGAACGATGGCGCACGACGGATGAACGCGGTGAGGTCCAGGTCCGGGATGCCCGTGGTATGTGACAGGACGTGGCGAGCCGTCACCCGACCGCGTCGATCCGGGACGTCCGGACGCAGGGGTGCATCGAGGTCGAGCCGCCCCTCGTCCACGAGCTGCATCACGGCGGTCGCGACGATGGGCTTGGTGACCGAGGCGAGGAACCACACGCTGTCGGGCCGTGCCGGCCAGCGTGTGGCCGGTATGGCGTGGATGGCCAGCGTGCCGGTCGCATCCGAGATCCCCAGCACGGCGCACGGCAGGGTGCCCTGGTCCACATGCCGCTCCAGGACGACGCGCGCGGCGTCGAACGCGGCGGCGAGGCTGCGCGGCGTCGGCTGGTCGGGCATTCGTGGTCGATGATAGGCAGGTGACCAGGAACGACCTCATCGAGCGGACCGATGCCCTCATCCGTACCGGAGAAGCCCTCGAGCACGAGCCGACGCTCGACGCCCTCCGGGCCTGGATCGCCGACTCCGATCGACTGCTGGCCGAGGCATGGGGCTCGATGGACCGCTACCACCTCGCGTGGCTGATGGTCGGTCGCCCGACGGCCGTGCGCGGCCGGCCGATGACCGTGGAGGAGGAGGCCGCCTACGTGCGCGACGTGGCGACCCAGAAGACCGCGGCGCTGCGCATGAGCCGTGCCGCGGCCGAGCAGGGGATGCCGTTCGTGGGTGAGACGGCCGGCTGACGATCATCGCCGGGCCCGTCCGGCGCGAGTGAGCCGTCAGGCGTCGGGCGTCTCGGGGATGCCCGTGGACCGAGCGCCCGCGAGACCGAGCGCCACCAGCAGCACGAGCGACAGCACGTCCGCCGCGCCCAGCTGCGGCAGCAGCCAGTCGAGCCAGGGGGTCGCAGCGAGTCGTTCGGGGAGCGAGCGCTCCGAGGCCGGCAGGATGGCCTGCGCCACGACCCACGCCGCGACCAGCCCGAGCAGCCACGCGATCAGGGCCAGGATGGCACCCGCCAGCTCCGGCCGGCTCGACGGTCGATGACGCGCCAGCTGCCACGCTCCTCGACGAATGCTCCAGCCGATGAGGAAGCCGCCCAGCGCCGAGACCGCGAACATGCCGACCTCGAGCGTGCTGCGCAGGAGACCCAGGACGACGGCGACCCCCACCGCCGCGCCCAGACCGGCGAGCCATGCGGTCCGCATCCGGGGCAGTGCCTGGATCGGGACCTCGACGTGCTGATAGCGCGAGCCGGGCGGCTGCGCGAGCGTGCCAGGTCGAACGTCGCCGGGTCCTCGTGATCGGTCCACGAGCAGGACTGTAGCCGCTAGACTGGACGACCCATGCCACACCCCCTGCTGGGCCTTCCGCCCTCCGATGCCACCGCCGGTCGCCCCGAGGCTGCCGCCCGACTCCGGGCCGCACGTACGCGGGTCGGTTCGATCGCGCTGGAGGCCGCGCTGCGCATCGACCCGTCGCTCACGGAGCGCCACGACGAGCTCGCGCTGCGACGCATCCTCCGGGACCAGGAGCGGCATATCGAGCAGCTCGCCCGTGCGCTCGAGACGGGCGAGGACCGGTTCGTCACCGAGTACGGGGAGCACATCGTGCCGGTGTATCGGCGACGGGGCATCCGCATGAATGACTACGCCACCTTCCTCGGCGGGCTTCGCGATGCCAGCCTGTCGGTGCTGCCCGCGGAGGACGCGCCGGCACTCACCCGGACGATGACGGCCTGGATCGACCGGGTGCGCAAGCACCGTCGTCTGGCCGGTGACCACCCGGGCAACCCGTTGGTGCGCTTCATCTGGAAGGGCGCCGGCCTCGGCGACGACACGGTCGTCTGATGACCATCAAGTGGGTCAAGACCGACCCTCTCGTCATGAACGGTGAGCCGTTCTGCTACGGGACGCGGTTGACCGTGCGCAACCTGCTGGAGATGCGTGCCGCTGGCCTCACGCCGAGCGCCATGATCGCGGAGAATCCCGAGCTGCGGCGCGTGGGCATCGCCAGCGCGTTCGCGTACGCGGGCGCGCATCGTGATCGCTATGCGGGCTTCTTCGAGCCGGACGGGTCGCTGCGCGGACCCGGCTTCAGCGCTGCCGAGGCCGCGGAGCTGCCCGCACCGCTCCGGGAGGCCGCGGGCCTGGTCGTGACACGGGGAGAGCCGACACCCGTCGCCACGCACCGCTGACCGATCGCCGCGCCGTCGGCTCGATCAGGGACCCGCGGCGAGGTCCGCCAGGACGGCCGCGAGGGCCCGGACGCCGATCAGCGCGTCCTCGATGGACGCACCCTCGGCAGGGGCATGGCTGATGCCCGTGGGGTTGCGCACGAACAGCATCGCCGTCGGCAGATGCGCGTCGAGGACGCCCGCGTCGTGACCAGCCGCGGTCGACACGGCCACGCTGGGCATGCCGGCATCGTGCAGGATCGCCTCGATGCGCGCTCGAAGACCCGGGTCGAACCGGATCGCGGGCGTCCATGACTCCTCGGTGATGGTGACCCGGACACCCTCGCTGCGGCCGGCGCGTTCGACCGAGCGTCGGGTCGTGGCCACGATCGCCCGGACCGTGTCCTCCTCGAGCGCCCTCGCATCCAGCCAGGCGAGCACCTGGCCGGGGACCACGTTCGAGCCGTTCGGCTGGACGATCACCCGGCCCACGGTCGCGACGCCGCCGTGGCGTGCTGCGGCCCGACGCGCGGCCTTGATGAGGGCTGCGAGCACCAGCATCGGGTCGTGGCGATCCTCGAGCCGTGCCGTGCCCGCATGGTCGCCCGATCCCTCGAGGACCACGCGCCACCGACCGTGGGGGTCGATGCCCGTGCCCGTGGCGAGCGCCCGGCCCAGTGGCTGCAGGGCGCGGCCCTGCTCCACGTGGAGCTCCACGAACGCGTGGAGTCGCGCCAGGCGCCCCGGGTCGGATCCCATCGCGTCCGGATCGATGCCCAGGGCAGCGACCGCGGACGCGAAGGTCACACCGGCCGCATCCACCCGTTCGCGCATCGACGCCGCGTCGACGACACCCGTGGCGAGACGGCTGCCGAGCGTGGCTACGCCGAACCGCGCGCCTTCCTCCTCCGTCCACGCCACGACCACGATGGGTCGGGTGGGCGCGACACCGGTCGCGCGAAGCAGGTCGATGGCGAGGAACCCGGACACGACCCCCAACGCACCGTCCCAGGCACCGCCGCCAGGAACGGTGTCGAGATGGCTGCCCGTCGCGATGGCCGCGTCACCGGGACCCGGCCACCAGGCCCACAGGTTGCCGTTCCGATCCGTCTCCACGGTCAGACCACGCGCGGTCGCCGTGTCCGCGAACCAGTCGCGTGCAGCACGGTCCTCCGCGGTCCATGGCAGACGTTCGGTCGCACCGGAGGGCAGGTGCCCGATCGCCGCGAGGCCATCCCAGAGCGCCAGGAACCGTTCGGCGAGCCATGCATCCGAGGGCTCGGTCGCGGGCCCCACGCCGTCCGCGGTCATCCGCTGATCCGTTCGCCGGGGCGGAACTGGAGCCGCAGGCGATAGCTGTCGCCGGGGTGGGTGAGTGTGACCTGGGTGACCGCCATCCGACCCGACCAGGTGCGACGCCGTACGACGAGGCATGGTCGCTGCGGGTCGATCCGCAGCCAGGTGCACTGGTCGGGTCTGGGCAGCACCGCCTCGATCGACTCCTCCACCTCCGAGATCGGCGAGCGGACCCGTATCAGGTGCTGGTTGGGTGTGACGCGCGTGAAGTCCTCGTGGAGGTAGTCCGGCGCGGCCGCGGGGTTGACGTAGCGGTCCTCGATCTGGATGGGGACGTCGTCCTCGAAGTGGAGCAGGAGCGAGTGGAACACACGGCCGCTCGGCGCGAGCTCGAGCGCCCAGGCGATGAGATCGGACGCGCGGACCTCCTCGAGGGTGAGCACCTCCGCGCGATGCACGTGGCCGCGTGCCGCGATCTCGTCGGAGATGCTGCCGACCATCAGGGCAGGCGACTGGTACTTCACCTGGGCAACGAACGAGCCGACCCCCTGGATGCGGGTCAGGTATCCCTCGTTGGCGAGGTCGCGCAGCGCACGATTCGCCGTCTGCCGCGAGACGCCCCACTCGCGCACGACCTCGTGCTCGGACGGCACACGATGCCCCGGCAGCCACTCGCCCGATTCGATGCGGCCGATGAAGTGCTGCTTGACGCGGTGGTAGAGCGGTGCCGGGTCGCCGGCGCGTGTCTCATCCACGGCCGATCATCCGTTCGAGCGTGGCGCGATATCGGGCCAGCACGGCGTCCTCGGCCGGGTGGTGGCCATCCCGGATGCGCCATCGGCCGCCGACCATGACATGGCGGACCGGCGACGGTCCTCCCGACAGGATCCAGGCGTCGAGCACGGTCTCCGGGCCGTGCGCAGCGAGTGCGGGCACCCGGCCGTCCAGCACGACCAGGTCCGCGCGAGCGCCCACGTCGATGCGCCCCACGGGCGCACCCACCACCGGATCCATGCTCGCGTCCGTGCCCAGCGCCGCGTCCAGGAGCGCCCGGCCGGTGTGACGACGGATGCCGTCGGAGGCCGCGACGACGTTGCGCCGTCCCTCGCGGAGTCGCTGGCCGAGCTCCAGACAGCGCAGCTCCGTCGCGACGTCCGTGGTGTGATGGCCGTCCGTGCCGATCCCCCATCGTCCGCCGAGCGCGGTGAAGGCAGACAGCGGGAAGAGCCCGTCCGCGAGCGTCGCCTCGGTCATGGGGCAGAGCGCGACGGTCGAGCCTGCTGCGGCCACACCAGCCAGCTCCTCGGTCGTGGCGTGGGTCGCGTGGACCAGGCACCAGTCACGGTCGAGTCCCACCTCGTCGAGCAGCAGCCGGATGGGCGACGCGCCCAGCCGTGCGCGGCACTCGTCCACCTCCTCGACGCGTTCAGCGACGTGGATGTGCACCGGGCCGCCGCCCGTCGCCCGCCACGCGTCGAGCAGCGCCCGGATCTCGGCCGTGGTCGTCGCCCGCAGGCTGTGGGGTGCCACGCCCCCGGTCACCAGCGGATCATCGCGGTCACGTGCCGCCGCCGCGACGGCCACGACCTCGTCCACGTCGAGCCGGAACCGTTCCTGCTCGGGTCGCAGCGGCGCGCCGATCCCGCCGTGCCGATAGAGGACCGGCAGCAGCGTCAGACCGATGCCCACCGTGCTCGCCGCGTCCACGAGCGCCCACGCCATGGTGCCCGGGTCGGCGAAGACCCGCCCGTCCAGGTCGCGATGGAGGTAGTGGAACTCCCCGACCTGCGTGGAGCCGCCGCGCAGCAGCTCCAGGTAGACCATCGCAGCGATATCCCGGAGCTCGTCCGGCCCGACCTTCGTCGCGAAGTCATACATCGCGCGCCGCCAGGTCCAGAGGTCATCCTGACCGCCCGGCTGGCGGCACTCCGTCCGCCCGGCGATGGCGCGGTGGAAGGCATGTGAATGCAGGTCGGGGATCCCAGGGATGACGAACCCCTCGACATGCTCGTCCGGCTGCCACCTGACCGGGGCGACGGCGTGGACCCCCGTGATCAGACCATCGTGGCCGATCTCCAGGTAGCCCGGCGAGGCCCATCCGGTGGGTCGGTGGAGGTGCTCGACCTGCAATCGCCAGGGATGCGTCAGTGGTTCGATCGAGGCGGGACGACCGGCCTCGAGCACCCCTCCCCACTCCATGCGACGCGTGCCCTCCTCCTGGTCCGATCGTCACCGGTTGGCACCTTGACGGTGATCCACCGTACATGTACTGTCAACCGCTCGTACGGCTGGATGTCGACTGTTGACATGTAGCCGGGCGATCATGACAGGGACGGCGCGAGGACATCCGATCCGTGATCCGACGCAGCATCGGATCGGTCCGTCTCGCCGAGCTGGTACCGGGAGGATTGCACGTGGTCGCTCAGGCGGAGGTCCGCACGGTCGTCGAGTCGGTCGATGCCGTGGTCCATCACATCGACGCGGCCCGCGATGCGATCTGGGAGTCGCCGCCCCAGGAGGTACTGTCGCTCGGTGCGGGCAACGTGCCGCGCGGGACGGGTGCCAAGAACAACTACCTGTCGACGCTCATCTTCGCCGAGAACGAGCTGCGCACCCTGACCGACGAGATCCTGTGGTTCGGCTGGGTGACCGCGACGCGGCAGCCCGACCTCGACCTGCGCACGCTCGTGGCGTACATGGACGAGATCGCCCAGTACAAGGCGAACATGTTCGACTACGTGGGTCTGCCGGAGGGCTGCGAGGTCCTCAAGGAGTACGTCGGGGGCATCCGCATCGCCACCACGATGGAGGAGTTCGCGCGCCTCACCGAGTCCGCGATGACCTACTTCAACCGACTCCATGGCTGGGTGGACATCGTGTTCCCGTGGGGCCTCGTCAACGGCTTCCATCGCGTGAACCCGCTCCAGAAGATCGCGGACGCACACCGCGCCGGCCAGGCCTGAGCAGAGGACCGAACGAGCCATGAAGATCCGGTTCAACCTCGCGGGCGAGGACGTCGCGGTCATCGAGATCTGGGAGGACAAGGTCCCCCAGCTCGCCGAGAAGATCCGCGAGGCATTGCCCTTCGCGACCTATCTCCAGCACGGCAAGCTCACCGGCGACCTGCTGCTGATGCAGACCAAGATCCTCGCGGACTGGGAGAACATCTTCTATCCGGATGACCTGGTCGCCGAGAAGCTGGCCACCCACTCGGAGGTCCGCGGCGCGGTCTCCTACTACGGCCCGCGTCAGCAGATCTCGATCATGTACGGCAACGACATCCCGCCCGAGCCACTGCCGGTCTCGGCGATCGGCTGGGTGATCGAGGGTGCCGACCAGCTGGAGCTCATCGGCCTGCGGACCTGGCTCGAGCCGGGCATGCGCGTGTGGCTGTCGCTCATCGACGAGTAGCAGGAGGTGTCGCCTAGGGGGGAGCACACGACCCGGTGTCGGGGGGCCGACGAATGACGGTGATGACCGCGGTCGCGCGAGCGGCACGCTTCGGAGGAAGTTCCATGCACGCACCAACCAGGACCCACCCGGGTCGGTCGGGCCGCCGATCGTCCGGGGTCCTCGTCGCGGCGGTGTTGGCCGCGACGGCAGCCATCCTGCCGGGCGCCCAGGTCGCCGCCCAGGACGCCACACCGACCGGCACGCTCCGCGTCGGCATCGCGGCGCTGAGCACGGCCGACACCCTCGATCCGGCGATGGCCACCACGGCCGGTGGCTACGCCATCGCGCGCCAGCTCTACGACACGCTCGTGGAGTACGGCACCGACGGCGCCGTGAGGCCCCGCCTCGCCGAGTCCATGACACCCGGTGAGACCGCTGACATCTGGACCGTCACGCTGCGTGAGGCGACCTGGTCGGACGGCCGACCCGTGACCTCGGACGACGTGATCGCCACCTTCCAGCGGTGGTTCGACGCGGATGCGCCGCTGCCGCCCGCCAACTCGCTGCCGTTCGTGGACCCCGAGGCCATCACCAGGGTGGACGATCGCACGGTCGAGTTCCGTCTCAAGTACCCCACCGTCGTGTTCCCCGACGCACTGACATCGCCCCTGGCGGCGATCGTGCCCGCGGACTTCGACCCTGCGGCGCCGGTCGGCTCCGGTCCCTTCGTGCTCGCACAGCACGACCCGGGTGTCCGCGTCAGCTTCACGGCCAATCCCGGCTACTGGGAGGAGGGCAAGCCCGGCGTCGCCGAGCTGGAGCTCATCTCGTTCCCGGACAGCACCGCCATGATCAATGCGCTCATCGGCGACCAGGTCGATGTCGCGTCGTCGATGGATCCGAGCCTCCTGCCGCTCGTCGAGGCGGGCGGGGACGGCTACACCGTCTTCAGCTACCCGACCAGTGGCACCCTCACGTGGCAGATGAACGTGCTTCAGGAGCCGTTCGATGACCCGCTCGTGCGTGAGGCCTTCCGGCTGGCCGTGGACCGCCAGCAGCTCATCGACCAGGTCTACGTCGGCCACGCGCTCATCGGCAACGACATCTTCTCGCCGTTCGATCCGCTCTACAGCAGCGACCTGCCGCAGCGCACCCAGGACGTCGCGCGGGCCCGTGAGCTCCTCGCCGAGGCCGGGTTCCCGGACGGTGTCGATGTCGAGCTGACGGCAGCGCCCATCCAGCCCACCGCCGTTCGTCAGAACCAGGTGATGGTCGAGCAGGTCGCCGACGCCGGCTTCCGGGTGAACTTCAACCAGGTGGATGCCGCGACCTACTACGGCGAGGGCTACGGGACCTATCCGCTGTCCCTCTCCTTCTGGGGCCAGCTGGGCATCTTCGACCAGGCGGCCTTCACGATCGTCAACAACGCCCCGTACAACGCCACCAAGTGGCAGGATGACGAGTACAACGCGCTCTACGAACAAGCGGTCCGCACCGTCGATGACGCGACGCGAGCGGGGCTCGTCCGCCAGATGCAGCAGATCGAGTACGACCGCGGGCCCTACCTGGTGCCCCTGTTCCTCAATAACCTGAGTGCCTATGACACGAAGGTGACGGGCTACCAGCCATACCCCAACAACAGCGGTCCGAGTGGCTACAACTTCAAGGACATGCGCATCAGCGAGTAGCACGACCTCGGCCCGGTCCCGGTCAGCCGACCGGGGTCGGGCCGGTGTCCCATCCCGCTCACCCGAGCCCGACTCGCCATGACCCCTGACCCGTGCCCACGCGTGCCGGACCGTCAGGGCCTTCGCGCGTCGTGAGCAGCTCGCTGCCCGGGGCGCTCCCCCCGCCACAGGTCCCGCTCGAGCCCACGGCGCCCACCAGCGCGCCATCCGTCCGGGCGCCGCTGCTGCGCTACGTCGGACGGCGTGTGGTGTATGGCCTGGTGATGCTCGCGATCGTGTCGGTCGCCGTGTTCGTGTTCACCCAGGCACTGCCCGGCGACGTCGCACGTCAGGTGCTCGGCCAGACCGCGACCGACCAGCAGATCGAAGCGCTCCGCGCTCGCCTCGGTCTCGACCAACCGTTGCTCACGCAGTATCTCGACTGGGTCCGAGGGCTCGTCACCCTGGATCTGGGCACCTCGCTCACCTCGGGTCGGGATGTCGTGGAGGTCCTCACGCCCCGCGTCACCGCGTCCGTCCTGCTCGTGGGCCTGACCGTCCTGGTGCTGGTGCCGCTCGCCTTCCTGCTGGGTGCGGCTGCCGCGATCCGGCCCCATGGCATCGTCGATCGGGTGGTATCCACGATGGTGCTGGCCATCATCGCGCTGCCCGGCTTCATCATCGCCATCCTGCTGGTCGTGGTCTTCGCCACGAACGTGGTCCGATGGTTCCCGCCGACCTCCATCATCGACACCCGGCTGCCGCTCTGGCAGCAGCTCCACCTGTTCACGCTGCCGGTGCTCGCGCTCGTGCTCGGATCGCTGCCCTACATGACCGAATCCATCCGGACGACCCTGCGGGAGGAGCTCGCCTCCGAGCACGTCGCGTGGGCTCGGCTCTCCGGGGTACCCGGCTCCCGGGTGCTGCTGCGGTACGCGGTCCCGAACGCCATCGCGCCGACGCTCCAGGTCGCCGGCACGACCCTCATCTACCTCGTGGGCGGCATCGTGGCCGTCGAGACGGTCTTCGCCTTCCCGGGCGTCGGTGCGTCCCTTGCGGCGGGTGTGGCCAATCGGGACATCCCGGTGGTCCAGGCCATCACGATGCTGCTCGCGCTCGTGGCGCTCGTCATCTATCTCGGCGCGGACATCCTGGGCATCCTGCTCACGCCGAGACTCCGGACATCGCTCCGATGAGCGAGCGACCGATGGATCTCGTGCTGCCGGTCGCGACCGGGCCGACCGAGCCAAGCGTGCCGACCGAGCCCTCGACGCCCCGACGGTATCGGTCCGCGCGCGCCAGGGTCGTCGCCGATCGTCGTGCGTGGGTCGGCGCCGCGTGTGTCGTCGTCGTGATGGTCATCGCGTTCGGCGGGCCACTCGTGACCACGTTCGATCCGGGTGGCTTCGTGGGCCCACCGTTCCAGCGAGCGTCCCCGGAGTTCGTGCTCGGCCTGGATGCCCTCGGCCGCGACGTCTTCTCGCAGGTGCTCGCCGGCGGCGCGCTGTTCCTGACCGAGGTCGTCCTCGCGACCATCCTGGGCGTGGGCCTGGGCACCCTGCTCGGCATCGCGCTCGCTGCGGCACCGCGTCGGGTATCCGAGGCGATGCTGACCGTCAACGACACGATCCTCGTGATGCCCCAGATCGTGGTGGCCCTGCTGGTGCTCACCCGCCTGGGTGCCACGCCGGTGACCCTCACCCTCGTCATCGGCTTCGTGCACATCCCCCAGACCGCACGCGTGGTCATGGCCGCGACCCAGCGCGTGATCGCCCAGGACTACGTGGCCGCCGCGCTCGGGCTGGGCGTCGGTCGCATCGGTCTCGTGGTCCACGAGATCCTGCCCAACATCGCGGGCGTCGTGTCGCTCGAGGCGAGCATCCGGCTCGCCATCTCTGCGGTCGTCCTGGCGTCCCTGTCGTACCTCGGGTTCGCCGCATCCGGCGTGGAGTGGGGTCGGATGATCCACGACAACCAGGGTGGCCTCGCGATCCAGCCCTGGGCGGTCATGGCGCCCGTCATCGTCCTGGGCGTGTTCCTCATCGGTGCGAACCTCCTGCGGGACGCCATCGCGCGCGCACTCGCGAGTCACACATGAGCGATCCGACCATGGCCCTGCCGTCGACCAGGTCACGGCCCACCGAGGTCCGGGGCCTGCGCATCACCACGACCACCGGTGGCACGATCATCCCGGCGCTCGACCTGCGGGTCGACCGGGGCAGCATCGTGGGTGTCGCCGGCGAGACCGGCTCGGGCAAGACCACGCTCGGCCTCGCGCTCCTCGGCTGGCAGCGCCCGGGTCTCGTGCGTGCCTCGGGCGTCGTGCTGCTCGATGACGATGACCTGGGGACGCTCTCGGGCGAGGGACTCCGGCGCATCCGGGGCCGGCGTATCGCGTACGTGCCGCAGGATCCGGGGACGGCGCTCGACCCGGCGATGCGCATCCGCGACGCCCTGGGCGAGGTGCTCCGCGCACACGAGGTCACCGACCACGCCGCCCAGCTGGCGCGCATCGGGGAGCTGTTCGGCCAGGTCGGGCTGCCGCACGACGCCGCGTTCCTGGCCCGCTTCCCTCATCAGCTGTCGGGTGGGCAGCAGCAGCGGGTCGCCATCGCGACCGCGTTCCTGCTCGATCCCGAGGTGGTGGTCATGGACGAGCCGACCACCGGTCTCGATGCGGCGACGAAGGCGGGCGTCCTGGCGCTCATCCACGACCTCGCGCGTCGTCGCCAGGCGAGCGTGCTGCTCATCAGCCATGACCTGCGGATGCTGCTCGCGGCCACGGACCGCATCCTCATCATGCGCGACGGCGTCATCGTCGAGGACGCACCGAGCACGGATCTGCCGCGGCCCGGGATGCATCCCTACACCGAGCAGCTGCTCGCGGCGCTGCCCGACCCCACCGCGCACCGGGTGGCCGATCACGGCAGCACGACGGGGGACGGTCTGGCGCTCCGTGGGATCACGGCGCGCCATGCGGGTGTCGTCATCACCGACGCCATCGACCTGGTGGTCGCGCAGGGCGAGTGCGTGGCCCTGGTGGGCGAGTCGGGCAGTGGCAAGACCACGCTCGCTCGATGCATCGCCGGGTTCCACACCGAGTACTCGGGCAGCGTCGAGTGGGATGGGCGCGTGCTGCCACATGGCGTGCGTGAGCGTGCCCTCGGCGACCTCCGGACCATCCAGTACGTGTTCCAGAACCCGTATGCGTCGCTCAACCCGCGTCGGACGGTGGGGGACACGCTTGCCATGGCCGCGCGCACCATCCGGGGCGTGGACCGCGCGACCGCGACCGCGGATGCCGGGCGTGCCCTCGATCGCGTGGGCATGGATCGGTCGTTCCTCGCCGCGCCGCCCCAGGCGCTCTCGGGCGGCCAGCGACAGCGCATCGCGCTCGCCCGAGCCCTCATCGCCCAGCCGCGACTGCTGGTCTGTGACGAGGTGACCTCATCGCTCGATGTGTCCGTGCAGGCAGGCATCATCGAGCTGCTCATGGACCTGCGCCGCAGCGAGGGGCTCGCGATGCTGTTCATCACCCACGACCTGGCGCTCGTCAGCTCGATCGCCGCTCGGACGGTCGTGCTCCAGCGCGGTCGGATCGTGGAGCAGGGCCCCACGGCCCAGGTGCTCGATCATCCGGACCATCCGTACACCCGGATGCTCCTGAGCCATCACGACGCGACCCAGTCGCGGCAGCCCCGATGAGCGTGGGCACGGGCACCACGGCCCGCATCATCCGCGCCCCGCGTGGCGCCGAGCTGACGTGTCGCGGCTGGTCCCAGGAGGCGGCCCTGCGGATGCTCATGAACAACCTCGACCCCGACGTCGCGGAGCGGCCAGCGGACCTCGTGGTCTATGGCGGGACAGGTCGCGCGGCGCGCTCGTGGGAGGCCTTCGACGCCATCGTCCGGGAGCTGCGCACGCTCGCCGATGACGAGACGCTCCTCGTGGCATCGGGCAAGCCCGTGGGCGTGTTCCGGACCCACCCCTGGGCACCACGCGTGCTCATCGCGAACAGCAACCTGGTGGGGCGCTGGGCCAACTGGGAGACGTTCCGGGAGCTGGAGCGAGCCGGGCTCACGATGTACGGCCAGATGACGGCGGGCTCGTGGATCTACATCGGCACCCAGGGCATCCTCCAGGGCACCTACGAGACGTTCGCGGAGCTCGCTCGGCAGCACTTCGGGGGGACGCTCCGGGGCCGCGTCGTGCTGACCGCCGGTCTGGGTGGCATGGGTGGCGCCCAGCCGCTCGCGGTGACCATGAACGAGGGCGTGTGCCTCGCCATCGAGGTGGATGCGGAGCGTGCCCGTCGACGCCTGGACATCGGCTATGTCGACCGGATGACCGACTCGCTCGACGAGGCGCTGCGCATCGCTCGCGAGGCTGCGGCGGCCGGCCAGGCGCTGTCGATCGCGCTCGTGGGCAACGCCGCGGCGCTGGAGCCCGAGCTCGTGCGACGCGGTGAACGCTTCGATGCGGTCACCGACCAGACCTCGGCCCATGATTCGCTCGGTGGGTACATCCCGGCGGGGCTGACGCTGGAGGCCGCCGCCGATCTGCGGACCTCCGATCCAGATGGCTATGTGGCACGTGCGATGGCCTCCATGGCCGACCAGGTGCGGGCGATGCTGGCGCTCCAGGCATCGGGCGCCGTGACCTTCGACTATGGCAACAACATCCGGGCACAGGCACAGGCCGAGGGTGTCACCGACGCCTTCGCGTTCCCGGGGTTCGTGCCCGCGTTCATCCGACCGCTCTTCTGCGAGGGCAAGGGCCCCTTCCGCTGGGTCGCCCTGTCCGGTGACCCACGGGATATCGCACGGACCGACGAGGCGATTCTCGACCTGTTCCCGGACGATCCGGCGCTGCGACGCTGGATCACCATGGCCCAGGAGCGGGTGCCGGTCCAGGGGTTGCCGGCACGCATCTGCTGGCTGGGCTATGGCGAGCGGGCACGGGCAGGCGCCGCCTTCAACGAGCTCGTCCGGACAGGGGCGGTCCAGGCACCCATCGTCATCGGCCGGGACCATCTCGATGCCGGCTCGGTCGCGTCGCCCAACCGGGAGACGGAGGCGATGGCCGATGGCTCCGATGCGATCGCGGACTGGCCGCTGCTCAACGCGCTCGTCAACACCGCGGCCGGCGCCAGCTGGGTGAGCATCCATCACGGCGGTGGCACGGGCATCGGCTTCAGCCAGCACGCGGGCATGGTCGTGGTCGCGGACGGCACCGAGCTCGCCGCGCAACGCCTGGAACGGGTACTCACCACCGACCCGGGCATGGGTGTCATCCGGCACGTGGATGCCGGCTACGAACGCGCCATCGAGGTCGCACGGGCGCGCGGCGTCCACGTCCCGATGCTGTCGCAGCCATGATCGATGGAGCGTCCACCGGGCGCGCTCCCGTCGTGCTCACGGGCGCCGGGCTGACCATCGAGGACGTGGTCGCGGTCGCGCGCCACGGCGCGCTCGCCCGCCTGGACGACGATGCCCGGACACGCGTGGCCGAGTCCCGAGCCGTCATCGAACGTCTGGTCGCGGCCGGCGAGGTGGTCTACGGCGTGACCACCGGCTTCGGTGCGCTGGCCACCACGTTCGTGCCACCCGAGCACGCCCAGGACCTCCAGGAGCGGCTGCTGCGCAGCCACGCGGCGGGGGTCGGTCCGGCGTTCCCGACCGAGGTCGTTCGGGCGATGCTCCTCCTGCGGGCCAACACGCTGGCCCTCGGTCACTCGGGATGTCGCCCGGAGGTCATCGACCGGCTGTGTGACCTGCTTCGCCTGGGCATCCACCCGGTCGTGCCGGAGCAGGGCAGCGTGGGCGCATCGGGCGATCTTGCGCCACTCGCGCATCTCGCGCTGCCACTCATCGGCCGTGGCGAGGTGGAGCTGGACGGTCGGGTGATGCCCGCGTCGGCGGCCCTCGATGCGGTCGGCTTGGCGCCCCTCGTGCTGGGACCCAAGGAGGGCCTGGCGCTCCTCAACGGGACCCAGATGATGAGCGCCATCGGGGCCTTGCTGCTCGCCGACGCCGACCGGCTGGCGCGCACCGCCTCCACGGTCGCGGCGCTCTCCGTGGAAGCACTCCTGGGGACCTCGGTCGCGTTCAGCGCCGCGTACCAGCTCGCGCGACCCCACGCTGGGCAGGTGCGCACGGCCGCTGAGCTCCGCTGGCTGCTCCGTGACAGCTCGCTCCAGGCTGCCCACCGCGCGCTCGATCACCGGGTCCAGGATCCGTACTCGCTCCGCTGCGTGCCCCAGGTCCACGGCGCGAGCCGGGATGCGCTCGACCACCTGCGACGGGTGCTGGACATCGAGATCAACGCCGCGACGGACAACCCGCTGGTCTTCCCGGAGGCCGGAGTGGTCCCCGCGGACGCCCTCGCGACGGGGGGCGGCCACGTCATCAGCGGCGGCAACTTCCACGGGCAACCGATCGCCCTCGCCCTCGACTTCGCGAAGCTCGCCATCGCGGAGCTGGGCTCCATCAGCGAACGCCGCGTGGCGCTGATGCTCGATCCGCGGCTCAACGAGGGTCTGCCGGCGTTCCTGGGTGCGTCGTCGGGTCTCGACTCCGGGCTCATGATCCTCCAGTACACCGCCGCCGCGCTCGTGTCCGAGGACAAGGTGCTGGCACACCCTGCCTCTGCGGATTCGGTGCCCACGTCGGCGAACCAGGAGGACCACGTCTCGATGGGCTCCATCGCGGCACGCCACGCCCGGCGCGTGCTGGAGCATGTCGAGCACATCCTCGCCATCGAGCTCATCTGCGCGAGCCAGGCGCTCGATCTCCGCCTCGACGGTCATCCGGGGACGCAGCCCGGCGTGGGCGTCCGCGAGGCACACGCCCTGGCGCGCTCGGTCGTCCCGCGGCTCGAGAGTGACCGCGAGCCCGGGCCGGACATCGCGGCCGCGCTGATGCTCGTGCGCAGTGGCCGGCTGGCCCGTCTCGCCGATCCGCCCGAGCTGCCACCCGGGCCGTGGCTCGACCTGGGCGTCTGATGCAGCACGCCATCACGGGACGGGGCCGTCTGCTGCCCATGACCGGTCCGCCCTCGGGAGATCTCGGGACCATCGATGGTCCATGGATCATCCTCGTGACGGACGGGGTGGTCGTGGAGGTCCGGCCAGGTGGCCTACGCCCCGGGGACCCGGAGTCGGTCACCGATGTCGGGGCGGCGCTGTGCACGCCGGGCCTGGTCGATCCGCACACGCATCTCGTGTTCGGTGGCGACCGCAGCGACGAGGCCGCTGCCCGCGCGCGTGGCGAGCGCTACACGGGCGGCGGCATCCTGCGCACCGTCGCAGCGACCGAGGCGACTCCCGACGACGTGCTGCGGGATGGGCTCCGCGGACGCCTCGGGCGTGCCATGGCGACCGGCACCACGACCATCGAGGTCAAGTCCGGCTACGGCCTGACCGCTGCTGCCGAGATCCGTCTCCTGCGGCTGATCGGGGAGGCGGCGGCACCGCTCCCGCTGCGCGTGGCGCGCACCTACCTGGGGGCCCACGCCGTGCCACCGGGCATGACGCCAGCGTCACAGGCGCAGGCGGTCATCGACGCGCTCCCGCAGGTCGCGTCCCTTGCGGACCACATCGACGTGTTCTGCGAGCCGGACCTGTTCGATGTGTCGCTCGCGCGATCGATCCTGCTGGCCGGACGTGCGCACGGCCTCGGCCTGCGGATCCACGCCGACCAGCTCCGACGGTCGGGTGCGCTCTCGCTCGGTGTGGAGCTGGGCGCTCGCTCGGTGGACCACCTGGAGCAGGCGACGGCCGATGATGCGCGCCTGCTCGCGGACAGTGGCACCGTCGCGACCGTGCTGCCGGGGCCGGCGCTCCTGCTGCGAGGCGGCCTGCCCCCGGTGCGTGCCCTGTTCGACGCGGGCGCGACCGTGGCCCTCGGCAGTGATGCCAACGCGGGCACGTTCGGCGAGCCGTCGATGCCCCTCGCCATCGGGCTCGGCGTCATGATCGGATGCTCGGTCGAGGAGGCGTGGTGGGCCGCGACCCGGGGCGCGGCCGCGTCGCTCGGGCTCGCGGACACGGTGGGCTGTCTCGGGCCCGGCATGGCTGCGGACATCGTGGCCTGGGACGTGGAGCACGAGGGTGCGGCCGCGATGCGACCCGGGGCCATCCGGCCCGTCCGGGCCTGGTTCGCGGGACGGCCCCGATCGGACTGACGGCGCTGCCACGGGACGGCCGCTATGCGATCGGCTCGAGCACGAACCTCCCGTAGGCCACGAACAGCGCGAGCGCGCCCAGCACCGCGTTGATGATGATGTTGGGATACTCCCGGCGCTGGATGTGCAGCACGATGGCGCCGACCATCACGAGCGCGAGTCCCACGGCCGCCACCGGCGTGAGCCAGGGCAGCACCCGGGATGCCGCCGGCGCGACCAGCCCGATGGCTCCCAGGATCTCGAGGATGCCGATGATGCGCATCCGCTCCTGGCCGACCGCGTGCATCCAGGCCATCGGCGGCCGGCGTGCCGCCCGCTCGAAGTCGAAGGCGTGGGAGTAGCCGGCGACCAGGAACGCCAGCGCGAGCCCGATCTGTACCGCCCACAGGGCGACATCCATGTCCACGCCCTCCTTGGTGCGTGTGACCGGCTATGTGCCGGTCGATGCCTCCGACGCCTGCTCCAGCGCGGACAGGAGCACGGAGACCTCCTGCGCACCGGAGACGCCGAAGCGCCGGTCGAACACGAAGAACGGCACCCCTCGGATGCCCAGCTCCGCGGCCAGCCGCTCGTCCTCGCGTACCGCGGCCCCGAACTCGTCGCTCGCGAGGGTCGCTCGCGCTCGGTCGGCGTCCACGCCGACCTCGCTCGCGAGACGCACCAGCGTGTCCGGGTCCGAGATCGCGGCACCCTCCGTGAAGTACGCGGCGTGCAGGCGGTCGGTCATCGCGGCGCCCATGCCGAGGCTGTCCGCGAGATGGGACAAACGATGGGCATCGAAGGAGTTGCCGGGTCGCGCGATGTCCAGGCGATAGCTGAGCCCTTCGCTCGCCGCGACGTCGGTCACGCGCTGGTTCATGGCGCGTGCCTGGTCCGCGCTGACGCCGTACTTCGTGGACAGCATCGTCTCCAGGGACTCGTCCGTGGTCGCGGGTCGGCCCGGGTCCAGCTCGAAGCTGCGATACGTGACCGTGACGTCGTCACGCTTCCCGGATCGCTCCAGCGCTCGATGGAGCCGCGTCGTGCCGATGTAGCACCACGGGCAGACGACGTCCGACCACACCTCGATGTCCATGACTTACATCGTACACCTGGCCCACGTGCCACGACCGGATCGACCGGGCCGAGTGCTAGGCTGTCGACACGTCCCGCACGAGGTCCCATGTGATGCCCGACCAGACCCTCACCACCGACGCCATCGGTCCGACCATCGACCAGGCTCCCACCACGCCCGTCATCGACCCGCAGGCACGTGCCCGCGAGCTCGCCGTCCTCGACGCGCTGCGCTCGGTGGTGGACCCGGAGATCGGCATGAACGTGGTCGAGCTGGCGCTCATCCGCCAGGTGGTGCTCGGTGACACGCTGACCGAGGTGCGCATGGTCATGACCACGCCCTTCTGCCCGTACGCCGGCGCCCTCATGCAGCAGGTCAAGGAGGCAGCCGAGGAGGTCGAGGAGCACGAGGTCAAGGTGACCCTGCTGGCCGAGCGGTGGGACCCCCGCGATGCCGGCTTGATGTGGTGAGTCGGGTCATCGCCCGATGAGCCTGCCCATCCACCGATGAGCCCCCGGGACCACCGATGAGCCCGCGGGCGCGCCGGGACGCGCTCGCAACGAGCGTCGTCGCGACCGGTGCCGGCGATGACGGGACCACGGGCCTCCTGTTCGGCGGCCGTGTCTCGAAGGACGACCTCGCCGTCGAGGCGTACGGCACGGTGGACGAGACGGTCGCGGCCCTGGGGACCGCGCGGGCAGAGCTGCCCGCCGACGATCCGCTGCCCGCCGACGATCCGCTGCCCGCACTGGATGGCCTGGCGCCACTCGTCCTGCGGCTCCAGCGGGAGCTGTTCGTGGCGGGTGCGGAGCTGGCCACGAACCCGACGGCCACGGACCGGCTCCAGGATGGCGTGACCCGCGTGGACGAGGCGATGCTCGTCGCGATCGAGGCCGATCTCGCCGCGTGGGAAGCGCGCATCACGATGCCCCGTGAGTTCGTGGTGCCCGGCCAGAGCCGGCTGTCCGCCGCGCTCGAGGTCGCCCGGGTCACCTGTCGCCGCGCCGAGCGACGGGTCATCACCGCACGCCGTGCGGGGCACCCCACCGGAGAGTGGCTGGTGCCATGGCTCAATCGCGTGGCGGACCTGTTGTGGGTGCTCGCGCGGGCCGCCGAGCAGGCCGAGGATGCGGGCACGACGGCCGCCATCGTGGGCGAGCGTCGTCGGACCGCGGGTCGTTCTCGGGACGGGCGGTGACGCCCGCTCGCGTCACACGTACGGCCCCGGACCATCGAGCGGCGGACGCCTTGTGAGGCGCCGCTAGACTATCCGGAGACCGCCCGGGCCGGGCGGCCGCTCGAAAGGGACCTCACGGTGTTCAACAACGACCCCAACCGGACGAACCAGTACGGTCAGTCGCAGCCACAGGGCTGGGACCAGCCGTCCGCCGCTCCCAACACGCTCTCTGATGGCGTCCGTGTCGGCGCAGCGTCCGTCCCCCGCCAGGGCTTCCTGACCGCGAGCTTCGTGTGGATGTTCGTGGGCCTGCTCCTGAGCGCGGGGGCCGGCCTCTTCGTCATGAACAACGAGCAGGCGCTCCAGCAGGTGGTCAACAACTGGATCATCCTGATCATCGCGGAGCTCGGCCTCGTGCTCGGCCTCAGCTTCCTCATCACGCGCCTCAACCCCATGGTGGCACTGGGCGCGTTCTTCGTGTACGCGCTGCTCAACGGCCTGACGCTCGGCGTCATCGTCCTCGCCTACATGGGCACGACCGCGGGCGTGTCCGGCGTGGTCACGGCGTTCCTGGGCGCTTCTGCCATCTTCGCGGGCGCCGCCATCTACGGATATGCCACCAAGCGCGACCTGACGAGTCTGGGCGGCATCCTGTTCATGGGCCTCATCGGCCTCATCGTCGTGATGATCGCCCAGATGTTCCTGTTCCCCGGGGACGCGATGATCAACATCGCCATCGGTGTCGTGGGCGTGGTCCTGTTCACGGGTCTCACGGCCTACCACGTCCAGCAGCTCAAGGCGGGCGCGGTCGAGGGTATCAATGCCGATTCCGCGTCGGTCATGGGCGCGCTCGTGCTGTACCTCGCCTTCGTCAACCTGTTCCTGTTCCTGCTGCGCATCTTCGGCAGCAACCGCTGACCGGTGGGCGACCACCGCGCGTGGCCGCCGTCTCGTCGCCCGAGGACCCTCCGCCGCGTACCATCACGCGGAAGGAGGGTCTCGTGGTCGAAGGTACCGACACCGAACGCATCGGTTTCTGTGGCATGGGCACGATGGGCGCCGCGATGGCGGCGAACCTCGTGCGGACGGGCTTCCGGACGAGCGTCTGGAACCGCACGGCCGGACGGGCGGACGTGCCCGTCTCGCTGGGCGCCGTCGAGGCCGCCAGCCCGGCGGAGCTCGCGCGGACCTCGGACATCGTGGTCATCTGCGTCTCGGACACCCCGGACGTGGAGGGGGTCCTGTTCGGCGCGGATGGCGTCGCGGACGGGCTCGCGGCAGGCGCCCTGGTCATCGATTGCTCCACCATCTCGCCGGCGGCCAGTCGCATGTTCGCCACGCGCCTCGCGGAGCGCGGCATCGCCTTCGTGGACGCGCCCGTCTCGGGGGGCTCGGAGGGCGCGCTCCACGCGACGCTGACCATCATGGTGGGCGGAGCGGAGGCGGACGTGGAGCGGGCACGACCGGTGCTCGCGGCGATGGGTCGCTCCGTCACCCGCATGGGCCCCGTGGGGGCAGGTCAGGCGACCAAGGCCGTCAACCAGGTGATCATCTGCGGGGCGTATCTCGGCGTGGCCGAGGGCATCGTGCTCGCCATCAAGTCGGGTCTCGATCCCGAACAGGTCGTGGAGGCGCTCTCGGGTGGCGCGGCCCGCTCGTGGGTGCTGGAGAACCGGGCCGGCCGGATGATCACGGACGACTATCCGCCCGGGTTCCGGATCGCGCTCCACCTCAAGGACCTGGGGATCGCCCTGGGTCTCGCACGGGAGGTCGGTGCCTCCCTGCCGGTGGCCGGCCTCGCGGCGCAGATCGAGGCCGGTCTGGTGGCGCAGGGTCATGGCGACGACGACAACTCGGCGCTGGCGCGGGCCGTCCGCACCTGGTCGGGGCTGTAGGCTCGCTGGACGATCGGGCGGCACCCCTGGACGATCGGGCCGATCCGGTGCCGTCCGGCCCTGCCGCACACCGGGTGTTGATGCGCCTCGTCGTGGTGGCGCTCCTGTCGGCTGCGCTCATGGGGTGCGCCCCGGACGCTCCTGTCGCGTCCCCCTCGCCGTCACCGCTCGCCTCGGGCATCCGAGGGCTCGTGCTGGTGGGCCCGGAGTGCCCGCGACCATCGGAGGCGTCGCCCTGTCTCGCCGCGTACGTCGCGCGGATCGTCATCCTCGACATCGACGGGCAGCGGGTCGGCGAGGTGACCTCCGACGCGGACGGCACGTTCGAGGTCCTGCTGCCCCCGGGCGAGTACATCCTCCAGCCCGTCCCGGGCGGCGACCCCTGGCCGCGCGCGGAGGCCCGCTCGGTCACCGTGATCGAGGGCGAGCTGTCCGATGTGGAGATCGACTACGAGCGGGGCCGCTGACGTCCACGCAGGTACCGGCTCAGGGCTCCGCGATGCCCACGATCGCCCAGGTCACCTCGACCACCACCTCGATCGTCTCCTCGCCGGCGGCCACGGGCATGGACGCCTCCATGGCCATCGCCATCCTGGCACGAGGCATCGGCACGGGGCCCGGGCTGGTATCCGTCTCGACGATGGCGAGGGGCGACCCGATGCGCACCCCGCCGGCGCGCGCCAGCGCCTCGGCCGTGGCACGTGCGTCGGCCATGGCACGATCCCGAGCCACCATGCGTGCCGCCGAGGGATCGGCGATGCCCAGGGTGACCTCCGCGACCTGGTTGGCACCAGCGTCCACGGCTGCGTCCACCACCGGCCCCACGAGCGCGAGGTCGCGGACCCGGATGGCCAGGTGCTGGCCCGCCTGATAGCCGGTCGGCGTCGGTCGGTCACCACGGTGGTCCCACGTCTGGTCGAGTGACACCCGTCGCGTGGTCACGTCGCTCGCCGCGATGCCGAGGGGCGTGATCGCGGCGAGGACGGCACGCATCCGCTCGTTGGCGAGTCGCTGCGCCTCACCCGCGGTGGCCGCTTCCACCTCGACGCCCAGCACGAGGGTCGCCATGTCCGGTGCCTGTTCTGCCCGTCCGCTGCCCCTGACCCGGATCCCGCGCATCATCACCTCCCGCCCTGTTCGGGCACCGTCACGACCGTGGCGTGGAGGGTACCCCCGACGTTGACGCTGGGGCGCCCGCGCCGTACACTCAATCCTGACGCCCATACTCGGATTTCCCTCGTGGTGGCCCCGCCGACCGGTGCCGATGCCACGTCCGCATGTCCGGGGCGTCAAGGAGTCGACCCCATGCCGTCAATGCCCCACACCACCGGTGCCCTCCACTTCTCCACGCGTGGCGAGTACGGTGTCCGGCTCATGGTGGAGCTCACTCGCCACCACGGCACCGGGCCCGTCAGCCTCGCCGAGATGGCCGACCACGAATCGCTGCCCCGGCCCTACCTGGAGCAGCTCGTGAGCAGCCTTCGGGAGGCGGGTCTCGTGCGCAGCACCCGCGGTGCACGGGGTGGCTACGAGCTCGCTCGGGATCCGTCGGCGATCCGCATGAGCGAGGTGATCGTAGCCCTGGAGGGGCCCATCACGCCCATGATCTGCGCCTCGGACGGTCCGGAGGCGGACGCCGCCCATGGGGGCTGCGATCGGGTCTCCTTCTGCCACGTCCAGGGCCTCTGGATCCGGGTGCGTGAGGCCGTGGTCCAGGCGCTCGACTCGATGACCCTGCTGGATCTCGCCCAGCCCGCCTCAGCCCATCCGCACCACCCGGTGCTCATCCATCCCAGCACGCTCACGCTCGACCGACCCACCCGCACGGAGCCCGTTCCCAACGCATGAACAGCCTCGACGTCGCCCCTCTGCCTGACACCACCGCGACCGCCGATGACCGGGAGCTGGTCATCCGTGACCTGCACGTGGTGCCCGTGGCGGATCCCTCGCGGGAGATCCTGCGGGGCATCGACCTGACCGTCCGGAAGGGCGAGGTCCACGCGATCATGGGCCCCAACGGCTCGGGCAAGACCACGCTCGCCTACGCGCTCATGGGCCATCCCGCGTACGAGGTCACGGGCGGCGAGGTCATCTGGAAGGGCCAGGACATCCTGGCGCTCTCCCCGGACAAGCGTGCCCGCCTGGGCCTGTTCCTGGCGTTCCAGTACCCCACGGCCATCCCGGGTCTGTCCGTGGCCAGCTTCCTGCGCACCGCGCTCAACGCGCGACGTCGCGGGCTGGACGTGAGTGACGCGGAGTTCGACCCGTCGGACCCCACGCGCGGCGGCATCGGGATGCGCGAGTTCCGTGACCTCGTGCGCCAGAAGATGGCGCTCCTCCGGCTCGATGACAGCTTCGCGTCCCGGTACGTCAACGAGGGTTTCTCGGGCGGCGAGAAGAAGCGGCTCGAGATGCTCCAGATGGCCGTGCTCCAGCCCGAGATGGCCATCCTCGACGAGACCGACTCGGGCCTCGACATCGATGCCCTGCGCATCGTCGCGGAGGGCGTGAACGCCCAGCTGAACGATGACCTGGGTGTGCTCGTCATCACCCACTACCAGCGGCTCCTCGACTACATCAAGCCGGATGTCGTGCATGTCCTCGCCCAGGGTCGCATCCTGACCACGGGCGGTCGCGAGCTGGCGCTCGAGCTGGAGCGGAGCGGCTATGCGCCGATCCTCCGGGCGGCCGGTCTGGAGGTGGCTCCGGACGAGGCACCCTCGGGAGATGACACGAGCGTCGCATGAGCGATCCCACCGCCCACCGCGTGCCGCTCGACCCGGACGTCATCCGGGCCGACTTCCCACTGTTCGAGCGGGACTTCGGCGGTCGACCGCTGGCCTACCTGGACAGCGCCGCGACCTCGCTCAAGCCGCGCGCGGTGCTGGACGCGCTGGACGACTACAACGAGCGCTACACCGCGAACATCCACCGGGGCATCTATACGACCGCGGAGGAGGCGACGGCCGCCTACGAGGCGGCGCGCGCGTCGGTGGCGACGTTCATCGGTGCGGGCTCGCCCTCGGAGATCGTGTTCGTGCGCAACGCCACGGAGGCCATCAACCTCGTGGCGCATTCGTGGGGTCGGCGGCACATCCATCAGGCGGACACCATCGTGCTCACGGAGCTGGAGCACCACTCCAACCTGGTGCCGTGGCAGCTGCTCGCCCAGGAGAAGGACGCGGACCTCGAGTTCGTGGCCATCGACGATCAGGGTCGGCTCGACCAGCAGAGCTTCGAGGTGCTGCTGCGCACACGACCCCGCCTGGTCGCCTTCAACCATGTCTCGAACGCGCTGGGCACCATCAACCCGGTGCGCGAGATGACCCGCATGGCCCACGAGGCGGGCGCGCTGGTGCTCGTGGATGGCGCCCAGGGAGTGCCCCACGGGCCCGTGGACGTGCAGGCCCTGGACGTCGACTTCTACGTGTTCTCCGGTCACAAGACGCTCGGACCCACCGGATCGGGCGCGCTGTGGGCGCGTCGGGAGCTGCTCGACGCGATGCCGCCGTTCATGGGTGGCGGCGAGATGATCCGCGAGGTCCATCTGCGACACACCACCTTCAATGACGTCCCCTGGAAGTTCGAGGCGGGGACACCGGACATCGCCGCGGCCATCGGCCTTGGTGCGGCCATGGGCTATCTCGGCGCCCTGGGCATGGATCGGGTGCGTGCCCACGAGCAGGAGCTCGCGGCGTATGCGCTCGAGCTGCTGCCCCGGGAGGTGCCGGGCATCCGCATCCTGGGTCCGCGCGATCCCGCTGAACGCGCGGGGATCGTGACCTTCACGCTGCCGGGCATCCATGCGCATGATGTCGCCACGCTCCTCGACCGGGAGGCGATCGCCATCCGGGCGGGCCATCACTGCACGCAGCCGCTCCATGAGCGACTCGGTGAATCCGCGACCGGCCGCGCCAGCTTCAACGTCTACACCACGACCGATGACATCGACCGGCTGGCCGCCGGGCTGCGCTCGGTCCAGCGCGTGTTCGGTGCCCCGGACGCGCCCGCTGCGACCGACGGCGACCGGGCGGTCCGGTACCCTGTGGGCAGCCATGGATGACCTCTACCGGGATGAGATCCTGGAGCACTACCGGCGACCCCACAACTTCGGCACGCTGTCGGCGCCCGATGTCTCGTACGAGGGTGCCAACCCGCTGTGCGGCGACCGCCTCACGCTGATGCTCGACCTCGACGAGGCGGGCACCGTGACGGACGTGGCGTTCACGGGCCGGGGCTGTGCCATCAGCCAGGCCTCCGCGTCGTTGCTCACGGACACCCTTCGCGGCCGCTCGTCGGCGGAGCTGCTTGCCCTGGGCAAGGATGATGTCCTGGAGCTCCTGGGCATCGAGATCAGCCCGGCGCGACTCAAGTGCGCGCTGCTCTCGCTCGACACGCTCCAGCGAGCGCTCGCGGAGCGGCCAGCCGATGGCGTGGGCACGGCCCCGGACGGTCACGCATGATGTGCCACGGATGGTGTACCGGGCCGGCCTGACCGGCGACCCGCTGCCCCTCCCGTCTTCCCGGCCATCGACGGCCCCTGCACCCGGAGCACGAACCCCATGACCGCATCCCTGTCCGACCTGTTGCGCGCGGCGCGCTCGAACGTGCCCGAGGTGGACGCTGGCCAGGCCGAGCTGCTCGTGGAGCAGGGCGCCCGCCTCATCGACGTCCGTGAGCGGAGCGAATGGGACGAGGGCCACATCGCGGGCGCCAGCCACATCTCCCGCTCCTACCTCGAGCAGCAGATCGAGAACGCGGAGCCCGACCGTGGCGCGCCCATCGTCCTGTACTGCGCCGGTGGCACACGCTCGCTGTTCGCAGCCCAGACGCTCCAGGCGATGGGCTACTCGGACGTCCGCTCGATGACCGGCGGCTTCCAGGGCTGGAAGTCGAGCGGTCGCCCGTGGACCACCCCGGTCGTGCTCTCGAAGGAGCAGAAGCAGCGGTACAGCCGCCACCTGCTGGTCCCCGAGGTGGGTGCGGACGGCCAGGCGCGGCTGCTCGGCTCCAAGGTCCTGTTCATCGGCGCGGGCGGCCTCGGCGCGCCGGCGATGCTGTACCTCGCGGCCGCGGGTGTGGGCACCATCGGCATCGTCGACTTCGACGTGGTCGACGTCTCGAACCTCCAGCGGCAGGTCATCCACACCACCGACCGGGTCGGGCACAAGAAGACCGAGTCGGCCGCCCAGACGATCCGGGCGCTCAACCCCGACGTCCAGGTGATCGCCCACGAGGAGATGCTCACCGAGGCGAACGTGGAGCGGCTCATCGCCGGGTACGACCTCATCCTCGACGGCACCGACACCTTCGAGACGCGCTACACCCTCAACGATGCCGCGGTCCGGGCGCGCATCCCGGTGGTCCACGCCTCGGTCTTCCGGTTCGAGGGTCAGCTGACGGTCTTCCAGCCCTACGAGGGACCCTGCTACCGCTGTCTGTACCCCACGCCGCCCCCACCCGAGCTGGCTCCCGGCTGCTCCGTGGCAGGGGTGCTCGGCGTGGTGCCCGGCATCATGGGCATGCTCCAGGCATCCGAGGCGCTCAAGGTGCTGCTGGGCATCGGTGAGCCGCTCATCGGTCGCCTGCTCATCCACGACGCGCTGGACGGCACCTTCCAGGAGCTCCAGCTGCGACGTGACCCCCACTGCCCGGCGTGTGGTGACGGTGCTCCCGTCACGCAGTCGTCCGGCACCTTCACCCTGGGAGCCTCCGCATGACCGCCGTCCGCATCCCGCCCGTCCTCCGCGCCCAGGTGGGCGGCCAGAAGCAGCTCGAGGCATCCGGCGAGACCGTCGGTGCGGTGCTCGAGGGTCTCGTCGCCGCATATCCCTCGCTGCGGGAGCAGCTGCTGACCCCGGACGGCGAGCTCAACCGGTTCGTCAACGTGTACCTGAACGGACGCGATGTCCGATACGAGCAGGGTCTCGCGACGGCCGTGGGTGCCACGGACACCGTGGTCCTGCTGCCCGCGATGGCGGGCGGCTGAGCCGTCCCGCGATGCGCGCAACGGCGGATCCACCTCCGGTCGACGCGTCCCCGGCCCATCACGACGCTCCGCCCCACGGCGGGCGGTATGCATCCATCGTCGATGCCATCGGGCACACCCCGCTCGTGGCCATCCCCCGCATGTCCCCGAACCCGGACGTGGTGCTGCTCGCCAAGCTGGAGTTCCTGAACCCGACCGGCTCGGTCAAGGACCGTGTGGCGCGGGCGCTCATCGAGGATCTCGAGGCATCCGGTCGGCTGCGGCCGGACTCGATCATCATCGAGCCCACGAGCGGCAACACGGGCATCGCCCTCGCCATGATCGCCCGGCGCAAGGGATATCGCGTGGCGGTGGTCCTGCCGGACAACGTGACCCAGGAGCGGCGACAGCTGCTGGGACTGTTCGGCGCGGAGATCATCGATTCCCCCGGTGCGCTCGGATCCAACGGGGCCGTTGCCATGGCCAAGGAGCTCGTTGCACGTGACGAGCGCTTCGTGATGCCCTACCAGTACGGCAATCCCGCCAACCCCCGGATCCACGAGGAGACCACGGCCGAGGAGATCATCGCGGACTGCCCGGAGGTCGACGTGTTCGTGGCTGGCCTCGGCACGGGCGGCACGCTCATGGGCGTTGGGCGTCGACTCAAGCGATATCGGTCGGACATCCGGGTGTATGCCGCCGAGCCGCTGCCCGGCGATGCGGTCCAGGGGTTGCGGTCCCTGGACGAGGGCTTCATCCCCGAGATCTTCGACCCCGAGGTCCTGGACGGGCGGCTGCTGGTCAGCAACGCGGAGTCCATCGCGGCCCTGCGGGACCTCACCGAGCAGGAGGGCATCTTCGCGGGTGTCTCGTCCGGCGGCGCGGTCGTGGCGGCCCAGCAGGTGGCCGCGCGCATGGACCGCGGCACCATCGTGGTGCTGCTCGCGGACGGAGGCTGGAAGTACCTCTCGGAGGACGTCTGGACCCGTGACCTGGACGCGGACGCCGCCGCGATCGAGCGCGTGAGCCTGTGGTGATCGGATGACCGATGCCACGCGGCACGGAGCGTCGACCGTCCGCTCCATCGGGTCGGAGCCGGCGGCGACGGGCGCGGATGATCGGGTCCCCTCGATCGACGACTGGCAGCGTGCCGCGGATTCCGGCCACGGGCGACGGTCGGACGGATCGGGTGACCTGGTGGCCCGGGTGCCGACCGGGCTGCTCGACGCGGTCGTGGCGTGGTGCCAGGCTGGTCGACCCAACGAGGCGTGCGGTCTGCTCGCCGGCCCGGTGCTCGCGGGTGACGGCGGCGTGCCGACCCGGTTCCTGCCGCTCATGAACGCGGCTGCCTCGCCGTACCGGTATCTCATCGACCCGCAGGAGCAGCTGCGTGCCGTGCTCGACATCGATGACGCGGACGAGGAGGTCTGGGGCATCGTCCATTCCCACGTCGCGTCGCCAGCCGTGCCCTCGGACACGGACGTGGGGCTCGCCGGGTGGCCGGACGCGCTCTATCTCATCTGCTCGCTCGCGACCGAGCCGCCGGTCATCCGGGCCTGGTCGATCCGCGACGGCGCGGTCGCCGAGGTCACGCTCGAGCGCGGCCGCGACTGACGTCGCGTGATCGACACGTAAGAGCGGCGCGCTACGATCGGGGCGTGACCGATCCACGCGCGCTCGAGGTCCTCCAGCGTGTCTGGGGCTACCCGGACTTCCGTGGCATGCAGGGCGAGATCATCGATGCGGTCATGCGGGGCGATGACGCGATCGTGCTCATGCCCACGGGTGCCGGCAAGTCGCTGTGCTACCAGATCCCGGCACTCGTGCGTGACGGGACGGGGATCGTGGTCTCCCCGCTCATCGCGCTCATGCAGGACCAGGTCGATGCGCTCGCCGAGGTCGGGGTGCGCGCCGCCTTCCTGAACTCGACACAGGACCCGGATGCCCGCCGCGAGGTCGAGGGTGCGTTCCTCGCCGGCAGGCTGGACCTGCTCTACCTCGCGCCGGAGCGACTCGCGGTTGCGGGCACGCAGGCCCTCCTCGACCGCGGCCGGCTCTCGCTGTTCGCGATCGACGAGGCGCACTGCGTGAGCCAATGGGGGCACGACTTCCGGCCCGACTACCTGGGGCTCTCGTCGATCGCGAAGCGGTGGCCCGATGTGCCGCGCATCGCCCTGACCGCGACCGCGACCGTCGCGACCCGCGACGAGATCGCCGAGCGACTCCGACTGACCGATGCCCGGCGGTTCGTGGCCTCCTTCGACCGACCGAACATCCAGTACCACATCGTGCCCAAGGACCAGCCGGTCCGCCAGCTCATCCGGCTCATCCGGACCGAGCACCCGGGTGACGCCGGCATCGTCTACCGCCTGTCGCGCCGCTCGGTCGACGAGACCGCGGAGGCGCTCGTCGCGGCCGGCATCCCGGCGTCGCCCTACCACGCGGGTCTCGACGCGCGGACCCGGCGTGCCAACCAGGCGCGCTTCCTCCGCGAGGACGGCGTCGTCATGGTCGCCACGATCGCCTTCGGCATGGGCATCGACAAGCCAGACGTCCGGTTCGTGGCGCATCTCGACCTGCCCAAGTCCGTCGAGGGCTACTACCAGGAGACCGGCCGTGCCGGTCGGGACGGCGAGCCCGCGACCGCGTGGCTGACGTACGGACTCCAGGACGTCGTCCAGCAGCGCCGCATGATCGACGAGTCCGAGGGGGACCTCACCCACAAGCGGAACCTCACGGCCCATCTGGACGCGATGCTCGCGCTGTGCGAGACGGCCACCTGCCGGCGACTCCAGCTGCTCCGCTACTTCGGCCAGGAGTCCGAGCCCTGCGGGAACTGCGATACGTGCCTGTCCCCGCCCGAGACCTGGGATGGCACCGTCGCCGCACAGAAGCTGCTTTCGACGATCGTCCGGCTCGATCGGGAGCGGCGTCAGCGCTACGGCGCGGGGCAGCTCATCCACATCCTGCGTGGGCAGGACACGGAGCGGGTCCGACAGCTCGGTCATGACTCGCTGGCGACCTTCGGCATCGGCACGGAGCTGGACGAGCCCGCCTGGCGTGGCGTGGTCCGCCAGCTCCTCGCGCTCGGGTTGCTCGCGACCGACGAGCACGGTGCCTTCCGGGTCACCGAGGCGAGCGCGGAGGTCCTGCGCGGAACGCGACAGGTCACCTTCCGGAGCGATCTCGCGGTCGCGCGGAGCCGTGGCGATCGCCGGCGTCGCAGCTCGACGGCGGGCGCCACGGCCACGACCACCGAGCTCTCGGCGACGGCGCGCGACCTGTTCGAGACGCTCCGGGTGTGGCGGGCGGGTGTCGCGAAGGAGCAGGACGTCCCGGCCTATGTCGTCTTCCCCGACTCGACCCTCCGCACCATCGCGATGCTCCGGCCGACGAGCCTGGATGCGCTCCGGGCCATCAGCGGCGTCGGCGACAAGAAGCTCCAGAGCTACGGTACGGCCGTGCTCGGCGTGGTGGCGAGCGCGGAGGCAGCGGCCTGATCGACCGTGTGCCTCACTCGCCGATGTCCTCGTTCCAGATGTCGGGATGGTCACGGATGAAGTCGCGCATCAGCTGCTTGCACTCCTCGGAGTCGAGGTTCACGACCTCCACGCCGCGTGCTCGCAGGTAGCCCTCGCCACCCACGAAGGTCTCGTTCTCGCCGATGACCACGCGTGGGATGCCGTACAGCAGGATCGTGCCGGTGCACATGTCGCACGGCGACAGCGTGGTGTACATCGTCGCCGTCCGGTAGACGGATGCCTTCAGGCGCCCCGCGACCTCCATGGCATCGGTCTCGCCGTGTCGGATCGCCGAGCCCAGCTGGACGCGTCGATTGTGACCCGCACCGAGGACCACGCCGTCCGCCACCAGCGCCCCGCCGATGGGCACGCCGCCCTCGTCCCGGCCGATGCGGGCCTGCTCGATGGCCACAGCGAGGAACCGCTCGTCGATGGCGCGCTGGTCCCGATCGTGTCCCATGTCAGCTCCTCCGATACGGCTTGAGGTAGGCACCCGGGTACGCCACGTTGCGCCCCGAGATGGCGAGCGCGGCGATGACCGCGAGATAGGGCAGCGCGAGCATGATCTCCGGCGGCACGCCCTGCCAGCCGTCCATGATCTGGAGTCGCAGGCCGAGCGAGTACACGAACGAGAACAGCAGGGCACCCAGGACGCCCCGCCCGATGCGCCAGCGACCGAAGATGACGAGCGCGACGCACACCCAGCCCCGCCCCGCGATGATGTCCAGCGTGAAGGTGCCCAGGACGGCGAGCGTCAGGAACGCGCCGCCGACGGCCATGAGCGCCGAGCCGAGCATCAGCGCGAAGTAGCGCACCCGGGCCACCCGGATCCCCGCCGCGTCGGCCGCCTCCGGGTCCTCGCCCACCGCCCGGATGGACAGACCGATGGGTGTCCGGTCGAGCAGCCACCACGCGGCCGGTACCACGAGCAGGAACGCCACGTAGGTCAGGCCGTACTGCTGCGCCACGTGACCGATGTCGCCGAACCCGGCGAGCGGATCCCAGAGTGGCATGGGCGTGATGCGCGGCGCCTGTGAGCCACTGAGCAACAAGCGATTGCTGAACTCGGACAGGCCGACCAGCGCGATGGTCAGGCCGAGACCCGCGACGTGCTGGTTGGCGCCCAGGGTCACCGTCAGGAGCGCCATCACGGCACCCGCCAGGAGCCCGACCACGACCGCGGCGAGGAGACCCAGCAGGGGATCGCCGGTCTGCCACGCCACCGCGAACCCGGCGAACGCGCCCGCGTACATCGTCCCTTCGATGCCCAGGTTGAGCACACCCGAGCGCTCCGTGATGGTCTCGCCGGTCGTGCCATAGACCAGCGGCGTGGCATTCCGGAAGGTGGACGCGAGCAGGTCGAACAGGAAGGTCATCCGACCCCCTCCGCCGCGATCGGTGGCGGCTCACCGGGCCGGTCGGTCGGGGAGGCGCGTGACCCATCGGCCGGGGACGGGCCCGCGGGTGGTGGCTCGTCGATGGCCGCGCGGCGAGAGCGCCACGCACGCGTTGCGAGCACCGCCACCATGGCCAGCAGCAGCATCCCCTGGATGACCTCGCCCATCTGGGAGGGCACCGACAGCGTCCGCTCGGCGATGCTCGAGCCGATGGTCAGGTCACCCAGCAGCAGACCGGCGAGCAGCACGCCGGGCATCGTGAGGCCACCCAGCATCGCGACCACGATGCCGCTGTAGCCGTAGCCCGGCGAGAGACCGGCGGTGAGGCGGTACTGGAGCCCGGCGACCTCGCTCACACCCGCGATCCCCGCGATGGCGCCACTCACGAGCGCGACCCGCAGCAGGGTCCGCTCCACCGGGATGCCCGCGAAGCGCGCCGCGCCCGGGGCGAGGCCCACGGCACGCACCCGGAGCCCGGTCGCGGTGCGGGTGAGCACGTACCACGCGATGACGATGCCCACGATGCCCAGCACGAAGCCGAGATGCAGCCGCGATCCCTCCAGCAGGCGCGGGAAGTGGGCCGACGCGGCGATGGGCGGTGATTCGGTGATGCCCATGGGATCGCGCCACGGTCCCTGGACGAGGGCCTTCACGAACAGCAGCGCCACCGGGTTGAGGAGCAGCGTCGTGACCACCTCGTCGATGCCCAGGCGGACGCGCAGCAGCGCCGGCACGAACGCCCACGCCGCCCCCGCGAGCGCTCCACCACCGATCATCACGGGCACGGCCAGGATGGGCGGCACGTCGGTGAGCACCTGGCCCAGCCCGCCCGCGGCGATGGCGCCCAGGAGCAGCTGCCCCTCCGCGCCGATGTTCCAGTAGCCGGCGCGGAAGGCGATCGCGACCGACAGTCCACACAGCAGCAGGGGCGTGCTCGCCACGAGCACCTCGAGCAGGCGGAACTGGCTGGTGAGCGGCGCGACCAGGAACTGGTACCACGCGGCGAGCGGGTCGGCACCCGCGACCACGATCGCGGCGCCCGTGACACCCAGCACCGTGATGAGCGCCACGACGGCCACGCCCACAGGACTCTGGAGCCCGGCGAGCGCCTGCCGGTTCACGCGGCGGTCCCCGCCTGGCTCGCCCTCAGGCGCCCCGCCATGAGCATGCCCAGGCGGTCGACGTCGGCGTCGGCGGTCGCCATCGATCCGACGATCCGTCCCTCGTACATCACGACCAGTCGATCCGCCACCGCGAGCAGCTCATCGAGATCCTCGGACACGAGCAGCACGCCCGCTCCTCCACGTGCCCGCGCGATGAGCGTCGAGCGGACGTACTCGGACGCGCCCACATCCAGGCCGCGCGTCGGCTGCGCCACCACCACGACCCGCGGATCGTGCTCCAGCACGCGGGCCAGGAGCACCTTCTGGATGTTGCCGCCGGACAGCGTCCGCACCGGATCGCGCGGGGTCGCCCGGATCTGGTAGCGCTCGATGAGCTCGCGCGCGTGCCGCTCGATGCGTCGGTGGTCGAGCCCTGCCGCGCCCCGGAAGTCATCGATCCGCTCGAGGATGAGGTTGAGGGACACCGGCAGGTCCATCACCAGGCTCGCGCGGCGGTCCTCCGGGATCCGCCCCACGCCCGCGGCCATCATCCCGGCCGGACCCAGGCCCGTGACATCGCGACCCGCGACCGTGACGCGTCCCTCGGTCGGGGCTCGCATCCCCGCGAGGACCTCCACCAGCTCCGTCTGGCCGTTGCCGGACACGCCCGCGACACCCACGACCTCACCCGCGGCGACCTCCAGGTCGATACCCCGGAGCGCCGGCAGGCCGCGTGCGCCATCGGCGACGACGGCCCCCACGTGCAGGACGACGGTCCGGCCCGCGTCGCCGGCAAGCGGTGGTCGCTCGACCCCGAACGTGGGCCGACCCACCATCATCCGGGCCAGCTCGCGCTCGTCGGTGTCACCGGGCGCGGTGCCCACGAGCTGTCCCCGTCGGAGCACGCTCACGCGGTCCGAGATGGCGCGGACCTCACCCAGCTTGTGGCTGATGAACACGACGCCGAGCCCGCCCGCGACGAGCCGGCGGAGCGTCGTGAACAGCGCGTCCACCTCCTGTGGCACGAGCACCGCGGTCGGCTCGTCGAGGATGAGCACCCGACAGTCGCGCGACAGCGCCTTGAGCACCTCGACGCGCTGCTGCTGGCCGACCGACAGGTCCGCGATCCGGGCATCGGGGTCGATGGGCAGCTCGGCTGCCACGGACACGCGACGCACGGCGTCCCGCATCCCCTCCCGGTCGAGCCGCGCACCGCTCACCCGGCCCAGGGCCAGGTTCTCCGCCACGGTCATCGGTGCCACCAGCGAGAAATGCTGCGTGACCATGCCGATGCCCGCCGCGATGGCGTCCCGGGGGGAGCCGATGTGCACCGGTCGGCCGCGGACCTCGATGGTGCCTCGATCGGGCATCGTCAGCCCGTAGAGGATGCGCATGAGCGTGGTCTTGCCCGCGCCGTTCTCGCCGAGCAGCGCGTGCACCTCGCCCGGACGCACATCGAAGGTGACCCCGTCGTTCGCGACGAGGTCACCGAAGCGCTTCGTGATGTCCCGGAGCGCGACCGCGGCAGGGACGGACGCGGCCGGGTCGGGGGATGCCGGGTGGTCCGGCACCCCCGCCCCTGGAGGGACTATCCCCCGACCGTCGTGGAGCCGGCCGGCTGGGCCTCGTTGATGCTCACCCGGAGCACACCCGAACGGATCTGCGCCTCCGCATCCATGACGGCTGCGACCAGCTCCTCGGGGATGCCACCCGTGACGCCGGTATTGATGGGTGCGAGCGCGGCCCCACCCTTGGCCATCATCGAGAAGTCCTTGAGGTCCTGGCTCGTGTAGGAGCCGGCGAGCACCTGGTCCACGACGTACTCGACGGTGGGCGTCATGTTCCAGGTCACGCTCGTGATGACGTTCTGCGGGCCATCGACCTGCTGGTCAGCCATGTTGCCGATCGCCAGGACGCCCCGCTCGACCGCAGCCTCGATGACACCCGCGCGCTCGGCGTACAGCACGTCCGCACCGGCACCGATGTGGGCGAGCGCGGCCTCCTTGGCCGTGGCCGGGTCGAACCAGCTGTTGATGAAGGTGACCTTCACCTCGACCGCGGGATTCTGGACCTGCGCGCCCGCGATGAACGCGTTCGTGATGCGGTTCACCTCCGGCACGGGGTAGCCGGCCACCACGCCGACCACGTTGGACTTCGTGAGCCCGCCCGCGAGCATGCCCGCCAGATAGGCCGGCTCGTGGATCCAGTTGTCGAACACCGAGAAGTTCGGCTCGGCTGGACCGCCGCCCGACCCGAACACGAACGGGATATCCGGGAACTGTGCCGCCACGCGACGGACCGCCTCCTCGTTGCCGAAGGAGTCGCCGAAGATGATCGCCGGGCCCTCCGACGCCACCTCCTGGAGCACGAACTCCATCTGGCCGTCGTAGCCGACGTCGTCCTGATAGCTGTGGGTGATCCGCCCGGCGGCAGCCTCCGCCTCCAGTGCCGCGTGGATGACGCCATCCCACGGCTCCTCGATGACCGACGAGTACACCGCCTTGACGGTGAGTGGCTCGGCTGGCTCCTGGGCGATGACGCCCGGCATCGCCGCCACCAGCAGCGCCGCGGTACCCAGTGCGACCGCACCCGCGGTCCTGGTCCGATGCATGCTCACGCGAACCCTCCTCCTCGTGGCCCGCGGGAACCTCCGCCGCCGGCCGTCGCGCAACCTTGCCGAGCCGTCCACTCGCGTGTCAAGCCGTCGGATGGTGGCGCCTCGGTGGCGCGTCCGACGACCGGCTCAGGCGGTCCGTGCCCGGAGTGCGGCGACGACCGCGTCCGGGGTGGGTGTCGATCCCAGGTCCAGGCGAGCGCCGACGACGGCGGCGAGCGGCGGCTCGAGGAACGTGGACGCGAGGATCGGCCAGGCCGCCTCCGCGAAGACATCGGCCGGTGACCCATCGAGGATGATGCGTCCGGCCCGCATCACGACGACCCGCGCGAAGTGCTCCGCCACGAACGTCATATCGTGGCTGATGGCAACGACCGTCCGGCCCTCCGCCGCCAGCTGTCGGACGATGGCCCCGATGCGCGCCACGCCCCGCGCGTCCTGGCCGGTCGTCGGCTCGTCGAGGACCACGACCGGCGTCCCCATCGCGAGCACCGAGGCGATGGTCAGGAGCTTGCGTCGGGAGTCCCCCAGGTCATACGGATTCGTGCGCTGGTCGCCTGCGAGGCCCACCGCGTCCAACGCGGTCGCCACGGCGGTCCGCCGGACGTCCGCCGACCATCCGAGATTGCGGGGCCCGAAGTCCACCTCGGCCGCGACGGTCCCCGAGAAGACCTGGCGGTCCGGGTCCTGGAAGCACACGGCCACGTCGCCCGCGAGTGACGCGACCGTCCGTTCCCGGGCATCCTGACCATCGACCAGCACGAGCCCCTCGGTCGGTCGGAGCAGGCCGTTCAGGTGGCGCGCCAGGGTGGACTTGCCGCTGCCGTTCTGACCGATGAGCGCGACCCGTTCGCCGGTATCGATCCGGAGGTCGATCCCATCGAGCGCGCGTACGCCGCTGTCCGGGTAGACGTGCACCAGCCCTTCGAGCCGCAGCTCGGTCACGTCTCGACCACGTCCAGCACCCGGGCGTCGATCCCGGCATCCGCGACGGCACGTCGGAGCACGACCATCAGGGGCAGCGGGATGCCCAGTGTCTCGATGCTCGGATCGGCGAGCACGGTGTCGGTCAGGCCCTCCATGGCGATCCGTCCCTCGTCCAGCACCACGACCCGGTCAGCGATGCGCGCCAGGAGATCCGTCTTCTGCTCGGCGATGAGGATGGACGCGCCATCCGACGCCAGCCGCTGGAGCGCGTCACCCACGAGCCGTGTGCCGGCGGGATCCAGCTGTGCCGTGGGTTCGTCCAGGACCAGGTGGCGTGGTCGTATCGCGAGCAGGCCTGCCAGCGCCACGAGCTGCATCTGACCGCCCGAGAGTCGCGCGGGGTCCCGTTCGGCGAGATCCGTGATGCGCAACGCGTCCAGTGCCCACCACGCGCGATCCACGATCTCGGCTCGGGGCATGCCGAGGTTCATGGGGCCGAAGCAGACCTCCTCGAAGACGCTGCCGTTCACACCGCTGAGCTGGCGAGACGGATCCTGCGACATGCTGCCGACGACTTCCGCCAGTCGATGCATCGGCCACGGCCCCACGTCCTCGTCGTCGATACGGACCGTGCCCCGCAGCTCGCCCCGGATCGCCCGTGGCGCCAGCCCGGCCACGAGCAGGCAGAGGGTCGTCTTGCCTGCCTCGGCCGCCCCGACCACTCCCACGACCTCGCCGTCGCGGAGCTCCAGGTCCAGCCCGAGCACGCTCGGTCGGGGTGCCCCCGCATATCGGTATCCGACGCCTTCGAGATGGATCATGGCAGGCCCCAACCGCCCGCTCGGACGATCACGACGACCGGGATGGTGAGCACGAGGGACCAGCGCACCAGACGCTCATACGCAGGGTCGGACGGGCTCCACAGCAGGGTCCGTCGGCCCGGCCTCGTGAAGCCTCGTGCCTCGAGGGCCAGGGTGCGCTCCTCGACCTCGTTGAGGGCACCCATGATCGTGGGCCCCACGAGCGGCAGGACCCCCCGCATGCGACGCCAGGGGGAGCCCTCGGTGTCCAGGCCCCGGGCACGTTGTGCGGCGGCGATGGCGCTCGCCCGGTCGACCATCTGGGGGACCATCGTCACGGCTGACCCGACGACGAACGTGAGTCGTGGTGACATCCCCCGTCGTTCCAGGTCCACCACGAGGTCACTCGTGCGGGTGGTGATGTAGAACAGGGTGAGCGCACCGGCGATCGCCACCACCCGGATCACGATCTCCAGCGCGAAGCGAGCCCCCTCCTCGGTGGCGCGGAAGGGGCCCAGCTCGAACAGGGTCGTGGGGGCATCCGGGAGGAAGAACAGGTTGACGAGCGACGCACTGATGGCGAGCGGCAGGGCGAGCAGCAGGCTCGTCCGGATCACCTGACGGCCGACCCCCGTCCGCACGGCCGGCAGGACGACCGCGAGCAGCAGGACCATCGATGGTCCCACGATGCCACCCAGGAGGACCGCCTGGATGGAGGTGACCACTGCGATGGTCAGCTTCGTCAACGGGTTCAGACGATGCCACGAGGTGGGCCCGGGACGTCCGAGCCAGGCCGGCAGCGGTCGTGCGAGCCGGTCGCCGGCGGGCTCTGCAGGATCCCCGACAGTGGTCAGCGTGTCGTGTCCCACGGATCCGCGGCGGACCGGGTCGGGTCGCCGATCGGGATGAGCCGCTCTCCCTGGGGGAACCGAGCCTTGGTCCGCACGGCCATCGCGCCCACGATCACGTAGACCACGAAGAAGGTGATGACCTTGTCGATGGGGTCGGAGATCAGTCCCTGGCCCAGGGTGGCCTGCTGGATGTCCGCGCCGGCCGTCCGGAACGCGGTGACCAGGAAGTCGGTGCCTGCACCCGTGACGCCACCGAACACGTTGGCGCTGATGGGTGCGCTGATGAGGGCGGCGACGATGCCCGTCGCGAGCCCGGCGACGACCACGTACGCCGCCGTCACGTCGCGTCGCACGAACAGCAGCGCCAGGAGCCCCACGATGGCCGCCACGACCACCGCGATGACGATCCAGCCCAGGACCACGAAGATCAGGTCGTCACTGGCAGGCTGGAGCGCCCAATCGCCACCGACGTACTGGTAGCCCGCGATGGTGAACCCGACCAGTACCAGGATGAGCCCGACCGACACCGCCGCCGCGAGCATGAGCTCCTGGGGTGGCCGCTGGAGGCGGGGCCGCATCCAACCCATGGCGCCGAACACGCCGGCGAGCAGGCCGATGACCGCTGCGACGACCGCGAACGGCGCCGCGTAGGCACTCTGGAACGGCGGTGGGATGACGTACGTCCAGAGCAGGTTGGCGAGGAGCCCGGTGAGAGCACCCGGGATCGGGCCTGCGAGGACGCCCACGAGGATCGTCCCGATGGAGTCGAGATAGACCGGGATCTTGAGTGCTGCTGCGACCGCCTGGCCGAGCACGATATTGAGCGCGATCGCGATCGGGATGAGCACGATGGTGCGGGTATCGAACTGGCGGCTGATGGACTCCAGCCGACCGGTCTGCGCGTACTCGATCGCGGCGTACACGGCGAGCGCTGCCGCGAGGGAGAGCACGCCCACCAGGGACCACGACCCGGTGGCCTCGTCAGGCGCGAAGCTGAACAGCCCGGCGATGCCGATGACCGCGACGACGACGAACGCCACGATGGCTGCGCCGATGCGCATGGTTGTCTGCGACATGCCTTCTCCCTCCCTCGTGCCCACCCGCCCTCCGCCGGGGGTGGCCGCCGGTGCGGGATGGCGCTGCCTAGCGTGCCACGCCGGACCGCTCGGCCGCCAGTCCCCCGACCCGCTCGATGAACCGATCGAGGAACGTCGCGACGTCCGCGGTCACGGCCACGTCCGCGTTGGGTGGTCGGCCCCAGTGACCGCGCCAGTCCGCGACGGTCTGGCCACGGCTCAGCGCGCCACCCAGCTCCACGTCCACCGTCACGGCACGGGTCGTCACGAGCCCGGGATCGAGCGCGGCTGCGAGTGCCAGCGGGTCGTGGATGAAGGCGCCCCGGAAGCCGTCGAACCGCTCGTGGAACCGGAAGTAGAACGCGAGCGCGTCATGCACGAACCGGACGATGGGCGAGTCGACCCCGTCCCGCCCGATGGCCGAACCATCGGCGCGACAGCCGGCGACGTGCGCGAGCCGCTCCTGGTGTGTCGGCAGGTAGCGGGCGCCCTCGGTGACATCGAGACCCAGGAGCAGGGGTCGCGGCGGCGGTCCGGCCGTCCAGTCGACCGGACCATCGGGTGACCAGGCGCGCAGGACGACCGCCATCGCATCGGGATCCACCGCGACGTTCCACTCCGAGACGGGTGTGGTGTTGCCAGCGGCGCCGTAGGCGCCACCCATCACCACGAGCCGTCGGAGCAGCACGGGCAATCGGGGCTCGCGCAGGACCGCGAGCGCGAGGTCGGTCATCGGGCCGAGCGTCACGAGCGTCAGCTCGCCAGGGTGCGCCGCCGCTTCCTCGATGATGAGGTCGGCGGCGTGGCGCGAGGACACCGATCGCCCCGGTGGCGGCAGGACCGCGTCGCCGATGCCCTGCGGACCATGCGTCTCGGGCGTGGTCACGAGTGGCTGGAGGAGGGGCACGGTGCGGCCCACCGCGACGTCGACATCGCTCCGACCGGCCAGCTCCAGCACCGCGAGGGTGTTGCGCGCCACGTCCGCAGCGGTGACGTTGCCGGCCTCGCAGGTGACCGCCCGGATGTCGGCGTCCGGTGAGGCACAGGCGTACAGCAGCGCCAGGGCGTCGTCGATACCCGTGTCGCAGTCGATGAGGATGGGGGTCGATCCGTTCGTCACAGCGAGATGCTACTGGTCGTCACGACGACGGCGCGCCACCATGTCGCCGTTCCGCCCGGCCTTCGCCGACCCGGATCGATGTCGTCTGCGCAGCCGCTGATCCCGCTGCCCACCTCCATGCGGCTCGCTGACGTCAGCAGCGCTCCCCGTGTGGCGCATCGGATCCCGGCACGGCCCGACGAGCGGGGTGCCGTTGGACGTTCGATGGACGTCGGTCGGGCAGATTCATCGGCCTCGACCCCGATCGGCGACCTTCCACCCTCCGAGGAGACCTCCCGCATGCGTGCCGCACGACTCATCACGTTGCTCGGTCCCCTGGTGCTCGTGAGCGTGCTCCCGGGCGCTGCGGTCCATGCGCAGGCCCCATCGGGCTCGCCGGGACCTGCGGTGCCCGCGGCATCGATCGCGCCGGTCGATCCGGATGACCTGCCGGCCGGCGTGCAGTGGGACGACCGGACCTGGGCCACCCTCGAGCCCGAGTCCGGGCTGACCGGTCTCGTGGCCGTCCACGACGGCGTGGAGGTCACGCTCACGTCTCGCCAGCGGCGTGGGCGCGCCCAGACCATCGCCCGCGTGCGGTCGACCGATGGCGGACGTTCGACGACCGTCATCGTGGATGACGGCACGCGGTGGCCCGCACCCGCCGGCTACCCATCGCGACGGGGCGCCTATCCCTCGGCGCTGGTGGCCGGTCCGGAGGGTTTCGTCGCCGCGGGTCGCCAGCAGTTCTGGGATAGCGCAGGCAACTTCCGACTGACCATGGTGTCGGTCATCTGGACCTCGAAGGACGGTCGACGATGGACGCGCTTCGATCCGCGGACCATCGTTGGTCGGCGAGCATCCGACACGGTCGATGCACTCGGCGTCGGGCGCGACGGCCGGATGTTCGCGCTGGTGTCCGTGGGTGGCCTGGGCATGAGCGGCCCGTCCACCATCCATGTGCTCCGCTCGGCGGATGGCCGGCGATGGACCCGCACGGCGACCCTCACGGCACGCTGGGCGCTCCAGGCTCGCGCGATCGAAGCGACCGCCACGGGCCTGCGCGCGTCCGCGGTGGAGTACATCTGCGATGACAGCGCGGGTGCCCTGTACAGCTTCAGCGTCGGGCCCCAGCCGCGTGCCTGGGTCGCCGATGAGGACGGCGAGCGGTGGCGTTCCGTGCCCACCGATGCGGGAGGGCTGCTGACATCCCGGGAGCCCGCGCCGTCCCGGGCGTCGCAGTGCCCCCGCGACCTCGCCACCAGGGAGGAGCGGTATCGGACGAGCGGCACGCTCGTGACCCTCCCGGACGGCACGCGAGCGGCGCTGGACCGGGACGTGACACGCGTCGGCGTGAGCACGGATGGTGCGTCCTGGACCGTCCGTGAGCTGCCTGGTGCGGTCCCGGACGGAGAAGCCAGCCGACGGCTCACGGTCGCCACGGTGACCATGGACCCGGCCGGGGCCCTGCTGGTGATCTCCATCGAGTCGAGCCGGCTCGTGGACACGCCCTGGCGGGCGGGGTACCAGGCGTTGACGTGGCGAAGCGGCGACATGGGCGAGACCTGGGAGCGACTGCCGCTGGGTCGTCCGTTCTGGCTGTCTGGTGGTCAGCATCGGTTGTCGACGCTGGAGGACGGGTCGGTCGCGCTGACAGCGCTCGTCAGTGGCGGCGATGACCGCCGGATGGTCTCGACGGCCGGTCCGTTCGTGCCCTGGGAGACGTGTGTGCCGGCCGCGGGCGCGGATTGTCGCTACTCGGTCATCGAGGACGCCCATGTCGCGGGGCAGGACCTGCGCGGCATGGACCTCGAGGCAGCGGTGGTCCGAGGAGGTGACTGGACCGGGGTGGACCTCTCGGGCTCGCGGCTGCAACGCGCCAGGTTCATCGCCGACCAGGAGGGTCGAGCGTACCTGCCGCTGACGGGCGCGGACCTGTCGGGTTCGGACCTGGCCAGCGCGTCCATCGACCTGTCGGGCACGATCCTCACGGGTGCCCTGCTGCGCGGGACATCCATCCCGCTGGGTTCCCTGGCCGCCGAGGCACACGACGCCGACCTCCGGGGCGCCTGGATCGTGGTTCCCACCGAGCCCGTCGCCGTCGACTACGCCGGGATGGACCTGCGGAACGCGACGTTCGTCAACTACGACGATGCGGGCGACCTGCGGGCCGTCGACTTCCAGGACGCCCGGCTGGACGCCGTGACGTTCATCGGTGTGGACCTCACGGGCGCCCGCCTGGGCAAGGCCCGCTGGACGAGCCTCACCTTCCGGGACGATGTCATCTGCCCGGATGGCCGGAAGCCGAGGTCCGGTGTGTTCTCCGAGGCGGTGTGTCGACTCAAGGAGCGCTGATCCGCCGAGCCTGACGCCGCCCGGATCCGCGCGTCCAGCGAAGGCGGGCGTGGACCCGCCAAGATATGGCTTCCCATGACCGAGCCAGCCGCGGACACCGTGCCGCCCATCCTGCCACCCGCGACCATCGGCATCCTGGGTGGCGGCCAGCTGGGACGGATGCTCGGGACCGCCGCGCGCGCGCTCGGTTATGGCGTGCGGGTCCTCGACCCGGACATCGATTGTCCTGCGTCGGCCGTGGCAGACCGCGTGGAGGTGGGCGCGTACGACGATGTCTCCGCGGCGGTGCGGCTGGCGTCCGGCTGTGCCGTGATCACCTACGAGCTGGAGCACGTCGATGCGGCGCTCGTGGACACCATCGTCACGAGCGGCGTGCCCGTGCGACCCGGTGCGCGGGCGCTGCGGGTCACCCAGGATCGGATCGCCGAGCGTCGCTTCGTCCAGGATGCTGGTGTCGCGGTCGCTCCGTGGCGTCCCGTCACGACCGGTGACGACGACGCGCTCGACGCGGCGATCGAGGAGCTGGGTGCGCCGATCCGGCTGAAGGCCGCGTTCGGTGGCTACGATGGTCGCTCCCAGGTCCGCATCGCGACCGACAGGGATCGACGGCTCGCCTGGATGGATCTCGGCCGACCGCCGGGTCGACCGGCCATCGTGGAGCGCGAGCTGCGGTTCGCGGACGAGCTGTCCGTCATCGTCGCGCGGAGCGTGTCCGGGACGGTCGTCCCGTGGTGCTGTGCCCGGAACGTCCACGACCAGGGGATCCTCGTGGAGTCCGAGTGGCCGGCGGCATTGCCCGAGGCGGTCCAGGCGGATGCGGCAGCGATAGGGACGCGTCTGGCGACCGGGCTCGATCTCGTGGGACTGCTGACCGTGGAGCTGTTCCTGATGCCCGAGGGGGACCTCGTGGTCAACGAGCTGGCACCCCGCGTGCACAACTCCGGCCACGCGACGATCGAGGCCGCTGCGACGTCCCAGTTCGAGCAGCACATCCGGATGGTGTGTGGGCTGCCGCATGGTGACCCGGCGCCGCTCGGATCCGCGGCCATGGTCAACCTCCTGGGGACCGGCGTCCGGCGACCGGCTCGGCTGGCCGGCATCGAGGCGGCACTCGCAGAGCCTGCGGCGCATCTGCACCTGTATGGCAAGCGGGACGTCGTGGAGCGCCGGAAGATGGGCCATCTCACGGCGTTGGGGCCTACCACCGGGGATGCCCTGGCGACCGCCAGGAGTGCGGCGGAGCGCCTGTCGTGGATGCCCTAGCATCTGCATCGTGAGCAGTCAGACCACGAGCGTGATCGCACCACTCGTCGGCGTGGTCGGCGGCAGTCGCTCGGACTTCCCCATCCTCGAGCTCGCGGTCGTCATCCTGGACGAGCTGGGCGTGCCGAACGAGTTGCGCGTCGTCTCCGCACATCGGACGCCCGACCACCTCTTCCGCTATGCGGAGGAGGCCCAGGGTCGCGGCATCCGGGTCATCGTGGCAGGGGCCGGCGGTGCGGCACATCTGCCGGGCATGCTCGCGGCCAAGACGCAGCTGCCCGTGATCGGAGTGCCCATCCCGACCCAGCACCTCGGCGGCATGGACTCGCTGCTGTCCATCGTCCAGATGCCCCGCGGCATCCCGGTCGCGACCGTTGCCATCGGCAATGGTCTCAATGCCGGCCTCCTGGCCGCGTCCATCCTCGCCCTGTCGGACCCAGGGCTCTCGGAACGCCTCGCGGCGTGGCGCGCGAGCCAGACCGACGCGGTGCTCGCCGATCCGTCCAACGAGGCGCCGCTCGCATAAGCCAGCGGTAAGGATCCGTGCGGCAGGATGGTGTCGTCGCGCCCGCCGGTGTCAACCGGAGGTCGTCATGCCATCCAAGCGGCTCCAGGGAGCCATCGACATCCTGCGGGAGCATGGCCCGCTCACCGTGGAGGAGTTGGGGCCACGCCTGGCCGCGATCGGCGCGACCACGGCGCGCGACCCCGTCAAGGCCGCACTCCAGGCGGTGGAGCGAGAGGAGCGCTTCCTGCGCCTGACCGACGGACGCTGGATGGAGCTGGCGGCTGCGCTCGAGGGTGCGTCACTGCCGCACCGGATCACCCGTGACGAGCGTCGACGAGCGGCGCTCCGGATGGACCCGGATCTGTCCGTCCTGGGTCGCGCTGTCGGGGTGCACGAACGATGGTGGTCGCCGCCGCCGCTCTTGTACGCGCACATCGTGGTCGGCTGGGTGCGAGACCGCCGCCTGGACCGCCGCCATGCGGCGCCGGACCGCTACCTGGCCATCCCGTATGACTTGGCGCGGTCGATGCAGCCGGGGGACATGGTCCGCGTCAGGGTCACCAACGGGACGTTGCTGGTGGAGCCGGACCCGGTCTGGCAGGATCCCGACCCCGTGGAGCACCCGGAGGTAGAGGCTGCGGCGCGACGGCTGCTGCGATCGGGACGGTCGGACCATCCCGCCGACCCGGTGCGCATCGATGAGCTGCTGCTGGAGGCCGTGGGTGATGCCCCGGACCTCCTGCGACGCCTCCGGGCGCCCGTGGGGACGCTCCTCCGCCATCACGATCTGGTGCCGCACCGGGACCTCGTCGGGACCCCATCCACGGACTGGGCCGAGCACGATGACGCCGCCGCGGTGTGGGACATGGTGCGCCACCTAGTCTGGGAGCAGGAGGATCGCACCCGCGAGCACGAGCGTCTCGCCGAGCTCGACCTGTGGGACGACCCGGCCGACCACGACGACTGGCTGGACGACGACGACACCGACCTGCTGGAGCCAAGGCTCGAGTCGATCGGGGGCGCGTTCGCTGCTGGTTGACCAACCTGGTTGACCAGATCATGCTGATCGGATGGAGACCCTGAACGTGTACGAGGCCAAGACCCAGTTGTCGAAGCTGCTGGAGCGGGTCGAGCATGGCGAGCGGATCACCATCGCCCGCGCCGGCAAGCCGATCGCGATGCTGGTTCCGTACGAGGACCCGACGAAGACCCCGCGTGTGCCGGGGCTCATGCGGGGCCAGATCTGGATGTCGGATGATTTCGACGATCCACTCCCGGAGTTCGACCTGCCTGGCTACGGCCTGGGTGAGCCAGGCGACCCGAGCGAGTCGGCATGAGGGCCCTGCTGGACACGCACGTGTTCCTGTGGTGGCTCGCCGACGACGATCGCCTCCGGAGGTCCACCCGGACGATCATCGAAGACCCGGGCAACACGCTGCTGCTCAGTGCGGCGAGTGCATGGGAGGTCGCCATCAAGTCGGCGCACGGACGCCTGGACATGGCGCGCTCTGTGGAGGACGTCCTGACCACGATCCTGATGCAGGCGCGATTCGAGCGGCTGGCGATCGAGTTCGAGCACGCTGTCGCGGCGGCGACCCTGCCTGGCATCCATGGCGACCCGTTCGACCGGATGCTGGTGGCCCAGGCCATGGCACTGGGCTGCCCGATCGTGACCCAGGACCCCAGGATCGCCAGCTACCCGGTCCAGACCATCTGGTAGGGAGGGGTCCGGGTCGATCGTGATCAGCTGGCGCAGCTGGCCGCGACCTCGGCGAGGGCCTCGCTGAGGTCGTCCAGACGCAGTCTCGAGATCGCTCGGATGACGCGGTCGCCACGCTCGGCCAGCTCGGACCCACGATCACCGCCACTGGCCGCGATCAGCAGGCTGGACAGCGCCTGGAGCTCCCAGAGCAGCGGGTCGTCGAGGGCGGGCATGTCGTCACGTGAGAACGTGAAGCCGGCGAACCGGCCGGCGATCTCGCATGCGTACTGTCGGTCGAGTGCCATCGCACCCGCCGAACCAGGTTCGACGGGAGTGGCGGGGACTCCGTCCGATGCACAGGCCACCTGGACCGCAGCCACCGTCGCGGTGATCGCCTCGGTGTCGATCCGGTTGAGCGCCGTGAGGACCTGCGTGCCCAGGAGACCCAGCCCGGCATCCCGGTCCCCGCCCTCGGCAGCCACCAGCAGCGAGGAGAGGGCCTGGAGCTCCCACGGCCCCGCCTGGTCGATGGCTCGGAACCAGTAGTCGCGTGAGGTCTCCGTGGGATCGAACCGTCCGGCGATCTCGCACGCGTATTGCCGGTCCAGTGCGGTGTTCCCGGCCGGACGGATGAGCGGGCCCAGCGCCCGACAGCCGGACAGCGTCAGCGCGATCACCAGGAGCAGCAGCGAGGAGCGGACGAGATGACGCACGCGCGCAGGATACATGCCTGCGATCCGGTCACCACCCCTCGTCCGGTACCCTTGGCGCGGCGAGACCCCACGCACCCTGGAGGCACCGAACCCACCCATGTCCCATCGCGTCACGCTCATCCCCGGCGACGGCGTCGGACCGGAGATCACCGAGTCCGCGCGACGCATCATCGACGCGGCGGGCGTCGCCATCGACTGGGAGGTCGCCGAGGCGGGCGCGGAGGTCTTCAAGCGCGGTGACACCACGGGCGTGCCCCGCGAGACCGCGGACTCCATCGCGCGCACCAAGGTCGCCCTCAAGGGTCCCCTGGAGACACCGGTCGGCTTCGGCGAGAAGAGCGCCAACGTCACGCTCCGCAAGCTGTTCGAGACCTACGCCAACATCCGTCCCGCCCGCCAGCTGCCGGGCGTGCCCACCCGCTATGACGGCGAGGGCGTCGACTTCATCGTGGTCCGCGAGAACATCGAGGACCTGTATGCCGGCGTCGAGTACCTCGAGACACGGGACGTCGCGGTCGCGCTCAAGATCATCAGCCGCAAGGGCTCCGAGAAGATCATCCGGTACGCCTTCGAGCTGGCTCGTCGAGAGGGTCGCACCAAGGTCACCGTCGCCACCAAGGCGAACATCCTCAAGCTGACCGAGGGGATGTTCAAGCGCATCGGCGAGGAGATCGCGGCCGAGTACCCGGAGATCACCCACCAGCACTTGATCATCGACAACGTCGCCCACCAGATGGCCAAGGATCCGGCCCAGTTCGACGTGATAGTCACCACGAACCTCGCCGGCGACATCGTGAGCGACCTGGCATCCGGGCTCGTCGGAGGGCTCGGGTTCGCGGCGTCCGGCAACTACGGCGACGACGTCGCGATCTTCGAGGCGGTCCACGGGTCCGCGCCCAAGTACGCGGGCAAGAACGTCATCAACCCCACGGCGCTCATCCTCAGCTCCGTGATGATGCTCCGACACCTCGGCGAGCACGCGGCTGCCCAGCGGGTGGAGGACGCGGTGTTCGTGACCCTCGCGGAGGGTCAGGCGGTCACCCTGGATGTCGCGCGTCAGCAGGGTGACGTGGAGGAGGCCACCTCCACCACCGGATTCACGGACGCCATCATCGGCAACCTGGGGCGAAGCCCGTCGGAGCGATACGGACGTGAGCGGCAGGTGCCCGCCGACCCACCGACGCCCCGCGCACGCTGGTCGTACGCTCCCGCGGATCGGGCGGTGCCCACCGAGGTCGTCGGCGTGGACGTCTACCTGGAGACGAGTGACGCTCCGGCGGTGATCGGCCAGCACCTGGAGGCCATCGCGGGTGCCGACTTCCGGCTGGCCGCGGTGACGACCCGTGGGACCCTCGCGTGGCCCGCGACGTCCGCCCGTATCGACAGCGTCGACTGGTGGAGTGCCCGGTTCGTGCCCGCCGCCGAGGGCGGCGCCGTCACCGATGCGGCGATCCTGGCCCTGCTCGGTCGCGTCTCGGAGCGGTATCGCTGGATGGATGTCCAGAAGCTGACCCGCTTCGGGGACGAGGAGGGCTTCACGCGCGCCCAGGGTCAGTGACATCCCGCCCGGTCGATCCGCGGCCCGGTCGGAGGGCGCGGCCTACACTCGACCAGTGACCGAACACGACCCCATCGGCGGGGGACCGGCCCTCGACCGGCAGGCACGGCCCGTCCGGGTCGATGTCCAGGGCCGTCCCATCGTGCCCAGTCGCGTCCCCGAGGAGCGGCCGACACCGCTCCGTGACAGCTTCATCTACGTCTCGATCGGTGTCCTGGTGTGTGGTGTCATGGCCATCGTGGCGCTGGAGCTGGGGACACCCTTCAGCTCCCTGTGGGTGCGCATCCCCGTGCTCATCGGGGGTGTCCTGCTGCTCATCGTGACCATCGACGCCATCGTGCGCATCGCGCGCTCCGCGCGGGCCTGGATGCCGGTGCACCGGGCCACGGCGTGGTTCCGCGTGGTCTGGGCGGCAGTGCTGACCGCCGCAGCGATCGCGACGGTGGCGGTCATGGTCCTGGTCCTGGTGGCGTGACGGACCCGCTCATGGACGGACGGCTGCGCTCCCTGTGGGATCCCGGCGCGGACGAGCCCCTCGACGGGTTCGTGGACCGCGTCCCTGCCTGGATCAGGAGCACGCTCGGCTACTGCTCGCGCTGTGGCAGCCCGCTGGCCCTGGGGGAGATCCCGGGTGAGCACCGGGAGCGACTCGTGTGCGAGGCATGCGGCTTCATCGCGTATGTCAATCCTCGGCTCGTCGTGACGACCCTGCCACTCACCGACAGCGGGGAGCTGGTGCTGCTCCGGCGCGCGATCGAGCCGGCCTATGGCACCTGGGCCCAGCCCGGCGGGTTCCTCGAGGCGGACGAGACGGCCATCCAGGGCGCGGTCCGAGAGACGCTCGAGGAGACCGGCCTGGTGGTGGCACCCACGTCCATCGTGGGTCTCTACTCGCAGCCGCGCTCCGCGGTCGTGGTCGCGGTCTTCGAGGCGACCATCATCGGGGGCGAGGCGCAGGTCACCGACGAGGCGCTCGAGGTCGCGACGTTCCGCGCGGACGCGTTGCCGTGGCCGTCCATCGGGCTGGACACCACGCGCTGGGCGCTCCGCGACTGGGTCCGCTCCCGGGGCGTCACGCCCCCCGATCCCGATCGCCCCTGACCCTCGGGTCACCCGAGGGTCACCCGAGGGTCCAGACTGCGCGCGCTGCGGGACCTGTCGTCCATCGGAGGCTTCGCGCCGCATGATCCGCGCTCGGCGACCGGGCGCGCTGACCCTCAGATGGTGATGACGTTGGAGACGCCACCCACGACGCCCAGCACGATGCCCACGCTCAGCACACCCGCAGCGACCATGGGCCGCCGTGGCATGAGGAGGAACGCGGAGAACGCGAGGAAGATGACGGCGCCGGCCTTGACGATGGTCAGGCCGAACATGCCCACGCTCTGGTGGAGGGCCACCACGATCGGGTTGAGCTCCGCGGCCAGCCCGTGCTTCTCGATCATGACCATGAAGGAGAAGTAGTCGAACATCTGGGCGGACGCGAGCAGCACCAACGCCACGATGCGCATGAGACCCCCGATCCTGTTCCCTGGTGACGGGACCGGGCTCGCCATTGCTCCACGTGGTCCACCGGCGACCGAGTGATCCGGACCACGCATCGACGCTTCCCGCATTCGTAGCTGCACCGAGGATAGGGTGTCATGCGTGGCGCCGTCGACGGTAGGATCGCTGACGGTGGTGCGCGCACGCACCAGGCGAGGCTCGTGAAGGTGCCTGCCCACGCCGCTCAGGCGTCGCGCAGGGTCGTCTCGAGGAGGCTGGTCGCGGTGTCGAGCACGCGCAGGTCGTCCGCCGACAGGGGGGCCAGCCAGCCGGTGATCGTCTCCGTTCGCTGGTCACCTCGGGTCGCCAGGAGCGTGCTGCCCGCAGGGGTGATCCGGACGTCGACCTGGCGACCGTCGGTGACGCTCGGCGAACGCTCAGCGAGGCCATCGGACTCCAGCGCATGGACGAGACGGGTCATCGATGGTGGGGTCACGCGCTCCAGGCGAGCGAGCGTGCCCAGCGTGCACGGACCATGCGACGCGAGCGTGGCGAGCGCGGACAGCCGCGCGGGCCTGGTGCCGGACGCCGCCTCCTCGCGAGCGAGGCGCCGCAACAGGTGGAGCGACACGGAGTTGAGACGCTGTGCGACCACGGCGGCGTCGACCGGGCCGGCCTTCACCGCACCCTTCCCGCGTCGCGGGAGGTCCGCTGCTTCGATCGACAGCGACGCTTCGCTCGCAGCGTGCTTGCGACCGTCCTTCTTCTTCGACTTCTTGCCCATGCGGACAGTGTGTGTGCCTGGAGCAACGATGTCCAGCGCGCCGGAGGTCCCGGGTGGTCAGGCCGCTGGGTACGGGTCGCCCGGCCCGCCCACGAAGCAGCTCGCGAGGTGGTCGTCGACCATGCCGCTCGACTGCATGAAGGCGTACACGATGACGGGACCCACGAACCGGAAGCCGCGTCGACGCAGGTCCTTGCTGAGCGCGACCGACTCGGGGGTCTCCGCGGGTACGGCTGCGGCATCCCGGAGTCGCGTCGCTCGTGGCGGCGGCGCGAAACGCCACAGGTAGGCGTCGAGGCTGCCGTGCTCGTCGCGCACGCGGAGCGTGGCGCGCGCGTTGTCCCGGAACGCGGCCACCTTGGCGCGGTTCCGGATGATGCGCGGATCCTGGAGCACCGCCGCCTGGCGCGCATCGTCCCAGCTCGCCATCCCGGCGGCATCGAAACCCTCGTACGCCGCCCGGTATCCCTCCCGCCGATGGAGGATCGTGTGCCACGCGAGACCGGCCTGGGCACCCTCGAGGCACAGCAGCTCGAACAGTCGCTGGTCATCGTGGATCGGGCGTCCCCACTCCCGGTCGTGGTAGTCGCGCATGAGAGGATCGTCACCCGCCCAGGGACATCGCACCCGGTCTGGAGCGCTGGTCGGCGTCTGGGTCATCGGACCGTGCTCAGTAGATGCGCCGGACGTCCTCGGGGAGGTGGACCACGAACGCCTCGTCCGGGATCGCCGGGTCGACCTCGAGCGAGACCACCTCGGCATGGCGGGTCACGAGGTCGCCGATGTGCTCCACGAGGAGCGTGATGATGCCGGTCTGACGGTCGACGCCCAGCTCTACCCAGCGGTCCGGTCGGTCGGTCAGCACGTACGTGGAGCGGGGATGGTCGATGCGCAGCAGGAACGTCTGGCGGCCGTGCTGCACCGTGCTGCCGAGCGAGGTGGTGACGCCCGTGAGCGCCACGTTCCGGATGTAGCCCTGGGGATGCACGAACGTGTCCGGCAGGGACTCCGCGGGCAGCCTGGTGAGCGGCAGACGGACCCGCGCGAAGCGGGGCAGGTCGGTGGCGGTCGCACCCACCGGTGCGCGCACGAGCGGCCGGATGCTGGCTCGCCCGGCCGACGCGTCATAGGTCGTGACGGTCACGCCGTCGGTCGCCCAGACGTCATGGTCGCGGGACATCGGTTCCGCCGAGCGGCGCCGCGTGACACGTGCCCAGCCCTCGTGACGCACCAGTACGTCGGCGATCACGAGGGACTCGCCGCGCGCGGTCATCGTCCGCTCCTCGATGCGCATCCGGAGCGAGCGGAACCGGAGCTCCGCGTCCGTCATGAACGCGAACAATTCCGTGATGGGCGGCTCCTCGCCGTCGAGGGCGATGGCCGCGGCCACGGTGGCGCGGGCTGGTTCGACGGGGACAGGCAGCGACGAATGGTCGGACATGGGCCCATCGATCGTAGCAGACCGTCCCGCGCCCGCGATGCCCGCCCGACGACCGTAGACTGGTGGCTCGACACCGTCACAGCGCACCCCGGGGGACCCAGTGAGCCAGCCATCGCCCGACCCAGTCCGCACCGTCTCGACCGCCGGAGCCGGTGCCACGCGCCTCGAGCGCGACCCGCTCGGCGAGCTGGAGGTCCCGGCGGATGCCTACTACGGGGTCCAGACGGCCAGGGCGATCCGCAACTTCCCCATCAGCGGGCGACTCCCGGACATCGCGCTCGTACGAGCGGCGGTCCAGGTCAAGAAGGCGGCGGCACGCGCGAACCTCCGGACGGGGCGGCTGCCGGAGCATCTCGCGGGCGCCATCATCCAGGCGGCGGATGAGATCCTGGGCCTGCGACCGGACAGCGACACCCCGCAGGGACGAGCGCAGCAGGCGCTGCTCGTGGACGCCTTCCGGGTGGACCCGTTCCAGGCGGGTGCCGGCGTCAGCCACAACATGAACACCAACGAGGTGCTCGCCAACCGGGCCATCGAGATCCTGGCGAGCCAGGGCGTCGGCAGCGGTCGACGCGGGGACTACGCGGTGGTCAGTCCCAACGACCACGTGAACATGGCCCAGTCGACCAACGACACGTTCCCGACCGCGATGCGGGTGGCCACGCTCGACCGGGCGCAGGAGACCCTCGCGGCGGTCGAGCAGCTCGCCGATGCCTTCGCGGAGCGGGGAGTGGCGCTGGACGGCGTGCTCAAATCCGGCCGGACGCACATGCAGGACGCGGTGCCCATCCGGATGGGCCAGGAGTTCGCGGCGTATGCGCTGACCATCCGTCGCGCGCACGCCCGGATCCTTGCCGCAGCCGAGGGGCTCGCGGAGCAGAACATCGGGGCGACCGCCGTGGGCACCGGGCTCAACGCGGAGCCCGAGTACATCAGCGCCGTCGTCGAGCTGCTGTCCGAGCAGACCGGCTTCCGGCTGCGGACCGCGGAGCACCTGGTCCAGGCGACGCAATCGATGGCCCCGATGCTCGACATGTCCGCGGCGCTGCGTGGTCTGGCGGTGGATCTCGCCAAGATCATGGAAGACCTGCTGCTCATGTCCTCGGGCCCACGGACCGGGTTCGCGGAGATCCGACTGCCCGCCAGACAGCCCGGGTCCTCGATCATGCCCGGCAAGGTGAACCCGGTGATGGTCGAGAACCTGTCGATGATCTGCTATCACGTCATCGGCAACGACACCGCGGTCGCCTGGTGCGCCTCACGTGGCCAGCTGGAGCTGAACGTGATGATGCCCATGATCGCCCACGAGGTGATCGAGGCGTTGAGCGTGCTCACGACCGGTTGCCGCCAGTTCGCGGTGGAGTGCGTGGCGGGCATCGAGGCGGACGTCGAGCGCTGCCGGATGCTGCTGGAGCAGTCGAGCGCCATGGCGACCCCGCTCGCGCCCTACATCGGGTACGCCCTGGCCGCAGCGATCGCCAAGGAGGCGGTCGCCACGGGACGGACCATCCGGGAGCTGGTGCTGGACAAGGGCGTGTTCGACCAGGAGGCCCTCGATGCCATCCTCGACCCCCACGAGCTGACCGAGCCGGGTGTCGCAGGCGGCTTCCGCTTCGAGCCGCGCATGCCCGAAGGCTACGAGCGACCGACCGGACCGGTCGGCTCCGGGGGGTAGCTCCACGGAGCGAGTCCCGGCGTGGTTGCCCGGCTCGACGCGAGTGCTACGATCGCTGCGATCCCCGTGCCAGTCGGGGTCGGAGGAGACTTGGGAGGAGACACGCCCCATGCATCGTCGTCTCGCGTCCGTCGTCGGCGCCGCGCTCATCGCGAGTGCACTCGCCGTCCCAGCGGTCGGACAGTCGCCTGAGGGACGGGTCCCGGACGAGCTCGTCCTCGGCCTGGTGCCATCCAGTGATGCGAACGTGCTCATCACGAACGCCCAGCCGCTCGCGGACTACCTCACGGAGACCCTGGGCATCCCCACCAGGAGCCTGGTGCCCACGGATTACACCGCGCTCGTCGTGGCGATGGGCACCGGCGGTGCCGACATCGGCGCCTTCGGTCCGTTCGCGCTCGTCCAGGCTGCCGATGAGTCCGGTGCGGAGATCGTGCTCCAGTCCGTGCGCAGTGGTTCCACCACGTACCACACGCAGTGGATGACCAATGATCCCGACACCTTCTGCGCCACCGAGGTGGTGACCATGGTCGCGCCCTCGCAGGAGGAACCGCCGCAGGACGTGACGGTCGGCTTCTGCAATGGCACGGACACCGCCACGCTGGGGCCCCTCGGCGAGGACGCGCTGGCCAAGATCCCCGCGGGGTCGACCGTCTCGTTCACCGACCAGACGTCCGCCTCCGGCTACATCTACCCGTACGTCCAGCTGCTGAACGCCGGTATCGGCGACCCGGCGCTCACGCCGGCAGGTGGCGAGGCACCGACCACGGAGATCGCCGCGCTGTTCGCGGGCGGCCATGACGCCTCCGTGGCGGCCGTGTGCAAGGGTGATGCCATCGCGGGTGTGAGCTTCAACGACGCCCGGCTGGTGCCGGCCGCTGTCGCAGCATGTGGCACCGACCAGTCCCGGAACGTCGTGTTCGCACTGTCCCCGGAGATCCCGAACGACGGCGTGGCCGTCGCGGGTGACCTTGATCCCGAGCTGAAGCAGCGCATCACCGATGCCCTGCTGGCGTACGGTGAGACGGAGGAGGGCTCCGCGGTCCTGACCTCCATCTACCGCATCAGCAAGTTCGCACCCGCGGACCAGGCGTCGCTCGAGGTCGTCCGCGAGGCGGCTGCGAAGCTCGGGCTGTAGTCGGGAACGTCGCTCTGACCGCGACCATCGAAGGGCCGGCTTCGGGCCGGCCCTTCACGCACCCCCGGGGGATCCGGTTCCAGTCCGCCTCGGTCACCTATCGGGGCGGTGTCCGTGCGCTCCGCGAGCTGACCCTGGACATCCCTGCCGGTCAGTTCATGGTCCTCGTGGGCCTGTCGGGCGCCGGCAAGTCCACGCTCATCCGGGCCATCAACGGGCTGGTGCCGGTCACGGGTGGCAACGTGTTCGTGGGCGACCGGGACGTCGCGAAGGCATCGGGTCGCCAGCTGCGCGAGATCCGTGCCGGCATCGGCATGATCTTCCAGGGCTTCAACCTCGTGAAGCGCGCGTCCGTCATGGACAACGTGCTCATGGGCCGATTGCATGCGACATCGTCCTGGCGCTCCCTGCTGGGTCGCTGGACCGCCGCGGACCTGGAGCTGGGATTCGAGGCGCTCGAACGCGTGGGCATCGTGGACAAGGCCTGGGTGCGCGCGTCCGACCTGTCGGGCGGGCAACAGCAGCGGGTCGGCATCGCGCGGGCGCTCGCCCAGGGACCCGGCATCCTGCTCGCCGACGAGCCGGTCGCCTCGCTCGACCCACCGACCTCGCACCAGGTGATGCGGGACCTGCAGCGCATCAACCGGGAGCTGGGCATCACGACCATCGTCAACCTCCACTTCCTGGACCTCGCCCGGACGTATGGCGACCGGGTCATCGGTCTGCGTGCCGGCGAGATGGTCTACGACGGGACCGGCGCCGCCGCGGACGAGCAGGTGTTCCGGGACATCTATGGCCGGTCGTTGACCAGCGACGACCTGCTGGGTGCGCCCGGGTCGTGACGACGCGTTCCCGGTGACCGCACTCCCGTCCGGCGCCCGGCCCGTCCGACCCGCCCGACCGCGCCGATCGCTGTTCGGGATCGTCGCGCTCGTGGTCGGCGTCGTGATCACCCTCTGGTTCGCGGCACCGACCCCGATCGGGATCGGGTTCGACCTGGGCAAGCTCGCTGCCAACTGGTCGCGCGGCCAGAGGATCCTGGGCGAGCTCCTCTCCCCGAACTTCGCGTTCTTCCCGCAGACCGTGCGGCCGCTCATCGAGACGTTCCAGATGGCCGTCGTGGCCTGCGTCATCGGCTGCGCGGTCGCACTCCCGCTGTCGTTCCTGGCGTCGCGGGTGACCTCGCCGGGCCGCTGGGTGCTGTGGCTGGATCGCTCGGTCCTGAGCGTCATCAGGGCGCTCCCGGACCTGCTGTATGCGGTCGTGTTCGTGGCCGCGGTGGGCATCGGACCCCTGGCGGGCGTGCTCGCCCTCATCCTGTTCAACATCGGCGTCGTGGCCAAGCTCCTGTCGGAGACCGTCGATGCCGTGGACACCGGCCCCATCGAGGCGGCATGGGCGGTCGGTGCGACGCGCACCCAGATGGTCCGGAGCGCAGCGCTGCCCCAGGTCATGCCCAACTTCATCGCCTTCGCGCTGTACACGTTCGAGCTGAACATCCGCGCCTCGACGGTCCTGGGCATCGTGGGCGCGGGCGGCCTGGGGACCACCTTGAACACCCAGATGCGAGCGTTCAACTTCGAGAACGTGGGACTCGTGGTGCTCGAGCTGTTCGTGCTCGTGATGCTCATCGAGCTGGTGTCGGTCAGCCTCCGCAGGCGGCTGGTATGAGCATCACCCGGACCCGACCGGACCGGCCGTCCCGCGTCAAGCGGGACCTGGCGCTGCTGGTCGTCGTGCTCGTGTTCCTGTGGGCGACGGTCGGCCTGGGCTTCAAGATCGAGCGGCTGGTGGATCTGCCCGCCAGCCTGGGCCATCTCATCGGCAGCATGCTCCTGCCGCCCGCCTGGGACTACGTGGGCGAGGCGATGTCCGCGATGCTGGTGTCCATCCAGATCGCCTGGATCGGCACGCTCATCGGCGCCGTCCTGTCGCTGCCGTTCGGGTTCTTCGCCGCACACAACGTCTCGCCCCGTCCGGTGAGCGTCGCCATCCGGGTGGTCCTGGACGCCATCCGTGCGGTGCCGGAGCTGGTGCTGCTGCTGGTGGTCTTCGTGCCCGTCGCGGGTCTTGGACCGTTCCCCGCGGCGCTGGCCATCGGTGTCCACTCCGTGGGGACCCTGGGCAAGCTGACCGCGGAGGCCATCGAATCGATCGACCCGGGTCCCGTGGAGGCGGCTCGTGCCTCCGGTGCGAGCTCGCTCCAGGTCCAGCGCTGGGGGGTGCTGCCGCAGGTGCTGCCGGAGGTGGTCGCGTTCTGGCTGTATCGCTTCGAGATCAACATCCGCGCCGCATCCGTCCTGGGCATCGTCGGCGCCGGCGGTGTCGGCGCGCAGCTGACCGAGAACATCCGCTATGGGCGGTACAGCGACGCGGGCATGGTCATCGTGGTGGTGATCGTGGCGACCATCCTCATCGATGCCGTGTCAGGTCGGGTGCGGCGGCGGATCATCGAAGGGCCCGGGTCCTCTGGTCCGCCGAGCGCTCTCGAGGAGCCGGAGCACCTCGTCGCCGAGCCTGCGTCCCGACCGTCGACGGCCGCAGCATCCTAGACTGGCGGCCGGACATGACCCCGACGACCTTCATCCTGCGCACCCGCGAGACCCGCGAGACCGAGGAGCTGGAGCGCCTCGCACCAGCCGCCGTGCCCGCCATCCGGTCACGGGGTCGGGTGCGCCCGGAGCCGCCCGATCGATTGCGGACCGCGTTCGAGCGCGACCGGGACCGGATCCTCCATGCCAAGGCCTTCCGACGGCTCAAGCACAAGACGCAGGTATTCATCGATCCCGAGGGCGACCACTACGTGACACGCCTGACACACACGCTCCAGGTGACCCAGATCGCCCGGTCGCTGGCCGCCGCGCTGTCGCTCAACGAGACGCTCGCGGAGGCCATCGCGCTGGGTCATGACGTGGGCCACTCCCCGTTCGGGCATACGGGTGAGGAGGCGCTCTCGCCGTACTTCCCCACGAGCGGCGGCTGGCATCACGCGGCCCAGAGCGTGCGCATCTTCGAGGTGCTGGAGGACCTCAACCTCACGTGGGAGGTGCGGGACGGCATCCGGGCCCATTCCTGGCGCATCGACCCGCCGCCCGCCACCCAGGAGGCGATGTGCATCCGCTACGCGGACCGCATCGCGTACCTCACCCATGACGTCCTCGATGCGATGCGTGCCGGCCTCATCACGGCGGATGACCTGCCAGCGGCCATCGGCGAGCGGTTCGGTGCCGTGGGCAGCGACTGGATCGGGGCCATGATCGAGGCGGTCGTGGACCATTCGATGACCGTCGGTGAGGTCGCCATGGATCCGGAGTCCCTGGCCGTCATGAACCAGCTGCGGGACTTCATGTTCCAGCGGGTGTATCTGGGGCCCGAGCAGCGGCGCCATCACCGTGAGGCGATCGACCTCATCCGGCGGCTCGTGGATCACCACCTGGCCCATCCGGACGAGCTGCCGATGTCCTACCGCGACACGGAGGCGGACCTCGTCACCCAGGTGGCCGACTATGTGGCGGGCATGACCGACCGATACGCCATCGCCACCCACCAGCGCCTGTTCGGGACCCCCGGCATGGCCGACCCGGTGCTGTAGGCATGTCCGACCGACTGACCGACTCGCCCGAGCACCTCCGCCTGGGCATCGACATGGACGGCGTGGTCGCGGACTTCAACGCCGGCTGGATCGAGCGCTACAACCGGGACTTCGGCGCGGCGCTCCATCCCGATCACGTGGTGGGTTGGGACGAGCTCCATGGCCTCACCACGTTCGGCTCGATGGGCGAGTTCTGGGAGTGGGCGCGTGGCAACGGCCGGAGCGTGTTCCGGGACCTGCCGCCCATGCCGGGAGCGCTCGAGGCGCTCCGCGAGCTGTCCCGCGACCACCGCATCGTCATCATCACGGCACGCTTCGACTGGGCGATCGGCGACACCCTCGGCTGGCTGTCCGAGCACGGCGTGCTGGCACGCGAGGTCCACTTCACGGCGACCAAGTACGAGGTCGCCTGTGACGTCTACCTGGACGACTCGCCGTACCAGATCGACGCGCTGGCCCATGGTCGACCGGATGCGACCGTGTGTCGCCGCGTGACGGCCTGGAACCGCCCGGTCGCGGGGGTCCGCGACGTGACCACCTGGCCCGAGTTCCAGGACGTGGTCGCGGACGTCGCGGCCGGTCGTCTGAACGGGTCCTGAGGCGTGCCGCTGGTCGTTGCCAATGGCATCGAGATGCAGGTGACCACGGAGGGATCGGGTCCGCCTCTGGTGCTGCTGCATGGTGCGAGCTCATCCGCGACCGAGGACTGGGCGCAGCAGCGACCCCTGTTCCGGCAGTCCTTCACGTGCCACCTGGTCGATGCCCGGGGTCACGCGGGCACGCGCTGGGACGCGCGGGACGGCTGGTCACGGGACACGCTCGTGGAAGACCTCCGAGCGCTCGCCGATGCGCTCGGTCTCGAGACGTTCCATGTGGCGGGCTTCTCGATGGGGGCCATGACCGCCATCACCTTCGCGACCCGCTGGCCGGAGCGACTCCGGAGCGCGATCATCGTGGGCATCGACGTCCAGCCCGAGCCACGTACGTCGATCGCGCGACGAGCCATGGACCCCGAGCGCATCGAGCGGGAGGAGCCGGCATGGGCCGCCCAGCTGGAACGACGCCACGGTCCGGTGCAGGGTCCTGGTGCGTGGCGGGCGCTCATGGCGGCCATGGCCGCGGAGGTCGCCGATCAGGTCCCCCTGACGCCGGCCGAGCTACGTGGCGCGCGCGCGCCGAGCCTGCTGGCGTGTGGTGACCGCGACCCGTGGGTGCCACTCGACCACGCGGTGCAGCTCCACCGTCAGCTGCCCGACTCGCGACTGCTGGTGGTGCCCGACTGCACGCACGTGGTGCCGGTCCGTCAGCCGGCGCTGTTCAACGCGGCCGCGCTCGCCTTCTGGCGCTCGATCGGGGCCCTGCCCGGGCCGTCGACCCCATGACGACGCAGCCCATCATCCGGGTGGAGCTGCCTGCCGCGGCGCCGTCGGCGGCTGCGCCCGTGGCAGGTGTCGCGCTCGTGACCATCCACCGGCCCGAGGTGCTCAACGCGCTCGACCGGTCGACCATGCGCTCGCTCGCGGAAACCCTCGAGACGCTCGACGCCGATCCGGCCTGCCGGGCCATCGTCATCACGGGGGCCGGTGAGCGGGCGTTCGCGGCGGGCGCCGACATCCGGGCCATGGTCGACATGTCCCGCGAGGACCACCTCGCCGACGATCCGCTGGCGGCCTGGGACCGGGTCGCGGCGATCGGCACGCCCACCATCGCGGCGGTCCGGGGCTACTGTCTGGGCGGCGGGTTCGAGCTCGCGCTCGCATGCCACATGGTCGTGGCCGCCGATGACGCGGTCCTCGGGTTGCCGGAGGTCGGGTTGGGCATCATGCCCGGTGCTGGCGGCACGCAGCGGCTGACCCGGATCGTGGGACCGGCGCGGGCCACGGAGCTCATCCTGACCGGCCGCCGGATGGACGCCCGGGAAGCGGACCGACTGGGGCTGGTGAGTCGGCTGGTGCCCGCTGCCGACCTGCTGGACGCGGCCCTCGCGCTCGCCGCGGCCGTCGCGGCCATGCCGACACAGGCCGTGCGTGCGGCGCTCGGGGCCATCGCCGCGGCATCGCGACTCCCGTTGGACCAGGGCGTGGCCCTCGAGCGCCGACTGTTCGCGGACCTATTCGATACCCCGGACCAGGCCGAGGGGATGCGTGCGTTCCTCGAACGACGGGAGCCGCGCTGGTCCGATCGCTGAGGTCCGCTGGGCTCGTCCTGGGAGCGGTCAGCCGCCGCGGAGCCCGGACACGATGCGCTCGATCCGGCGTGCCCGGGTCTCGGGCGCCTTCGCGGTCTCGACCTGCCGGACGTGCTCCTTGCGCCTCGATGGAGCCAGTCCGTCGAACGCCTCTCGACCGCCCGGGACCGCCGCCAGGGCGGCCGCCAGGTCGGCTGGCACCTCGACGGTACGTGGCTGGGTGTCCAGCTCGAGGGTGACCTCCATGGGATCGCCGGGACCGAGACCGGTGCGTGCCCGATGCTCCTTCGCGAACGGGATCATGTACCGACCACCCATCGAGGCGATGGTGCTGCGATACGTGTGGTCGCCGACGGTCACGACCACGGCCGGTCGCCGCGATCCACCGAGGGTCGCCACGACCTCCGCTGGCACCTCGATGCCCGTGGCGTCGAGGGTGTCGTCCTTGAGCAGATGGGTCCGGAAGGTGGTCGCCATGGGGACAGGATAGGCCGGTCGTCGAGTCGCGCCCATCCGCCGCAGGCCATCGTTCGCCCTGGGGTCCTGCCCCGGTCGGGTCGATCGGTGTGGGGTCGTCCTGTGACCTTCGGGTCATCCTGGTGGGGTCCGGACCCGGTGCTACAGTCCAGCGATGGTCCGAGATCCGCATCGACCGCTGCGCGAGGCATGGATCGTGCACGCCGTCCGTACCCCCATCGGGCGGTACGGCGGAGCACTCCGTGACGTGCGCCCTGATGACCTCGCGGCCCTCGTGGTCGGCGCGGTCGTCGAGCGTGCGGGCGTCGATCCTGCGCTCGTGGATGACGTGATCCTGGGCAACGCCAACGGCGCAGGTGAGGAGAACCGCAACGTGGCGCGCATGGCGGCCTTGCTCGCGGGGTTCCCGGTGAGCGTCGCGGGCCAGACCGTCAATCGATTGTGTGGCTCTGGGCTCCAGGCCATCAACAGCGCTGCGCACGCGATCATGACGGGCGATGGCGACGTGTTCGTCGCGGGGGGCGTGGAGAGCATGACCCGCGCGCCACTCGTGATGCTCAAGCCGGAGACCGCGTGGCAGCGGGGTGATCGCGGGCTCGTGGACACCACCCTGGGGTGGCGGTTCGTCAATCCCCGGCTCGCCGAGCGATATGGCACCCACAGCATGGGCGAGACCGGCGAGCAGGTCGCGGAGCGGTGTGGTGTGGACCGCGCCGCCCAGGATGCGCTCGCGCTGCGCAGCCAGCAGCGGGCCGCGGCCGCCATGGCGGATGGTCGCCTGGAGGGCCAGCTCGTGCCGGTACCGGTGACCCAGCGGGATGGCAGCGTGACACTCGTCGAGCGGGATGAGCATCCCCGGCCCGACACCACCGCGGAAGGGCTCGCCCGGCTGCGACCCGCGTTTCGCCCGGATGGCAGCGTGACCGCCGGCAACTCGTCCGGGATCGATGACGGGGCAGCCGCGGTCCTCCTGGTGGAGGCGGAGCGTGCCCGGTCGCTCGGTCTCTTCCCGCTCGCGCGGGTCGTGAGCACGGCCGTCGCGGGCGTGGACCCGTCGGTCATGGGCCTTGGCCCGATCCCCGCCACGCGACGCGCCCTCGAGCGTGCCGGCATCGGCGTGGAGGATCTCGATCTCGTCGAGCTCAACGAGGCGTTCGCCAGCCAGTCCGTGGCGTGCATCCGGGAGCTCGGGCTCGATCCCGACCGGGTCAACGTGGACGGCGGTGCCATCGCACTCGGTCATCCCCTCGGCATGAGTGGCGCCCGCCTCATGACGAGCCTCGTCCACGGGTTGCGCCGCGACGGCGGTCGATATGGCCTGGCCACGATGTGCATCGGGGTCGGCCAGGGGATCGCCACGATCGTCGAGCGCCTGGACCAGACAGGAGCAGCGGCATGACGAACGACGTCCAGGATCCCCTCGTGCGTGACCCGTGGTCCGTCTCCCCGGATGACATGGCATCCACGGCGACGTTCGACCAGAGCTGGTTCACCGATGCGCTCCGCGAAGGCGGCTTCCTCCTCGCTGAGACGCCACCGACCGATACTCCAACGGTCGGGACCGAGGACACCGACCAGGACCCGGCAGCCACCGTGCCGTCGCCCGTGGCGTCGGACATCGACGAGCCGGCCGCGGCGTCGACCCCATGGCACGCCGAAGAAACACCGGAGCCGGCCACGGTGTCGATGGTCTCGGGCATCGATGGGACATCCGAGCCGGACCCGGCATCGACGGCGTCGAGCATGGACGCGACGGTCGAGCCAGCGCCTGTGCCGGCATCGGACCTCACGCCCACGGCCGCGCCGGTCGACTCGCCGCTGGTCTCGACATCGACGACCGCGGCGATCCCATCGGCCGAGGCGCCTGTCGCGCAGCGCCACGACCCAGTGGCTCCTGCCTGGCCGCGCATGACCCTTCCACCAGTGGCTGCACCGCCGACACCGATCGAGGTGACGGCACCGTCCACGCGGGCCATGGTGACGCCCTCCACGCTCCCGGCCGACCGGCCGCCGACCCCACCGGCTTCGCTCTCGACACGCATCGCTGCACGTCGCGCGTCCGTCGTCGCTGCGCCTGCCGTCAGCCCGGGCGCGGCGCCCGCCCCGCACGCGCCGTCGACCACGAGCGCCCCGCCGGTACCGTTCGCATCGAGCGTGTCCGCACCGGCCACGCCGGACATCGCGGGCGCGTCGTCGCCACCGGCCCTGGAGGGTCCTGCCGGCCCGACCGCACCCACGACGACATCCCAGCCACCGACCCCCGCCGCCTTCCTGCTGCGGGGCGCCGTGACACCGCCGGTCGATCAGGTCACGACCACGCCCGAGTCCCTCGATGTGCCAGCCGGCACGACATCACCCGACGATGCGACGACCGCGGCCGTCCTCGAACCCCGGGATATGTGGGATCGACTGGAGACCATCGATGGTCCTGCGGAGGACGACGTCGTCGATGCCGACCTGGTCGTCGATGCCGACCTGGTCGTCGACACCGAGCTGGTCGTCGACACCGACACCCACCTCGACGCGTCCCCGGTGGACATCGAGGACCTGTCCACACCCAGCTGGCCGACGCCTGCCGAGGACGCGAGCGCCTGGGTCATGGCGCCCCCCGACGCGACGGATGACGAGGCGCTCGAGAGCACGGAGTGGCGGCTGGTCCTCGAGCCGGATGCCGGGTCGACCCTGACGTCGACCGGCACGACCGATGTCGGGGCCGACGCCACCGCATCGCCGGACGCCATGTGGGCCGCCGACTTCCACGACCCGGGTGTCACCGACCTCGATGCAGCGAACGCGGAAGCCGATGCCGTCGAGGCGGCCCTGTTCGAGGCGACGGACCTCGATCGCTCGATCGATGGCGACATGGCCGATGTCGATCCGGCCCACGGCGACGACACGACGGTGCGCCTTGCGGCCCTGGGCCTCATGGATACGGTGGCGTCCCCGGCGCCCGCACTCGAACCTGGGCTCGCCGAGCCCGCCGCCTCGCCGACCTCCGCTGGCCGAACGGATCCGACCGCTCCCATGGTCCTGGCCGAGCCTCCGGCCGATCGTGACCCGATGGCCCCCGCCGCATCCCGCGACGAGCGTCTCGCTGCCGCCTTCCCGGGCCTGACCGCGAGCCCGGTCGGGAGCGCCGCGACCCTCGAGCGAGGCCCGGTGGGTGGTGCGGAGCCGGAGGCCTCGGAGGGTGAGCTCTGGGCGCTGGTGGGCACTGCTGCCGGCCCTGGACAGGCCACCACGGTGCCGCGGGCGACCCGCGCAGCGACCCTCGTGCTCACGGCGCTCGTGGCACTCGTCATCGTCGTGCTCGTCATCGGGTTCGTGGTCCTCCTCGGCCAGCTCGTGTGACGCTTGCCGAAACCGGGCCCGGGGCCTACGATGACGACCGGCGGACACCGTAAGGCGGTCCCGCCGCATCACACTTGTCCCGGGAGGACATCGCGCACATGATCGACACCACCACCGACATCCCGCAGCCGCAGCGCCTGACGGATGTCGAGGCGACCCCCCTCGTCGTGCTCAGCGAGGCTGCGGCAGCGAAGCTGACGGAGCTGACCGCGGGTGAGACGGACCCGAACACGGGACTCCGTGTCTACGTGTACAGCGGCGGCTGCTCGGGATTCCGTTACGGCATGATGCTCGAGGATCAGCCCGGTCCCGAGGACATCACCGTGGAGAGCCGGGGCATCAAGGTCTACGTGGACCAGCAGAGCACCCAGTACCTGACCGGCTCGGAGATCGACTACCTCGACACCCTCATGGGCGCCGGGTTCACGGTGAACAACCCCAACGCGGTCTCGGGCTGTGGCTGCGGCAGCAGCTTCCGCACCGCGGAATCCGCGGGCATGCCCGGCGGTTGCAGCCACTGACCCGTCCCGGGACGTACCGGATCGGCATCGAGAGCGGCGCTCAGGCGCCACTCTTCCGTTCCTCCGACTCGCTCGCGGCCGCCCAGCTCGTCTCGAGGCCTGGCCATTCGGGTCGCAGGATGCCCATCTGGAGCTCGTCCCAGTAGCCATCCTCCCGGCGGATCGCTTCGCGCAGGCGGCCCTCGATCCGGAACCCCACCTTCTGGTAGCTCCGGATGGCCCGCTCGTTGAAGGCGAACACCGACAGACCGACGCGGTGCAGGCCGATGCGCTCGAAGGCCAGCCAGAGCATCAGCCGTGCCGCGTCCGTGCCGTACCCGCGGCCCCAGGCGTCGTGCTCCCCGATGGTGATGTGGAACAGCACCGACCCGTTGTCGGGGTCGAGCGCGCTGAACGTGGTGAGACCGATGAGCCGGCCCGTCCGGCGCTCGTGGATGCCATAGGCCACGGAGCCGCTCGCGAGGAGCCGCGACTGGAAGAAGCGCTCCACCTCCTCGGGCGGCATCGGTCGCAGGGAGTAGCGGGTGAGCCGGGCGACCTCGGGGTCGGCGTACCAGCGGAGCACCGTGGCCAGGTTCTCCGGCGCATGACGACGCAGCTCGATGAGCCGGCCCTCGATGCGGGGCGGGTTCCACTCGCTCGGATCGTCGTGGCGGGCCATGCACGCGACAGGATGCCATCCCGCGGGTCGTTCCTGACGATCGCTGACCCAGGAGGTGGGTACTCTCGTGTGATGCGCGAATGGAGCGAGCTCGCGGATCCGGTGGCCGGGACCCGCAGCACCACCACCAAGGTCGCGACCGTGGCCAGGTATCTCACCGAGCTCCCGGATGCCGAGCTGCCCGCCGCGGTGACCTTCCTCGCAGGTCGCCCGTTCCCGGAGGCGGATGGTCGGACGACGGGTCTCGGCTGGCGGGCCATCGCGGATGCCACGGAACGGCTCGCGGCGGAGGCGAGCGCACAGCACGGCGTGGTCGCGATGGGCCTGGGTGCGGCGTACGACCGCTCGTCGGACATCGGCACGGCGGTCGAGGAGACGCTCGCGTCCGCGCAGCACGCCGCTGTCGGGCGACCGCCCGGCGTGGCCGAGGTCCAGGCCGTGTTCGGGGCGATCGCACAGGCCCGCGGCCCTGCCGCCAAGACGCAGCTCCTGGTCGACCTCATGCGTCGATGCGAGCCCGCGACGGCTCGGGCCGTGGTCAAGGTGCTGACCGGGGAGCTGCGCATCGGGCTGCGCCAGGGGCACCTGGAGGCGGCTGTCGCCAAGGCGTTCGGTCGGCCCCTGGAGGAGGTGCAGTGGGCCGCGATGCTCACCGGTGACATCGGGCGGACCGCGCTGCTGGCGCGCCACGACGAGCTCGCGACCGCGACCCTGGTGCCCTTCCACCCGCTCACGAGCATGCTCGCCTCACCCGTCGCGGACGAGACGGAGGCGCTCGCGCGGATGACCCCGCCGGTCTGGGTGGAGGACAAGTACGACGGCATCCGGGTGCAGCTGCACAAGGTGGGTGATGAGGTCCGGCTCTACAGCCGTGAGCTGCGGGACGTGAGCGGGCAGTTCCCGGAGATCGTCCGCGCGGCCGCGGGCCTGCCGTGGGACGCCATCCTGGACGGCGAGATCCTCGGTTGGCGGGACGGCGCCGTGCTCCCGTTCCTGTCGCTCCAGACACGCCTCGGCCGGAAACGGCCATCCGAGCGCGTCCAGGCGGAGGTGCCGGTGCTGTACGTCGCCTTCGATGCGCTGGCCATGGGCCGACCCGGTGAGCCGCTGGAACCCCTGCTGCGTCTGCCGCTCCGTGAGCGTCGGGCGAGACTGGCGTCGCTCGAGCTCGAGGCGACCGATGGCTTCGGTCTCGCCGCACTGACCACCGCGGACGATGCGGCCGAGCTGGCGACCATCTTCGACATCGCCCAGGCGCGTGGCAACGAGGGTCTGATGGTCAAGGATCCCGAGAGCGGCTATGCGCCGGGTCGCCGAGGATACGCGTGGCTCAAGCTCAAGAAGGCACTCACCACCCTCGATTGCGTGGTCGTCGGCGTGGAGGTCGGCCACGGTCGGCGTCATGGCGTGCTCTCGGACTACACGTTCGCGGTCATCGACGACCGACCCGGCGCTCCCGACGGCCGCCTGGTGACCATCGGCAAGGCGTACAGCGGTCTCACGGACGCCGAGATCGCCACGATGACCCGCTGGTTCGAGGCACATACCCTGTCCGTCCACGGTCGGTATCGCGTGGTGGAGCCGACCGTCGTCGTGGAGATCGCGTTCGACGTCATCCAAGCCTCGACGCGACACGCATCGGGGTTCGCGATGCGCTTCCCGCGCATCGCTCGGATCCGGGAGGACAAGACGGCCGCGGAGGCCGATCGGTGGAGCACCGTCGCGGCCATCCACGCACGGCTCCAGTCCGGCATGCGCTTCCACGTCCTGACCGTCGACCAGGGTGCAGCCGAGGACCCGGGCGCCTGACGGCCGCCGTCGGCTGCTGTCGGGTATCGGGTGCGATGATGGACCCGATGGATCCCGTCGCCACCACCGAGCAGCGTCTGACCGCCATCCGGGAGGTGCTGCCCGCGACCGGTGCCGGGATCCGGCTGGACGCCACCATCGCCGGGCCGTTCCCCGCCGAGACCGACCGCGCGATGCGCGAGCTGGACGCATGGCGGCTGCGGGTCGGGCGCAGCGATCCGGGACGCCTGGACGACCTCGCGCAACGCGGCGCGGAGGCACGTTCCGTGGTCGCCGCCGTGCTGGGAGCCGACCCCGACCGGATCGTCCTCGCGTCGGGCATCCGGGCGATCCTGGGGGCGCTCGCCACGCGTGCCGATCGCGGCGCCGTGCTGTGCGTGGTGGGCGCGGCCCCGTCTGCGCTCGAGGCGGCATGCGCGGCCGTGGCTCGGGGCCACGACCTGGGGCTGCGCGTGGTGGAGCCCGGCGACCCGCTCCCGCCCGCGACCCGGCTCGTGGTGGTGCCCCTGCTGGATGCGCGCACCGGCGACCCGGTCGATCTCTCCCCGATCGCGCAGCAGGCCCGGGGCATCGATGCGCTCGTCGTGGTCGATGCCTCGTGGACCGCGGGTGCCACCGAGCTCCGGGTGGATGCCCTCGACGCCGATGCGGTCGTCATCGAGACGGACCACTGGCTGCTGGGTCCGGACGGCGTGACCGCCGGCTGGCTGGGCGATCGCCTGGACGTGGGGACCATCGATGGCCTGCTCGATCCGCCGCCCCTGACCTCGATGCTCGGCGTCGCACGGAGCGTCGGCTGGCTGCTGATGTATGTCGGCCTGCCATGGGCGCTCGAGCGGACCCGGGACACGGCGCGCTCGCTCCGGGATGCCCTGGCCGTCCTGCCGGGCGTCTCGATCCTGGGCGACGCCGCATCGACCTCGCACGTGCTGGGACTGCGTCTCGATGCCTGGTCGGCGGTCGACGCCGCCGAGGAGCTGGGCCGGCGCTGCTTCGCGGTGGTCGATGTCGACGAGCCGCGGGACCTGCTGCGGGTGTCCACGGGCCCGTGGTCGCGCGACGACGAGCTGGAACGGTTCGCACGTGAGGTGGCGGAGCTCGCGCGACACACGCCCGCGAGCCTGCCTCGACGGCCGGCGCTCACGGTGCTCGGCCAATGACGGGTCAGCCGTCGGAGATGGACGAGGCGGTCGAGCCGAGGACGCCGGTCGAGCGTTCGTGGCTGGAGGTCCGTGCCCACCAGGCACGCAACCCACCACCGCCCGTGTTCCGGGCCGTGGTCGCCAACCTGGTCGTGGCCATCGCGGGGGCCGTGCTGCTGGTGCTCGTGGACCGTTTCCTGATCGCCCCCGCCGAGCGGGATGGGCTGGGGGTCGCCCTGGTCGCGGTCTACGTGGTCGTGGTGCTGGTCGTCGGGAGCGTGCTCACCTATCTCTGGGTGGAGTTGCCGAGCGGCGCGAGCGGGGTCCATCGCAGGTCGCCCTGGTCCGCGCTGCTCGGGTTCTTCGCGGCGGTCCCGATCGTGTACCTCGTCCTGGTCGTGGCGCTCCAGGTGGTCCGCCCACTGCTGGGCTGAGCGCCGGCGGGTGTAGCATCCGGGCCCATCGGTCCGCGGGCGCACCTCGCCCGTCGCACACGGGGGCGTAGCTCAACGGTCAGAGCGGTCGGCTTATATCCGACTGGTTCCTGGTTCGAATCCAGGCGCCCCTACCACCGTCGAGATCCATGCGGTCGACCACGCCTCGCCCTCGCGATGTCGCGTCGCAAGGCAGGCCGTGCGTCGTGGACTACACTGTGCGACCCATCGCGGACATGCCATCGGCCCGGACCGTGCCACCAGCGCCCCTGGCGACGAGGAGGATCCAGATGTTCAGTCGCAACGCCGATCGCCCCGCCCCCGACGACCGTCGGGTGGTCCCCAGCCCGCCAGCCACGCCACAGGGAGTGCGCGACGTGTCACAGCCAGCTGCCACCCCGATGGGGGTCCCTGCCGCACCGAGCGTGCCGAGCGACCTGACGCTCATCGCACGTGCGGACCGTCTCGAGGGCACCCTCAAGGTCGCCGGCACGCTCCGCGTGCAGGGCACGCTCGAGGGCACCGTCGAGTCCAGCATCGTGCATATCGACGAGGGTGCCACCGTCAAGGCGGACATCACCGCGGACGAGGTGATCATCGGCGGGGAGTACAGCGGCAAGCTGGTCTGCCGCCAGCGGCTGGAGATCCGGGCCACGGGCGTGGTCGTGGGCCAGGTGCAGACCTTCCGGCTCATGCTCCACGAGGGAGGCTCCATCGACGGCGAGCTGAAGATGCTGAAGCAGCCTGCGACCGAGGACGCCTCGGCGAGGGCGGGTTCCGCCCGTGGGGCTCGCGATGCCGGTCCGCGCTCGGCCGCAGCGAGCATCAGCGTGAATCCCGGCGCCTCCAATGGCCAGGCAGCGAGCGAGGCCGTCGCGGCTGCGGGTGCCGAGCCCATCGGCTGACCGGCTCCTGCCACCCCGCGGGCCTGCCCGGCGCCGATCACGCGCGGACATGACGCCCGGCCACACCACACAGCGAGACGCCCGCCGGTCCTGCGACCGACGGGCGTCGTCATGTGCCTGGCGTGCCGTGGCGTGACCACGGCCGAGAGGGCCTAGGCGCGGCGCTTCGAGAAGCAGTCGGTGCAGTACACCGGCTTGCCGCTGGTCGGCCGGAAGGGCACCTTGGCCACGTTGCCGCAGCTGGAGCAGGTGGCCTCGAACATCTCGCGGGGCGGTCGGTCGCCATAGCCACCGCGGCTGCCGCCGCTGGAGTAGCCACCCCCACTGGAGTAGCCACCGCCGCCGCTGGAATAGCCGCCACCGCTGGAGTAGCCTCCGGACGAGTAGCTGTCAGAGGCCCCATATCCACCGCCACCGGTGTTGCGCTGGGCCTTGCGCTGGGCGCGACACGAGGGGCAACGACGAGGGTCGCTGAAGCCTCGCTCCGCATAGAAGTCCTGCTCGTTGGCAGTGAAGACGAACTCCTGGCCACAATCGGCACAGGTGAGCGTCCGGTCCGTTGACACGATCCGCGATCTCCCTGGATACACGCCGGCTCCCGCGACCTGTTCTCGCGGGAGCCGTGAGAGGAGTGATCGTGTGCCGGACGTTTCTGGTGCCTCCGGCGTACCGGAAGGGCTTGAGCGTGCCGTATGGTAGCGGTTCGCCAGCGCAGCGCAAGCCCCTTTTCTCGATGTCGACCCGGAGTGGCCCGTGGCGTGGCGGGTCCGGGCCCCGGTGATGGGCACTGCGTAGGCCACCAGTCACCCCACGGACCTACCCCGGTCGTCAGGGTGTCGTGCGTCGCGGAGCACACCATACTGTCCCGGTCCGGGTCCCTCCACCCACCGGAGGAAGCCTGCCCGTCGCGCGCACAGCACGCCGCATCCACCGACCACGAGAGGACGAACCCGCATGGACACGTCGGACCCGAAGCAGAGCGCCCGCGGGTTGCTCGAGGAGGCGCACCCGGCGCTGGTCGGACTCAGCCACTGGATCCACGCCAACCCGGAGATCGGCTACCAGGAGCATCTGGCGGCCGGCTGGGTGACGGAGTGGCTCGAGACAGCCGGGTTCGAGGTGGAGCGCGGCGTCGCTGACCTGCCCACCGCGGTCCTCGGCCGCTTCGGTCCTGGTCCTCTGCACGTCGCGGTGTGCGTGGAGTACGACGCGCTTCCGGAGGTGGGGCACGCCTGTGGCCACAACGTCATCGCCGCGACCAGCGTCGGTGCCGGCCTGGCGCTCGCATCGGTCGCGGACGAGCTGGGGCTGCGGGTGAGCGTCATCGGCACGCCCGCGGAGGAGACCGGGGGCGGCAAGGTCCGGCTCGTCCAGGCAGGCCTGTTCGACGATGTCCACGCGGCCGTGATGGCGCATCCATGGCCCACCGACGTGGCCACCCCGGACATCATCGCGGTCACCCAGCTGGAGGTGACCTATCACGGCCAGGAGGCACACGCGGCGGGTTTCCCCCAGCGGGGCCGGAACGCGGCGGATGCGCTGGTGATCGCGCAGACGGCCATCGGGCTGCTCCGCCAGCAGCTGCTGGCGACCGATCGGGTGCACGGCATCGTGACCAAGGGCGGTGATGCGCCGAACATCATCCCTGCTCATACGAGCGCCCTGTTCATGGTGCGCGCCGCGGACAGCCGTCGCCTGGCGGAGGTCGTGGGCATGGTGCGCCGCTGCTTCGAGGCTGGGGCGCTCGCGACGGGGACCGAGGCACTCATCGTCGAGGGCACGGCGTACTCGGAGATGATCCACGACCAGGAGCTCGCGGCGCTCTATCGCACGAACGCGGAGGCACTCGGACGGGTCTTCGATGACTCGCACGGGGCGCCGGTCTCGACGGACATGGGCGACGTCTCCCAGGTCGTGCCATCCATCCACCCCATGATCGGCATCGACACCAACGGCGCCGTGAACCATCAGCGCGAGTTCACGGACGCGTGTGCCACGCCGTCTGCCGACCAGGCCATCCTCGACGGCGCGACCGCGCTCGCCTGGACGGTCATCGATGCCGCGGCCGATGCCGGCATCCGGGGTCGTCTGCTGGGTGAGGGCATGCTCCGGGAGGCATTCGTGCTCGTGGAGCAGGCCGACGAGCTGGAGGCGGAGGCGGTGATCCTCGGCGAGGTGGCCGAGGAGCTGGCGACCATCGACCAGGACGTGGCCGATGAGCTCGCCCTGGCAGCAGCCACGCTCGACGCGGAGGCCGATGAGCTGGCACAGGACGCGGACGAGCGGATCGCGGAGGCGCTGGCGCTCGCCAATGCCGCCATCCTCGAGGCGACGGTCTCGGAGACCGATGATGCGTCCGTTGGGAGCGCGGCCGGCTCGGACCGGCACGATGCATCCGATAGGCAGGACGCATGGGACGCTGAGTTCGCGGCGCTCCTCGCGGGGATGGACCTCTCGGTCGTTGCCACCGCGAACGATGCCGATACGAACGATCCCACGATCGATACGGCCGGCGAGGAGCCGGACACGGACGAGGTGGGCGATCCGCTCGCGGGCGTGACCGACATCGAGCTCGCGGCCGTCGTGTCGGGGATCCCGGATGCGACCGTCGATGCGACGCTCGACGGGGAGGTGGAGCTCGTCGCGGACGATGCGGTGACGGCAGTCGACGATCAGCCGGCAGATGGCGAGGTGGTGCCGGAAGGTGACCCCGCCGACGCCCAGCCCACGCTGGACGTGACGACGGCCGACGACGCCGACGTGCCCCTTACAGGGATCCCGGAGGTGGTCGAGGGGACCGTCGACGACGAGGTCGACGGTGTGGCCGCGGCCGAGGGTGACGCAGTGGCCGAGCGGGACGGTGTGACCGACGCCGAGGCGGGGGCCGACCCAGAAGCGGGGGCCGACCCAGAAGCGGGAGCCGACCCAGAGGTGGCCGCCACCGAGGAAGCGGCCGCCGCCGAGCTCGACACCGCTGCCCGGGTCGACGCGATCGCGGACGCCGACGCCGAGGTGGTCGCGCAGACCGGAACGATCGCCGACGCCGAGGCGATCACGGAGGTCGACCCCTGGGCCGATCTGCCGGTCGAGGTGGACACGGTCCCCACACCACCTGAGACGACCATCGGAACGCCGACGCTCGGTGCGGATGCCCCGGATGCCCCGGATGCCCCGGATGCCCCGGATGCCCCGGATGCCCCGGATGCCCC
>JAHBUZ010000010.1 GCA_019637815.1 Chloroflexota bacterium
TGACGATGGCGGGACAGCCGAGGCGGTCGCTGATGCGCGCCGCGATGTCCAGGTCGCCACCGATCCCCCGGACGAACGAGATCGACGTGTCGACGTAGGCAGCCGCCATGGGCGCCACGTCCCGCAGGCGGTCGGCCGCGGCGCCGATCTCCGGACCCTCGGCGATGCCCGTCACCTCGGCGATGGAATCGCCGCCCATCTCCGTGTCGTCCGCGCCGATGGTGCGGGTGACGAACGGCAGGGCTGCACCATCGACCAGGGTCCACAGCTCGTCGTCCAGATGGCAGTCACCCGGGACCACGAGCCCGAGCCGAAGGTCCGGGGGCGCGGGTCTTGTCATGTTGTCAGACAGTATACAATCCGGCCATGCACGGACGCGGGCCGCTCACGTTCGGGATCGCCATCACCGGCGCCGAGCCATGGCCAGTGGTCCGGGCACGGGCGGAGCGACTCGATACGAGCCCCGAGATCGAGGGCCTGTGGGTGTTCGACGAGCGATTCGAGCGCGATGCGTGGATCAGCCTGGGGCTGCTCGGGGGGAGCACGCATCGGCTGCGCCTGGGGACCTGTGTGACCGACGCCCTCGTGCGTCACCCTGCCCTCACCGGCACGGCCATCGCCACGCTCCAGGAGGCGACCGGTGGCCGGGCCATCCTGGGCCTGGGCGCGGGCTGGAGCGGCTTCGACGCGCTGGGCATCGAGCGCCGGGCGCCCGCGACGGCGCTCCGTGACGCGGTGACCTTCCTGCGTCGTTTCTGGGTCTCCGGGACGCCCGTGTCGTTCACGGGGTCGGCCTTCGCGTTCCACGAGGGCCGTCTCCATCACCCGCTCCTCGAGCCGGTGCCCATCGCCATCGCCGGCCGAGGGCCCCGGATCCTGGAGCTGGCCGGCGAGCTCGCGGACATGGTGCTCGTGGCGACCTTCACGGACGGACCGTTGCTGGAGCATGCGCTGGAGCGCGTCGCGGCGGGGGAGGCACGCCGGTCGAGCGACCTGGCGCCGCTCCGTCGTGCCGCGTGGCTGTACATCGCGGTCGACGAGGACCCGGTCGCCGCCCGCGCCGCTGTCCGGACCGGTATCGCGGTGGCCCTGTGGGGCAGTCGGCCGCTGCTGGGCGAGCTGGGGATCCCGGTCCCCGATGACCTGGCGCGTCTCATGGACGGCGAGGCGTACGCGGTCACGCCGGACGTCATCGGTCGCGCCGCGGCGCTCATCCCCGATGACCTCATCGACGCCTGCTCCGTCGCCGGGACGGCGGAGACGTGTGCGACACGCCTCGGATCGCTCGCGGAGCGCGGCTTCGATCATCTGGCCCTGTGGCCCTTCCCGGCCGTCGGCCAGGGCGTCGACGACGTGGTCGACCGCATCGTCATGGATGTCATCCCACGGGTGGTGGCACATCACCCGGCCCGGGCACCCCACCAAGGAGGGATCGTGCAGTGAGTCGGTTCATGAGCATCAGCCTCGACACGCGCGGGGTGTCGTGCGTGGCACGGCTCCTCGACGACGAGGCCCCTCGCACCTGTGACGCCATCTGGGAGGCGCTCCCGCTCTCGAACCGCGTCTGGCACGCCAAGTACGCGAGCAACGAGATCTACTGCATGGTGCCGCCGCTCGCGTCGGATCCTGGGCTGGAGAACCCGACCATCACGCCCATCCCCGCCGACGTCATCTACTTCCGGTTCCCGACCGGCCAGTTCCTGCGATCGTTCCGCGAATCCCGGGGCATCGAGGGCCTGGACGCGGTGATCGACCTGGCGGTGTTCTACGGCCGCAACAACTTCCTGTGGGATCCCTCCGTCGGTCCGGTGCCGGGCAACGTGTATGCCACCATCGTGGAGGGATACGAGGCGTTCGCGGCGGCGTGCCACGACGTGTATCTGCGCGGCAGCGAGGGAGAGACCCTGACCTATCGCCGGGTCGAGGACCGGTCGTGAGCGCGCCCAGCATCCCGCGCAGCCGCACCATGGTGGATGCGGATCGACTCGAGACGCTCGTGGGGCGCATCTTCGAGAGCTTCGGCATGCCGGCCGAGGACGCCCGGTCCACGGCCCGCGGCCTGGTCGCGGCCGATCTGCGTGGCCACGAATCACATGGCGTCTCGAACTATCTCGACGTGTACTACCAGCCGGGCCTCGAGAGCGGCCTCATCAATCCCCGCCCGCAGCCGCGCATCCTCCACGAGACCGAGACGACCGCGCGCTGGGACGGCGACGGTGGCATCGGCTTCGTGGTCGCCGAGATGGCGATGCGTGACGCGATCGAGCGGGCGCGTCGTCATGGCGTCGGGTTCGCGGCGGTCGCCAACAGCCGGCACTACGGCATGGCCCAGCTGTACTCCCGGATGGCCGTGGATCACGGCATGATCGGTATCTCGATGACCAACGGGGGCGCCCTCGCGGTGCCCTTCGGTGGCGCGGACCCCAGGCTCGGGACGAACCCCATCTCGGTGGCGGTGCCCTGCGGCGAGGAGCCGCCGTTCGTCCTGGACATGGCGACCACGGCCGCAGCGATGGGCAAGGTCCTCAACGCACACCGTGACGGCGCCTCCATCCCCACCGAGTGGGCCCTGGGCACCTCCGGCGTCCCCACCTCCGACCCCCAGGACGCGATGGACGCGGCGCGTCTCCTGCCACTCGGCAGCAGCGCCACGGGTGGTGCCCACAAGGGCTACGGCCTCGCGGTCGTGGTGGAGATCCTCAGCGGGGTCCTCTCGGGGACCGGCTTCGGCCAGATGCTCGGCCCGGACAACCTGGGGCACTTCCTGGGTGCCATCCGGGTGGACGCGTTCATCCCCCTCGCCGGCTTCACCGCGATGATGGACGCGCTCGTCCGGGAGCTCCGCGCCACGCCACCGGCACAGGGTTCGTCCGGGGTCCTCGTCGCCGGTGATCCGGAGCACATCGCGGAGGCGGACCGCCGAGCGAACGGGGTGCCGCTGCACCCACGGGTCGTGGAGATGCTGCGGGGGTATGCGGAACGGCTCGAGGTGCCCTTCGACCTCGTCCGCTGACCAGCGACCCGCGTCGACCACGCCACACACCCGACCCGATCCGGAGGCTTCCGTGACCGTCCCCGTCCGCCCACCGACCGTCCTCGTCTGGGACCAGCTCGACTACCTCGACTGGGCGTATGACATCGAGCGTTCGATGCTCGAGCCAGCGGGCGTCCGATTGCTCGTCCCACCGCGTCCCGACGCCGACGCACAGCTGGGCGAGGCGGACGTGGTCATCGTCCACGACGGGCCGTTCGGTGCCGATCGGATGGCACGGCTGCGTGACCCGCTCGGCCTGGTGTGCTACTCGGTGGGCATGGACCAGGTCGACGCGGCCGCCGCGGCCGCGGCCGGCATCCCGGTCCGCAACCTGCCGCATTGGGCGACCCAGGTGGTCGCCGAGCACGGGCTGACGCTCCTGCTCGCGGCCCTCCGACGCCTGCCCGCCCAGGACGCGGCCGCCCGGACCACGCGCTGGGACCACCGCAAGCTCATCGCGGACCTCGGCATCGAGCTGTTCAGCCTCCAGACCGTGGGGGTCATCGGCGCCGGGCGCATCGGTCAGGCGTTCGCCCGACGTGCCCGGGCCCTCGGCTTCCGGACCATCGCCACCGACCCGGCGTCCCCGGACACGGGACCGGACCTGCCCCTGGTGTCCCTCCCGGAGCTTCTCGCCACCGCCGATGCCGTCGTCATCATGGCGGCGCTCACGGACACGTCGCGCGGCCTCATGGACGCCGACGCGTTCGGGCGCATGAAGCCCGGATCGGTGCTCGTCAACGTCGCCCGGGGCCCCATCGTGGTGGAGTCGGCGCTCGCCGATTCGCTCCGCTCCGGCCGGCTCGCGTTCGCGGCGCTCGACGTGCGCGCCGTGGAGCCGCCCAGCCCGGAGACGGATCCCCTGCGGGATGTGCCGAACCTGCTGCTCACCCCGCACACCGCGTGGGTCGCCGCCACGTCCCATCGCGCGTACCACGAGGAGGCGGCCACGGTGGCCCTGGACCTGCTCCGGACGGCGGGCCGCCTCGGCTGACCGATTCGGTCGAGGGTCGCCTCGACCGAGCTTCCACGCGTGGATCAGTGCGTGTGGAGCACCTTGCTCAGGAACTTGCGGGTGCGGTCCTGCTGGGGTGCGTCGAGCACGGTACGCGGGTCGCCCTGCTCGATGATGCGGCCCTGGTCCATGAACAGGAGTCGGTCGCCGACCTCGCGCGCGAACCCCATCTCGTGGGTCACCACGATCATCGTCTGGCCCTGCTCCGCGAGCTCCTCCATGACGGCCAGCACCTCGCCGGTCAGCTCCGGGTCGAGCGCGGAGGTGACCTCGTCGAACAGGATCACCTCGGGCTTCATGGCGAGCGCGCGGGCGATGGCGACACGCTGCTGCTGGCCACCCGACAGCTGCGCCGGATAGTGGTGCCGGCGCTCGGCAAGCCCGACCTGGGCCAGGAGCCGCTCGGCGTCCGCGCGAGCCTGGTCCCGCGGAGCGTGACGGACGTACACCGGGCCTTCCATCACGTTCTCCAGCGCGGTCCGGTGCGGGAACAGGTTGAACGACTGGAAGACCATGCCCAGCTTGCGCCGGCGGATCGCCTCGGCCGTCCGCGCGCTGGGGGTCGGGTGGCCGCGCCGCAGGTCCACGACGCACTCCCCGTCGATCTCGATGCGGCCATCGTCGAGCGGCACCAGGCCGATGAGACAGCGCAGGAGCGTGGTCTTGCCCGATCCGCTGGGTCCGATGACGACGAGGATCTCGCCCTTGCGCACGCGCAGGTCGACCGAGTCGAGGACCATGTTCGAGCCGAATCGCTTGGAGACACCGATGAGCTCCACGGCGGGGATGTCGTCCCCCGGTCCCGGGGACGCGCCCGCAGGGGTCATGCTCGTCATGCCGTCGCCTCCCTCCCGGGGACCACCCGGATCATGTGTGATCAGCCAGCGGATGCCGGAGCAGCGTCAGCTCCTCCGACTTGGGGACATCCACGCGCAGTCGGCGCTCGTACCGGCGGATGATGGCCAGCGACGCCTTGCCCACGATGAAGTACAGGACGAGCACGATGGTGTAGATCTCGAAGTGGCGGAAGTTCTGGCTCGCCAGGCCACGTGCCCGGAACAGCAGGTCGGGGACCGTGATGAGGCCCAGGAGCGCCGTCGCCTTGTACATCGAGATGTAGTAGCTGCTCCAGACCGGCAGCACCGTGCGCAGGGCCTGGGGCAGGATGACGCGTCGCCAGATGGTCCAGCGGGACATGCCCAGGACCTGTCCGGATTCCCACTGGGTCGGCTCCACGGCGAGCACGCCCGCCCGGATGACCTCCCCCAGGAACGCTCCGAACACGACCGTGAGCGCGCCGATGCCGGCGGCGATGGCCGGCAGGACGAGTCCCATGATCGCGAACGCCTCGTACCAGATGAACACATGCACCAGCTCCGGGATCGAGCGGGCGACCTCGATGAACCACTGGATGGGCGTCCGGATGATGCGTCGTGGCGCGTTCAGACCGATCGCGAACAGGACCCCCAGGATGGTCGCCGATGCCATCGCGATGGGGGTCAGCACGATGGTGTAGAACAGGCCACCAGCGAGATCCGGGACATATCCGAGGAGGCGCTGGAGATCCTGCTCGTTCATCTACAGGATCCGTGCCGGCTCGCTGCCCGAGCCGGGGATCGTGAAGCGCCGCTCCAGTCGACGGACGAGTCGACCGGCGGGGACACCGATGATCACGAAGAACAGGCAGACCAGGATGAGACTCTCGATGCGGCCCGCGAAGAACTGGTAGAAGTAGAGCGTCCGGCTGTAGAAGATCTCGACGACGGCGACCACCGACAGGATCACCGTGTCCATCAGGATCTCGATCATCGAGTTGGCGAGGCCCGGCAGCGCCACTCGCAGGGCGAGGGGCAGCATCACCCGCCGGAGCCGCACCAGGCGGGACATGCCCAGGACATCCGCCGCTTCCACGAGGCCCCGTGGCACCGCGTGATAGGCGGCCTTGAGCACCTCCGACTGGTATGCGCCCACGTGCAGGCTGAGGGTCAGCACGCCCGCCGTGATCGGCTCGACCCGGATGCCCACGAAGGGGAGCGCGAAGTACACGAAGAACAGGTGGAGGAGCAGCGGCGTGGTGCGCACGAAGTCGACGTACTGGTCCGCCAGCCAGCTGATGACCGGGATCCGATGGATCCGGGGCACCGTGACGATGGCAGCGACGGTCAGGGCGCCCGGGAACGAGACGAGGGCGACCAGGAGGGTCGTGACAGCCGCCGGCGCCATGAAGTGCGCGACGTCGAGGAAGCGCTCGAGTCCGTCCACCGGCCGAAGTCAGCTCCTGTTGCTGAGAACGATGAAGGGCTCCGCGGCCGTGGCCACGGAGCCCTTCCCGGGTTCGCTCCGGATCAGCCCTCGGGGAAACCGGGCGGGAAGCCCGGGCCCGGATCGGGGATGGTATCGGGATTGAAGCCCCACTTCGTCAGGATCTCGGCCATCGTGCCGTCCGTCTTCAGCTCGGAATAGCACTCGTTGAAGGCGTCGCGGAGCCCGATATCCTCGCTGTTGAAGTAGTGACCCGGCAGTGACACCACACCCTGGTAGTCCCAGTCCTTGACGGCCTCGATCGGCGCGTCCGGGTTCTCGGCGAGGAACTGGGAGTAGTAGTTGTCGTTCCAGGCCATGTACTTGATGCGACCGGCGAGCAGGTCCGCGAGCTCGGTCGGGTTGTCCGGGTACTCCAGCCACTTGACGCCGAACTGCGCGGTGTCGGTGAGCTCGGTGGACCCACGGATGCCTGCCACCTCGACCCCGGCCTCCCCGGCCTTGGTCCAGCTGTTGAGCGTCTGGAGGACCGGGTCGCCCTTCATGCCCACGATGCGGGTACCGTAGCGATACAGCAGCTGCGTGGCGATGGCCACCTGGAGCCGTGCCTCGCGGATCGACTGGCCGGCAGCCGTCATGTCGATGCGACGTGCCTGGAGTGCCGGCAGGAGCCCGTCGAACACCATCCCGACCGGGTACACCTCCGTGATACCCAGCTTCGATGCGCAGGCGAGCACCATCTCGGCCTCGGCGCCCTGGAACGTGCCGTCGGGTGCCACGAACGACCACGGGTTCTCGCCGGCGAAGCCGACATAGAGGCCGTTCTGCTGGACCCGTTCGAGCGACCCGTCTGCGCTCGTGGGCAGCGGCTCGACCGGTCCGGCGCTCGGCGACTGTGCCGTGCCCGCTCCCACCGAGGCGACGACCAGCGTCGCGGCTGCCAGGATGCTGATCGAGACCCTGGGGATGGCTCTGGACGCCATTGGTCCCTCCTCGCTGTGTGGGTTCGATGGCTGCGGCCTCACGCCGCGGGCCCGGGGTCGATGGTAGTCTTGGACTGGTTGTCCGTCAATCCGCCAAGATGTCAACGAGGGTCGCGACATGGGCACGACATGGTTCCCGAAGCGGATCGGGGTCATCGTGCCCTTCGACATGGCGCTCGACCGGGAGTACTGGCAGATCGTCCCGGAGGACGTGAGCCTCCACGTGACGAGACTGCCGATCGTGGAGCTGCCGTACGGGCCGGAGCACGCGCGACGGGTCGCCGACGCGGACGATCTCGTCGCAGCCGCCCGCACGCTGGAGCGCATCTCGCCGGCGGTCGTGGCCTTCGGCTGCACCTCGGCGAGCTTCGTGGACGGGCTGGCAGGGGAGGCCGCCGTGCGGGAGGTGATCGAGTCGGCGGGGATCCGGGAGGCGGTGACACCGAGCGGCGCCCTCGTGGACGAGCTGCGTCGCCTCGGTGTCCGTCGGGTGGGCCTGGGCACGCCCTATGACGAGCCGCTGGGCCAGGCCCTGGCGGACCTGCTCGCGGAGGCGGGTTTCGAGCCAGTGAGCCTGGTGAACCTCGCGTACACGGATGAGGAGGACGTCGTGGCGGCATCGGCCGATGTGGTGATCGACCTCGCGGACCGAGCCCGGACGCCGGACGCCGAGGCGGTGTTCCTGGCCTGCACCAACCTGCCGACGGTGCCACTCCTGCCGCGCCTTCGGGAACGCCTCGGGGTGCCGGTCCTGACCGCCAACCAGGTGCTCATCGAGGCCGCGCTGCGGAGCGCCGGTCAGACGCTGGTCGGTGGCGATCCCGTCGCTGCCGGGACCGCATGACCGAGCCGCACGTGCCGGTCATCGGGATCCTCTACCCAGGATATGCCGCCGAGGACGACTACCCACGTGCCGAGCGGATGCTCGGGACGAGTGTCTCGCTGCCGGTGGTCCACACCACGGTGGGCATCGACACCCACGAGATCCACGCCCTCATCGACACCGGGTCACCGGAGCGGCTGGAGGAAGGGGCATCACGCCTCGCGCCGCTGGCGCCCGATGCCGCGATGTGGGCCTGCACGAGCGGCAGCTTCGTGTACGGGCTGGAGGGCGCTCGTCGTCAGGCGGCCGCGGTCGCCGAGCAGCTGGGCGTGCCGGTCTCCAGCACCTCGTTGGCGTTCGCGGCTGCGCTCGCCGAGCTGGGGCTTCGGCGCGTCGCGATCGGCGCGACCTATCCGGAGGATCTCGCGGATCGGTTCCGGACCTTCCTCGCGGACGCCGGGATCGAGGTCGTGTCGATGGGCACCCTGGGCATCATGTGGGCCTCCGAGGGGGGCACCCTGTCACGCCAGCGCGTGGTCGATCTCGCCCTCGCCAATCGGCACCCGGACGCCGAGGCGATCCTGCTGCCGGACACCGCGCTCCACACCATGGAGTGGCTGGCGGACCTCCAGGACGCGGCAGCCGTGCCGGTCCTGACCGCCAACCAGGTGACCATCTGGCAAGGGCTGCGACTGGCCGGTCATCCGGCGGGCGACCAGGACCCGTTCGGCGCGTTCGGGCTCGCTTGACACGCTGCCCGGTAGCCGGCGTCGGCTCGGCAGTGGTCGCCGGCTCGGAGGCCGGCGTCGGCTCGGCAGTGTGGTCGCCGGCTCGGAGGCCGGCGTCGGCTCAGTGGCCGGCGTTCGGGTCCGGCACGGACAGCCGATGCGTCTCGGCCGTGATGACATCGACGAGCGCCGGCTGTCCCTCGCGGACGGCCTGGAGCGCCCGCTGGAACCCGGGTCGCAGTTCGGCGGGATCGGTGATGCGTTCGGCGTGGAGCCCCAGGCTCCGGGCCATCCCGGCATAGTCGCCGGTCTGCCGCGCGGCGCCGAACCGCTCGATGGCGAGGGGCATGAAGCGGTAGTAGCCGCTGAAGATCTCGTCGTGCTTGACGACGGTGAGGATCGGGATGCGCTCCCGTGCCGCCGTCTCGAGATCGAGACCCGTCATGCCGATGGCGGCGTCCCCCATCACGTTCACGACGATCTTGTCGGGGTTCGCGAGCTTGGCACCCATGCTCGCGCCGATGGAATAGCCGAGCTGGGTCGACTGGCCCCAGCCGAGGTAGCCGCGGGGCGTGGTCGCGGTGTAGAACACCGACTGGATGTCGCGTGACGAGCCCGATTCGTGGGTGATGATGGTCTCCGCGGGATCGAGCAGCGACCACAGCTCACGGAACATGCGGTAGCCGTTGATGGGTGCGCTGTCGTCCGCGAACAGCGGCTCGAAGTCCGCCAGCCATCGGGCGCGGATGTCCGCGAGGGTCGCGGCCGTCGCCCGGGCCCGCTCCTGCTCCGCGGCGCCCACACGACCACGCAGCTCGTCCGCGAGCGCGGCGAGGAACAGCTTCGCGTCGCTGTGGATGGGGACCTCGGTCCAGTGGGTCTTGTTGAGGTCGAGCGGGTCGATGGTCGCGTGGATGATGACCGTGCCTTCGGGGACCTCCGGCGTGAAGTCGGTCCGACTGAGGCTCGACCCCACGACGAGCAGCACATCGGTCGTGCGCAGCAGGTGCTCGACCATCGGGGTCTGGGCATAGCCACCCGTGCCCGCGGCGAGGGGATGGTCCTCGGGCATGCCGCTCTTGCCCTGGAGGGTGGTCATGACCGGCGCGCCGAGCAGCTCGGCGACCTCCACCAGCTCGGCCGAGGCCTCCGCGTAGAGCGTCCCCTGGCCGGACCAGATGGCGGGGGACTGGGAGCGGAGCAGCCGATCGGCAGCCTCGCGGACGGCGCCCAGGTCGGGGCCGGGCCGGGAGCCACGCGCGGGTTCGTAGCCCGGGTCGGTCGCGTCCTCGGCCATGACGTCCTCGGGCAGCTCCAGCATCGCGGGTCGCGGTCGCCCGGAGCGGAGCATCGAGAAGGCATGCCGCGCGCGTTCCCCGACCAGGCTGGGTGACACGATCCGGCTGCTGTAGCAGGTCACGTCGCGGAAGTGGTCGAGTGCCTCGAAGGCGGGGGCCTCACCGGCTCGGGCGAGGCCGGGATGCCCGGGCAGGAACAGCGTGGGCGTCGAGTCGGTCCAGGCATGGACGAGCCCCGCGTACGCGTTCTCCGCGCCGGCGAGCGACTGGACGGCCCACGTACCGATCTGGCGACCGTTCGTCGACCGGGACACGCCATCCGCCATGTCACCGGCCACCCGCTCCTGGCGAGGCAGCACGAGTCGGACACCGGCCCGTGCGAGCGCCTCGGTCATGGGGCTGCCCGGGAAGAAGAACACCTGCTCGACGCCCTCACGTCGCAGGATCTGGGCAAGGACGTCGGCGGCGTTCATTCGGGCAACCTCGCGTGCGCGGCTCTAGTTGTGAGACTGTCAGACAATACTCGGTCCACGGTCCCACGTCCACGCCGCGCCTCCGAGGTCAGCGGTCGGCTGCCTCCACCTCAGTCACGCGGCGGCAGCTGCTGGATGGCCCACTGGTTGCCGTCCGGGTCCTGGAAGTACAGGAATCGACCCCACGGCTGGTCATCGATGGCGGAGATCGGACAGCCACGCGCGGTCAGGACCCGCTGCGCCTCCTCGATGTCCGTGACGACCATCTGGATGGAGTCGATGGAGCCTGGCGCGGCGCTGGTCAGGCCCTCGCCGATGGCGATGGAGCAGGCGGAGCCGGGCGGTGTCAGCTGCACGAACCGGAGCCCCTCGTGCACGGTCTGGTCGTGGTCGGCATGGAAGCCCGCCTGGTCCACGTAGAACGCCTTCGCCCGGTCCACGTCCGTCACGGGCACGGTCATGAGCTCGATCCGATAGTCCATCATCAGCCTCGTCTGCGGTCGTCCCCAGGTCGATGCTGTCACCGGATCCTGTCAGGGAGCGACAGGTTTCCGGCGGATGCGCACCATCGATACCGGACCGTAACGGATGGTCGGCCGGTCGACACGCTATGCTTTCGAGTCGCAGCGCCGCTGCCCAAGCCGCTGCGTGCCCACCCTCCACATTCGGGGTCCCTGGATGAAGGTCGCCATCGCGAAGGAGACTGCGCCCAACGAGCGGCGCGTCGCGCTCGTGCCCGAAGTCATCGGCAAGCTGGTCAACGCAGGACTCGAGGTACTCGTCGAGTCGGGAGCGGGCGAGGGGTCCGCCATCCCGGACTCCGCGTACGTCGATGCCGGTGCCACGATCGTCCCGTCCACCGCGGACGGGGACGTCGTGCTGCGGGTCCAGAAGCCCTCTGCGGCGGAGATCGGTCAGCTGCGCAGCGGCCAGGCCGTCATCGGTCTGCTCCAGCCGCTCATCGATCCGCAGACGTCCCAATCGCTCGCGGACAAGGGCGTCACCGCCATCAGCCTGGACGCGCTGCCGCGCACGCTGTCGCGGGCCCAGACCATGGATGCCCTCTCGTCCCAGGCGAACGTGGGCGGCTACAAGGCGGTCATCATCGCGGCCGAGGCATACGGCCGGTACTTCCCGCTCCTGACCACGGCCGCCGGTACCGCGAAGCCCGCCAACGTACTCATCCTGGGCATCGGCGTGGCTGGCCTCCAGGCCATCGCGACGGCCCGCCGGCTGGGTGCGCAGGTGAAGGCCTATGACGTCCGCTCGGAGACCAGGGAGCAGGCCCAGTCGCTGGGCGCCCAGTTCCTGGAGCTCAAGTCGGTCGCGGATGCGGCCGGCTCGGGTGGCTACGCGCGCGAGCTGACCGCCGAGGAGCGCGCCGCGCAGCAGCAGGAGCTGAACGGCTACATCGGGGGCATGGACGTGGTCATCACCACGGCCCAGGTGCCCGGTCGCCGGCCGCCCGTGCTGGTCACCGCGGACGCCGTGGCGCTCATGAGGCCGGGCTCGGTCATCGTGGACATGGCGGCGAGCGCGCTCGGCGGCAACGTCGAGCTGTCCCAGCCGGACCAGACGATCGTGACGGACAACGGCGTGACCATCATCGCGCCCACCAACCTGCCGGCCACGATGCCCGCGGGTGCGAGCGCGTTCTACGCTCGCAACATCAGCGCGCTGCTGCTGCACATGGTCAAGGACGGCCAGCTGGTCCTGGATCGCAGCGATGAGATCACGGGCGCGGTGGTCATCGCCATGGACGGCAAGGTCGTCCAGGAGGCGACCGCCAAGGCGCTCGGCATCGAGCCTGCCACGCCCGCTCCTGCACCCGAACCGGAGCCCGAACCCGAACCGGAGCCGGTCGTCGAGACGGCCACGGAGGTCGCCGAGGCGACGGCCGAGACCGCAGCCGTCATCGAGGACGCCGAGGCCAGTGCCGAAGCGATCGTCGAGGAAGCCGGCGTGACGGCCACCGAGGCCGCCGAAGACGGTGCGGCCGAGGTCCTGGACGAGGCCGCCGACGCGGTCGACCAGGCGGACGAGACACCCCTGCACGACACCAAGGACGGAGGTCCCGCGTGAGCCCGGAGCTCCTCAACTCCATCGCGATCTTCGTGCTGGCCCTGCTGGTCGGCGTCGAGGTCATCAGCAAGGTCCCCACGACCCTCCACACGCCCCTCATGTCGGGCGCCAACTCGATCCACGGCATCGTGCTGGTGGGCGCCATGATCATCGCGGCGAGCGCCAACGACCTCCTGGGCTACGTGCTCGCGTTCGTGGCCATGGTGTTCGGCGCCGCCAACGTGGTCGGTGGCTACGTGGTCACGGACCGGATGCTCGAGATGTTCAAGAAGAAGCCCGCAGCTCCCAAGGCTGGCGACGGCGCGGGCAAGGGGGCCTGACCGATGCCCGGTGACGTCCTGTACACGTTCGTCTTCTTCGCGTGGCTGATCGGCGCGTCGTTCTTCGTGGTGGGTCTCCACCAGATGAACAGTCCCGCCACCGCCCGCAACGGCAACAAGCTGTCCGCGCTGGGCATGACCATCGCCGTGGGCGCCACGCTCGTGTGGCTGGCGCTCCGGCCGGGTGGCCTGTCCGTCGAGGCGTGGGCGATCATCATCGCCGGCTTCCTCATCGGCGGTGGCATCGGCCTCTATCTCGCGCGTGCCGTGAAGATGACCGCGATGCCCCAGCTGGTGTCGCTGTTCAACGCGGTCGGCGGTGGCGCGGCCGCCCTGGTGGCGGTCGAGGACTTCTTCCACGTCGCCAACACCCCCGAGTACTCCATCTCTACGTCCGTGTTCGTGGTCCTGGGCGTGGTCATCGGCTGCATCACGTTCTCGGGCTCGATCGTGGCGGCGGCCAAGCTCCAGGGGATGATCTCCGGGGCGCCCATCATCAAGCCCTGGACCCGACCCCTGACGCTGGGCGTCGCGGCGGTCGCGGGCATCGGCACGCTCATCCTGGTGCTGGGCGCTGCCGGCGTCCTGGGCATCGACTCCTCGATCGCGAACCTCATCCTCATCGTCATCTTCGGAGCGGCGATCATCTTCGGCGTGACCCTCGTGCTGCCCATCGGCGGCGCGGACATGCCCGTGGTCATCAGCCTGCTCAACTCGTTCACCGGCACCGCCGCGGCGATGTCCGGCTTCGTCATCAACAACCCGGTGCTCATCATCGCGGGCGCCCTCGTGGGTGCTGCCGGCGCCATCCTGACCAAGCTCATGGCGGATGCCATGAACCGGTCCATCGCCAACATCATGGTGGGTGGCTTCGGTGGCGGCGATGCCGCGGCCGGTGGCGCGGGTGCGGCCGCTGGTGGCGGCACGGTCCGCGAGGTCAACGTGGACGACGCGGCGATCATGCTCGCGTACGCCCAGAAGGTCATCGTGGTGCCCGGCTACGGCCTCGCGGTCGCCCAGGCGCAGCACGCGGTGCGCGAGCTGGCAGAGGTGCTCGAGGCACGGGGTGTCGAGGTGTCATACGCCATCCATCCGGTCGCGGGTCGCATGCCCGGTCACATGAACGTCCTGCTCGCGGAGGCGAACGTCCCCTATCCCCAGCTCAAGGAGATGGAGGAGATCAACCCCGAGTTCGAGCGGGCGGACGTGGCCCTGGTGGTCGGCGCGAACGACGTCACCAACCCCGCGGCACGCACGAACCCCGCCTCACCCATCTACGGGATGCCCATCCTGGATGTGGACAAGGCGAAGAACATCATCGTCATCAAGCGCTCGATGGGCCGCGGCTACGCGGGCATCGACAACGAGCTGTACACGGACCTCAAGACGGGCATGTACTTCGCGGACGCGAAGGCCGGTCTCGAGGGCCTCACGGGGGCCGTCAAGGGTCTCTGATCGGGTGATCCGATGCGGGCCCCGGTCCGCATCGAGACGGCCCTCGCTTCGCAGCACACACGCGGTCGCCGGCAACGGCGGCCGCGTCGTCGTTGGTGGCGACTGGCGGGCCGCCCTGTTCGGCGGGCCCCGCTCAGTCGGTCGGGCGGTCCTCCCAGGCCCGCGTGATCAGCTCGCGCAGCACGGTCGGATCCACGTCCGAGAGCCGCTTGATGTAGATGCACGACGTACCCGTGCGGCACGTGCCGAGCCGCTCGAGGATCCCCGCGTACGACTCCTGCCCGGACAGGAGGTACAGCGCGAGCTCGGCCTTGCGCGGCGAGAACCCGACCGGGAACCACTCGCGCCCCTTGCCGCTGGCGTCCCGGTAGGTGCAGCTGCCGAATCCCACGATGGATGGTCCCCACATCCGGGGCGGCTCGCCGGTCACTTCCGCCATCAGCGCGGCGACCGCCTGGCCGTCGCTGCGACGGGCGTCATCCGGCACGGCTGCCAGGAAGGCGTCCGCGTCCGCATCGGTCAGCTGGGTCTTGATCTCCCCCATGGCACGCTCTCCTCCGGACCGTGCGGCTCCAGTCACGCGTCCGTGGCCGCTCGGGCGATCATAGCGAGCATGGCGTGGCTGACCCGACGCCGTCGGAGGCCGCCCGTCCTGACCTCGTGATCCCGCGTGGGCGAGGCGAGCCTGGCACCGGACGCCCACGTCGGTCAGGCCACGTCGCCGGCCTGCTCCGCGAGATGGCAGGCCACCTCGACGTCCGGCGGGAATGGTCGGAGCACGGGATCGTCCACCCGACACCGGTCGATCGCGATGGGGCACCGGGGGTGGAACCGGCAACCGCTCGGGATGTCCACCGCGCTCGGTGGCTCCCCCTCCAGCCGGGGCACGCTCCCGCGGGCCCGCCAGCTCGTGCTGCCGGTGGGGATGGACGCGGCGAGCGACCGCGTGTAGGGGTGCCGAGGCAGGCGCCACACGGCCTCCGAGCTGCCGGTCTCCACGATCCGCCCCAGGTACATGACCGCGACGCGATCGGCGATGCGCCGGACGACCCCCAGGTCATGGGACACGAACAGGATGCCGATGCCCCGCTCCCGGCGCAGGTCCAGCAGCAGGTTGAGGATCTGGGCGCGCACGGAGACGTCCATCGATGCCACCGGCTCGTCGCACACGAGGATCGCGGGTTCGGGCGCCAGGGCGCGTGCGATCGCGGCGCGCTGGAGCTGCCCGCCCGAGAGGGTCGACGGGAGGCGGTCGGCGAGCACCGGGTCGAGACCCACCTGCTCCAGCAGCTCGATGACCCGCTTCCTCGCGCCCTGACGGCCGACACCTGCGGCTCGCAGGGGCATGCCGACGGACCGGCCCACCGTGCGTCGCGGGTCGAACGAGGCGTGGGGGTCCTGGAACACCAGCTGGACCTCGTGTCGCAGCGCACGCTCCACCGACCCATCGGGGCGCACGAAGCGCCGGTCATCGAGCCACACCTCGCCCTGGTCGGGGCGGTCGAGCCCGACCATGATCCGGGCGAGCGTCGACTTGCCGCAGCCCGACTCCCCCACGAGGCCGACGATCTCCCCGGACGATACCGACAGGTCCACGCCGTCGACCGCACGGACCGGACGACCGCTGGCCCGGAACGCCCGATGGATCCCCTGTGCGCGGAGGGTCGTCATGCGCCCTGCCCCGGCCATCCGACGGCTTGCGGCTCGATCGCCGCCAGCGGGACCTCCGGCTCGACCTCCGGCGACTCGACACCCGGCCACTCGGCCAGCTCCCCGGCGCGCCAGCAGGCGACCAGGCCGCCCTCGAACGGCTCCAGCGGCGGAGCGACCAGTCGACAGTGGTCCGTGGCCAGGGGACAGCGGGGTGCGAAGCTGCAGCCCGTCCCGCCAGCCGCCGCCATGCGCCCGCGCAGCTCCGGCAGACGCTCCTGGATACCCTCGCCATCCCGGTCACGTGGTCGGAAGGGGAGTGCCGCTGCCCGGAGCGCGACGGTGTACGGATGGCCGGGCCGCTCCATGAGCTCGCCCGCCGGCCGTTCCTCCGCGATCCGGCCCGCATACATCACCGCGATCCGGTCCGCGACCGCCGCGGCCACCGCGAGGTCGTGGGTCACCAGCACGAGCGCGACGCCCTCATCCGCCACGAGGCCCACGAGCAGGTCCAGGACCTGTGCCTGGACCGTGGCATCGAGCGCGGTCGTGGGCTCATCCGCGAGGATGACCTCCGGTCCGGCCGCGAGCGCCGCCGCGATGGCGACCCGCTGGCGCAGCCCGCCCGACAGCTGATGGGGATACGCCTGCGCCCGACGCGCCGGGTCGCCGACCCCGCATCGCGCGAGGAGCGCCTCCGTCTCGGCACGCGCGGCAGCGCCCTGGAGCCCGCGATGGACGAGCAGCACCTCATCGATGAGGCTGCCCACGGTGAGCACCGGCGTGAGGCTGCCACCGGGATCCTGGAACACCATGCCGATGCCTCGGCCGCGGACACGCGCCCGGGCACGCTCGGGAAGCGCGAGGATGTCGTGGCCCTGGAGCCGCACGGATCCGGACACCGATGCGTTCGCCGGCAGGAGCCCCGCGAGCGCCAGGAGCGTGGCGCTCTTGCCCGAGCCGCTCTCACCCACGAGCGAGAGGACCTCGCCCCGGTCCATGGTGAGGTCGATGCCATCCACCGCGAGGACGTCCGGCCCGTGGTCGTCGATCGACCGGTAGCGCACCCGCAGGTCGCGCACCTCGAGGGCCGCGTGGTCAGGACGAGCCGATGTCGTCGGCCCACCGGCCGTCGCCGACCCGCCAGCCGCCATCGGCCCACCGGCCGCGTCGGATCCGCCGGGGATCACGAGAGATACCGCCGCTGCGGCGCGAGTCGGGCGGCGAGACCATCTCCCAGGAGGCTCACGGACAGGATCGCCAGCGCGACGCACACGCCGGGGATGACCACCAGGAACGGTGCCACCCGGATCGCCTGCCGGCCGTTGGAGATCATCACGCCCCAGCTGATCTGGTTCGGGTCACCCAGGCCCAGGAACGCGAGCGCCGACTCCACGAGGATCGCGGCACCCACCGTGACGCCCACCAGCGCCACGACGGGCTGGAGTGCGCCCGGCAGCACCTCCCGGAACGCCACGGTCAGTGGCCCCAGTCCCGCGAGGCGGGCCGCGTCCACGTACTCCCGCTGACGCAGCGACAGCACCTCCGCGCGCACCAGGCGTGCCGTCGCCGGCCACGAGGAGAGCGCGATGGCGAGCACCACGTTCGCGGTCGAGGCACCCAGGGCGCTCAGCAGCGCGAGTGCGAGCAGGAACGTGGGCACGGTCTGGAACGCCTCCGAGATGCGCATCAGGATCCCGTCCACGCGACCGCCCAGGAACCCCGCCACGGTCCCCACACCGATGCCGATGCCGATGGCACCCGCCGCCGCCGCGAGCCCCACCACGAGCGAGACCCGGGCGCTGTACAGCAGCTGCGCGAGGACATCCCGACCCAGGGCGTCCGTGCCCAGCAGGAAGCGTGGATCCGCGAACGGCTCCAGCAGCGGTCGACCCACCAGGTCGAGCGGGTCCCGTGGCTTGATGACCGGTGCCAGGAGCGCCATCGCCACGAGCAGGCCAAGGCCGATCGCCCCGACCCAGCCACTGCGTGTCATCGTCGTCGCGTCATCCGACCCCGGTCCGGAGCCGCTCGTCGGTCATGCGCGGGTCGATGCGGGCGTAGCTGAGATCGACGAGGATGTTGACGATGATGACCAGGACCGTGCCCGCGAGCACGACGCCCGCGATGAGCGGCAGGTCCCGCTGGGACACGGCGAGGTAGGCGAGGCTGCCCAGGCCCGGGATCGCGAACACGGTCTCGATGACCACGCTGCCGCCGAGCATGGTGCCCGCCTGGAGACCCAGCATCGTGACCACCGGGAGCAGCGCCGGGCGGGCCATGTGGCGCCGGACGATGCGGGTCTCCGGCAACCCTCGCGCTCGCGCCGCGCGGACCCAGGTGCTGGCACGCGTCTCGATCATGGCGCCGCGCATCAGTCGCAGATAGAGCGCCATGTACGTCAGGCCGAGCGTGGTCACGGGCAGCACGAGATGCCACGCGATGTCGAGCGAGCGGCCGATGGGGTCCCGGGGGCCGTTGATGGAGCCGAAACCGGCGTGCGGGAACCAGCCCAGCCAGACCACGAACACCACGATGAGGATGAGGCCCAGCCAGAAGCCCGGGATGGCGTTGAGGATGAGCGCGCCCAGGGTGAGCACGCCATCGGTCATGCCGCCCCGCCGGAGCGCCGCGATGCCGCCGAGGAGCACGCCCAGCGACGCGGAGAACGCGATCGAGGCGCCCATGAGCAGCAGCGTGGCAGGCAGTCGCGTGAGGATCGCCTCGACGACCGACCCGCCGACTGCCACGGACCGCCCGAGGTCGAGGGTCACGATGGAGGTCAGGTACGCGATGAACCGACCGAGCTCCGACCGGTCGAGTCCCCACTGCTCGCGCAGGTCGGCGGCAAGGGAGGCATCACCGCCCCCGAGCTGCGCCAGATAGGCATCGACCGCATCGCCCGGTGCGGCCTCCAGGATGACGAAGACGCCGACCGCCACGATGAGGACCACGGGGATCCCATGCAGCAGTCGGCGAAGGATGAACGAGAGCGTGGGTGGCAGCATCGGTCCGGTCACACGATGACGCATGACCGGAGCCGATATGCGGCGTCCGCGTGTGGCCGTGCCCTGCCGGGCAGCCACACGCTCATGTCACTCGGCAGCGAGCCAGACGTTCGACCAGTTGGACACCGCCCAGCGGGGGTTGTCGCCCAGGTTCCGGACCTGGTCGCGATGCGCCGGCGTGAACCGGAAGTCGACGAGGCTGATGTTCGGCAGGTCGTCCGCGATGATCCGCTGGAACTCGCGGTACAGCTCCACGCGGGCCTCGGTGTCCAGCGTGGTCAGGCCATCGGCGATGACCTGGTCCAGCGCCGGGTTGGCGTAGCCCCACTGGTTGGAGAAGGGGATGCCGGCGTCCAGGCCACCCTGGAACAGGATGGTCGTGGAGATGGCCGGGTCCGGTCGATACGCCGGGGAGTTGATGGACAGGTCGAAATCGTGGTCGGTGTAGACCGCGGTCTGGTACGCCGCGCTGCTGTCCGCGGCCACGATCTCCACCGCGATGCCCACGTCCTCGAGGGCCTGCTTGACGTATTCGCCGGTGCCCACCGTCTCCGGGAAGAAGGGCGCCACGCGCAGCCGGAGCGCGAAGCGGGTGCCGTCCTCGCCCCGCGGGAAGCCGGCTGCGTCGAGCGCTGCCTCCGCTGCCGCGGTGTCGAAGGTGTAGAGGGTCTTGTCCTCGGTGTAGAAGTCGGTGGCGGTGGACGGGATGGGGCCCGTGGCCACGGACGCGCCCTGGCCCAGGAAGATCGTGTCCACGACGAGCTGCGGATCGAGCGCCTGGCGGATGGCCCTGCGCACGTCGACATCCCCGAGGATCGGGTTGCGATGATTGAAGTCGAGGGTGATCTGGTAGGGCAGCCCCTCATAGCCCGTGGACGTGATGGAGACGCCGTCGAGCGCATCCAGCCGCTGGAGATCAAGCCGCGGCACACCCGAGAAGACGGTCGCCTGGACGGCGCCCGTCTCGAGTGCCGCTGCTCGCGACGCCGCGTCCGGCAGCACCTGGAACACCACCTCATCGAGGTACGGCTCGCCCTCGCCCCAGTAGGTCGGGTTCTTCGTCAACCGGATGAGCTCGCCGGGTCGGACCTCCGAGAACACGAAGGGACCCGTGCCCACCGGCTGCTGGTTGAGCGGGCTGTCCCCACCCGCCTCGGCGAAGTCGGTGCCCTGGTAGACGTGGGCGGGCAGGACCGCGGTGACCACCGGCAGCGCGTTCTCGATGAGCGACGCGGGGGTCGGCTTGGAGAACACGAGGACGGCCGTGAGCGGGTCCGGCGTGTCCACACGGTCAAGGTTCGCGAGCACGATACGCCCGAAGCTCTGGAGCTTGCTCCAGACCTCCTCCGCGGAGAACTTGACGTCCGCCGAGGTGAACGGCTGGCCATCGCTGAAGGTGACGCCCTCACGCAGATGGATCGTGAAGGTCAGGCCATCGTCGGAGCCCTCCCAGCTCGTCGCGAGCCGCGGCTGGAGCCCGTCGAAGCCGGCCTCGGCCAGGGGCTCGACCACCTTGCTCGAGATGTAGACGACGCCGTTGGAGGTCGCGATGGCGGGGTTGAGGTTGGCCGGGAACGAGGTACCGTCGGCCGCCACCACGAGCGTGCCGCCTGACTGGATCGGTTCGTCCTGTGCCATCACGCCCGCCGGCACACACATGGCCGCCGCGAGGGTGAGGGCCGTCAGGCCGGCGAGCGCCGGTCTGCGGCGGGACATCGAGTGGCGCATGGTCCCTCCCGTGCGTGGCGACCCCGGTCCGCGGCACCTCCGAGGACCCGGTGAAGGTCGAACGATACCGCGCCGAACCCACAAGGTCCATCGGGAAACCCACAAGGTCCATCGAGAAACTGATATCGGCGCGCATACGGACACCGTCGATGGCGTGGCCCCGCATCGTCGGCTCATGCCGCCGGATCGCCTCGCCGAGCGGTGCCGCCAGTGGCCGCCGAGCGTGGTGCCGGGTGGTGCCACCGAGCGGGATGCCGAGCGGGATGCCGCCGAGCGGGGTGCCGGGTGGTGCCGCCGAGCGGGGTGCCGGGTGGTGCCGCCGAGCCGTGCCACCGCCTGAAGCCGGGAGGCGGTCCCCAACGTTCCCGTCATACGCGATCACTGGCGGCGCACTATACAGCCGCCACGACTCGCTATCCGTCATGCGAGCAGCACTGCGACCCAGATGACGCCGTTCGCCATCGCCGCCGAGCGTGGGTGACGGGTCCGGCCACCGCGCCCGGCCCGGGTCATCGGTATAGCGCGCAACCAGTCGTGGGGATGACGGGAAGCCGGGGTCCAGGGCACGGAGGACGCCGGCCACGGCCCATGGTGCTCAGCGATACGTCGCGGCCGCGCGCTCCAGCTCCGCTGCCACGGTCTCGCGGAGCGCCACGGGCTCCAGCACCTCCGCGTCCGCGCCCCAGCCGAGGATCCAGATGCGGACCTCCAGCAGCCCCGACACGGTGGCCCGCCACAGCAGCCGGCCGTCCGGCAGTGGCTCCACGTCCTGCGTCGGGTGCCAGCGCGTCTCCGCGACGCGTGCCGCGACCTCCGCCGAGAAGCGCACCTCGACGCGTGTCAGTGGCTCGTCCGAGATGACATCCCAGGCGGCGAGCATGTCCCGCTCGATGGCCGCCGCGTCATCGGGGAACGTCTCGGGGGTCAGCGATGCCTCCAGGATGCGCTCCACCTTGAAGGTCCGCCGATCCTGGCGGGACTCGTCCCAGCCGATGAGGTACAGCGCCCGGGTATGCGCGGACGGTTCGATGGCGTACGGCCGGACCCGCGCCCGACGGGGCGCCTTGCCCGGGTCGTAGACGCCCGGGCCGTAGTCGATCTCCACGACGCGCCGCTCCGCCCAGCCCATGGTGAGCACCCGCAGGATGCGCGTGAAGCGCTCGTTCCGAGGCGTGGATGCGTACGCGTCCACGGTCGCGTGGAGATGCTCCGCGAGCACGGGTGGCAGGATCGCCGCGAGCTTGACGAACGCCGACAGGAGCTCCGGGTCGTGCTCGTCGGTGGCCTTGGCCAGGAGGCGTGCCGCGAGGAAGAAGGTCGTCGCCTCCGGCAGGGTCAGCGCGAGGGGTGGCAGGAACGCCCCCGATTCGAGACCCCAGCGGCCCTTGTCCTGCCAGATGGGCAGGTCCGCGTCCATCTCCATCGCCTGGAGGTCGCGATACACGGTCCGCTTGGAGACCCCGATCTGGTCCGCGATGTCCTGGGCGGCGATGCCCTGGGGATGGGCGTGGAGCACGGTCGCGACGCGCAGGAACCGGGCCGCCCGGTCCCACTTGCTGCCTTCCCGGTCGAGCATCGGGCTCATGTGGCGTGCCTCCCTCCGTGCCGCGTCGTGATCCCGGCGCGCGTCCGGACGATGATGCCCGATCCGGCCGGGACGATGCGTGCCGCGGTCACGCCTCTCCCCGCTACGTGCGCCGCTACGTGTACCGCGACCTCGCCGGCCGCAGCCACGCCCGCCCCTGCCACGCGTGCCGTGCCCGCCACCGCCGGGCGTCTCATGGCGCGGCCGGCGGCGTGACCGTCTGCGGCTGGTCCCGGTCGAGGGCGGTCAGACGGGCGCTGAGCGACCCGGAGATACCCGTGGTCGGCCACGCCTCGCCCGGATAGCCGTGGATGATGACGCTCGCCTGGCCCAGCTGGCCGTCCGCGAAGACCCACCAGTCGAGCGTGCCCCGCCACTCGTCGAGCGGGTGGGTCACGGTCAGCAGCTGCCCGCCGGCCAGCCAGCGGAGCGGCAGGAACGTGTCGAGGGCCGTCGGTCCGCCCACCGCGGTCCGGCAGTGACGGGCTCGCGCGCCACCCACCAGCTCCACGCCCAGGTCCTCCGCGACCACGCCGGGCAGGCTGCTCGTGACGACCGCGACCACCGGCCCATCCAGGGTCAGACCGTCCGTGCCGGCGAGCCCGAACGGGTCGACCTGGATGCGTGAGGGCGGCTGTGCTCCCAGACCCAGCCACGCCTGGGCGCCCACCCGCACGTAGCTCGCCCGGGCGCGGGCGTAGTCCGACTCGACGCTGCCGCTCCACGATTCATCGAGGCCGGACCGGACGCCCCGGATGGACGCGCTGCCCATGTCCTCGCCATCGATGATGCCGTGGGCCACGATCTCCAGGTCGGCGGTCGGTCCCACGACGACGGGCACATCGCAGCCGGGTGGCGTCAGCGCCGGGTCCGTGGGGCCGAAGCGTGACGGCTGGGCGGGCTGCTCGAGGAGCGCCAGGTCGTTGGCGACCGCTGCGCCACCCAGCAGGCCCGTGGCGCCCGTGGTCATGAGCACCGCGATACCGAGGGCATGGAGCATCCGCCCCTGGAGCCGTGAGCCGGGACGCGCCGGGATGCCCGAGATACCGAGCGCGGTGTACAGGCTGAGCGCGCCGATCGCGAGCACGAGCGCGTACGCGACCTCCAGCGAGGGCAGCAGCGCCTGGTCGCCCTCGGCCGTGATGATGCGCACCTCCAGCACCAGCAGGCCGCTCACGAGCAGTGCCGCGAGCAGGCCCACCCAGGCCACCACGAGGTTGGCGGCCGTGGCGCCCGGATCGTGGAGCCGTGGCTCCGGCGGGCGGACGACGGCCGCGGCCGCGATGAGCACGGGCACGAACGCCCCGGACACGACCACGATGTCCCACGGTCCGCCCGGGCGGTACGCGATGAGGATGAGGATGGCCAGCGCGGTCCAGAGCACCAGGAGCACCACGGCGAGCGCTCGACCGGCGTGTCGCCACGGGTCGCCGAGTGGGCCGGACAGGGCCGATCCGGCGGGTTCGCTGGGTGCGCTCATGGGTGCCGGCACGATACCGCGCGATGGCTCGGCCGTCTGCCGCGTACCATGCCCCGCGCATGGCACGTACCTTCACCCGAACCATCACCACCCCTGCCGCCGCTCGCCTGGCGCGTCCGGGGACCCGGCCGGTCATCTCGCTGCTCACCGATTTCGGGGCACGCGACCCCTCCGCGGGCATCATGCGCGCGGTCATCCTGGGCATCTGTCCGGACGCCGCGATCATGGATCTGAGCCACGAGGTGGAGAAGTACCGGGTCCGGGATGGCGCGCTGCTGCTGTGGTCCGCGGCACCCTACCTGCCGGTCGGCGCCCACGTGGCGGTCGTGGACCCGGGCGTGGGCACGGAGCGACGCGCCGTGGCCATGGAGACGGCCCGCGGCGACCACCTCGTGGGGCCGGACAACGGCCTGCTGCTGCCGGCGGCGGCCCGACTGGGCGGCATCGTCCGGGTCCATCAGCTGGAGAGCCCGCAGTACCGACTGCCGGTCATCAGCTCCTCGTTCCACGGCCGTGACATCTTCGCGCCGGCTGCGGCGCATCTCGCGATGGGCGTGCCGCTCGAGTTCATGGGGCCGGGCATCGACCCCCGCTCGCTGCGCATGATCGACTGGCCGGAGCCGCAGGTCCACCCGGGCGTCCTCCAGTCCTCGGCCATCTATCTCGACAGCTTCGGCAACGTCAAGCTCTCGGCGCTCGGCAGCCATCTGTTCGCTGCCCTCGGTCCGCTGGGCATGGGGGAGCCCTTGTTCGTGCGCATCACGGACGAGGCCGGCACCAGCGACCTCGAGGTCATGTGGGTCGAGACCTTCGGTGATGTGGCGCCCGGTCAGGCCCTCCTGTTCGAGGACTCCTACGGTCGCCTGAGCATCGCCGTCAACCAGGGATCCGCGTCCGAGGGCCTGGGTGTCCGGGAGGATGCCGAGGTGGTCATCACGCGAGGGCCCATGGCGCCCGTGCTGGAGGGTGGCTTCGAGCCGGGGTTCGAGGGTGGCTTCGAGCCGGCGTTCGATCCGGCCATGGTCGACGCCGGCCAGTGGGCCGGGCCCGGCTGGGACGGGGGCGCGGGTGGCCATCCGGAGTGGCAGGGTCCGGAGGGCCCACCGCCCGAGCGCTGAGCGCCCCCGGCAAGCGCTGAGCGTCCCTCAGGCGGTCCCTGGGTCGTCCACGCCGATGACCGTCGGGGAGCCGTGGAGCAGCGTGCCGTCCGCCAGCGCACGTCCGTCCGCGGCGGTCGCGGTGCGTCCCCGTCCGGCGGCCTTGGCGGCGTAGCAGGCCCGGTCCGCCGCGAGTACCAGCTGGTCGCGATCACCGGCGTCGGCGGGGAACGTGGCGACCCCCACGGAGCAGGAGATCGGATCGCCGCCATCGGGCCCGACACCCATCGCGCGCACGGCCCGCCCGACCCGGTCGGCGACGTCGACGGCGCCGGTCGTGTCCGCGCCCGGGAGGATGATGGCGAACTCGTCACCGCCGTATCGGAACACCTCATCGGTCTCCCGGCAGGTGGCCCGGAACGCCTCCGCGATCTCCCGGAGGAGCGCGTTGCCGGCCTCATGGCCCCGTGCGTCGTTGAAGGCCTTGAAGCCGTCGAGGTCGATGATGAGCAGCGCGAAGGGCGTGTCGCGACGGACCCATGCGTCGAGTCGCTCGCGGAACGTGCCCTGGTTCTTGAGGCCCGTCAGGGCATCGGTCTGCGCCCGGATCTCCACCGCCTGGTGCTCCCCGGCGTTGCGCAGCGCGATCGCGACATGTCCCGCGAACAGCTGGATGAGCTCCAGCTCCGCGTCCGTGAACTCCGCATCCGGGCCGCCCCGCAACAGGCACAGACCACCCGCGACACCCGTCGAGCCACGCAGGGGTGCCACGACGAGCGCCGCGTGGTCCCAGGCATCCGTCAGCTCCAGACCCTCGGGGGGTGGTGTCGATGCCTGGAGGCACAGCAGCTGCGAGGTCCGCTCCACCCAGTCGGCCATCGCGCGCACGTCCGGGTCGTGCTCGGCACGCAGCAGCCCCGCCTCCACGCCCTGCGTGAACAGCAGACGGATGGCGCGTGTCTGCGGCTCGCGCGTCGCGAGGAGCAGCGTGTCCGCTGGCACCAGGCTGCCGACCTGCGCGGCGATCTGCTCCACGACGGCGCCCGGGTCGAGCGTAGACAGGATCGATTCGGTCGCCCGGAGGAGCTGTCGCTGGGCCTCCAGCTGATGGGCGAGGACCTCCGACTGGGCCCGCAGCAGGCTCGTCGTGTCGGCGTTCGCCATCGCCTGGGCCGCCATCGACGCGTAGATCTCGAGATACCGCAGGTCATCGAGGCTGAACTGGTGGGTGCCCAGCTTGGACAGCACGATGACGCCGATGACCCGGTCATCGAAGCGCATCGGCGCGAGGAGCATCGACTCCGGCAGGTCCGGGTCGGTCCCGGCCATCACCTGCGCGCGTGGGTCGTGTGCCGCGTCCGGCAGGTACTGGGCGATGCCGTGCTCCGCCACCCAGCCAGTGATGCCCTGGCCGACACGCACACCCAGCTGGTCGCCGTCCTCGCCCCCGTACTCGCCCATCTCGCCCCGCCAGGCGACGGCCGCCACATCGTCCCCCCGGACCCGGTACACGCGCACGTTGTGGTAGTCGATGAGCTGGCGCAGCTCCGTGCAGATGGCCTGGCCGATCTCCCCGACGCTGGTCAGCGTGGCGAGGCGATAGCCCAGCTTCTGGATGGACTGGAGCTGGTCGCCCCACGACACCACGGGTGTCTCCACACGGACATCGCCAGGCCCCTGGACACCCGATCCCGGGGTGGTCATGGCGTCGGCGGCGCGGTCGGCATCGCCCGATCGCAGGTCCCGGGGCAGGGAGGGCTCGCCGGGCGTGCTCGCGCGCTCCGAGCCGGGACGCGCCGTGGCGCTGGACCGGACGGACCGGGATTCGGGATCGGCCGGGCTGGCAGCACTGGGGGCCGCCTGGTGTGCGCTGATGATCCAGGTTCCCTTGATGGATGGCAGGTCACCCGTGACCGTAGCCCGCGGACCTCGAGCCCGCCATGGGAGCAAAGTACCCAGTGACCCGGCCACGGGGCTCGTGGCTGGCTGCGGCTGGATGGGGTCACGTGGATCGCCGCGATCGGGCCGTCAGCGGCGGCCGAGACGCACGACCAGCACGGTGCCGGCGGCGGTCACCACACCCAGGACCACGACCGCCAGCGCGATGAGCACGGGCGATGGCGCATCGGCGGGACCCTCGCCCTCGCTGCGAGGGTCGACCGTGGTCGTCACCGCCGGCTGGGAGGGGGCCGGCGCGGCGGACGATGCCGGCGCCGCGGACGATGCAGGCTCGATGGACGAGGCCGGCTCGGCGGCCATGACCGAGACACCGACGCCGGATCCCACGAGGGGCAGGAACAGGAGCCACGTCATGACGAGCGCGACCAGCGTGAGCCGCGCGACGTGGCGCATCACCAGCCCAGCAGGAACGCGACGATCGCCGCCGCGATCAGCCCGAGGCCGAGCACGAGCAGCATCGCCGCGAGCCGGACGAGCCCGCGATCCTCGCCGGCCAGGACGCGCATCGCCTCCGCGGGTGCGAGGCTCGTCACGATGAGTGGTCGTCCTGCACCCGCGGTGAGCGTCGGCGTGCCATCCGGGCCCCGGGCCACGACCCCCGCCACCGTGGCGTGCTCCACGGCGGACAGCTGGTCGATCCGGACACGCACCGGTCGGTCGGGTGGCAGGTCGATACCCGTCGGGCGCATGGCGTCCGGGAGGTCGCTCGCGACCCCGGTGGCGACACGCGGGACCACGACCAGGCCATCGCCGAGGGCGTCGAGGTCGACAGCGACATACGCGCCCCGCTCCTCGATGCCGAACGGGACCGCGATCCGGTCGTCATCGATGGTCCGCCAGCTGCGCCCCTCCCGCGTCTGGAGGCGGGTGCGCCGAAACACGAGCGGCCTGTCCATGTCATCCGGGAACTCCTGCTCGGACGAGACGCGCCCGGTGACCCGGAGATAGCCCGCAGGCAGGGTTCCGGGGGTCGATCCGGCCCGGTGGGTGGTTGCGTCCGCGTGGTCCGTGCCGGCCCCGCTGCCAGTGCCGGCCACGACGCCCGTACCCGCCCCGACGGCCGTGCCCGCCCCATCGCCAGTGCCGGTCACCGTCGCGAGTGGCATCTCCGGCGCCGCCGCGAGCAGCCGCCCGATGCGATAGCCCGAGCCCACCACCCGCAGCATCACCGCGGCGACCCCCACGGCCACGATGCCCAGGAGCACCAGGACGACCGCGATCACCGGGTCGCACCACGAGCGGGTCCCTGCGCCGGGCATGAAGCGGCCCGAAGGAACCTCCGCGGGACATGGGCATCGAGGTCATCGACGCCGCCAGTCCTGCTCCCAGCACCTCCGGGCCTGGGTCCATGGTCGGGCCGGGCGGCCATCGAATCAACAGGACCCTTCCACGGATCGAGGGGTACTTCCGGCCGTCGTCCACGATCCATCCACGATCCCATCCCCATCGTCGGCACGGGCATCAGTGACCGACCTCACGTCCCGTGGTCGGATCGATGGCGAGATGCGAGCCGCCCCATGCCGAGACCACCAGCTGACCGCCGACCAGCTCCGCATCGGTCACGACATCGGTGTGGGCGACCCGCCAGACCACCTCGCCGCTCGGGTCCAGCGCCAGGGTCTCGACCTCGCTCTGGACCAGCACATGACCCAGACGCGGCGAGCCGAGCAGCGCCACGAGGGGCGTGCCGCTGTCCCGGGACCAGCGCAGCTCCCCGGTCCGCGCGTCCAGCGCGTACACCCGGAAGCCGTAGCGCACGACGAGCACGCCCGCGGTGTCCCACAGCAGGCCGCGTGGCTCATCGAAGATGACCGAGGCGAAGCGCGCCGTCCACGTCCCGAGCGGACCCTCGACACGCAGCTCCGCGCGACACAGCCGGTCCGGCTCGCGACCCGCCAGCGGGCCGTGGTCGGTGAGCGTGCCACCCGTCTCGCTGAGGGCGGTCAGCGCGTCGACGCCACCCGAGCCGACCCAGCGATAGCGGGCCGCGAGACCGCCCGGATACTGGATGCTCGAACGCTGGACCTCGTGGGTGCGCACGCCGGGGTCGGGGACCGTCACGCCGGTGCCGTGGGCGTCCGTGTCGAGGCGCGGTCGCCCGCAGCGCGCCCGCGTCGGGGGGTCGTCACGCGCCAGGCCGACCCGCGCCGCCGACGTCCTCCGCGAGGGGTGCGACCGTCGCGTTCGCGAGGCTCCGGAGGGTGGCCGGTGGCACCGAGAACACCGCGTTCGGGGTGCCGGCGGCGGCCCACACGACCGGATACCGGCCGAGGTCCGGGTCCATCACCACGCGCAGCGCCCGGGCATGACCGAAGGGCGGGATCCCGCCGATGGTGAAGCCGGTCGCCTCGTTCGCCTCCTGGGCGGTGGCCCGGCGGAGCCCGGACAGGCCGGTCACGGCAGCGAGCCGCGCGATGTCCACGCGGTTGGAGCCGCTGACGAGCGCCACGACCGGATCGAGGCCGCGCTCGGTGGGTGCCACGAACACGAGGCTCTTGACGATCTGGCCGAGCTCCGCGCCCACGGTCGCGGCCGCCTCCGCCGCGGTATGCGTGGAGTCGGGGAACTCGCGGATCTCGATGGTGACGCCCTTGCGCTGGGCGGCTGCGAAGACGCGCTGTTGCGCGGGATGGCTCGGTTCGGTCACGGGGGTCGAGTCTAGCAAGCGGGTCGGAAACCGGGCCGCCGGCACGATGTGGCGGCAACGCGATCGTGGCGGCAGGGCGGCGACATGCGCCGCCGACGAGCGGTCTCCGACCTCGCCGGCAGGGTGAGCGACTGCCATGGATCGACCGGTGCCCCAGCGAGCGACCACACCCGATCCCCGATCCGCGCCGCATGGGCTACGATGTGTCCACAGTCTGATATGGGACAGGGGAGCGCCTCCGGGCGCTGAGAGTGCGGATCCACCGCAGACCCTCGGAACCTGATCCGGTTCGTACCGGCGAAGGGAGTCCACGCGCGACCTCCGTCCTGCATCCATCGGAGGTTCGTCGTCGGCATGTCGCACCTGGTCGCCGTGGTCATCGCGGATGGGGACGTGGACCCCGCCACGTTGCGTCGCGCCGTGGTCGCGGACACGCCCCTGCTCGTGGTCGCCGCGGATGGCGGCGCGCGTCACGCCCTGGCGCTGGGCATCCCGGTGGACCTCGTGGTGGGTGACCTCGACTCGCTCGCACCCGCCGACCTCGACCGGCTCGCGGCGACCGGTGCCACCATCCAGCGGGCCAGCCCGGACAAGGACGAGAGCGACACCGAGCTGGCCATCGCCGCAGCGCTCGCCGCGGGGGCCACGACGCTGACGCTGGTCGGCGCGCTCGGTGGCGACCGGCTCGACCACGCGCTCGCCAACCTGCTGCTCCTCGCGCATCCGATGCTCGACGAGATGGACGCCGCGATCGTCGATCGAGCGGTGACCATCCGGCGTCTCGGCACGGCCGATGGCCCGGGCACGCTCGAGCTCCACGGCACGGCCGGTGACCTGGTCACGCTCCTGCCGCTCGCGGGCCCGGTGCAGGGCGTGGTCACCGACGCGCTGCGCTATCCGCTCCGCGCCGAGGACCTCCAGCCCGGTCCTGCGCGCGGACTCTCCAACGTCATGTCCGGCCCGGTGGCGCGTGTGCGCACCGAGCGGGGCCGTCTGCTCGTCATCCATATCCGCACCACGCTCCCGGAGGACACCCCATGAGTCGCCCCGCGCCCGCCCGATCCATCCGCCGCGTGCTGCTCGGCGGGACGGTCGCCAGCATCGTCACGGCCGCGCTCGTCACCACCACCGTCGCCCAGTCACCGACACCGGTCGCACCCGTGGCCCCGACGGGTGAGGTCGTGCGGCTGCTGACCCACGGCTCGTTCGCGCTCAGCGACGATGTGCTCGCCTCGTTCACGACGCTGACCGGTGCCACCATCCAGGTCCTCGAGGCGACGGATGCCGGCAGCGCCGTCAACCAGGCCATCCTCACGAAGTCGAACCCCGTCGCGGATGTGCTCTACGGGGTGGACGACACGTTCCTCTCCCGCGCCCTGGACGCGGGCATCTTCGAGGCGTACCAGCCCGCCGCCGCCGCGGCCATCCCGGCCGAGCTCCAGCTCGACCCGACCGGCCAGGTGACGCCCATCGACTATGGCGATGTGTGCATCAACATCGACCTGCAGGCGTTCGCGGCGCTGGGGATCGATCCCCCGGCCACGCTGGAGGACCTGACCGACCCGGCCTATCGCGACATGCTCGTGGTGGAGGATCCCGGGCTGTCGTCGCCGGGCCTGGCCTTCCTGCTCGCGACCATCGAGCGCTTCGGGGAGTCCGGTGACCGGACCTGGCTCGACTTCTGGGCGGACCTGCGGGCGAACGGCGTCCAGGTCGAGTCCGGCTGGGAGGCGGCGTACTACGGTGGGTTCTCGGGTGGTGCCGGTGAAGGCGACCGACCGCTCGTCGTCTCCTACGCCTCGAGCCCCGTCGCCGAGGTGTTCTACGCCGAGCCCCAGCCCACCGAGGCGCCGACGGCATCGATGACCGATGGCTGCTACCGACAGGTCGAGTTCGCGGGTGTCCTCGCTGGGACGCAACAGCCGGAGCTGGCTCGTGCGCTCGTCGACTTCCTGCTGAGCGAGCCGGTCCAGGAGGACATCCCGCTCAACATGTTCGTGTATCCGGCCCTGCCCACGGCCCAGCTGCCCGAGGTGTTCCAGACGCACACGGCGGTGCCGGCGGCACCCGTGACCATGGACCCGGCGCGCATCGCCGCGGGTCGCGATGCGTGGATCGAGGCGTGGACCCAGACGGTGCTCCGGTAGGGATCCGCCGGATGGCCCCTCCAGCGACCGTGGGCGCCGCGGGTCGACGTACCGTGTGTCGGCGCGCCACGGTCCGTCCATGAGCCGCGTCGCGACGGTCGCGGCGGCCATCCTGCCGCTCGCCTTCCTTGCCGCGTTCTTCGCGTGGCCGGTGCTGTCCATCCTCGTCATGGGCCTTGCGCCCGACGGCGGGTTGGACATCGCCGCCATCGCGGACGCGTGGGGTCGGCCGTGGCTGCTCGACACCATCGTGTTCACGGTCGCCCTCGGCGCGACCATCACGCTCGGCTCGGTCGTGGCGGGGCTCCCGGTCGCGTGGCTGTTCGCGCGCGTCTCGTTCCCGGGACGCACCGCGCTGCGTGCCCTGACCGTGATCCCGTTCGTGCTGCCGACGGTGGTCGTGGCGTCCGCGTTCCTGGCGCTCCTGGGGCCCCGCAGCCTGCTGGCCGACCTGGTCGCCGGGAACCCCTGGCTGCCGGACCTGCGGCTGCGACTGACCGACTCGGCGGCCGCGATCGTGCTGGCCGGGGTGTTCTACAACGTCTCGGTGGTGGCACGGCTGGTCGGCGGGCTGTGGGGCCAGCTCGACCCACGGACCGAGGATGCGGCACGTGCCCTCGGCGCGACCCCGCTGCGGACGTTCCGCGAGGTGACGTGGCCGCTGCTCCGGCCCGCGGTCGTGTCCGCGGCGTCCATCGTGTTCCTGTTCAGCGTCACCTCGTTCGGGCTGGTGCTGCTGCTCGGGGCGCCGGGCCAGCCCACGCTGGAGGTGGAGATCTGGCGCCAGGCATCGGTGATGCTGGACATCCCGGTCGCGGCGGCGCTCGCGCTCATCCAGATCGTGGGTGTGACGCTGCTGCTGGTCGTCAACGCGCGCTGGCAGGAGCGGCTCGCGGTGGAGCAGCGACTCCGGCCCGCGGCCGAGACGGCACGCCCGCCGCGCACCCGACGCGAGCGAGCGCTCGTCACGTGCATCGCGCTCGTCACCATCCTGTTCGTCGGTCTCCCGTTGCTGGCGCTCGTGGAGCGCTCGCTCATCACGGCTGACGGGTACGGCCTGGGTTCGTGGCAGGCGCTCACCGTCGCCGGCCCGCGCAGCCCGCTCAGCGAGCCGGCCATCGGGGCGGTCATCGATTCGCTCACGTTCGCGCTCGCGACCCTGTGCATCGCCGGTCCCATCGGGTTGCTCGCGGCACTGGTCGTGGGCTATCACCGCGGCTGGCTGCCGCGCTCCTTCGACGCGCTCGTGATGCTGCCGCTCGGCACGTCCGCGGTCATCGTGGGCTTCGGGTTCCTCATCGCGCTCGACCGGCCACCGCTCGACCTGCGCACGAGCATCCTCATCATCCCCATCGCGCACTCGCTCATCGCGCTGCCGTTCGTGGTGCGCGCGATCGCGCCCGTCATCCGATCCATCGACCCGCGACTACGGGAGGCCGCGGCCGTGCTGGGTGCCGCTCCCCATCGGGTGTGGCGCGAGGTGGATGCGCCGCTCATCGGCCGCGCGGCCCTCGTGGGGGCGGGCTTCGCGTTCGCCATCTCGCTCGGCGAGTTCGGTGCCACGCTGTTCATCGCGCGTCCCGAGACGCTCACGGTGCCCGTGGCCATCGACCGGCTGCTGTCGCGACCGGGTGCCTCCAGCTTCGGTCAGGCGATGGCGCTCGCGACCGTGCTGATGCTGCTCACCGCGACCTCGATGGTGGTCATCGAGCGCTTCCGCTCGACCCGCGCGCAGGGCACCTGGTGAGCGCGGCATCGGCGGCCCACGAGCCGCGGCCGCACCTGGACCTCCGCGGCATCTCGGTGCGCTTCGGCTCGCGCACGGTCCTGGGTCCGCTCGACCTCTCGGTCGCCCAGGGCGACATCGTGAGCATCCTGGGGCCGAGCGGTTCGGGCAAGTCGAGTCTGCTGCGGGTGATCGCGGGTCTCGAGCCGACCGCCACCGGATCGGTCCATCTCGCCGGCCGGGATATCACCACCACGCCGGTCCATGAGCGGGGGATGGGGCTCATGTTCCAGGACTTCGCGCTGTTCCCCCATCGGGACGTGGCCGCGAACGTCGCGTTCGGGCTCCGGATGCGAGGTGATGGTGCGGCTGCCATCCGCGCTCGGGTGGACGAGATGCTGGACCTCGTCGGCCTGCCCGGCATCGGGACTCGCGCGGTCAGCACCCTGTCCGGCGGTGAGCAGCAGCGGGTGGCGCTGGCACGCGCGCTTGCGCCGGCACCGGCGCTGCTGATGCTCGATGAGCCGATGGGCTCGCTCGACCGGGCGCTCCGCGAGCGACTGCCGACCGAGCTGCGAGCGATCTGCCAGCGGCTCGGGCTCACGGTGCTGTACGTGACGCACGACCAGGAGGAGGCATCGAGCGTGGCGGACCGGACCGTCATCCTGCGCGACGGCGCGATCGTCGCGGACGGGACACCGGAGACACTCTGGACCCAGCCACCCAGCGGGTTCGTGGCGCGCTTCCTGGGCTTCCGCAATGTGGCGGACTCGACCGTCCGGGACGGCGTGGCGACCACGCCCTGGGGGGAGATCACGCTCCCCGGGGTCGCGGATGGCGTGGTCACGCTCGTGCTGCGACCGGAGGCGATGTGGCTGGGTGATGGCGGCGGTATCGGGGGGGTCGTGGAGGTCCGCCGGTTCCGGGGCGACCACGTCCGACTGGTCGTGACGACCGATGCGGGCGGCCCACTCGAGCTCGAGATCCGGGACGGCCGCCTGCCCGACGTGGGCGAGCGGGTATCGGTCGCGGTCGATCCAGCCCGGCTGCACGTGATCCATGCAGGACCGTGATCAGCCATGTGATAGGCTTCCGCGCATGAAGCATGGGCACACAGCATGAGGGTGGCTGTGATCTCACAAGGTGGTCAGGTGTCCATCCCGGCCGACATCCGTCGTCGGTGGGGGACCACGCGCGTCATCGTCGAGGATCGGGGGGACTCCCTCGTCGTGCGCCCGCTCCCCGATGACCCGATCGAGGCAGCGATGGGCTCGCTCGCGGGACCCGGGCCGACATCCGATGAGATGCGGCGACAGTACCGGGAGGAGGAGATCGAGGCCGAGGAGCGGAAGTGGGGTCTGCGATGACCGTGCTCGATGCCCAGGCCGTCGTGGCCTTCCTGACAGCCGAGCCGGCTGCGCCCGAGGTCCGTGATCTGCTCCGTGATGCTCCGGTGGTCAGCGCGATGAACTGGAGCGAGGCGGTGGACACGCTCGTGCGAACCAAGCACCGGGCCCCTGACGACGTGATGCAGCAGCTCGATCTGCTGCTCGCGGGTGGGCTCAAGATCATCGACGTGGACGAGTCGATCGGTCGCACCAGCGGGTCACTCCGTGCGCAGCACTACCACCGCCGCCAGCAGCCGATCTCCCACGCCGACTGCGTGGCGCTCGCGACGGCGCAGGCGCTGGGTGCGCCACTCGCCACGTCCGACCCGGCGCTCGCCGCCACCGCGGTGGCCATCGGCGTGCCGGTGGTCCCGTTGCCGGACTCCCAGGGTCAGCGGCCGACCGTCTGACCGCCCCTCTCCAGCTGCGCCTCAGCGCACCACGCGATACCGGGACGCGACGACCCGCGAGCCGAAGGTCCGGCTCTCGATGAGCTCGAGGTCGGCGCGCTGCTCGCTCCGCGGGAAGTAGGGGATGCCACCGCCGACCAACACGGGGTAGACCACGGGTCGGTATTCGTCGATGAGCCCCTGAGCGGCCGCCTCGGCGGCGAGCGTCGCGCCCCCGATCGCGATGTCGCCATCCCCTGGCTCTGCCCGCAGCTGCTCGATCTCCTCGGCGAGGCCGCCGGTGGCCAGGCGGGCATTCCCCTCCACCGCGGCGAGCGTGGTCGAGAACACGACCTTGGGAAGCGGCTTCCAGAGCGCGGTCCACTCGCGCTCCGCGTCGTCGAGTGACGGGTCCTGGTCGGCGGTCTCCCAGTACGCCATCGTCTCGTACAGCCGGCGTCCCATCAGGTGGGCGCCGGTCGATCGGAGCTCGTCGATGTGGAAGCGGAAGACCTCCGCGTCGGGCGCCGCCCAGTCGAAGCCGCCATCCGGCCCGACGATGTAGCCGTCGAGCGAGACGCCCATGGAGTAGGTCACGCGGCGCATCAGCGCCAGCCGAGGTCGGGTGCCACGTACCTCAGGATGCTCTCGATGGCGTGGGCGTTGTAGTCGACGCCCAGCTGGTTGGGCACGGTCAGGAGCAGGGTGTCCGCCGCGGCGATCGCCTCGTCCTTCGCCAGCTCCCGCACGAGCACGTCCGGCTCCGCCGCGTACGACCGACCGAAGACGGCCTTGACCTCCGGCTCGATATAGCCGATGGAGTCCCGATCGTTGGTCTCTCGTCCGAAGTAGGCCCGATCGCGGTCATCGACCAGCGCGAAGATGCTGCGGCTCACCGACACACGCGGCTCGCGCTCGTGACCCGCCTCCTTCCACGCCGCGCGATACGCCTCGATCTGCTTGCGCTGCTGGACGTGGAGCGGCTCGCCCGACTCGTCGAACTTGAGCGTGGAGCTCTGGAGGTTCATACCCAGCTTGGCGGCCCACACCGCGGTGGCGTCGGTCGCGGATCCCCACCAGATCCGGTCCCGGAGGCCGGGCGAGTGGGGCTCGATGCGCAGCAGGCCGGGCGGGTTCGGGAACATCGGTCGCGGGTTCGGCTGCGCGAAGCCCTCGCCCTCGATCACCTGGAGGAACAGCTCCGCGTGTCGGCGGGCCATGTCCTGGTCGGTCTCGCCCTCCGGCGGGACATGACCGAAGTAGCGATAGCCATCGATGACCTGCTCGGGCGACCCGCGGCTGATGCCCAGCTGGAGTCGACCGCCCGCGATGAGGTCGGCGGCGCCCGCGTCCTCGGCCATGTACATCGGGTTCTCGTAGCGCATGTCGATGACCGCGGTGCCGATCTCGATGCGTGACGTGCGCGCGCCGATGGCAGCCAGCAGCGGGAACGGCGAGCCCAGCTGCCGCGCGAAGTGATGGACACGGACATACGCGCCATCCGCGCCGAGCTCCTCCGCCGCGACCGCGAGCTCGATGGTCTGGAGCAGGGCGTCCGAACCCGACCGCACCTGCGAGAAGGACGATTCCGACCAGTGCCCGAAGGACAGGAACCCGATGCGCTTCATCGGCGCATGGTATCGCCGGCTCGACGCCGGGCCTCGGGGAGGGGCCTCTGCCAGGACCGGACGGATGTGCCCTTCCGTGCCTTGACGGGCGAGCGCCGCATCCTCAGTGTCCGGGTCATGCCGAACCACCGACGCATCCTGTCCGTCATGGTCGCCACGGCGCTCCTGGTGGGCCCAGGTGCGGCCGCCCAGACGCCCGAGTCATCCGCCTCCGGAGGCTCTCCCTCGACGCCGTGCCAGCCGACCCCGCTCGAGCCGGACACCGAGCTGAGCCTGGTCGTGGATGGCGTCGAGCGAACCCTGCTCCTGCACGTGCCGCCGCCCACACCGGGGGCCCGTCCGTCGCTCCTGCTCGCGTTCCACGGCTACGGCGGGGGCATGTGGGACCTGGGGTACACGGGTCTCCTCTCCGACCTCGCGGATGCCCACGGCTTCGTGGCGGCCTACCCGCAGGGCATCGGCGAGGGGCCGACCTGGGACCTCCAGGGCGGTTCGGATATCCCGTTCGTGCTGGCGCTCATCGATGAGCTGGTCGCGACCCAGTGCGTCGACCCGTCCCGGGTCTTCGCCACCGGCTTCTCCATGGGTGGCGGGATGGCCAACGTGCTCGCGTGTCGGCATGCGGACCGGATCGCGGCCATCGCGCCCGTCGACGCCAACCACGGCCCGACCTGGGGCGATCCCTGCGAGCCGTCCCGACCGGTGCCCATCGTCGCGTTCCATGGCACCGCGGACGAGGCCCTGCCCTACGCGGGTGGCGATTCGCCGTTCCCGGACCGACCCGTGACCGCGGTCGAGGACTGGATGGCTGACTGGGCGATCGCCAACGGCTGTACCGGGGGACCGGACGTGGCGCCGGCCAGCAGCGATGTCGATTCCCTGACGTGGCAGGGGTGCGCGGCACCGACGCAGCTGTACCGGGTGACCGGCGGCGGTCACACCTGGCCGGGTGGCCAGAACGACCCCAGCTTCGGGTACTCGACCGACGCGATCTCCGCGTCCGAGCTCATGTGGGCCCTGTTCGACTCCGTGCCCTGAGGTGCCCTGAGCGGGTCCCCGGGCCCCACTGGTCGTGGGCGTTACGCTGTACGCATGAGTGACACGACCCCTGCGACGCGACCCGCCGAGGGCGAGCTCGCGCCCGACTTCACGCTGCCCGATGACACCGGCACGCCCCGCACGCTATCCGCCGAGCGCGGCCGCTGGCTGGTGCTCTACTTCTATCCCAAGGACGACACCCCCGGCTGCACCACCGAGTCGTGCCAGTTCCGCGATGCCTACGCCGGCTACCAGGAGACGGGTGCCGAGGTGTGGGGCATCAGCATCCTGGGGAGTGGCAGCAAGGCCGCCTTCAAGGCGAAGTTCGGACTGCCCTTCACGCTCATCGCGGACGAGCAGCACGAGGTCGCGGCACGCTACGGCGTGTGGGTCGAGAAGCAGAACTACGGCAAGACCTACATGGGCATCGACCGGGTGACGTTCCTGGTGGCCCCGGACGGGCGCATCGCGCGGGTCTGGCAGAAGGTCAAGCCGGACGGCCACGCGGACGAGGTGCTCGCCGCGATCCGGGACCTGTCATCGAGCGGCGCCGCGGCCTGACGGACATGCCTCGAGACGACCGAGCCTGCAAGCGCTCCCTGACCCGATGCCGCCCGGACGGGCACGTCCCCGGAGACGTCAGGAGGCATCGCTCGTGGGGGGAGACGAGCGATGCCTCGGCGCGGAAGTGTACAGACACCGGGCCCGGAATGGTATCCGCGTATGACAGCGCTTCCATACGATGGCCATGACCGCGGATGACGAGGGCCCCGTGACGGCCGATGCGCCCACGCTGGACACCCGGCGGCCGGAGCGGCTGATGGTCATCGTGGCGCACCCGGACGATGCCGATTTCGGGCCCGCCGGCACCGTGGCAGCGTGGGTCCGGGCGGGCACGGTCGCCCACCTCGTCTGCTGCACCAGCGGTGACGCCGGCTCGGACGACGCCACCACGGACCCACTCCAGCTGGCCCGGCTCCGGGAGGCCGAGCAGCGGGCGGCGGCGGTGCACGTGGGCTACACGGAGGTGACGTTCCTGCATCGACCGGACGGGGCGCTCGCCAACGACCTCGCGCTCCGCGAGCAGCTCGTGCGGCTCATCCGCACCTTCCGGCCGGATGCGGTGATGACGCCCGACCCGACGGTCGTGTTCACGTCATCGGGGTTCGTCCAGCACACCGACCATCGCGCCGCTGGCATGGCCGCCGTGGACGCGGTGTATCCGGCGGCGCGCAACGCCATGGCGTTCCCGCACCTGGTGCTCCACGAGGGACTCGAGCCGCACGTGGTGCGCTGGCTCTACCTGTTCTGGTCGGAGCGGAACGACACATGGGTGGATGTCTCGGCCACGCTCGAGGTCCGGCTCGCGGCACTTCGGGAGCACGCCAGCCAGATCCGCGACCCGGAGGGTCTCGAGCCGCGCATCCGTGCGTGGGCCGCGGAGGGTGCCGAGCGCTTCGGCGTGGAGGCGGTCGACGCGTTCCGGGTGGTCGAGCTCGCCTGATCCAGGGCAGCGTGCCCCCGCCGGCTCAGGCCGGGGTCATCGCGAGCGTGTCGCCCAGCAGCAGCTCCTGCAGGTCCGCCCAGTGGTCCCACAGGTCGGCCATGCCCGGGGCATGCGTACCCACGAGCCGGTGGACCGCATCGAGCGACAGGCCGGGCGCGGCCTCGAGCAGATGGTCATGCGTGGCGACGCTGATGCTCTCGGGCAGTCGTCGCAGGTCGTCGCTGGAGGGCTGTGGCCGCAGCACGACCGCCTCGATGCCCACGTACGCGAGCGCCACCGCGAGGTCACGCGGCTGGGGTGACCGGTCGCCGTACCAGCCATCGACCGGGTCATACCGGAACCCGATGTCCCGCAGCCGGGCGATGACGATGCGCGCCTCGCCGGGCGTCAGCTGCGCCCACAGCGGGTGCTGACGGTCGAAGCGCAACCGGTCATGCGCGATGGCCGACTCGACCAGCGCGTCCACGAACCCCTGGAGCAGCAGCGACCAGCGCGATGCCTGGCCGCCCGTGAGGTCCGCCATCTGGCGCGCGAGGTCGTGTCGGGCGTCGGCTTCGCCCGCGAGCAGTGTCGCGAGCAGCAGCGGGGATCGATGACCCACCGAGGACGTTCGTGAACGGGACGCGGTCCGCGTCGCCCCGTCCGATGCCGCGGTCCCGGCACGCAGCCCGCGCGGCCAGGACCATGGCTCCGGCGACCACCGATCGGCCTCGGCGAGGTCGCTCCGGACCCGTGCGCACGCGTCCTCGGCGGACTCGGCGCGGACGCGCTGTGCGGACGCGCGGCGCTCCGCGTCGCGGACCACCCGGTCGCGCTCATGGCAGCGTTCCCGCCACAGCAGCACCTGGCCCAGCGCGGCGCGCGTGGAGCGGTTGATGGCATCCACCGTGGCCAGCCATGTCGCCGCCGCCACGCGCCGATCGGCAGGTCCGGCCGCGACCGCGAGCGCCTCGCGATACGTCTCGCGGGCCTCGTCCTTGCGAGCCGCGAGCCGGCGGCCGTCCAGCGTGGCGACCGCGACCGCGAGACACTCCCGGGCCTCCGCCGCGGAGCGCCGGGCATCGACCAGCGCCGCCTCGGTCGTCGCCAGGGTGGCGCGTTCGAGTCGTGCGTCGTCGGACATGACATCGACCTGCCGTCGGAGCTCGCTGGGATCGAGTCGCACGGACAGACCGGAGGGACTGGGAACCTCCATCGGCCCGAGGCTACGGATGGCGACGGGTGGCGTCAACGCTCTGACGGCTCATTCCGTGGCGGGCCGGCACCGTTTCCGATCGGGCATCGGGTGGCGTGTCGCGGGGTGTCGCCGCGCTGCCGACCCCTCGAGCGTCGTCGGGAGGATCCGGACGCCCGCGAGCGTCGTGGATGACGAGGTCCCGGACCCGCCCATCGGCGTCGACGCCGCACCGGGCATGCGCTCCGATGGTAGATTCCGGGGTACCGACCGCCCCTCGTGCGCGGCATGCGCACGTCCCCGCTCCAACGTCCGTCACAGCCCCAAGCCCCGGTCCGGAGGCCGATCCCAACAGCGTGGTCATCGACAGCCATCAGGAGTTCCTCGTCCAGCCCGTGGACGCCTCCTGGCTCCAGTGCAACATCGAGTGCCAGGAGGCGTGCCCTGTGGGCACGAACTGTCGCGGCTACCTGAACCTTGCCGCCGAGGGTCGGTTCGAGGAGGGCTACATCCTGTCGCGCGAGCCGAACCCGGTCGCCGCGATGTGCTCGTACGTCTGCTCCGCCCCCTGTGAGCGTGCCTGCCGCCGGGGTGACATCGACCGGCCGCTGGCCATCCGCGCCATGAAGCGCTTCCTCGTGGAGTGGCACCAGGCGTCGGGCATCCCGGATGACATGCCGGCCATCACGCCCCGGGACACGACGGTCGCCGTCATCGGTGCCGGCCCCGCGGGCCTCGCGGTCGCGCGCGAGCTGGCCGTGGCGGGTCACCAGGTGACGGTCTATGACGAGCTGCCCTTCGCGGGCGGCACGATGCTCATCGGCGTGCCGGCCTTCCGGTTGCCCCGCGAGGCCATCGAGATGGACTTCCGGCTCGTGGAGCGCCTCGGGGTGACCTTCCACTTCGAGACCCGGGTCGGGCGGGACGTCACCTTCGAGGAGCTCCAGCAGCGCTTCGATGCCATCGCCATCACGGCCGGCGCCATGGATGCGGTGGGCCTGGATGTGCCGGGCGGCGACCTGCCGGGTGTCCAGTACGGCGTGGACTTCATGAAGAAGGCGAACCTCGGCGAGCCGCTCGAGGTGGGCACGGACGTGGTCGTCGTGGGCGGCGGCTATACCGCCATGGACTGCGCCCGGACCAGCCTGCGCCACGGCGCGCAGAACGTGACCATCTCGTATCGGCGCACCCGCTCGGAGCTGGTCGTGGACCAGGAGGAGCTGGGCGAGACCGAGCGCGAGGGCGTGCGCATGGAGTTCCTCACCAGTCCCATCGAGGTGCTCGCGGACGACGAGGGCAAGGTCACCGGCGTGCGCATGATCCGCAACCGCCTTGGCGAGCCGGACGCCACCGGACGGCGTGCGCCCGTGCCCGTGCCGGGCACCGAGTTCACGGTCCCCGCGCAGACCGTCATCCCGGCCGTCAGCCAGGCGGCGGACAACACGTTCCTGCCCGTGGAGGCCAGCTTCGACATCAACCGCGGCCGCGTCCGGGTGGATCCCGGCACGTACGCCACCAACGTGCGGGGCGTGTTCGCGTGCGGTGACTTCGTGACCGGACCCACGACGCTCATCGAGAGCGCCGGCCACGGCAAGAAGTGCGCCTACGCCATCGACCGGTACCTGTCCGGTCGGTCGAGCGTGCGCGTGGACGCGAACGTACGCATCGTCAGCTCCTGGCGCCACGAGATGCCCGAGCAGTACGACGTGCTGCCGCGCCAGCACGTGCCCATGGTCCAGCTCGCGGCGCGCATGCCGTCCACGGAACCCACGGTCAACTTCACGACCCCCGTGGAGCTGGGCTACACGACGGACCAGGCGATCACCGAGTCCACCCGCTGCCTGATGTGCAACTACAACATCTGGTTCGACGCGTTCCGGTGCGTCCTGTGCGGCGCCTGCGCGGATGTCTGCCCGGAGGGCGTCATCCACATGATCGACGTCAACCAGATGAAGTCGGAGGGCGCGCTCCCGGAGCTCGTGGACGCGTACGGCTGGACCCAGGGCGCGGCGATGGTCCTGGACGAGGAGCGCTGCATCCGGTGCGCCCTGTGCGTCAAGCGCTGCCCGTATGACGCCATCACGATGGACAGATTCGAGCTGCAGGAGGTCAGCACGGACGGTAGGCTCTACAAGGAGAGCTACCGGGACACCCAGCTGGGCCTCGCCGGTATCGGCAACCAGGCCAGTGCTGGAGGGTTCGTCAAGTGAGGCCACGGATCATGGGGGTCATGGCCAGGGGCGACCAGTCGAGTGCCGGAAGGGTTCGTCAAGCGAGGCCGTGCATCACAGGTGACATGGGCCACCCAGAGAGGATCGATCAGGTGACGGGGACGATGCAGCAGGTGGCCGCACGATGAGCTTCCTCGAGCGCATCGACGAGACCATCCGGCGCAGCGCCGCGTGGCGGTCGATCTTCCGCCAGCCCTACCCCAACGACGAGCGCTCGCGCGCGATGGCGGTCATGAACAACGTGTTCCTGCACCTCCATCCGGTGCGGGTGCGTCAGCACGCCGTCAAGTTCGCGTACACCTTCTGCCTCGGCGGGCTCTCGTTCTTCCTGTTCCTGGTGCTCACCGTGACGGGTGTGTACCTGATGTTCTTCTACGTGCCGTCCGCCACGCAGGCGTACACGGACATCCTGAACATCCAGGCAGAGGTGCCCTTCGGGCTGCTCACCCGGAACATCCACAGATGGGCCGCCCATCTCATGGTGTTCTTCGTGTTCCTGCACATGATGCGGGTCTTCTATCACGGCGCCTACAAGCCACCCCGGGAGTTCAACTGGGTGGTGGGCGTGGTGCTCCTGTTCCTGACCATCATGCTGTCGTTCACGGGCTACCTGCTGCCGTGGGACCAGATCGCCTACTGGGCCATCACCATCGGCACCAACATGGCGAACTACGCGCCGCTCCTCAACAAGCCCTCGCAGCTGCTGCTGCTCGGTGGCATCGAGGTGGGCCAGAACACCCTCCTCCGGTTCTACGTGCTGCACGTGATCCTGATGCCGCTCGTGGCCGCCATCTTCCTCGCCATCCACTTCTGGCGGATCCGGAAGGACGGCGGGATCTCCGGGCCGCTATGAGCACCATCTGCTGTGTCCTCGCTTCCGCGGGCGTGCTCACGCACGTGCGTGCGCTCGCTTCGCCTGCTCGGCTCCGCCGCGCATCTGACGCTCCTGTCGGCCCCGAGTGGGCTTGCCATATCCCCGGAGTGCTCCTGGCATGACCGAACCCCGATCCAGCCTGCCGACGGCGACCCCCGAGGGCGCACCGGCACCGCCGCCCCGGACCGCGGTCCCGGCTGCGCCGCCCGAGCGACGCACGACGGAGATCGACAAGCAGCGCGTGCCCATGGCGGCGAAGCCCTACCGGCTGCTGGCCCTGGTCAAGCAGGATGCCGTGGTGCGGGTCCAGAAGGAACCCGACGACACGGTCCTGACGTGGCCGCATCTGCTGTCCATCGAGTTCTTCGCGGCCGCCATGATCAGCGTGTTCCTGCTGTTCATGGGCGTGTTCATCAACGCACCCCTCGAGGAGCTCGCGAACGGCAACGTGACGCCGGCCGTGGCCAAGGCGCCGTGGTACTTCGTGGGTCTCCAGGAGCTGCTCGCGTACTTCCACCCGACCGTGGCGGGCGTGCTCGCACCGACGGTCATCCTGGTGGGCGCTGCGCTGGTGCCCTACATCGATCGTGGTCCGCGGGGTGACGGTGGCTCACCCCGACCGTCGGACCGCAAGGCGGGCGTGATGCTGTTCACCATCGTGTGCGGCGCCGGCCTGGCCATCACCTTCCTGGGCGCGTTCTTCCGCGGCCCGGGGTATGCCTGGACCCTGCCCTGGCAGGGCCTCTACTTCGTGTTGTAGGCCATGGGGAACTGGAAGCTCACACGTGCTCAGGAGCCGACGGCGCTCAGCGCCCAGGCGCGTCGCGAGATGCGCACCGGCGCACCGGCGGGGTTGTCGCGTCGCCAGCTCATCCGCCGCTCCATCGGCGCAGGCGTCGGCCTGTGGCTGCTGGAGGTGGGTGCCGGGACGATCGGGTTCCTGTGGCCCAACCTGTCGAGCGGTTTCGGCGGCCAGCTGACGCTGGGCAACCTCGACACCGTCGCCGCCAACCCCGCGGTCTCCGGTCTCCGGCTCCAGGACGGCGCGCCGTCCTACTTCTCGGAGGCGCGGGCGTACGTCCAGCTCATCGACCCCTCGCTGGGGTTCGTGGACGGTGACAGCCCCGATGGCGCCGGTACCAACACCAACGTCCGGGCGCTCTACCAGCGCTGCCCGCACCTCGGCTGCAAGCCGAACTTCTGTGATCGCAACTACTGGTTCGAGTGCGCCTGCCATGGCTCCCGGTACGACCGACTGGGCACCAAGGTCATGGAGTACGGCCCGGCACCCCGGGGCATGGACCGGTTCGCCTCGAAGGTGGAGAACGGCACCCTGATCGTGGACACCAGCAAGATCACCCTTGGCCCGCTCCCCGTGGCGCTCGGCCAGCCGGGTCTCATCCCGGCGCGGGGCGGGAACTGCATATGAGCGACGAGCGGACGGGGCGCGAGCTGACGCCCCACGACGAGGGCGCGTCACCGGCTCCCGTGTCGGGTGGCCAGGTCTCCGCCGACCGGTTCTCCGCGGGCGAGCGCAGCCATACCGTGGGACTCACCGAGGAGCGCGGTGCGCAGGTGGTGCGCCAGAGCAGCAACGCCCGTCACATCGCGTTCCTGGCCATCCTGGTCATCGCCATCTTCATCCCCGTCTACTGGTTCTATGACCTGGGCATCCCCGCGCTGGGCATCCCCGGGCGCATGGAGAAGACGGCCGAGAAGCAGATGGTCACCGACGTCCAGCGTGGCTATGCGCTGTACATCGCGAACTGCGCCCGCTGCCATGGCGAGAACGGGCAGGGTGGCGTCGGACCGCCGCTCAACGACCAGATGCGGCTGTATGACACGGTGACCGCCACCGGCGCGTCGGGCACCGGCCACCTCAACCCGCGGTACCTGACGCAGGTCATGGAGGTGGGTGGGCGTCTCGTGTGTGGCGACCCGAACAGCGTGATGCCCGCCTGGCGTGAGCCGGCAGGGCCCCTCAACTACCGCGAGGTGGAGGAGCTCGTCACGTTCCTCACCGCGAGCTCGGACATCTCGTTCGAGTACGACCCGAACGCGGGTGGCCACGGCGCCGCGGATCCCGACGCCCAGTCGCACACGGTGACCGGCTGGCGCGACCCGAACTTCCAGCCGGCACCCGGGTCGACCCCGGTGCCCGCCTGCTGGCGACCGTGGGAGAACCCGGCATTCGCCAGCAGCGGGTCCGCGGCACCCACGCCGGGGGCCATCGAGGAGCCCGGCACGCCGGACGCGCCGCGGGTCATCGAGGTGGATCTCAACGGTTCCATGCAGATCGACGACACGCCCGGCGAGGGCGGCGAGCGACTCACCGCGATCACCGTGAAGGCCGGCGAGACGATCGAGTTCCAGGTGACCAACAGCGCGGGCTTCCCGCACAACTTCTTCATCGGACCGGCAGCAGAGCTGAGCGCCGCCGCCGGTGATATGCCCGATGCTCCCGGCGTCCCCGAGTTCAACGAAGGCACCCAGACGTTCACCTGGACCGTGCCCGAGGACGCCACCGACCTCCAGTTCGCCTGTACCGTGTTGGGCCATTACAACTCGATGCACGGCGACATCGTCATCCAGCCCTAGGAGAGCCTGACCTTGGCCCAGCACGCGCTGCCCGCCGGAGCCACTCGACGCCGCACGGTCTTCGGGCTGTTCGACGCGGATGGCTGGAGCTGGGCGGGCATCAAGGCCACCTTCTGGTTCATCGTGTTCGTGTTCCTGCTGGGCGTCGTCCCCAACTACGCCTACTACTTCACGGTGTCCGACACCATCCAGGTGGGCTACAACGCGATCTCGCCCATCAACTGGTGCCCGTCCTCCAACGAGGATCTGCCGTGTCCGGCGCCTGCCGGTGCGGTGGTCCCGTGGGAGCCTGCACCGCCCGAGCTGGATCTGCCGCTCCCCGTGGTGGGTGCCGCGGCCATCCAGTCCGGCTCGCATCTGTACATGATCGGCGGCACGACCGGCCAGGGCGCCACCGCGAGCGTCGCCGCGACCGAGGTCGGCGAGGACGGCAACCTCACCGCGTGGGTGGCGGGTCCGGCGCTGCCGGAGGCACGCACGGGAGCCGTCGCCATCTCGCTGTCCGGTGTGCCGTATGTCATCGGTGGCCTCGACGCCTTCGGCCAGCCCACGACCACGGTCTACGTGGGCGCGGTGGAGAACGGGGTCATCACCGGCTGGGCCCTCGCCAACGGCGAGGAGCGCACCGTGGACCTGACGCTGCCCCTCGCGCTGAGCGATGCAGCGGGTGTCGCGACGCCGGGTGGCATGTACCTCATCGGTGGTCGGACCGCGGACGGGCTGAGCGCCCGCCTGCTGCGGGCACCCGTGGATGACAGCGGCCGACTCGGCGGCTGGACGGAGATCGGCGAGCTGCCGCTCCCGGAGCCCCGTGCGGGTGCCGTCGCCCAGTATGTCAACGGCTTCCTGTACGTCGCGGGTGGCACGGGTCTCGCCGGGCCGTCCACGACCGTGTATCGCCTGACGACCGATGAGGGCGCGCCTGCCACGAACGCGGATCACGTCCTGATCGGCTGGGCGAGCGCTCCTGCGTCCCAGCAGCTGCCCGCATCCCGCGCGGACGCCGCGAGCTTCACCGTGAACGGTGCCATCTATGTCGTGGGTGGCCGCGAGACCACCGACGGCGCCCCCGTGGACACGTTCCTGTGGGCCGTGCCGGACAGCACCACCGGTGACATCGCCGCATGGCACCACCTCGACCAGACGCAGCTGACGGAGGCACGCGCCGGGGCAGGGCTCGCCACGCTCGGCTCGTATGTCTACGTGCTGGGTGGCCAGGGCCCCGATGGCGCGGTCGCGTCCGGCTCCCGCGCGAACCTGTCGCCGCAGCCGCCCTTCTTCCAGGTGGGCATCCTCGGTGCGACCATCCCGGCGCTCTCCATCAAGGGGGAGATCGGCCAGCAGCTGGGCTACCTGAACGCGATGGGCGTGGGCATGACCAACTTCGTCATCCTCATCCTCATCGGCTACGCGATGTCCCATCGTGCGGGCACCCTGCAGCTGCTCGAGAAGGTCAGTCGGGGTCGCATCAAGGCACCGCGCGAGGACGAGTTCGCACCCGAGGCCTGACCTCGGGACGCCGGTGGCGCGCGGCGCGTGCCATCAGCTGCACGCGGCGGAGACGATCGGTCGCACCCTGGATGACCGTGGTCGGGCGTGAGGTCGCGCGGGCGTGCACGATGCGCTCCGGCATCCGGGCTCCGCGGCGCACTGGCGTCGGGCGTCCTGCCATCGACTTCTCCGCCGATCGCCCCACTGGTTGACCACGAGCTGGGTCCTGGCGGCCACTTCCATGCCAGGTGCTCGACTGGTGGATCGATCGGCGATCGGCCCGAGCGTGGAGACTCGGCGCCGACCGGCACGTGTCCCACCAGTCGAACCAAGTGGCAGGGTCCCGTACCCAGGCGGTCGCGGGCGCACCGGGCCCCGCGAGACATCAGGTCGCGGCGACCTCGCCGCCCGCCATCAGCGCCCAGAGCTCCTCGGCATCCATGTGCCGGACCGGGCCGTCATAGACCACGCGCCCCAGGTTGAGGACCACGATGCGGTCGGCGATGCGTCGCACGGTCGCGAGGTCATGGGTGACCAGGATGACACCGGTGCCGGACGCGGCGATGGAGCGGATGAGGCTGATGACCTGGGCCGTCTGCTTGACGCCGAGCGCGGCCGTCGGTTCATCGAGGCAGATCAGCTGGACATGCTCCCCGAGCGCGCGAGCGATGGCGACGGACTGGCGCTGGCCGCCGGAGAGCGAGCGGACGAGCACGTTGTCATCCCGCAGCCGGACGCCGAGCGCGGCGAGCCGGGTCCGGCATGCCTCCGCGGCGGCTCGATCGTCCCGCACGGGGATCACGCCGAGCCAGCGCCGGGTCTGCTCGCGGCCGAGCATCATGTTGTGGACCACGCTCAGGTTCGGACACAGCGCGAGGTCCTGGTAGACGGTCTCGACGCCGTGGGCACGCGCATCGTGCGGGTCATGGAAGCGGACGGCGGCCCCGTCCATCTCCATGGTGCCGGTATCGGGTGCGATGGCGCCGGAGATGATCTTGACGAGGGTGGACTTGCCGGCGCCGTTGTCGCCGAGGAGGCAGACGACCTCGCCGCGTCCCACGCTGAACGTGGCGCTCTCGAGGGCCGTGAGGGCACCGTAGGACTTGCCGGCATCGGCGATGGCGAAGACCGCCGGGCCATCGACCTGCTGCGGTGCAGCACCATCGTCACCGACGACCGCGGTGACCTCGGACGCAGACGGCGTGGCGCCCTGGTCGGCCGTGCTCGCGACGGCGCCCGCACGGGCCCGACCCGCCCGCACCACGACCATCACCTGGTCGGCGATGAGGGCCAGCAGCAGCATCACACCCACGGAGATCTGCTGCCACCAGGACGGCATGCCCACGAAGATGAGGCCCGCGTTGAGGATGCCGATGGTGGCGACGCCGATGGCGATGCCCAGGGGTCGTCCGGAGCCACCGCTGAACGCGACACCACCCAGGATGGCCGCGGTGAGCACGTCCAGCTCGAAGCGGACGCCGATGGTCGGGGTGATGCTGCCGAGCCGGCCGGCGATGAGCACGGCCGCGAGTCCGATGAGCAGCCCATTGACGGCATACAGACCCACGACGATGCGCCCCACCGGCACGCCACACAGCTCGGCTGCGCGTGCGTCGCCGCCGATGGCATAGACCCGGAGACCGATGACGGTCCGGGTCAGGATGAAGGCGCCGATGATGAAGATCCCGATCGCGATGAGCACGGTGTACTGGATGCCGAAGACCTTGCCGCGGCCGAGGTCCAGCAACAGCGCCGGGAACCCGTAGACGGCGATGCTGCTCACGACATAGGCGGCGCCGCCATAGATGGCGAGCATCGCGAGCGTGACGATGAGCGGCGAGATGCTCAGCTTCCGGACCAGGATGCCGTTGATGAGACCCAGGCCGAGACCCATGCCCAGACCTGCCGCGATGGTCAGCAGCGGATCCTGCGTCGCGACCGCGACCTGGGCGACGACGATGCCGATGAAGGCGACCATGCTGCCGATGCTCAGGTCGACATAGCCGGCGATGAGCAGCGCCGAGGTGCCCAGCACGGCGATCAGGATCGACGTCGAGTTGACCCCGATGGTGATGAAGTTCTCGAGCCGCAGGAACGACGGGTTGAGGATCGTGAAGACGACGACGAGCGCCACGGCAAGGAGCGCCAGGCCGAGTCGGCCGGACGCCTCGCCGGGCGCACGTGCACCGGTGCGCAGCGCTGACGGGGCGGGTGTCGATGTCGCGGTCACTGCGCCGGGTGCGTCCTGGATGTCATGGTCCGCCTGGTCGTTCGGTGTGGAGGTGCCCGGCCGGGCGGCTCGCGCCACCCGGCCGGGGATGGGTCACGGGGCCTCGGGCGACCACTCCGAGGACCAGGGGAAGTTCACGTACTGGTCGCGCGTGTCGTAGCAGATATTGCCGTACATGCTGAGGTACTCGGCACGCCGGACCGGGTCCGCATAGGCGGCAGCCGGATCCGCGAGGTCGGCCTCGTACTGCGGCAGGTTCTCCTCCGTCAGCGCGGTGGGCAGGATGTCCATGCCCTGCGGGATGCTCTTGCCTTCCAGCCAATCGGCCGCGTGCGAGCCCATCGCGTAGCCGAACATCGGTGACGAGAGCGCGATGCTGGCCCGGTACGGGCTGTCGGCGTCGCGGATCTCCGAGATCGCCTCGGGCTCGCCATCGATGCCGCCCAGGAACTGGTCGGGCCGCACCTTGTCCGCTGCACGGAGCGCGGCGAGCGCGCCGAGGACGACGGTGTCCGCACCGATGACCACGTCGATGTCGATGTCCGGGTTCGCCTGGAGGACCGTGCTCATGGTCTCGAAGCCGCCCTCCTTGTTGACCGGATCCGGGGTGCCGTCATAGACGATGGTCACACCGGGCATCGGCGTCAGGACGTCGCGGAACGCCGCGAAGCGCGGCGCCAGGAACTCGATCTGGTCCTGGGTGAGGAGCACCACGTTGGCGGTCCCACCGAGGTGTTCATCGATGTAGGCGGCCGCCGCCTCCGCGAGCCGCTTGCCGGTCTCGTACTGCGGTGCGTTGAGGAGCGAGGTCGCTGGCGGCGGCACGATCGTGCCCACATAGCCGCCGTTCCACATCACCTCCTGGAGGCTCCGTGCGAGCGACGCCGGGTCGACCGGTGCGGCGACCACCGCGCCGACGTTGGAGGCGTTCAGCAGCTGGACCTGCTCCACCATCCGGGCGGCGTCGTTGTTGGCGAGGGCCACGCGGTACTCCAGGCCGCGGTCGCTGGCGGCGCTGGAGAGGCCGTGGCTCACGCCCTGCATGAACTCGCGCTCGTTGTCCTGCGCGAAGGCCAGCACCTTCTCCAGGCCCGGCGGCGGCGTGCAGGCCGGCGCAGCGGGATCGAACGGCGGGAACGCGGTCTGCTCGGTGATGCCGGGCGGGCCGTCCTGCGCAGCGGCGGGCAGCCCTGAGACCGCGATCGCCATCGTGGCGAGCAGGCCCGCCGATCGGAGCGATGCCCCGCGGAGCCTGCCGCGATGTCGGGTGATGGTCATGTCAGTCCTCTCCTCGTTGGCGTGGTGCTCGCGGATCGAGCGGCCGGGGCCTCCGGCCAAGGTGTTCGTCGCCAGATCCTCGTGATGGGTCATCGGCGGGGTCCCGCCCTCCCGCCGGCGCGAGCGATCGGCGGCGCTCTAATTCCAGTGGAAGATGTCGAACGGGTCCGGACGGCTGCATCGGGGAACAGACCCTCGATCAGGCGGGCCACCGCCATACCCAGGACCCGGTGTGATCCGGCGTCGAGATGGATGCCATCGACGGTGCTCGATTCGACGAGCGTCGCCGCATCGAGGAAGGTCGCCCGAGCGCGCGCGGCCACCTCGGCGAGCCGTGGCCCGAGCTCCAGCGACTTGGCGGCGCCACCGTCGAACATCTGGCCCAGCCAGTCGACCTCCGCGATGGGCGGCGGCGCGATGATCGCGATGGCCGGGGCCGCACCGCCCGGCCCTGCCTCGCTCGACTGCACCGCCTTCACAAGGACATCCACGGACTCCGCGATGTCGCTGGGCGAGGCTGCGAAGCGGTGTTTCAGGTCGTTGGTGCCCAGCATCAGGACCACGAGGTCGATGGGCATGTGCGACTCGAGGATGATGGGCAGCGCCCGGAGGCCGTTCTTGTGGCTGCCCTCGATGGGGTCGTCCCGCAGCGTCGTCCGGCTCGGGTGGCCCGCCTCGACCACCTCCCAGCGGGGCCCCAGCTGCTTTCGGACGATACCCGGCCAGCGCCGGTCCGGGGCGAAGCGATGCCGTCCCACCCGGGCCAGCGTGGGAACCGCGCCGTAGGTGTTGGAGTCGCCGAAGCAGAGGACGGTGCGGACTGGGGCCAACGTCGCTATCCTCCCGGTATCCGATCGTGGCACACGCTGCATTGCGTCGCGCCAGTTTCTTCCAGTGGACGCAAATAATCAAGGGGCGTCGTGGTCGTCCATCGGCCCGCGCACCCGGGAGACACGCCGACCTGAGCCGGGTGCGAGGGACTTGTGACCGGGAACAGCTTCTACAGCATCGAGAAAGTGCCCGAGGCGCGGAGCGGCGGCGCGACCCAGGCGGAGACGCGGGTCTACAACGAGCGGCTGGTCATCTCGCTCGTTCGGCGGCACGGCCAGCTGTCCAAGGTGGAGCTGACCCGCCTCACGGGTCTGGCGCCGCAGACCATCACGACGATCGTGAACCGCGCGGCGGCGAGCGAGCTGCTCTGCCGACGTGAGCCGTTGCGGGGCCGTCTCGGACAGCCCTCGGTGCCCTACGCGCTCAACCCCTCCGCGGCATATGCCTTCGGCCTGAAGGTCGACCATCGGAGCGCGGACCTGGCGCTGATCGACTTCGTGGGCGACGTGCTCGCCTTCGAGCAGACGACCTTCGACTACCCGATGCCCGACGACATCATGGCCTTCGCCAGGTCCGCCACCTCGCGCATCCTCCGACGACACGCATCGCTGCCCCGTGAGCGGATCGCCGGCCTCGGCATCGCGTCGCCCTTCTACGTGTCACGTTGGGACGACGACATCGGCGCGCCGGCCGAGCGCTTCGACGCCTGGCGCCGGATCGACATCCGCGCCGCGCTCGATGACGCCTTCGCCTGGCCGGTCTATCTGTTCAACGACGCCACGGTCTCGGCGAGCGCCGAGCTGATGTTCGGGGCGGGTCTCGGCCGCCCGGACTTCCTGTACATCCACGTGGGCCACCATGTCGCCGCCGGCCTGGTGCTGGAGCACCACCTCGTGCCGGGGCGCAACCGGCTCGCCGGGGCCATCGGTGACCTGCCCGTGTGCGTCACGGACGGCTCGACGACGCGCTCCGTGCCCCTCAAGGACCGCGCATCGCTCAAGGCGCTCGCGGACATGCTCCCCGAGCGTGATCGGGACCGGCTCTGGTCGGCGCCGGAGGACTGGGGTGCCATCGACGGCGCGGTGGCGACGTGGATCGAGTCCGCTGCCGAGGGGCTGTCACAGCTCATCCAGAGCGCCGTCGCGATCCTCGACATCGACGATGCCATCATCGACGGCGCGGTCCCGGCCGCGGTCCGGCGTGAGCTCGCGAAGGCCATCCGGCGGAAGCTCGCCCGCGCGCTCATCGGACGGACCGGCTCGTTCGCGGTCACGGAGGGTACCCTCGGTGCCGCGGCACCCGTGATCGGCGGCGCGAGCATCCCGCTGTTGATCAAGTACTCGAACGACCGCGACCTCCTGTTCAAGGACTAGCTAGCATCGGCTCGTGACACACGTGACCGGCCGGCTGGCCGACAGGGGCATCGTCATCACCGGCGCGACCGGCATCGCCGCAGCGTCCGCGCATCGCTTCGGTGCCGAGGGTGCCCGGGTGTTCCTGATCTCCCGCACGGCCGCGCACTGCCAGGAGCTGGTGGACGTGCTCTCCGTGGCGGGTATCGATGCCGCGTTCGCGACGGCGGACCTCACCGATGACACACAGGTCCGGGCCGCGGTGGACGCCGCCGCCGGCGCGCTCGGCCGCATCGATGGCCTGTTCGCGGTCGCGGGTGGCAGCGGCAGGCGATTCGGGGACGCCCTCGTCCACGAGATGACCACGGAGGGCTGGGACCGGACGCTGGCCCTCAACGCGCGCACCCAGGTGCTGACCATCGGCGCCGTGGTGCGCGGGATGCTCGAGCAGGAGCCGGACGCGCATGGCGCCCGCGGCGCGATCTGCACCATGTCCAGCATCCTCGCGTTCGACCCCGAGCCGGAGCTGTTCCCGACCCACGCGTATGCGGCGTCCAAGGGAGCGATCGCGACGCTCACCCGGTCCATGGCGGCCGCGTACGTACGTGCCGGGATCCGGGTCAACGGCGTCGCGCCGGCGCTCACCACGAGTCGGATGTCCGCGCGTGCGGCCGCGGACGAGGCCACCCAGCGGTTCGCCCACTGGCGTCAGCCGCTCGTGGACGGGTTCCTGGATGGTGACGAGGTCGCCGCCACGGCGGCATTCCTGCTCTCGTCCGATGCGCGTGCCATCACGGGGCAGGTGCTTCTGGTGGACGGTGGCTGGTCCGTGACCTCCGGCAGCCAGGCACCCGAGTGAGCATCGTCCGCACCATCCTTGGTGATATCGACCCCCCAGCACCGGGCATGACCGACGTCCGTGACGGTGCGCTGGACCGGAAGGGAGCAACATGACCGATCAGCGTGTCGCCACCACGGGTGGCTATCGTCCCGACCGGCTGCTGCCGACCTCGGTCATCGGGTCGCATGCGCGGCCCGGCTGGCTGGACCTGGCCGTGGCCGCGGCCGACCGGGGCGAGCTGGGACCCGTGGACATCCGCGAGGTCCAGGACGACGCGGTCGATGCGGCCCTGCGGGACCAGGAGGACGCGGGCATCGACATCGTGGCCGATGGCGAGATGCGGCGCACCGGCTTCTTCACCGCCGAGTTCTATCGCCACCTGGTGGGCGTCGTGCCGACGCCGTCCGAGCGACGACTGGGCGCGCCGGGCCACGACCAGCAGCACCGCCTCACGGTGGTCGAGCCCATCGCCGCCCCGGACGGGCTCGGCGTGGTCGCCGAGTATCGCTACGCACGGTCACGGACCACGCGACCCATCAAGGTCACCCTGCCGGGTCCGTTCACCCTGTCGGGACGGCTCAGCTACGGGGCCGGGGAGGTCTACCGGGACCGCATCAGCGTCGCGGAGGCGTTCGTGCCCATCCTCGCGGCGGAGGTGGAGGCCCTGGCGGCGGCCGGCGCGGACTACATCCAGGTCGATGAGCCGTCACCGGCCATCCATCCGGAGGCATCCCACCAGTTCGCGGCGCTCTTCGACGCCGCCGTGGCGGGGGTGCGCGGTCGGGTCCGGCTGGCGGCCCACCTGTGCTTCGGCAACTACCTCGGTCGGCCGCTGGCGGCGCGGGTGTATCGGCCCGTGCTGGAGCAGGCGCTCGCGTTCGGCGTCGACGAGCTCGTCCTGGAGTGGGCGAACCGCGAGATGGCGGAGCTGGACGTGGCGCGCGATGTGGCGGCCGCGGGGCGTGACCTGGCCGCGGGCGTCATCGACGTCAAGAGCTATCACCTGGAGAGTGCGGACGAGGTCGCGGCACGCATCGAGCAGGTGCTGGCCGCGGGAGTGCCGCAGGAGCGGCTGCTGCTGGTGCCCGACTGCGGGTTCAGCCAGACCGCGCGCTGGGCGACCCGCCCCAAGTTGCGGGCGCTCGTCGAGGGCCGCGACCTGGTGCTGGGTGGTGCTGCGCGTTGATGCGGCCCAGGGCGGCGCGATGCGGCCCAACGCGGCGTTCGCCACGCGGGCATCGGTCCGCGACCACCGGAAGTTCGTGCGCGAGCCGGGGTGCCAGGGCCCAGGGTCCTGATCAGCTCGCGCGCCCGCGGCCCGCTCGCAGCACGGGCAGCGCGAACACCAGCACCAGCCCCATGCCCACGAGCGGTGCCAGCCACTCCCCGCCCATGCCGGCAAGGATGATCGCCGCTCCCGCGACCAGGACCGTCGCCACGCCGACCGCGATGCGCCAGTCATCGCCCACGATGAAGTCGTACCAGAAGCGCCCGAAGGCGACCACGTAACGCATCCCGTCCCCTCCTGGCCTCAGGCTGCAGCCGCAGCTGTCTCGGGCCGGCGCAGGACCGCCACGAGCACGCGCGACACCGCGACCCACGCGACGAGCACGTAGAGCAGTGCGAGGCTGCCGCCCGGCCACGCCAGGCTGTGGTGCTCCGCGGAGACCACCCCCAGACCCTCCACCGCCCAGTACGTCCCGAACGTCGAGAGCAGGATGCCCACCACGTACTTGATGGTGTTCTCGGGCACCCGTGACAGGGGCCTGTGGATGGCGATCCCGACGACCAGCACGATGGCACCCGACGCCAGCGCGCCCGCTGCGGCCATGGGCAGGTCACCCGCCGACAGACCGAAGGTCAGCACGATGAACACGATCTCCAGGCCCTCGAGGAGCATGCCCTTGAACGAGACCACGAACGCGAACCAGTCGATGCCCAGGACCGTCTGGCTGGCAGCGCGCCTGGCCGCCTCCGACTCCTCACGGAACGTGGCGTCCTCATCGTGGAGTGCCGCGAGCCCGGAGGAGCGCAGCACCGCCTTGCGCAGCCACTGGAGCCCGAACACGAGCAGCAGGGTGCCGATGACCAGTTGGAGGAGGGCCTCCGGGAACCACTCCACGAGTGCGTAGCCACCGACCGCGGTGATGATCACGAGGACGATCAGGGCGGCCCCGGCGCCGGCCAGCGTGGACCGCCACCCCCGGGTGATGCCCATCGCGAGCAGGATGGTGAACGTCTCCACGACCTCGACCGCCGAGGCGAGCATCACCGCGACCAGCAGGCCGATCTGCCCGGTGTCCAGCCCCTGGATCATCCGGCGGTACCTCGTTCCTGTCCGGGGCGTCCTCGCCGCTCCTTGCGTCGTCGCAGGGGTACCAGCGGAGCGGCATGCCCACCCTCCGGCCCCGAGCCCCACGGCAGGTCCAGCGGCGGCTCGAACGAGGGCCCGTCCTCCAGCTCCCGCTGGTACACCCGCTCGATGAAGTCCTCGAGCAGCCGCTCCGATGCGGCGATGCCCTCCTGGGCTGCCGCCCGGCCCGGGGCTGCGAACCAGTCCCGGGCGCCGACCCGTCCGAACCAGGCGCGGACCTTGTCGAGGTCGGCCTCCAGCTCCTCTGCCTCCGCGCCGGTGAGGTTGTCGCGGAAGATCTCGAACTCCACCTCCTTGGCGAACTTGGTGCGGCACTCCTCCGCGATCTCGGCGTACTCCTGGCTGCGAAGGTCGTTCCACGCGGCTCGGAGTCGCTGTCCGTCCGCCTCGGGCAGGTCCGTCAGACGGAAGCGGAAGTGGTCACCGCCCAGGGCTTCGATGCGACCGGCGACCTCTGCGAGCCGGGCGTCCAGGTCCCCCACCTCGGGCACTGCCACGCACGATTGCTGGAGCAGCAGCGCGCCCAGACGCCGCAGCTCGCGCCACACCGCGACGCGTGCGCTCGACGGCTGGCTGGGCAGCCGATAGACCAGGAGCTGCCAGGTCACGAAGGGCTGGGTCTGCGTGTCGGCCGTTGATGACATCGCAACATACGTTACATCGAATGATGCGTTGCGTGCCCATACGAGTCGTGGGAAGGGCGATCCCCCAGTCGCGGTCCCTGGCTCCCGGAGGCCGTCCTAGACGGAGATGCCTGCCACGCCCAGGAGTGACGGCAGGACCGTGCCGAACAGGTAGCCCGCGACCCCCGCGAACGCAGCGAGTGCCAGCACCTCCATGCCGGAGCGCATCCATGGCCGATGCGTCCAGCGACTCTTGACCGCGCCCAGCCCGAACAGGACGCTGCCCGTGAGCACCGCGGACACGGGAAGCGCCAGCTCCAGCGGAAGGGCCAGGAACGGGAGCACCGGGACCGCCGCACCGAGACCGAACGCAAGACCCATGACCAGCGCGCCCTGGAGTGGCGTGCCCGCGCTCTCGTCGACCTCGATGCCCAGCTCCTTGCTGACCATCGTCCGAAGGAGCACTTCGGGATGGCGCGCGATGACCGCGGCGACCGTGGCCGCGTCCTCCTCCCCCAGGCCCTCACGAGCCAGCAGGTATGCCACCTCCGCCTCCGACTCACCGGGTCGTTCCGCGACCTCCTGGCGCTCCGCCTCGACCTGGGCCTCCTGGATCTCGCGCTGGCTGCGGGAGCCGATGTACTCGCCCGCAGCCATCGAGAACACGCCCGCGAGCGCGGAGGCAACGCCCGCGACGATGACCGGGAACGACCCGACGCCGGCGCCCGCCACCGTGGCCACGACGGCCAGCGTCGAGACGAGGCCGTCCCGCGCTCCGAACATGAGCTCCCGGATCTCGCCCAGGAGCGAGCTCTCGCGCCGCTCCAGCGCCAGGTGTCGTTGGAGCCATTCGCGCGGGAACTCCCGGGCGGGTGTGCCCGGTGCCGGACGCCCGCGCTCGATCGCGGTCCGCTCCGCTGCCCGGATGACCATCTCAACCTCCGTTCATGACGTCATCCCGGCGACCCTGCGCGACCCGGTTCGGGTGCCCTGATTCGGGTCCGGGAACGACGAGACCCCGGCTGGCCATCCGGCCGCCGAGGTCGCGGTCATCAGTATCCCACGTCTGCCAGGGCTGGCGAACGCGCCATACGTGGTCGACCCGGAGGGATCCCCAAGCGTCGAGGGTAGGAACGTCAGGCGCGGACGGCGGTCATGAGCGCCTCGGCGCATCGCGACCTGCGACCATCTCGCGATGGAGTCCCGTGCCCAGGCGACGCAGCACGCGGGTATGACGTGGGAGGTCTTCCTCGTCTCCCTTCGGCTTGGCCTGACCTCGTTCGGTGGGCCGGCGGCGCATGTCGGGTACTTCCGACGGGAGTATGTCGAGCAACGACGCTGGGTCACGGCGGACGACTTCGGCGAGCTGACCGCCATCACGCATGCGCTGCCCGGTCCCGCCAGCAGCCAGCTGGGTATCGCGATCGGGACGCAGCGGGCGGGCGTCACGGGAGGCATCGCGGCATGGGTCGGTTTCACCCTGCCATCCGCGGCCATCCTGACCATGCTCGCCCTGGTCACCGTCGATGCCGATCTCGCCGGCTCGGGCTGGGTCCGCGGTCTGGTCATCGCGGCGATCGCCGTGGTGGCCCAGGCAGTCATCGCCATGGCCCGGACCCTCACACCGGACCTGCCTCGTGGGCTGCTCGCGATCGCGGCGCTCGTCCTGGTCCTGGCGTGGCCGGGCACGCTCACACCGCTCGTGGTGATCGGCGGGGGCGCGCTCCTCGGCGCGTGGGTCGTCCCGGTCATGCCGGCGTCGCCTGCGGGCAGGTTGCGGAGCCCGGTGTCCCGCCGGTTCGCGATGGGGTGCCTCGTCCTCTTCGCCGCGTTGCTGGTCGGTCTGCCGCTCTCCGTCGACATCGTCGATGGGGGGAGCCTGGACCTGTTCGACCGGATGTTCCGCACGGGTGCGCTCGTGTTCGGAGGCGGACACGTCGTGCTGCCGCTCCTGGATACGGCGGTCGTCGAGCCGGGCTGGGTCTCCGAGACCAGCTTCATGGCTGGCTACGGCGCTGCGCAGGCGATGCCCGGACCGCTGTTCGGCATCGCCGCCTATCTGGGGGCCGTCGCGTCGGTCGGGCCGGGTGGGGCTGCGGGCGCACTGATCGCGCTCGTCGGGATCTTCCTCCCGTCGTTCCTGCTCGTCTGGGGCGTGCTGCCGTTCTGGGACACGGTCAGGCGCTCGGTGCTCGCCAGGCGGGTTGCGGCCGGTATCAGCGCGGCGGTGGTCGGTCTGCTGGCTGCGGCGCTGGTGGACCTCGTGCGTGGCGATGCCATCACCGGTCCCGCCGACGCCATCCTTGCGGTCGTCGCCACGGGTCTCGTGGTATCCGGCCGAGTGCCACCGATCGGCGTCGTGGCGCTGTGTGCGTTCGGTGCGGAGCTCATCTCGCGGGTCTGAGCGTGGGCTCGCGGGCGCTCTCGGTGCTCGGATCGACCGGACGGCTCACTGGGAGTGCCGGGCCGCGGCGGGGGACGCGCGCCACTGGTGGTCGACCGGAGGGCGGTCTCCAGCGCCGAGGGTGCGAGCGTCAGTCGCGAACGGCGGTCATGAGGGCCCTGGCGCGCTCGCGAAGCGTCGACTCGTCGGGGGCGCCGGCCAGCCAGCTGCCGACGCCCACGGCCACGGCGCCTGCGTCCAGGAGCGGACGCGCGTTATCCGCGGTGACCCCGCCCGTGGGCACCAGCGGGATGTCCGGGAAGGGGCCCTTGAGCTCGCGCAGGAGCGCGGCGCCGCCCACCGACGACGGGAAGAGCTTGACCGCGGAGGCGCCGGCGCGCCATGCAGCGAGGATCTCGGTGGGCGTCAGGGCACCCGGGAACACCGGCACGCCCCGCTCGACGGCCCAGCCGATGACGTCGGGGTCCGTCACGGGCATCACGAGGAACGCGGCACCCGCGCCGATGGCCGCTTCCGCACCGGCGACGTCCAGCACGGTGCCGGCACCGATGAGGATGCGTGCCCCGAGCGTGCCGCGGAGCGCGGCGATGGCATCGATGGCGCCGGGGCCCTGGAGCGTGACCTCGAACGCGGGGACGCCGGCGTCGGCGAGGACGCTGCCGATGTGGAGGGCACGGTCTGCGTCAAGGTTGCGGCCGATGGCCACGACACGGCCCGTGGCGATCGCGTCCGGGATGGGGGGTCGATCCATGCGCCGCATGGTAGGGCCTGCGCGTCCCGACGCGGGATGCGGGATGCGGGGTGCCGAGGTCCCGGCGGCCGGGGCGGAGCGGCCGGAGCGGAGCGGCCGGTTGGGCGGCCGGGGCGGATCTTCGGTGTGGGTCGCACGATCTTCGGTGTGGCTTGCAGGATCTTCGGTTGGACGGAAGATCGGCGTCCTGCACCGGATCCGGCGCGCACGTGGCCCGCGACGCCGACCGAGCGGCTGGGCTGCCGCGTGCGAGCGCCGCGCCTCTCAGCCGGGTGCGCGTCGCGCGATGATGCGGATGCCGTCTCCGCGCCGCTCCTCCACCACCTGTGGTTCGAGGTCCGTCCCGGACAGCTGACCGAGCATGTCCGCGCCGCCGACGAACGCCACGATCCCGCCATGCGCCACGGCCCGCGCCAGGCTCCGCGGGTCCGTCGCTTGGTCGGTGGCTACCAGTCGGAACTCCGACTCGGGTGCGGCCGCCAGCGTATCGGCCGTGCCGATGGTCCAGGCGAAGCCATCGGGGAGCCACCCGGGTCGTGGGCCGACCCACAACGCGCGACCACCCGGGGCGCGTCGGGCCGCCTCGCGCAGCCAGGTGCGCAGGTCGTCGGCGTCCGCGGCCTCGGTCGCGAGGCGTGCGGCCCACGCGCGGTCGCGTGCCGCCACCAACGGCCCCAGGCCCTCGACCGTGGCATCGGTGGCCAGGGCGAGCACGTCCGCGCCGACATCGACCAGGGCATCGAGCACGGTGGCCTCCGGCACCCGCGTCGGGTCGGACCACCACGCGCCGATGGACCGATGCGGGCCAGTGATCGCCATCGCGAACGTCTCCGGGTCGGGATCGGGCAGCAGCACGCGCTCCGCGCCCGCCTCGGCGAGCGCATCGAGCAGCTCGGGGAGTGGCATGACATCGGTCATCACCTGCCCGAGCAGCACCCAGGCGGGCCGCCCGGTATCGACCACCGTCCCCACCGCGTCCCGCAGCTCGTCGGTGGTCCGTCGCGGCTCGATGAGCACGCCATCCACCTCGGCATCGGCGAGCAGCCCTGCCTGGTCATGGAGGTCACGACTCGCCGCGGCGTCGACGGGCAGCAGTCGTCCGTGCGCACCCTCCGGTCGCGCCGCGACATCCGGCAGTGGACCCAGCACCAGGACGGGCCCCGCGGGTGTCGGCATCGGGTCGGCGGCGGGCTGCGACGGGTCCGTGTCCGCTGCGGCCGCGGCGATCGCTTCGGCGCGGCGTTCCAGGCCCTGGTCCACGGCCTCCCGCGCGACCTGGACCGCGGCCGACGTCCAGGCACGGGCACGCCGGGACTCGCCGAGGGGCTCGAGGGCGCGATGGTGGGTCAGCCACGCGGGTGCCACGATCAGGTCCGCCCCGGCAGCGACCTGCGCCGCCAGCTCGCCACGAGCCACCTGTGGCTGGCGGATGTGGAACGGCTCGAACCAACGCGCGACGGAGCCGGGACGTGCGATGGCGCGGCGGTCCCGGGCGGGGGCACCGGCCAGGATGCGCGGCACGCCTCGGTGGGGCGGCACGGTGGAGGTCACGGGCATGGCCCGGGAGGCGCCGCTCCCTGTCGCCGCTGCACTCCCCGCGGACGCGCCGTTCCCCGTGGACGTGCCGCTTCTCCGGGTCGCTGCGCTTCTCCGGGCCGCTGCGCTCCCCGTGGACGTGCCGCTCCCTCGAGCTGCCGCACTCCCCGGCGATCCGGCACTCGCCGCGTCAGGGCAGGTCGCCCTCGCTGGTGTCCGGCGTCCCGGTGCGCACTGGCAGCCCTGCCGCGTTCCACGCGGTGATGCCACCGGTCACGTTCGTCGCGTCCGGGTAGCCGTTCGCACGCAGGAACTCCGTGGCGCGGGCGCTTCGACCGCCGGCGGCGCACATGAGCAGCAGCGGCCGGTCGTGCGGCAGCTCCTCGAAGCGTGCCGCGAACCCGCTGAGCGGCACGAGCGCGGCACCCTCCACGCGCATCAGCGCGAACTCGTTCTGCTCGCGGACGTCCACGAGCAGCGGGCGGGGATCGGTCGTCGCGGCCAGACGTTCGGCAGTCTCGGTGACGCTGATGGCGGGGATGGTCGGGTCGGTCATGCGTCCAGCGTAGCGGCTCGGCCGGGCAGGGGAGGCGACGCTGCGTCGTCGCCCGGATCCGCCATGGCTCGTCGGTCGTGCATCGCTGGTCGTCGAGCCCTACAGTCGAGACATGACCGACACCGTGAGCGCCATCACCCCGGAGAAGGACTTCATCGGCTGGGACGAGCTGGAGTCGCTCGTGGAGCAGCTGGCCGCACGCATCGGGCAGGGGTTCGACGTGATGCTCGTCATCACCCGAGGCGGCATGGTGCCCGCGGGCATGCTCGCCTACCAGCTGGGCATCCGGACCATCCTCGTGGCGCCCGTGGTGGCATATGACGATGTCGGCGCGATGCACGACCAGCCGGTGGTCCTGGGCTTCCCGGGCTCCGACCAGCTGGCCGGCCACGACGTGCTGGTCGTGGACGAGGTCTGGGAGACCGGCAACACCATCACCGCCGTGGTCGAGCGGGTGCGAGCGGCGGGTGGTCGACCCGTGACGGCGGTGCTCCACTACAAGCCGACACGCTCGCGCACGGACCTGACGCCCGACCACTTCGTCCACGAGACCGATCGCTGGGTGGTCTACCCCTACAAGTACGGCAAGTAGCCGACCCGGCCACGGCCGGCAAGCCAGCACTCCCCGAGGGACGCGCCACTCCCCAGGATCGCGCCACTTCCCCAAGGACGCGGCACTCCCCGAGGGTCGTCGCGTCTACCCGCCGAGCGGCTCGAAGCGCGCCGTGAAGTGCCGCAGCGCCGGTGGCGCGTCGGTGATCCGGAACCCACGCAGCGAGGCGGCTCGTGCCGCGACCCGCTCCACGACCTCGATGACGTAGTCGATGTGGGACTGGGTGTACGTCCGCCGCGGGATGGCCAGGCGCACCAGGTCCATGCGGGCCGCCAGCTCGGTGCCATCGGGCTGTCGACCGAACATCACGGTGCCGATCTCGCAGCCCCGGATGCCGCCCTCCTCGTACAGGGCACAGGCGAGGGCCTGACCGGGGTACTCGAGCGGCGGGATGTGGGGCAGCAGCGCCCGTGCATCGAGATACACGGCATGCCCGCCGATGGGCTGGACCACGGGCACGCCCATCGCGGCGAGCGCCTCCCCGAGGTACGCGGTGGAGCGGATCCGATAGCGCAGGTAGTCCTCGTCGACCACCTCCGCGAGGCCCTGTGCGATCGCCTCGAGGTCGCGACCCGCGAGGCCGCCGTAGGTCGGGAACCCCTCGGTCAGGATGAGCTGGGTCCGACAGCGCTCGGCCAGGTCGTCATCGTCCATCGCCAGCCAGCCGCCGATGTTCGCCATGCCGTCCTTCTTGGCGGACATGGTCATGCCGTCCACGAGGCTCGCCATCTCGTGCACGATGTCCGGGATCGACCGATGTGCCTGGCCCGCCTCGCGGAGCTTGATGAACCAGGCATTCTCCGCGAACCGGCACGCATCGAGGAACAGGGGCAGTCCGTGGCGGTCGCACACCGCGCGCACGGCGCGGATGTTGGCGAGGCTCACGGGCTGGCCGCCCATGGAGTTGTTGGTCACGGTCAGGAACACGGCGGGGATCGCGTCCCGACCCACCTCGGCGATGGTCCGCTCGAGCGCGGCCACGTCCATGTCCCCCTTGAAGGGGAGGATCGCATCGGGTGGCAGCACGGGCGCGAGGTCCAGCGCCAGCGCGCCGGTCGCCTCCACGTTCGCCCGGGTCGTGTCGAAGTGGGCGTTGCTCGGCACCACTGTGCCGGGCCCGCCGATGACGCTGAACAGGATCTTCTCCGCGGCGCGGCCCTGGTGGGTGGGGATGACGTGCCGGAACGGGAACAGCGCCTGCACGGCCGCCTGGAACCGGAACCATGAGGGTGAGCCGGCATACGACTCGTCGCCGTGCTGGATCGCGGCCCACTGGTCGCGGCTCATGGCACCGGTGCCGGAGTCGGTCAGCAGGTCGATGATGACGTCGTCAGCGTGCAGGCCGAACAGGTTCCAGCCTGCCGTGGCCAACCACCCGGCCCGCTCCGCGGGCGTGGACATCCGGATGGGCTCGACGGAGTGGATCCGGAACGGCTCGATGATGGTCCGCCACTCGGTCATGTCAGTTCGGCCAGTGGCTGTCGACTGCCGAAGCCGGTCTCGAGCTCGTGCCACCACCGGATCTCGTCCGGCTCGCCCAGTCGCCAGCAGAGCCAGATGGGTCGACCGTTGGCGAGCGCCGGGAAGTCGATGAGTCCGGTACCGATGTCCCGCAGCTGGACGTCCCACGCGTCGAGCTGGGCCACCACGTCCTTCATGCGCCCGACGAGCGTCAGGATGCGCGCCTCACCCGCAGCGAGATCCTGCGCATGGTCCGCGGAGCCATTGGTCGCGGCGCGGAGCTGCTGGTCCTGCTGGGCGAGCGCCACGGCATCGCGGTCCTCGCGGAGCCGCTCCAGGAGCTGGCGGACCTCCGCGATGCGCCCGTTCGCCTCATCGATGGAGTAGTAGTGCACGTTCCGATGGTGGCACGATCGAAGGGCCCGGCGCTGCTAGCATCGGTCCCGATGCGACTCGCGACGCGTGTCCGGACGATCGGCACCGAATCGGCCTTCGAGGCTGCCGGGCGAGCACGCGCCCTCGAGGCGCAGGGCCGGCCCATCATCCACCTGGAGATCGGTGAGCCGGACTTCGACACACCGGCCGGGGTGCGCGCCGCGGCCCAGCACGCGCTCGATGCCGGCTGGACGCACTACGGCCCGCCGCTCGGCCTGCCCCAGCTCCGGGAGGCGATCGCGGAGGACGCGACGGCCCGCAAGGGGTTCCCGGTCGACCCATCGAGGGTGGTCGTCACGCCGGGCGCCAAGCCGGTCATGGCCTTCGCGATGCTCGCCCTCGGCGAGCCCGGGGTCGAAGTGATCGTGCCCGATCCGGGCTTCCCGATCTATGCCTCGATGGCATCGTTCGCGGGTGCCACGCCCGTGCCCATCCCGCTGCGTCAGGAACGGGACTTCCGGATCGACATCGACGAGCTGGCGAGCCTGGTGACGCCGCGGACCCGACTCCTGGTCATCAACAGCCCGCACAACCCCTGCGGCTCGATGCTCACGCCCGATGACCTGCGGGCGATCGCCGACCTGGCGATCGAGCACGACCTGGTGGTGCTCTCCGACGAGATCTACGCACGCATCGTGTACGAGGGGGAGGCGCCATCGATCGCCGCGCTGCCGGGCATGGCGGAGCGGACCATCGTCCTCGACGGGTTCTCCAAGACGTACGCGATGACCGGCTGGCGACTGGGCTACGCGCTCGTGCCGGAGGCGCTCGTGCCGGTGTTCGGTCGGCTGATGATCAACACGGTCAGCTGCACCGCGACGTTCAGCCAGCTCGCGGCGGTGGAGGCGTTGCGCGGCCCCCAGGACGCCGTGGACGCGATGGTCGAGGAGTTCCGGGCCCGTCGCGAGCTGGTGGTCACGGGTCTGCGGCAGCTGCCGGGCGTCACCTGTGCGATGCCCGCCGGTGCGTTCTACGCGTTCCCCGATGTCAGCGGCACGGGCATGGACGGGCCGACGTTCGCGGAGCGCCTGCTGGTCGAGGCGGATGTCAGCGTGCTCGCCGGCACCGCGTTCGGGGACGTCGGTCGGGACCATGTCCGAGTCTCGTACGCCAACTCCCGGGCGAACCTCACCGAGGCGCTCGATCGCATGGCGAGGCTGTTGGCGTGAGCGTGGCGGCGCGATGGGCGGGAGTCCGATGAGTAGCGGTCAGCCGCGGGTCTTCGTCACGCGTCGGATCCCCGATGCCGGGCTCGCCCTCCTGCGGGACGCGGCCTCGGTCGACCTGTTCGACAGCGGCATGCCGCCGGACCGGGACGAGCTGCTGGCGCGGGTCGCGGGCGTGGACGGGTTGCTGTGCCTGCTCACCGATCGCGTCGATGACGAGCTGCTGGATGCCGCCGGGCCGTCGCTGCGGGTGGTCAGCAACCTCGCGGTGGGCTACGACAACATCGATCTCGCGGCGTGCGCGCGACGCGGCATCCCGGTCGGCAACACGCCGGGCGTGCTCACGGAGGCGACGGCGGACCTCGCGTTCGCGCTGCTGCTCGCGGTCGCTCGGCGGCTGCCGGAATCGGAGCGGTTCGTGCGCGAGGACCGCTGGGTCACGTGGGACCCGCTGCTGCTCCTCGGCCGGGAGGTGTCCGGGCAGACGCTGGGCATCATCGGCTTCGGGCGCATCGGCCGGGAGGTGGCGCGGCGTGCGCGCGGCTTCGGGATGCGGGTGCTCTACCACAGCCGGTCGCGGGCCCCGGAGCCGGTCGAGACGGAGCTGGGCGCGACGATGGTCGATCTCGACACGCTGCTCGGCACGTGCGACGTCGTGAGCGTCCACGTCAACCTGACCCCGGAGACCCGACATCTCATCGATGCCCGGGCGTTGGCGACGATGCGGCCCGGTTCGATCCTCATCAACACGTCCCGCGGGCCGGTCGTGGACCAGGCGGCGCTCGCCGATGCGCTCCGGTCCGGGCACCTGTTCGGCGCGGGCCTGGACGTCACGGACCCCGAGCCGATGCGCGCCGATGACCCGCTGCTCGCGCTGCCCAACTGCCTCGTGCTGCCGCACGTGGCCTCGGCCACCGACACGACGCGTGCCCGCATGGCGGAGAAGGCGGCGCGCAACGTGCTGGCAGGGCTGCGGGGCGAGCCACTCCCGGACGCGGTGCCGCTCCCCGCCGTCTGATGGCCGCTCGCGGCGTGGCACCGGTGCTCGTGGTGGTGACGTAGTGGCCGCGACCGCGGTCGCTCTCGTCCTGCTGGCAGCGCTCCTCCACGCCGTCTGGAACCTGATCCTGGCGCGGTCGTCGGACACGGTGGCCGCGATGTGCGTGGCGATGCTCGCGGGTTCCGTGGTCGTGCTGCCGTTCGCGGTGCTCCGGTGGCGGGTGGAGGCGGCGGCCCTGCCCTGGGTCGCGGTCTCGTCGGCGCTCGAGCTCGCCTACTTCGTGCTCCTTGCCCGGGCGTACAGCCGGGCGGACCTGAGCCTCGTGTATCCCGTGGCGCGTGGCCTGGCGCCGGTGTTCGTGCTGGTCGGGTCGGTGGTCGTGTTCGGTCGCTCGGCGGGGATGGTGAGCGGCATCGGCGTGGTGACCGTGGCCATCGGGGTGATGCTCGTCCGGGGCATCCGGTCGCCCGCCGCATGGGCGGACGTGCTGCTCGCGGTGACCATCGCGACGCTCATCGCCGGGTACACCCTCGCCGACCAGCAGGGCGTGGCGCATGCCGATCCCGTGGCGTACCTGGTGCTGGTCATCGGGATCCCGGGGCTGGTGCTGGCGGGCTGGTTCGTGACCCGTGCGGGTGGGGTCGCGCGGCTGCGACGGGCGGTGGGCGTCGGCCCGGTCGTGGGCGGGGGCGCGGTGGCCGTGGCGTACGGGTTCATCCTCGCGGCGTTGGCACAGGCACCGGCACCGGCCGTGGCGGCGCTGCGGGAGACCAGCATCGTGATGGCGACCGTGCTCGCGGCGGTCGTGCTCCACGAGCGGGTGGAGCGGGCGCGCTGGCTGGGCTGCGTGGTCGTGGTGGCGGGGATCGCGCTGGTCGTCAGCGGATAGGGCGGTGGGCTGGTGCGCCGCGACCGGCACCGCGGAACCTGGACATCCCGGTGGCCTGGTGACGACACGCCGCCGGATCCCCGCGGCGACTGGCGTCGACTGGGCGTCGGCAGGGCTTCGGCGAACGCGATCCGTGCTCCGGCGGGATGTGGCCCCTCCCTCCCTGAGTCACATCGGAGCATCACGGCGCCGCGTGGTGGCGGAGTCGGGTCGGCCACACAGTGCACCGGCTCGCTTGCGGGTCACCGTAGACTGGCAGCACCATGCTGCTCACCAGGCTCGTGGCGCTCGGGTTGGCGCTCATCGAGGCCGTGCTCGCGCTCCGGCTGCTCTTCCCGTTCATGCGCATCCCACCGTCGCTCGAGGGGTACGTCCCGACGCTCGTGGACGTCAGCGACTGGCTCATCGCGCCGTTCCGGGTGTTCGTGCAGCCGTTCACCCTCGACCAGCTCGACCGGCTGCCGGGCGGCGAGCTCGGCTACGCCTCGTATCTCGACAAGGTGGACACCACCGTGCTCGTGGCGATGGTCGGCTGGGCCATCGCCGGATCGCTGGCACTGTTCATCCTGCGGGCGGTGGTCCGCGTCCGCTGAGGAGACCGTCCCGCGCACCGACTACGATGACCGCGGGCCGATAGCTCAGCGGTCAGAGCAGGGGACTTTTAATCCTCGTGTCCTGGGTTCGAATCCCAGTCGGCTCACCAGTATGTGACCGCAGGCGCGCCAACGTAACCGTAGGTATGCGCCGCAAGACGATGTCGGACACAGCCGGCCGGGACTTCCGAACGATCGTTCGGTGGAACAAGGCTAGTGCCATCGAAGTGCCAGCAAGAGCAATCTTGGCAGTTGGTGGCGGAACTGCTAAAGTGGCGCAAGTTAGCGCAATCGTGGCACTTGAGGAGACAGTGCGACTTCCCGACCAGCCACCCAACTTCGACGCGGTGTTGGGCAGGACGATGGAAGCGGGCGCCCTTCGTCTGTCCCACGTCCTCGCGGCGAGCCGGTCGGCTGCGACCGAGCCCTACCTCCACTGGGATGATCTGCGGCATAGGGAACCGCCCAGCGACCTCTCACTACAGGAATGGTGGCTGGCGACCAAGTGGGCGCGCCGTGCGCAGATGCGGGAGTTGCCGCTGGACGATGCGTCTGGCCGTCTATTCCAGTACAGCCTGCCCGATGCCATCTTGAGACTCTTGCACGTCGTCGATCAGCGGGCCAGTGGCGAGATCGTGCTCAGCGAGGCCGTAACCGACCCCGGGGCTCGCCGCCGCTATCTCGTGGACTCCTTGATGGAGGAGGCGATCGCCTCAAGTCAGATCGAAGGGGCCGCCACGACGCGGAAGGTGGCCAAGGAGATGTTGAGGACCGGACGGCGACCGCGTGATATCAGCGAGACCATGATCCTCAACAACTACCGGGCCATCATGCGCATCGGGGAGCTGAAGGAAGAGCCGTTGACGTCGCAGGCGGTACTCGAGCTCCACCGGATCCTGACGGACGGCACCCTCGACGACCCATCGGCGGCGGGACGGTTGCAGCGGCCCGACGAGGAACGAGTGACCGTCGTCGATCCGTCCGACGACACGGTCCTGCACGTCCCGCCTCCCGCAGAGCAGTTGCCCAGCCGTCTCGAGCGGCTCTGCCGTTTTGCCAACGGGGAGCCGGATGAGCCCTTCGTCCATCCGGTGGTGCGCGCGATCGTGGTGCACCTCTGGCTCGCCTGCGACCACCCGTTCGAGGATGGCAACGGCCGGACGGCACGCGCGCTGTTCTACTGGGTGATGGCCGCGCAGGGCTACTGGCTGACCGAGTACCTCTCGATATCGAGGCTGCTGTACACGGCTAGATCCCGTTATCGGCGCTCATTCCTGCTCACGGAGAGCGACGACCTCGACGCGACGTACTTCCTGAGCCTCCAGCTCGAGATCATCGTCCGGGCGATCGACGAGATGCATGCTCACCTTAGGACGCAGATGGACGAGTTGCGCCAGACGGAAGAACTCCTTCGCCGGTCGGACCTCAACCACCGTCAGCTGGCAGTCGTGGGCTACGCGCTACGCCACCCAGACGCAGATTTCACATACCAGTCGCACGCCCGAAGCCACCGAGTGGTTCGACAATCGGCACGGAACGACCTGACAGGCCTGGCGGAGAAGGGCTTCCTCGAGTCATATCGAGTCGGCCGTGTCGTGCACTTCAGGCCGGCAATGGATCTCCCTGGCATCACAGCCGAGTCCTCATCCGGCGCCTCTCGACGACCATTCACGTCTCAGCGCAGGTAGGTCGACCCGCCCCGCACGGCCTCTAGTTCCCGCGCCATCTCCACTGGGATGCCGAGGCTCGACGAGCGACACCACACCCGCAACGGATGCGTGGGTCGCGCGTCTTCCGTGCATGACCAGACACCTCAATGTCGGCGCCATCGGACTCGGTCTCGTCCTCTCCTTGGTCGCGACGCTGGCCGCAGCGACCCCCACTGCGGCCGAATGCCTGGCGTTCCAGTCTCCCGCCCGACCGACGATGTCCGACTTCGCGCGATACGCGTTCGTGGCGACGGTCACCGACGCGTCCCGGACTCCCGGAGCGGCGCCGCCCGGCAACGCCCCGTTCGACTGGCACGTCGAGATGGCGGTCGAACGCGTCTACGTGGGGGATGTGCCCGACACGATCACGAGTGATGGATGGAGCGTTGGGTGCGCATCGCTGCGGGGCGATCAGCTTCGGACCGGCGACCACCTCTTCGTGATGAGCTCTGCCCTGCCCCGCGGGTCGCATGACCTGCGGTGGCGCGGCGACACGCTGGTCTGGATCTCGACGGACCGCGGCTGGCACCTGTACCGGCGTGCCATCAGCCTCTCCGGTGAGTTCTCTGGATGGCCCAGGGAAGCTCTCGGCTATCTCACGACCGCGCGACTCGCCGCGCTTGCCGCGGGCCTGCCCGCGACAGATGCCCCCGAGCCGGACCCGCGTGACGCACCCGACTCCGACTCCGTGCTCCCGCTGGTGGCCGCCGGCTTCGCACTGGTCCGTGTGCTCCTGCGGATCCGCGGCGGGATCGGGACCAGAATCGATCCTGAAGGGTCCACCGTGCCCTGACGACGGGCGCCCATCCGGAGTGGCCACCGCTGACGCCATCTGTCGCGGGGGGTGTGAGCCCCGCACCAGGTCCTCCTCCTTGGCTGGGTCAGGTACCGTCGTATGCAAGGGAGCCGGATGGAGGCCGCACGATGTCACGAGCGAACGAGCACGACGATGCCCCCGACCAGCGATCGGACACGGATGACGGGCATGGACGAGGCGCTGACGACACCGACGCCACGCCGGCATCCAGCACGACGGGCCGTCGGCTGGTGATGCTCGTCCCCGGAGCGTCCATCGTCGACGCATCGGACGAGGAGCTCGATGCCATCGCCGCGGAGATGCTGGCGCGCGCCCAGGAGGCTCGCTGATCGTGGATGAGGGACTGGAGGCAGCTGGATCGCGTGGTTTGGCAGGACGTCCGCTCGCGACCCTGCGGGCCGTCGTCGGTCCTCGTGTCCCCGGGTTTCTGGCCGGTCCACCGAGGTCACGCTGTATGACGCGCTCGTGCCTTCCGGACATCGACCGAGGGTGCTGATGGACGGACCACGACGGGACGCGATGCAGCCGAACGAGTCCGCCGCCGCGGTCCCGGTGATGGTGGTCGTGGGCGTTGCGGACCGCGACGATGTCGTAGACGTGATCGCCGCCACAGCGCGCGCGGCCGACGTGTGGGTCGCGATCCTTCCCGATGAGGCGTCCGGCGGCTGGCTGGTCGCCGAGCTCGTGACCGATGGTCCCGACCTCGTGCTCGGAGGAGGTCCGACCACCAGGCTGGAGGCGCTGATGGAGGTGCTCCATCGGTCCCTGCCCGAGGCCGGCGTCGCCGACCCGATGCTTCGCATCGAGTGGCGCGACCCAGGGTCGTTGGAACCGTGAAACCGTCGTTCCTCACCAGGGGCCTGAGCAGGTTCCGGGTGGGGCTCCGCCTCGGCCGCGGATCGAGTGGCAGGATGCACACAATGGACGAGGCGCTGTGGTCCGAGGCGCTGGAGGTCGACGGCTCGCTCCGGGACATCGTCGTCCAGGACGTCGACGAGGATGCGTGGGACCGGCTCCTCGACTTCGTCGCGCGATCGGAAGCTGCGGGCGAGGTCGTCGTCCGGACCGAACCATCGCCGTTGCCCGAAGGCTCGCGGGCGATCTTCGCCCTGGCGTTCGAGCGGCGCCCGCTGCTGGCGATCACGCTTGGCCAGGTCGACCTGAATTTCCGCTTCTTCGACCCGGAGGGGATCGAGCTCGACCTGGACCCAGGCCAGTTCACCGGATCGGAGGACGTGGACACCCTCCGAGGGTTCATCCGGCGGCTGGGTTCGGCCGTGGGAGAGCCGGTGCTGCTGACCCCTGAAGGCGGGCACGATGTGCCGTACGTCATCTATGACCCACCGACCGACGAGTGGCATTGGTGGCGTTCGTGAGGTAGCCCGGAGGGCTCGATGAGGCGACTGTTTCGACGGACCAAGCCCGGGGATGCGTCCGCCCTGACGATCACCTACGATCCCGGCGCGGACGCTGCGTATCTCTATCTCGCCGAGTCCATCGGGCCTGGTGGGGTCGCCTTCACCTACGGGTGCGATCCGGCCGAGGTCGACGGGATGATCCATCTCGACTTCGACCAAGCAGGAACGCTCGTGGGGATCGAGGTGCTCGGCGCGAGGTCCAAGCTACGTCCCGAGGTACTGGCGCGGGCCGTGCCACCAGGGCGCTGATCCGCGGCGGCCCTCGTTCGGTGCCCCTCGCCTGCCATCGCCTCTGCTGGCTCTTGACGGTCCTCTCCGGGTGGCGCAATACTAGCTACACAAAGGTAGCGAGTATTTGGAGACGCCGATGGCATCGCGCGCACGCAGCCGACGTTCGATCACGGCGCTGGCCACGCTGTCGTGTGGCCTGGTGATCGGCGGTGTTGGCACGCCCGTGTCTGCCGCGTCGCCATCGGCCGGACCGAGCGTGCCCGTCTGCTTCGCGCTCGGCCGGACCCTGACCGCCGCCACCTGGTCGCCCGATGGCGACGAGCTCGTGTTCACGACCCGCGACCGGACGACCACCCGCCTCGAGGCGATCTCGTTCCCGGGCATGGTCCGGCGTACCCTCGGCGAAGCACGCGATCCGTGGTTCTCGTACGTCGGGCCGACAGTCACCTCCGACGGTCGCGTCATCGTCGCTTCGATCCGCGACTCCGAGGCCCGGCTGTCCTCCCTCGATCGGGCCGACCCGTCCCACGTGACGGACCACGTCATGCCCGATCTCGATCGAACGTGGTTCGTGAACCCGCATGTCGAGCAGGACGGCATGCTGATCGTGTCCGCCATCGACATCCTGGGCAGCGGCGAACGGCTCCTTCGGGTCGATCTGACGACCGGTCAGGTGGAGCCGGTGGATCTGCCGTCGGAGCTAGCTGGAAGGTGGCTGCGGGCGGTCTCGACGCCGGCCGACGGGTCGTTCCTGCTCCTGGGGTTCCACGACGACTCGGGCGTCCGCCACGACTGGTGGGTGCTGCGGGACGGCGCAGCGACGCCCATGGACTTCGGGACCGAGGTCCTTTCGGCGACCGTCTCGGACGACGGGTCACGCATCTTCTTCCAATCGAACGATGGCATGAACGACTCCCGGCTCGTCCGGTCGGTCGCGACCGACGGGTCCGACCCGCGAGGCGAGTTCCGGCGTCTCGACGTCGAGACCATCGCGATCAGCACCCAGGGCATCGCGGCGTTCGCGGGGTACGCGCCCTCCTTCGACGGCGCCGCGCACCTGCCGGAGCCACCTGGGTCGACCTCCTCGACGCCGACGTCGGCGCTGTGCTTCGCACGCACCTCCCTGGCGGCGCCCGATATGCCGCACCCCACCGATCTGCCGCCCGATGATCCGGTCGTCGATGTCGCGTTCGCCGAGGTACCGGGCAACGTCGTCGCTCGACTCGCATCCCTGCCCCGCGAGGTAGCAGGCGGCCCGCTCCACTGGGAGAGTGGCGCCTACACGGACGGCGTTCCCGTGCCGACACGCGTGACCGATGGTGCCGCGTTCGTGCTCGCCTCTCTGGTGGCGACGGCCTCGGGCGCCGATCTCGAATGGATATTCGTGGACCGGGCGACACATGTGAGCGCCGCTGGCCTGCCCTCGACCGCACTGCTCTCGGTCGTCACCGACGGGAGCACATGTGGGTCGACCTGGGCCGACCTCGCCCGGCGGGAGCTCACCGTCCGGGACGCCGGAGCGGCCGTGAGCGCGGCGATGCTGTCGGGCCGGGACGCGATCGTCGTCCACGACCTCAGGGACGTGGTGCTGCCCGAGGAGTACGCGCAGTACGCCGAGTACGCCGCTGCGATCCGCAACTACTTGTGGCCCGAGTCGACCACCTACCTGCTGCCGATCGAGGACGCCCTCTACATCATCTCGACCGACGACCCGGAGCTTGCCGAGGCGACCGCAGCGGCCCTCCGATGACCCGCCTTCCGGTCGAGGACGGCCCAGAAGCCGGACGACACCCGATGCTCTCGCCGTCCACGCGCACTGGGGCAGACCGACTGGTCATGCATCGGCGATGTCGACCCTCCGCCGGGGCCTACTGACGACAGGGGCCTTTGACCGAACGACCTCGACCTCAGCTGGCGACGACGACCTCCGAGCGTTCCATCTCGTCCGTCGACCGCAGCAGCCAGCGGCGATCGCGCACGGGTCGACGCTCCCGACCGTTGCCGACGCGCTTCTGGTGGTCGCACAGCCAGCCACAGCCGCCCTTCTTCCGCTGTCCCTTGTGACTCTTCTCGTACATGGGACCGGGAGTGTAGCCGGGACCCGGATCGACGGTAGGTCTATGGCGCTGCATATGCTACCATCGCTGCATGCAGCGCATCACCACGAACGTCGATCCTGACGTCTATACGCGTCTGGAGGATCTGGCGCGGCGGCGCCACACGTCGACCGCTCGGGTCATCCGCGAGGCGCTCGCGCGATACGTCACGGACGAGGAGGCCGCCCAGGAGCCCGAGCCGTTGCCGGACTGGGTGGGGATGCTGGACGGACCGGGCGGTGCCTGGGCCGAGCGAGACGAGGAGGTCCTGCGCGCCGAGTGGCCGGCGGCGCTGGACCCACATCGACACGAGGGCTGAGCGGTGGCTGTCCTCATCGACACCAGCGCCGTCCTCGCCGCGGTGGACCGGACGGACGATGCCCACGCGCGAGTGGTCGCCGCGATCAGGGCGGAGCGCGCGCCCATCCTGCTTCCCGTCGTCACGCTGCCGGAGATCGCGTTCCTGTTGGAGGTGCGCCACGGCGCGGGTCGGGCGGCTGCTGCGCTGGGCAGGATCATCCGCGGCTCATGGCCGGTCACGGACCTCGACGCGGCGGACCTGGTCCGCGCCACAGAGCTCATGGCGCACTACGCGGATGCCCGGATCGGTTTCGTGGACGCGGCGATCGCAGCACTCGCCGAGCGGCTGGGCGTCGTTCGGATCCACACGCTCGACCGGCGGGACTTCAGCATCGTCCGCCCACGCCACATCGACGCCTTCGACCTGCGACCTGACGACGCGGTCTGAACCGCGCCGATCCCAGGGTCGACGATCTGTTGACAGGGTGGTCACGGGGTGCGGACGCGTGCCTTGGACGCTCCACGTGTGTGCGAGCGTGGTCGCTGACACCGAGGACGTACCCGCTGATGACACGCCGCTGACACCGCGTTGACGGTCATCGTGGACGATCGGCCTCGACGGGGCCGAAGCGGGCTCGTCGAGGCAGGGCCCGACCTCCAGGGCTCGGCCGGTCGCCTGGTCGCGGCCTCGCGGTCCTGCCTCCTCGGGACCGTGAGGCCCCCAGCGCGATGCCATCCGACCGACCTGCCAGAATCACCCGATGCCAGGGCGATCGCCAGATGCCGACCTGACACCCGCGCATCCCCCCGGTGAGCACGGCCCGGATGGAGCTGCGGGTGGCTCGGTGAGCCATCCGACGCCCCTCGCGTGGCTCGCGGTCGTCATCGCGGCCCTCGCGTTCGGGGCGTGCCTGCTCCTGGCGATGAGCGGCGGCGGCCGCGTGGACATCCCGTGGATCCCGTCGCTGGGCATCCGGTTCGAGCTCGAGTTCGATGGCCTCGCCGCGATGTACGCCCTTCTCGCGACGGGCATCGGGGTCGCGGTGTTCACGTACGGCGCCGGCTACCTGCCCATCCACCTGCATCACGCGCATCGGCCGCGCGACGACGATCGCCGGTTCTGGCCCTGGATGCTCCTGTTCATGGCGGCGATGGTCGTGCTCGCCTGTGCCCAGGACCTGATCGTCCTGTTCGTCGCCTTCGACCTGACGGCGGTCGCCTCGTACTTCCTCATCGGCTTCGACCGCGAGCGACGCGACGCCCGGGGCGCCGCGATGATGGCGCTCCTGGTCACGGTGACCACGGCGGTCCTGATGCTCATCGGCGCGGTGCTGCTGTCCGTGGAGCACGGCACGTCGTCGATCCCGACGCTCATCGACGTGGCCGAGGCGGGACCCGTCACCACGCTCGCCACCCTGCTCATCGCGGTCGCGGCGCTCGCCAAGAGCGCCCAGGTGCCGCTCCACTTCTGGCTGCCGCGGGCGATGGAGGCACCGACGCCGGTCTCCGCCTACCTCCACTCGGCGGCGATGGTCGCCGCGGGCGTCCTGGTCATCGGGCGCATCCACCCGCTGCTCGCCCTCGAGCCGATGGTGCTCGATGGACTGCTGGTCATCGGCGTGTGCTCCATCGTCATCGGCGGGTTGCTCTCGCTCGCCCAGGATGAGCTCAAGCAGGTGCTCGCCTACAGCACGGTGTCCCAGTACGGCTACGTCGTGGTGCTGTATGGCCTCGGCGGCCCGGTCGCTGCGGGTGCCGCCGCGTTCTACGTCATCGCGCATGCCATCGCCAAGAGCGCCCTGTTCATGACCGCGGGCACGGTCATCCTCGCCACGGACGAGACCCGGCTGTCACGGCTGGGCGGCCTGGTCCGCCCGATGCCCCTGCTCGCGGCGGCAAGCGGTGCCGCGGCGATGGCGCTCGCGGCCCTCCCGCTGACCATCGGCTTCTTCAAGGACGAGCTGTTCTTCGCGGCTGCGACCGAGCGCGGGCCGCTCACGGGCATCGTGGCGGTGCTCGCGGCGGCGCTCACGCTCGCCTACATCGGGCGCTTCTGGCTGCGGCTGTTCGCGGGTCCGCTCGGCATCGAGCCCCACGCCGTGCCCCGGCTGCTGGTCGTGCCCATCTTGGTCCTGGGTGTGCTCGGCATCGCCGGTGGCATCGTGGTCGAGCCGTTCGCGCGGCTGGCGGAAGCGGCCGCGTCGGTGACGTACGGCGCCCCGGTGGCGATACACCCCGCCTACCACCTCGACACCCGCCCCGAGAACCTGATGGCCCTCGCCGCCTGGCTCGTGGGCGCCATCATCCTGGTCGCGGCGCCGATCCGGCAGCCCATCGTGACTCGGGTCGCGGTCCTGGGTGGGCGTCTGGGTCCCCGGCGCTGGTACGGCGCGCTGCTCCAGGGTCTCAGCCGCCTCTCGGATGCGATCCACGGTGAGGAGGTCCGGGACCTGCGTCGCAGCGTGGCCGCGGTCCTGGTGCCCACCGGCGTCCTCATCGGCATCGGGTTCCTCGCCACGCCGTCCGCGTGGGACTACCGGATCGGGGACATCGGGCGGGAAGACCTGCCGGTGGTGGTGCTGCTCGGGCTGGGCGTGGGTGCCGCGCTCACGGTGACCCGCGATCCGGGTCGGCTGCGGCCGGTGCTGGCGCTGTCCGTGCTGGGCTTCGCCCTGGCCGCGGTGTACGCCGTGATGGCCGCCCCGGACGTGGCCCTCGTGGCGGTCCTCGTGGAGGCCGTGTATACGCTCGTGTTCGTGGCCGTGTTCGCGGTGCTGCCCCTGAGCCAGCGGGCCGCGGCATCCGCGGCGCATACCGCCCGCCGGCGTCGCGACCTCGCGGCAGGCGTGATCGCGGGGATCGGTGCGTTCATCACCATCTGGGCGGCGTTGTCCCGGGAACCCTCCCAGCGCGGTGACGCCCTGGAGCTCATCCGCCTCACGCCACAGGCCCACGGCAGTGACGTGGTGACGGTCATCCTCGCGGACTTCCGCGGCCTCGACACGATGGTCGAGATCACGGTGCTCGCGGTGGCGGTCGTCGGTGCCACGAGCCTGCTGCGGCGTGGGAGGTCCTGGTGAGCAGCATCATCGGCGTGGTGGCGCCGCGCCTCCTGGGTCCGGCGCTCATCCTCGCGGCGGCCATCATCGTCAAGGGCTACGCGGACGTCGGGGATGGGTTCAGCGCCGGGGTCATCGTGGCGACGGCGCTCGCGCTGCGCTACGTCTCGCTCGGCTGGGAGCTCGCCGAGCGGAGCCTGCCCGTCCTTCGCCGAGCGCCGCAGGTGGCCACCGCGGGACTGCTGATCGCGCTCGCCACCGGGTTCGCGGGCCCCCTCGTGGGTGACCCGCCGTTCACGCACTATCCACGCGCCGGCGAGTCCGTCATCCACATCGGGACCCTCGAGCTCATCACCGCGGTCGTGTTCGACCTCGGGTTGTTCCTGTTCGTGACCGCCGCGTTCGTGGTGCTCATCCATCACCTCGCGCGCCTGGCCCAGGGTGGGCCACGATGACGCTCATCTACGCGCTCGCCGCCGGGGCGTTGTTCGGCATCGGCGCGTACCTCGTGATGCGCCGCGATCTGCTGCGGGTGGTGCTGGGCGTGGTGGTCATCTCGCAGGCGGCGACCCTGACGCTCATGGCGTCCGCGCTCGGATTCGGCGCGGCGCCCATCTACCCCCTGCCCAGCGGCGCCATCAGCGACCCGCTCAGCCAGGCGATGGCACTCACGTCGGTGGTCATCGGCCTTGCCACCACCGCCTTGCTGCTGGTGCTCGTGCTGCGCGTGGTCGATGTGTTCCGGTCGCAGGGCCTCGACGAGGTGGCCGAGGACGAGGTCGCGCAGGAGGCGACGCTCGACGCGGAGCACGCGCTCGGCCACGAGGACGAGGAGGCGGCCGCGCGATGACCCTGCTGTCGCTCGCCATCCTCATCCCGTGGGCCGCGGGCATCGCCCTGGTCGCGGTCGACGGTCGTCGGCCCGTGGTCGGCTGGGCAGCCGTCGCGACGCTCGGCGGGACCCTCGTGGCACTTGTGGCGCTCGGTGCGGAGGTCCTGACGCACGGTGAGGTGGTGGTCACGACCGGTGGCTGGCCGCGCGGCGTGGGTATCACCCTGCGTGCCGATGCCGCGGGCGTCCTGTTCGCGGTGCTCTCGGTGGGTGTGCTCCTCGCCGCCACGGCGCACCTGGTCATGGGCGGCGTCCGTGAGCGCACGTTCCCGGGCATCGTGGTGCTCCTCGCGGCGGGTCTCACGGGTCTGTTCCTGACCGGCGACCTGTTCAACTTCTATGTCTTCTTCGAGCTCGCGATGCTCGCCTCGTACGTCCTCGCGACCTATGGCGGCAGCCGACGATCGCTGGGCTCGGCGCTCGTGTTCACGCTCGTCAACCTGCTGGGGACCTTCGTGTTCCTGCTGTCCGTGGCGGGCATCTACCACGTCACGGGCACGCTGGACATGGCGGCCATCGGCGCCCGCATGGATGCCGTGGACCCGAACGCGGGCATCCTCATCGCGGTCGGCTTCTTCGTGGCGTTCTCCGTGAAGCTCGGCCTGTTCCCGTTCCACTTCTGGCTGCCCACCGTGTACACCGGGGCACGTCCGGCGGTCGCCGCGATCCTGGCTGGTGGTCTCGCGAACGTGGGCGCCTACGGGTTGCTGCGCTTCGGCGGCGAGCTGCTGCCCCGGGAGCTGGACCTCGCGGCGGGTGCCCTGGTCGTCATCGGCGCGGCGTCGGTGCTGTACGGCGGGGTGCTCGCCATCTCGCGCCACAACGGATCGGAGATGCTCGCCTACTCGGCGATCGGCCAAGTGGGTTACGTGCTCGTGGCGGTGGGTATCGGCGGGCCGGTCGGCTTCGCGGCGGCGGTCATGATCAGCATCGTCAACTCGCTCAACAAGGTGTTGTTGTTCCTGACGACCCGGATGCGTGGCGCGATCGTCGGCTGGGCGTTCCTGCTCGGCGCGCTGAGCGTCGCGGGCGTCCCGCCCGCCGTCGGCTTCGTGGCCAAGATGGAGCTGTTCCGGGCGGCCGCGGATGCCCCCGCGCTGCTGGTGCTGCTGTTCCTGGGCAGTGCCATGTCGCTGCTGTACGCGTTCCAGATCTACCAGTACGACTTCTGGCGTACCGAGCGACACGGCCCCCGCAGCCACAGGAGCCAGCTCGCGGTCCTGGGCATCGTGGCCGCCGTGGTGCTGGTGGCCGGCCTGTGGCCCGAGCCGCTGGTGTACCTGAGTGACGCCGCGGCGCGTGCGGTGGGCGGTGCGGCGGTCGTGGTGGGGGACGGGACGGTCGTGTCCGATGGCCTGCCGGCCGTGACGAGCGCGCCATGAGCCACCGAGGACACGTCCTGCTCGGGATCGTGCTGCGGACCTGCGGTCTGGCGGCCATCTACCTGATGGTGCTCACCAGCCTCGACCCGGGCGACATCATCATCGGCCTGCTGCTGGGCCTGGGCATCGTGCTCGGTCTTCGCGCGCGCACGGTCGACCACACCGACCACGCACCGCTGCCGGTGCTGCTCCTGGCGTCCGGTCGCATGCTGGCGGGCACGCTCCGGGAGATGGTCGTGGGCACCTGGCGCGTGGTCCGGTTCTGTCTCGGCGGGCGGGCGCAGCCGGGGTTCGTGGAGATCCCCCGTGGCGATCGGTCCCATCGTGGCGTTGCGCTCTGGGGTCTGCTCACCGGGGAGGCACCGGACGAATACCCCGTGGACGTGGATGACGCCCGCGGCGTGCTCATCGTGCACCTGCTCCACGCCGATGACCCGGACGCGGTCCGCGAACGACATCGGGTCGCGCGTGAGCGCACCCAGCGACACCTGGTGCCCTGAGCATGCCGGACATCGTCACCACGGTCGCCGTCCTGTGGGCCACGCTGCTGCTGGTCGCCGGCGGGGTGCTCATCCTGCGCGCGCCCGACACGCTCCACCGGGTGCTCGCGCTGGACGTCCTGGTGTCCGTCCTCATCATGCTGCTGACCATCCTGTCGTACCAGCAGGGGGTGTCGTTCTACATCGACGCGGCCATCGGCCTGGCGCTGCTGTCGTTCACGGCGACCCTCGTCGCGGCGCGACATGTCCTGCGCGGAGGCCCGTTCCGATGATCGACATGCTGGTCGAGCTCGCGGGCAGCGCGCTGCTGTTCCTGGGCCTCACGCTCGCGACCATCGGGCTGTACGCGCTGTTGCGGAAGCCGGACATCTTCCACCAGCTGCATGCGGCGGGCCTGGTGACCAACGCTGCGCTGCTGCTGGTGCTGCTCGCCTCGTTCGCGACCGGCAGCGCCGAGATCGTCACGAGCGCCGTCCTGGTGGCCGGATTCGTGCTGGTCACGGCCCCGCTCTCGGGACATGCGGTGGCACGGGCAGCGTGGCGGCGCGACCATCGCCCCCCGGACGAGGCCACGGACGGGGAGCCCGACCCGGACCGGTGAGGTCGCCGCGCTGAGATCACCGCGCGCGTGATGCCGTGCTGGTGACGACCGCGCCGGTGGGGGAGTCCGGGCTCCCTGGGGCTCGGCTCCCTGGGCCCGTCGAGGGCCTGACCCCTAGCGGTAGCTGGAGCGCTGGGGCGTGAAGCAGTCGCTGCAGTAGACGGGCTTCGAGCCGGTCGGCTGGAACGGCACCTTGGCCTCGCGTCCGCAGGTCGAGCACGTCGCGGAGAACATCTGGCGCGTCCCGCCGTACGAGTCGCTGCCTCGGGCGGACTCGCTGGAGCCGCCGCGCGAGAGCTTGCGCGAGGCCCGGCACGACGGACATCGCCGCGGCTCGCTGAACTGGCGCTCGGCGTAGAACTCCTGCTCACTGCTCGTGAACATGAACGCCTCGTTGCAGTCGGAACAGGTGAGCGTCCGGTCGGTCATCATGGACATGAAAAGACTCCTTCTCGAGCGACCCCAGCGTGACTTTCTCGCCGGCGTCGGAGGAGAGGGAGTGACAGTGCTGCCGCGGTGTGTCGGTGCGAGATGCACCTATCCTTCATCGTACCACGGTCACCGGCGCCGGATGCCAGCGTGAGCGCCGGATGCCAGCGGTCGGGGCCCGAGCTCAGCGAGCGTGGGCGCGTTCGCTGCGACGCTGCACGAAACGCTCCGCCGATGCGTCCAGGTCGCGGAGATACGCGACCAACCGCTCTCGGTCCGCCTCGGCGGCCCCGTCCAGGCCCTCGAGCTCGAAGATCCGCCAGTGGCGCAGGATCGGCAGGAGCACCTCGTCGTGGTGGATGCGCAGGTCGAAGATCCCCGCCTGCGCCAGTGACACCGCCTTGCGGAGGTAGCCCGGGATGCCGCTGCCGGGCATGTCGAAGGCGAGCACTTCCGCGACGATCGCCGACACCGCCTCCGAGGGACGCATCTCGATCGCGGCGCTCAGCACATCCCGGTAGAACAGCGCGTGGAGGTTCTCGTCCGCGGCGATGCGGCGCATGATCCTGTCAGCGACCGGATCGCTCGAATAGCGGCCCGTGTTCCGATGCGCGATGCGGGTCGCCAGCTCCTGGAAGGTGACATAGGCAAGACCCCGCAGCGGATCGGTGCTCTCGCGGTCGTAGCCTCGCTCGACCTGTGCCATGCGCGACCGCTCGAGCAGCACCGGGTCGATGTTCCTGGTGACGACGAGATAATCGCGCAGCACGATCGCATGACGACCCTCCTCCGCGGTCCAGCGGCCGATCCAGGACATCCAGGCGCCGTCCCCATCGCGGAACATCGAGTGGATCAGGCGGTGGTAGCTCGGCAGGTTGTCCTCGGTCAGCAGACCCACCTCGAACGCCGTCTGGGCGACCCCCGTCAGGCGGGGCTGGTCGGGCGTCCAGGGCTCACGGTCGAAGTCCTTCCCCAGCCGATAGGGGATGTAGTCGTGCGGGAACCACTCCCGTGCCACGGCGGCATGGCGATCGTAGAGACGACCCACCTCGGGCTCGAGATCGAGCAACAGGGAGGCGGCGTCGTACGGCGTCGGCATCGGCAGTCTCCGGCCCATCCAGAGGCCAAGGCAGCCGATGGCGACCTGGTGACGACCGGGGACCGATCGTACCCCGGATGACGCGGGACGGTCCGACAGCCCTGGCTCCGCGAGACATGGCTGCGTCCCGATCCACGCAACGAGACGATCCACCACCGACAGGTCGACCATCGCGACATCATGGCTCAGGCGTCCAATGGCATCCCTTGGGCATCGGAGCTGATGAAGCCATCGCCCACGGGCGCGCCGGTTCCCGCCGGTTCTGACCGGGCGACGGCCACGGAGGCGCTGCGGGCCGCGGGCACCGCGGACCAGGCGCTGGCCGATGTCGCCGGTGTCAACGCCGCACGGTTGCTGGGCATCGACGGCGATGCCGCCCGGGCATGGCCGACACCGGCTGGTCCATCGACCGCGTGATCCCGCGGAATGTCCGCTGACTGGCCCGACGGCCTGAGAAGCGTGCCCTCGACGGCTCGCCGCGGGTGGTCTTCTGCGTCACATCAGCGGTCGATGCGCATGGACCGCACGGTCCGACATGGTGTGCGGTCCTCGCGCCGCCACGGTGTGGGACGATGACGTGATGGACGAGTCCCCCGGTCGTCTCGGCGAGCGTCTCTCGGTGGCTGCCGCCGACGCGGTGGAGGTCGCGTGGGAGTTCGTCAAGCTCTGGCTGTTCTGGCCGATCGAGCTGATCTTCGAGGTTCGCGAGCGTCTGCGACGTCCCTGACACGGGTCGGGTCGCGCGAGTCGGCCGCGGACACCCGATCGGATCGTCTCCAAACCATGGGATGATGTATCCGATCACGTCCTCATCGCAGGCGTGGCACATCCACCATGCGCGCTCGCGGCAGAGGTATCCCGTCATGGCTGACCGCTTCCCGACCATCCGTCTCGCCGCTGCCCAGGCGACGCCCGTGTTCCTCGATCGCGATGCCACCGTGCGCAAGGCCTGCCGGATCATCGAGGAGGCCGGGGATGCGGGTGCTGACGTCGTCGGCTTCCCGGAGGGATTCCTCCCTGCACATCCGCTGTGGTTCCACTTCCACCCGGCCACGAGCCCGGTCGCCATGGCGCTCTCGAAGGAGCTGTTCGCGAACGCGGTGACCGTGCCCGGCCCGGCCGTGGATGCCCTTGCGGCCGCTGCTCGTCGTGCCGATGTCCACGTCGTGATCGGGATCTGCGAGAAGGACCCGGGCTCCATGGGCACGATGTACAACTCGCTGCTGATGCTCTCGCGGACGGGCGAGATCGTGGGCGTGCGGCGCAAGGTGGTGCCGACCGTGGGCGAGCGCATCGTCCACACCGGTGGCTCGGGCGACAGCGTGCGGGTCTTCGAGACGGAGTTCGGGGCCGTCAGCGGGCTGATGTGCGGTGAGAATTCGAACCCCCTGCTGACCTACTCGATGCAGGCCCTCGGTGCGCGCGTGCATGTCGCGGCTTGGCCGAGTTTCTTCAACCGGAGCGTGGACATGTGGTCCATCGCGGACATCGCCTGTCGGTCCATCGCCTACCAGAACGCGGCCTTCGTCATCAGTGCGGTGAGTGGCGTCGACGACGTGATGCTCGAGCGCATCCCCGCCACGGCTGAGGACCGGACCCAGATGGAGGACGCCAGGACCAGGGGAGGCTCGGCCATCTACGCGCCCGGCGGGCTGCTCCTCACCGGTCCGGCGCCGGGAGGTGACACCCTGCTCGTCGCGGAGGCGGACCTCGAGCGCATCGTGCCGCGCAAGATCGTCCACGACTACGCGGGTGACTACAACCGCTTCGACATCTTCCAGCTCGTGGTGAACGTGAGCCCAGGTGGTCCACCGATCCGGATGGGCAGCACCGGTCTCAACGCGATCGACGCCCAGCGCGCCGATGGCCCGGTGCTGCCGCAACTGACCGTCGGGGCCGTGCCGCCACTGCTCCTCGGATCCGAGATGCAGGCGGGATCGGAGGACTGACAGGACCCGTCGACCGCCCCCGGCCTGCCCTACGATGGCGCTGGTCTTGCAGGAGGACGCGACGATGGCGGGAGCACTGGGTCTCGGTGACGGTGGCGGTGCCGCCTCCGTGACGTTCGTGCGTGCCTCGACGACGCGACGCGTCGTCGCGTACATCGGCGATAGCCTGCTGCTAGGCGCGGTCGGCCTCGCGATCTGGGGGGTCGTGGACCACCTGGGTATCGCCCGGTCGCCGGCCAACACCCCGATCGGCTCATCGATCGAGCCCGCCACCCTGGCCGTGGTGCTCCTGCTCGTGGGCATGAACGCGCTCTACTTCACGGTCCTCTGGCGACTCCAGCAGGGCACGCTCGCGATGCGGCTGCTGCGTCTCCGCGTCGGGCGGGCCGCGGACGGCGTCCCGTTGACCTGGCGCCAGGGGATCGTCCGGTGGCTCGTCCTGGAGGGCATCCTCTCGCTGACCTCGGCGATGGTCCCCGAGAACGACGTGACCTACGCGTTCAGCGGGCTCGCCGGCATCACGTGGGTCACGATCCTCCTGATCTCGACCATCCGCGACCCGATGCACCGGGGTCTCCACGACCGTTGGTCGGACAGCATGGTCGTCAGCGAGGCGTAGCGCGACGCGGTCCCGCCGCGTCCAGGCTCAGTCGGGCACGGACGGCGAGGGCACCGGGAACCCCTCGAGGGACGCGATCCAGAATGCTGGCGTGCCCGGCGGGATCGGTGGATCGCCGCGCGACCGGCGGATGCAGGCGAGTGCGATGACCGTCGTCCCGCGGGCGGCCATGTCCCCCAGGCAGCTGCCGTCGCTGCCGGTCCAGGCGAGACCCTCGTCCCAGGTCATCCCGCTGTCGACCGAGCCGATGAGCCAGGACCATTCCTCGTCCGCTTCCTGAAGCGTCCCCGGGATCGGCCGCGAGCCCCAGCTCGAGCCACGGACGAGGACCTGTGCCCCATCGACCACCACGGAAAGCACGAATGCCGGCTGGCGCACGTAGGTCAGGGTCGTGCTCGCGGCCGTGACGCGCCAGATCACCATCGCGTTGCCGTAGCCCGTCCCATCATCGATGTCGTACGACTCGCCGATCAGCAGTACGCCATCAGGGATCGGCACGAGCCCCAGCTGGCCGTCCTCGTCGAACCGGTCCGGCACTTGTCCGAAGGTCGTCCACGCGATGCCGTCCGACGAGCGCAGCACGGCGGGCTCCCGTCCTTCACGCACGGCCAGGAGCTCATCGTCCGTCTGGCGGATCGCGATGCCGTAGTCGTCCGTGCCCGGTGGGGCCATGCCCACGAGCCGGACCCGCTCCCAGTCGCTGCCGTTCCCGCTGCTCCAGGCGCGGGTGCCACGGGCGTCCGCCGGTCGCTCCTCTTGCGCCGCGAGACCGACCACGCGTTCCGAGCCGATGGGCAGCGGCGCAGCGCCACAGCATGGGTCCCAGCACTTGGAGACGTAGACCATGATCCGGTCATCGACCGTGGCGACGTGCTGGTGGTTCGCCTGGCACCTCCAACGCTCGAGCCGCTTGGGGACTCGGTAGTCAAAGCCGCCGGCGCGTCGCCAGTCGACCCCGTTCGGGGACCGCCAGAAGCCGAACGAGACGGTGAACCGTCGGAAGCCGCGATCGTCCGTGACCAGGACCAGCCCACCGCGGAGTGGCAGCAGCTCCCGCGCACCGATGATGCCCGCCGGCAGCCGCGATCTCGTCCAGGTCCGTCCGTCCGGCGAGCGCCAGACCGCGATCGCCCGAAACTCCTCGCCGTCCCGGGTCGGACGTTCCTGGAGCACGGCGAACCCATCGGCCCACGCGACCGGGGAGCGCAGGTACCGGTCGGCGCGCAGCCAGGGTGGGCCGACCGGCTCCCAGTCCAGGACACCGGGGACCAGGCCACCCGGCCCGGGGGTCACGCGCGGCACTGGTGTGGGCCTCAGGACCGGTGTCGGCCGGGGCGTCGAGCTCTCGCTTGGTCGAGGCGTCGGACCGGAGCGCTGCGTCGGTGTCGGCGACTGCGCGGAGGAGGCGGTGCTGAGCGCCCCGATGGTGAGGGATGCCAGGACGGCGAGGAGGAGCATCGAGCGTGGTGGGCGCATGGACATGAGACGCGGGACCTCCGTGATCGTCACTCGCCCCGCGACGGATGACTCGTGGCGGTCCAGGTTCGTTGCTCGACCTCGACAGCAGGCTTGCGGCGATCCGCCGGATCGGTCAGGGCCTCGTATCGGTGATCTCGGCGACGGTGACGGCCCGGACGTGGCGCCCCCGCTGGTCGCATGTGAGGTCCGCCGCGATCAGCAGTGGTGTCTCGCCCACCAGGAATGCGGAGCTCGGGTCTTCTGCCCATGCGACCCACCAGACCGAGCCGACAGGGAGTCGCACGGTCCGGTCGAGATGATCGCGTCGCCTGGCGGCAGCGAGGATGACATCGTCGCCATCGGCGGTGTGGAGTCTGGTCGTGATCGCTTCGTCGCATCCCTCGAACGTCGCGATCACGCGGACATCGGTCGATGGGACCACCTGTGATGGGTCGGCGCCCGCTGCGAGGACGGCATCGACGATCGCCAAGTAGTCGACCGGCCGCTCGTTCGGCCCGGAGGACGCGTCGAGCGCGCCATCGCGGGGGAACAGGCCCACCGGGTTCGCCTGGCCGATCCAGTCCGTCGGCTCCCCGAGCGTGCCCGACCACCCGGTCTGGCCGGGGAGGTCGTAGGACGGGATGGCCTGGAGCCATGTCCCGTCGGCGAACGTCCGCACCAGGACGAAACCGACCGCCGCGCCACCCAGTCGCAGCCGGTCGACACGCCGGGCGATCCGTGGAAGACGACCGACGTCGACCCGGACGTCGGCCTCGAAGCGACACGGATCGATGCAGGCCGGCAGACCGATGTGCTGGATCGAGACGAACCGCTGGTATCCGACATCACCACCGAACCCGCCGTACAGGCTGAGCGTGGTGAACAGGACCGCCGCTCCGGCGGTCGTGCCGGGCACCAGGGCCGGCTCGGGTGGCTCCACGATGACATGCAGATCGATGAAGCGGTCGGCGACCAGGCGCACATCCGTCACCGACCACCGACCGGGCGGTGGGACGACGGGCACTCCCGGGGCCCCATACATGCCGACCCAGTGGCGTGGCTCACTGGCCCCGGTCGTCACCCACCAGGTCTCGGCCTGGTCACCGAGGATCAGGCCATAGTCGCGGAGCCGTGTCTCCGGCGACTGGGCCGACGACGGGCCGCTCGCCATCGCTGGCACGAGCAGGGACACGACGAGGACGAGGAGCCACCACGGTCGCAGATGTCGCATGACCCATGGGACGCGGCATGCGATGGATCGTCACGCATCTTCGGTGGATAGCGGACCCGCCCGGGGTCTGCACCCATCCGGACGGTGCTGGACGCCTCAGGCGATACTCCGGGGGATCGCGGCCGCGCTCCGTCCCTGCCGATCCCCATCGCTACCCGTGCCGCGTCCCGGAGTACACATGACCGACCTGCTGACCGAGCCCGCGCCGTCCCTGACCGGCTTCGAGGATCTCCTGGCGGCCAACGACGCCTATGCCGACCGGTTCGCGCTCCAGGGCTTCGATGGCATCGCCAGACGCGGGGTCGCGATGGTGACCTGCATGGACTCGCGCATCGACCCCCTGGGCATGCTCGGCCTCACCGCCGGCGACGCCAAGATCCTGCGCAACCTGGGCGGACGGGTGACCGACTCGGCGCTCGCGGCATTGGTCCTGGCCACGAACCTGCTGGGCGTGGAGCGGATCCTCATCGTGGGCCACACGCGCTGTGCCGGCGCCTCCAACACGGAAGCGGAGCTCCGGGAGCGGGTGGGCCGCAACGCGCACTGGGACGCGTCATGGATGAGCTTCCACGTCATCCGTGACCAGGTCGCCGCGCTGCACGAGGACATCGCGCGCGTCCGATCGCATCCGCTCATCCCAGACAGCGTGCTCGTGGGCGGGTTCCTCTACGACGTCGACACGGGACGGCTTCGCCAGTACGGCTGATCGGCTCGGCCGCCACCGCGCCGCGGTCCGATACGCCGGCAATCCCGATCCGCTGACTCAGGTATGCTTGCCCGCAAGGACAAGCCAACATGAGTCAGGAGGTCAGGTCACCATGTCAGACAGCCACGCACGGACCCGTATGGGGCGCTTCGCGCTCGCCGGGTTCCTGGGTGCAGCGGTCGTGGCCGCGGTCAGCCCGGTCAGCGCACAGTCGCCGGCCGAGCAGACGTATCCCATCACCATCGAGCACGCGCTCGGCACCGCGGTCCTGGAGTCGAAGCCGGAGCGGGTCGCCACGGTGAACTGGGCGAACCACGAGGTACCCCTCGCGCTGGGCGTGGTGCCGGTGGGCTTCGCGGCCGCGAACTTCGGCGATGACGATGGCGACGGCCTGCTGCCCTGGGTCAAGGAGAAGCTCGACGAGCTCGGCGCCGAGACGCCCGTCCTGTTCGACGAGGGTGATGGCATCGACTTCGAGGCGGTCGCCGACACCCGGCCGGACGTCATCCTGGCCGCGTACTCGGGCCTGACCCAGGAGGACTTCGACACGCTCAGCCAGATCGCACCGACGGTCGCCTACCCCACGGCCCCCTGGTCGACCGACTGGCGGGACATGATCCGCATGAACAGCGCGGGCATGGGCATGGCCGCCGAGGGCGATGCGCTCATCACCTCGCTCGAGGCACAGATCGCCGAGACGGTCGCGGGCCATCCGCAGCTCCTGGGCAAGCCCACGATGTTCCTGACCCATATCGACACGACCGACCTGTCCCAGGTGAGCTTCTACACCACCAAGGACACGCGGGTCCAGTTCTTCCTGGACCTGGGGCTCACGATGCCCGAGAGCGTCATCGCGGCGTCCGAGGGCAGCGATGCCTTCGCGGGCACCATCAGCGCCGAGCAGGTCGACATGTTCGATGACGTCGCGATCATCGTGACCTACGGCGACCAGGAGCTGGTGGACCTGCTCAAGGCGGATCCACTCCTGTCGCAGATGCCGGCCGTGGCCAACGACGCGATCGTGCTGCTGCCGAACGGGCCGCTGGGCACGGCGGCGAACCCCACGCCGCTCGCCATCTCGTGGGTGCTCGACGACTACGTCCAGCTCCTCGCCGAGGCCGCTGACAAGTCCTCCTGACCGGGATCGACCGATCCTGACCGAGAGGCAGCCATCCTGACAAGGATCCAGCCACCTTGACCACGGTCCAGCCATCGGCTGCTCCATCGGGCGTCGCGATCGTGCGGCGCCCGATGCGTGTCCGTGCCCTGTGGCTCCTCGCGGGGCTCGTGGTGCTGGGCGTGCTGATGATGCTCTCGGTCGCCATCGGCTCCCGGGACGTGTCGTGGTCGGAGATCATGGGTGGTCTCGGCGGCTCCATCGACGGGCTCGGCCAGGCCGCGGTCGCCAAGCGCATCCCGCGCACGCTGCTGGCGATGCTCGTGGGTGCGGCTCTCGCGGTCGCGGGCTGCGCGCTCCAGGGGGTGACGCGCAACCCGCTCGCTGACCCGGGCATCCTGGGCATCAACATGGGCGCTTCGCTCGCGGTGCTCATCGGCATCGTGGCGCTCCGCCTGGTCGCGCCCGAGCACTACATCTGGATCGCCATCATCGGCGCCGGGCTTGCGTCGGTGTTCGTGTACACCGTGGGCTCCCTGGGGAGGGGCGGTGCGACACCCCTGAAGCTCGCCCTCGCGGGTGCCGCCACGGCCGCCGCGCTCTCGTCGTTCACCACCGCGGTCGTGCTGCCGCTCAACGATGTCGCGGGCACGTTCCGCTCGTGGCAGGTGGGTGGCGTCGGCGGCGCCACGTATGCGGCCATCGGCCAGGTGCTGCCGTTCCTGGCGATCGGCTTCCTCGTGTGTCTCGGCTCGGCGCGCGCGCTCGACACGCTGGCGCTGGGTGACGAGCTGGCAGCAGGTCTCGGGGAGCGCGTCGCGGTCGCCCGGGTGACGTCCTGGATCGGTGCGGTCGTGCTGTGTGGCGCGGCGACCGCGGTGGCCGGACCGGTCGTCTTCGTGGGCCTCATCGTGCCCCATCTGTGCCGGCTGCTCATCGGCGTGGACCATCGGTGGCTGATGCCGGCATCGGCGATCGTCGGAGCGGGTCTGTTGACCGCGTCGGATGTGGTCGGCCGGATCATCGCCCGACCGAGCGAGGTGGATGTCGGGATCATCACCGCGTTCATCGGCGCGCCGGTCTTCATCCACATCGTGCGCCGCCAGAAGGTGCGCGCCCTGTGACCACGGCGACCATCGACCTCGTCGTCCGGACCCGGACGCGACGCACCCAGCGACGCCGCGTGGTCATGGCCATCCTGGCCGTGCTCATCCTCGTCGTGGTCGCGACGAGCCTCATGGTCGGCCACACGTTCTACCCGCCCGGGGACGTGCTGCGGGTCATCCTCGGCGAGGAGGTGGAGGGGGCCTCGTTCACGGTCGGCGTGCTGCGACTGCCGCGGGTCGCCCTGGCGGTCGTGGCGGGCTGCTGCTTCGGGCTCGGCGGCTCGACGTTCCAGACGCTCCTGCGCAACCCGCTCGCGAGCCCGGACATCATCGGCATCAGCCTGGGTGCGAGCGCCGCGGCCGCGTTCGGGATCGTGGTCCTGGGGCTGGGCCAGGCAGAGGTCGCCGCGTTCGCCATCCTCGCCGGGCTGGGTGTCGCGCTCGTGGTCTATGGCCTCTCGTTCCGGAGTGGGGTCGTGGGCACGCGTCTCATCCTTATCGGTATCGGCATGGCCGCGATGCTCGAGAGTGCCATCGCGTACATCCTCAGCAAGGCGTCCGAGTGGGACCTCCAGGCAGCGCTCCGCTGGCTGGCCGGGAGCCTCAACGGCGCCACGTGGGGTGAGGTGCTGCCCGTGGTCGTGGCGCTCGCGGTCGTGGGACCGCTGCTGCTGTCCCGGGGCAGCGACCTGGGTGCCATGCGCCTGGGCGACGACACGGCTGCGGGGCTCGGCGTGCGCGTCGAGCGCACCCGGCTGCTGGTCATCATCGCGGCGGTCGCGCTCATCGCCTTCGCCACGTCCGCGGCGGGGCCCATCGCGTTCGTGGCGTTCCTGTCGGGACCCATCGCGGCGCGCGTGGTCGGTCCCGGTGGCTCACCACTCCTGCCGGCAGCGTTCGTGGGCATCCTGCTCGTCCTGGTCGGCGACCTGTGCGGCCAGTGGCTGTTCGCCAGCCGCTATCCGGTGGGCGTGGTGACCGGCGTGCTGGGCGCGCCGTACCTGGTCTATCTCATCGTCCGCAGCAATCGAACGGGAGCTTCCCTGTGACCACGACACCGGCCCGCCACTCCCTGGTCGTGGAGCGGCTGGCGGTCGGCTATCGCGACCGGCTGGTGTTCGAGTCGCTCGACCTGCTGGTGCCGCCTGGCCGCATCACCGCGATCGTCGGCGCCAACGCGTGCGGCAAGTCCACCCTGCTCCGCTCGATGTCCCGGCTCCTGAAGCCACGGGGTGGCCAGGTGCTGCTGGACGGCGCGGCGGTCCATCGGCTGCCGGCCAAGGAGCTGGCCCGGACCATGGGCCTGCTGCCCCAGGCACCCATCGCGCCCGAGGGCATCACGGTCGCGGAGCTGGTGGGTCGAGGTCGACACCCGCACCAGGGCATGTTCACGCGCTGGAGCCGCGAGGACGATGCGGCCGTCGCGGCGGCGCTCGATGCGACCGGGACCGTCGATCTCGCGGACCGACCCGTGGACGAGCTGTCCGGCGGTCAGCGACAGCGTGTCTGGATCGCGATGGCGCTCGCCCAGCAGACGGACATCCTGCTCCTGGATGAGCCCACCACGTTCCTCGACGTGAGCCACCAGGTGGAGGTGCTGGACCTGCTCACGGATCTCAACCACGATCGCGGCACGACCGTGGTGATGGTGCTCCACGATCTCAACCTGGCCGCGCGGTACGCGGACCACCTCATCGCGCTAGCCGATGGGCGGCTGCACGCGGCAGGACCACCCTACGAGGTGCTCACCGAGGACATGGTGCGGGCGGTGTTCGGCATCGGCAGCCGGATCATCACGGATCCGGTGTCCGGTCGACCGCTGATGCTGCCGATGGGCCGCCACGGGGCGAACGGCGACAGTCCCTGACCACCTCGACCGACCAGGGTCGATGCGCCCGGATCGGTGGGCCCGCCGACCTTGGGGCGCCCGACCTTGGGGCGCGGACCTGACAGTTCGACGGACTGGTCGTCGGGTACACGGATGCGGGTGCGCAGGCCGCCGTGGTCGCGAGCATCTCCACGCTCGATCGGCCCGTGGCGACCCGGCAGTCCGCCGACCAGTGCGCTGGAGTGTCGGGATGGAGCCTCACCGACCCGGATACGCCTCAACCAGTGTGGCGGACTGACAGGATCGAGCGGCGATGTCGTCCACTGCGCACGCCCACGAGTGCTGCCCGGCGCCGATCCTTCAGCTCGTGCGCCTCACGACAGCCACCACGGTCCTGACCGATGCCTTGGACTTGTGGATCGAGTCGTTCCGTCCGCTCGCGGCGTCATACAGTGTGGGATCCGGATCGCGGTCCCTGACGACGGGGGTGTGATGGATCGGAGCCTGGTGGTCCGAGCCCAGGAAGGCGACGAGGCTGCCTTTCGCGAGCTGGCGGTCGCGGTCGGGCCGGCCCTGCTGCGGGTGGCACGCGGCATCCTGCGTGACCGAGCCGCTGCGGAGGATGCCACGCAGGTGGCGCTCGTCCAGATGTGGCGGCAGCTGCGACAGCTTCGGGAGCCCGACCGGTTCGACGCCTGGGCGTACCGCGTCCTCGTCAACGCCTGTCGCACGGAGGGTCGTCGGTCGGGCCGAGCGGCCCGGGTCGCGATCATCACGGATGTCCCGGGCGCCGACGGGAACCTCGGTGCGGTGCTCGACCGCGACCAGCTCGAGCGTGGCTTCCGTCGTCTGCCGTTCGAGCAGCGGACCGTCCTGGTCCTCCACCTCTATCTCGGCTTGGGCAACGCTCGGATCGCGAGCATCCTCGGCATCCCCGAGGGCACCGTCCGTTCGCGGCTGTACCACGGCGTGCGTGCGATGCGTGCGGCGCTTGCTGCGGATGCCCGGACGATGGCGGACCTCACTGTTGCCAGGGAGGCGACCCGATGACGACCGATCGACTGGCCACGGATGACGCCACGATGGCGCACTTGGCGCGCTGGCTCCACGACGACCTCGACAGCCTGGCCATGCCGCCTGCCCTGGTCGAGCGGGTGGCGCGCGAGGTATCCCGAACGTCCGAGCGACGGATCCCCGGGTCGCTTCTCCGACGGCGTGGCGCTGCCCTCGGCGGATCGGAGGCGCGTCCGTCCGCATCGCGGCTCCTGTATCTGGTCCCCGTGGTCGCGATGACGGTGCTCGCGATCGTGATCGGGGCGCGATGGGTCACGATCGGATCGGGTGGCCCAGCGACCGGGGGTGGGGTCCTCCTCGTCGCGAGCGGCTCACCGGCACCGACCGTCGTCGACGGCTCACCGCCGACCAAGGCGGCGACCGACCCATCGCCAACGGTCGTGAGCGCCCCTTCGCCGTCCGCGTCCGCCATGCCAGCACCGACTCGCCCACCGCGGCACGTGGCGCTCCCGTATCCCGACGGATGCGGTGCCTACGCGTTGTCGCCGGCCCGGTGCGCCTACATCACGCGCTGGGCCGCCGAGCAGGTCGGGCTGGACCAGGCGGACGATGTGACGTTCGAGCTGCTGGGCGATCCCGGCTGCCCGGACGACCCCGACTGTGTGGTGGCTCGGATCAGCCAGTTCATCGTGCGGGTGCAGGTCACGAACGTCGACGGCGCCACTGGGGAGGCGTCGGTGTTCTGCGGGTTCAGCGGCTGGTCGTCATACCTGTGCACGGAGCAGCCGGTCATCGAACCACACAGTCCGACGATGCTCGGCGGCTACGGGGACTCGCGCGTGTGTCGACGCTCGTCACGTCGTCCCTGCGCGACGCCGGTGCCGACCATCCGGCCACGAGCGGCCGCTGCCGCGGTGCCGCTCCGGATCGACACCCTGTCCATCCCCATCGATCGGGTCGGCAGGTATGAGGTCGTCGTCGGTGAGGCGACGCTGCCCAACGGCATCCTCTCCAAGGCGACCTTCTCGGTCGCCGATCGCGTGCCCTCGGAGCTCCTGGTCACACGGGAGGGTGTGTGGCTCAGCCTCGAGAGCCTGGACGGAGGGAACTCGTTCGACAACATCTACGAGCATGGCTGGCGGCCCGGCACGGAGCGGGTGCAGGTGATGCTCACGTTCGAGGTGGAGTCGTTCACGCCAGGCGCGACCCTCGAGGTCAAGGACCTGACGGTGCGATGACGACTCAGGGACCCGTGCCACCCCCGGCGATGAGCCAGCGGTCATCGGGCTGACGCTGGAGGCTGTAGAACCAGCGGATCGACCCGTCGGGAAGCGAGGGGTCATCGCCGATGATGCCGAGGGTCGTGGCGTAGACCAGCTCCCCTCGACTGGGTCGGGCCGGATCACCGGGTCCGAGCGTCGCCGAGAGCACGGTCACGTGGCCACACAGCTCCCCGGCACCACGGACGAACGTCGGCGCCGCGAACCGCGATGCGGTCGCGCAGTCGCCTTCCACGAGTGCCGCGAGATATGCCAGGAGGACGGCCTCCGGGTCCATGTGGTCGACTTCCGGCTCGGACCACGCATCGGGTGGGGCGGCTGGGATCGGTGGCTGGTGCGACCCATCGAGGAGCCGTCGCTGGCCGAGTGGCTCGGGCAGGGGGAGTGTCAGCTCGGTCGGTGGGTTGCCCTGGCAGGAGTGGTCACCTGGAGCGGGCAACACGCCGATGGTGATCGTGACGCTGGTCTCGTCCGACACGATCTCCGGGTGGGCGATGCGACCCACCGCCGAGGCACCGCTCGCGCACGCCTGCTCCAGGACCAGGAGATCGAGCTCGGTCGCATCCGGTGCCGGCGCCGGGTGGCTGGGGTCGAGCCACCAATCCGCAGGACCGACCGCCGGCCCGGTCACGCGTCGCGGGCGACAGTCACCGATGTTCGACCGGGATCCGCCTCCGCGGGTCGCCTCGATGGCGATCCAACTGCGCTCGGCATCGCGCAGGGCCGCCAGGAACAGGATCCCGGTCTGGTCCTGGCCGGCCAGCCGCCAGACCAGGTCGTCAGCGCTCGCCTGGTCACCCGTCCAGCTCGGCAGCTCGCCCCGCCAGGTCAGCAAGGCCTTGCCCAAGGCAGCGGCCTCGGGTCCGGGGTCATGGGGGTCGATGATCGGACCGGCGATCCCCTGGCCGGGATAGGCGTGGGAGCCGCACGTGGTCAGGATGGTGACCGGTGCCGGACCCGAGGATGGTGCCGGTGACGGATCCTGCGCCACCGCCACCGGTGCCGCCAGTCCGATCACGCCGAGGCAGGCGAGCAGGCCGACCCTGCCCATCCGCATCCATGTCGTTCGCATCCGCGCCACCTCCTGGTCGATGGGTCATCCGTCCGGGAGCATGACGCGTGTCCGCATGGATCGTGACGGTTCGGGCGGCCGCGCTTGGGTCACCCGGTCGATCAGCCGCCGGCGGTCGCTGGTGCGGTCGCGTGGGTCCGTGCGTGGGCGATCGCGTCGTCCAGCGACGCGAAGATGTGGCGCTCATGGCGCAGTCGGTCGAGCGCGCCGACCGCACGCAGGATGCGCAGGTGCTCGGGGTGGGCGCCCTTGAGCAGGACCGTGATGCGGCGCGCTTCCAGGTCCGTGATGAGCTGGCCGAGTGCCTGGGCGCCGGTCGCGTCAAGCACCTGGAGCTGGGGCATCCGCAGGATGACCACCCGCACGTCCGAGACGGACGTGAGCTCGGTGAGGAACCGCTGGGCCGCCCCGAAGAAGAGGGCACCGTCCAGTCGATAGGCGAGGATCCGCTCGTGGAGCAGCTCTGCCTCCTGACCTGCCTCGAGCGGCTCCACGTCCGGGACGTCCTCCGGCACGAACGCGGACGAGCGAGCCACCGCGCGCAGGGCGAGCAGCGCTGCCACGACGACGCCCACCTCCACCGCGAGGATGAGGTCGAACATCACGGTCACGGCGGCCGTGACGACCAGGATGAGCGCGTCACCCCGCGTCGACCGGAGCACGGCACGCACCGACGCGCGATCGACCATGCGGGTCGCGGTGACCATCAGCACGCCCGCGAGCGCCGCGAGCGGGATGGCGCCGACCGGTCCCGCGAGGAGCATGACGACCCCCAGCAACACGACCGCATGGATCACCGAGGCCAGCCGTGTGCGGGCACCCGCCCGGACGTTGACGGCGGTCCGGGCGATGGCGCCGGTCGCGGGCATGCCCCCGAACAGGGGCGCCGCGACGTTGGCGAGGCCCTGACCGAGCAGCTCCCGGTCCGGGTCGTGGCGTCGGCCGTCCGCCATGCCGTCCGCGACACGTGCGGAGAGCAGGCTCTCGAGCGCCGCCAGCAGGGCCACCGCGATGGCGGCGGACAGGAGCGGTCCCCAGGCGGTGCCATCGATGGGTGGTAGCGAGGGCATCGGCAGCGCGCTGGGCAGCACGCCGATGGTCGCGACCGACAGCGACAGGAACGTCGCCACCAGCGTCGCCACGATGACCCCGATGAGCGATGCCGGCAGTCGTGGTGCCCAGCGGGGGAGGGTCAGCATCACGATCGCGACGAGGCCACACACGGCGAGGCTCGGGATCGAGTCCGCGGTCGCGGCGGCCAGCGCGTCGATCGCCGTGAGCAGCACGTTCTCGTGACCAGCGACGCTCACGCCGAGGGCGAGCGGTACCTGTTGCAGGAAGATGATGATGGCGATGCCGAGCGTGAAGCCCTCGATGACGGGCCACGGCAGGTACGCCAGATAGCGACCCAGGCGCAGGACCGCGGCGGCGAGCACGAGCAGCCCCGCGAGGATGCCCACCCAGATGACGGCGTCCGGGCCATGTCGACCGATGATGGGCACGAGGACCACCGTCATGGCACCGGTCGGCCCCGACACCTGGACATCCGAACCGCCGAAGACGGCCGCCACGAAGCCGGCCACGATCGCGGTGACCAGCCCGGCCTCCGCGCCGAGACCGGTCGCGACACCGAAGCCCAGCGCGAGCGGGAGTGCCACGACCCCCACCGTGATGCCGGCCAGGAGGTCGGCGCGCCAGGTGTCTCGACCGCCGGCATAGTCGGCGCGCGTCGGCAGGAGCGTCCGCAGCGCCCGGATGCGGGGCACCGTCTGACCGCGGGCCGCCTGCCACCATGCCGAGCGCGGCGGGAGCTGGGAGCGGAACGTCCCGGAGCTCACCGCGCGCTCTCCTCCAGCAGTCCGGCGAGCACGTCCCGCGTCTCCGACAGCCGATGGATGAGCAGGCGTCGGGCTGATGCCAGCAGGGTCGCGAGCTCCGGGTCCGCGATGGCATAGACCACCGTCGCCCCCTGCTTCTCGGTGGTCACGAGACCCGCGCGACGCAGGACACCCAGCTGCTGCGAGAGATGGGACGACTCGATGCCCACGAGCGGCTGGAGCTCGCCGACGCTCCTCGGACCCTCGATGAGGATCTCGAGCGCCCGGATGCGCGCGGGGTGGGCGAGGGCGCGGAAGAGCTCCGCCTTCACCTCATGGATCGGTCGCCCGAGCGGCATGGTCTCTGACATTTCCTTAGATACATCATCTGACGATATCGTCAGATATACGATACGCCCAAGGCCGCTCCGACGCAGGGCCGCGCCCTCCGGGTCCGTCACCCTCAGGGATCGGCGGGCGATGCCTCCGCCAGGACCCGGGGGCGACGCCGTCGCCACCGGCGCGAGGGGCTCACCAGCTGCGTGGCGAGCACGGTGAGGACGCAACCCAGGACCACGAACGCCGCCGCCGAGCGTGGCCAGAACGCATCCCGGGGTGTGTCCACTCCCCGATCCAGGCCCAGGATCTGCTCGGTGTAGCCGCACGTCCCGCGCACATCCGGGAACGCGGTGCACAGGATGTCGATGTCCGCGACGACGGGGTTGAGCCACAGGATCATCTCGGGCGCATGGGGACGGACGTTCCCGCGGTCCTGCTGGTCGACGCTCGTCAGGTACATCCAGGAGTGGAGCGCGAACGACCCCACGATCAGGACGAACACGATGATGTACGAGACGACGGTGGCGACCTGGGTGCGACCGATGAGCGTCGACAGGAACAGGCCGATGGCACCCACCCCGAACGCCACGGCCAGCACCATGAGATAGGCGCGCACCACGTCATCCGGGCTCACGCCCCCGAAGGCGAACACGAGGCTCATGAGTGGCACGGACGCGAGGATGAGCAGCAGCACGTACGCGAGCGACCCGATGAGCTTGGCGATGAGCATGCCCAGGGTGCTGATGGGCGTGGTCACCAGCAGCTCCATGGTCTGTCGCTCCCGTTCTGACGAGACCGCGCCGCTGGTGAGGGCCGGAGCGATCATCAGGACGAGCACGGTGAGCGTGGCCAGGAGCGTCCCGAAGATCGCCTGGCCGATGCGCACCGCCGCGTGGCCGGAGATCGCCCCCGCGACCATCGGGTCCGCCTGCTCGCCGAAGCGGTCTCGCGCCGACTGGAGCGCGCTCTCATAGAGCACCTGGTGGACACCGAACACCAGCAGCCCCAGGAGCAGCACGAACACCGTCGCGATGGCGAACGCCCGACGACCACGCATCCGCCAGCGCAGCTCCCGGGTGAGGACGGCGCGGATGGTGACCCAGAGCGTGCGGACGCGGCTGCGTCGGCGCACGGGGACGGGGAGTGCCTCGGCGGTCACGAGGTCGGCCCCTCGATCGTGGATCGGTCCTCGTCGGACGACCCGTCGCCGGTCGGTGCGGTGATCTGGAGGAACAGCTCCTCGAGGTCGCTCGCCACGGGCGCGAACGAGGCGATCCGATGGCCCGCGGACATGGTCCGGAACAGCAGCGCGGAGGTGCCCTCGTCATCGGTGGACACGCCGATCTCCAGCCGGTCATCGGCCAGCACCTCGACCGAGACGACTTCCGGCTCTGCCGTGAGGAAGGCCGCCGCAGCCCGCGCGGCAGCACCGTCACCCACGACCTTCGCGCGCATCACCGAACCCCGTCGGAAGCGGGCCTCGATGGCCTCGATGGGACCGGATGCCAGCACCCGACCCCGATCGATGATGGCGACCCCGGTGCACAGCTCCTCCAGCTCGGGGAGGATGTGGCTGCTGATGACGATGGTCTTGCCCATCGCCCGCAGCTCTCGGAGCAGCTCCCGGAGCTCGGCACGCGCCCGTGGGTCCAGCCCGGATGCGGGCTCATCGAGGAGCAGCACCTGCGGGTCGTGGACCAGGGCGTGCGCCAGGCACAGGCGCTGCTGCATGCCCCGGCTCAGCGACTGGACATACGCGTCGCGCTTGGCCGTGAGGTCCACGAGGTCGAGCAGGTCGGTGATCACCCGGCGACGCGCGGCCGGCCCAAGGCCGTGGCAGTGGGCATAGAAGTCGAGGTACTCCCAGACGCGGATGTCGTCGTAGACACCGAACGTGTCCGGCATGTACCCGATGACCTGGCGGACCACGTCCGGCTCGTGCACCACGTCCACGCCGCAGATGTGCGCCTCGCCCTCGGTCGGCGTGAGCGAGGTGGCGAGCATCCGGATGGTGGTCGTCTTGCCCGCGCCGTTCGGACCCACGAGCCCGAAGATCTGGGCCGACCCGATCTCGAGGTCCACGCCGGACACGGCCTCGAACGAGCCATAGCGCTTGACCAGCCCCCGGGTGCGCAGCGCCGCGGTCATCGGACCTCCCCCTCCACGCGCATGCCCAGGCCGAACGAGACCTCGTCCCCCGCGACGCGCTGCACGAAGCGGACCTGGAGTCCACCCGCCGGATCGAGATACCGGTCGGGCTCGGCGATGGCGTAGACCCAGCCACGCGTCAGGGGCGGCAGCTCCATCCAGGTCTGCGTGGTGCGATCGAGCAGCTGGACCCGCGGCAGGTCCCGGGGTCCGTCCGGCAACCCGTCGATGCCGGTCGCGACCGGGTTCGCCTGGTCCGGCTGTACATCCGCCGGCAGGGGTGCCAGCAGCTCGCCCTCCGTCGCGGTCACGGCGACGGCCGTCCGGTCGAGCCGGAGCAGCAGCCCGGTCGGGGTGAGGGTGCCCTCGAACGCCGGTGGCCGATAGGCGACGGTCATCGTGCCCCGGCCCAGCACGAAGGCTCCGCCGTTCTCCCAGCCATCGAACGCATCGAGGTCCAGCAGCGCCTGGTCGATCGCCTGCCCGGTGAAGCTGACCGGGCCCGTCGCGATGACCTGCACCGGCACGACATGGAGCGTCTCGCCGATGCTCGTGGCGGGCTCGCCCACGTCCACCTCCAGGATGGGCTCGGAGCGCCAGCCGAGCAGGACCGGGCCGTATCCGGCCAGCGGGTCGGAGCCCTGGAAGTCGTCCCACCACCAGCGCCCGGCGAGCGCCCGGACGATGGCCCGTCGTGCCGAGGTGGCGCGCGCGTCACCCGCGTCGCCCCGCCCGATCCCGGCGAGGAGCTCGTCGAAGTTGGTGCGCCGAAGCCCGCCAGCGCCCGGCGGGAGGTCCACCTCGATCGTCGCGCCCGGCGCCAGATCGCCGAACGTCGCGACCCGACCGCCATAGGCGAACACCACGTCGTCGAGCGGCAGGTCCGAGGCGTTTCGGACCGTACCCACGACGTGGTCCTCCACCAGGCGCAGCTGGGCATCCATGCGAGGGGCGGGCACCATGGCCTGTGTCTCGAAGCTGCGCAGGTCGCCGAACCCCACCTGGAGCCCGCGGACCCGCGCCGGCTCACCGAGCGTCACCGTCAGGGCCTGCCCGTCACCACGACCATCGTCCGACACATCGGGGGAGATGAGGGCGCCGCCGGGCAACGTCACGTCGAACGTGCGACGACTGGGCGCGAACACGCCGATGCGCACATCCGCCACGCCCCGATCGGTGCCCAGGGCACCACGCACGATGGCCAGCTGGTTGACGACCACGTTATTGCCCCGGAGCACCGTGCCCATCAGGAAGGCGATGGCCGCGAACACGAGCACCAGCACGGGCGTCGTGACCCACGCCCACTCACGTCGGTCCAGGCGTCCGAGGACGATGTAGCTCACGGGGCCGATGAGGATGACGTAGGCGAGGAACAGCAGGAACAGCTGGTCCATGTGCGGGACCTCGACCGAGGGCAGCACGCTCAGGGCGTCCGCGAGGATGCTCTGGTCCCGGACCACCCGCGTGTCCATCGCGGCCGGTCGGTCGGTGACCATGCGGGACCAGGCGCCCGCGGCGACCGACGACCCGGCCAGCCAGGAGGTCGCGAGGTCGACGCCGACGAGTGTGACCCCACCCTGCCCGATCGCCCGTCGGGCCGCGATGACCGCGTCACCGCTCGTCGCGAGCGCGGTGCCCGCGTGCAGCGACCCCGCCAGCGCGGGTAGCGGCGTGGCCCCCACGGGCAGGGTCCCCAGGAGGCTCGCGAGATCCACCAGGGGCACCTCCACGGTCCCCGTGGGCTCGTACGGCAACAGGTCATCCGGGAAGCCCGCGACGCCCGCGAGACCGCTCGACCCGGCCACGACCACCAGCTCGCCGCCGAGCGCCACCCAGTCGACGAGCGCCTGGGCCTGGTCGACCGAGAGCATCGATGGCGACACGTCCTGCCAGACGAGACGGTCGACCGCCGCCCAGGCTTCCACCCGGTCGGGCAGGTCCGAGGGCACGATGGGCGTCACCGCGACGGACCGGGGTCGTCGCGAGGCGACCGCCGCCCGGATGTCACCGACGAGCCGGTCGGGTCGCTCGGCGAGCACGAACACGCCGAGCGCCTCCGGGTCGGACGCGCTCGCGGCCACGCGCGTGGAGAGCACGACCGTGTCATCCGCCACGAGATCCACCCGGAGACGGGAGCCGAAGGGGCCGGCACGTGTGTGGACCAGGTGCTCCTGGCGGGCGCCGGTGGGCAGCTCGACGGCGACGCTGGAGCTCGAGCCGCCCTGCGTCGTGCTGGTGACCCGCAGCTCGCCCTGGATGGCGGGCCCGGCGTTCTCCAGGTGCACTCGGAGCGCGGTCCATGCGCCGGGACGGATGGTGCCTGCCAGGAGGGGCTCCACGGTCATCGTCACGAGCGCCGGCTCGGCGCTGGGACCCGGGTCCGCGGCTCGGGCCGTGGCAGGCATCGTGAGCCCGGGCGCCAGGAGGCACAGGCCGAGCAGCACGAGCAGCAGCATGTCTGCGTGCGAGGGGAGCGTCCGTCCCGACCGCACGCGGACCAGCCGACGCGTCGACTCGATCGGGACGGACGACCGGGAACGTGCCGGGAGACGCGTCATGCGACCTCGCTGGACGATGGGGCGGCCTGGCGTCCGCGGATCGCGGGACCCGCGGACGCTACCACGGACGCCGGACGGCCTCCGATGTCACAGCGACGGGTCGACGCGTCCCTGCCCGACGTGCGCACATGGTGGATCGATGGCTCGGCGAGAGGCGCTCGTCTCGCACGACGCGATGGGTATCAGGACTGGACACGCCGGACATGCCGGCGCTAGTATCGAAACCGATTTCATGCAGGATCCCTGCCAGGTCGGCGACTCGGCAGGTCGATGACACGCGCCCCGCGCCTGGGGCGCCGATCCGGAGCCGCGCTCGCCTCCACGAGGCGTCGGCGCATGCCGGTCCCTGGAGGGCGGGATGACAGCTCGTCACGACACATCACGGTGCCGGCCAGCCATGCTCCCGTCCGGCATATGACGATCCGGCCGATACCCGGAGTGCACTACACGGGTCCCGCCAGGCGCGCGGTCGCCCTGCCATTGGGAGGGATCGGGACGGGGCATGTCGCGATGGCCGCGGACGGCTCGTTCCGTCAGTGGCAGCTCGGCAACACGGTCAATCACACGGGCTACGTGCCCGATTCCTTCTTCGCGATCCGGGTGTCGGGGGAGGAGCCCCCCTTCGATGTGTCGCGGACGCTCCGGTCCGCGCCCGAGCCACCGTCCGCAGCACCTGCGCCCCTCGTGACCGACCACGTGGTCCCGCTGGACGCGGCGCCCCCCACGCTCGCCTGGCCCGCGGTGACCGCGACCGAGCTGACCGTCGCGTATCCATTCGCACGGATCGACGTGGTGGACGCAGCACTCCCGGTGTCCGTGTCGTTCGAGTCCTTCACGCCGTTCGTGCCGCTCGATGCGGAGGCCAGCGGGCTCCCGCTCGTCACGACCACCTTCAGGATCGCCAACCAGCTGCCGCAGCGCGTCCATGGATTCCTCGTGGCGAGCCTCCAGAACAGCATCGGTTGGGATGGCGTGACCCCCATCGATGGCAACCGTTGTCCGCTCTACGGCGGCAACGAGAATCGTGTCCTGCCCATCCGCGCTGGTGACCCCACGACGGGCATCGTGATGACCGGCCCGGCATTGGCGTCCTCCGATCCGCGCGCCGGCGAGCTGCTGCTGGCGGTCGATCGACCGGCGGTACCCATCCCGCGGGCGACCTCGGCGGCAGGGATCCTGCGGTTCGTGGAGGCGCTGCGCTTGCTGGGCCCGTCGGTCTCCGGCGACTGGTCCCCGGAGTCCGTCGACCGGGAGGCCCGGTCCACTCGTCGACCGTTCACCGACCCCGAGGGTGCGAGTCCCACCGGAACCACGTGGACGGGGGCGCTCGCCGTCCCGTTCGCCCTGGGCCAGGGCGAGTCGACGGCCATCGAAGTCGTCCACGTGTGGTGGTTCCCCAACCGCGTCGCGGACTTCGACCAGTTCGGTCCCTCCATCCCGGTCCCCGCGAGCCCTCCGTGGTTGGGGAACAGCTACGCGACGCGTCATGGTGGTGTGGAGGCCGTCCTCGACGCGTTCCGTGCCGACCGGGTGCGCCTGACCGAGCGGTCCAGGGACTGGGCGGAGGCGATGGCCGACTTCGACGCGCCGTCCGAGGTCGCTACCACCCTCGCGGCCCAGCCTGCGCTGGTCCGCAGCCCGACCTCGTTCGTGGACGCGGAGGGCAGGCTCCTGGGCTTCGAAGGCGGCCTCGGTGCATCGACCCTCAACTGGAACGGCTCGGTCGGTGGCTCATGTCCGCTCAACTGCAGCCATGTCTGGAACTACGAGCAGGCCGTCGCCGCATTGTTCCCCACCCTCGAACGGACCATGCGTGACATCGACTGGGACGTGCTCCAGGCACCCAGCGGCGCCATCGCCCATCGACTTCGGGTGCCGATCAACGGGCCGCAGCTCCACGACCAGCCCATCGGTGGACCGGTCGAGGCAGCTCTCGACGGGATGCTCGGCGCGATCCTCAAGACCTACCGCGAGGCGCGTCTCGGTGGCGGTCGCGCGCTGCTGGAGCGTCGATTGCCGGCGATGCGACGGTTGCTGGCCTACGTTCGTGAGCGATGGGACCCCGCGGGTGACGGGATCCTCCGTGGGCCACAGCCGATGACCTATGACGTCCCGCTGACGTCTCCCAACATGTACATCGGCAGCCTCTGGATCGCGGCGCTCCGGACCATGGAGCATGTCGCCACGACACTCGGCTTCCCGCAGGAGGCGGATCGCTACCGCTCGGATGCGACGAGCGCGAGCGGGGCCTACGACCAGATGCTCTGGAACGGCCGCTTCTATGGTCGTGCGTTCGAGGATGACATCTCGGGTCTCGGCGGTGGATGCCTTGCTGACCAGCTGGTGGGGGAGTGGTGGGCGCACCAGCTCGACCTGGGTCACCTGCTGCCCATCGACCATGTCCGGACCGCACTTCGGACCATCACGGCCTCCAATCTCCGGCACGGCTTCCGGGACCTTCGTCACGGCTTCCGGGTCTTCGCCGATGGCGATGAATCCGGGCTGCTCCTCTGCACTTGGCCCGATGGCGATCGACCGACGATGCCGGTCCGCTACGCCGATGAGGTCTGGACGGGCATCGAATACACCGTCGCGGCGCTCTGCCTGTTCGAGGGGCTCGAGCCCGAGGCGAGCGAGATCCTGCGGGCGGTCCGGGGTCGCTACGACGGCACCCGTCGGAACCCCTACAACGAGATCGAGTGTGGCGACCACTACGCTCGGGCCATGGCCGGATGGAGCCTGCTTCACGCGTGGACCGGGGCGTCCGCCGACATCCTCGATGGACGGGTCCGCCTGGGTGACCGCCCAGGACGGGCCCCGCTCCTGGCCGGGACCGCATGGGGCACCATCGAGATGAGGCCCCATGAGGCGGCCCTGGAGGTCATCGATGGCACGTTCACGCTCGCGACGCTCGTCTGCGGCGCGATGGCCACCGACGAGCATGCCAGACCGCGTCTCCAGGTGGACGGCGCGGACGTGCCACTCGCTGACCGCGTGACTGCCACGTCGGACACGCTGACGTTGCTGACACCCGTAGAGCTCGCGAGCGGCTCGAGTCTGCGGCTTGCCTGGTAGCGCCATCAGTCCGGATCCTGGCGGCGCGATCGGATCGGGACCGATATCACGTAAGGTGACGTGATGGCCACCATCTATGAGGTCGCGGCGCGAGCGAGGGTCTCCCCCGCCACGGTATCGCGCGTGTTCAACGGCCAAGGCGTGTCCGCCGACAAGACCCGCCGCGTACACGACGCCGCGCGAGAGCTGCGGTATGTGCCCAACCGCACCGCTCGCCGCCTGCGCCGACAGGTGTCGGAGCTCATCGCGCTGCTCATCCCGGATGTCGAGAACCCGTTCTTCACGGCGCTTGCCAGAGGCGTGGAAGACCGGGCGCAGGAGGCCGGCTATTCGGTCGTGCTGTGCAACACGGACGACGATCCGAGCAAGGAGACGCGCTATCTCGACATCGCCAACTCCGAAGACATGGCTGGCGTCATCCTCGCACCGGCGGCCGTCGACGGCGATATCTCGCACGCCATCGTCCACGGGCGCCCGGTGGTGGCGGTCGACCGCCACACGGGATTCGATATCGACTCCGTGATGGTCGACAACCATGCTGCAGGGATGGCGGCCACGAACGCCCTGCTCGACGCCGGTTTCCGGCGCGTTGCGTGCATCGCCGGACCCCCGGCGCTCGCCGACACCGAGGAGCGCCGCGTCGGCTGGCGCGACGCGCTCACGCGCCGAGGCATGGCCGACCAGGCCATGACCCTGGGACGCCACGGCGATTTCCGGGTGGACGGGGGCCGTGCCGCCATGATCGACCTGCTGCGATCGCCCGAGCCGCCCGACGCCGTGGTCACGACCAACAACCTGACCGGCGTGGGCGCGATCCAGGTGCTCATCGAGCAGGGTCGTGTGCCACCTGCCGTGGGGGTCGCGGTGATCGGTGAGCTCGCCTTCTCGACGCTCCCGCGCGATGCCGTCATCGAAGTGCGGCTGCCCGCGCGTCACCTCGGCGTCACGGCCGCCTCGATGCTGCTGGAGCGCATCAACGGCGACACCCAGCCTGCCCGCACCGTGGTCTTCCGCGCAGAGGTCGCGACGCCTGCGACCGGGGATCGGCCGGGTACCGTTCGGCGCACGGGACGGGTGCGCAGCGGCTTGACGAAACCGATTTCAACTGCTTGACTTGCGCGACCGCCCGCCGATCGTCGGGGTCGGGCGGAACGGTGCAGGAGGAGCACATGAAGCGCGTCCGGACACTGGCGGCGGTCGGCGTCGTCGCTGCCTCACTCGCGATCCCCGCGGGGGCAGGGGCCCAGGATCCCAGCGATGGACTCAGCGGGAGCCTGAGCATCGCGTACTGGAACTACGGACCAGCGGCCGAGGTCGGCAACCAGGTCATCGCCGACGGGTTCATGGCGGAGAACCCCGGGGTCACGGTCACGCTCACGCCGATCGCAGGAGAGAACTGGGGCGCCTACTACGCCAACCTCGCGACGACCATCGCGAGCGGCCAGCGCCCTGACATCGCTTTCACGGCGTCCGAGGGGATCAAGTTCCTCGCCCAGAACGACCTCGTCGTGCCCATCAACGAGTTCCTGGCCAACGACCCGGAGGCAGCAGCGCTCCAGGCGGACATCGCGCCGGCGCTGCTCCAGTCGTTCGCGTACGGTGACCAGATCACCGCGCTGCCATACGGCTGGAACAACATGATCGTGTACTACAACAAGGCCGTGTTCGACGCCGCGGGCGTCGCATACCCCAGCGTGGATTGGACCTGGGCCGACTTCCGTGAGACCGCCCAGCAGCTGACCGCGGATACCGACGGAGATGGCAACAACGACCGCTACGGGTTCGCGTGGGCGAGCAACGAGATCTTCCCGGGCATCCTGCCGTGGGTCGCGAACGCAGGCGGCAATCTCGTCAACGACGATGTCTCGGCGCCGACGGCGAACAGCCCCGAGGTCGTGGAGGCGGTCACCTTCCTCAAGGGTCTCCTGGATGACGGCATCGCCGCGACGCCGAGCCCGATGGGTGACATCTTCACGGGCTTCCAGAACGGCAGCATCGCGATGTTCGGTGCCGGCCGCTGGCCGAGCGCGACGTTCCTGAACAACGGATTCGATGACTGGGATATCCAGTACTACCCGACGGGCACCACGCGACAGACCGTGGCGGGCGCGGGCGCCTATGCGATCCTGCGCTCGGCCCCCGACCCGAACCTCGCCTGGGAGCTCCAGAAGTACACCGTGAGTGAGCCGGTCCAGGACTCGCTGATCGGGACGCCGGACGCGCCGCGCGACTCCATCCCCACGCTGCGTTCCACGGCCGGGAAGACCGTCGCGGCCGGTATCCCGCCCGCCAACGGCGCGATCTTCTACGGCAGCGTCGACGACTATCCGACGCTGACGCCTTTCCCGGCGCCCGCCAAGTACTCGGAGTACGAGTCGACGGTCCTGCGCAACCTGCAACTGATCTTCGCGGGTGAGGTGCCGGTCCAGGAGGGCCTTGACACCCTCCAGTCCGAGCTCGTCGCCGTCGTGGGCGGCTGACCCTCATCGGGACACCATCGGTCCTGCGAAGGACCCACGGATCACGGGGCGGCGGAGCGTCGAGCTCTGCCGCCCCGCCTCGTACTCCGAGCCATCGCCGGGGCGACGGCCTCGCCGCGATGGCCTTCCTGACGCCCTCGGCGGTCAGCTTCGTGCTGTTCGCGCTCATCCCCACGGTCGGGGTGTTGGTGCTCAGCACGTTCAGCTGGAATCTGTTGGGCGCCGGTCGATTCCTGGGCATCGAGAACTTCATCCGTCTGCTGGAGGACGGCCGCCTGTGGGGCGTCTATCGGTCCACGGCCTTCATGGCGGGCGCGGTGCTCGTCATCAACCTGTTGCTGGGACTCCTCCTCGCGGTGCTGCTCGAGTCCCGGATGCCGCGCTGGTTGCGCGGGATGTTCCGGCTGTCGTTCCTGTTCCCGTTCGTGGTCTCGTCCTCGGCAGTGGCGCTCATCTGGCGGTTCCTGCTCAACAAGGACCTGGGTCTCGTCAACTACTGGCTGGGGCAGCTGTTCGACATCGAGCGCATCAACTGGTTGGGCTCGAGCGGCTGGGCACCCATCGCGGTGGTGATCGTCAGTTCCTGGAAGACACTGGGCTTCACGATCCTGGTCTACGTGGCCGGGTTGCAGGCGATCCCACGCGAGTACCGAGAGGCGGCCATCGTGGATGGCGCCGGCGCCTGGGCTCGCTTCCGCCACGTGACGCTGCCGCTGATGTCGCCGACCATCCTGTTCCTGGTGGTCATCAACACCATCAGTGCGTTCCAGCTGTTCGCGGAGCCACGGGTCCTCACCCAGGGCGGACCGGGTGACAGCAGCCGGACGGTCGTCCAGTTCATCTATGACACCGCGTTCCAGGGATTCGAGATGGGCTATGCCTCGGCGATCGCGGTCACCCTCATGGTGCTGCTCGTCGTGCTCACGGGGATCCAGTTCCTGATCGCACGTCGCTGGACCCACTACGCATGAGGCGGGTGCGTGCGCTCCGCTGGCAGGACCTGGCGAGCCGTGGTGCGACCCTGGTGATCCTGGCGGTGGCAGCCTTCGCCATCGCCGCACCCTTCCTGTGGATCTTCCGGGGTGCCTTCTCGCCCAGTGACGGCGAGCTGACCAGGCTGCCGCCCAGCCTGCCGGAGGCGCCCATCCTCGACAACTTCGGCAAGGTGTTCGACCAGGTGCCGTTCGGCAAGTTCGTGCTCAACTCGCTCATCGTCGCCGGGGCGGTCACGCTGGCCCAGCTGTTCACCTGCTCGACCGCCGCCTATGCGTTCGCTCGACTCCGTTTCCGGGGTCGGGACACCGCATTCGCGGTCGTCCTCGCCTCGATGATGATCCCGGTCCAGGTGACCATCGTGCCGCTGTTCCTGGTGATGTCGCGCCTCGGCCTGACCAACACCCTGTGGGCCCTCATCCTGCCGCCCATCTTCAGCGCGTTCGGGATCTTCTTCCTGCGCCAGCACCTCATGAGCATCCCGCGAGAGCTGGACGAGGCCGCGACCATCGACGGCGCAGGACACGGGACGATCTACCTCCGGATCCTGCTGCCACTCACGGCTCCCGCGCTCGCGACCCTCGCCATCCTGTGTTTCACGTATTGGTGGAACGACCTGCTGCTGCCACTCGTCATGATCAACGACACGCAGACCCAGACGTTGCCAGCCGGCCTGGTCCTGCTGGCGGGCCGGTTCTCGACAGGATCACTCACGACGATCGCTGCGGGCATCACCATGGCCGTGGTGCCCGTGCTCGTCGTGTTCGTGGCGCTCCAGCGCTACATCGTCCAGTCCATCGCTGCGAGCGGCATGAAGCTGTGACCGCGACGTGGACCACACCGGTCGATGCGTGGGCAGCGTTCGTATGGGCATGCCGGACGACGTGGCACGAGCTCCCCGCCGTCATGGGTCTCAGCCTCGTGTGGGTGCTGAGCGGGCTGCCGCTGGCGGCGTCCCTTGCGACCGGCGAGGGCTGGCTGGCGGCGCTGGCAGGGCTGCCGCTGCTCATCGGGACGACGGGGATGTTCGGCTCCTTCGCGAGGGTGGCGGACGGCGAGCCGGTGCGGATGCCGGGTCGCGACGGCTTCGATGTCTCGTTGGCGGGGATCGCGTGGCTGTGGGTCCTGGCGATCATCTGGATCGTCGGTGCCGGTGCGACGGGTGTCGTCGCGGCATCGATCCTGGGGGCGCTGGGTGTCCTCGTGCTGCCGCTGGCGTTCGGTTACAGCGCGATCCGCCGCCGCCGCGGGTCGGCCGCGGTGCGTGCGGCGGTCGTGCTGGGGATCCTCAAGCCTGGCTTGGCGGTCACGCTCGCCGGTGCGTCCTGCCTCGCGGCGTTCGCATGCATCGCCAGCGCAGGGACGCTGCTCGTCGTCGGCCCTCCGCTGGCGATGCTCATGGCGTGCCGTGCGATCTGGCTGCTCGTGGAGCCAGCTGACGGCCAGACTGGCGTCAGGACCCCGCGTCCGGCTGACTGACCGCTGTCGGAGCGGTCACCTCCACTGGCCGTGGCCCATCCCCCGATCGGTCGAGCGCGGCGCCCTCCACGTCGATGCGGGGCAGGATCCGGTCGAGCCAGCGTGGCAGCCACCAGGCACGCTCGCCGGCGAGCGCCATCACCGCGGGCACGATGGTCATGCGCACCACGAACGCGTCCAGGAACACGGCCGTGGCGAGCGCGAAGCCGATGGGCTTGACGAACGCGTCCTCCGACAGGACGAAGCCCGCGAACACGCCGATCATGATGATGGCGGCCGCCGTGACGACCCGGGCGCCGTGCCCGAACCCGATGACCACCGCGTCCACGGGTGTCGCACCGTGGACGTGCTCCTCGCGCATGCGGGTGACGAGGAACACCTCGTAGTCCATGGCGAGGCCGAACACGACGCCGATGAGCAGGATGGGCAGCAGGCTCAGGATCGGCCCGGTCACGTGGACGCCCAGCAGCTCGGCGCCCCAGCCCCACTGGAACACGGCGACGATGACGCCGAAGGTCGCGATGACCGAGAGCACGAAGCCAAGGGTCGCCTTGATGGGCACGAGGATGGACCGGAACACGACCATCAGCAGCAGCATCGCGAGGCCGACCACGACCAGCAGATAGGGCAGCAGCGCGTCCGACATCTTCTGCGAGACATCGATGTTGAGGGCCGTCTGACCGGTCACGGCGAGCGTCGCGCCGGTATCGGCCTGGACGTCACCGCTGGAGGCACGGATCGCGCCGACCAGGTCGGCGGTGGCCTCGGATGCGGGGCCGCTCGCGGGGATGACCGTGAGCATGGCGGTGTCGCCACCGGTGTCGAACGTGGGCGGTGTCACGAACACGACGTCCGGGAGGGCCCGGATGGTATCCGCGGCAGTGGTCACCGCGGCCGGGGCATCGGTGCTGGCGGATGCATCGACCACGACCAGGAGGGGTCCGTTGACGCCGGGCCCGAACGCGGTCGACACCAGCTCGTAGGCCTTCGCCTGGGTGCTCGCGGGGTCGGCGGACCCGTCGTCGGGGAGGCCCAGCCGGAGCGAGAGCGCAGGGAGGGCCACGATGAGCAGCCCCAGGATGGCCACTACCAGCACCGGCACCGGGCGCCCGGTGATGAGCGTCGACCAGCGATGGATCGGACCGCTCGGGGAGCCCTCGTCCTCCGGGTCGTGCTTGGGGCGCAGACGCATCCCGGCGAAACCGAGGAGCGCGGGGAGCAGCGTGAGGGCGATGAGCACGGCCACGACGACCGTGAACGCGGCCGCGACGCCCATCTGGGTCAGGATCGGGATACCCACGACGGCCAGGGCGACGAGCGCGATGACCACCGTCGCACCCGCGAACACGACCGCGGAGCCCGCCGTGGCGACGGCTCGTCCGGCGGCGTCCGCACCCGCGCGACCGATCGACAGCTCGTGGCGGTAGCGGGACACGATGAACAGGGCGTAGTCGATGCCGACCGCGAGGCCCAGCATGAGCGCGAGTGTCGTGGTCACCGATGCCATCTGGGTGAACGCGGAGGCGATGGCGACGACGCCGACCCCGATGCCCACACCCAGGATCGCGGTGAGCAGCGGCAGCCCGGCGGCGATGAGCGAGCCGAGCGTGAGGAACAGGACCAACGCGGCGATGAGCACGCCGATGGCTTCCATGGCGCTGACCATGGGCAGCTGCTGGAGTGCCGTGCCGCCGATCTCCACGGTCAGACCCTGCGCGCGACCCTGCTCCGCGATGGCCAGCAGCGCATCGCGTGCCTCATCGGAGACCGATCCCGCGGGAACCTCGTAGGTGACCTGTACCAGGCCGTAGCGCAGGTCCGGGCTGACCTGCTGGGTCTGCATCGGGTCGACCACGCTGAGGACCTGGGGTGCTGCTCGCAGCTGGGTCAGCAGCTCCTGCGCGCCACCCATGACGCTCGGGTCGAGGAGCGTGGAGCCTTCGGGCGCGCCGACCACGATCCGTGCGGTGGCGCCGTTGGCGGCCATCTGCGGGAACCGCTCGGACAGCACGTCGAGCGCGGCCTGCGCCTCCGTGCCCGGGATGCTGATGTCGTTGGAGGTCGGCTCGCTGAGGGTGGCGGCACCGACGCCCACCGCGAGGAGCAGCACCAGCCACACGGCGAGCGCGACGCGTCGCCCGGTGTAGACCGACCGACCGAGCCGGTCGAGGAACGTTGCCACGATGGGGATCTCCTTGTGGGTCGCTTGCAGTGGTCCCGACGGGTGTCTGGCGGATCGCGTCGGGTGGGTGGTCGGCCGCGTCAGGGTCGGCCGGGCGAGGTCAGCCGGGTGGCTGGAAGCCGGAGCGCAGGATGGCGAACGCCTCGTGGACCACGATGGCCTTGTCCGCCGGGTCGGTGATCTCCGTGGGGCAGTGGTCCATGGCCGTGAAGAGCGCCACGATCGCGGTCGTGGTGACGAGCGTCGGGTAGAGATCGCGGACCGGGTCCGTGCCGGTGCGTTCAGCGACCGGCCCCACGATCCGTTGGACCGCCTCGGCCACCAGCCGGTGCTGGTAGGCGATCATGGCCGGACTGGTCCAGAGCTGCCCGACCTGGGCGAGGGTGTCCTCTGGCACGGCCCGTTGGCCGGACGCGAGCCGCATCCAGACCTGCTCCAGCGAGTCCAGGACCGGCTCGCCCACGGGCCGTGCCTGGAGCTCCTCGGCGGCGTGGTCGAGGAGCGTCCGGAAGGGCGCGAGGAACGCCTCCTCCTTGGTCGCGAAGTAGTTGTGGAACGTGCGCACGGACACGTTCGCGTCCCGGGCGATCGCTTCGGCTGTCACGGCGTCCGCACCGAGCTCGACCGCGAGCCGGAGGGCCGACTGCGTCAACGCGGTACGCGTCTCGGCCTTCTTGCGCTCCCGGAGCCCGGCGGTCTCGTCCATGGCGTGGACGCTACCACGATCATGCAGATGTCTGCAAGATTGCAGGTCTGTGCACCAAAGGCGCTGGTCGTGGTCGCAGCACCGGTATCGGTCAGTGGCACAACATCTGGGGTTGACGATGGCATCGCGACCCCATATCTTGTGTCGACGTCGGTTCGCCCGGTCCCAACGGATCGGGCGTCGCAAGAGGGAACCCGGTCCGAAACCGGGACTGCCCCGCAGCGGTAGCCAGGAACGATCGTCGTCGGACCACTGGGTGGGATCACCCGGGAAGGGACGACGAGAGGACCCCGGTCCATCACGGACCGGTCGCCTGGGAGTCCGAAGACCTGCCGACCATCCGGCCCCGCGAGGGGTCGGGTGCCAACGACCCGGGTCTCCGAGGGGAGGCGGGCGGGATGCGTACGTCCCTGCGCGGCGTGTCGCTGTGTCCCACCGACCCTGGGCCCGAGTCTCGCTCGCGGGAGCGGGGGTCGGCCGTCTGGTCATGCCCTGCTGCCCGTCACATGGACGGAGGGTTCGGAGCATGGCCATCGAGATCGAGGGCCGATCGGTCGCTCGACCGCGGATCGCGGTCCCTATCGGCGTGGGCGACGTCGCCGCGGCACCGGCGCTGACCCCCTCGGCTCCACCGCCGACCCCCTCGGCTCCACCGCCGACCCTCATGGTCGTCAAGCGCGATGGCACGCGCGAGCCCTACGACGCCGACCGCATCAACCTCGCCATCGAGGCGGCGGCCGCGGATCTGCCGGACGCCATCGCCAAGGTCACCCAGGTCGGCTCCGAGCTCGCGTTCACCCTGTTCGACGGCATCACCACCGAGCAGCTGGACGGCGCCGCCATCCAGGTCGCGCTCCAGAACGTCAAGGATGACCCGGACTTCGATGTCATCGCGGCGCGCCTCCTGCGCAAGACGCTCTACAAGCGGGTCCTGGGCGACTACACGACCGCGGACGAGCTGCGGACGCTGCACCGCGATCGCTTCCCGGACCTGGTCCGTGCAGGGGTGGCTGCGGGTCTCCTGGATGAGCGCCTGGGCACCTTGTTCGACCTTGACCGCCTGCGTGCGGCGCTCGATCCCGAGCGTGACGAGCTGCTGCGCTATATCGGCGTCACCACGATGCGCAACCGCTACATGATCTCCGCGCGCGACGGCGAGCTGCTGGAGGTGCCCGAGACGTTCTGGATGCGCGTCGCCATGGGTCTCGCGCTCACGGAGGCGGATCCGACCGCAATGGCGCTCGCGTTCTACGAGCGGATGTCCCGCCTGGAGTACCTCGCGGCCGGCTCCACGCTCGTCAACGCGGGCACTGCCTACCCCCAGCTATCGAACTGCTTCGTGATGGAGATGCAGGACGACATCGAGCACATCGCCAAGACCGTGCGCGACGTCATGTGGCTGACCAAGGGCACCGGTGGCATCGGCCTGTCCGTGACCAAGCTGCGCGCGGAGGGCTCGCCCATCCGGAGCAACAACACCACGTCCACCGGCCCCATCCCGTTCATGCACACCATCGATTCCACGCTGCGGGCCGTGTCCCGGGGTGGCAAGAAGTTCGGTGCGCTCGCCTTCTACATGGAGAACTGGCATCTCGACTTCCCGCAGTTCCTGGACCTGCGCCAGAACAGCGGTGACCCGTATCGACGGACGCGCACCGCCAACACCGCGGTCTGGATCTCCGACGAGTTCATGCGCCGGGTGCAGGAGGACGAGGACTGGTACCTGTTCGACCCGCTCGAGGTGCCGGACCTCACGGAGCTGTACGGGGCGGCCTTCACGCGACGCTATCGACAGTACGTGGGTATGGCACAGGAGGGCACGCTCCGGTCGTTCCAGCGCATCCGCGCCCGGGAGCAGCTCCACGCGATCCTGATGTCGCTCCAGACCACGTCCCACCCGTGGCTGACCTGGAAGGACACCATCAACCTGCGGGCGCTCAACGACAACACGGGCACTATCCATCTCTCCAACCTGTGCACCGAGATCACGCTGCCCCAGGACCGGGACAACGTGTCCGTGTGCAACCTCGCGTCGGTCAACCTGGCACGCCACCTGGTGGACGAGGCGGTCGAGACGGCGCGACGCACGGGTGACCTGGACGACGCCATCGACTGGCCGGCGCTCGCGGCGACCACCCGCCTTGCGGTGCGCCAGCTGGACGACCTCATCGATATCACCATCTCCACCGTAGCCGAGTCGGAGCACTCCAACGAGCGCAATCGCGCCGTGGGCCTGGGCATCATGGGCTTCACGGACATCGTGGAGCGGCTCGGTCTCTCGTACGAGTCGGCGGCTGCCTACGGCCTCATCGACCGGGTGATGGAGCACATCAGCTGGCACGCCATCGATGCCAGCGCCGACCTCGCCCGGGAGCGCGGTGCCTATCCGAACTTCGAGGGCTCGGGCTGGTCCAAGGGCCTCGTGCCGCTCGACACGCTCGCCCGGACCGCCGAGGATCGAGGGCTGCCGATCGAGGTGGACATGTCCAGCCGTCTCGACTGGGACGCACTCCGCGTCAAGGTCGCGGGTGGCATGCGCAACGCGACGCTCATGGCCATCGCGCCGACCGCGTCCATCGGTCTCGTCGCGGGGACCACGCCCGGGCTCGACCCCCAGTTCGCGCAGATCTTCAGCCGTACGACGAGCTCCGGCAAGTTCCTGGAGGTGAATCGCAACCTCGTCACCGACCTGCGACGCCTGGGGCTCTGGGAGCAGGTGCGTGAGGAGGTGCTCCGGGCGCAGGGGGACATCTCGGGCATCGAGGTCATCCCGGATGACCTGAAGGCCGTGTATCGGACGTCGTTCCAGCTCTCGCCGTTCGCGTTCCTGGAGGTCGCGGCCCGCGCCCAGAAGTGGATCGACCAGGCGATCAGCCGCAACATGTATCTCGAGACGCGCGACGTGGGTGAGATGGCGGCCATCTACAGCGCCGCGTGGCGGATGGGCGTCAAGACCACCTACTACCTCCACGTGAAGCCCCGCCACAAGGCGGAGCAGAGCACGGTCGCGGTCAACAAGGCGGCCGCGATCACCGCGGCACGGCCGGGTCGCAGCGGCTTTGGTTTCGCGGGGGCTCGTGCGGCGGCGGCACCGCTCTCCGCGGCGTCTCCTTCCGCAGCACTGCCCTCCGCGGCGTCGCCGTCCGCGGCCATGCCGCTCGTCGTCCCGGTCCAGCCCTCGGCACCGCCGGCACCAGCGCTCGCCATCGAGGTCCTCGACACGGCCGACACCTGCCCCACCGACCCCCAGGAGCGGCTCCAGTGCGAGGCCTGCCAGTGAACGCGCCCGAGGGCCACGGCCGACCGACCGGCATCCTGGGCACCGGGATCCAGGACGGCCTGCTGCTCAAGCCCATCCGCTACGAGTGGGCATACGACCTCTACAACCAGGCTGTGGCGAACACCTGGTTCCCGCACGAGATCCAGCTCGGTGAGGATCTCGCCGACTTCAAGCGCATGACCCCCGAGGAGCGTCACGCGGTGACGTTCCTGATGAGCTACTTCAACCCCAACGAGCTGCTCGTCAACAAGGCGCTCGCGTTCGGCGTCTACCCCTACATCAACGCGCCCGAGGCCCACCTGTACCTCGCCAAGCAGATGTGGGAAGAGGCGAACCACTGCATGGGCTTCGAGTATGTGCTCGAGACCTTCCCCATCGATCGGACCGAGGCCTACGAGTCACATGTGACGGTGCCCTCGATGGCGGCCAAGGAGGCGTTCGAGGTCCGCTACATCCGGCGCATGACCGAGGAGACGCTGGATATCACCACGACCGAGGGCAAGCAGGACTTCATCCGCAACCTCGTCGCCTACAACATCATCCTCGAAGGCATCTGGTTCTACTCCGGTTTCATGGTCGCGCTCAGCTTCCGGCAGCGGAACCTGCTCCGGAACTTCGCATCACTCATCGACTGGATCGTGCGCGACGAGAGCCTCCACCTGAAGTTCGGCATCAACCTCATCCTGACCGTCCTCGACGAGAACCCGGATGTGGGTACGGAGGCCTTCGCCGCGGAGATCCGGCAGATGATCCTCGATGGCGTGGCCATGGAGGAGGCGTACAACCGGGACCTGCTGCCGCGCGGCATCCTGGGGCTCAACGCGTCCTACATCAACCAGTACGTGCAGTACCTCGCGGACCGACGGCTGGAGGAGCTGGGCTTCGAGCCCGAATACCGCGTCGGCAACCCTGCCAAGTGGATGGCCGCCGCCAACGACACCCTGGAGCTGGTCAACTTCTTCGAGTCGATCAACACCAGCTACGAGGTGGATGCCCGGGCGCAGACGGCGTCCGGCGTCGAGCCCGCCGGACGATGAGGGACACGCTGCTGCTCCTGCCGCGACGGCGGGCGATCCGCCTGCTCGTCGTCGTGCTCGCAGCCCTCGCGTCGGTGGTCATCGGTCCAGCAGGAAGGCCCGCGTAGATGACGAGCGCGACGCTGCACCTGCGGCGTCCGGCCCTGCCCGCGGGCGCCGCGTTCCTGGGGCCTGCGTTCGTGGCGGCTGTCGCATACGTGGACCCCGGCAACGTGGCCACGAACCTGGCCGCCGGGGCGCGCTACGGGTACCTGCTGGTGTGGGTGCTCGTCGCCGCCACGTGCATGGCCGGCCTGGTCCAGTACCTGTCGGCCAAGCTGGGTCTGGTCACGGGTCGCACGGTCCCGGAGCTCCTGCGGGACCGGTTGCCGACGGGTGCCCGGGTCGGCTACTGGGTCCAGGCCGAGGGTGTGGCGCTGGCCACCGACATCGCGGAGGTCGTGGGCGGGGCCATCGCGCTCTGGCTCCTGTTCGCGCTGCCACTACCGCTCGGTGGCCTCATCACCGGGCTGGTCTCGATGGCCATCCTGGGTGTCCAGGACCGGCGTGGCCAGCGGAGCTTCGAGCGGGTCATCACGGCCTGCCTCGCGGTCATCGCGGTCGGGTTCGTGGCAGGGGTCGTGGTGGCGCCGCCGGATCCCGTCGGGGTCGCGGGTGGCCTGATGCCCCGCTTCGACGGCATGGACTCGGTGCTTCTCGCAGTGGGCATGGTCGGCGCGACCGTGATGCCCCACGCCGTGTATCTCCACTCGGCGCTGGTCCGGGATCGCTTCGGCCATGTCGCGGAACCCGGTCGGCTGCTGGGTGCCACGCGCCGGGATGTGGGGCTCGCGATGGTGCTTGCGGGCGGCGTCAACATCGCGATGCTGCTGCTGGCGGCCGCATCGCTGCGCGGCGTCGCGGGCGCCGACTCCATCGAGGGTGCCCACGCGGCGGTCGTCGCAGCGCTGGGTCCGGGGATCGGGGTGCTCATGGCCGTGGGCCTGCTGGTCTCCGGTCTGGCCTCGACCTCGGTCGGCTGCTACGCCGGTGCGGTCGTGATGCAGGGATTGCTGGTCCGCCAGGTGCCGCTGCTGGTCCGGCGCCTGGTCGTGCTCGTGCCCGCGATCGCGCTGCTGGCGATCGGGACCGATCCCACGCTCCTGCTCGTCCTGTCCCAGGTCGCGCTCTCGTTCGGCATCCCGTTCGTGCTGGTGCCGCTCGTGATGCTGACGGCGGACCGGCGGGTGATGGGCCGTCACGTCAACCGGGTCGCGACGACCGTCGCGGCGATCGGCGTCACGGCGGTCATCAGCGTGCTCAACCTCCTGCTCCTGGCGCTCACGTTCGGGGTCGTGGCGTGAGTGGCACGCGGGAGGGAGCCGAGCCGCAGGGGCTCTCCGGGGCGGAGCCGTCCGTGTCGGAGCTCCCTGGCCCGGAGGTCCGGATGGCGAGCATGGTGTTCCCGCAGCACACCAACCACTACGGCACGCTGTTCGGTGGCGAGGCGATGCGGCTCATGGACGAGGCCGCGTTCCTGGCCGCGTCGCGCTGGACCCGGTGCGCGGTGGTCACGGTCGCGTCCGAACGGGTGGAGTTCCGGGTGCCCATCCATCGGGGTGAGCTGGTGGAGACCGTGGCTCGCGTGGTAGCTGCCGGTCGGACATCGGTCACCGTGGAGGTGGAGCTCATCGCGGAGGACCTCCGCAGCGGCGAGCGACGCCACGCCACGAGCGGCCGGTTCACGCTGGTCGCGGTGGATGCGGATGGGCGCCCCACCCGCGAGTGGGGGACGCGGGCGACCGATCCATCGTCCGGCTGAGACCGCTGAAGGGACGGCGTGTCGGGCCTCAGGCGGCCGAGGCGGCTGCGGCGACGTGCGCCGCCCAGTAGTGGTGGGTCTTCGCGACCACCGTCACGACACTCTTGACCTGGTCCTGCAGGGTCCACTCCGGACGCGCCGGGACGAGCAGCAGGTCATCGTCACATCGAGCGTCGACGTTCTCGAGGATGATGCTGGCACACAGCCACGCGGCCATCCGTGGGTCGTCGCAGGTGACCGCCAGCCAACCTTCGTCCATCGGCTCGGCGAACAGGCCCGTGGTCTCGAGGATGCCCCGCCGGATCTCCGCCACGGCATCGAAGCCGGCATCGATCATCACGATCGGGCTCACCTCGGCGCGCACCGGATCGTCGGGGCCCCGGTGCGGGGGACCCCCGTAGAGCGCGAGCTCGCAGAAGCTGGTCCACATGCGGGCCCAGTCCGGCCGCCCGTCGTCCGTCCACTCGAACGGCGCTGCCGTCATCTGGGGAGGAGCCGCTGCGCCATCCTCGAGCGACTGGGTCGCCCAGCGGTCCGCCTGGGCCGCGAGACTGGAGGTCAGGGTCGTGAGACCCGCCTCGTCCCCGGTCATGAGGCGTGCCTCGAGACCCGTCGCCCGGGAGAAGTCACGAGCCGCCTGTCGCCAGCCGTCTAGCCCATCCGACGGGAGCGTGTCGTCCACGAGGATCACGGCTCCGATCGGCATGGTGGGGTCTCTCCCTGCAAAGATTCCGCTATCGCCACGAGTTGCGATAACGAACGATACCCGATAGGGTGGGGACATGCCCCGCTATGAGTTTCTGTGCCCCTCGTGCGACCGGACCATGGTCATCGCCCGGTCATTCGCCGATGCGGATCGACCGGCGACCTGCCCGGCGTGTGCCACCGAGGCCGTCCGCCAGCTCTCGACGCCCACCGTGCTCTCGAGCCGGCCACGCCCCGCGACCGACTCCGCGCCGTCCGCGCCCCGATCGGGCAGCTGGTATCACCACGGGCACTCCCACGGCCCGGGAGCCGGCTCACACCAGCACTGACCTCGAGGGCCGGACCGGGCCGCCGGTCACGGCTCCAGCATGGGCGCCGCGAGCGCCAGGATCGCATCGAACCGACCTGGATCCAGGTTGCCACCGGATGCGATGACACACACCGTCTCCCGGTCGCGGATGGGGATCGGCGTCGACCGACCCCGGCGTCGGCGATGATGTGCCGATGACCACGCCCGAGGATCTGTACGCCACCATCGACCGGCTGGTCGAGCAGCATGCGCCGGCGCTCATCGCGCTCCGTCGGCGGGTCCACGAGCACCCGGAGCTGTCCGGTCGCGAGGTCCGGACGGCGCAGGTCGTCGCGGATCAGCTGCGAGCCATCGGCTTCGACGAGGTGCGCATCGGGGTCGGCGGGCACGGGGTCGTGGGCGTGCTCCGTGGCGGACGGCCGGGCGACCGGGTCATCGCGCTCCGCGCGGACATGGACGGGCTGCCCGTCCGGGAGGCGTCCGGCGAAGCCTTCGCCTCACAGGTCGTGGATGCCGAGTATCCGGGCGGGCCGTTCCCGGTCGCACACGCGTGCGGCCACGACTGCCATGTCGCTGCGGTCCTGACGACGGCCAGCGTGCTCGGGGCGATGCGAGCCGACCTGCCGGGCACGGTCGTGTGCATCTTCCAGTCAGCCGAGGAGGGACCGCCTATCGGCGAGACGGATGGCGCCCGAGCGATGCTCGACTCGGGGGCACTCGACGATCCGCGTCCGACGATGGCGTTCGGGCTCCATGTCGGGCCGTTCCCCACGGGCACCGTGGCGTATCACGTGGGCGAGGCATATGCCGGTTCGGCGCTGGTCCGGATCCGGGTCGAGGGTGTCCAGACACACGGCTCCACGCCATGGCTGGGCGCGGACCCGATGCCTGCGGTCGGTCAGATCATCAGCGGCGTGGGGCAGCTGTATCGCCAGGTGCCCGCGGACCATCGGGTGTCCGCGACGATCGGTCACATCGAGGATGTCGGCCGCTTCAACATCATCCCGGGCCACGTGACCCTGTACGGCACGCTCCGGGCAGCGACCGATGCGGACATGGATGATCTCCAGGCAGGGTTCCGTCGGCTGGCCGAGGGCAGCGCGGAGGCGTTCGGCTGCCGGGCGACGGTGGACTTCCTGCAGCGGGTGCCGCCGGTCCGGAACACGCAGGCATGGATGGACGCCGCGATGCCGACGCTCCAGCGAGTGGTGGGTGCCAGGCATGTCGTGGAGGCGCCGCCCCTCATGGGGTACGACGATGTCTCGCTGTTCGTGGAGGCGTTCGGTGGCCTGTACCTCAACTTGGGCGTCCAGGACACGCGACTGGACCCCGTGCGGGTGCTGGCGCCGATCGAGGGTGGTCGCGGGCTGGTCCAGAATCACCATCCGGGGTTCTACGCCAACGAGGCCGCGCTCCCCGTGAGCGTGCGCATCCACGCGAACATCGCGGTGGATCACCTGCTGGGACTGATCGAGGTCTCGCCACCGGCGGGCTGATCGTCCCGGTCGAGCGCCCCGTGGTCCGGACCCATGGGCGTCTGCCATCATCGAGCACATGACCGGCCACGACGGGAGCCCAGCACATCCACTTCGCCCGGCGACGCTCCGGGTCGCTCGTGCCCTCCAGGCGATCATCGCGGTCGTGGTGTTCGGGAGCCTGCTCATCCAGCTTGCCGTGATCCTCGGCGGTGGCGCGGACGCCAACTCGGGGGCGGCGGGGACCGATGTGCCGCTGGCCACCCGACTCGTGCGGCTGTTCAGCTACTTCACGGTCCAGAGCAATCTCATCGTCGCGGTCGTCGCGCTCCTGCTCGTGGCGCGCCCGCTCCGACATGGACGGATCTGGGAGGTCGTGCGTCTCGACTCGCTGCTCGGCATCATCGTCACCGGCGTCGTATACGTGCTCGTGCTCGCGCCCCAGCTGGACCTCGAGGGCTGGGCGCTCGTCGTGACGGTCGGTCTCCACTACGTCACGCCGGTGCTGGCACCGCTCGCCTGGCTGCTGTTCGGGCCGCGTCCCCGGTTCACCGGGTGGACCGTGGCCGCAGCCTTCGTCTGGCCTGCCGGGTGGCTGCTGTACACGTTCGTCCACGGCGCCCTGTCCGGCTGGTATCCCTATCCCTTCCTGGATGCCGGGGAGCTGGGTCTCGGGCCTGCGCTGGTCAACGCGGGCCTGGTCCTCGCGGCAGCGCTGGTCCTCGCGGTGGTGGTCGCTGCCATCGACCGTCGTGTGCCATCACTGCTGCCGGGCGCCGCGCGCGACGACGCGGCCTGACCAGTGAGCGCGACCAAGCGCCGGGCGATCCGACTACCGCGTCACCACGAGCCCATCGAGCGCGATCCAGCGTCCGCCTGAGGTCATCGTCTGGATCCGGACGGTGTGCGTCCCGGCGTCCGGGAAGTGCCACGTCCAGACCGGTACCAGGTCGCGGGTCTCGCGCCCATGCAGCGAGACGTGCTCGGACTCCGTGCCATCGTTGGAGAACACCCGCAGCTGGCCCGCCGTGGGGCCGGTGCGTGCCAGCAGGGTGGCCGTCCTGCCGGTGAAGGTGAGGCGCACGGTCATCCCGTCCCGGGTCGTCCGGATCAGGGACCCGCCGAACGCCTTGCCCTTGGCACCCACGGTCCGCCAGCGGCCGTTGATGCCGGGGGTCCGGGTCGTCAGGTCGCGGTAGGCGACACGGATGCGTGCCCGCGGGGACCAGGCGGAGGCGTTGCCGGCCGCATCGAACGACCGCGCGCGAACCTCGATGCGCGTGCCCGTCGGGCTGGTCATGCCGAGGGACTGGCTGAACCGGAGGTCGGTGAGCGGGGTGTCCCGGTCGATGCCCGTGGTCCACGCACCGTCGCCGACCCGCCGCCACTGTGCCTGATAGGCGACCGGCTTCCCCTTCCTCGACCACACCAGCCACTGCAGGCGCACCGTCTTGCCGCTTCGGTATGCCTTGGACACGACCTGGGCGATCGGAGTGTCGGGGGTCGAAGGTGGCGTGGTGTCCGGAGAAGGGGTCGGGCCAGGCAGGAACACCCCGTCGATGGGCACTTGGAGTGGTGAGCGCACGTCGTCCGAACGGACCGTGATGCGTGAATCCAGTGGCCCGGCCGATCCCGTGCGCCGCGCCTTGACGGTCAGCACGCACTCGTCCCCGGGTGCCAGCACACGCTCCCAGCATCCCTGGCTCAGCGACAGGTCGTGGCCCGCGATCTCCGAGCGACCCATGGTGATGACGCCATCGGACGTGTTCCGGATGGACACCGTCCTGGTCGGCTGCGCGTCATGGTCGATGTTCCCGAAATGCAGCGCGGCGGGGATCGCCCGGAGCGCTGGCTCGGCGAGGATGCCCGTCCCGGTCAACGTCCCAGAGGCCTGCTGCGTCGGCGAGTTCCCTTCGGGCCGGAGTACCCGATATGAGATCGTCAGGGTCGCGATGGCTGTGCCCGGAGCCGTCGGCGAGAAGTCGACCAGGACCACTGCGGTGTCGTCCTCTCTGACGAACGGGCCCTGCCGGGGGGTCTGGGTGATGGTGAACGCGGCTGCACCGGGTCCACCGATCTCGTAGTCGGTGATGTGGGCGCGCTCCGTGGGGTGGCTGTTGGTCAGCCGGACCTCCCCCGACCGATCGCCACCGACGCCAACGGCTCCGATGTCGAGGTCGCTCACCGAGAGCACGTCCTGCCATGGTTCTGCGGCACGTACTACGGACGGCGACGCGACCTCCGGCGACCCGACCAGGATGCCCAAGAGGAGCGCCAGGACGATGACGGCCTTCGGGCGTGACCGCTGGAGGGCCTTGGTGTGCTGCATGCGCCCTACGATGACAGAGATCCCGGGGAAGTCTCGAATCGCCAGCCGAGCATCACGTGGTCGGACTCCTCGTCCGCGCCCGCCGAGCGATACGTGGCCATGGCCGCCTCGTTGTCCCGCTCGGTGAGGACCCACATCCCGGTACAGCCACGCTCGTGTGCCCGATCGGCGAGGGCGCGCACGAGCGCGCGACCGATGCCCCGCCCTCGGAACGCCTCGTCGACGCCCAGCTCGTACAGGAACATCTCGGTGCCCTTGTCCGGGTGGGTCATCTCGACGCCGCTGACGAATCCCGCCGGGGCACCCTCCACCGACGCGAGGCACAGGTGATGGCCGGGCTGTGCCAGGAACCGCGTCGCCCATCCGGCGCGGACCGGGTCATCGAACAGGTGGCTTGCCGCCAGGAGCGGTCCTTCGTCGCCGGCGACCAGCCAGCGCAGGTGATGCGTCATCGGCTGCCGCCACCCGGCCCCGTGGAGGACACCGCGTGTCCCACGAGCTCCCGCAGGACCGCCAGGTCCAGGTCCGTGGCGCGACGGACCGCGATGCTGGCGCTGCCGACCCGGACCTTGCCCAGTCGGTCGGCGTACGCCTGGACCAGGTATCGGCCGTCCTCGACGGCGCTGACGTACACGCTGATATGGCGCTGCTGTCGCGCCAGGCCGACCAGGAACCAATCGACGGTCGCCCCCCGCTCGACGACCTGCAACGCGCCATAGCCGATGATGCGCTGCTCCGTGCCGCCCCAGAAGGTGCCCTCCCAGAGCACCCGCTCCTGACCCGGCATGGCGCCCGCGATCGTCCGGTCGAGCAGCTCGATGTCCGCTCGCTGGTCGTCCGGCAGGGACGCGATCCAGGCGTCCGGGCTGGTGGCTGATCGTTCCATGGTGGTGCTCCTGCCAGGTCAGATGGATCGCATCCGGTTGTCACGCGGCCGATGCTCGACCTCTGCGAGCCCGAGCACCTCCATCACCGGCGGCACGTACATCCCGAACCGTCCGCGGAGGCCCTTCTTCAGCCCGTACCAGCCGCCGACCGGGTTGTCTACCGATCGGCCCCACGCCTCCACGGTGTCCGGCTTGGCATCCTTCTGCTCATCCGCGCTGCCGAGCGCGATCCAGTCGCCACGCTCCTGGAGCATCGCATGGAGGTCCTCGAGACAGCGGAGGTGGTAGCGCAGCTGGGTCGAGCCCACCTGGACCACGAGCGCCGCGGGGTCCGCTGCCTCGTCGCGCCATGCCTCGAACGCGGAGGTCCCGGGCGGTGTGCGCAGCTGCCACGGGTCATCGGGAGTGCCGCTTCCCTTGACGCCCATCCGAGGTCCCCCTCTCCGTCCTTCGTGTCGCCAAGTGCGGAGACTACGACATGGATGCTGACATCAGGTGGCAACATCCTGTGCTGGCCGGGAGCGGTGGCTGAGCACCTCCACGGGCTGGGCGATGACCAACCCGTCACCCATCAGCGCGTCCACCTCGGGCAGGACCGCCCGGACCCGCTCCTCCGCGTCCACGAACTCCACGATGACGGGCAGGTCCAGCGACAGGCTGAGGATGCGGTCCGTGTGGATGTGCTGCTTCGTGCCGAACCCCTCGACGCCCCGGATGACGGTGGCACCGGCGATCCCGCGATCGCGCAACAGCTCCACGACCGCGTGCGCGAGCGGCCTGCCATCCGACTGGTCGGCGTCACCCATGTAGCAGCGCACGAGCAGCGCGGGTCCCTGCAGCATCATCAGATCCTCCTTCCGACCACGAGGCCCAGCGAGACGGCGACCACGCCCAGCAGCACCGATCCCGCGATGTTGGCGACCGCACCCACCCACTCGCCGCCCTCGACGAGCCGGAGGCTCTCCAGCATCCATGTCGAGAAGGTCGTGTAGGCGCCCAGGAAGCCGACCATCAGGAACGGCCGCAGCTCAGGGCTGACCACGCCACGCTCCATCAGCAGCGCCGCCAGCAGCCCGACCACGAACGAGCCGGAGATGTTGATGACGAGCGTGCCGAACGGGAACGCCCCGCCGGTCCGCTCGCTCACCCAGACGTCAACGACGTATCGCGCGAGCGCGCCCAGCGCCCCTCCGACGGCGATCGAGACATAGACCATGGCGACCTCCCGTGCGACGGCACGCCACCGCACGAGGACGGCGGGCGCGACGGATGAGCACAGGAGTCATCAGCCCGGCATCGGGCGGTTCGGTCAGGCGGACCCCATCGCCGCCGTTGATGCTACTCCGCGGTCGCGTGGCTCGCCCAGCTCCAGTCCCGCGACGACGAGGCAGTGGTCGGAGCCGACCGGTGTGCAGTCCGGGGCGATCCACAGCGGCTCGAGGTCGTTCGCCGTGAGCACATGGTCGATGCGCAGCAGGCCCGCCGGGATGACCTCCATGGTGAACGGGCGCCAGGTGTTGCCCATGCCCGTGCCGACGGCGTGATGGGCATCGATGAGGCCCGGCGTCAGGTCCTCGTAGGCGATCTCCCGGTCGGTGAGGTTGAGGTCGCCGAGGAGCAGCAGGGGTGTGCCGGCCGCAAGGTCCGGCTCGATGCGAGCGCGCAGTCGCTGGAGAGCGCCGTCCCGACGCCCGCTCTCGTAGGCGACGAGCGAGACCGGGGAGGGGCCCCACCGGGGCGGTGGCGCGTGGACCGCGAGTGTGCGGATCCGCTGGCCATCCGGGAGGAGGACCATGGCGCTGATGAGTGGTGGGTCGCTGTCCGTCACGGGATCCTCGATGGGCCAGATGCTCAGCAGGCCCATGCCGTCCCAGCTCGTCGACGGCTCGAGGACGCGCCACGGGTAGCGCGCCCGGATGACCGGGTCGGCATCGATGGCCGCGGCGAGGTCTGGTGTCAGCTCCTGGAGCGACACGATGTCCGGAGCGTGCTCGGTGAGCATCCGCGCGACGTCGTCTGATGCGACCTGGCCGAACTCCAGGTTCCACGTGGCCACGGTCACGGGTGTCGCGGTCGGGTCGGCGGCACGGACGGTGGTGTGGCCGATGGGCGGGTACCGGAGGAGCGTTACGCCGAGACCCAGGACGACGAGGACGGCCAGCATGCGTCGCTCTCGACCCCGGGCGAGGAACAGCATCGGGGCTGCCGCAACGAACGCCAGCACGAGATACGGCCCGAAGACGCGCGCCACGGCAGGCGGTCCGTCCCGCACTGGCAGCACGATGCCGACGACGGTGGCCAGCAGGAGCGCCGCGATGATGGCGATACACGGCCAGACCACGAGCACCGCTGGCCGCAGGCTCGCGCCGTGCGGTGGGGCGGATCGGGGAGTGGTGGGATCGGGGTCCCGGTGCGAGGTCGCGACGTCCTGCATCGGCGCGATCGTCGCCGGGCGGGCCGGGAGCCGTCAAACGGGGTGGGGTGGTCGGGTGCCATAGCCCCATTGCGTGGCACCTCCCGCCGAGCTGCGGATCGCCGCCGAGTCACCGCCCCGCCCTCGCCGGGCGGCCATCCGGGCCGCAGCGGATACACTGCGCCGACCACGGCCGGCGGGATGGCGCCCGGACGGTGCACCCGGAGGATGCGATGCGAGGAGCGGTGACGGTCGCCGCGACACTGGTGGCGGTACTGGCACTCGGCGGCACGTCGCTCGTCGCGGCGTCGTCGGCTCGGCCGGACGAGCTCGCCACGGTGCGACCCCGCGTCGCGGAGCAGGAGGAGCCGGCGTCGGACGCCATCCCGCTCATCGAAGGATCGGCGACCCTCACGCTCTCCGGCGGGACGACCGTCACGGTCGAGCTGCCGCTGGCGGCCCACGGCACGCACGACCGTGATGTGGGCGACACCATCGCGTTCCGGGATGGCGAGTGGGCCGTCACGGTCTACTACTCGAGTGTGGGCGTCCATCGGTTCGTGCCGGGTGGCCACTGGATGTCGGAGTGGGGCGCGGCCTGTGAGGCGGATGTGGACGTCGCAGGGACCCTGCTCCAGGGCAGCGCCAGCTGCCAGGGCATGCGATGGTCGGACGCCGTGGCGGTCCTGGCGTTCTTCGACGATGAGGACCTGGCCAGCATCGAGGGGCAGGAGCCCTTCGACGTCGAGCTGAGCTTCCAGGCGACCCTCGCACGACCCGCGCCGACCCGTGACCCATCGGCGACCCCGGAGCCGACCCCGGAGCTCGAGCGCGCGATCCATGCCGCGCACATCCTCTACTCGCCCGGCGACGATCCAGAGGGTGCCTACGACCTCGACCCGGACGACCCCGCGTGGGAAGCGGCGCGTCTCGAGGCGCAGGCCACCGTGGATGATCTCCGAGCGATCGCCGACCCCGACGAACGCATCGCCGCGTTCGTCCTGCGCGCCGAGGGATCCGACGATCCGGGGACGGCGCAGGACGGTGGCGACCTCGACTGGTTCACCCGCGACGTCATGGTCCCGGAGTTCGGCGACCCGGTGTTCGACACGGTCGACCCGCAGCGGGGCGACATCATCGGTCCGGTCCGCAGCGACTTCGGCTGGCACGTGGTCCTGTTCCACGAGGAGCGCATGGAAGCACTCGACTGGTGACCAGCGCAGACGCTGCACCGACAGCGCGGGCGGGAGTGCCCTACGCCGAACGAACAAGGGGAGGGACGTGGTGCGAGGAAGGGTGACGGTCGCCGCGACACTGGTGGCGGCACTGGCGCTGGGCGGCTGCTCGATGATCCCTGGGTGGTACGGGACGTCGTACCCGGACGACGACGAGTTCGGCGAACCCATCGGCTACACCGGTGGCTCGATGCAGCTCGAGATCACACGCGGCACGACCGCCACCCTCGATCTGCCGCTGGTCGGCGGCTCCAGGGTCCCACGAGCGTACGAGTCGCTCGGGTTCCGCTCCGGCGGCTGGGCTGTCGGCCTCGACGGGTTCCTGTACGGGGGCGGCATGTCCTCGGACAGCTGGTCGGTCACGATCCATTCGGGTGGCGGATGACGAGCACTGGGTCGCCGGCCAGTTCGACCGCGGCTGTCGTGTCGATGTCGACCGGTCCGACCGCGGCATCAGCGGGACCGTGGACTGCTCCTGGCTCCGCTGGTCGGATGGCATCATGGTCGGCACCGACATGATGAGCATGGGCAGCCAGCCGATCCCGGACGAGGAGCCGTTCGACCTCAAGGCCACCTTCGAGGCGACGCTCGCGCATCCGGAGCCGACCCGTGATCCATCGGCCACGCGGCGCCCGACGCCGACCGTGGACGAGATCGACCTGTGGGGTCCGATGGGGGAGGGCCCCGAGATCCACGCGTCCCACATCCTGTACGCACCGGACGATGAGCCGCCCTCTGCCAGCGATGTCGATCCTGCCGACCCGGCGTGGGAGGCCGCGCGCCTGGCCGCCGAGGCTGCTGCGAGCGATCTCCGCGCGGTCACCGACCCCGACGAGCGCATCGCGGCATTCGTCGAACGTGCGCAGGAGTCCGATGACCGGTCCAACGCACGGATCGGTGGCGACCTCGGCTGGTTCCCCCGGGACACCATGGTCCCGGAGTTCGGCGATCCCCTGTTCGACGCGGTCGACCCCCAGCGCGGCGACATCATCGGTCCCGTGCGCAGTGACTTCGGCTGGCACGTGATCCTGTACCACGCCACGCGCGACGAGACGGGCATGGAAGTCGCCGGCGAGTGACCGCCGCGTCGTGAGACCCCTGGGGCCTCGGGTCATCGCGCGGCTCAGCGGTCCACGAACCGGAACCACGTGGAGAGCATCGAGGAGCCCTTGCCCCGCCAGGTGTTGTAGACGCTCTTGAACACCCAGCCGGCGACGCGCTTCGTGCCCGCGGATCCACGCAGCGTGACGGTCGTCAGGCGTCCGGACGCACCCCGGTCGCTGAGGCCCACCGAGCGCAGCTGACCCACGTTCGTTCGGCGGTCATGGGCCAGGATCCGGCCCAGCTGACGCATCGTGAGGACCTGGGTCTGCCAGTCCTGGTACGGGCTGCCCGCGTCCCACGCCACACCGTCCGGACGTCGATCGGTGACGCCCCGCAGGTACGCCACCCGCGTGCCGGGGTCACCGTCACTGTCGGTGAAGACACGCCACGAATCCTCGGTCGCGCCGCCGGACGCGCTGTGATAGAAGGTCTGGGCCACGGAGCCCTGGTGCTTCACCACGCGGCCCGCGGTGGACGTCACCGCCTTGGTGGATCGAGCCACCTCTGCCTTCACGCCGCCGTAGGTCTGGCTCCGGGCGTCCGCGTACATGTCGAACGGCGAGGCGGGCTTGCGTGACTTCCATGCGTACGACCGGGCCACGATGGCCTGTGCGCGGAGGCTCTCCAGGGGCCACGAGGGGGGCATCTCCCGGGGCACGACCCCCCGCAGGTAGCGCTCCATGGGCAGCTCGTTGACGATGCGCACGCGGCGATCCGTGTCACCGGCGATGTGCAGCACACCGGCGTACTGGTCCCAGGTCGAGGGCACGAGCGGCACCACGAAGGTCGTGGCGGCATCCACCGGACGCACCGTGATCCGGCGCTTGAGCGTCGCCTTGGCGATGACACGATCATCGCGACCGATGACGCGCACCTTCCAGCGCCCATCGGCGATGCCGACGAGCGACAGACGGGCACCGGCCGGGAGCTTGCCGGGGATCCCCTCCACCCGCCAGCGACCGCCCTTCGCGCGGGCCAGGTCCACCGGCAGACGTGGCAGCGAGCGCCACGGCAGCACGTTGATGCGGACCTTCGCCGTGTCGGTGCGGACGGTGCCGATCGTGGTGCCCGGGAAGTAGTGGGTCACGATCTTCGCGGCAGCCTGGCCCGCCTCCGCGCGACCACGAGCACCCCACTGGCTGAGGCCGACACCGTGGTCCGTGCCATGTCCCACGATCCGGAACCGGCGCTCGGGCTCCGGCGGCGGTGTCCGTTCCCGGGAGACCGAGACCCGGTCGATATCGAGCGCCATGTCCCTGGACGTACCGCCGATGACGAGTCGCTGTGCGAACGAGGCACGTGGCACCGACCCGGTCACCGAGCCCAGCTCGGTGGTGCCCAGCCGGACGGTCAGCTCGACGCGTCGGGCGCGGGTCGTCGTGACCCGGAGGTGGACGCGCTTCCACGTCGCGAGCGGCAGACGTGTCGTGGAGCGCACGGTCTTCGCGCCCGCACGCAACAGCAGCCGACCGCCGGTGGCCCGCCCGAGCGTGGCGAGGACCGTGCCGCCGCTCGTGATCCGGACCAGGGGGAGTGCCTTCGACGCGGGCGCGCGCCGGACGCGCAGCTGGAACGCGGTGGTCAGACGCTCGCTGGTGACGGCGCTCGGCCATGGCTTGGGTGCGGACCAGCGCAGGGCGGCCCGCGGTGAGCCTGCGTCGGGGGTGACCAGTCGCGCGCCCTGGCCACCGTTCCGGGCGGCCGCGTCGGACAGTCGGACCGTGCCGCCGCGGTCGGTGAGCACGGCGAGGTCGCGGAACCAGGCGGGCGGCGCGGCCGTGACGCTCGTCGGCAGCAGGAGCGAGAGTGCCAGCAGCGCCACGAGGGTGCGCAGGATCGCTGGGCGAGCGGCGCGGGTGCGATCCGCGGTGGAGCGCGCGCGGGCGGCGGGCTCGGCGGCCGACGATGTCTCGGTGTCGGCCTGGTGCGTCCGGCGCGGCGCATGCCGCAGCCAGGGGTGCGCGTGGCGCATGGGCGTTGTCCTCTCCGGCGCTGCTGGGGCAGGGCCCGGGTCGACGATGCGGTCCAGGAGGGGACAGGATGACTCCGGTGCGGTCCGGTGTCCAGCGTGACCATGGTCCCGGACCCGTTGTGTCCGACGTCCCGCGTGTGGTTCGGCCGGGCCGTATCCTGCGGCGATGACCACCCCTCGCACCCTGCCCTACGGCTCGTGGCCGTCACCCATCACACCGGAGCTGGTCGTGGCCGGCAGCCGTGGCCTGTCCGAGCCCGCGTTCGACGGCGAGGACGTGCTGCTCCTGGAGGGTCGGCCGGACGAGGGTGGCCGCGTGACGCTGCTGCGCATCGCGCCGGATGGCAGGGTCACGGAGGTCACGCCCGCGCCCGCCAACGTGCGCACCCGGGTCCACGAGTACGGTGGCGGTGCCTGGACGGTGGCGGACGGCATCATGGTCCACAGCGAGTTCCGTGACGGCAGCCTGGTGCGCGTCGACCGTGACGGCACGACCCGGACGCTCGTGGACGTGCCGGGACTCCGGTTCGCGGATCCCCACGTCGATGCGCCACGCGGTCGCGTGCTCGTAGTCCAGGAGGACCATCGCCGGGATGCCCACGACCCCACGAACAGCATCGTGGCGGTGGACCTGGCACATGGCGCGATCGTGCCGCTCGTCGAGGGGCACGACTTCGTGAGTCATCCCCGTGTCTCGCCCGACGGCAGGTGGATGTCCTGGCTCAGCTGGGAGCGCCCGGCCATGCCCTGGGACGCGAGCCAGCTGTGGGCCGCCCCGATCGACGCGGATGGCCTGCCGCGGACGCCGCGGGTGGTCGCCGGCGGGGCGATCGAATCGATCGCGGAGCCCGCCTGGGCCCCGGACTCCACGCTCGTGTTCGCGACCGACCGCTCCGGCTGGTGGAACCTGGTCCGATGGGACCCGGCCAGCGATCGGCAGGTCGAGCTGGCGCCGATGGCCGCCGAGCTCGCCGGCCCGCAGTGGGTCTTCGGCCTTCGGACGGTGGGCTTCGATGCCGATGGCCAGGTCGTCGCCATCGCGCGAGCGGCTGGGCAGGATCGACTGCTGGTCATCCCCGAGGACGGTCCGCCGCGCGAGGTCCCCATCGATGGTGTGACCGACCTCGCCGGTCTGCAGGTCGTCGGGTCGAGCGCGCTGCTCGTGGCTGCCGGTCCGACCCGGCCGACGGCGGTGATCCGGCTGGACCTCGGGACCGGTGCCATCACCACGGTCCGCAGCTCGGGTGAGCTGCCGGTGGATGCCGCGTACCTGTCCGTGCCGCGCTTCGTGGAGCTCCCCACGACCGATGGTCGGACGGCGTTCGCGTATCACTATCCGCCCACCAACCCGGACGCGGTGGCACCCGCCGGTGAGCTGCCGCCACTCGTGGTCATCTCGCACGGCGGCCCGACCGCGAACACGAGCCGTCGTCTGGACCTCGCCATCCAGGCGTTCACGAGCCGCGGGTTCGCGGTCATCGATGTCGACTACGGCGGCAGCACGGGCTACGGCCGCGAGTACCGCCAGCGGCTCGACGGCGCGTGGGGGGTCGTGGACCTCGACGACTGCACGAACGCCGCGACCTGGCTGGCGGCACAGGGCCTCGCGGATCCGGCTCGACTCGTCATCCGGGGTGGCAGCGCGGGCGGCTACACGACGCTCTGCGCCGTGACGTTCCGTGACGTCTTCGCGGCGGGCGCCAGCTACTTCGGTGTGGGTGACCTGGAGGCACTGGCCCGCGACACCCACAAGTTCGAGTCACGCTACCTGGACCGGATGGTCGCGCCGTGGCCGGAGGGGGTCGAGGTCTATCGCGAGCGCTCGCCGATCCATGCGGTCGACCGCATCCGGACGCCGCTCCTGGTGCTCCAGGGTGCCGATGACATGGTCGTGCCGCAGGCCCAGGCGGACGAGCTGGTCGCGGCCCTGGCACGCAACGGCGTGCCGCATGCGTACCTGCTGTTCCAGGGGGAGGGCCACGGCTTCCGTCGAGCGGAGAACCGTCGCCGTTCGCTGGAGGCGGAGCTGTCGTTCTACGCCCAGGTGCTGGGCTTCGAGCTGGCGGACGCCATCGAGCCCATCGAGGTGGTCGGCCTCAGCCGCTGACGGCCGGGTCCGACGGGTGCGGGTCCTCCATGAACGGATCCTCGACCCGGATGCCCTCGATGACCTGCCCGTGCGAGAGGTCCTCGGTGAGCAGGACCTCCGCGCCCATGGCCCGAGCCGAGACGACGATGAGCGCGTCCCAGAAGGAGATCTGGTTGCGTTCCGCGACATCGGTTGCCTCCAGGAGCTCCTCCAGGTCCGGCCGGTGCAGGGGCCATCGCGCGTAGTTCCGTACCAGGCGACGAGCCTCGACCGACCTGACGGGCGTCGGGATCTTCCGCGTGACGTTCATGTAGAGCTCCTGGAGCACCTGCGCGCTGACCGACCCGTCGGAGTCGCGCCAGAGTGACGCCAGACGGTCCCGAGCCTGCCACCGCTTGCGACCAGCCGCCACGTCGTGGGCGTACACGAGGACGTTGGTGTCGACGAAGGTCCTCACCATCGCTCATGGAGCTCGTCTCGGCTGACGAGCACGCCGTTGCTCCCCAGGTCGAAGCCCCGGTCGAGCATCTCAAGGGCATCCGCCTTGGCCCGCTCATATGCTTCTGCATCGCCCACGAGCCGCTCGATCTCGTCCGCCACGAGACGGCTCACCGAGGTGTCACGTTGCGCGGCGAGCACCTTCGCCTTCCGGATCGTCTCCACGTCCAGCTCCACGGTCAGATTGCGCTTCATGGTGCCCTCCATGCCACGTGTCCTACGTGGTCCACGCAGGATACGTGGTCGATGAGGACCCGTCCAGTCGTGGAGCGAGGCCCGCTCGGCCCGCTTTCTGCGGCTCGGCGCTCGGCCTGCGACCCATCGGCTACGGATCGGCGGCGAGCTCCACGAGCTTCCGGACGCTGTTGAGGTTGCGTGCCGTGCCGGGCGTGCCCAGCGCCCGCCCGATGGCGACGTCCTGCATCTGCGGGCGTCCCGCGCCGCCGGCATACCGGATGTGCATCTCCCGGCCGATGACCTCCCATCGGTCGTCGCCGGTCTCGTACGTGCGGGCCTTCGCGACGGCGTCCGCCGTCGGCTCGGCGAGCAGGAAGCTGATGTAGCTGTATCGGAGCTCGATGACCTCGAACGGGTGGGCTGCCAGCGCGGTCTCCAGCTCGGCCCGGGTCCTCGAGATGACCTCCCGGAAGAAGCCGAAGCGCTCCTGGATCGCCGATTCGAGCGCACGGTCGAAGGTCGCGGGATCGTCCGGCGGCACGCACAGCAGGTTGCCCGAGGCGATGTACGTCCGGGCGTCCGTCGCGCCGAGCGCCTCCGCCATGGTCCGCAACTCCGCCATGGGCAGGGTCGCGCCGCCCACGTTGACGGCTCGCAGGAGATGGATGCGTGTCGATGGCTGGCTCACGGGAGGATCATCGCACCCGAACCTGACACCGATCGTCCGGTCCGTGGGGCATCCTTGGATGCATGAGCACCCGCCGTCTCGTGACCACCGCGGAGCGTCGCGCGCGCATCGGCCGGCGCCATGGGATCGCGCCGGGCACCCAGGTCGCCACGGTAGCGGATGCGGCACGCACCATGGTCGCGCTCCACGGCACGGACGTGGCGAGCATGTATCTCCAGGCACGGCTCCGGATGGTCGAGTCATCGCCGGTGTCGATCGCCGCCGAGATGTTCGACGCGTGCACCGTGCTGCGGGTGCTGGCCATGCGCCGGACGCTGTTCGTCGTGCCGGTCGAGGAGGTGGCCACGCTCCACCATGCCGCGTCCGTGGAGGTCGGTCGACGCGAGCGGCCCCGGACCATCGCGATGTTCGCGGCCGGCGGCGTGGGCCCGGAGACGGAGACGATGTTCACGGAGCTGGAGGCGGTCGGCCTGGCGGCGGTCCGGGAGCGGGGTGAGGCGAGCACCGCGGAGCTGACCGCGCTCGACCCACGCCTCGGTCAGCGGATCCAGGTCGCCCAGGGCAAGTCCTATGCGGGTTCCCTGAGCGTCTCGCAGCGGGTGTTCTTCCACCTTGCGCTGGACGGGCGTATCGGTCGTGGTCGGCCGCGTGGCTCGTGGATCGGCAGCCAGGTGCGCTGGAGCCCCATCGAGCGATGGCTGCCGGATGGCATCCCGGACATGCCCACCGAGCTGGCCCGGGCGCGTCTCGTGGGCCAGTGGCTGCGGGTCTTCGGACCCGGGACGCGTGACGACATCCGCTGGTGGACCGGCTGGACCGTGGCCGCGGTGCGAGCAGCGCTGGCAGCGAACGATGCCGTGGAGGTGGACCTGGAGGACGGCGGGACCGGCTACCTCCTGCCTGACGACCTCGACCCGGTGGACGAGGTCCCCCCGTGGGTGGCGCTCCTGCCGGCGCTCGACGCGACCACCATGGGCTGGAGCGGCCGCGACTGGTA
>JAHBUZ010000011.1 GCA_019637815.1 Chloroflexota bacterium
GGGCATATGCCAATACATGCAAGTCACCGGGGGGTTCGGTCATCGAGGTCGGACGTCGATGCATCCAGGTCGGGTGAAGGGTCTCGCGACCGACGGCTCGGATGGGTGTGGCGGGTGACGGGCCGGTATGGGTGGACCCGGACGAGCGGCTGGTCGGCCGGGTCGCTGCGACGGAGCCGGTGGAACGAGAGCGTGCCGGCACCGAGGTCGAGGTCGGCACGGACATGGAGGCTCGGCCAGGCCGGGTCGACGTCGTAGGGACGACCGAGCACGGTCGCCCGGCCCTCGTCGTCGGTGCGTCGGATGAACGCCATCCGACCGGTCGGCGGCAGGTCGGGCCGCGGCAGGACCGCCGGCATCGGGGACCGGACGGGTGCGGCAGCGATGCGTGCCGCCCGGCTGGCGCGCAGCGCGTCGACCCAGGCGTCGGACGCCTCGACGAGCGCCCCGAGGTCCTCGTGGTACCGGCGCTCCAGGACGCGTCGCTTCCAGAGCGCGTTGAAGCCCTCGACCGCGTTCTGGAAGCCGTGCTCCCCGGGTGGTGCGAACACGGGCACGACCGACAGCGCGAGGCACGCCCGCACGACCCGCCCGAGGATGTCCGGGTAGCCGTGACCCCCGTGGAAGCGCGAGTCGTTGTCGAACTGGGCGTAGGCGGGTCGGCCGAACACGGCCCAGTGCGCGAGGATGCGCTCGAGGATCACCTGCGCGGTGCAGGGTGGGCCCACCCAGGCGGCCGGCAGCCCGCCGTGGAGCGACACCCCGGTGAGCACCGTGACATCGACCCCCCGGTCGAGGTGGTGGTGCTCGATGGTGTCGAACGAGTCGAGCTCGAGCGTCCGCCCGGTGAGGCCGGGCAGGTACCAGCCGCGCGGCGGTGGCGGCTCGCGATGGTGGTGTCGCGGTCCGGTCGCGCCACGACGCCCGAGGATGCGGGCGACCGTGCGGACCGAGGGGGCACGGTCCGCGAACGTCCCGTCGGTCCGGAGGGCCGCGTGGATCGCATCGGGTCCGATGTCGCCCAGGACCCCTTCCCCGAGCGTGACCCGGAGCCGGAGGACCTCGTCCTCGATGTCGTCGGCCACCCGTCGGGTCCGGTGCGGGGCGCGTGGGCGGTCCGCCCAGTCCACCTCGTCGAGCGGCCGGTCAGCGGCCCGTGCGACCCACCGCTGGACCGTGAGCAGGCTCGTGCCCCACCGTCGGGCGACCGCGCGCATCGAGGCGCCTGCCCGGACCGCCTCGACCATCGCTCGCCGGGTGGCCTCCGCTCGTCGGTCCGCCACGCTTTTTCGCCATCGCCCGTCCCCCGTTTTCCGATCGACGGTAGGTCACCCGTGGCTCCCGTGCCCGGCGCCCGGCGACCTTCCTGGCTCCCCCGGGTGACTTGTATGTATCGTCAGGTGCCCGACTGGCGGACCACCAGCCGGGCCATCGAAGCCACCTCCATACCGGACGACCCACTGGTCGAGCGATCGGCGATCAAGGCCGAGCGTGAGCGAGCGTCACGGGCCAGCATCGAGTGGCTCGTGGCCCACCAGTCGGACCATGTGGCGGGGTCCGGCCTCTCGGCTCTCGGCCTCCGGGCCCTCCCCGCCGAGCGGCCCCGACTCGTACCTCGCCGACGTGGGATCCGACACCATCCATGGCTGGACGGGCCGCCCGGCCGGGGTGTAGGATGCTCGTGTCGACTGTCAACACAGTGCTTGGTCGCAGCGTCGGGTCGGTCCGCGACGGGTGATGACCGTGACGAGCGCGACGAGGAGGAGCAGAGGCGTGACAGCACCCATCCCCATCGGGTTCGGCGTCAACCTCAACAACCGGGAGCCGCTCATCGCGCCCGGCTATGGGATGCCGGAGCTGCTCGACCTGTCCCAGGTCGTGGAGGAGCTGGGGTTCGATTCGGTGTGGGTCGGCGACAGCCTGTTCTCCAAGCCGCGCTACGAGTCGATGACACTGCTCGCAGCGCTGTCCCAGCGCACCAGGCGCGTGAAGCTCGGCACGGCGTGCATCGTGACCTCGCCCCGCAACCCGCTCTACCTCGCGCTCGAGTGGGCGACCCTGGACGTCCTGTCCGGCGGGCGCACCATCTTCGGACCCTGCGCCGGCAACCCGGAGGAGGGCGTCAAGCGCGAGTTCGCCGCCCTGGGCCTCGACTTCGACAAGCGCTTCTCGATCTTCGAGGAGGGCCTCGATGTCGTCCGCCAGCTGTGGACCACGGGCACGGTGAACCACCACGGCGCCCAGTACGACTACACGGACATCAGCTTCTACTCGGGCACGGAGATGGGACCGCTCATGCCCATCCAGCAGCCACCCCCGTTCTGGATCGTGTCCAACCCGCGACTCGTGACGGATGCCTCGGACGAGCGGATGGTCCGGACCATGAAGAACGCCTGCCGACGCATCCTGCGCTACGGCGAGGGATGGATGACGTGCTGTCGCGCGCAGCACCCCGAGGAGCTCGTGGAGCAGCTGGGCTACCTCCGGGACGTCGCCGCCGAGACGGGCGATGACGCCAGCCGGCTCGTCGTCTCCTACCAGGTGACGCTCAACATCGGCGACTCGGAGGAGGACGCGCGCCGCGCCTTCGGTGAGTACATCGGGCAGTACTACCCCGAGCTCTCGAAGGCGACCCGGCTCGACAACTGGGGCCCGGTGGGCTCGCCCGAGCAGATCATCGAGTGGTTCCGGACGTTCGCACAGGCGGGCGTCCATCATTTCATCTGCCGGTTCGGCTCGCTCGACCAGTTCGGGCAGGTCGAGCGGTTCGCGCGCGAGGTGCTGCCAGTGCTCCGTGAGGAGCTGTCGGTCACAGGGAGGTAGCGGTCATGCCCAGCGAAGGCAAGGTCCGGGAGCACGCGGAGCTCATCGTCAACACCTGCTTCACCGTGGAGCAGGGGGACGTGGTGACCATCATCACGGACGACGATCACGCACCGCTGGCGCGGGTCGTGGCGGAGGTCGCCGCCGAGAAGGGCGCGTGGCCCGTGATCATGAACAACGAGACCCAGGTGGCTCGCTGCCTTGGGGACACGCTGTTCCCGATGGCGCCACCCAGGAACCTCCACGACGCGATGCTCGCCGCGGACGAGATCATCATCATGACCAACCTCGAGTGGGCGAACCGCTTCGCCCACGTGCACGCGGTCCGCGAGTCGTGCGCCAATAACGTCAAGATCGCCTCGGTCGAAGGCGGCATGGGCGAGTGGGACATCAAGGTCCAGGACATCCTCGACTCGACCGAGCGCGCCGTCGCGGCGATGCGGAAGCTCGAGGGCGTCCGGAAGTGCCGCGTCTGGACCCCCGAGGGCACGGACGTCACGGTGTCGATCGAGGAGCGACCACCCCTCCAGGTGACGCCCATCCGGCAGCGTGGCTGGATGATGGGCCCGCTGCCACTCTGGGGCGAGGTCGCCTATGCGTCCGTGGAGAACGCCACGAACGGCGTCATCGCGGTGACCGGCAACATGCTGGGCATCGGCGTGGATGTGGTCAGCTCCCCGATCTACTGGCACGTCAAGGACGGCAAGGTCGTCAAGATCGAGGGCGAGCGTGACGCGCAGGAGCTGGCCCGGGTCATCGAGGGGGTGCCCAACGTGGAGGTCGTGGCCGAGTTCGCGTTCGGCACGAGCGCCATCTCGCCCTTCGGCTCCCCCTCCGAGAAGGGACGCATCGGCAACGTCCACTTCGCCATGGGCGACAACAAGAACGCCTATCCGGGTGGCCAGAACTCCTGCCGTCTCCACCTGGACGGGGTGGTCCGGAACGCGACGCTGGAGATCATCGAGGGCGGCTCGGGCGGCTACATCGTCCGGGACGGCCAGTGGGACGTCTGATCCCATCATGGATCGCGCGGTGACACGGCCGGACGGGGTCGCGGCCATCCCGGTCGAGTCGGTCGATCCGATCGACCTGCCGGGTGGCAGCTGGAGTCGCATCATGCTGAGCGGCACGAGCGTGGGTGCCGGCACGGCGTTCGGCGTGTCCAGCTTCGCGCCCGGCACGACCACCGCGCTGATGACCCACGAGAGCGAGGAGCTCGCCTACGTGGTCAGCGGCACGGGCCATCTCCAGATGGAGGACGACATCGTGGCGTACACCGCGGGCACCGCGCTGTACATCCCGCCCAAGGTCTGGCACGCGGTCGTGAACACCGGCAACGAACCGGTCGTGATGGTGTTCGCGTTCGCGCATCCCGAGTATCCGCCGACCGAGCGGCGCAGCGTCAGCGCATGAGCGCCATCGACCGCCTCCGCCACCAGGTGGCCATCGCCTGCCGGGTCATCGCGCTCGAGGGCTACCTGGACCTGACGCTCGGGCACGTGAGCGCGCGGGAGCCGGGTGCGCGGACCATCTGGATCAAGCGCAAGGGGGTCGGTCTCGATGAGGTGGAGCCGGAGGACGTCATCCCGCTCGACCTCGATGACGAGCACGCGTTCGAGGCGCCCGAGCACCATCTCGAGTCGGTGATGCACGCCGAGGTCTATCGGGCCCGACCCGATGTCGACTCGGTGATCCACGGGCATCCGCTGTACGGCACCGCCCTGGGCGCGACGGACGCCGACCTGGAGTTCCTGACCCACGACGCGGTGCTGTTCACCGATGGCATCGGCATCTATGACGATGGGCCGGCGCTCGTCACGGAGGCCAGCCAGGGTCGGGCCGTGGCCGCTGCCCTCGGCTCGCGACGGGCGGCGCTGCTGCGCAACCACGGGGTGGTCATCGCGGGCGAGGACGTGCCATGGACCGTGCTCACCGCCGTGACGCTGGAACGTGCCATCAAGTTCCAGGTCACCGCGGGGACCCTGGGCTCGTTCGTGCCCATCCCGCGCTCCGACGCGGAGATCCTGCGGCCGCAGAAGTACCAGGCCGCATTCCTCGACGACTACTGGGCCGCGTGGGAGCGGCGCGTGGCACGGACGCGCGGACGCGCGCCTGCCTGATGGAGCTGTCCGCGGTCGTCAACGGCCGACCCACCCGTCTGGGCATCGAACCCCAGGAGCTGCTGCTGGATGTCCTGCGTGACCGGCTCGGACTGACCGGCGCGAAGCGCTCCTGCGACGTCCAGGTGTGCGGTGCCTGCACCGTGCTCGTGGACGGTGCGCCGGTGAGCGCGTGCACGACGCTCGCGGCGGACGTCGCCGGTCGCGAGGTGCTGACCATCGAGGGGCTCCGGCAGACGGACGCCTGGCCCGCCATCGAGGACGCGTTCGAGCGGCATGCCGCCGTCCAGTGCGGGTTCTGCACGCCCGGCATGGCACTCACCATCCACGCGCTCGTCGCCGACGGCGACATGACCGATGCACGTGCGGTCCAGCGCTGCCTGTCGGGCAACCTCTGCCGATGCACCGGCTATCGGGGCATCCTCGAGGCCGCCGCGGAGATCGCCGGCGTCGCGACCGAGCCCGGACCGGTCCATGGTGGCTGACCCATGACCATCGAGGCACCCCGCCGCCCGGTCCGCACGCCCGCGCCCCAGGTCGGTCGGAGCATGCGCCGCGTGGACGCCGGGGAGAAGCTCCGCGGCGAGGCCCGCTTCGTGGGCGACATGCAGGTCCCCGCGATGCTCCATGGCAAGGTCCTGCGGAGCCCGGCGGCCCATGCACGGGTGGTCTCGGTGGACGTCTCGGCGGCCCTCGCGATGCCGGGTGTCGTCACGGTCCTGACCGGCGAGGACCTCCTGGACATCGACCCCTACTGGGGCCATGCCATCCAGGACCGACCCATCGTGGCCATCGACCGGGTGCGCTTCGCGGGCGAGCCGGTGGCCGCGGTCGCGGCCGAGGATGAGGCGACCGCCGAGGCCGCCGTGGCGGCCATCGTGGTCGAGTACGAGGACCTGCCGATCGCCGGCACCATCGAGGAGGCGCTCGCCCCGGACGCGCCACTCGTCCATGACGGGCCACTGCGGCCAGGGCTGTTCCACGGCCTGGGCACGCTCCCCGAGCGTGACGGCAACGTGTGCTATCGCTACGGGTTCGAGCGGGGCGAGGTGGACGCGCTGTTCGCGGATGCCGCCATCGTGGTCGAGGGCGACTACGAGTTCCCGGGCGTCTACCAGTACGCGATGGAGACCCACAGCGTCATCGCGCAGTGGGACACGGACGGCGTGACCATGTGGGCGACCTGCCAGCACCCGTTCCTGGTGCGCGCCGAGATCGCCGCGCTGTTCGACCTGCCGCTGGGCAAGGTGCGCATCGTGGTGCCCTACCTGGGGGGCGGCTTCGGCAGCAAGTCGTACACCAAGATGGAGCCCATCACGGTGGCGCTCGCACGCAAGGCGGGACGGCCCGTGCGCATCGTCAATCGGGTCTCCGAGTCGATGGTCACGACGCGCCGTCATGGGGCACGCATCCACATGCGCACCGCGGCCGACGCCGAGGGCCGGCTGCTGGCACGCGACACGACCATCTCCTTCGACACCGGCGCCTACGCCGACAACGGCCCCCGCGTGACCGCGACCGGTGGTGACGCGGCACCCGGGCCCTACCGCTGGTCGGGCGTGCGGGTGGACGCGCTGTGCGTGTACACCAACACCGCGCCGTCGGGCTCGTATCGCGCCTTCGGTGCCTCGCACGTCCAGTGGGTCGGTGAGATGCAGGTGGACGAGGTGGCACAGCGCGCCGGCATCGACGCCGTGGAGGTGCGGCGCCGCAACCTGCTGCGTCCCGGGGAGCAGGTCCGACCGGGTGGCAAGCCCCTCGACGCGGACCTCATCGGGGACATCGAGAAGGTCGCCGCCGCGCTCGGCTGGGATGACCCGCGCGGCCCGGACATCGGGCGTGGCCTGTCGGTGGGGCTGCTCGCGGCGGGTGCGCATCCGGTGTCCAGCGCCGTCGTGCGCCTGGAGGCGGACGGCGAGGCGATCGTGCTGGTGGGCTCCACGGAGATGGGCCAGGGTCAGCGCACCGCGTTCGCCCAGATCGCCGCGGAGGTGCTGGGCATGGACGCCGAGCGGGTCCGGTGCATGGGCACGGACACCCGCTTCACGCCCTATGACCGCTCCACCGGTGCCAGTCGCTCCACGACCCTCGCAGGGCTTGCGGTCCAGCGTGCTGCCCAGGAGGTGCGTGACGACCTGCTGGCCATCGCCGCGCGGATCTGGCCGGACCAGGAGCACGAGATCGTGCTCGCGGAGGGCGCCGCGTGGTGTGGTGACGAGCGTCGCACCTACCCGGAGCTCATCGCGAAGCGGTTCGGGCTGTCGGGCGGGCAGCTCATCGGCGAGGGTGGGGTCCACCCGGAGGGCACCGGCTCGTACGCCGAGGGGCCCGTGTTCTGGGAGGTCTGCATCGGTGCCGCCGAGGTGCGCGTCGACCGGGCCACGGGTGCCGTCAAGGTCACGCGCACCGCCACCGTCGCGGATGTCGGCCGGGCCATCAATCCCCAGCTCGTGGAGCGCCAGGACGAGGGCGCCACGATGCAGGGCATCGGCAATGCATTGTTCGAGGAGATGGTGTTCGAGCAGGGACTGCTCGTCAACGACGACCTGCTGGAATACCGCATCCCCAACACCCAGGACCTGCCCGAGCGGTCCACGTGCGTCATCGTCGAGAACGGTGACGGACCGGGCCCGTTCGGCGCCAAGGGCTGTGGCGAGGGTGCCTTCGCGGGCATCATCGCCGCCCTCGCCACCGCGGTCGCCGATGCAGGGGTGCCGATGCATGCCCTGCCACTCACCCCCGAACGGGTCTGGAGACGGATCCAGGAGCTCGAGAAGGAGTCAGCATGACCAGGTTTCGCAGCGTCGCCATCATGGGTACCGGCACCATGGGACCCGGCATGGGTGCCGTGATGGCACGCGCCGGCTACCAGGTCGCCCTGTACGACACCAGCGCCGAGGCGCTCGAGCGTGCCAAGGCCGGCTATGACCTGGCATGGGGCGTCCTCGACCGGCTGGAGACGCCCACCGTCGAGGGCGGCTCGGTGCGCTACGCGGACAGCGTCGCGGACGCGCTCGCGGGCGCCGAGTTCGTCATCGAGGCCGTCCCCGAGAACCTCGAGCTCAAGCAGAAGGTCTACGCGGAGTACGAGCAGCACGTCGGACCGGAGGTCATCCTCGCCTCGAACACGTCCGGCATCCCGGCCACCAAGATCGCCGCGAACCTCCAGCATCCGGAGCGGGTCGTGGTCATGCACTGGTCGAATCCGCCGCACCTCATCCCGATGATCGAGGTCGTCCCCGGCGAGCAGACCAGCAAGGCCACCGTGGACGACACCATCGCGGTCATCGAGGACGTGGGCTACTACCCCTGCCTGCTCAAGAAGGAGGTCCCGGGGTTCGTCGAGAACCGCGTCCTGTACGCGATCATGCGCGAGTGCCTCGCGCTCGTGGACGAGGGCGTGGTGGACCTCGAGGAGCTGGATCTCAACGTCAAGTGGGGCATCGGCTACAAGCTCGCGGTCATCCCGCCGATGCATCTCCTGGACATGGCGGGCATGGACATCTACACCGCGGTGGCCAGCTATCTCAACCCGGACCTCTCGAACGCGTCCGAGGTCAGCCCGACCATCAGGGACCTCGTGGCGAAGGGCCGCCTGGGCATGAAGACCAAGGGTGGCCTGTTCGACTACACGGACGAGGAGGTCGGTGCGCTGCGGGCGCAGCGCGGCGCGTCGCTCGTCAAGGTGCGCAAGGCGCTCAGCTAGCCGCCACCCGGCGGAACCGACCGTCAACGGAGGAGGAGTCCCGATGCGGATCTACCTGCTGGACCTGGGGTCGCTCGTCATCGACCGTTCCGACGTCCTGTGGCACATCGACGTCGGGACGCCCGTCCGCTTCCCGGTATTCGGCGTCTACATCGACCACCCCGCGGGGAAGTTCATCTTCGACACGGGGTATGACCTGGACCACGTGAACAAGGTGCTGCCGTTCGAGCTGCCGGAGCAGACGCCGCAGCAGACCCTGCCCGCACAGCTCGACCTCATCGGCGTGAAGCCCGAGGAGATCGACTACGTCATCAACTCGCACTTCCACTTCGACCACGTGGGGGGCAACAAGTACCTCACGAACGCGACGCTCCTGACCAGCAAGTGGGAGCTGCGGTCGGGCCTCGTGCCCGAGCCCTTCGAGCGCCTCGGGTACAGCGACGTCTCGTTCTACGAGCGTGGCGCGACCAAGGTGGAGTTCATCGAGGGCGACGTGGAGATCGCCGAGGGCCTCACCCTGTTCGAGACACCCGGTCACACCATCGGTCACTACTCGCTGCTCGCGGAGCCCGAGGGTCGCCGCCCGATGATCTTCTGCGGGGACGCGGTGTACACGCAGGAGACGCTCGACCGGATGATCATCGGTGGCTTCCATCTCGACCCGGTGGATTCCATCAGCGCCATCAAGCGCATCAAGCAGATGGCGAAGGAGCACGACGCGGAGATCTTCCCGTCCCATGACATGGGGCCGTGGGAGACCTGGAAGCACGCACCCGAGTTCTACGCTTGACGGTGTCCCGCGCCCCGGCAGGCGTGGGCGGATCCCAGACCAGAGCACCCGGAGGAGCACGACCATGAAGCTGGAAGGTCGCGTCGCGATCGTCACCGGCAGCGCCCAGGGCATCGGGCGCGCCATCGCCGACAAGCTGGCTGCGGAGGGCGCCTCGGTCGTCCTCGCGGACCTCAACGAGGAGGGTGCCAAGGCGGCTGCGGCGACGCTGCCCTCCGCGACCGGCGTCCGCGCGGACGTGTCCGACGAGGCGTCCGTCAAGGCGATGGTCCAGGCGGCCGTGGATACCTACGGCACGCTGGACATCCTCGTCAACAACGCGGCGATCGTGCCCTTCACGACGTGGGATGAGATCGACTACGCCGAGTGGCGCCGGATCATGGCCGTCAACCTCGATGGCACGTTCCTGACCAATCGGTATGCATCGGACGAGATGCGCAAGGCCGGCTATGGGCGCATCGTCAACATCGCCTCCAACGTGATCGTGGCGGGCACTCCGAACCTGGCCCACTACGTCGCATCCAAGGGCGGCGTGTTCGGCTTCACGCGAGCGCTCGCCACGGAGCTCGGCAAGTACGGCATCACGGTCAACGCGGTGGCGCCCGGTCTGACCGAGACGGAGGGCACGCTCGCCTCGCCGCACGCCGGGGCATTCGACTTCGTGCAGTCGCTCCAGGCGATCCCGCGGCGTGGGCTCGCGGCGGACATCGCACCGACCGTCGCGTTCCTGGTGAGCGAGGAGGCGCGCTGGGTGACCGGCTCCATGGTCGTGGTCGATGGCGGCCACACGCGGCACTAGGGGACGCGTGGCATGGCCTCCTTCCGTGTCCTGAGCGGCGGTCCGATCCTGGCGGTCTCGGACTTCGCCGCGTCCCTCGCCTTCTATACCGACGGACTGGGGTTCAGCATCGATGCCCGGTTCGAGGATCCGTCGTTCGCGATCCTGTCCAATGGTCCCGTGGGGCTGTGCCTGTTCGAGCAGGGCCATCCCGCGGGGGATCTGCCCGGGTACGTCATGACCGTGCCCGCCGACCCGTCCACACCCGGTGCCGTGCTGGTGCTGCGGGTGGAGGACGTCCACGCGGTCCACGCTGAGCTGGCGGCTCAGGGTGTGCCGTTCGCGAGTGAGCCCTGGTCACCACCATGGGGTGGTGGCCGCTGCTTCGCGCGGGATCCCGACGGTTACCTGGTCGAGATCGAGACGCTGGCATAGCGCGGCCGATCGCCGCGGATCCGCTGCGTGGTCGGCCGGCCCGTCGACCACGCCCCTGCCCGAGGAGCACCCACCCATGAGCACCGACCACGGCGCGACCTTCACCTACACCGGGGGACCGGTGGCGGTCTCCGAACGCACCCGCGAGGGACTCGGTCGACCGGTCCTGTTCGAGTACGACCCGGTCTATCTCCAGCGGTTCCTGGACGTGGAGCGGCGGGTCGCCGAGGTGTTCCACACCACGGGCGACGTCGTCGTCATGATGGGCGAGGCCATCGTCGGTCTCGAGGCGGGCGCCAAGGGCCTGACACGGCCCGGCATGAAGGCCCTCAACCTCGTGTCCGGGATCTTCGGCAAGTGGTTCGGGGACTGGCTCCGCGACCTGGGTGCCGAGGTCATCGAGATCGAGGTGCCCTGGAACGAGGCCATCGACCCGGCGTCCGTCGAGCGGGCCTTCGCGGAGCATCCGGACATCCGACTCGTGGGCGTCGTCCACTCGGAGACACCCTCGGGCTCGCTCAACCCGATCGCGGAGATCGGCCCCATCGCGCGTCGCCACGGCGCGCTGACCATCGTGGATGCCGTCTCCGCGTTCGCGGGCACGCCCATCCATCACGACGAATGGGGGCTCGACATCACCGTGGGTGGCTCCCAGAAGTGCCTCGGCGCCGCACCGGGTCTCGCCCTGGTCGCGGTGAGCGACCGGGCATGGGAGGCGCTCCGGGCCAACCCGGCCGCGCCCCGCAGCTCGTACATCTCGCTGCTCGACTGGAAGGACCGCTGGATCGACGCAGGACGGCAGAAGTTCCCCCACACGACATCCGTTGCCGATATCAACGGTGCGGATGCGGCGCTCTCCGAGCTGTTCGAGGAGGGCCTGGACGCATCGTATGCCCGGCATCGCCGCGCGGCGAACGCCTGCCGTGCCGGCGTGCGTGCGATGGGTCTGGACCTGTGGGTGACCGACGACGCCGCGGCGTCACACGGCGTGACCGCCGTCAAGGTCCCCGATGGCATCGCCAATGGCGATGTCATCGCCCACATCCGGGCGAAGTACGGGGTGATGATCTCCGACGGGGAGCACGGACCGATGACCGAGGCCGTCTTCCGCCTCGGCCATATGGGACCCGCGTCGAGGTCGCTGCATCCCGTCGTGGCGCTCGCTGCCCTGGGCAAGGGCCTGCGTGACTTCGGCGTGCCGGTCCAGGTCGGTGCGGGCCTCGAGGCAGCGCTGGAGGTCCTCGGCAGCTGACTCGCGTGCGGCGGCGCCACGGCACACGATGACAGGAGGACGGTCGACATGAAGGCAGTGGCCTCGTTCGGGCCCGAGCGACTCGAGCTCATCGACGCACCCGAGCCCGTGATCGAGGCGCCCGGTGACGCCGTGGTCCGTGTCGCCATGACCGCGTTGTGTGGCGCCGACCTGTTCCCGTTCCATGGCTGGGTCCCGGGCTTCCTGCCCGGGACCATCCTGGGCCACGAGTTCGTGGGGGTCGTGGAGTCGGTCGGTGCCGCGGTCACCGGTCTCCAGCCAGGTGACCGGGTCGTCTCCAACTCCACCATCTCGTGTGGCACGTGCCACACCTGCCGGGCCGGACGCTCCTCCCAGTGCCCCGAGCGCGCGCTGTTCGGCTACTCCGGGGTCTACCGCCAGCTCCACGGCGGCCAGGCCGAGCGCGTGCGTGTGCCGGGCGCCGACCGGACGCTCCGGGTCATCCCGGACGGCGTGAGCGACGAGCAGGCGGTGTTCGTGGCGGACATGCTGCCCACGGCCTGGTCGGGCGTGCGGCGCGCGGACCTGACACCCGGTGATGTCGCGGTCGTGGTGGGCTGCGGCACGCTCGGCCTCATGGCCATCCTGTTCGCGTCCCGCATCGCGCGGACGGTCATCGCGATCGATGGCATCGCGGACCGACGATCGCTTGCCACCCGGCTGGGCGCGCACGCGGCGGTGGGCCCGGAGGAAGCAGCCGCCGCGGTCGCGGAGGCGACCGATGGGCTCGGCGCGGATGGTGTCATCGAGGCAGCCGGTTCGGCGGGGGCGCTCACCGCGGCCATCGGGTACGCCCGTGGTCAGGGGACGGTCTCCGTCATCGGCGCCCACTTCGAGCCCGACTTCCCGCTGGACATGGGCCGGATGTTCGAGCGGGAGCTGACCCTGCGCGTGACCTGGGGCCATGGTCTCGACGATCGCGACCGGATCCTGGCGATGCTCGCGGCGGGCACCATCGACCCGACGCCGACCATCACCCATCGATTCCCGCTCGCCGAGGCGCCGGAGGCCTACCGGGTGTTCGATGGCCGGGAGGCGATCAAGGTCCTCCTGACGCCCTGAGGTCAGCGGGGCGGCGGCTCCACCGCTGACCGCTCAGGGCCGGGCGTGCGCCTCACCGACCGCGGGCCCCACCGACGACGACCGATCGCCCAGCCCGCCAGGGCGCCGATGGCCGTCATCGCGGCAGCCGGCAGCAGCGCCCACAGCGCCAGCGCGACATCGGACTGGTCGGGGATCGCACCCCAATGCCCGCCGGCGTCGAAGAACAATCGTTCGTTGACCGAGGGCCCCGGGAACAGGGAGTAGGTCACGGTCGCCCGGTGGCCGTAGCCGTCCGGGAACGCGGGACCGGGACCGACGGCCGCCTCGACGATGAGCGGGTGGAGCCGGGGCATGCCCCGCCGGAGACCGGCGTCCGCGGTCTCCGCACAGACGTCCGCGGGCACGGCCGAATCGCAGGAGACCCGGAGCGGTGCCGTGGACGCAGCCACGGCCACCCAGGCGAGACCCAGCAGCAGACCCACGATGGCGCCCGCGACGGGCCATCGCCATGCCGCCAGCCGGCGTCTCACACCGGGGCGGTCAGGCGGTCGGCGGTCAGTGCGAGCACCGTGGCGGTCTCGACGGCGGCGTCCAGGCCCGCCTCGGACGAGAACTGCGCATAGCCCTCACTCGTGTGGAACGCCCAGCCACCGGGTCGACCGATCCCCACGAGAGCGGCCGGCACGGTGCGCGTGACGACCCCGAAGTCCGCCGCGAAGGGCAGCGGCATCGGTGGCTCCACGTACTCCCGGCCTGCCGCGCGATGTCCCTCGGCCACCGCGGCCCGCACCGCGGCATCGGGCGCGATGCCCGGCCACGGGTCACCGGCCTCCCAGTCGGCCGGCACCCGCTCGCGGAGCCAGGTGGCCAGCTGGTCGATGCCGGACTCGTCCGGCGCCCAGAGCAGGAACCGCGCGAACCAACCGATGCCCGTGGCCTCCTCGACATCGCCGTCCAGATGCAGGGTCTCGAGCATCAGGCGCGTGCCCGGGATCTCGATCGCCGCCTCCGCAGCGGCCGCCAGCGCGCGCATCTCTGCGCGTGGGGCGCCATCGGACAGGTCGCGTCGTCCGTACACCCGCGCGGTGTCGCGGCGCATCCACGCCGATTCCAGCCACGCGGTATCCAGGAACTCCGGATGCGCGTAGAGCGCAGCATCGATACCGCTCCACGCACCGGCGCGCGCGGAGATCGCCTTGCCGCCACCGCGTGCCACGGTGTTCGGCGCGTGGATCTCGTCCGCGGGGCAGCCCATGACCACCACGGAGCCCCGGAGCGACGCGCGGTCCGCCGCGAGGGCCGCCACCACCCCAACGACCGCGGCGCTGTTCGGCCCGTGGCCGCAGGAATGGATGGCCTCGATGACCCCCGGCCGGGGCACGGAGGGCACAGCGTCATAGTTGGCCACGATGCCCACGGTGCGCCCGGGCAGCTCACCGCGGAGGGTCGCCCGGAACGCGGTCGCCATGCCCGCGATGCCGGTCTCGACCGTGAGGCCCAGGTCCGCGAGCGTCCGGCACAGCGATGCCGATGTCCGGATCTCCTCGTGAGCCAGCTCGGGGGTCGCATGCACCGCGGCGATGACCTCGGCCATCAGCCCGCGACGCGCCTCGACCTCCTGGCGGATGCGGGTGTCCCGATCGGCGGTCATCGGGCCACCGCCCGACCAAGGGCGTCACGCACGGCACGTTCCACGAGGACCGTCACGAGGTTCGCCTTGTACTCGGCGGAGCCGTTGCTGTCCGTATCGGGCTCTGCCGCGACCGCGGAGGCCTCACCGGCCGCGTGCAGCACCTCGCCCATCGAATCGAGCGGGACATCGATGAGCATCGCCTCTGCCGCCGGCACCCGGACCGCCAGGTGGCCCACCGAGCCGACCGCCAGGCGGATCTCCGCGATCCGACCATCCTCGACACGTGCCAGACAGCTGACCGTCGCGGATGGCCGCTCGTGGACGTGGAACCGCTGGTGCGCCATGCCGGCACCCGCGGGGACCGGTGGCACGTCGATGGACAGCAACAGCTCCGGGCGTTCGAGCGCCGTCTCCCACGGGCCCAGCAGGAACTCGTCCAGGCGCAGCGTCCGCTCCGTCGTGCCCGTGCCCAGGGTGACCCGGGCATCGAGCGTCAGCAGCAGGGTCGCCGGGTCGGAGTGGGGATCGGCGAAACACAGGTTGCCACCCAGGGTGCCCGTGCTCCGGACCCGGATGTTCGCGATGCGTCCCTCCACGTACGCTAACAGCGGCCAGCCCGCGATCACGATGGGCGACCGCTCGATGCGCCGATGCGTGGCGGTCGCACCGATGTGCAGCACGCCATCCTCGTCCACCGAGACGGTGTCGAGACCCGGGATGCGCTTGAGATCCACGAGGTCGGAGATGCTCGTGAGCCCCAGCTTCAGCAGCAGCAGCAGCTCCGTGCCGCCCGCATAGACGGCCGCCTCATCCCCCAGCTCGGTGAGCAGCGCCGTCGCCTGCTCCACCGAGTCCGGCTGGTGGAGCTGGAACGGGGCGAGCCGGGTCACGCCGTGCCACCCGGTGCGGTCGTGGCGAGGGACGCCATGGCAGCCGCCACACCCGCACCCACGTCGGCCGTCGCACCCAGGTCACGCATCGTCTGGCCGACCGCCGCGAGCCCGGCGATGGCATAGGCGGGTCGAGCGGTCGCACCCATGTGGCCGATGCGGATGATGTTGCCCGCCCCCTGCCCTGCGGAGAGCTGGACGCCGTACGTGGCACGCGCGTGGTCACGCACCTGGATGTCCGTGATGCCGTCCGGGACGCGGATGGAGGTCACCGACGCTGCCGCGGTCGTCTCGGAGGCGGCCCACAGCCGCAGACCCATCGCCGCTACGCCGGCACGACACGCCCGCGCCACCCGCTCATGACGCGCGAGGACCGCGTCCACGCCCGTGGCCAGCAGCAGCTCCGCGGCGGCGAGCACCCCCATCACCTCCGGCACGGACGGGGTGAACGGGAAGCGACCCTCGCCGTGCCACAGGTCGCGGTAGTCGAGGATGCTCAGGAACGAGCCGCGCGGGGCATCCGGATTCGCCTCGATGGCCGCCCATGCCTCCGGGGAGATGGCCATGAGCGACATGCCGGGAGGGCCGCCGAGGCACTTCTGAGGGCCAGCGACGATGAGATCCAGCTGCCACTCGTCCGGGCGCAGCTCGATGCCGCCGTACGAGGACACGGCATCCACGACCGTCACCACGCCGCGGGAGCGACAGATGGGGCCGATCCGGTCGACCGGGTTCACCGTGCCCGAAGGGGTCTCCGAATGGACCACCGAGACGACCTTGATCGCCGGGTGAGCGTCGAGGTAGGCCGCGACCGCGTCGGGGTCGATCACGTCGTCGTAGGGCACCTCGATCTCGTGGAGCTCCGCGCCGATGGCCGACAGCCACATGCCGAAGCCCTTGCCGAACACCCCGGAGACCAGGTTGAGACAGGGCGTGCCGCGGGTCGCGAGGCTCCGTGCCGCCGCCTCGAGCCCCAGGATCGCCTCGCCCTGCATCAGGATGATCTCGTGGCGGTCCGATCCGAAGATGCGGCCGACGGCCGCCTCCGTCGCCCGGAACCGCTCCTTGAACACGGGGTCGTAGTGGTACAGCACGGGTCCGCCCATGGCGGCGCGGACCTCCGGGAATACGTCGTTGGGTCCTGCGCTGAGGGTCAGGTCCGCTGGGTCCATCACGCCACCTCCATCAGGGACATCGAGCGCCACGCCACCGCGCGTCGGCGACGTGGCCGGGGGATCGGGTTCATCGGGCGCCCCGGATGTATGCGATGCCGAGCGCCGACGGCAGCCGGGCATCCCGTGCGAACAGCACGAGCACCACCATCACCGACACGAACGGCAGCATGAACACCACGTCCTGGGGGATCTGGATGCCCACCAGCTGGAGCGCGGTCGCGGCGGACAGCGAGATGCCGAACAGGAGCCCGCCCAGGATCGACCACCACGGCCGGCCACGGGCGAGCATCGTGATGACGATCGCGATGAAGCCCATGCCGTGGGTCACGAACGGCACGAACGTGCCGGCGCCCACGAGGCACAGGTACGCCCCGCCGATGCCCCCCAGGAAGCCGCACGCGACCTCCGCGAGGGTGCGCACCCGGATCACGCTGACGCCCGCCGCATCGAGCGAATCGGGTCGCTCGCCCGCGGCGCGGATCTCCAGGCCCGGCCGGGTCCGGCGCAGCGCCCACGCGGTGATGGCCACCACCACGACCCCCAGGTACACGATGAGCGGCTGGCTGAACAGGCTGCCGCCAAGGACCGGGATGTCCGAGAGCAGCGGGATCCGGAACACCGGCACCGATGGCAGGCGGGGATACGACGCGGAATACCAGATATGGTGCAGCACGCTCGTGGCGCCCTCTGCGAGGAGCACGATCGCGATGCCCACGACGATCTGGTCGAGCCCCATCCGGATGCAGAACACGACCATCACGAGGGAGACGACCGCGCCCGCGATGCCGCCGGCGAGGAAGCCGAGCCACGGCTCGCGGGTCGTCAGGGTGACCACGAAGGCGACGAACGCGCCCGAGAGCATGAAGCCCTCGAGACCGACGTTGAGCGTCCCCGATTGCTCGGCGAGCGTCTCGCCGAGGCTGGCGTACAGGAGTGGCACGCCCGCCACGATGCCCGCGGCCAGGAGCGCGGTGAGGAAGGTCGGCGTGAACAGGTCAGGCATCGGACGCTCCGTGATCGGCGTCGGAGGGCGTCGCGGCCCGAGCACGCGGCCGCCACCGGCGGCGCGCATCCGGCGACCCGGCGAGGTACTGCGTCACGACCATGAACATGAACATGAGGCCCATGAACACGAGCAGGAAGTCGCTCGGCAGGTCCGCCCGCCGCGTGGCGTAGTCACCGCCGATGGACAGGATCCCGAAGAACGCTGCGAGCGGGATCATGGCCAGCGCGTTGAGATGGGCCAGGAACACGAGCGGCACCACCTTGAGGCCGTATGCGGGGTTCCAGTCCGAGCGCATGAAGCCGAAGACCCCCGCGATGTCCACGAACGCCGCGAGCCCGATGAGCCCACCACTGATCATGAACGCCACGATGGTCAGCCGGGGCACGTCGATGCCCAGGTGGATGGCGGCCCGCGGGTTGGCGCCCAGCACGTCCAGGCGCGTCCCGAACGAGGTCCGGGTCAGGACCAGGTGCACCACGATGACCAGGATGAGCGCCAGCGGGACGCCCAGGTCGATGCTCGTGCCGAACAGGCTGGGCAGCATCCACTCGGGCGGGATGACCGCGGTCTGGGGGACCATCTGGGGTCCCTTGAACGGCCCCTTGACCAGCATGTTGGCGATGGCCACGCCGATGAACGACATCATGAGCGTGGTCACGATCTCGTTGAGCCCGTAGCGCGCCTTGAGCATCGCCGCGGGGATGGTCCACAGCGCGCCCGCGAGGATGGCGATGCCCGCCGAGAGGATCAGCGCGACGGGCCACGGCATGATGGTCATGAAGCCCGGCGTGAGCCCCGCCACGAGCGATGCGCCGAGCAGGTACTGGCCGTCGCCGCCGAGGTTCCAGAGACCGCCCCGGAAGGCGACCACGAGGCCGGCGCCGATGAGCATCACCGGCGCCATGCGCGTGATGCTGTCCTGGAGGCCCGATGCCCGGAACAGGCTCGCCTGGGCGATGTCCCGATAGAACGCGATGGGGTCCCGGCCGATGATGGCGAGCAGGATGCCCGCCGCGATGAAGGCCAGGATGATGGGCCCGACGGATGTCGCCAGCAGCCCGGCCCATGACCGGAGACGTGATGGCGACTCGTCCCGGTCCGGCGCGCTCGTCGCGGTGAGCGACCCGGGTGCGGTCGTCACGCGGCGACCTGCGGGCTCGGATCGGCCGATGTGGCCGCCTCGCCGCCGATGACCAGCTCGCCGATGCGCGTCGCAGCATCCGGCCCGTTGTCCAGGATGCCCGCGATGTGGCCGCGCGACAGGACCACGATGCGCTCCGAGAGGTCGATCAGCTCATCGAGGTCCGTGGAGATGACGATGATGCCCACGCCACGCGCGGCCAGCTCCCGGATGCGCTCGCGGACCACGCCGATGGTCCGGACGTCCAGGCCGTGGGTCGGCTTGTTGAACACCACGACGCGCGGCTCGAAGGAGAGCTCCCGGGCCAGCAGCGCCTTCTGGATGTTGCCGCCGCTCAGCTTGCCGATGGGGGTGTGGATGGTGGGCGTCCGGATGTCGAACCGCTCGACCAGCTCGCGCGCGTTCGCGTCGATGGCGGACCGGTCGAGCGTGCCGCGACGCCAGAACGGCGGGTCGCCGATGCGCTTCAGCACGAGGTTGAGGCTCACCGGATAGCGCCGCACGACCCCCTCACCGAGTCGGTCGTCGGTGACGTAGCGCAGACCGGCTCGCTGCCGCTCCGCGACGCTCGCATCATCGATGGGTCGGCCATCGAAGCGGATCGTGCCCGCGGTCGATCGGCGCTGGCCGGCGATGACCTCGGCGAGCGCGTGCTGACCACTGCCGTCCATGCCGGCCACGCCCAGGATCTCCCCGGCATGCAGCTGGAACGACGCGCCTGCCAGGCTGTGCTGGCCGCGTCCGCCGGATGCAGCGACACCGTCCAGCTCGAGGATGACGGGCCGATCCGCCGCGGTCGTGCTCGTCTGTGGTGCCGGCGCGTCCGCCTCGAGATCCTCGCGCAGCTCGGCGATGGCGCTCACGTCCTCGGTCTCGTCGCCGAACATGATGGCCACGATGCGTCGCTGGATGACCGCCGGATCGACGCCCCGGATGTCCTCGGGCCCCAGCGATCCGACGATGCGACCCGTCTTGAGGATGGTCACCCGGTCCCCGATGGCGATCGCCTCGTGGAGCTTGTGGGTGATGAAGATGATGGCGAGACCGGCCGCCTTGAGACCGAGCAGCACCTTCTGGAGCTCCTCGATGCCCTGGGGCGTGAGCATCGACGTGGGCTCATCGAGGATGAGCACCTGGGAGCCCTTCCAGAGCGCCTTGATGATCTCCACGTACTGCTGCTGACCGAGCGCCAGCGCACCCACCCGGACCGTGGGGTCGATGGTCACCGCGAGCGTGGCCGCGAACTCGTCGAACCGGCGTCGTGCGGCCGCCTCATCGAGCACCATGCGTGGCTCCGAGCCCAGCATCAGGTTCTCGAGCACGGTCAGCGTGGGGATGAGGCTGAGGTGCTGGTAGACCATGCCGATGCCCAGCTCCCGACCCGCGCGCGGCGAATCGATGCGCACCTCGCGACCCTGGACGCGGATGGTCCCCTCGTCCGGCTGGTACAGCCCGGACAGGATGCTCATGAGCGTCGACTTGCCGGCGCCGTTCTCACCCAGGAGGCACAGCACCTCGCCGCCCATCACTCGCAGGCTGATGTGGTCGTTGGCAAGGACGCCCGGGAATGCCTTGGTGATGCCGGACAGCTCGACCGCGGGGACGTCGGTCCCCGCGGTCGGATACCCCCCGGTCGGGTGCATGTCGGTCATGGCGTGCGAGAGCCCCACGGACGTGATGGCCCTCGCCCGCCCACTGCGTGCTGGTGCCTTACTGGCCGCTGATGACCGCGTCGACCTCGGCCGGGGTGGCCGTGAGCGGCACCGTGATGGAGCCATCGGCGATCCCGGCACGAGCCGCCTCCACCGCGGCCCATGCCTCGGCGGAGATCTTGTCGGTCTGGAGCAGCTTGATGCCGCCGTTCGCCGCATCGAGCGTGTAGCCCGTGCTGCCGAACGTGCCGGCCGCGAGGTCAGCGAGCGCCTGGACGTAGCCGGGCGCGAAGTCCCACACGACCGAGGAGAGCAGCACGCCCTGCTCGTCGATGGACGTCTTGTCACCGATCACGTCGATGAACCAGACCTTCTCCGCACCTGCCGGCGGGGTGGCCGTCTCGACCGCCTGGAGCATGCCGAAGGACGAGCCGTCGCCCATCCCGAAGATGACGTCCGCGCCACCCGCGATGACCGTTTCGGTGGTGGACCTGCCACCCGCCGCGTCGCCATAGCCGGCCGGCCCGATCTGGGCCTTGAGGATCTGGATATCCGGGTTGGTCGCCTTGGCGCCGGCCGCGAAGCCGCCGGCCTGCTTGTTCCAGTTGACGTCATCCGCCGAGATGACGATACCCACGGTGCCGGTCGTGCTGGTCAGCGCCGCGAGCACGCCCGCGAGATAGCCGCCCTCCTGGCTGTGGGTCTCGAACGCCTGGACCAGGCCAGCCGTGGTCTCGTCCGGCTGGTCCCACACGATCGACGGGATGCCGTTGTCACGTGCGAACTGGGCAGCGGTGGTCGTGTAGCCGCTCGCCTGGGCGATGATGAACTGGGCACCATCCTCCCGGAGCTGGTTGAGGATGGGTGCCGGGTCGTCATAGCCCGCGGCGTCCGCCTTGAGGAGCTCCGCGCCGATGCTCGCGGCGGCAGCCTCCGCGCCGGCCAGACCCTGCTGGTTCCAGCCGAAGTCGGTGCCTGCCTCGGGCGAGATGTAGGCGATCTTGGTGATGGGTGCCGCATCCTGCGCGAACGCGGGCACCGTGGAGCCGGCCAGCAGCGCGGCCGTCAGGCCGACGGACCAGACGCGCAGCCGTCGCTTCGTTCCTTCCGACATGGACGTGTACCTCCTCCTTGTTGCTGGTCGGGTGTCCGCCAACGGCGGCGTACCCTCGACGCTCGAACGTGGTGCGCTCAGTGTGGGCCGTCCTCTGCTCGGGGGCCCGCGGATGCGGCCCGGGAGGGACCCGTCATCCGACCACGTCCGGGGTCATCGCGCCGAAGAACAACCGCTGGCCGTTCTCGCCGAGGACCGCATCGGTGACCGGATCCGGCAGACCGCTCACGCGCACCTTCGCGAGCTCCACCGACAGATGATGGAAGGGGGCGTCGGAGCCGAACAGGACCCGGTCGGGACCCACCCGTTCCACCGCCTCGCGGATCTTGGAGTGCATCGGCATGCCCGAGGTCTCCAGGTACACCCGCGGATTGCGGGCCGCGACGTCGATCGATGCGTTGATGTAGACGATGTTGCCATGTCCCATGTGGCCCAGGATCACGGACACATCCGGGAACCGGCGGATGAGCTCCTCGATGCTCCATGGCAGCGAGAAGATGGGATGGCCGCAGTGGATGAGGACCGGCAGCCGACGCTCCCGGAGCACCTCCATGACGGGGTGCACCATCGGGTCATCGGGGTGATAGCCGTCCAGCAGCGGGTGGAGCTTCACGCCCCGGAACCGCGAGCCCGGTTCGTCCAGGAGGTCCACGAGCGTGGTCACCGCGTCCGGCATGCGGGGGTTCACCCACACGAGCCCGTACAGACCGGGGGTCCGGCCGATGATGTCCCGCACCAGCTGATGATCCGGATGGAACACCATGCCCGTGGCGACCCCATGCTCACGCATCGTGGCGACCAGGCCATCCCGATCGATGGACACACCGAAGTACGGGAAGTCGCCGACGTGCATGTGGCTGTCGAGCACCATCGATGTAGTATGCCGTGTGGCAGTGTTGACAGTCAACAAGTCGAACGTGTCGGTCGCGGCCTCGGGCTGCGGGTATCCTGTCGCTGGCGAACAGAGGGAAAGGCGGGCGGTGGACGGCTTCGACAACAAGACGCTTCGTGAGCGTGTCTACGAGCACCTGCGGGACGGCATCCTCGGTGGCCGCATCGCGCCCGGCACCGTGCTCCAGGAGGTGCCGCTCGCGGGATCGCTCGGCGTCAGCCGGGGACCCATCCGGGAAGCGCTGGGCGACCTCGCCGCCGAGGGCCTCGTGACCATCACCCCACGCCGCGGCGCCATCGTGACCACCCTCACGCGCCATGACTTCCTCGAGGCATACCAGGTCCGCGAAGGGCTCGAGGTCCTGGCGGTCCGGCTGGCGCTCCCGATCATCACCGACGCGACGTTCGAGATGTTCGAGCGGACCCAGGCGCGCATGATGGAGTGCGCCGCGACGGATGACTTCCTGGGCTTCTACGACGCCAACGTCGAGTTCCATGAGGGGTGGGTCATCGCCTCCGGCAACGGCAAGCTGCTGGAGGTCTATCGTCGACTGATGGGCCAGCTGGTCGTGTATCGGCGGCCGTCCGCGCTCCTCCGTGGCGGCCTCGACCGCTCCATCGCCGAGCACACCGCGATCATCGAGGCGGCGAAGGCCGGCGATACCGAGTCAGCGTCGGCGCTCATGGCACGACACATCCAGGTGCCCCAGGTGCGGGTCGAGACGATGACCGAGGAGGAGTTCGCCCAGCAGGCACAGGTCGGGCTCCAGTCCCTGGCGTCGCTGGGAGCACGCGAGCCCGCTGCTCTTCGGCGCTGAGTCCCGGCTGGCGGCGACCGCGACGAGGGGGGTCATGCCAGGACCGTCGGTGATGACCGTGACCGGCTCGGTCAGCGCATCGGATCTCGGCATCGTCCTGCCCCACGAGCACCTCGTATCGGACTGCACGCCCTACTACGTCGCCTCGCCGGATCCGGAGCGCGCCCGCATCGGTGCCGGACCCGTGGACATCACCACGCTCCACCTCCTGCGCCGTGACCTGTTCGCGATCCGCGACAACCTGCTGCTCGACGATGTCGACCTCGCCGTCACGGAGGTCGCCGCGTTCCAGGCATCGGGCGGCCGGACCATCATCGACACCACGCCACCGGACGTCGGTCGCGACCCGGTGGCCCTGCGGCGGATCGCGGAGCGGTCGGGTCTCCACCTGATCATGGGCTGCGGCCACTACGTCCATCCGGTCCACCCGCCCAGCCTCGAGCACGAGCCCGTGGAGTCGATCGCGGACCGGCTGATCGCCGAGATCGAGGGCGGGGTGGCGGACACGGGTATCCGGCCCGGCATCATCGGGGAGCTGGGGACGTGGGACCCACTCCATCCACGCGAGGAACGCGTGCTCCGCGCCGCGGCGCGCGCCCAGCGGGCCACGGGCCTGGCCATCAGCGTCCACGTCCACATCGCTGCGCGGACCGCGCTGCGGGTGCTGGACGTCCTCGAGGACGCAGGTGCCGACCCGACCCGCGTGATCCTCGGCCATCTCGACATCGAGCTGGGTCACCTGGACACGACCGAGGCCGAGGTCATCGAGCACCATCGTGCGGTCGCAGCGCGGGGCGCCTACGTCGAATACGACACCTGGGGGACGGAGGTGTTCGCGCCGCGGTCGCCCGTCACGCCGCCGTTCTGGACACCGAGCGACCTCACCCGTGCCCGAGCCATCGCACGGCTCGTGGAGGACGGCTACGGTGACCGGTTGCTGCTGTCCCACGACGTGTTCACGAAGAGCCAGCTGCTGCGCTACGGCGGCTTTGGCTACGGCCACATCCTGCGCGACACCCAGTACCGCTTGCGAGAGGTGGGCCTGACCGACACGGACATCGACCGGATGCTCATCGAGTCCCCGAGGCGCGTCCTCGCTGGCTGACGAGCGGACGACCCGTTCAGCCCGCGGGCGGCGCGGTCGATGCGCGAACCACCAGCTCGGGGGCATCCTCGATCATCTGATCCCGGGCAGGCACGCCGGCGACGGCGTCGAGGAGCATCCGGACCGCCTCCTCGCCCATGCGCGAGTTGGGCATCCGCACGGTCGTCAGGGCGGGTGCGGTGTGCGCCGCGAACGGATGGTCGTTGAAGGCGACGATGGACACATCCTCGGGCACCCGGCGACCCGTGGCCCGCAGCTCCGCGAGCGCACCGATGGCACTCATCAGGCTCGCCACGAAGTAGGCCGTCGGCGGGTGGGCGCCGGCACTCGCCAGCACCGAGCGCATGGCGCGTCGCCCGCCGTCCTCGGTGGGAGGCGCGGCGGCCAGCCAGCCGGGTTCGATGGGGATACCCGCACCGGTCATGGCGCGGCCATAGCCCGTCAGCCGCCGGCGCGCCGTGTCGGTGTCGGCATCGATGCCCAGGAAGCCGACCCGTCGATGTCCGAGGCCGACGAGGTGCTCCACGGCCATCCGGCTGCCACGCTCGTCATCCACGACCACCGAGCCGTGGACACCACTGGTGCGCCGATTGACGAGCACGAGCGGCATGCCCCGTTCCGCGAGCTGTGCCACGAGACCATCATCCACGGACGCGAAGGCCACGATGAGCCCGTCCACACGCCCATCGGCGACGAGCCGCTCCGAGACGTCCTGCATCGCATCGGGCACCGCGCTCGCCTCGATGACCATGACCATCCGGCGCGCTGCGGCCGCTGCGGCCTGGATCCCGTGCGTGACATCCGCGAAGCCGAGGTTGTCGAGACTCGGGATGACCAGGCCGATGGTGTCGGTGCGTCGCGTGCGCAGGCCGCGCGCGAGCGCGTTCGGTCGATAGCGCAGCTCCCGGGCCGCATCGAGGATCCGTTCCCGGGTCTCGGGTCGGACCTGCTGGTTCGGGTCGTTGCGGAGGACCCGCGACGCCGTCGACGGGTCGACGCCCGCGCGTCGTGCGACATCCTTCAGATTGGCCACAGCGTTCGCTCCTGCTCATCGCACCGCTCCCCGATGGCGGCCCCGCCGGGTGCAGATGGTGGCAGGGTTCGGCCCGGGATGCGAGCCCTCGATGCGATCGAGGTCAGCGGCGCCTCGCCGACGGGCACGAACGAGCGTCAGCCCTCGTCCGATGCCCGGTCGTCGACGGGCGCTCCCACGAGCGACGGCCCACCGATGATGCCGGCGGCCCGCAACCGCTCCAGCTCCGCCTCCGAGCGCCCCAGCTCGTCACCCAGCACCGCTCGATTGTCCTGCCCCAGGTCGCCACCCAGGTGCCGGACACGACCGGGCGTCAGGGTCAGCCGCGGGATGGCGTTCTGCACGCGCGTCCGACCGAGCCGCGGATCATCGACGGTCGTGATGGTGTCCCGGGCGATGTACTGGGGGTCCTTGAAGATGTCCGAGATGTCATAGATCGGCCCGACCACGGCCTGCTCGCGCTCGAAGGCCTCCAGCACCTCCGCGAGGGTGTGCTGCCCGATCCAGTCACCGATGTAGCGGTTCAGCAGGTCCTGGTGCTCCACCCGTCCGGCATGGTCTCCGAACCAGGGCTCATCCACGACCTCGGGATGGCCCACGAGTCGGAGCACCCGGTCGGCGATGGACTGGGAGCTGGCGGACAGGCCCAGCCACTTGCCGTCGCTGGTCTGGAAGGCGTTGCGGGGCGCCGTCCAGTCCGTGCTGCTGCCCGTGCGGTTCTGGATGTAGCCCAGCTGGTCGTAGACCAGCGCCTGGGGCCCCAGCAGCCAGAACAGCGGCTCGTAGATGGCGAGGTCGATGACCTGGCCAGGCCCGCCGTTCACCGTCCGATGCCACAGCGCGAACATCGTCGCGAAGGTCCCGAACATGGACGCGACACCGTCACCGAGCGCGAAGGGCGGCAGGGTGGGTGGCCCGTCCGGCTGGCCATTGATGTGGGCATAGCCGCTGATCGACTCCGCCACCGTACCGAAGCCCGGCCGCGGGCTGTAGGGCCCGGTCTGGCCATAGCCCGAGCAGCGCACCATGACCAGGTCCGGGTTGATGGCGTGGAGCACGTCCGGTCCCAGGCCCCACCGCTCGAAGGTGCCGGGTCGGAACGACTCGATGAGCACGTCCGCGTCCTTGACCAGCTCCTTGAGCAGCTCGGCGCCTTCCGGCTCCCCGAAGTCGATGGACACGAGCCGCTTGTTGCGACTCACGAACGCCCACCAGAGCGAGACGCCGTCCTTCTGCCAGCCGAGCGTCCGCAGCGCATCCCCGCGCGGATGCTCCACCTTGATGACATCCGCGCCGAAGTCCGCGAGCAGGGTGCCGATGACGGGCCCCGCGAACAGGACCGCGGCGTCGATGACCTTGAGACCGGCGAGAGGGCCGGGCGAGGTCCCGGTGTCAGGGGGCGTCACGTCGCTGCGATCTCCGATGGCCCGCTGATGCGGGTCATCCGCCCGCCAGCGACAACGCGCATCCTAGGCCATAGACAATCGCTTGTCGAGAGGGCGATCCAGCGTACCGGTCAGAACCCGCCGTTGGCGGTCCAGCCGCCGTCGAGCAGAACGGCCGTGCCGGTCGCGTAGCTGAACGCGCCCCCCGCCAGCGCGACGATCGACCGCGCGATCTCGTCGGGCTGGGCGAGCCGGTCCATGGGCGTGCGACCCAGGATCGCCGCCTCCGACACCCAGCCGCCCTCGATACCCGCGACCACCATCTCGGTGGCCACGAACCCCGGGCTCACCGCGAGCACCCGGATGCCATCGGTCGCCCACTCCTGGCCCAGGACCTGGGTGAGCATCACCACCCCGGCCTTGGCAGCACAGTAGTTGGCACGACCCGCGAACGCCCGATGTCCCGCGATCGACGCCACGTTGACGACCACGCCACGGCCGGCCCGGAGCGCGGGATACAGTGCCTGGGCACAGTAGAACGTCCCGGACAGGTCGACGTCGATGACCCGGCGCCACTGCTCCACGCGCATCGTGGCCGCGGGCGCGCGGTCGGCGATGCCCGCCGCGTTGACGAGCAGCCCGACCTCGCCCACCTCGGCTGCGGCCGCGGCGACGGAATCCGGGTCGGCCACGTCCACGCGGGTCCAGGCGATCCCGTCGAGCCGAGGCGCGCCGATGTCCCAGCCGCGCACCTCCCAGCCTGCCGCGAGGAGGGCCCGGGCCGTCGCCTCGCCGATGCCCGATGAGACACCCGTGACGACCGCGAGGCTCACCTGGTCTCGAGGCCGTACGCCTCGATGAGCGTCGGATCCACGGGATACACGTAGCAGCGCGCCGTCGCGCCGCCGTCCACGGGGAGGCACTGCCCGGTCACGAACGAGGCGTCCTCCGAGAGCAGGAACGACGCCACGGAGCCGACCTCGGACGCCTCGCCGACCCGGTTCATGGGATGGATGGCGGCCATGTCCCGCTCCATGCGCGCCGGGTCGGGGTCGCTGTCGATGACCCGCTGGAGGAGCTCCGTGCGCATGGCGCCAGGCTCGATGGCGTTCGCCCGGATGCCCACCGGGCCGTACTCCACCGCGATGTAGCGGGTGAGCGCGTTGATGCCGCCCTTCGCGGTGTCATAGGCGGCCCAGCCCGTGAACGCGGCGCGCGCGTGGATGCTCGAGATATTGACGATGGCTCCTGGGCTGCGCTGCGCCACGAACTGCTGGATCGCCTCCGAGCAGCCCCAGTAGTAGCCCATGAGCGAGACCCGGAACAGCCGCTCCACCTCGTCCTGGACCGGGTCATGGAGGTTGCCCGGCAGCGGCAGCGCGGCGTTGTTCACCCAGCCACCGAGCGGCGCCAGCTCGACCGCGCGATCCCGCGCCCGTCGCAGGTCCTCCCGGGAACCGGCATCACCCGTGATGACGTCACCCGCGCCCGCGACGCTCCGCGCATCGGCGGCACGGGTCTCGTCCAGCTCCAGGCCGACCACCGCCCAGCCGTCCCGGATGAGTCGCTCGAAGATCGCCCGCCCCAGCCCGGTGCCACATCCCGTGACGACCACGCTCCGTGTCATGCCTGCACCTCCCTGACCTCACCGGCGCGTGTCACGCCGTCGACCGCTCGCTCCGTCGCCTGGAACACCGCACAGGTGATCCAGGTCGCGTGGCTGCCACCTGGCTCCAGCCAACGGGCCTGGCCCCGCTCGATGGCCGCCGCAAGCCCCTGGGACGGCCACGACATCTGGGGCTCGATGGCGGTGATCCTGCTCCGACCGAACCAGGGCATGCCCGGGGTCAGCACCTCCTGCCACAGCCACGCGTGCGCGAACGTGGTGGCGTCCCATGCGAGGGCGACACCGCTGCCGCTCCGTGGGTCACGGATCGCCGCCCAGCCGGGCAGGTCCTGGAGCCACACCAGGCGATGGGCACGCCGCGGCAGGATCGGCTGTCGCAGGTCGATCGGCCGACCGTCGCGGCCCGGCAGGGTCGGCCAGGCCCCGCTCGCCCCGGGCTCCAGGTCACCGTCCTCGTCCGGGAACGCGGTCGCCGCCTCGATGCGGTGGGCGGGGATGTCCAGCACGCTCGACTCGGTCACCGCGAACGCCGGGTGATGACCCCAGATGAAGGGCACCCGCAGGTCCGACTCGTTGATGGCGCGTTCCTCGATGCGCAGCGCCGCGTGCTGCGCGTCGATGGCCATGGTCCGCTCGAGGACCAGCGGCAATCGTGTGCCGGTGCGCATCACCACCCGATCGGCCGCCTGCTCCACGACCTCCCAGCGGGCGGTGGAGACCTCGCCGTGGAACGGCACGGGCACGCCCATGACCTCGCATGCGTCACCGCCGTTGGGGAACAGCTCCTGCCAGTCCCCTCGATACTCGGACAGCCAGTCGAGCACCGGATCACCCCAGGTCGTGGAGCGGCTCGCCCGGAGCGGTGACAGCCAGTCACCATGGAACAGGACGTTGTGCTGCTCGTCCCGCCCGACGTGGACGATGTCCGCCCCCCGGTCCTCGTCCACCCGCACCAGCAGCCGGTCCGTCCGCAGCTCGATCATGCGACCTCCCTCGCGTGCGCCCATCCTGCGAGCGCCGCGTCCACGATGTCCTCCGCCTCGCCCACGTAGCCCGCCGGGTCGAGGAGCGTCGCCGCATCCGGCAGCCGTGCCGCCAGGTCCGTCGGCAGGTCCGCCGCCACGACCTCGCGCAGGGAACGACCCTCGACACGAGCCCGCGCGCACAGGTCGTAGACCAGCTCATGGGCGCGAGCGCGTCCGGCGACCGGTGCGAGGGCCATCATGAGCGCCTCGGCCATCACCAGCCCACCGTCCAGCTCGAGGTTCGCACGCATCCGTGCCGGGTCCACCCGCAGCCCGTCGAGCATCTCCGCGGTGAGCGAGAGGCTGCCGGCCGCGAGGGTCATCACGCCGGGCACCACGTCCCACTCGATCTGCCACTCCCCCGCTGCCCGCTCGTGGCGCACCTGCATCGCGGTCAGCGCCGCCGGCACGAGGGTGAGTGCGATGCTGCCCATGCCCACGATCGACTCACTGAGGATCGGGTTCGCCTTCTGGGGCATCGTCGAGGATGCGCCACGGCCGTGGCTGAGGGTCTCGTGGACCTCCCCGATCTCGGTCCGTGCGAGATCCACGACCTCGCGCGCGATGCGCACGCAGCTCGATGCGAGCGACGCCCCCAGGGTGACCGCCTCCGCGACGCCGTCGCGCGCCGCGTGCCACGGCACCGCGGTATCGGCGAGTCCCAGGAGACCTGCCACGGACCGTCGGACGTCCGCGGCCCGTGGCCCCATGGCGGCCGTGGTGCCACCGGCACCGAACAGCTCCACCACCGCCACGCGCGGTCGTGCCTCGCGCAGGCGCTGCTGCTGACGGGTCAGCTCGGCGAGCCAGGTGGCCACCTTGGCACCGAACGTCGTGGGCACCGCCTGCTGGCCGTGGGTGCGTGCCGCCATCACGCTCGAGCGGTGATCCCGCGCGAGCCGCGCCACGACATCGCCCAGCTCGTCCGTGAGCGCCACCAGCCGATCGAGCGCCGCTGCCAGCTGGAGCGCGAGGCCGGTGTCCATGATGTCCTGGGTCGTGGCACCCCAGTGGAGATACGCCGCCACGTCCGCCGGGGCGTCCGCACCGATCGCGCCGATCAGCCCCACGATGGGATAACCCACGTGGCGGATGCCGGCCGTGAGCGCGCCGTCCGGGATGACGAGCGTGTCGAGCCGCGTCACGATCGCAGCGGCTGCGTCCGGGGGGATGACCCCGAGCGACGCCTGGGCCTCGGCCAGCGCACGCTCCACCCGCAGCCACGCCTCGATCGTCGCCGACTGCGAGAACAGCCCGGTCATGACCGGGTCACCGAACGTGTCCTGGAGCATCGTCCAGGGCTGACCGACCGCCGAGCCGGGTCGGTCGCGCGCAGGGTCGGTCATCGGGTACCGCGGCTGCGCAACCGGTCGAGCGAGAGCGCCACGAGGAGCACCACGCCCACGGTGATGGTCTGGTAGAAGCTGGGCACGTTCAACAGGATGAGGCCATTGGTCATCGTGGCCAGGAACACCGCACCGAGGAGCGTCCGGAGCACGTTGCCACGCCCACCATAGATGGAGGTGCCACCCAGCACGACCGCGGTCAGGATGTCGAACTCGGCACCGGTCGCGAGGGCGGGCGCGGCGGACGCGAGCCGTCCCGCGAGGACCACGCCCGCGAGCCCCGATAGCAGACCGGCGACCGCGTAGACCTCGATGCGATGCCGCGACACGCGCACGCCCGCGATGCGCGCGGCACGCTCGGCGGACCCCACGGCGTACGTGTGGAGACCCCACGTGGTGCGTGCCATCACCCATGCCGCCACGAGATACAGGACGATCATGAGCACGACCGGCACGGGCAGCGGACCGATGAACCCGCGACCGAGCCACTTGAGCAGCTCCCCCGACTCCCCCGCGAGCCCGACGGAGCGTCCCTCCGTGTACACGAACGCGACACCCCGGATGACCAGCGCCGTGCCCAGCGTGGCGATGAAGGCCGGGATCCGGATCGTCTCCGCGAGCACGCCGTTGGCGAGCCCGAACAGCGCCGCGAACGCGAGCGCGACCGCGATGGCCAGCACGTCCGGACCACCCATCTGCTGGATGATGATGACCGCGGCGAGCCCCGCGAACGCCATCACGGCGCCCTGGCTGATGTCGATGCCACCCGCGATGAGGACCATCGTGGCGCCGACCGCGGCGATCGCGGTCACCGCCGACTGGCGCAGGATGTTGACCAGGTTGTCCTGGGTCAGGAAGCGATCGCTCAGGAGCACGAACACCGCGGCCATCACGAGGAGCGCCAGAAGCACCCCGTAGCGCGCCCAGAAGTCACCCCCGATACGCGACCCGACCGATGGCGCCGGTGCCTCGGCCGGAGCGGCCGCCTCGTTCGTCACACCCGTCCCTCGCTCATGCGGCGTGCCCCCGCCCGGCCGCCGCGCCCACCAGGCTCGTCTCGGTCGCGTCCGCGGTATCGAACTCCGCGACCACGCGACCGTTGCGGAATACCACGATGCGGTCCGCCACGGCCACCAGCTCCGCGAGCTCGGAGCTGATGAGCAGGATGCCCTTGCCCTCCGCCGCGAGGTCCCGCAGCAGGTCCAGCAGCTCGCGCTTGGCCTTGACATCGATGCCATGGGTCGGCTCGTCGAGCACCAGCACGTCGAGCCGTTCCGCGAGCAGCCGGCCGACCACCACCTTCTGCTGGTTGCCGCCGCTCAGCTGCTCGATGAGCGCTGTGTCCGTGGGCGTCTTGATGGCCAGACGATCGATGGTCCTGCGCGCGAGCGCACGCAGCCGGGCCATGTCCAGGACGCCGCCGCGCGCCGTGTCACCGGGCGCCCGCACGCCCACGTTGATGCGGATGGACAGCCCCGGCAGGATGCTCTCCGCCTTGCGGTCCTCCGCGAGATACGCGACCCCCTCCCGATAGCCGTCCCAGGGTGAGCGCAGACGGACGGCCTCGCCCCGCACCACGACCTCCCCGGCGTCCGGCCGGAGCGATCCGGTGAGCGCACGCGCGATGGTGCTGCGACCGGCGCCCACCAGGCCGAACACGCCCAGGATCTCTCCGCGGTGGAGCACGAGGTCCGCCGGGCCATGACGACCGACGCGCAGGCCCCGCGCCTCCAGCACCGGCTCGCCCCGCTGCCGCAGGTCGCGAGGCTCCGCTGGGGCGTCCCGATCACCGATGCCCGGGGTCATCGCCGCGACGATGGCATCCAGCTCCGCCGCAGGCGCCCCGAAGTCGCCCACGTGCATGCCGTCGCGGATGACCGTGACCCGGTCGCACAGCGCGCCGATCTCATCGAGGCGGTGCGAGATGTAGATGATGGCCACACCGCGGGTCGCGAGGCCGCGCAGCGTCGTGAACAGGCGCTCGGTCTCCCAGGGTGTGAGCGACGAGGTGGGCTCGTCGAGGAGCATCACGCTCGCGGCGTCCCGCAGCGCTCGTGCGGCGGCCACGAGCTGGCGGTCACCGATGGACAGCGCGGAGACCCGGCGTGCCGGATCGAGCCGCAGCCCGACCGCGTCGAGCAGGGGTGCCGCGGCACGCGCCATGGACGCCCGGTCGAGGCGCCAGGTGCTACCCGGGAATCGATGCTCCTCGCCCAGGAACAGGTTCTCCGCGACGGTCAGGTCCGGCACGAGGTCCAGCTCCTGGCGGACCACGCCGATGCCCAGGGCCTGGGCGTCGCGGACGCTCGTGAGGTGCACCGGCTCGCCGGCGATCCGCACCTCGCCGGCATCCGGCGCAAGGTCGCCCGTCAGGATCCGGATGAGCGTCGACTTGCCCGCGCCGTTCGCGCCCACGAGGCCGAGGATCTCGCCCCGCGCGACGGACAGCGAGACGCCCCGGAGCGCGCGCACCGCGCCGAACGACCGATGGACGTCGAGCGCGGCGAGCGCGGGCACGCCGTCCGGTGTCACCACCGGCGATGGCGTGGCCAGCACAGCGGCGACCGGGAGCGGGTCGAGCCCACTCCCGGTCAGGACCGGTCCGTTGCCGGCCAGGGTCACTGGGCGGGATACAGCAGGTCGATGTAGGCCTGCGCGTTCTCCTGCGTGATGAGCACCGGCGGGACGTCGATCTGCGTCTCGACCGTGCCACCGCTGGCGAGCGTGATGAGCGCCTGCGCGATCATCCGACCCGTGTTCACCGGCTCCGGGCTCACCGAGGCCGGGAAGTCACCGCTGAGCACGCCCTCGAGGACGCGTCGATCGATGCCCAGGCCGCCCACGATGACGTCCGTGTTGAGGGCCTTGCCGGCCGACTGGACCGCTGACCGCGCACCCAGCGACCCCGGGTCGTTGACGGTCATGATGAGGTCCAGGTCAGGATGCCCCTGGAGGATGGTCTCCACCGCGGACAGCGCGGTGTCCTCCGCCCATGCCTCGACATCCGAGACGATCTCGTAGTTGGTCACCGACTCCTGGAGACCGTCGATGAGCCCCTGCTTGCGGTCGAGCAGCCCCGAGCCCAGCGAATCGGCGTTGAGGACCGCGACCTTGTAGGTCTCCACGCCCGGCTTGAGCGCCAGCAGCGCCTGGCCGTTCGCCTGGCCCTGGAGCCGGCCGAACTCGTGCTCCGGGAGACCGACGTACGCGTCGGCACCCTCGAACGTCGAGACCTGGGAGACGACCGGGATGCTCGCGGCGTGGGCCGCCTCGACGGCGGTCGTGATGGCGATCGGGTCGATGGACACGATGCCCACCCCCTGGACGCCCGCGGTGATGAGGTTCTCGATGCCCGACACCTGGGCCGCCGCATCGTTGTTGGGATCATCGATGACCAGCTCGATGCCGCAGGCGTCCGTGATCTCGCGCATGCCCTGCGCCGTGAACTGGAAGTAGTCGAAGCCCATCAGCAGCGGCGAGTAGCCCAGCTTCTGGATGTCGGTGCCGCAATCGACACCCTCGGGGGTCGACGGGGACTGTGCGAGGGCCGCCGAGCCCAGGACCAGGGCGCCCACCACGGCACCCAGCGATGCGACGCGCATCGACCTCATGACCATCCTCCTCGTCCATCCGCGGCAGCAGTCAAACGATTTCCTGCCTGCCCTGTCGGGCAGTGTGGCGCGCTGGCACCGTCGGTGTCAAGTGGGCAGCGGACCGGTAGCGGTCCGGTGGCAGAAGTCGCGCGCGTGGCGGGGTCATCGCCGCACGACCGGTCATCGCCGACGGGCGGGTGCCTCGACGAGCGGACGCGTGGAGCCGCGGACCAGGAGCCGGGGCGGGTCCGCGAGCAGCACGTCGCGGGGCGCGCCACCGCCAAGGCGTTCCAGCACCAGCTCCACGGACGCCCGACCCAACGCCTCCAGGGGCAGCTGCACGGTGGTCAGCGGCGGCTCGAAGAACTCGGCCACCGGGGAATCGTGGAGCGCCACCACGGACAGGTCCTCGGGGACACGACGACCACGCTCGCGGGCGGCCCGGATGACCCCGATCGCGGCCATGATGTTGGCCACGAACAGGGCCGTCGTGGCACGCTCCCGGAGCGCCTGTGCTGCCACCGCATGACCCGAGGTGGCATCCCAGCCACGCCCCGCCACGATGCGCGGCGACAGACCCGCCTCGGTCATGGCCGCCTCGTACCCCGCCTGGCGACGCGCGGTGGTATCCATGGCCGGCGGGCCCGAGACGTGGACGATCCGACGATGCCCCAGCTCGATGAGATGCCGGGTCGCGAGATGGGCGCCGGCCGCGTCATCGACCACGATGGAGCCCACGGCGCCCGCGATGCGCCGATTGACCGCGATGACCGGGGCGGCACCCCGGGAGAGCGTGCGCAGCAGCTCGTCCTCGACCGTGGCGGAGGCGACGAGCAGTGCATCCACGCGGCCCTCATGGAGCAGCCGGGCGAACGACGCCTCGGTGGTCGCGGCATCCGAGCCGCTGCCCAGGATGAGCACATAGCCCGCCTCCGCCGCGCGGCGCTCGGCACCCACGACGATGGGCCCATACACGGGGTTGGAGACCTCCGGCAGCACCAGGCCGAGGGCGGATGTGGTGGCCATCCGCAGACCTCGCGCGAGCGCGTTGGGGCGGTATCCCAGCTGCTGGACCACGGCGAGCACCCGTTCCCGGGTCGCGTCGGTGATCTTGAGCGTGGGGTCGGCGTTGAGCACCCGCGACACGACGCTCGGGTCCACACCGACCCGCGCCGCCACGTCCCGGAGCGTGGGCGGGCGCGTCCCATCGGTCGACCGGCGCGAGCTCACGGATGGCTGACGCGTCGCGATGCCGGACCCAGCGGGTCCCCGGTCACGCGGGCAGGGTCGGATAGTGGAGTGGCGCACCTGCGGGCGCGCCCTCGATCTCCGCGAGATGCTGGAATCCGATGTTGGCGGTCGCCAGGCGGGTCAGGGCCTCGCCGAAGAACGCGATGTTGGTCGGGGCACAGAGGGTGAGCCCGGTCCAGTCGTCGATGAGCGTGGTGACCTCGTGGCCGTCCCACACCAGCACCGCGTCCGGCCGGAAGCAGGAGATGAGCAGGCGACCATCGGCCGTGAACGCGAGGCCGTCGGGCACCGTGCGAGGCAGCTCCGTGACGAGCTCCCGGGGACCCAGCGAGCCGTCGGCCAGGATGGGCAGTCGCGCCAGCGCCGGCCCGGATGTCTCGGCGACGTACAGGTACCCGCCCGCAGCGTCGATGGCGACGCCGTTCGCGAAGTCACGCGTCTCGGTCGAGCCGACATGCGTCGTGCCGTCCGGCTCGATGATGAACAGCGCGCCGTCGCGATCCGGCCACGACCCCGACTCCGACACGTACAGTCGACCCTGGGCATCGAACACGAGGGCGTTGGGGACGCGCATGGGCGTGTCCGGCGCGCCCCGACTCCATGCGTCATGGATCCCGGTGGCGGGGTCATAGCGCATGACCGCGTGGTGGACCTGGTCGCACCAGAAGATGCGTCCGCGAGCGTCGATGGCGATGCCCAGCACGAAGCCACCCGTCTGGGCGATGGTCGTGAGGGTGCCCGTCGTGATGTCCACCCGGTACAGCTGGCCGGCCTCGCCACCTGCCACGATGGTGCCCGTCGTCGGGTCCCACGCAAGGCCCTCCGGGTGGTCCAGCCCACCCGCCAGCACGCGTCCGCTCGCCATGTCCGCCTCCTCGTCCCATCAGGAAATCGTGTGTCCACGGGAGGCTAGAGGGCCCAGGCCCACCCCGTCAACGTCGGGTCCCGATCGTGGGTCAGCCCGGGGTCAGGGTCAGGATGCGCGCCGGCGTGTCGGTCGTGATGGTCCGGATGGCCGCCTCGTCGAGACCACGCTCGCGGAGGAGCGGCACCATGTGGCTCAGCACGTGCCCGTAGCCCCAGCCGCCGTAGCGGACGTAGTCGGTCTTGAGCGCGGTGTCCATGGACAGGATGATCCGGTCGCCGTGGCCCTCCGCGACGAGCGTCGCCACCGCGTCGGCGGTCTCCCAGTCGCGGGCGGGGAAGCGGCCCGGCCGCTGGACGATGTCATAGCCGCACAGGTCGTACCCCAGCACGGCGCCACGCTCGGCGATGGCGCGGTGGTAGGCCACGTCCGGCAGGGTCGGGTTGAGGTGACCGATGACCACCCGTGACAGGTCCGCACCGGCGTCCTCGAGGATGTCCACGACATCGAGGCCCGCCGTCGCCCATGGGTCGGTATGGACCATGAGGCCCATGCCCGTCGCACGCATCGCGATCACGCTCGCGCGGAGCGAGCGCTCCTCGAAGGGCATCACGGGCGCGCTGGTGCCCACCTCCCCCAGGAAGCCGGCGCGCACCCCGCTCGTGCCGAGACCCTCGCGGTGCTCACGGATGAGCACCTCCGCGAGCTCGTCGACGCTGCGCTCGAGATGCTCCGCCGCGGTGAGCGCCTCCACGAAGAACGCCGTGCTGGCCACGATGTGGACACCCGACCGTCGTGACAGCTCCAGCAGCTCCCGCGCGTCGTGGCGCAGTCCGATCGCCGAGACCTCGGCGATGGTGCCACCGCCGACCTCCCGGTAGCGCGCCAGCTCCTCCGCGCGCAGCTCGATCGGCCCCTGGTCGATGTTGTCCTTCGAGAGCATCCCCTCGCGGGACCAGAGGATCTCGCCCAGGTGCTCCAGGGTCACCGGCTGGTGGTACAGCCGACGGGCCTCGGGGTCCTCGGGCTCCGGGACCATGCGCTCGATGTCATTGAGCAGGTGCTCGTGCAGCAGCGCGGGTCCCGCCTCGGCGGGGTCGATGGGACCCAGGACCGTGAGGATCCGCCCGGCCAGGTCCTGCGTGTCGTTCGTGCCCGTGTCGGTCATGCCACCCTCCCCTGCGGTCCGATCTCGAGGTACTCGATGCCCAGGAACCGGCTCGCGGCACGCAGCTCGGGGCGCCGGTCGCCCCGCATGAGCGCGAGGTGGTGCGCCGGCGCCGCGTCGATCCAGGCCGCGCTCGCGCCGGGCATCAGCGGGTCATCGAAGTCGACGGTGCCACTCGGCCCGTTGAGGTGCTCGAATCCCCGCCCGCTCAGGGCGCCCGCGGAGACCACCAGCCGATGCGGCATCGTCGACGTGCCGGGGCCGAACGCGGCGATGGTCGCGGGACCCGCGGCGAAGTCGAAGCGGGTCGCGATGCCCATCCCGTGACGCCCGGGGTAGAGCTCGTTGGGGCACAGGCGCGCTGGTGCCGAGCCGGCCAGCGACAGGTCCGCCATGCCGCACGAGGACACCACCAGCTCGCCCGTGGCGCTCTCCACGAGGTAGCCCTCGCTGTACTGCGCCGCGCCCGCGACCCGCGCCCCGAGCATCAGCGCGATGGCCGTGACACCGTCGCCGGTGCACGCCACGGGGACGCCCGATGACCATAGCAACGACGACCCGAGACACGCCACGACCCCGAGATGCTCGCCCCAGCGGAGCACGTCCGAGTGGCAGTTCAGGGCGATCGCATCCAGCTCCGTCTCCGCCGCGACGGCTTCCAGGAAGCGGTGGGTGCGCAGGCTGCGCTCCAGCAGCGGCGCCACGCCGTCCATCAGCCGGACACCGGCGGGCAGGCTCGCGAGGGGGACGCCGGACGCCCGCTCGAGCGCCACGTCCACGACGGGACCATCGATGGTCACGAGCTCGACGCCCAGCGCCTCCGCGTGGGACGGCTCGAGGATGACATCGCCGTACCCCGCGACCGCACCACCCAGGAGACCGAGTCGTGCGCCCCGCACGGCATCCGCGGCCGCCGCGCCCCGGACCGCGCGGACCACCGGCTCCGCGTCACCATCCGTGGTCACGGTCAGGGATCGCCGGCCCTCCCGGGACAGGACGTTCGTGAGCATCACCGAGCCGAGCATGCTCGAGGCACGGGTCGCCTCCACCTCGTCGACGTCCGTGGCGAGATGGGCGGTCCGCCGGTCATCCCAGACCACGATGGGCCCCCGGAAGTCGGCGAGCGCGGACGCGCCGAAGGTGGGTGGCGCGGCCATCGTCGCGGCAACGACCACGACCCGAACGTCGGCATCCGCGAAGCGCTGGCGCGCGATCGCGGCCGCGGGCTCGCCGTCCAGCAACCCCGAGCGGGTCACCTCGAGACCGTGTGCCTCCAGGGCCGCCGCGAGCCGCCCGGTGTATGCCTCCTGGGAGGGTCGGTAGTCGGCCGGGAAGTGATCATCGAAGAACGCCCAGTAGGGCGTCAGGAGGCCGACGCGGATGGGACCCGTGAAGCGCGTGGTGCGCTCGGTGGGTCGACCGGTCACGCGGCGGATGCCTCGACCTCGATCTCGATGAGCATGCCCGGCTCCACGAGCGCGGTGATGCCCACCGCGGTCGATGGCGGGCAGTGCTCGCCGAAGAACGCGTCGATCTCCTCGCGAGCCTCGGGCCACTGGCGCATGTCGGTGAGGAAGAAGCGGCAGCGCACGATGTGCGAGCGGTCCCGACCCTCGCCGGCGAGGACCTCCTCGATGCGCTCGAGACAGCGGCGTGTCTGCGGACGGATGCCGCCCTCCACCACCGGACCCTCGGGCGTGCGCCCGACCATCCCGTTGACGAACAGCAGGTCGCCGGCGCGCCGGACCATGTCGAACATGTGCGGACCTCCGTGGCGCCGGGCCGCCCGGCGCCGGCTCAGGGGTTGTAGGAGAACGCCTTGTTGAGGCAGTACATGCCGCCATCGACGAGCAGGTCGGTGCCCGTGATGAAGGATGCCTTGGACGAGGCCAGGAACACGACCGCGTTCGCGATCTCCTCGGGCCTGCCGAGACGACGCAGCGGCATCCGCTCATCGTAGGCGCCCAGCTCCTCCTTGCGTCGCTCGGGCGTCAACGCGTCGAGGTAGACCTGGACCACCGGCGTGGCCGTGAAGCCGGGCGACACCGAGCAGACGCGGATGCCCATCGGTCCCAGCTCCAGGGCGAAGCCCCGGGTGAGTGCCACGACCGCGGCCTTGGCCGCCGAGTACGCCGCGTTCTGGGGGATGGTCACGTATGCGTTGAGCGATGCGATGCTCACGATGACCCCGCCGCCCAGGCGCTGCATGCCGGGCAGCGCGGCCTTCATCGTGTGGAACATCGCGGTGACGTCGACGTTGAAGTTCCGCTCGAAGCTCTCGACGGTCTGCTGGCTCGGGTTGATGAACTCGTACCACGCGGCGTTGTTGACGACGACGCCCACGGTGCCGAGCTCCGCCTCCGCCCGCGCGAACATCGCCTCCACCTGCGCCCTGACGCCGATGTCGGCGCCGATGCCGATGGCCGTGCCACCGGCCGCGCGCACGGCCTCCACGGTCTCGGCGGTCTTCGCCTCATCCAGGTCGTTCACCACGACCTGGTCGCCCTCGGCCGCGAAGCCGAGACAGATCGCCCGACCGATGCCGTGGGCGGCGCCCGTCACGAGGACGGTGCGAGGGGACGGGGGTTCAGCCATGGTTCCAGCTCCAGTGATGGGTGGCGCGATCGCGGCAGCTGCCGCGATCGCCCCGGTTCGGGTCCGGGATCAGCCCTGGACCTCGCAATCGAACGCGTTGAAGTACTTGGAGACCTCCGGGTCGTCCATGTTCTCCTGGGTCACGACCACGAACGGGTCCGCGATGACGGTCCGCTCGTCGGACTTCTCGCGGGTGCCCGCGAGGAACTCGAGGATGCTGGTCACGCCCTGGTAGCCCAGCTCGTAGGGCTTCTGCCCGACCAGCGCGTAGACATCACCGTTGCGCAGCCACTCGATCTCGTTGGGCAGCGTGTCCGGCGCCATGACGGTCACCTGGTCGGAGAGCCCGGCCTCCTTGAGCGCCGTGATGACACCCTGGACGCCGTACAGGTTGGTCCCCCAGACACCCTTGAGGTCCGGATGGGCCTGGAGCACGCCCGAGAACACCTGGGCTGCTGCTGCCGGGTCGTCGCCCGTGTAATCGGAACCCACGAACTCGATGTTCGGATGGTCGGCGAGGACCTCCCGGAAGCCCGTCAGACGGCCGTCCGTGCTGGGCACGCCGGCCTGGAAGTCGATGACATAGACCTTGCCGGCGTCACCGATGCGCTCGAACAGGATCTCCGCGGCCATGCGGCCCATGGCCACCTGGTCGGACATCAGCGTGGCGATCTGGCCGGTGGTCTCCAGCGGCTCCTCGATGATGGACACCGGGATGCCCGCGTCGATGAGCTCCTGGACGATGGGCCCGGCCTCCACCGCGAACACGGCGTCGATGACCAGGCCGTCCGGCCCGACCGCGGCCGCCGCCTGGATGACCTGGTTCTGGAGGGTCGCGTCGAACTGGGCTGGTGCCTGGATGTCGATGGTGGCACCGGTGTCGCGCCCGGCCACACGTGCGCCGCACTCCATGGAGGCGAAGTAGGGGTTGTTCTGGACACCGCTCACGAGCGTGATGTGCTTGCCCGTGCCGTCCACGCCGGTCCCCCCGGATGTGTCGGGCGAGGCGGCCGGGGACTGCGCGAGCGCGGCCGGGGCGGCGAGCAGGGTGGCCGCCAGGGCGACGGCTCCTGTGCCGATGAACGAACGTTTGACCAGATGCATCGGTGCCTCCTCTGCGTGATGCTGGATCAGTCTGGACCGGGCCCGCCGGCAGGCGCCGACGACTCCCCGGGGATCCCTGGATCGGTGGGTGGTGTCGGCTCGGGAGCCGGACCACCGGTCAGCCCGCGGGAGATGCGCTCCCGCTGGAGCTGGTCGAAGGCGACCGCGACGATCAGCATCGTCCCGATCACGATGTTCTGCCAGAAGGGGTCGACGCGGAGGATCACCAGGCCGCTCAGGAGCACCACCGGGATGCTGGTACCGACCACGGTGCCCGTGATCGTCCCCCGACCGCCGAACAGGCTGGTGCCGCCGATGATCACCGCGGCGATGGCGGCAAGCGCGGTGTTCGTGTATCCCGCGACCGACACGGTCGTGAAGCGGGACATGTCGATGATGGCCGCGATGCCCGCGCAGACCCCCACGATCGCGAACACGAGGATCATGAGGCGCCCGATGGGCAGGCCCGCTCGCCGCGCGGCCTCCCGGTTGGAGCCGACCGCGTAGCAGGCGAGGCCGAGGGTCGTCTGCGACAGCACCACCCAGCCCACGAACGCCACGCTGATGGCGATCACGGCCGGCCACGGCACGATGCCCAGCAACGCACCGCGGCCGATGGTGTCGTTCATGGCGCCCGGGACCTGCTGAGACAGCGGGCCGACCGAGATGAGCTGGGCGATGCCCAGCGCGATGCTGAGCGTGCCCAGGGTCACGATGAACGACGGGATCCGGAGACGGACGGTGATGAGACCGTTGACGACGCCGCACGCGAGCCCGACGAGCAGCACCACGAGGCAGCCCACGGCGATGGCGACCGCGTCCCCGAGACCCGCATCCACGAGGCTGGTCATGACCTTGATGCCCACGACCCCCGAGAGCACCAGCACCGAGCCGATGGACAGGTCGAGCTGTCCCGCGATGAGCACGAACGTGACGCCGACCGCCACGACCAGCACGCTCGATGCGGCGAGGATCATCGCGCGCACGTTCAGGGACGACAGGAAGGCACCGTTGGGTGAGGCGAGCCAGAACGCCACGATGAGCACCACGAGCGCGACGAAGATGGCGCCGTTGGAGCCGATGAGGAACCGGTCGAGCAGGGCGCGCACGCTTCGGGGCGCCTGCGTGGCGGTCGGGCGGCCCACGGGCACGGCGGGTCCGGTCATGCGGCGCGGGAGCCGGTGATGGCAGCGACCAGGTCGTCTGCCGTGGCCTCGGCGGTGTGGAAGGTGGCGGCGACGGACCCGAGCCGCATCGCGACCACGCGGTCGGTGAGCGCGAGGACATCCGCCATGTTGTGGCTGATGAGGACCACGGTCACGCCCTGGTCCCGCACCCGTCGGATGACGTCGTGGACCATCCGCGACTGACGCACACCCAGCGCGGCGGTGGGCTCGTCGAGCAGCAGCAGGCGACGCGCCCAGATGAGCGCGCGGGCGATGGCCACCGCCTGCCGCTGACCGCCGGACAGGTACGAGACCGGGCGGTCGAGACGGGGCAGGTCGATGCCCAGCTGGGTCAGTCGGGTCGCGGCCTCCCGGCGCATGGCGCCCCGGTCCGCGAATCGGAGCCGGCCGAGGATGCCCGGGCGCACGATCTCGCGTCCCAGGTACAGGTTGATGGCGGGCTCCAGGTCGGGCGCCAGGGCCAGGTCCTGGTACACCGTCTCGATGCCATGCGCGCGGGCGTCGTGGGGCCCCTCGAACGTCACGTCCTGCCCATCGACGATGATGGAGCCCGTGTCGGGTCGGATGACCCCGCTTAGGCAGCCGATGAGGGTGGACTTGCCAGCGCCGTTGTCACCGATGAGGCCGAGGATCTCCCCTTCGTGGATCCGGAGGTCCACGCCCCGCAGCGCCTGGACGTGGCCGAACGCCTTGCGAAGACCCGTGGCCGTCAGCAGGGTCGCCTCGTGCACATCCATCCTCTACACTGCGGATCGGGGATGACCAAACGTTTGACCAAGGCTACGAGGTCGAGTATGGCGCCGTCAAGAGGAAAGACGGGTCAGACCAGTGTCGATCAGGATGCCAGCGTGTCCTCGACCGGCGGATCGCGTCCCGCCACGCTGCGGGACGTGGCAGCCCATGCGGACGTGGACGTGAGCGTCGTGTCACGGGTCGTCAACGGCGACCCTCGGCTGCGCGTCTCGGACGCGACGAGGGAGCGGGTCGAACGGTCCCTGCGGATCCTCGACTATCGGCCCAACGTCCAGGCCCGGGGTCTGCGCCTTGCGCGCACCTGGACCATCGGCTTCGTCCTGCCCGACCTGATGAACCCCTTCTACGCACCGATCGTGGAGGGCGCGGAGCAACGGGCCTCCGAGCTCGGCTACATGGTGGTCATCGTGCGCGAGCTCGATCGGGCGCGGGCGGACGACCCGGAGCTGGCCTTCGCGCGCCTGCTCCACGAGGACCGCGTGGATGGGCTGCTCGTGGCGTCGGGGCGTGTGGATGACGACGTCCTGCGGACGCTCGACCGGGGTCGGCGACCGCTCGTCATCGTCAACCGGCGGGTGCCGGGGGTGGCCGGCAGCGTGGTCGTCGATGACCAGGCCGCCGCAGAGGTCGCCACGTCGCATCTCATCGACCTCGGCCATCGGCGCCTCGGACATGTGGCCGGACCGTCGGGCATCGACAACACGCTCCGGCGGCACGCAGGGGTGGCTGCCGCAGCGGCGCGGGGCGGGGCGATGCTCGTCACGGCCCATGGCGAGGGATGGGACCCGGAGTCCGGCCACACCGCGGCACTGCGACTCCTCGCCACACACGATGTCACGGGTGTCGTCGCCACCAACATCATCGTGGCCGCCGGCGTCGTCGGCGCGGCGCAGGAGCTCGGTCGACGCGTGCCGGAGGACCTGAGCGTGGTGGCACTCCACGACTTCCCGGTCGCACCGTTCCTGCGACCATCGCTCACCACCGTCGTCCTGCCCCTGGAGGAGCTGGGACGCCAAGCCGTGGACGAGCTGATGTGGCGCCTCGCGGGGAATGCCCGCCGCGAGATCACGATCGCCGGCAGACCGCGACTCGTGCTGCGCGACTCGGCCGGGCCGCCACGCGACGAGGGCGTCCCGGCGCGCGACCCAGGCGCACGAGCCCTCGATGGCCGACGGGTCAGACCGCGGGGATGATCGCCCGTCGCGGCTGCTCGATGACGAGGCCGCGCAGCTCCTCGTCCGTGAGACCGCGCTCCCGGAGCATGCCCATGAAGTCCCGCGGCAGGTAGTCGTAGCCGGTGCCGCCGTAGGCGCGCAGCATCGACAGGGCGCACACGTCGTGGGACAGCAGCACCCGGTCCAGGAATCCCCGCCGTCGCGCCTCCAGCAGGTAGCGTACCCGGCGCTCGGGGACGAGCGGCACCCGACCCCGGATGCAGTCGTACTGGACCCACGCGCCGCGGCGGGCGATCGCCTCGTGGTAGTCCAGGTCGGGATCGGTGTCCGTGTGGCCCACGATGATGCGCTCGGGCCGGACACCGGCATCCTCGAGGATGTCCAGCTGCGCGATGCCGACCTGGCCGAACCGGGCGTGGAGCGTGATGGGCAGTCCGGTCCGGGCGTGCGCGATGGCCGCCGCCCGGAGCGTGCGCTCCTCGGCCGGGCTCACGAAGTCGCGGTCCGCGCCCAGCTCCCCGATGATGCCCGGTCGGATGCCGGTGCCATCGACCCCCTGCTCGATCTCCGCGGTCAGCAGCTCGGCCAGCCCGCGCGTGCTGCGCTCCGCGAACCCCGGCTCGTACCACGGCTCGCGATACCGGCCGCAACCCATGACCACGGGCAGGTCGAGCGACTCGGAGACCCGTCGCAGGAACAGCGGGTCCCGGCCCATCCGTGCATCGGTGGTGACATCCACGATCCAGGGACTGCCGGGCCACCCGGCAGCCTGGACCGCGTCCCGGAACAGGCGCACCTCATCGGTCTGGAGCTCCTCGTCGATGAGCTGGAAGTCGAACGCGAGCATCGCGGCCGGGAAGACGCTGATGAGGTCGATGCGCAGGTGCTCGTGGGGCAGGCCGAAGCCCAGGGTCGAAGCATCGACGGGCCCCCGGACCGTCATGACCTGGTCCATGGTGCTGCCCTACTCGTTGGGCGTGCCGTCGAAGGCCTGCTTCGACGTGATGAACTCCACCCGGATGCCGTCAGGGTCGATCATGTACACCGCGCGGCCACCGGTGTTGGGCCCGATGGTCGGCGTGACGGGCGGGTTGACCGATCGGACGCCCTTGGCCACGAGCTCCTCGTACAGGGCGTCACAGTCATCCGTGAAGAACGCGAGATGCGCGGTGCCGGGGTTCGCGGTCCGGGTGTCGACGGGCGTCTTCTCGACGTTGCGGTATTCGAGGATCTCCAGGAACACGCCGGTGTCCGCGGGCATCCGCAGGACCGCCGCGTGGATGTCCGCGTCGGGGTAGCCCACGATGGTCCGGATGTACTCCGCCTGCGGGTTCCACTGGAACACCACCTCGAAGCCGAGGATGTCGCGATAGAAGGCCAGCGACCGTTCGAGGTCGGCGACCTGGATACCCATGTGATGCGGGCGCGTGATGGTGGGCATCGGGAACCTCCGGAGTGACGCGACAAGGATGGGAGCGGGAGCGGCGACTGCGGTCGAGGGTGGGCTACAGGTCGTCCAGCAGGCCCTGGGTATCGGTGACCTGCGACTGCCGGGCGATCCACGCAGGGTCGACCAGCACGCCGAAGCCGGGCAGGTCCGGCAGCGGGTCCATGAGGCCATCGCGCACGACGGGCTGCACGAGCGGATCGTCCATGGGGTGGACGCCCGTGTACGGCACGCCCCATTCGATGGGCACGTCGGTGTGCCCGAGGGCACCCATCACCTGGCTGTGGATGTGGGGATACATGTGGGTCGAGAGCTGGTTGCCGTGCGCCTTGACCTGCTGGGCGATGCCCCGCAGCCGGGTGATGCCACCGTTGGTGGTGGCGTCCACCCGATTGACGTCCACGGCATCGAACCTCAGCAGCGCCTGGGGATGGTAGGAACCACCCTGCTCGTCACCCATGGCGACGGGGGTGCTGATGCCCTCGCGGATCTCGCGCACCATCTGGGCGTCCCCGGGGGGCACGATGTCCTCGAACCAGCCGATGTCCAGCCCGTCCAGCCGCTTCCCGAACTCGATGGCATCCGCGGACGTCTTGTGCAGGAAGTTGGCGTCGATGCCCAGCCACGCCTCCGGGTACGCCTCGCGGGCCGCCTGGAGCCGGGCGATCGATTCGTCACGCGTGGGCCCGATGGGCAGCTTGAAGCGCCGCCATCCCTGGTCCCAGAGCGCTGTGATCTGGTCCACGGTCGCCTGCGGGCTGATGCTCGGGGGATAGCCCACGATGCCCGTCACGGGCATGCGCTCCCGACCACCCCCCAGATACGCGGTGATGTTCTGACCCGCTGCCTTCGCGGCGAGGTCCCAGGCAGCGCAATCCACGACCGACAGGGCGCGCATGCCGATGCCCGCCGCGTGGACCGAGTTGTTCGACCAGAGGGCCTTGTGGAACACGGCCTCCGGGTCGGTGATCGGCTCGCCGACGTACTGGGGCGCGATGGTGCGCTCCACGATCGCGGCGATGGGGCCATCCCGGGTCAGACCGTAGGCGAAGCCCGTGAGCCCGCTCTCGGCGTCGATGCGCACGAGGAAGAACTCGCGGTGGCGCATGATCCAGGTGCCGAAGACGATGGGCACCTCGAGCTCATGCAGGATGGTGACAGCGCGGACACGGACGATGCGATCGACGTCGGGCAACGGGACCTCCACTTCACTGGCCTGACCAGTCTAACGACCGGCGGCACCGAGGGTCATGCGACGAGATAGCCGTCGTCGCACATGAGCGTATGACCGGTCACCAGCTCCGCGGCATCGCTCGCCAGGAAGATCGCGGCGCCCACGAGCTCCCGGGGCAGCCCCAGACGTGGCCGGAGCATCCGCGCCTTGATCCAGTCCGCGGTGATGGAGCTGCGCTGTGCGGCGGCACGCGTGAGCGGCGAGTCCATGAGCGTGGGGCCGATGCCGTTGACCCGCACCCCACGGTCGCGCCACTCGAGCGCCAGCGCCCGGGTGACGCCCAGGACCCCGCCCTTCGAGGCGAGATAGGCGCTCGCCCAGGGGTAGGCGATGAACGAGCCGATGGATGCGAGGTTGATGATGCTGCCCTTGCCCTGGGCAAGCATCTGGCGACCGAATCCCTGGCAGCACAGATAGGTGCCCTTGAGGTTGAGGTCGAGGATGAAGTCGAAGCGATCCTCCGGGAAGTCCTCGGCCGGGGAGCGGAACGCCGAGCCCGCCGAGTTCACGAGGATGTCCACGCGGCCGTGGTCCTGCACCACGCGGTCGGCGAGTGCGTCCACCTGCTCCTTCGAGGTGACGTCCAGATGGCTCGCGATCGCGCTGCCACCCTGGGCGGCGATGGTCGCGACCGTCTCCGCGACGCCGTCATCGTTCACATCGGCAACGATGACCGTGACACCCGCTTGGGCATACCCGACGGAGATGGCCCTGCCGAGCCCGGAGCCACCGCCCGTGACGACCGCCACGCGACCGGCCAGGTCGAACAGGCCCTGGACATAGCCCGCCGGGATGGTCAGCTCCTCGTCATCCACCGGGCGTTGCTCGGTCACCGCGACACCTCCTGGTCGGCCCAGCTGGCGGGGTCGTTGGGATGGGCGGCGAGCGGATGCACCGTCGCCACGAGATGCGGGAACATGGGCAGCGAGGCGAGCGCGGTGTGCAGCTCGGTCGCGTCCGCCGCGTGCCAGATGCCCCAGTTGGCGCGCTGGCCGGGGATACGCCAGAGACGCTTGAGCGTGCCGCTCGCGCCGAGCTCGCGGGCGCGCTGACCCTCCGCGGCGATCAGCCGCTGCTGCTCCTCGGGCGTGATGCCCGCCGGCCAGGTGAACGTGATGTGCACCAGGAAGTCCATCGATCGTGCTCCTCGTTCGTCGTCGTCAGCCGATGCGACCGGTCCAGGTCGGCAGGCCCGGCTCGCCCAGGGGGATCCGCCACACCTGGCCACCGTAGGATGCGTCCGATGAGTCGGCCAGGACACCCGCATCGGTCATGATCAGGTCGGTGCCCTGGAACACGCAGTTGGTGGGGATGACCCCGGCCTTGATGAAGCGGTCATAGCGACCGTCCGGGTGCAGGACATCGATACCGCCGCCGTTGACGGTCGTCACATACAGCCGGCCGTCCGCGCCCACGGCCAGGCCATCCGCGACGGGCTGCTCACCGGGCAGTCGCGCGATGTCCTCGATGACGCCCGTGTCGAGGCGCAGCCTGCGGACCATGCCCGTGTACGACTCGGCCCACACCACGCTGCCGTCCGCCTCGATGGCGATGCCGTTCGGGAAGGTCGGCGGATCGAGCTCTGCGAGGAGGCTGCCGGACCCATCGGCCTCCAGCACGAACAGGTACGAGGGCTCGGGGTCCGCGGGTCGGTAGGTGCCCGGATCGGTGAAGTAGAGCCGACCGTCCGGCCCGAACACCAGGTCGTTGGGGCCATGGAACCGCTTGCCATCCAGCTCCGTGGCGATGATGCGTGCCGGGCCACCTTCCGCCTCGATGACCTGGATCGAGGGCACCGACATCTCCTCCGCACGCCACGGCCCCACCGTGCCCCCGTTCTGGCACACGTACATCGTGCTGCCATCGCCCCGGACGCACGAGTTGGGTCCGCCGGCCGTGTACGCGTAGCGACTGACGCCCCGACCGCGCTCCCAGACGGAGACCTGGCTGCGATAGCTCTCCACGAAGCAGATCCGGCCGTCCGGCAGGACGGTCGGGCCCTCCGCCCAGCCGAGCCCCTCGGCGAGCAGCTCATGGGTGACGGGATCGGGTTCGCTCATTTCACGGCTCCTGCGGTGATGCCACGCACGATGTAGCGCTGCACGAACAGCGAGAACACGAAGATGGGGATGATGGTCACGACGCCCACCGTGGCGGCCACGTTCCAGTCGATGGGTCGCTGCGCGGAGATGAGCCCGGCGGCGCCGAGCGGGATCGTCTTGAGGCTCTGCGAGTTGACGATGTACATGCCGACCAGGAACTCGTTCCAGATGAAGATGGCCGCGAAGATCGAGGACACGATGAGCCCCGGCCGCACGAGCGGCAGCATGACCGAGGTGAGGACACGGAAGCGGCTGCACCCGTCCACCATCGCGGCATCATCCAGCTCCCGGGGGATCTCGTCGAAGAAGCCGATGAGGATCCAGATCACGAGCGGCAGGCTGAACGCCACGTACGGGATCACGAGGCCCGGCAGGGTGTCGTCGAGGTCCAGGAACCGCATCATCAGCAGGATCGGGATGGCCACGGCCACCGCGGGCATGAAGCGCAGGCTCAGGACCGTGTTCGCCCAGCCGTCCCGACGTCGGAACGGGATGCGCGAGAAGGCATAGGCGGCCGGGGTCGCGACCAGGAGCGCCACGATGACCGTGAGCGTCGTCACCACGATGGAGTTCAGGGTGTACCCCAGGAATCCCCGGTCGATGAGCACGTTCCGGTAGTTCGAGACGATCTGGTCGATGTCGAAGTCCAGGGTGGGCGGCACCTGGAGGATCTCGATGCGCGCCTTGGTGGAGAGCAGCAGGATGACCACGAACGGTGCGAACCCGATGATGCCGATGAGCACGAGGAGCAGGTACGCGAACGCCCGCTCGATGCGACGCGTGATCATCGAGCGTCCGCCCGGCGCAGCGCGAGACGTGCCGCGAGGACCATGAACGCGACCGTCGCCACGATGACCATCACGTACGAGATCGCCGACGCGTAGCCGTAGCGCGTGAAGCTGAAGCCGGTCTCCCAGGCGTAGAAGCTGAGCGTGGTGGTGAGCCGGCCCGGACCGCCGTACGTGAGTCCGAACACCACGTCGAACGAGCGGAACGCATCGATGGAGCGGAACACGGCCGCGAACGCGATGGCCGGCGCCAGCAGCGGCAGGGTCACCTGGCGCAGGGTCGCGATGCGTCCTGCGCCGTCCACGGCGGACGCCTCGAACACGTCGCGGGGCAGCGCCTGGAGTCGTGCGAACACGATGACCATGATGAATGGCGTCCACTGCCACGAATCCACGAGGACCAGCGTGACGAGGGCCAGCTTCGGGTCCGCGGTCCACAGTGGCTTGGGCAGGCCCAGCTCGCCCAGCAGCCAGTTGACCATGCCCCAGTCAGGGTTGAGCAGCGCCCGCCACATGAGCCCCACCACGACCGGGGTCAGCAGCATCGGCAGGATGAGCACGCCCCGCACGAACCACGATCCGCGCAGGTGGAGGTCGAAGAACAGCGCGAGCGCCGTGCCCAGGACCACCTGGATGGCGATGGACGCGACGACGAGGATGCCGGTGTTGACCGCGGCCTGCCAGAACACCGCGTCGCGGGCGAGCATCGCGTAGTTGTCCAGCCCCACGAACGTGAACGAGCTCGTGGTCGGGCTCCAGTCGAAGAAGCTGATGCCCAGGCTGTAGACGAGCGGGAAGACGGAGAACAGGACGAGATAGGCCGCGGCCGGCGAGATGAGCAGCAGGATGTCCCGCCGCGTGTGCAGCGGGTGCGCGGTGCGCATCGGTGGGGTCGTGGTCGTCACGGTCCTGTCGTGCCGGCTCGGTCGACGTGTGAGGCGGTGGCCGCGTGGGCCACCGCCTCGTGAAGGTCCGCTATCGGTGGTCCCTGGTCACTCGGCCAGGTGGCCACCCGCCTTGAGGATCGTCTCGGCCGCGGCCTGGGCGTTGGCCATCGCCGTCTCGGCGTCCTGGGCACCCGTGAGCGCGAGGTTGATCTCCCGGGCCACGGCACCCACGACCTCGAAGGCCTCGGGGATGGTCGCGACCTCCAGGATCTGGGCGCTCTCGATGGCACCGACGGCCGCGGGGATGTACGGCAGCGCCGCGACGATCTCCGGGTCCGAGCCGGTGGAGATGCGGTTCGGGTCCGTCTGGTAGGTCATGACCTGGTACTTCTCGAACTCCTTCGAGGTGATCTGGGTCAGGAGCAGCCAGGCGCAGTCCTTGTTCTCCTGGGGCAGGTTCTTCGCGATGCCCAGGCCCCAGCCACCGCGGACACCCCGCGGGTTGCCGTCCTCGGCAGGCATCGGCGCCACCGCGACGGTGTCCTTGACCGGGGAGTCGGGACCGTACAGCGCGCCTGCGATGGTCGCCCACGCCGGCCACATCGCGACACGACCGGTCATGAACGCGTCCATGGCCTCCGTGAAGCCGTAGCTGGTCACCGCGGCCGGCGAGGACGGCAGCAGGTCGATCATGTTCTGGAGCGCCGCGACGGCCTCCGGGCTGGTGAGGTTGGTGTTGAGCGTCTGGTCCGCCTTGCTGCCCGTGGTCAGCTGGCCGCCCATGGTGATGAAGCGGCTGTACCAGTCCACCAGGAAGCCGGAGACATCGTTGGCGCCCACCATGGCGCTGCCGGCGACGTCATCGGTCGTCAGCTGCTGCGCGGTCGCGAGGTACTCCGCCCAGGTCGTGGGCACGGGCGGCTGGCCCTCACCACCCAGCAGGTCGCTGCGATAGAACAGCAGCACGGAGCCGCTGTGGATGCCCGGGATGAGGTACAGCTGGTCACCGCCGAACTCACCGGACTCGACATCGAAGTAGCCGGTGTACTCCAGCTGGCCGGCCGGGAAGTCCGCGAAGTCGTAGTCCGCGGGGGTCTTGGACGCGTCGTTCAGGTACGGCGTCAGCTCCTCGAGGAGCCCGGCGCCCGCCGTCCCCGCCACGTTGAAGCCGATGGTGTGGATGATGTCGAACGCCGACTCCGGCGCACGCAGGTTCTGGGCGAGCGACTCGTTCAGCTGGCCGAGCGCCATCGTGGTGAGCTGGATGTCGATGCCGGTCGCGGCCTCGATCTCCGCCTCCTTGTCGCGCAGGCCGAAGTCGTCCCGCTCGCCATCCACGAGGGCGATACGCACGACCTTGCCGGCGCACGCCATGGGGTCGAACGTGCCACCGGACTGGGCGCTCACGGTGGCGAACGACAGGCTGGAAGCGGCCACGACGCCGCCGATGCCCAGCGCGCTCAACCGTGCCACGGAGGAACGGCGACGCCGTCCCCCCGACACCCGATGGCGAGCTGGCGAGCGTCCGGCCCCGCTGGCCGGGGTCACGTGATCCACGACGAGTTCCTCCTCCATGGGATCGCGCGGCGGTCGAGGGTGCATCACCCGACCGCGTCGATGGCGCGACCGTACCGCAACGATCGGGCCCATGTCAACAATCGGTTGCGCGATGTCGCGGACCCCGGACCATCCCGGCCGATGCCAGCCGCGCGCGTGGCGTCAGGGTGCGCCGATCCTCGCGGGTCGGCGCGCGACCGGGCGATCCACCTCGTCGACGACCGCGACCACGCGCCCGGTCTGATCGAGGCCGGTGATGGTCCGCGTCACCAGCCCGACGTCCGCCCGGGGGCCCTCGCGGACCACCTCGATGCGCGACTCGGCGACCAGGGTGTCGCCCGCCACCACGGGACCCGTCAGTCGGATCGATCGCCAGCCCGTGGCCCGCGTCGCGGCGGCCACCGATGGCGGCGGCACGGCGGGCTCGGCGAGCCCGATGACGATCGCGGCGGTCAGCGCACCCAGCACGAGCGGCTCCCCGAACGCTCCCTGCGCGGCGGCATGCCGGTCGCCGTGGACGTCGCTCACGTTGTGGGTGACCCAGGCGAGCCAGACATGCTCCGAGTCATCGAGCGTCCGGCCATGCGCATGACGGATGACCACCCCCGGGACGGCGTCCTCGAACCACCAGCCGGTGTCGGCGCCCGCGATCACACGAGTCCCTGGCGCCATCGCCGACCCGTCCGGGTCAGCCAAGGTCCGCGAGGATCCCGACCGGGTCGTCGTGGGGCTGGCTGCGCACCCAGTCGATATCGACCATGTGACCGAAGCCCGGCAGCTCGGGGAGTGGCGCCATCAGCCCGCCATCGAGGATCACGGGCTGGGGCAAGGGGTCGTCCATCGGGTGGACACCCGTGTCCGGGATACCCCACTCGATGGGTCGGTCGGCGTATCCCAGCGCAGCGAGGACCTGGCTGTGGACGTGCGGGAACATGTGGGGCGCGAAATCGAGACCCGCAGCGAGCGCCTGGTCGATGACCCGCCGACCGCGCGTCAGACCGCCCATGCAGGTGAGGTCGACCCGCACGACATCCACGGCGCCGGCCGCGATGAGGGCCTCCGGGAAGTAGCTGCCGCCCTGCTCATCGCCCATCGCGATGGGCACCTCGATGCGGTCGCGGAGCTGTCGCAGGATCCCCGCGTCCCCGGGCGGGAAGATGTCCTCGAACCAGCCCAGGCCCACGTCCGGGATGGACTCGATGAAGCTGGCCGCCGTCTCCACGTCCTCGTAGACCCACGCGGCGTCCATGCCCAGCCACGCGTCGGGTGCTGCGGCACGTGCCGCCCGCAGGCGCGCGGCGCTCCGCTCGGCGGCACCACCGATGGGTGCCTTGAAGCGGCGCCAGCCGGCCGCATACAGCACCGCGGTCTGGGCGCCGGTCTCCTCGGGCCCCATGGTGCCCGGCGGGTAGCCGATGATCGCGGTCGCTGGCATCGGCTCGTTGTGACCGCCGAGCAGGCCCGCGATGGACAGGTCACGCAGCTTCGCAGCGGCATCCCAGCAGGCGAGGTCCACGATGGACAGGGCACGCAGCCCGATGCCCGCCGCGTGCGATGCCAGGCTCCGACGCCATGCGACCGTGAACGTCCGCTCCCGGTCATCGATGGTCGTGCCCACGTACAGCGCCGCGATCGTCTTGCGGATCTGCTCCGCGACCGCGCCGTCACGGGTGAGCGTGTACATCAGGCCATCGACGCCCCGGTCGGTGCGCACCCGCACGAGCGCGAACTCGCGAGAGCGCATGATCCACTCGCCGAAGATGACCGGCGCGGGGAGCTGGGCCTGGATGGTCATCACGTCCACGGACGTGATGGTCGCGCTGGTCATGGGTCCTCCGGAGACAGCGGGTGACGGAGCGCGCTCAGGCGCCCTCGTGGATCTGGGTCGAGCCGGCGCTGCTGGCCCAGGCGCCCTGGGCCAGGAAGCCACCATCGACGGCGAGATAGCCGCCGGTCATGAAGCTGGAGCGGTCGCTGGCCAGGAACAGCGTGGCCTGCGCGATGTCCTCCGGCAGGCCGAGACGGCCGAGCGGGTGGAAGGCGCCATAGCGTGCGAGCGTCGCATCGAGGTCGCCGCCCTCCGCGCGCGCCGCGGTCCGGACCATCTCCGAGTCCATGGTGCCCGGACAGATGGCGTTCACACGGATGCCGTCCCGCGCATAGTCGAGGGCCATGTTGCGGGTGAGCGAGAGCACGCCGCCCTTGCTCGCCGCGTACGAGGGGACGCCGGGCATCGACTGGACACCCTGGACGCTCGCCATATTGATGACCGAGCCACCCGGTCCCTGCGCCCGGATGTGGGGCAGGGCGTACTTGGACATCAGGAACTGGCCCTTCAGGTTGACCCCCAGGATGCGATCCCAGACCTCCTCGGGGGTGTCCTCGACGCGGAAGTACCAGTCGACGGGCTGGATGCCCGCGTTGTTGACGAGCACGTCGAGCCGACCGAAGGCGGTGACCGTCTCGGCCACCATCCGCTGGGCATCCCCGGACGACGAGACATCGCCGATGGTCGCGATGGCTCGCACGCCGCCCGCTGCCAGCTCTGCCGCCAGGCGCTCCGCGGCGGCCCGGTCCACGTCCGCGATGGCGACCGACGCGCCTTCGCGCGCGAACGCTCGCACGATGCCCTGGCCGATGCCCAGGGCTCCACCGGTCACCAGGACGGCCCGGCCGTCGAACTCTCCCATGTCAGCCTCCGGCGCCATGTTCAGTCTCCGATCTCGTCACGGGTGGGGTGGAAGAGCGGCTTGCCGACGAGCCCGGGGACCCGGAACCGGGTCACGTGCCAGCGCCCGATGTTGGGGGTCAGGATGACGTCCCGGTCGGGACCTGCGAACACCACGTTGGTGGGTGCGGCCAGTGCGGTCCCCTCGGGGTCGTGGGCCAGCACCTGGAGCCCCAGGTCCGCACGCCAGCGATACACGACATCGGGCCGGTAGCACGCGATGACCACCGAGCCGTCCGTGGCGAAGGCGACGCCGTCGGGCACCGTGCCCGGCAGCTCCACCAGGAGCCGCCGTGGCCCCGCCGAGCCATCGGGCAGGATGTCGAACGCGACCAGCGCCCCGGGCGTGGACTCGAGGACCCATATCTCCTGGCCGTTCGGGTGGACCGCGAGACCGTTCGGGAAGTCCCGGCTCTCCCGGGTCCAGACGCTGGTGCGCTCCGTGGCAGGGCCGGCACCCGGCCGCACCACGATCACGCTGCCGTCCGGCTGCTTCCAGTGACCGGAGTCGGTGACATAGAAGCTGCCATCGGGCCCGAACGCGCCCCAGTTGGGTGTCACGAACGGGATGCCGGGTGCGCCGCTGGTCCAGGGAACGGGGTCCCCGCCACCGGGTGTCCAGCGCATGACCGCGCCGCGCTTGGGGTCACAGGCGTAGACACGCCCCTCCCCGTCCGTGGCGAGGCCCAGGGTCCAGCCGCCGGTCGTGGTCACCTCGTGCGCGGTGCCGTCCTCGTCCACCCGGTAGATCTGGCCCTGCTCGCCGCTGACGTAGATGGTGCCGTCGGGCGCGACGCAGATCCCCTCCGCATGGTCGATACCCGCGGCGATCTGCTCCAGTGCGTCGAGCGCGATGATCGGCTCCATGGCTCCTCCCACCCGCCACCCGGGCTCGGCTGCGCGGTCCACGACGTGGCGACTCATTGCTTGACCGCCCCCTCCGCCACGCCACGCTCGAACTGGCGGTGGAGCACCAGGTACAGGATGAACACAGGCACGGCCGCCATCAACACCGCAGCGGCCACCAACTCGTGGGGCGTGCTGTACTGACCGATGAACTGGGCGATGCCGACCGGCAGGGTATACGTGCCCGCATCACGGAGCAGCACCAGCGCCAGGAAGTAGTCGTTCCAGCAGAACAGGAACGTCAGGATCGCGACCGTCGCGATCGGTGCCTTCGCGAGCGGCACGACGACGCCCAGGAGGATCCAGCGCTCCGAGGCCCCATCGATGCGGGCCGCCTCCAGGAGCTCCCGTGGGATCCCCGCGAAGAAGCTCCGCAGGATGAGGATGGACAGCGGCAGGCCGAACGCGACATAGACCAGGGACAGGCCGACGTGCGTGTCGTAGAGGCCCATCGTCCGGATCTCCACGAACAGCGGGATGATGACCGCCGCGGGCGGGATCATGAGCCCCAGGAGGATGAGCAGGAACAGCACCTCCGACCCCCGGAACCGGAGCCGGGCGAAGCCGTAGGCGGCGAGGACGCTCAGGGTGACCACGACGGCGACGGAGAGGCCCGTCACGACGATGCTGTTGAGGAACAGGCGCGCGAGACCGAACTGGCCCCATGCATCGGAGAAGTTCTCCGGCCGGAACGTGCCCGGGATGACCGCCCGTGAGTAGACGTCCGCGCCGGTCCGGAGGGCGAGGCCCACGATCCACAGGATGGGCGCCATCGCCACCATCGCCGAAGCCAGCAGGAACGCGGAGACACCGACCCGCCACGCCGGGTGCGTATAGCGGTCGATCATGGGTGGATCTCCGGCGGTTCGGCACGGCCACCCACGCGATGGTCATTCATGGAGACGCGACCCCCAGCGGATGCGCAGCACGGCCGCGCCCACCGACAACGCCACGATGACCAGCGCGATGGCCGATGCGTAGCCCATGTCGCTGAACTTGAAGGCCTGCTCGTACATGTAGGTCGCCAGCACCTCCGTGCTCCGGTTGGGTCCGCCGCGGGTCATGACGTACACCAGGTCGAACACGCGCAGACCACCGATGACGTTGAGCAGGATTGCGGTGCCGATGACCGGATACAGACCGGGCACGACCACGTGGCGGATGCTGGCACGGGCGCCCGCCCCGTCGATGGATGCCGCCTCGAGCTGGTCGCGTGGCAGGTTCTGGAGACCGGCGTAATAGAGCAGCATGTTGTAGCCCGTGAACTGCCACACCGTGGCCACGATCACGGACGTCAGCGCGAGGTCAGGGTCACCCAGGAACAGCGTCGGTCGGGCCGTGGGGCTCACGAGCGAGATGAGCTGGTTGACGGCCCCGAACGCATCCAGGATGCGGGTCCACATGAGCGCCACGATCACGGGTGACAGGAGGACCGGCAGGAACAGCACGGACTTCACCAGGCCGCTGCCACGCACCCGCGACGCGATGAGCAGCGCGTAGAGGAAGCCCGTGATGTTCAGGAGCACCGTGGTCGCCACGGTGAACAGGATCGTGTGTGTGAACGAGCGCCAGAACACCGGGTCCGCGGCGGCCTTCTGGAACTTGGCGAGGCCCACGAAGGTCCAGTCGCCGATGCGGAAGCCCGCCCACTCCAGGAACGCGATGCCCGCTACCGCGAACACCGGCACCATCAGGAACAGGCAGAAGATGATGACGCTGGGCAGCACGAAGGCGAGCCCGAGCCGGCCGGGTGTGACCGACCGACGAGGACTCGCGATCGACGCGGTCACGGATGGTCGCGGTGATGCGGCTGCCATCCGGATACCGGTGTGGTGGTCGGTGGCGGATGCCTACTGCGCGCCGGCCGAGACCATCGCCTCGATGACCGTGCTGCCGGGCTGTCCGTCCATGACGCCCTGCATCGCGTTCAGCAGCTCCGCGTAGACCTGCGTCGTGTAGATGACGCGGCTGTTGGCGGTGGCCTGCGCGGTCACCATGTTGTTGTACAGCTCGCTCTTGTCCGCGGGCACCGGGAAGTCCCAGGACGGGATGAAGTCGTTGGCGACGAGCGCGGCGCCGCCGCCATCGTCCACGAGGTAGCGCAGGAACTCGATCGCCTCCTCCTGGTGGGCGCAGTCAGCCGTGACCACGAACATCTCGGCGATGCCGCCCGTGGCCCGGTTGTCGAGCGTGCTGCCGTCCGGCTTGGGGAACGGGAACAGACTCCACTCGAAGGCATCGCCCACCTTGTCCGCGACGCCCGCCGTGACGAAGTTGCCGACCGGGTACATCATCCCGGCGGCTCCGCTTGCGAACAGGTCGAGGTTGCCCACGAACGCGTCCATGGAGTTGGCGCCGGGCGCGAAGATGCCACTCGCGACCATGGCGGCCACGTTGTCCGCCGCGGCAGCGAAGGCCGGGTCATCCCAGCCGACCTCGCCGGCATCCGCCTGCGCGAGCTTGCTGTTGGTGCCGTCCGTGTAGGCCACCTGGGCGAAGAACAGGTCGCCCGCGGACCACCGGTCCCGGGTGCCCATGGCGATGCCGAACAGGCCCTGCTCACCCAGCGCATCCACGGCGGCCTGGAGCTCACCCTGTGTCTGGGGGACCTCCAGGCCCAGCTCGTCGAACCGGGTCTTGTTGTAGGCGATCTGGAGCGTGTTCACGTCCAGGGGGATCGCCCAGACCTCGCCGCCGATGCTCACCGCGTCCACGATGGGCTCGAAGAACGCCGGGAAACCGGTGGTGATCGCCTGGGTCAACGGGATCAGCTCGCCACTGTTCACGAAGTCCCGGAACTCGCCGGCCCACGGGATCTGGGCGATGCAGGGTGGCTCATCCGCCGCGATCGCGGCTCGGAACCGCGTCAGGTAGTCGGTGAAGCTCAGGTAGATGACGCCGCATGCGTCACCACAGTTCGACTGGCCACGCTTCACCGTGACGCCCGGATGGTCCGCCTCGAAACGCACGATGGCGTCCTCGTGGACCAGGGGGTACGCGCCTTCGTTGTTCCAGGACCACATCTCCAGCTCGATGGGGTCCTGCGCGTTCGCCGCGGGGGTCACGGCCAAGGTCCCCACCAGGACCGTGCCCATGACGAATGCCGACCGCCGCCGGGTCGTACTGCCGTGTGTCCGCCTTGCCATCCGGCGTCCTCCTCGGTGCCCGTCCGCGGCGCGCCAAGGGCCGCCGTCAGCGGGTTCGGGCAGGAGGTTGATCCCTTGACAATCGATTGTCAATATGGGATCGTTCGCCCGGGACGGCATCGACGGCTCGGCGAGCGGGAACGATCCCGGCCTGGCAGCCGCATGCCCGATCCGGGTCGGAGGCGACGCCGGTATCATCCGGGAACGCGTGCTCCGATGGTGCGACACGCGCCCGCGACGACCCCACCCGAGGCCCACAGGAGGTTCCCATGGCACGTATCCCGATCGAGATGCCCCGCATGGGCTACGACATGGAGACCGGCACCATCGCCGCCTGGGTGAAGCAGGTCGGTGACAGCGTGTCGCGCGGCGATGTGCTCGCGGAGATCGAGACCGAGAAGTCCACCGTGGAGATGGAGGCGCTCGCCGCCGGCACCCTCGTGGAGCAGACGCTGGCCCCCGGCCAGGAGGTCCCGGTGGGCACGGTCATCGGCTATCTCGACGACGGCCAGTAGGATCCACGAACCGACGATGGCGGACGGACGACACCCGGTCACCTTCTCCCGGATGCGCGAGGCGATCGCGCGACGGATGGTCCAGAGCAAGACCCAGGCACCCCACTTCTATGTCTCCCGCGATCTGGCGATGGACGCGGCGCTCGATGCGCTCGCGACCCTCAACGCTGACCGACCGAAGGAGCAGCGGGCGAGCGTCACCGCGCTGCTGTTGCGGGCCATGGCCTCGACGCTCGCCGCGGCGCCCGCGTTCAACGCGGTCTGGGAGGGCGACACGCTGGTGCGCGTGGATGCCATCAACCTGGGGGTCGCGATCGACCTCGGCGAGGGCGGCCTGATCGCACCCGCGCTGCTCGATTGCGGCAGCAAGTCGGTGGACCAGCTGGGCAGCGAGCTGCGGGACCTCGCGGAGCGGGCTCGCGCGGGCAAGCTGCGCGCCCCGGAGATCGCCGAGGGCACGTTCACGCTCACCAACCTGGGCATGTTCGGGGTGACCAGCTTCACGGCCATCATCACGCCGCCCCAGGTGGCCACGCTCGCCACGGGCGCCACGGAGGCACGCCCGGTGGTCCGGGATGGCGCCGTGGTGGTCCGCTGGATGATGACCGCGACGCTCTCCGCCGACCATCGCGCGGTGGACGGCGCCGGGGCTGCGCGGCTGCTCGCCGATCTCCAGGCACGCCTCGATGACGCGGCCGGCTGGGTGGGCGCGACCTCGGACGCCTTCGCCGCGGATGCGGCGGGGCCGACGTGAGCAGCGCGGACGGACGCCCGCTGCCGGACCTCGACGCCGCGGTCGCGCTCGCTGACGCACGCAACCGGGCCCTGCGCGAGGAGCTGGCACCCCGCCAGGCACGTCTGCCGCTCCGCTACTGGCGACAGCAGGCGCATTTCACGACGCCTGCGGAGGCCGCCATGGCCCGCAAGGCCGTGGAGGGCGGCACCGCGCCCATGGCGCGCATCCTCGAGCGCTTCGAGGTCGGTCCGGCGATGCTCGCCGACCGGCTCGGCGTGGGCGTGGACGCGATCGAGCGGCTGCTGGCGGCTCCCCGGCGCGCGCCCATGGTGATGCTCGATGCGGAGGACGCCCTCGCGCTCACGGACGCGGCTGCCGCCCAGGCGCGTCTGGATGCCGCGGATATCCTCGCGACGGCCGACTGGAGTGGCGGCGGACCACCCAGCCTGCGCTTCTACCGGCCACCGGGCCTGGCGCTGGGCTCCACGGCCCGCGAGCTGTACGGGCTCCTGTGGCGGCTCGTGGAGGCATCTCCGGACGGTCGGATCCCGCTCGACGGCATCGTGTTCCCCAAGATCGAGCATCCCGAGGAGGTGGACCTGGTCCACGGCATGCTCACGGAGGCCGAGCGCTCGCTGGGGCTGCCGGTCGGCGGCATCCGGGTCGCGTACCTGGTGGAGTCGGGATGGGCGGCGGCCCAGCTGGCGGACCTCGCGCAGCGCGCCGCCGATCGGCTGTGTGCCCTCGTCTTCGGGCTCGCGGACTACTCCGCGGACGTCGGCCTGCCGTCCATCGCCAACGAGCATCCGCTCGCGGACTGGGCCCGCGCCACGATCGTGGACGTCGCCGGCGCGGTGGGCGTGCCCGCCATCGATGGCATGACCCTCGACTACCCGGTCGCCGACCCGGCACTCGATGGTCCGGCCAATCGTGTCCGGTTCCTCGATCGGATGCAGCTCGTCTACCGCGATGCCGTCCGGGCCCGGGACTTCGGCATGCTCGGCAAGTGGGTGGGTCATCCGGCCCAGCTGTTCGCGGTGCTGCTGGCGTACGAGACGGGCTTCACGGACGCTGCGCTGGAGGCGGAGGCGGCCAAGCTGGCCGCGTACGACACCGCGGTCCACCAGGAGGGCAGGGGCGCCACGATGATCGCGGGTGTCATGTCCGACCGGGCGACCGACCGCCACGCGCGGGTGGTCCTCCGCCAGGCGACGGCGCTGGGGCGGTTCGACCCGGCCCGGGCGCTCGCCCTCGGGGTCATCGATGCCGATGAGCTGGCCGACGCACAGGACGCATGGCGAGGTGGACCCGCATGACCGACGAGCCCGGGGCGGACGTCCCGACCACCCAGGACGGCGCCGCGGCATCGGACGGTCCCACCGCCCCGGATGCCCCGGCGACCCGGCGTGTGGTCGGCTGGGAGGGCCGCTTCCTCGATGACTTCCAGGTCGGCGACGTGTACCGCCACTCGCACGGCCGGACCATCACCCAGACGGACAACACCTGGTTCACGCTGCTCACCAACAACACCCACGACGTCCACTACAACGTGGACTACGCATCCCGGACCGAGTTCGGCAAGCCGCTCGTGGTGTCCACCCTGACACTGGCCATCGTCACGGGTCTGTCCGTGGAGGACGTCAGCCGCAACGCGGTCGCCAACCTCGGCTGGGAGCAGGTCCGCTGCCCGGCACCCGTATTCGCCGGTGACACCCTGTATGCCGAGACGGAGGTCCTGGACGTCCGACCGTCGCGGTCCCGGCCCGGCCAGGGCATCGTGCGGGTGCGCACCCGAGGGCTCAACCAGGACGGCACGGTCGTCATGGAGTTCGAGCGGAGCGTCCTCGTCTACAGCCGGGCGTCCCGGCCCGGCGCCTGACCTCCGGCGATGGGCGGGCGCATCGTCGTCGGCGGTGAGAGCCTCGTCGATCGCATCCGGACCGTCGACGGGAGCGTCCGGGACGTGCCCGGGGGCGGGCCCTACAACACCGCTCGGGCCCTTGGTCGCCTGGGGCTCGGGACGGCGTTCCTGGGCTGCATCTCGACCGATGCGCTGGGTGGGACGCTGCTCACGGGTCTCATCGATGACGGCGTGATCACGGACCTGGTGACCCGGACGGATGCGCCGACCACGCTCGCCCTCGCCGACCTCGATGCGTCGGGCACGGCGCGCTACACCTTCCTCGTGGACGGCACGGCGGCACCCCGGGTGACCCGGGAGGACGCCCTCCGGGCGCTGGATGGCGAGGTCGCGGCGATCCACGTGGGGACCCTGGGGCTCGTGTTCCAGCCCGTGTCGGACAGCCTCGAGGCGCTCGTCGCGGCGGCACCCCCGGACACGCTCGTGATGCTCGACCCGAACGCCCGACCGTCGGCGACCCCGGATCTCGCCGCGTGGCGCGCACGCGTCGGCCGACTCGCTCGCCGGGCGGACATCATCCGCGCGAGCACCGACGACCTCACCACCCTCGACGACCGCCGGGACCCCGTCGCCGTCGCTCGCGGCCTCGCCATGGATGGAGCGCTGGTGCTCCTCACGGACGGCGGGCGACCCATCAGGCTCGTGTCGCGGGCGTTCCCGCCGACGGAGCTGCCACTCCTGGGGGGCCCCGTCGTGGACACGGTCGGGGCGGGGGATTCGTTCGGCGCCGCGTTCCTCGGCTGGCTGCTGGACCACGGCCTCGATCGTGGCGCCCTCGAGGACCCGGGCCCGGTCCACGGCGCGGCTCGCGTGGCGCTCGCTGCCGCCGCGATCACCTGTTCCCGACGCGGCGCCGACCCGCCGACCCGCGCCGAGCTCGACGCGGCGTGGCACGCCTGAGGCGGACGGACCCCAGCCCTCGCGTCAGGCGGCCGCCGTTGCGCGTCCCTGGCCCAGCTCCTCGTGGGGCACCACCCGTGTCCCGATGCCCAGCAGGCGCTCGACCGCCGTCGGATCGATGGGCGGCGAGAACAGATAGCCCTGCCCGTGCCCGCAGCCCATCGCCCGGAGCTGGTGGAGCTGCCCGGGTCGCTCGATCCCCTCCGCGATGACCTGGAGGCCGAGACCATCCGCCATGCCCACGATGGCCCGGGTGAGCACCCACCCGGGATCATCGGCATCACCCGACACGAACGCGCGGTCGATCTTGAGGGCGTCGACCGGGAATCGCTGGAGATAGCTGAGCGAGCTGTAGCCGGTGCCGAAGTCATCGATGGCGACGCTCACGCCCGACGCGCGCAGCTCCGCCAGGACATCGATGGTCCGCTGCGTGTGCTGCATCAGGACGCTCTCGGTGATCTCGACCTGGAGCGCGCCCGGCGCGATCCGGGTGCGACCGAGCGTCTGGGCGAGCGTGCGACCCAGCGCAGGATCCTGGAACTGGCGTGCGGACAGATTGACGCTGATCCGCAGGTCCGGGCGGTCTGCCGCCTCCTGCCATTCGCGGAGCTGCCGACAGGCCTCCTCGATGACCCACCGACCGATGGACACGATGGCACCGTTCTCCTCGGACATCGCGATGAAGTCCGAGGGCATTCGCCGCTGGACACCGGGGGCGTCCCAGCGGACGAGCGCCTCCAGCCCGGTCACGACGCCGTCCCGGAAGCGCACGATGGGCTGGTACTGGAGTCGCAGCTCATCGCGCGCGGCGGCCCCCCGCAGCGATCGCTTGAGGACACGCCGTTCCTGGACGCTGCGTCGGAGCGCGGGGTCGAAGACGACGACCCGTGCCTTCCCGGTCGCCTTGGCGCGATACATCGCGGTGTCCGCGTCCCGCAGCAACACGTCCGCGGTCGCGGCGTCCGCGCTGCTGAACGCGATGCCGATGCTGATGCCGACCGTCACCTGGGTCTCGCCGAGCAGGATCGGCTCCCGGACGGCCTCCACGACGCGTCGCGCCACGTGCTCCGCCTCTGCGGGGTCGAGCTGGTCCTCCAGGAGCACCGCGAACTCGTCACCACCCAGCCGAGCCACGGTGTCCGCGGCGCGCACACAGCCACCGATCCGCTCGGCCACGGCGATCAGCACCTGGTCGCCCCGCACGTGGCCCAGCTGGTCGTTGACGGCCTTGAGGCCATCGATGTCGAGGAACAGCACGGCCACGCGGCCCGGTCCACGGCCGGCACGGGTCAGCGCATGACCTAGACGGTCGGTGAACAGGGCCCGGTTGGCGAGGCGGGTGAGCCCGTCCTCGAACGCCTGGCGACGCAGCTCCTGGTGGAGGCGCGCGTTCTCAAGCGCCATGACCGCCTCCGCAGCGATGCTGCTCGCGAGCGTCACGGCGTCCGCATCGAACGGCGCGCCGGTCCGGCTGATCTCGGCGATGCCCATGGTCTGGCCACGCACCACCAGCGGCACCATGAGCAGCGAGTCCACGCCATGGGCGCGCAGGATGGCGACCTCTGCGGCATCCGCGGTCGGGTCGGCCACGGAGACCGTCGTGGGTCGTTGCGCCACCACGACCTCGCGGGTCAGGGGGTAGTCGTCGAGCGCGTATCCCTCCTCGTGCCTCGATGATGCCTCGGGCGGCCACGCGGCGAAGGTGATGACCTGGTCCCGGTCCGGGAGGTACGCCAGGACGACGCACGCATCCGCGCGGGTCGCCTCCTGCAGGTGTCGCGCGAGTCGTCCAGCCACCTGGGTCAGGTCCAGCGATCCGGAGAGGTCCCGCGAGAGATCGACGAGACGCGCCATCTCGCGACTCGACGAGACGAGGCGGGTCCGGACGTCCGCGAGGAGATACAGCAGCACCGCCATGATGAGGCCGGTGTCGATGAGCAGCAGCAGGTCCGCAAGGTCCAGACCGCCAACGGGACGCCCCGCCAGCGTGCCCATGGTGACGATGCTGACCGAGGCGAGCCAGCAGGCGACCGCCAGACGACGCATCGCGGTATCGGGCAGGCTGGGCAGCGCGAGCAGCAAGGCGACCATGGGCGCCACGATGAGGACGCCTGCGGACGCGGGTGCCACGAACACCAGGCCGAAGATCACGCACAGGGTGACGATGACGAGGCGACTGGCCACCCATGTGCCGCTGCCCCCGGGGATCCGACGACGCGCCCACTCGGTCCAGATGGCCACGCCCAGGAAGAGGGCGGTGGGGAGCAGCAACTGCGGTCGGCCGGCGAGCAGCGCGACCGCGAGCGCCTCGGCCGCCAGGCCGAGCGTCAGCCACGTGATGACTCGGATGACCCGGGACAGCCGCCCGCCGTCGACGGACGACGGGACCCCGGGGCTGGATGGTGAGGGATGGAGGATGCGCCCCACGCTGCCTCATCTGGCTGCCGCGGTCTTGGCCCCATGTGCGACAGGGCGTGCATGGTGCGCGCCCGCGCCACCCACTGGACACCCGACGAAAGTACCGTCAGCCGGTGCTCTGGACCCCCGCCGCGACCCCGCTCACGGTGAGGAACACGAGGCGCTCCAGCTCGCGTCGCTCGGGCGCCTCCGGGGGCAGCGCCCGGGCGCGTGCAAGGAGCCGGACCTGGAGCTCGGAGAGCGAGTCGACATAGGGATTGCGCAGCTCGATGGAGCGCTGGAGCACGGGCATCGCGTCCATGATCCGGGGTCGCCCCGTGACCGCGAGGATGCCATCCCGCGTGAGTCGGTACTCGCGCCGGATGCGCCGCCACACACGCCTCGACTCCGGCGTCGGGGCGAGACCGGCGTATCGCCGGGCCACCTGCATGTCCGCCTTGGCGAGGCTCATCTCCGCCGTGTCGATGACACCCGCCAGGAAGGGCCACGTCCGATACAGAACGCGGAGTCGCTCCAGCCCTGCCTCGCCGTGTGCCGCCACGTGGTCCGCGATGGCGCTGCCCACGCCGTACCAGCCGGGCAGGTTGGCACGCGACTGTGACCACGCGAAGACCCATGGGATAGCCCGCAGCTGCTCGAGGGTGCGGGGTGCGCCGCCGGCGGCACGGGCGGATGGGCGGGAGCCGATGGCCATGCCCGCGAGCTCGTCGATGGGCGTGGCCGCCCGGAAGTACTCCTCGAACCGGGGGTCTTCCCAGACCAGCGAGCGGTACGCGCGACGGGAGCTCGCCGCGAGCGCATCCATGACCGCCGCACCCTCCGCGCCCACGGCGCGGGTCCGTTCCGCGTGCGCGGGGGCCGATGCCAGCAGGACCGCGCTCGTGAGCTGCTCCAGGTGACGCTGCGCGATGACCGGGTTGGCATAGCGATCGGCGATCACCTCGCCCTGCTCGGTGAGCTTGAGGCGTCCGTCGACCGACCCCGGTGGGCCAGCCAGGATGGCCTGGCTCATGGGCCCGCCACCCCGGCCGATGGCACCACCCCGGCCGTGGAACAGGGTGAGCGTCACGCCATGGCGCCGACCGGCTGCGGTCAGCTGCTCCTGGGCGCGGTACAGCATCCAGGCCGCCGCGAGCGGTCCGGACTCCTTGGTGGAATCGGAATAGCCGAGCATCACCTCCTGCCGGTCGCCCCGGGTGGCGAGGTGGGCGCGATATGCCGGGTCGGTGAGCAGGGCATCGACGATGGCACCGCTCCCCTCGAGCGCGTCGGCCGACTCGAACAGGGGCACCACGTCCAGCGCGACCCCACCCGCCCGGTCCGCGAGCGCCAGCACGTCGAGGATGTCCTGGGCGCCACGTGTGAAGCTGATGACATAGCGATGACAGGCACGCTCCCCGAACGATACCTGGATGTGCGCGATGGCCCGGAACGTGTCCAGGACCTCCACCGCGACACCGCTGGATGGGACGAGGGCACCCGGCTCATCGCGGGCCAGCTCCGCGAGCGCGCGGGCATGCACCTCGCTGTGCTGCCGGACCTCCAGCCCGAGAGCGTGGAAGCCGAAGGTCTCGACCTGCCACCGGAAGTCCTGGAGGTCACCCCACGCGACCCGCGCCATGCCCTGCGCCAGGAGCGCCTCACGCAGGGTGTCGAGCGCGGCCAGCAGCTCACCCGGATGTCGATAGCCGACCGGGTCGTCCAGCCCGTCCACGAGTCGCGCCCGGGTCCGTCGAAGTCGCTCACCCATCGCCGTGAACGCCTGTCGCCAGGGCTCGCCCGGGAACCGTCGCTGTGCCTCGGCCATGGTGGCCGGCAGCTCTCGCGCATCGAGGGACAGCTGCGCGCGGAGCGCGCCGGGCAGCTCGTCCGTCGGCGTCGTCGCCGCGATGGTCTGGGCGAGACGTGACGCGACGGCCTCGTAGCCGTGGAGCACGTGGTCGGCGTGGATACGCATCGCCTCGCGGGTGACGGCGGCGGTCACGGAGGGATGCCCGTCCCGGTCACCACCGACCCACGAGCCCCATTCGAGGTACGCGGTCACGCGTGGTGGCCGGGTGCCCGTGCGACCCGTGTCACGAGCCGCGCCCAGGGCCACCTCGGGCATGTCATCGAGCGCCCCGTCGAGCGCACGGTAGAGCCGCGGCGCGACCACGAACAGCGATTCATCGAAGAACGCCATCACGCTCCGCACCTCGTCGAGGGGCGAGGGCGCCTGCACCCGGAGTGGCGAGGTGTGCCAGAGCAGGGTGATCTCCTGCCGCAGACGACGCCGGATGGCGGCGTCCTCGTCGGGTGTCAGGCGGGGATCGTCCAGCTGGTCGAGCGCGCGGTAGCACCGACGGAGCGCGATGAGCATGGTCCGGCGCCGGGCCTCGGTCGGGTGCGCCGTGAGGACGAGGCCCACGGACAGCCGCTCGATCGTGGCACGCCACCGGCTGCGGGGCACCCCGGCACGACGCAGCCGGTCCACGGCATCCGCGACCGAGCCGTCCACGACGCCTCGTGGCGATGTCCTGGCCCGTCGTCGTAGCCGACGCACCCGCTCCTTCTCCTCGGCGAGGTTGGCGAGCTGGAAGTACAGGCCGAACGCCCGGATGAGCACCTCGGCACGCGGCGCGTCGATGCCGTCCAGCTCCGCGGCGAGCGCCCGACGCTCATCCACGCTGTCGGTCCGACGGAGCGCGATGGCGGCGCGTCGGATGCGCTCCACCAGGTCGAGCAGCTCCTCCCCCTCCTGCTCCACGATGACCTCGCCCAGCAGCGCGCCGAGCAGCTTGACCTCGCGGGCCAGCGGATCGCGCGCGCCGGACGTACCGATGCCCCGCGGCTCGGCGCGGACGGCGGCGTTGGGACGGGGATCACGGGCGGCCATCGGGGTGCAGGCTACCCTGCCACGCCGCGTGGCGGGGCCCATCGCGTGCAGGATGGCAACCATCTGGGACATCATGCGCATCCACCGACGACGCGATGTGGAGGATCCTGGGCGTGATGACACCATCCCCGCGCTGGGTGCGACCCCTGGCTGCTGCTGGCTCCATCCTGCTGCTGGCAGGATGTGTCCGACTCTCGTCGGTCGGCTCCAGCCCCGTCCCCACGAGCGATCCCAGCGTGGTGCCCGTGCCGAGCGTCACGGTCCCGGTGCCGACCCCCAGCCCCACGCCTCGCATCACGCTCGCGCCCACCCCGTCGCCGACGCCGGCACCCACACCGACCCCGGACGACGGCGCCCAGGTGGTGGAGGTCTCGCTCCTCGACACGCTGGTCATCGAGCCCACGCGGATCACGGTGCGGTCGGGCACGCCGGTCCGTTTCGTGGTCACCAACGACGGGGGTCTGCCGCATGACTTCTTCATCGGCACCGACCGGGAGCAGAAGCAGCGCGAGAGCGCCGAGGCCGAGCCGGGTCCCGATCGGTACATCGAGGTGCCGCCGGGTGAGACGCGGACCCTCACGATGACCTTCCCGGAGGCGACCCGGACCATCGCGGGATGTGTCGTGCCCGGCCACTACAGCGCGGGCATGCGCTCCACGGTCGTCGTCCGGGAGCCGTAGGCCATGGCACGGAACGGCCCACCGTCACCGAGCGGCTCGCCCACGTCACGAACGGGTGCCTCGCGGCACCGGAGGGGTGATCCGGGGGATGACCCCCGGTACCTTCGGTCGTATGCTGCGCACATGTCACGCATCGCCTCGCCCCTGCTGAGCCTGCTGGCCGTCCTCGGCCTCGTCCTCGTGCTGCCGGTCGCCGCGGTGGCCGCCGACGCCTGCACCGTGACCGTGTCGCCGCGCACCGGTGAGCCCGGCACCCGGTTCGTGATCCGGGGACAGGGCTTCACGCCCAGCACCATCACGCTCACCCGGGGTGACGAGGAGCCACGGACCATCGACGTCTCGGGTGACCAGGACTCGTTCCGGGTGGGCCTCATCGCCGCCGAGGCGGACACGGGTCGCTGGCGCGTCCGCGCCGAGGGGTGCTCCGACACCGCCAGCCTCCGGGTCACGCTGCCGCCGACGGCCACCGAGAGCGTCGTCACGGGCGAGCAGGACCGCACCACCGAGCTCGCCGCAGCCGTCCTCCTGGCCGTGCTGTTCCTGGGCTCCACGGCACTCCTGCTGCCTCGCCTGACGAGAGCCGCCCGCTCGCGTTAGCCTGAGGGGGAGGTGCAGACCCAGCTCCCTGTCATCCGCACGTACACCGGGCCGGACCGCGCGTCCGCCCAGGAGGCCTATCGCCGCGACGCGCAGCAGGCGCGCCAGACCGGCTGGCATGCGGTCGCCCATCGTTGGCGCGTGGTCGATGGTCAGCAGGAGCTGGCCGTCGTGTTCCAGCCGGCAGCCTCCACGGTCGACGAGCCCGAGACGGTCGACGCACCGTTCGCTGCTGTGCCCGAGGCGCCCCTCGAGGCGACCATGAACGAGGCGGATGTCGGAGCCGAGGCGGAGGCCGAGACGCCCGTGGGCGCCGTCGAGGCCGAGGCGGCGGATGTCGGAGCCGAGGCGGAGGCCGAGACGCCCGTGGGCGCCGTCGAGGCCGAGGCGGCGGATGCGGCCGAGGCGGAGGCCGAGACGCCCGTGGGCGCCGTCGAGGCCGAGGCGGCGGATGCGGCCGAGGAGGAGGCCGTCAGCGCCGAGGAGGCCGTCGGGGCGGATGCGGAGCCTGTCGGGGCCGGGGAGCCCAGTGCGGCCGCCGTCGACGACGACCCACCGGCTGCGACATCCCCCACGGTCGACGAGCCCGACACGGCCGCGGAGCCGGAGCCCAGGGAGCGCCCGACCACGCCCAGCCAGCCCGCGAGCGGCGCCCGCGCCCATGCCCGGATGGTCATCGAGACCATCGACCTGCATGCCGGCGGTGAACCGCTCCGGCTCATCCGCTCGGGCTATCCGCGGGTCCCCAGCGCGCCCATCCTGGAGCGACGACGCTGGGTGCGGGAGCACGCGGACGCCGTGCGTCGGGCGATCATCCACGAGCCGCGCGGCCACCGGGACATGTATGGCGCGGTGCTCCTGCCGGCACACCGACCAGATGCGGATATCGCGGTGCTGTTCCTCCACAACGAGGGATACAGCACGATGTGCGGGCACGGCATCATCGCGCTCGCCACGGGACTCCTGGAGGAGGGCCTGTATCCGGCCACGGCCCCCACCACGACCATCCGCTGGGAGACGCCGGCTGGCCTGGTCACGTCCACCAGCGAGGTGTCGCTCGGCCCGGGCGGGCGCGTCGCGGTGTCCGGTGTCCGGTTCCGCAACGTGCCGGGCTATCTCCACGCCCGAGACCTGCTGGTGCCACTCGGCACGCTCGGTCCGCCGGGTGTCGCGGCGGCACGAGCCCACCTGGCCTTCGGTGGCGCGTACTACGGCATCGTGGATGCCGCGGATCTCGGCGTGCGCGTGACGCGTGACGCGGTGCCTGCGCTCCGCACCCTGGGCACCACCCTCACGGCACGGCTCCGCGAGGACCACGCGCCGACCCACCCCACCGATCCGGACCTCGGCTTCGTGTACGGCACGATCATCGTGGATCACGATCCGGCGAGCCTCTCGGATGGCCTGGCGCCGGATGCCGATCTGCGCTCCATCACGGTGTTCGCGGACGCGGAGGTCGATCGATCGCCCTGCGGCTCGGGGACGAGCGCCCTGCTCGCGTGGCTGCACGCGACCGGCCGACGTGCCGTCGGCGACCACGTGCGGAACGCGAGCGTGACCGGGGCCGTGTTCGACGGACGGATCGAGGAGACCGCGACCGTCGGCGACCGGGACGGCGTCGTGACGAGCATCGCGGGCACGGGCTACGTGACGGGCTACCACACGTTCGTGGTGGATGAGCGCGATCCGCTGGGAGACGGCTTCCTGCTGGCCTGAGCCGGTCTGCGGCCGACCGACGGGACGGCTGCAACCGCTGGGCCCCGGGCCGTGTTCCTGTCAGCGTGTGCATCGAATGCCCCGCCGCGCTGGCGACCGACCCCCGGGCCGCGTTCCCGACGTTCGTGCGTCATCACCAGGACCTGGTCTACGGGCTCGCCCGGCGGTGGACCCGTGACGCCGCCGATGCCGAGGACGTGGCCCAGGATTCGTTCCTGCGCGCCTGGCGAGCCATCGAGCGCTATCCGCCGGAACGCATCCGGGAGCTCCACACACGAGGCTGGCTGGCACGCATCGTGCGCAACGTCGCCCACAACCGTGCCCGGGACGCCGCACCGGCACACGCGACCCTCGAGGATGCCCCCGAGCCGGTCGATCCGGAGGCCCGCACGCCCGTGGCGACGCTGATGCGTCGCGAATCGGCACGTACCTGGGCGGCACGCCTGGCGCAGCTGCCGGACCGGCAACGGATCGCCGTGGAGCTGCGCCATGTGCACGGCCTGTCCTACGCGGAGATGACGGAGGCGCTGGAGCGTCCCGTCAACACCATCAAGTCGGATGTCCACCGGGGCATCCGCACGCTCCGTGCCTCGATGGAGGCCGCGGACGACCTGGAGCTGGAGGTGGCGCGGTGAACCGGCCACGGACCCTGGAGGAGGCACGCACCATGGTGAAGGCGATGCGCGAGACGGCGGAGCGGGCACCCGATGGTCTCGCGGACGCGGTGCTCGCGGAGCTGGGCATGGCCGATGGCTATGCGGAGGTGGACGGGCCGGTCGACCGGCTGTACGTCGCGTGGGGCCCCGACGGCGTCACGGCAGTGGAGCGCGTGGGCGATCCCATGGGCTTCGAGACGGAGGTCCAGCTGCGCACCGGTCGACCCGTCCGGCGCATGGAGCGACTGCCGGCGCGCCTGGCGCGACAGGTCGACCGCCAGCTCGCCGGTGACCGGCAGCGGGACCTGCCCGTGGACCTCGGCACGCTCACCTCGTTCGAGCAGCAGGTGCTCCGGACGGTCATGGGCATCCCGTGGGGCGAGGTCCGCTCCTACGCGTGGGTGGCTCGGGAGATCGGTCGGCCACGGGCGGTGCGGGCCGTGGGCTCGGCGCTCGCCGGCAACCCCATCCCGTTCGTCATCCCCTGCCACCGGGTGGTCCGCACGGACGGCCACATCGGTGAGTACGGGGCCGGTGGCCCGGAGGCGAAGCGGGAGGTGCTGCGCACGGAGGGCATCGACCCTGACGAGCTGGAGGCGCTCGCCGACCGGGGCATCCGCTATCTGGGCAGCGACACCACGGGCATCTATTGCTGGCCCTCGTGCCACCACGCGCGCCGCATCACCGACGCCCATCGCGTGACCTTCCGGACCGCGGAGCAGGCACGCGTCTCGGGGTTCCGGCCATGCACCGCGTGTCGGCCCCTGGAAGGGGCCGTGTTCGCGGCCTGATCCGTCCGTCGAGCCCAGCGATCGGCCGGGCGATCGGCCGACCACCGTCGGTCGACCGATGCCGTCGGTCAGGCGGGTCGCCGGGCGACCACCGAGACGAGCGGTGTGCGCCAGTGGAAGGCCTCGGGAGGCAACGCTGACAGGCGACGCTGGGCGATGTCCACGAGTCGATGGGCGTCCTCGTCGGACAGCCATCGGAAGAGCGCCGTCTCGTCGTAGCGGATCTTGAACGCCAGGTAGCTCGCCAGCGTCCAGTCGAACGCGAGCGTGGTCTCGCGGGCGCTCACGCGCACGAACCCGGCGCGTCGGACCTCGTCCGCGGCGCTCCGGACGCTCCGCAGGTCACCCGCGACCGGCGCCTCGTCCTCGGCTGGCTCCGGCTCCTCGACACCCAGGTCCAGGACCGCCTCATCGAACTCCTCGGCGGGCGGGAACGGCTCGCCCCGGTCGAGCCATGTGATGAACGCGAGCTGGCCACCCGGTCGGAGGACGCGCCGCGCCTCGGCGAGCGCGGCAGGTCGGTCGGGCACCAGCTGGAGCGCGAAGGAGCTGACCACGAGGTCGACGGACGCGTCCGGGATCGGCATCGCCGCGGCGGGGGCCGTGATCCAGCGCACCCGGTCGTCATCCAGGGCCGCACGCTCGGCGCGCCGCGCCGCCATCCCCAGCATGCCCCGCGACGGGTCGACGCCCAGCACGAGGGCGTCGGGCCAGCGCGCCGCGGCATCGATGGCCAGCACCCCCGAGCCGGTCCCCACGTCCGCGACGATGGGTCGTGTCGACGGGTGGCTCGCGATCGGCGCGCCGACCCGGTCGAGCAGCCCGCGGGCGCTCGCATCGAGCACCGGCGCCCACCAAGTCTCGTAGTCCTCGGCATCGTGGTCGTATCGCTCGACGAGCGTGCACACGGTCGTATCCATGGATCCGGACCCGGACGGCCGAGCCGGGACGACTACTTCTTCGGCCTGCCCACGAGGTGGTAGATACCGCCACCCTGCGAGAGCACGTACAGCTCGCCCTCGTCATCCTCGCCCATGGACACGAACAGTGAGTCGTTCTTGCGGATCAGGCGCTTGATGGGGAGGTTCGCGCCCGGCTTGGCCTTGCTCGCGTCGATGGCATAGATGCTCTTGGAGCAGTAGTCGGTGAACAGGTAGGCGCCCTCGAGGAGCGGTGACTGGGTGCCACGGTAGACGTAGCCGCCGATCACCGAGCAGCCCTTCGCGCCGTGCTGGTACTCCGCGACGGGCATGGTCATGCCCCTCGTGGAGCAGTTGGCGTTCCGATGACAACGCGATCCTTCCAGCACGGACCAGCCGAAGTTGGCACCGCCCTTGCCGGCACGCTGGATGTCGATCTCCTCGATGCGGTCCTGGCCGACATCGCCGATCCAGAGGTCACCCGTCTTGCGGTCGAAGCTCGCTCGCCACGGGTTGCGCAGGCCATAGTTCCAGAGCTCCTTGCGGCCGCCGCCGTCCCGGAACGGGTTGTCCCGCGGGATCGAATAGGGGTTCCCCCGGTCGACGTCGATGCGCAGGATGCTGCCGAACAGGTCGTTGCGGTCCTGGCCGTTGCCGAACGGGTCCCCCGGTGAGTTGCCACCACCATCACCCGATGCGATGTACAGGTAGCCGTCCGGCCCGAACCCGATCCAGCCGCCGTTGTGGTTCCACTCCGGCCGCGCGAAGTCGAGCAGCGTCCGGCCCGATCCCGCCCCGACCTCTCGACCGACCCTGCGCTGCCGGTACTCCACGATGCGCGTGTTGCCGGCAGGCGTGTTGTAGTGGACGTAGAACTTGCCGTTCCGCGCGAACCTGGGATGGAACGCCAGGCCCAGGAGACCCCGTTCACTGCGCTCCTGCATGCCCACCCGACCCCGCAGGTCCAGGAGGGTGCCGCGCGTCCGGCCCCGCTTGTCCATGATCCGGATGAGACCGTTCCGCTGGACCACGTACAGCCGTCCCTCGCCCGTGCCGTCACCGGTCAGGTAGATGGGGAACGCGTTGAGGCCCAGGTCGGCCACCGGCTCGAGTCGCAGCCTGACCTTGCCGGCGCGGAAGCCGGTCGACCCCGTGCCCGGCGATCGCGTGGGCGCAGGGCTCGTCGCCGGGGAAACGGATGGTTCGGGCGATGCCGGCGGCTCGGTCGGCTCGACCCCGGTGATGGTGGCCGTGACCCGCAGGATCCGCCCGCCGAGATCCACCGCGTACAGCTCGCCCGCCTCGTCCTCGCCGAAGGCGGACAGGCTCCCCTCCATCTGCCCCACGAGCTCCGGGGTGGCCGTCCCGCTCGCCACCGCGTCCGCGGCGGACAGCAGCCACAGCTTGCCGGAGCAGTAGTCACCGTAGATGTAGGCGCCATCCAGACCCGGCAGGGCCGTGCCGCGATAGACATGGCCACCCACGATGGTGCAGTCATCCCCGCTCGCATGGCTGTAGGCGGCGACCGGCAGCGTGAGCCCGGTGCGGTCGCACTCGCTCGCCTCGTAGCAGTCGGGGCCCTCCATGATCGACCAGCCGAAGTCCAGGCCCCCCTGGCCTGCCGGCAGCACGTCCACCTCTTCCCAGGCGCCCTGGCCGACGTCCCCGATGAACACATCGCCGGTCGTCCGGTCCACGCTGAAGCGCCACGGGTTGCGCAGGCCGGAGGCCCGGATCTCGGGGCGCGCGTCGGGGCCCAGGCGCGCCTCCGGGTCGTTCACGGGGATGCCGTAGGGGTCGCCGCTGTCCACGTCGATGCGCAGCAGCTTGCCCAGCAGCTGGGTGTCGTCCTGGCCGTTGCCCTGCGGGTCGCCGCCACCGCCGCCGTCACCGGTGCCGATGAGCAGCATCCCCTCATGGTCGAAGGCGAGCATGCCCCCGTTGTGGTTGCCCGCGAAGTCCGGCATCTCGAGCAGGATCCGCTCCGACGCGGGATCGGCGACGCCATCCGCGGCATGGAGCTCACTGACCACCTGGACGGCGCCGCCCTGGCCGGTGTAGTAGGCGAACAGGCGGCCGTTGGTGGCATGGTCTGGGTGGAAGGCGAGGCCCAGCAGACCCTGCTCGCCACCCGAGGTGACACGATCGGTGATGTCCAGGAAGGGCGTCGGTGACACGCTGCCGTCAGGCGCGATCGCCCGGATCGTGCCGCCCTGCTCCACCGCGTACAGGGTGCCCGATCCCGTCCCGTCCGGCACCAGCGCGACCGGGGCCGCGAGGCCCTCCGCGAACGGCTCGAGACCCAGGGTCACGGTGCCCGGCACATAGCCGGGGGTGGTGTCCGGTGTCTGCGCGGTGGCCGCCACCGCGGGCAGGCTCAGGACGACGGCGATGAGGAGCGAGATGGTTCGGCGCACCGCGACAGGATAGCCCAGGACCGGCCGGGGACCCCGGACGGGACCTGCGTGGGAGGGGTCGTCAGTGCTCCAGCGCGAAGGGCGCATCCGGGTCCACACCGAGCGTCCGGATGGCATCCCGTGCCTCCTCCGCCGGCAGCCCGCCGCAACGTGCGAGGCCCGCCAGGGTGGCGGCCACGATGTGCTCCGTATCGACGCCGAAGAAGCGTCGGAGCGCCTCGCGCGTGTCGCTGCGCCCGAACCCATCGGTGCCCAGGCTGGTCCATGCCTCCGGCGCGACCCAGCGGCTGACCATGTCCGGCCACGCCCGGATCCAGTCGCTGACCGCGATCACGGGACCGCGCCCGGCCGGCTCGGCGAGGAGCTGCGCGACCACCGGGACGCGCCGCGGCTCACCCGGATGGAGCAGGTTCCAGTGCTCCGCCGCGAGCGCCTCGTTGCGCAGCAGCTGGTAGGACGTGGCGCTCCAGATGTCCGCCGCGACGCCGAAGCGCTCGGCCAGGACGGTCTGGGCACGCAGCGCCTGCTGCATGATCGACCCACCCGACAGGATGGTGGCGCGAGGTGCGTTGGCGGGCAGCCCGCTCGCCTCGCGGAAGCGGTAGAGACCACGCACGATGTCCGCGTCCGTGACCCCGTCGGGCCGGGCGGGCATCACGTGGTTCTCGTTGTACAGCGCGAGGTAGTACAGCAGGTCCTCCGGCTGGTCCCCGTACATCCGCTCGATGCCGTCGTGGATGATGGCCGCGGTCTCGTACGCGAAGGCCGGGTCATAGGCGCGCATCGTGGGGATGGTCGAGGCGAGGACCAGGCTGTGACCGTCCTCGTGCTGGAGCCCTTCCCCATTGAGCGTCGTGCGACCGGCCGTCCCGCCAAGCAGGAAGCCACGGGCACGTGCGTCCGCCAGCAACCAGATCTGGTCGCCCGTCCGCTGGAAGCCGAACATGGAATAGAAGATGTAGAACGGGATCATCGGTTCCGCGTGGGTCGCGTACGAGGTGCTGGCGGCCTGGAGCGATGCGGTGGATCCCGCCTCGGTGATGCCCTCCTCGAGCACCTGGCCGTCGGTCGCCTCCCGGTAGGACAGCACCAGGTTGGAGTCCACGGGCTCGTAGCGCTGCCCCAGCGGCGCGTAGATGCCCACCTCCTTGAACAGGGGGTCGAGGCCGAACGTGCGTGCCTCGTCCGGGATGATGGGCACCACGCGCTTGCCCACGCCCGGGTCGCGGATGAGATCACGCAGGAGCCGTGCGAAGGCCATCGTGGTGGACGCCTCCTGCGTCCCCGACCCGGCGTCGAAGGCACCGAACACCTTGGCGGGCGGCAACTCCAGCGGGCTGGACACCACCACCCGACGGGGGGTCGGGCCACCAAGGGCGGCGCGCCGCTCCAGCAGGTAGCGGATCTCCGGGGCGTCGTCGGCGGGCCGGTAGTACGGCGCCTCCTTGAGCTGCGCATCGGGGATGGGCAGCTGGAGCCGATCGCGGAAGACGCGCAGCTCCTGCTCGTTGAGCTTCTTGGCCTGGTGGGTGATGTTGCGTGCCTCGATGCCCGGACCGAGCATCCAGCCCTTGACGGTCTGGGCGAGGATCACCGTCGGTCGACCCTGTTCCTGGGTCGCCGCCCGATACGCCGCGTACAGCTTCCGGTAGTCGTGGCCGCCCCGCCGGAGCGACTTGATCTGGTCGTCCGTGAGATCCTCGACGAGCGACAGCAGCCGCGGGTCCCGGCCGAAGAAGTGCTCCCGGATGTACGCCCCCGATTCGACGGTGTACTTCTGGGATTCGCCATCGAGGACGTCACCCATGCGCTGCACGAGCACGCCGTCCACGTCCCGCGCCAGGAGCGCATCCCACTCGCGACCCCAGATCACCTTGATGACGTTCCAGCCGGCGCCCCGGAAGATCGACTCCAGCTCCTGGACGATCTTGCCGTTGCCGCGGACCGGGCCATCGAGCCGCTGGAGGTTGCAGTTGACGACGAAGGTCAGGTTGTCCAGCTGGTCGCGGGCCGCCAGCGAGAGCGCGCCGGTCGACTCCGGCTCGTCCATCTCGCCATCGCCCAGGAACGCCCAGACCCGGCTGCCACTGGTGTCCTTGATGCCCCGCTGGTGGAGATAGCGGTTGAAGCGTGCTTGGTAGATGGCCGCCAGGGGCCCGAGCCCCATCGAGACCGTGGGGAACTCCCAGAAGTCGGGCATGAGGCGGGGGTGCGGGTACGAGCTGAGCCCTTCGCCCGGCACCACCTCCTGGCGGAAGTGGTCGAGCTGGTCCTCCGTGAGCCGACCCTCCAGGAAGGCGCGCGCATAGATGCCGGGTGCTGCGTGGCCCTGGAAGAAGACCTGGTCGCCCATGCCGGGTGCGTCCTTGCCCCGGAAAAAGTGGTTGAAACCGACCTCGTACAGGCTCGCCGCGCTCGCGTAGGTCGCGAGGTGGCCACCGATGCCCGGCGAGACCGCGTTGGCCCGCAGGACCATGGCCACCGCGTTCCAGCGGACCATGCGTCGGATGCGCAGCTCCATCTCCTCGTCACCCGGGAACAGTGGCTCCTGCTCGGGCGAGATGGTGTTGATGTAGCGCGTCTGGGTGAGCGCGGGCAGGCCGATGTCCAGCTGTCGCGCCCGCTTGAGCAGGCGGTACAGCACGAACCGGGCACGGCCGATGCCGTCGTTCTGGACGAGGGACTCGAGCGAGGCGATCCAGTCCTCGGTCTCGGCAGGGTCGCGGTCAGGGAGCTGCCGCTTGAAGTCGGCGTCGTGGTCGATCATGTCGGCCGATAGTCTAGGGCCGAGGCGCGTTGCGGGCTGGTTTCGATCACGGTGATCGACGGGACCGATCGCAACGCCATGCCTCGATCGGCGGAGGACCAGCCTGGCGCGGCTGGCGGACGACGCCACCCGGTCCACGTCGTATCCTCCGCGCCATGGCTGATGCAGGAGCGGAACGCAAGCGGACACGTCGTCGGGTGGTGGCCCTGGACCCGAACGCCGACCCCGGCGCGGACCCGGCCATGCCCGACCCGGACCAGCGACTCTCCGGCCTGGCCATCGGCATCGACGTGGGCGGCACGGGTGTCAAGGCGGCGCTCGTCGACCTCGCGACGGCGAAGCTCGTGAGTCCGCGGGTGCGTGAGAAGACGCCCCAGCCATCGACCCCGGAGGCGGTGGCCGTGACCATCGCGTCGGTCGTGCGCCGGACGCTGGAGGGCATCGAGGTGCCCGAGGTGGTGCCGGTGGGCTGCGGCCTGCCGGGCATCGTCAAGGCGGGACGTCTCGCGAGCGCCGCGAACATCGACCCGGGCTGGGTCGGCTGGCCGGCGACGGAGAACATCGGCGCGGCGGTCGGCCGGCCGGTCCACATCGTCAACGACGCCGACGCGGCCGGGCTCGCCGAGCTGGCCTTCGGGGCGGCACGAGGCCGGGACGGCACGGTGCTGCTCCTGACCCTGGGCACGGGCATCGGCAGCGCCCTGTTCGTGGACGGTCGGCTGGTCCCCAACACCGAGTTCGGGCACCTGGAGTTCCACGGCCAGGATGCCGAGACCCTCATCAGCGGGGCGGCGCGGGAGCGACGCGGACTCGGCTGGAAGGCGTGGGCGAAGCAGTTCAACCTGTATCTCGCTCGGGTCGAGCTCTACTTCTCGCCGGACCTCATCATCTTCGGCGGGGGGGTCAGCAAGGAGTGGGCCAAGTGGGGCAAGCTCATCAAGACCCGCTGTGAGGTCGTGACCGCGACCTTCCTCAACACCTCGGGCATCATCGGCGCGGCATACGCGGCGGGCGCACAGGCTCGCACCGAGGCACAGGTCCGTCCCGAGGCCCCGGTCCGCCCCGAGGCCCCGGCCATCGACCAGGGCGCCTGAGCTCGCGCATGGGCGTCCAGCTCCATCTCCTGGACGCCACGTACGAGTTGTTCCGCGCGCACTTCGGCCGGCCGCCCCATGCCGCCGCGGACGGCACTCCCGTGGGAGCCACGGTGGGGGTCATCGAGAGCACCCTGTCACTGCTGCGCGAGGACGGCGTCACGCACCTCGGCTGTGCCACGGACCACGTCATCCGCTCGTGGCGCAACGACCGGTTCGCCGGGTACAAGACGGACGAAGGCATGCCACCAGAGCTGCTCGCCCAGTTCCCCCTCGCGGAGGAGGCGCTCGCCGCGCTGGGTGTGGTGCTGTGGCCGATGGTCGAGTTCGAGGCCGATGACGCGCTGGGGGCCGCAGCGGCACGGTTCGCTGACGATCCCGCGGTCGAGCGGGTGGTCATCCTGTCACCGGACAAGGACATGGCCCAGTGCGTGCGCGAGGATGGCCGGGTGGTGACCTACGACCGGCGCAAGCGGGCGTTCATGGACGCGGACGGCGTGCGTGCCAAGTTCGGCGTGTCGCCAGCGAGCATTCCCGACTTCCTGGCCCTCGTAGGCGACTCCTCCGATGGCTATCCCGGGGTGCCCGGCTGGGGTGCCGTGTCCACGGCCGCGGTCCTGCATCGATATCCGCATCTCGAGGACATCCCGGACACGATCGCGCGCTGGGACGTCACGGTGCGGGGTGGTGCCAGCCTCGCGACCTCGTTGCGCGAACGACGCGACGAGGCGCTGCTCTACCGGGAGTTGGCACGGCTCAGCCTGGACGCACCGATCCCCCAGCGGTCCGTGGAGGAGCTGCGCTGGCAGGGTGTGCCACGCGGACCGTTCGAGGCGCTGGTGGAGCGGCTCGCGGCACCGTCGCTGCTGGGTCGCGTGCCCCGCTGGCGCGACTGATCGGGCCGGTCCAGCCCGATCGACACGCGGTCAGGCGCGCAAGAGCGCCGACAGCGTCGCATGATGGGGAGGTGGCGCTGCCACGATGCCCGTCGCGCGCGTCGGCCGGGTGAGATCGAACCAGGGACCGCCATCCACGGCGGTCACGGTCGCGCCTCCCTCCTGCGCGATGAGCCCGGCGGCGGCGATGTCCCAGAGCGACAGGCCCCGCCACTGGACGAAGGCACCGAACCGACCACTGGCGACCCACGTCAGACCGAGGGCGGCCGAGCCCATCGAGCGGGGCACACGGACCGCCTTCCGGATGGCCAGCTCCCGTCGCGCGAACCCGGAGGGTGGCAACGCCAGCGAGATGACGGCGTCCCCGAGGTCCGCCCCTGGGGCGTGGATAGGTCGACCGTCCAGATGCGCGCCGTGTCCGGCGACCGCGCTGAAGACCTCGTCCCGCATCGGGTCGAGGACCACGCCCACGGCGGGGCGACCTCCGACGATGAGTCCGATGGACACGCAGAAGTGGGGGATGCCCGCCGCGTAGTTGACGGTGCCATCGAGCGGGTCGATGACCCAGATCCGATGGTCGGCAGCGACCGGCGCACGCGCCCCGGCGCCATCCTGCGGCCCATCGGCCCGCTGCGCGTCCGAGTGCCCTGACTCCTCGGCGAGCACCGAGTCTGCCGGGAACGCGGCACGGAGCGCCACGATGATCGCCTCCTCGGACCGATGGTCGGCCTCGGTCACGACGTCGCGGGCGCTCTTCTTGACGACGTGCTCGAGCCGCTCGTAGCGCTCGACCTGGATGGCCGCCGCCGCGCGGGCGGCCGCGATGGCGACCTCCAGCTCGCGGGCGTGGCTGGGCGCGCGGGACGCGCTGGACGGATGGGCGACGGACGTGGACACGCACCCGATGCTACCGGGACCGGGCGGGTGGCGCGTACCATCGGTCGATGCCCAGCGCCTCCGGGACGTCCGCTCGCTGGATCCTGGTCGCGGTCGTGCTCGCGTCCGGGATCGTGTTCCTGGACTCGACCGTGGTCAACGTGGCGCTGCCACGCATCGGACAGGAGCTGCCGTCGTCGGTCCTCGGCACGCTCGAGGCACAGGCGTACATCACGAGCGGCTATCTCGCGATGCTGTCCGCGTCGCTCATCATCGCGGGGGCGCTCGCGGACCGGTACGGCCGACGGCGCATCTTCATCATCGGTCTGGTGGCCTTCGGGGCCACGTCCGCGCTGTGCGGCATCGCCCCGACCATGGAGCTGCTGGTCGTGGCGCGGCTCCTCCAGGGCGCCGCGGGTGCGCTCCTCGTGCCCGGCCCGCTGTCCATCATCACGGCCAGCTTCGAGGGTTCCGCGCGCGCCCGGGCGATCGGCATCTGGTCCGCCGCCACATCGGCGCTCACCATCCTCGGCCCGCTCGTGGGCGGTCTGCTGGTGGACTCGTTCAGCTGGCGCATCGCGTTCCTCGTGAACGTGCCGCTCGTCCTGGTCGGTCTCTACGCGGCGATCCGCCATGTGCCCGAGTCGCGCGATCCCGATGCGCCGCGCCGGCTCGACTGGCTGGGCTCGCTGGTCATCGCGGTGGCCGTGGGTGGCATCAGCTTCGGGCTCATCCGTGGCCAGGAGCAGGCGTGGCAGGACCCGGCGGCACTCACCGCGCTCGTCGTGGGCATCGTGGCGGCCATCGCGCTGCCGGTGCTCATGGTCCGGCGTCGTGACCCGCTCATCCCGCCCGCGTTGTTCCGGGAGCGCACCTTCACGGTCATCAACGTGTCGACCTTCCTGATCTACGGCGCGCTGTACACCTCGGGGTTCCTCCAGAGCGTGTACCTCCAGGGTGCCCTGGGCTACAGCGCGCTCGGCGCGGCGGCCATCGGACTGCCCGTGGGCATCCTGCTGACGGTGTGCTCGACGCGCGTCGGGGTCCTGGCGGCACGCATGGGCGCCTGGTCCTTCCTGGTCGCCGGGCCCCTGCTCATGGCGGCGGGTCTCGGCTGGCTGGCGCGCATCCCCGCCACGAGCCAGCCCTGGCGACCGGACCTCGGTGGCGGCCTGCTGCCACCCGCGGACGTGCTCGTGGATGTCCTGCCGTCCGTGCTCCTGTTCGGCATCGGCATCACGCTCGTGGTGGCACCCCTCACGACCACCCTCATGGGCTCCGTGCCCGTGACGAGGGCGGGTCTCGGCTCGGCCATCAACAACGCCGTGTCCCGCGTGGGACAACCGTTGCTCCTCGCGATCATCTATATCGGCGTGACGGCGGTGTTCGCGGGCTCGCTGGCCGCGCAGCTGCCGGGCGCCGATGTCGTGCCCGGCTCTGTCCAGCCGCTCAACCCACCACCATCCGACGCCTCACCCATGCTCGTGACCGCCATCGCCCAGGCATCCACGGACGCCTTCCACATCGCGATGCTGGCGTGCGCCGGCCTCCTGCTCGCCGGGGCGCTCGTCAACGGCCTGGGCCTGCCCCGGAACGTGGCGCGGGCGTCCGATGACGGATCGGCCTGACGACCTCAGAACCAGTCGGTCTGGGGGACCGCTGCACCGGCGAGGTAGGCATGCACGACCCGCTCCGCGAGGTCCCGATCGAGCGCGCCGCCGACGATGAGCCGGTAGAACACCGGACCGAGGAGCATCTCCGTGGCCATGGGCGCGTCCACATCGGGCCGCAGGTCGCCCCGCTCGACGCCCCGGGCGACGATGGTCTCGATGGCGGCACGATGGGCCGCCACGACGGTCTCGCGGAAGCGCTCGCCGGGCCCGCCAGACCCGGCGATCTCGGACAGGAGGGTCCGGATGGTCGGTCCGAACGGCGTCGTGGTGATGGTCATGATCGGATCCAGCACGGCACGCACGAGCGCGGCTCGGGTGTCACCGAGGTCATCGATGGTCGGCCGTGGCGCGCCGATCCCGCTCACCAGCTCCAGGACGAGCTCCTCGCGGGAGGACCATCGACGGTAGATGGTCGCCTTGCCCACACCGGCACGAGCCGCCACGTGCTCCAGACGCAGCCCGGCATACCCGGACTCGAGCAGCAGCTCCTGGGTCGCCTGGAGGATCGCCTGGTGCGCTCGCTCACTGCGCGGCCGACCACGCGCCGGGAGAGGATGCGACGTCGGGCTCGGTGGGTGGGCTGCGGGTGCCGGCTGTGCCATCCCGGAAGTATACGGAACGGACCGTATCCATGACGCGCTCTGACGCGGCGTCGCCGGGCGGTGGGACGCGCTGTCAGTCGCCGGACAGCAGGCCCCGTGTCACGACCCGACGGTCATGGAGCACGGTCCGGATGCCGCCACGCAGCCGCGCGAACGGGCCCGTGACCTTCGTCCGATAGGCCGAGCACTCGAGCACCAGGACGTCCCCGTGTACGACGACCTGGAGCAGGGAGCCGCACATGCAGCGGCGGGTCTCACGCTCTGCATCCTCGATGAGCTGGAGCATCCGCACCCGGTCCCAGGCGACGGGTGATGGGCCGGCGGGTGGGGTGGTGGGCGTGGAGGGGGCGGTCATCTCGGAGCTCCGTTAGCGGTACGGTTCGTTCCGTATCGTACCGCTCGGAGCGCGCGATCACAAGACGGGCGGTATCGGAATGCCGGATCGATCGCGTGGCGGAGTGGTGACGGGCTGGTGGCGGATGCCGACGGATCACCCCCGCTGCTGGCCCGGTCGCCGGTGGAGGATGCGCCCGCGCACGATCCCCGGACGCGCCATCGAGGGATGGGGGCCCGACCTCAGGTGCAGATGACGGTCATCAGCTCCGGTCGGACGGCGACGATCCCGATCGGCGGGATGGTGCGGGACAGGGTCGCGCTCTCCCCTGCCGCCAGTCGCTGGGTCCGGAAGGAGTAGTCATCCGGACGCGGCACGCCGTCCCGCGTGACCCGACACGTGGCCGTGCCATCCGCCGAGCCCGTGTTGAGGACCGTGAACGAGACCTCGACGCCACCCTCGGCGGTCGTCACGTGGCCGCCCACCGTGGCCTGGTAGGGTCCGCCGTCATCCACGGCGAAGCGGAGGAGCAGCAGCAGCGCGATGACGCCGAACATGACGCCCACCAGGATGGTCGCGTGGAGCTGGGTGGCGCTCGGTGCGCTGACCTTGCCGGGATTGTCATCCGCGCACAGGGCGACCCCGGGCGGTGTCTCGCGACCACATCGGAAGCAGTGGCTGACCGGGTGACCATCCGGCGCCGGTGCCAGGAAGCCGCCGGGCTCGGTGGAGGGCAGGGTCGAGGGGACAGGAGCGGACATACCTGACAAGCCTACGCCCAGACGCGTTCGCCGGCAGCGAGCACGGCCTCCAGCTGGTGCGGTCGCACCCAGTGGAGCACCAGCTCGTCCGCACCGCGCGCCTGCCACGCAGCGGCCCATGCGCCCAGATCATCGACATCCGCGGCGCTGCCTGGGTCACTCGGCTCGTGCACGCCGGTGACGCTCTCGGCGCCACGGTCGGGCAGCTCGGCCGCGACCAGGATCGCCACGTCCGAGCGGGATCGTCCGGCATCCTCGAGCCCCGTGAGGAACACCGGCAGCAACGCGTCGTACCGCTCTGCGAAGCAGGTCCAGGCGTCCCCGATGCGCGCCGCGAGACGCGCTCCCGCCGGGGTCTCGCCGCCGATGATGATGCGCGGCGTGGGACCTGGGGCCGGCGCCGCGTACGCACGCCGCAGATCGATCGAGGGTCGCCCGAGATCCACCGGGCCGCCGGTCCAGAGCGCCCGGATCGCGGCCACCGCATCCTCCAGCCGGGCGGCACGCTCCATGGGCGGCGGGAACTCGATGCCGTAGGCCGCGTGCTCCGCAGGATGGCCCCCGATGCCGATGCCCAGCTCCACCCGACCGGGCGCGATGTCCGCCACGGTCCCGACGATGCGCGCCAGCACCGCCGGGTGCCGGTTCATGACGTTGGTGACGAAGCTGCCGACCCGCAGACGGCTCGTGACCGTGGCCGCAGCGGCGATCGTCGACCAGCACTCCAGCACGGGGTCATCCAGGCGACCCCGGCTCACGAAGTGGTCCCACGCCCAGACCGCGTCGTAACCGGCCGCCTCCACGCGCCGGGCCGCGGTCAGCCACCACGCCGCGTCCACGCCGATGGACGTCAGGTTGACACCGACCGGGATGGCCGTGCCGCTCATGCCGGGTGCTCCGGGGATGGCTCAGCCGGCCGCCTGGCCCGTGCCCGCCGCGAGGGCCACCCGGATCATCGTGTCGGTCGCCTGCTCGAGGTCGGCGAGGGACAGGTAGGTCCCCTCCGAGGTCTCCTCCTCGGACAGCGTGTCCGACACGGTCAGCGCGCATGCCGCGCGCACGTCCTCACCCGCGCCCTGGGCACGTCCGGCGAGATAGAACAGGGCCGCTGCCTCCATCTCGAAGCCCAGCACGCCCCGCGAGCGCCACTTGGTGACGTAGTCCTCGTCGGGGTTGTAGAACACGTCCACGGTCGCGATGGGTCCCACGTGCGCCTCCACGCCCTGGGCCGATGCAGCGTCCACGAGCGCGCGGGTGAGCCCGAAGTCGGCGACCGGCGCGAACGGGTCACCGTGGAGGTAGGTGCGGGTCGAGCCATCGACCGGGGCGGCACCCGTGGCCACCACCAGGTCGCCCGTGTGGATGCCCCGACCGATGCCCCCGCAGGTGCCGACGCGGATGAGCCGCGTGGCGCCCAGTCGCAGCAGCTCCTCCACCACGATGCTGAAGGACGGGGTGCCCATGCCCGTGGTCTGGACGCTCACCGGGACGCCCTGCCAGGTGCCCGTGTAGCCGAGCATGCCCCGATGGTCGTTGACCCGGCGGGCCGCCTCGAGGCCCCCATCGAACATCGCCGCGATACGCGTGGCGCGGTTCGGGTCGCCGGGCAGCAGCACGAGCGGGGCATAGTCGCCGATCTCGGCGCGCAGGTGGATCTGGGGCATTCGGGCGGACTCCGTCGACGAGCGGGTGGGCCTGGCAAGTCTAGCGACGGCAGCACGCAGCCCGGTCCGCAGGCGGCGGGCCCGACGGACGCTTGTGTGGCGCGAGTGCGGGACGAACCCTCCGGGAACGGACGGGGTCGAGGTCCGACGCTCCCCGATGTACGCTGTACCCATGGCTGACACCACCCGTTCCCGCCGTCGCTCCCGAGCGACGGATGCGGTCGTGGCGCCGGGTCGCCCCGAGGCGGTCGGGCGGGGGACCGTCGCGCCGTCGTCGTGGTCGCTCGGGGACGGACAGGCGGTGCCCTGGGAGTACGCGCCGGCCCCCGAATCACGGGATGTCGTCTCGATCGCGCCACGCTACCGGCTGTTCATCGGTGGCGAGGATGTCCCGGCATCCGATGACGGCCACTTCCTGACGCTCGACCCCGCCACCGAGGAGCCGCTCGCGGAGATCGCCCGCGCGACGACCGCGGACGTGGACCGTGCCGTGGAGGCGGCCCGACGGGCGTTCCGGTCGTGGGGCGCGTTGCCGGGGCGGGAGCGGGCCAAGTACCTGTTCCGGATCGCGCGCATCCTCCAGGAACGCAGCCGCGAGCTCGCCGTGCTCGAGACGCTCGATGGCGGCAAGCCCATCAAGGAATCGCGGGACGTGGATGTGCCGCTCGCCTCGGCGCACTTCTGGTATTACGCGGGCTGGGCGGACAAGCTCGAATATGCGCTGCCGGGTCGGTCACCACGTCCCCTGGGGGTCGCGGCCCAGGTCATCCCCTGGAACTTCCCGCTGCTGATGCTGGCCTGGAAGATCGCGCCAGCGCTCGCGGCGGGCAACACGGTGGTGCTCAAGCCCGCATCCGCGACGCCCCTCTCGGCACTCCTGTTCGCGGACATCTGCCGCCAGGCGGAGCTGCCGCCGGGGGTCGTCAACATCATCACCGGGCCGGGCGACATCGGGCTCGCGCTCGTCTCCCACCCGGACGTGGACAAGGTGGCCTTCACCGGCTCGACCGCCGTGGGTCGGGAGATCGGGCGCGCCGTGGCGGGCACGGACAAGGGGCTCACCCTGGAGCTGGGCGGCAAGGCGGCCAACATCGTGTTCGATGACGCCCCGTTCGACCAGGCCATCGAGGGTGTCGTCAACGGCATCTTCTTCAACCAGGGCGAAGTGTGCTGTGCCGGCAGTCGATTGCTGGTCCAGGAGTCGATCGCTGATCCCTTCATCGACCGGCTGAAGGAGCGACTCTCGACGATCCGGGTCGGTGATCCGATGGACAAGAACACCGACGTGGGCGCCATCAACAATCCCGCCCAGCTGGAACGCATCGAGTCACTCATCGAGGCCGGGGTCGCGGAGGGTGCGGAGCTGTATCAGCCCGCCTGCGAGCTGCCGGCGCGCGGCTGGTTCGTGCGGCCGACCCTGTTCACGAACGTGTCCCAGTCGATGCGCATCGCGCGCGAGGAGGTCTTCGGGCCGGTGCTCTCGGTGCTCACGTTCCGGACGCCGGAGGAAGCCATCGAGAAGGCGAACAACACGCCCTACGGCCTCTCGGCCGGGGTGTGGACCGAGAAGGGCAGCCGCATCCTGTCGATGGTCAGCCGACTGCGCGCCGGCGTCGTGTGGGCGAACACGTTCAACCGCTTCGATCCCACGAGCCCGTTCGGGGGCTACAAGGAATCCGGCTTCGGCCGGGAGGGCGGTCTCCACGGCCTGCTGCCGTACCTGGACATCGATCCATGAGCGACACGCGCATCGCGGTCCGCAAGACGTACAAGCTGTACATCGGCGGCCAGTTCCCGCGCTCCGAGTCGGGTCGCTCGTACGTGGTCCAGGCCGCGGATGGGACCCCACTCGCGAACGCGGTGCGTGGGTCCCGCAAGGATGTCCGGGACGCGGTCCGCGCGGCGCGTGGTGCGTTCCCCGGCTGGGCGGCGCGCACGGCGATGAACCGCGGCCAGATCCTGTATCGGGTCGCGGAGCTGCTGGAGGGTCGGCGTGACCAGCTGCGGGACGAGGTCGCGCTCGCGGAGGGCCTCGACAGCGCCGGCGCGGGCGAGCAGGTGGACCGGAGCATCGACCGACTGGTCTGGTACGCGGGCTGGGCGGACAAGCTGAGCCAGGTCCTGGGCACCGTGAACCCCGTGGGCGCCAGCTACTTCGACTTCAGCATCCCCGAGCCGACCGGCGTGGTGGGCGTCATCGCGCCGGAGGAGTCCTCGCTCCTGGGGCTCGTGTCGCGGCTCGCACCCGTGGTCGTGAGCGGCAACACCGCGGTCGTGCTCGCGTCCGAGGGCCGGCCGCTGGCCGCCGTAACGCTCACCGAGATCCTCGCCACGAGCGATGTGCCGGGTGGCGTGCTGAACCTCATCACGGGTCACCGCACGGAGCTCGTGTCGTGGCTGGCGGCGCACATGGATGTCAACGCCATCGATGCCTGGGGCGTGCCGGTGGACCAGCTGGCCGCGGTCCAGGTCGCGGGTGTCGAGAACATGAAGCGCGTCGTGCGACCGCCACGTGGCGGGCTCCAGACATTCGATTGGCTGGACGACGGACGCGCACAGCGGCCGGAGTACATCGCAGCGTTCCTGGAGATCAAGACGGTCTGGCATCCCATCGGGATGTAGCGGCCGCTCGCCATCGACCGATCGGCGGGGTACGATCCCGAGCGTGGAGTCGCCAGAGACCCAGGCTGCGGTGCGCCGCATGCAGCAGGCGTTCGGCCTGTTCGAAGCGGGCGTGTCGATGAAACGCGCGTCCCTGCGTCGTGAGCACCCCGATGCGAACGACGCCCGGATCGCGGAATTGCTCCGCGAGTGGCTGCACGAGCGACCAGGGGCGGAACACGGGGACGCGCCCGGTCGACCTCGTGATCTTGGGCCGTACCGTCGATGAGTGGCCTGGAGGGGTCGCTCCGACGGATCCAGCACTGGCTCGATGTCCAGGGGGTGACCGCGGCCGTGGTTGGCGGGCTGGCGGTCTCGGCTCGGGTCGAGCCGCGCTTCACGCGGGATGTCGACCTGTGTGTCGCGGTCACAGATGACCGCGAGGCCGAGGAGTTGGTGCATCGTCTGCGATCGGACGGCTACGAGATCCATGCGTTGGTCGAGCAGGAGGCGACCGGCCGTATCGCGACCGTGCGACTCAGCGAAGGCCGAGCCGAGGATGGTCCCATCGTCGACATCCTGTTCGCATCGTCGGGTGTCGAGCCCGAGGTCGTGCACTCGGCCGAGTCCATGGAGCTGTTCGTGGGACTCCACGCCTTGGTGGCCACGGTGGGCGCACTGATCGCGCTGAAACTGCTGGCACGGGATGACCGGTACCGGCCGCAGGATGGGGTGGATCTCATTCGGCTCATCGGGATCGCGACGCCCACGGATCTCACACAGGCGCGGGCGCTGGTCCGTTCGATCGAGGAACGGGGATATGCGCGCGGGCGGGATCTCACCGGCGCGCTCGAGGATCTGGTGAGGTCGTACCGCGACTGACGACGGGCGCCTGCGAACGACATCGGCGGCCCGCGTGCGATGCACACGAGCCGCCGAGGATGCGTGATAGGGAGCCGACCCACAGGCGGGCCGTGATCGATCAGCCGCCGTTGAAGCGCTTCCACTTGGCGAGCGCATCGGCCGCCGTGTCGAACGTGGACTTGGTGCTATGGCCCGCGCGACTCGCCGTGGGGATGGTCTTCTCCGCGACGTTCTTGTTGACCACGAGGTACTCGTTGCCGCCGTCTCCCTTGTCCTTGTCACCCTTGGTGGGCTGCTCCTTGTCCAGGGGCTGGACGCGGTAGGCGGGGCTGTCGACGGGAGCGCCCTTGCCGATGCCGCCCCCGAGGCGGGGAGCGAGCACCGCCCGCGTGGTGCCATCCGCGGCGATCTCCCACCAGCTGTCGGCATCAGCGACCGGACCGGGCACGACGGCGCGACCACCTGCCGCGAGGATCGCACCGAGTGACCCGTCGGCGCTGCCGGGCAGTGCCGTTGTCGTATCAGCCAGCACGGTGAGCGGCTGGAGCATGTCGAAGCTGACGCTGTCGATGGTGCGGCCCACCGGGTCGAGGAGCGCCGCGCTCGCGAGCTGGTATTCGGTCTCGGCAGCACCCTGGAGCGCGCCGTACCAGAGCTGGCGTCGGACCGCCGCATCCGCCGGTGCACCATCGGCGGCGAGCGTCCGGATGCCATCCACGACCAGGTCGGTCTGGAACAGCGCCTGGGTGGGGTCGGCGACGTCGACGGATCGGGTCACGACGGTCACGCGGGGTGCGCTGACGTATGCCCGGACCTGGTCGTCATCGATGGCCGGGATGAACCGCTGCTCCGATGCGAGCACCAGCAGCCGGTCCGCGAGTGCCGCCGGCGCGAACGAGTCGTCGATGTCCACGTCCGCGGCACCGGCGGGGTCATTGGCGCCCCACGCGGCCATCGCGGTCGCGAAGGCGGTGTCCTGGGCGGTCTGGAGCGGGTCGCTGGAGCCGGTCGACACCATCAGGTGGAGCACGGCCCGGAGGATGGTCGGGACCTCCTCGATGTCGACCAGCGGCACGAGCGCATCGGCGGTGACCGAGCCGCTGGCTCGCTGGTCGGCGGTCAGGCGATCGGCGATGACCTGCCGGGCGATCCGGGACTGCCCATCCGCGTCGAGCGTGGTGATCTCCAGCGAGAGCCGGGTGAGGTCCGCCTGCTCGCCGGGGCCCAGCAATCCGCCGCCGCCCACCTCACCGGAGACGATGAAGGAGTCTCCCTGGATGGAGCCACTGTTGATGATGAGCGTGGGCACCCAGCCGGTGTCCCCGCCGCCGCCCCACAGGCCGCCACCACCCAGCAGCCCGCCGCCGCTCCCCTCCGGCACGAAGGCGAGCAGTACCTGCTGACGGGCGAGCGCCCAGGCAGGCAGGGACTCGTCGAGCACGACCGACTCGGACAGCGATCCACCCACGAGATGCTCCGCGAGGACCCGGATGCCGATGCTCGGCATGTCGCTCGCGGCGATCTCGTTCGCGGTGGACTCGGCGACGGTCAGCGTCTCGCCGGGCTGTGCGCCCGGGAGCGACGGATCGAGGTCGAGCCAGGAGCCATCGGTCTGCTGGACCTGCACCCAGGCGTGTCGGAGGAGGTCGGTGCGGGCGCGATCGATGGTGTCCGCGGTGAGCGCCGCGAGATGGTCGGCGAGCGCAGCGGTGAGCAGCGCATGGTCACGTCGTGCCCGCGCCTCGATGGATGCCTCGACGTCATCCGTGACGGGCGACTGGGGCCAGCCGGGCAGCGTGGTCGTTGCCGGTGCGAACGACCGAGCCACGAGGGCTGCGGCGGTGTCCGCATCGAGCGTACCGAAGGCGTATCGCGTCGTGATGCGCTGGGCATCGAGGAGCGCCTTGAGCAGCGCGGCACGGTCGAACGAGTTGCCGGCGCGCGCGGACAGGGTGCCCTCGGCACCCCGCAGGAGACCTGCGTAGGCATCGAACCGGGTCCCGTCGCGGACCAGCGCGAACGCGTCGTCCACGGTCGAGAGCGTCCCCGCGAGGGCCGCGACCTCCCAGTCCCGCGGATCCAGCGCGGCGATCTCCGCGTCGATGCCATCGAGGATGGGTGACAGGTCGATGTCGCCATCGGGCGCCACCGGGACATCGACGAGCGTGCGACGGGCGTCATCGGCCAGCTCGCCCGGGTCGGGCAGTCGGAATCGTGTCGCCACCGTCATCGGTGTCGCGTCCTGGGCGTGCACGGGGACCACCATCCCCGACGTGGAGCCGACCAGGGCCGCAAGGACCGCCGTGCGGAGCAGCCGCGTTCCACCCGGAGCGTTCACCGGTGACCTCCCATGTACCTGCGGGTCGGAGCTGGGCCGATCCGTGCCTCGACGATACCGTGGTCCATCGGGGTGTGGTACTGACCCTGTGGCCCATCCTGGATGCGACATGCGACGTATGCGTCAGGCGCGACGACCCGCCGCCGCCTCCACGGCGACGGTCGTCACCCGCTGCGCTCGGGTCTCCGGACGCTTCGCGAGCGCGATCCAGGTGAGATGCGCCTTGCGGACCGATGCCGGGAACGCATCCCAGGTCGTCCGTGCCCCGGGATGCGCCTCGAACGCCGCGGCGAGGTCATCCGGCACGATGCCCGCCTCGGGCCCATCGAGGATGGTCCACGAGCCATCCGCCTTCGCGCGCTCCACCATCCGGCGGCCCGCGGCCTCCAGACGGCCCTCCGCCTCCAGTCGCGCGATGCGGGCCTTGTTCGTGGCCGCCCAGGTGCCACCCGGACGTCGTGGCGAGAACCACTGCGAGGCACGCGTCCCGTCACCGGGTCTGGTCCGTGCGTCGATCCAGCCGAAGCGGAGCGCCTCCACCACGGCCTCCTCGTAGGACAGCACCGGGCCGTGCCCGGGCCGCCAGGTGACCAGCCAGACACCCGTGGTCCGCGTGTGGTTCGCGGTGAGCCATGCGGCCCACTCCACTGCGCTCCCGGCGAGCACCTCGTCGCCATCATCCTGGACCGTGCCCATCGGTCGATCGTGCCACCTACAGTGGCTCGATGCACGCGACGGACGTCACGACCGGGGCCGGGAGCGGATTCACGTATCTCGCCCGGGAACCGACGGCGCCGCTGCGCCGGCTCGTGGAGTCGATCTGGTACGCGCGGGGGACCATCGCCTATCGGCGGGAGCGCATCGCGCCCACGGGCTCCACGGTCGCCGTCCTGGTCCTGGGGGACGCGATCGTCGAGACCGCGGATGACGGGCACGGACCGGCCGTCCGCTCGGACATCGGGCTGCTCATCGGCCCCCACGACCGACCCATCGTCAACGAGCCGACCGGGGAGACGTACGCGGTGGGTGTCGTGTGCACACCCGTCGGGTGCGAGTCCGTGCTGGGGATCCCGCCGGCCACGATCCGAGGGCGGGTGGTACCCCTCGCGGATGCCTGGCCGACCACGCTCGACCTGCGGGCACGGCTCCGCGCGGCGGGTGGTGCCGAGGCCATGCTCGACGTGGTCGAGGCCCACCTGGCGGCCACAGCCGGGCCCCCGACGGCGCGACTGCTGCGCTGCGAACGCGCGGTCGCGATGCTCGACGCCGATCCGACGCTGCCCGTGGCCGATATCGCGGCGCGCGTGGGCGTCTCCCATGGCCACCTCGACCGCGAGTTCCGACGAATCGTGGGCCTGGGCCCGCGGTCGCTCGCCCGCCTGCTGCGGGTCCGGCGGCTCCTCGACCAGGTGGATGTCCGCGAGACGATCGACTGGGCGGGCCATGCTGCGACCCTCGGCTGGGCGGACCAGGCGCACCTCATCCGTGACTTCCGACGCCACACCGGGGTCACGCCCACGGCCTATGTCCGCGCCCAGCGGACGGCACTCCATCCGGACGAGCTCACCGAGGCGGCCGGGTTCGTGCCCGAGCCGATGGACGAGAGCGGGTGAGATCCGTGCAAGACATCGCACCGACCGACGATCGAGGATGCCCTCGTCCATCGAGCCACCCGATCGCGGAGCCCAGCCATGACCGACCTCCAGGCGCAGGTCGCCACGCAGTGGCGCAACATCGAGGCGGCGACCGGCCTCACGCTCGATGACTTCGTGGCGAGCGTCCGCACCGCGGGTGTCGAGCGCCACGGCGCGATCATCACCTTCCTCAAGGAGCAGCACGGCCTGAGCCACGGCAACGCCAACCTGGTGGCGCATCGCGTGCGCGAGGTCCTCGCGGGCGGGCCGGCAGCGACGGACGACCTGCTCGAGGCGCAGTACGCGGGACCGCGTGCGAGCCTGCGCTCGGTCTACGAGCGGCTGGCGGTGGTCGCCCAGGGCATGGGACCGGATGTCCAGACGGTCATCCAGAAGACGGGCGTCAGCTTCCGGCGGGCGCGCCAGTTCGCGCTCGTCCAGGTGCCGTCCGCGAAGCGGGTGACCCTTGGCCTGAACCTGGACGCGACACCAGAGGACCCGCGCGTGGTGGAGGTGTCCGGCATGTGCAGCCACCGCGTGGACCTCGCGGATGTCGGCGCCGTCGATGGCGCGGTCGAAGGCTGGATCCGGCTGGCCTACGAGCGGGCCGGCTGAGGCCCCGTCACGGGTCCGGCGGTCGCAGGACCCCGCGCGCCCACGGTTCCCTCACTCCCAGCGGAACCAGCGGGCGGAGATGAGGAAGCACACGACGAGCCACCCGGCGAGCACAAGCGCATCCAGCCACAGCGGGACGAACGGCGTGCCACCCACCATCACCTGCCGGAGCGCGTCGCCGAGATAGGTGAGCGGCATCAGGGCCGCGATGGGCTGGAGCAGCTCGGGCATGAACGCGATGGGGAAGAAGATCCCGGACAGGAACATGAGCGGGAACTGGATGACGCTCGTGAGGCCGTTGGCCGCCTCCTCCGTGCGCGCGAACGCGGCGATGACATAGCCCAGCGCGATGAACGTGAGCGCGCCCAGGACCACGAAGCCGAACGCGAGCAGGAGGCTGCCCACGATCTGCACCTGGAACAGGGCCATGCCGATGCCCACGATGAGCAGCGCCTGGACGAGCGCGATGCCGAGGCGCATCACGATGTTGCTGCCGACGAGCGTCCAGCGAGGCAGCGGCGTCGCGCCGAGACGCTTGAGGATGTGCTTCTCGCGCTGCTCCACGAGCGGGATGGCGCTGAACACGCCCAGCTGCATGAGCGCCATGGCAAGGATGCTGGGCACGATGTAGGCCGCCGCACCGAGCTCCTCGGTCTGGATCGCCTGGGCCGTGACGGTGAGCACGGGTGGCGTGCCCGCGACGATGAGATTGGCGGCGCCGATCACCTGGGTCACGACCTGGGTCAGGGTGGCCGACGTCGTGCCCTGGGTCGGGTCGGTGTACAGCGTGAGCGCGACCGGTGTCGCAGGCGGGGAGCCGGCGGTCGCAGCGGTCAGCGCGGCGCCCAGGCCCGCCGGCACCACGATGACCGCTTCGAGGTCCCCGGTGCGCATCGCATCGAGGCTCTGCTCCAGGCCGTCATCCCGGAGCGTCAGGAGCCCCGTCGACTCGAAACCCGCCCGCAGCTGCGCCGATGCCGGTGTGCCGTCCTCATCCACCCAGCCGGCGTCGAACGTGCTGGGTGCGCTGCTCGAGAAGATGGACCCGAACAGGATCACGAACAGGATCGGGAAGGCCATGGTCCAGAACAGCGCCGCCCGGTCGCGCACGAAGCTCCGGACGTTGGCGATGGTGAGCGCGACGAGTGCCTGCATCTCCGCCCCGTCCCTCAGTCCCGGAGCGCCCGGCCGGTCAGCTCGAGGAACAGGTCCTCCAGCGTGGCCCGGCGGACCGCGAGATCGGCGGGCTCCACGGCGCGCTCGCGGGTCAGCGCCAGCAGCCCGCCGATGGTCGCCGCGACGTCGCGTGTCCAGACCTCGGCCGTACCCTGGTCACGCACGACCCGGGTCGCGCCCGGCAGTGCCGCGAGCTCCGGGTCCGTGAGCGCCGGCACATCCGTGAAGCGCACCGCGCGCTCATGGAAGCGCTGTGACACGAGGTCCGACACGGTCCCCAGCTCCAGCACCCGGCCGTGGTCCATGACCGCGATCCGGTCACACAGCTCCTCGGCCTCCTCCATGTAGTGGGTGGTGAGGACCACCGTCGTGCCCCGGGCGGCCAGGTCGCGCACGAGACCCCACAGCGAGCGCCTGGCCTGGGGGTCCATGCCCGTGGTCGGCTCGTCGAGGAACAGCACCTCGGGGTCGTTGACCAGCGCCAACGCCACGGACAACCGTTGGCGCTGCCCGCCTGACAGCACCTTCGTGGCGGCGTCACGTCGCTCGCCGAGGTCCAGGGCGTCGATGAGCTCCTGGGTCGGCCGCGACCGGCGATAGAAGCTCCCGAACAGGTCGATGATCTCGGTGACCGTGAGGTTGGGGTAGAGCGCCGCGGTCTGGAGCGCGACACCGATGCGCTGCTTGAGCGCGCTCGCCTGACGGGTGGCGTCGAGGTCCAGGACCCGCACCTCCCCGCTGTCGGGGACCCGCAGGCCCTCCATCATCTCGACGGTCGTCGTCTTGCCGGCGCCGTTGGGCCCGAGCATGCCGAAGATCTCGCCACGCTGGACCTCGAAGCTGACGCCATCCACGGCCTGGATGTCCGCATAGCGCTTGCGCAGCTCATGGACCCGGATCGCGGGCCCGGTCACGGCGACCGGTCCGCTCGTTCGCTGGACGCTCATGAGGCGGCCGATGATGCCCCGATCGGCCCGAGCGCGCTGAGCAATCGTTGGGCGCCGAGCGCAGAGGCGCCATCCGCGTCGTGTCGCAGGAAGACGCACGCATCGACCCCGTCCGCGAGGAATGGCGCCAGACGTGCCGCCCACTGGTCGATGTCCGTGTCGGTCATGGTGGTGCGGCGGAGTCGCAGGTACAGGAACGGCCCGGTGCGCCGCAGGTCGGGTGCGACCTCGAGCGCGTCGGTATCCGTGGCGACCAGGGCGACCCCGTGTGCCCGCAGTCGATCGTGGACCGCATCGTCCTGCCACGAGGGATGACGCAGCTCGAGTGCCAGCGGCAGCGACGTCGGCCAGGCCGCGAGCAAACGGTCGAGCCCCTCGTCCGTGCGTGGCTGGTCATCGGGCGCGTGGAGCAGCACGCACCGGAGCCGCTCGCCGAACGGCCGATAGGCCGCCTCGAGGAGCGCCACGGCCTCCTCCGGCGCACCTCGGAAGGCACGCCAGGCGCCGCCTCGCTGTGCCTTCACACAGAACCGGAACGTGTCCGGCGTGGATGCCAGCCAGCCCGCGATCGCTGCAGGGGTCGGCGCACGGTAGAAGGTGTTGTTGAGCTCCACGGCCGTCAGGTGGTCGGCGTAGTGGCGCAGCAGGTCCGGCGCGCGGAGGTGCGCGGGATAGAAGCGCGGCGCCCAGTCCTTGTACGCGAACCCCGACGTGCCCACGAAGGCCCGACCGGGCATCGGGTGGCTCACCCGGCCAGCCTACCCCGATCGGGCCACGACTCCGCCGCGTGGCCTATCGTGCGTCGATGCGCACCCTCCGACCGTGGCTCGCGGTCATCATCTCGCTGCTCGTGACGGGCGTGATCCTGGCCCTCCCGGATGGCGGGATGTCGGTCGAGGAGCGGCCCCAGATCGAGGGGTATCGCGGGCGCATCGTGGAGGTGATCCCGCGCGACCTGGGCCCCGATCCCTTCGACCCGCTCGATCCGTCCGTGGACGCGAGTGCGGATCCCCGATGGACCGAGGACCCCTCGGCGACCTTCGGTCCCGAGGCGAGCATCGACATCGACCGGATCCTCGACCGCGGTCGTCGTGACCAGGGCACCGCCGAACCCGCTGCGACCGACCCGCCAGGCAGCAGCGACCCCGGCGTCGGTGGGGTCGGTCCTGATCGGTCGGGCCCGGACGACCCCTTCGCGGACCCGCTCGACGACCCGGAGAACCTGCCGGACTTCCGGGTGCTGCTGCTGGAGGGTCCACGTGCCGGCGAGGTCGTGGGTGCCTGGCTGGGTGTCTCGACGACGGCCACGCGCGTGGAGGCGTTCTCGGTCGGCGACGAGGTGATGGTCAGCTTCACCGGCCAGCCTGATGGCGTGCCCTTCATCACCGTCGCGGACCACTACCGGATCCCGATCCTGGCCGTCCTCGCCATCGTGTTCGTGGCCGCGATCCTGCTGGTCGGTCGGGGACAGGGGCTGCGCGCCCTCGTGGCGCTGGCGTTCACGGTCGCGCTCGTCATCAAGGTGGTGGTGCCCCAGATCCTCGCGGGCGCCCCACCGGTGCCCGTGGCCATCATCGTGGCGAGCGTGGTGACGGTGGTGACCATCGGCCTCACCGAGGGGTTCCGGCGGCCCGCTATCGCGGCCATCCTGGGCACCATCGGCGGGCTCGTGACCACGGGCATCGCGTCATGGCTGGTGAGCGAGGCGGCCCGCTTCAACGTCTCGGGCCAGGACGACCTGCTGTTCCTGTGGTCCATCCTCGGCGAGACCATCGATGTCCGGGGCCTGCTGCTGACCGGGGTCATCCTGGGTGCCCTGGGCGTCCTCGATGACGTGAGCGTGACGCAGGCGGCGGCCGTCGGGGAGCTCGCCGAGCATGCGGGCCTGCGAGGTCGTGCGCTCTGGTCGAGCGCGCTGCGCGTCGGCCGGTCCCATATCGGCGCGACCGTGAACACCCTGTTCCTCGCGTATGTCGGCGCCAGCCTGCCGTTGGTGCTGCTGTTCGTCGTCGCCGGGCAGTCGGGGACCATGGCCATCAACAGCGAGGTGGTGGCCGTCGAGGTGGTGCGCACCCTTGCCGGCGGCCTGGGCATCGTGGCCGTGGTGCCCATCACGACCGCCATCGCGACGTTCCTCGAGGATCGGGCACGCGAACCACGAGCGCACGCGGTGAGGGCGCCTTGAGCAGCTGCGCCTCCCCGCCGCGATCCATGCGACCATGTCCGGTGACATGACCGAGATCGCCCATCACGCCACGGACGTGCTCCAGGTGTGTCCGGACACCCATGTGCACCAGCACGACCGATGGTGCGGGCACGTGCCCATCCCGCACGAGGACCACCTGGACTTCCTCCACGACGGCCATCTCCACCATCCCGATGGTGGGCACGTCGATGACCGGACCTCCGAGCCGGTGCACCTCGCCCATAGCGGCCACATGCATGTCCACGGGCCTGGTTGCGGTCACGAGTCACTCGCCCACGTGGACCACACCGACTTCCGCCACGGCGAGCACCTGCACGCGGTCCACGACGACCACTACGACGAGCACTGACGACCGGTCATCCGGCTCGAACCGGCCGTGACAGGCGGAGACGGCACGGGTCGGAGGCCGTGCCGTCTCGGGTCCGGAGGTATGGGATCGGGAGCGCCCGGACCGGACGCCCCCTGAGGCTCAGCGCGCGAACAGGTCCACGGGTGTGACCCCTGTCTGGACCGCGACCGCGAACCCGGCACCCGTCAGCGGGGTGGGGGTGTCGATCCGGCCGACGATCGTCCGGGTGGCCGTGTCGATGACCGAGATCCGGCCGTCGCCGCCATGGACCACGAACCCGAGTGCCCCGTCCGCCGTGATCGCCGTCAGGTAGCCCTCCGTGCCGGTCGTGGCAGTGCCGGGCACGGACGCCTTGGTCGGCGGATCGAGCGGGATCGACGCGACCACGGTCCCGAACGTCGCGGACGCGGGGTCCACGTCGAACAGCACCGCCTGGGCGCTCGTGCCGTCGTATCCGGCATACAGGGCATACGGGGTGGAGATGCCGGTCCGTCCGGCCCAGCGGCCGGTGCCCAGCGCCACGCGGTGCGCGGTCAGGTCGGTGAGATCCGCGATGTGCGCCGAGACCTGTGCGGTCGCCCACGCCTCGGGCGCTGCCACCGGGCTCGTCAGGACGCCGTGGATATGGTCACCGTCCATGCCCAGTCGTGGGCGCGCGTTGCGGCCGCCGCTGATGCCGTCGACGTCCCAGGGGATGAGACCGACGTGGACCGGAGCACCCCCGCTCACGTCGACGACCTCGAAGCCCGGGATGGTGACCACCGCGACCCGACCTCGCGCGGCGTCCGTGACGGAGCCGTGCGAGCCCAGCTCGATGGGCAGGCTGCCGAGCGGGGTGACATCGCCCGCGAGCAGCGCGTCGAGGGCATACGTGGACACCCGGCCGCCGGTGCTGACGGTAAGCGTGAGCGGGTCACCGCTCAGCATGCCGATGATCTCCTCGTCCGCGTCCATCGGGAAGGGGACGACCGTGTTCGTCCAGGTCGCCAGATCGACGATGTTCAGGACCTGGTCGACGAGCCCGGGCTCGGGTGCCGGCGATGCGCCAGCCTCCGGCTCGGGCGCCACGATCTGCGAGGCTGCCACGTAGTAGCGCGCGTCGGGGTCGATGCTCGACCAGACGAGTCGGTCACCGTTGGTGACTCCCACACGGGCGTCGATGGTCGGGAGGCCCGCGTCGTCGATGCGGATCGCGCGGACCTCGTCGTGCAGGTCGTCGCTGTAGATGACGCGGCCGTCCTCGAGCACGAGGGCACCGTTGTGGACACCGAACAACGTGTCGTCCAGCTGGCCGGTGAGGACCAGGTCCGGCAGCGAGTAGACGTGGATCGAGGTCGCCGCCGGATCAGCGACCAGCAGGTGGCCGACTCCTTCGGTGGCGGGCCCCTGGGCACCTGCCGCGCCCGGGAGCGCGAGTGCCGCCCCCAGGACCGCGGCGAGCGCGGCCGTCGCCCTGCGTGGGCGCCGCGTGTTGCGTGTGATGGGATCCATGGATCGATTCCTCTCCTACTTGCCGATGTTGTCGATAAGGGGCATGTCCGGCTGGAGGGCCACGAGATAGCCGCCACCGGACAACGGGCTGGGGACGCTGATGCGGGACGTGATGGCGGCCGTGGCCATGTCGATGACCGCGACCGTGCCGTCGCCACCGTTCGTGACGAAGCCCAGGGCGCCGTCCGGGGAGACCGCCGCGATGCGCCCCTCGCCGGCCTCCCAGATGCTCACCTCGGCCGTCCCCTGGCCGCTGAGCGGGTCGAGCGGGATGCTCGCGATGACCTGGCCGTAGGTCGGCGAGCCGGTGGCCAGATCCAGGACGTGTGCCTGGTCGCCCATCGGGTCCTCGACCGGGACCTGGGTGAAGAACAGGGCACGGCCGGCACCGATGCCCGCCCGGTACACGAGCCCGGTCCCCAGCGGCACGCGCCGGGTGTCACCACTCGTCAGGTCGGCGATGTACGCGTCCGTGGTCCAGTCGCCCCATCCTTCCGCCGAGCGATCGGTCACGTAGGTGACGAGCGAATCACCCTCCGTGGCGATGCGCAGGTAGTAGGCGCGTCCGCCGGTGCGGTCCCCGACATCCCAGCCGAAGGTGCGTCGGAAGGTCGGTTCCGGCGTGGTGACGTCGAGCACGTCGATGCCGTCGTCCGTGGCGACGTACGCCTCGCCCCGAGCCGGGGCATAGGCCTCGCCGTGACCGCCGGCGCCGATGGGCACCGATCCGCTCATCGTGCCGCTCCCCATCGCGATACCGTCGAGCGGCCATGCCTCGAGCTGCGCCGGCGCATCGTTGCGATGCAACAGCAACGAGTCGGTGAGGATGACGCCCGGCTCGCCCGTCGCGACGGGCAGACTGGTGGTCTGCCACGTGCCGAGGTCGATGAGGGTCATGACGCCGTTGGGCGTGCCGGCGGCAGGCGCCTCGACGATGCCGCTCACCGCGGCATGCCCCAGGGATGGGTCGACACTCAGGTGGATGGGACCCGTGGGCAGGACGGCGCGGTTGGTGAGGGTGGCGCCCGCATCACCGATGGTGAGCTCCAGCAGCTCGGGCCGATCACCGGACGTCGTGAACAGCACCCGGCCGCCGGGCAGCGGCAGGAACCCCGCGTGATCGGCGAACGCGACCCCCGGGATGGTGGCCACGATCGCGCCGTCCGGGACGCTCGCGACATACACCGTCCGCTCCGCGGTATCCGCGATGACGAGATGCCCGGACGACCCTGTCCCCGCGGTGGACGGACTCTGGGCGTTGGCGACGGATCCAGCCATCGAAGCCGTCGCGAGGAGCATCGCCCCTGCAGCAGCGAGCGACCGCGTACGTCCGCGGGGTCGCTGTGGTGCGCGTGCGTCGCGCATCGGATGTTCCCTCCCGTTCGTGATACGACTCGGTATCGATTTTCGGCCGCCCATCGTTGGTGATGGAGCGTCTGGCCGGTCTGACGACCTGCCAGTAATGAGATAGAGTATCAGTATGATCGGAACATCGCAACCGACCAGCGCACTGCGCTGGGTCATCGCCCTCCTCCTGACCGCCCTGTGCGTCGCGTGTACCGGAGCGAGGCCGGGCACGGATCCTGGCGCGGCCCCGCCGACCGCCCAGGCCGGCACACCGGCACCGACCGACCCGCCTCGGCTCGTCGTCGCCGTGAGCACCCCCGTGCTGGCGGACATCGTCCGGGCGGCGCTGGGACCGAGTGCCGAGGTTTGGTCGGTGGTCCCCGTGAACGGCGACCCGCACACGTACGAGGCCACCGCCCGCGAGCTCGAGCGGGTGGGTGCGTCGGACCTGTACGTCTACATGGGCGCGAACCTGGAGCGGTACGAGGAATCCGGTGCGTGGCGCCGCGCCGTGCAGGACGCGCACGTCCCGGTCCTTCGGCTCGCGGACCATCTGGAGCTCATCACGAAGGACCTCGTGATCGACCACGGGGACCACGTCCATGACCTGCGGGCCGGCGACCCGCACGTCTGGCTCGACCCGGCGTACGCGCGGCGCATCGCGGTCCTGGCACGGGACTCGGTCATCGACCTGGACCCGGCCGGCCGGCCGGCATACGAGACGGCAGCCGCGGCGTATGACGCGGAGCTGGCACGGCTGGAGGCGGATCTGGAGCATGGTGTCGCGGCGATCCCGCCGGAGCACCGGAGGCTGGTCGTGCTCCACGACGCGTACACCTACTTCGCGGCACGCTTCGGGTTCGAGGTCATCGGGTACGTGACCCGGGACCCCGGCCAGGAGGCGTCGGCCGCGGACGTCGCGGCGCTCGTCCGGATCGTGCGCGAGACGGGGGTGCCCGCCGTCTTCGCGGAGCCACAGTTGGACTCAAGCGTGCTGGACATGGTGGCCGCGGAGACCGGTGTCGCGGTGGGGGACCTGCTGACCGACAGCTTCACCGCCGACGTGGGCACGTACCTGGACCTGATGCGCTACGACCTCGCGGAGCTGACCCGACTGCTCGGCGCGTCCGGCGAGCCCTGATCGATGGCGACATGAGCACCGACGTCGGGGGCGACCTCCTCGCGCGCTGGGATCGCATGCTCGAGGTGTACGCGCCTCGACGGGAGCGATGGTTCGAGGCGATCCTGTGCCTCCTGGAACAGCGGGTCGCCAGCGGCCATGCGCGCCGTCGGCCACGGGTGCTCGACCTGGGCTGCGGCACGGGCACCTTCGGGGTCCGGTTGCTCGACCGGCTGCCGGACGCGCGCTACCAGGGGGTCGACGCCGATCCGGTGATGTGCCAGCTCGCCGGGATCACGGGCGACCGTGTCGGTGACCGGTTCACGGTGACCCACGCGGACCTGCTCGATGTCCCCTGGTGGTCCTCACCGACGGCATCGGTCACGGCGCCCGTCGATGCGGTCGTCGTCAGCTCCACGCTCCACTACCTGCGCGAGCAGGAGGTCCGACGTGCCCTCGGCGCGGTCGCCCGGCACCTCCGTCCGGGTGGCTTCCTCGCGAACGCGGATCGCATGGCGTTCGGCTCGGCCAGCCTCGATGTGGTCGCACGAGCCGTGGCGACGCATGGATCCACGGGGCGAGACGCGGCCGGACGTGCGACGGTCATGACCGATGGCCGGGATGACTGGTCGTCGTGGTGGGTCGCCGCGCGTGCCATGCCCTGGCTCGCGGATGCGTTCGCACGGCGGGACGCACATCCACCATCGTCCGCCGAGGTCGAGGGTCGGCCCCACACACTGGAGCTGTACGTCGCCGCGCTCCAGGCGGCCGGGTTCGTGGACATCGCGACGATCGGGCAGTGGTTCGATGACCGGGTCGTGGTCGGCTTCCTGTCCCATCGATGACCCCCGGGTCGGTCGGGCTCAGTCGCTGTCCGGGTCCCCGATGTCGATGACCTGGGGCGCACCACGGGTGGGCTCCGCGACGGTGAACCGCCCGGCATGCTCGGCGTGGCGATCCCGGATGAGGATGCCGAAGGTCTCCATCAGGCGGTCGGGCGTCAGCACCTCGTCCCCGCGGCCGAGGGCGATGACGCGTCGCGCCAGCAGCAGGACCTGGTCGTATTCGATGGCCTCCCGGATGTCATGGGTCGCGGTCACGAGGGCGGCGCCACGGTGGAGCTCGCCCGCGAACGCCTGGAGATACCGCTCGTAGCCGCCGGCATCGAGCCCTGCGTTGGGTTCGTCGAGCAGGATCAGGTCCGCTCGGTGCGCGAGGACCTGGGCGAGGTAGACGCGCTGGCGCTGTCCACCCGAGAGGCTCCGGACCGGCGCCTCCGCGAGATCCTCGACACCCATCGTGACCATCGCCTGGGCGACCAGCGCCTCGTCCTCGGCGCTCGCGCGGCGCCACAGGCCCAGATGCGGGAAGCGAGCCATGCGCACCACGTCGATGGCGCGGAGCGGCAGGATGAACGAGGAGGCGCGGCTCTGGGCGAGATAGGCCACCCGGCGCGGCGAGGCGCCGGGGGTGGCGCCCAGCACCCGCAGGCTGCCCGAGACCGGTCGGAGCAGGCCCACGATCGTGCGCAGCAGGGTCGACTTGCCGGAGCCGTTGGTGCCGACCAGGGCGAGGGACGTGGCCATCCGGACCCGCACATCGATGCCATCGACCACGACATCCCCTGGATAGCCGATGGAGAGGCCGCTCGCGACGACGGCGTCGGTCATCGAGCCGTCGACCCTACCACGGGACGTCGCGCGGCACGGCGCGCCTCACGCCAGGATACGGACACGAACACGACGAAGAACACGCACGTCGCGACCAGGACCATGGAAGCGCCCCCGGCGAGGTCCAGCCAGTAGCTCAGGAGCAACCCGACGTAGCAGCTGAGCGCACCCACGACGCACGCGATGAGCATCATCGTGCTCACCCGATGCGCCAGCAGCGCGCCCGTGCTCGCAGGCGCGAGGAGCATCCCGAACACGAGCAACGTGCCCACGGTCTGGAACGAGACCACGACGGTGAGCGCCACCAGCAGCAGCATGATCGCGTGATAGCGACGGGACGGGAAGCCGGCCACGTCCGCCTGCTCCGGGTCGAAGCTGAGCAGCAGGAAGGGTCGTGCGCAGATCCCCGCCACGACCACGACCACGGCCGTGGCGATCACCTGGATGACGAGCGAGCCGACGCTGGTGCCCAGCACCTGGCCGAACAGGATGGTGACCAGGTCCCCGGTGAACGTGTTGGATCGGGACACGATGACCACGCCCAGCGCGAGCATCGATACGAACAGCAGGCCGATGGCCGTGTCCGACGAGAGCCGTGACCGACTCGTGATGAGGGTCACGCCCCCGATCATCGCGAGCGCACCGGCCGCCGCCCCCACGATGCCGGGCAGCCCGATGAGGAGCGCCGCAGCGATACCCGGCAGGACCCCGTGCGCCAGCGCATCACCGATGAACGCGAGGCCACGCAGCACCACGAACGTCCCCACCACCGAGCACGCGATCGAGACGAGGACGCCCGCGAGGAGCGCCCGGAGCATGAACCCGTTGTCCAGGAACGGGTCGATGAAGGGACCCACGACGCCTCCGCCCACGGCCCGCGGCGCGCGTGCCCCGGGTCAGCTGGGACCGATGGTATGCGACCGGGCCCGCATGGCAGGCCCGGTCGGCGCAGGTGGCGGCCGTTCGCGACGGACGACCTACACGAGCGCGCTCGCGATGGCCGTCGCGATATCCCGGATGAACGTGGCGTACGAGCCGTCCGCGGGCAGGTTGTGGCTCGGCAGCTGGACCACCCGGACGCCGGTCTCGCCGGCGATGGCATCGGCCACGGCCTGGGGCGTCCCGATCTCGGTGAAGATGGCGGGCACGCCATGCTCCCGGATCTCGGCCGTGAGCGCGCTCAGCTGGCTCGCGGACACCTCGCCCTGGGACGACAGGCTGGGGATGACGGCACCGATGAGCTCGAACCCGTAGCGGTCCGCGAAGTAGCCCATCGACTCATGACCGGTCACCAGCTCCCGGTGGTCGGCCGGCACGACCTCGAGGATGGTGCGCACCTCCGCGTCGAGCGCGTCGAGACGGGCCACCAGGTCCGCCTGCCGGTCGGTCACATCCACGCCCAGGCCCGCCAGGACCGGCCCCAGCGCGTCGACCACGTCGCGCATCGCGATGGGGTCCACCCAGAAGTGCGGGTCGAGCCCACCATGGTCGTGCGCGTGCTCCTCGCCCTCGTGGTCCTCGTCGTGCTCCTCGCCCTCGTGGTCCTCGCCCTCGTGGTCGCCGTCCTCGTGGTCGTGCTCGTCCTCGCCGAGGACCCGGACGGTGATGTGATCGGTCGCCTCGAAGACCGTGACCCCGTCAGCGGCCGCCTGCTCGAGCGCGTCCTGGAGACCCTCCTCGAGACCGAGGCCGTTGGCGACGACCAGGTCCGCCTGGTGGACCGCCTCGATGTCCCGGGCGGAGGGCGACCAGTCGTGGGGGTCGACACCGTTGCCCATGAGCACGGTCACGGTCGCGCCATCGCCCACGAGGTCCTGCACCACCGCGCCGAGGACCGAGTAGGTGACGACGACATCCGGTCGTGCGACGGGCTCCGGCGACTGGGCCGCAGCTGGCCCCATGGCAGTGACCGCGAGCGCGATGCCGGCCAGGACGGCCCCGGCTCGGTGCGTCATGTCGATATCCAGTCTCAGTGAAGGTCGCGACAGTCTCATCAGGTCCTCGTACGTGGGTGGTCCGGCCTAGGAAGGCCGGCGGGTGCGACAGCGCGGACAGCGACCGTACAGCTCGAGACGGTGGGTCTCGACCTGCCAGCCCGTCCGGTGCTCGATGGCCTCGAGCGCGGACGCGAGACCCTGGTCATCGACATCGGTCACGCGGCCACAGTTCGAGCAGACGAGATGGTGATGATGGACCGGCCCGCAGGGCACGTACGCGTGCTCGCCGGACGGCAGGTCCAGCCGCTCCAGGACGTTGAGCTCCGTGAGCAGGTCCAGGGACCGGAAGATGGTGGCTCGCCCGATGCCCAGCCGACGCGCCTTCGCATCGTCCAGCAGGTCGGCGGCCGTGAAGTGGCCCTCGCGGGCGGCGATGAGCTCCGCGACCGCGCGCCGCGGCTCGGTGAGCCGATAACCCGCCGAGTCCATGGCGGCGACCAGGGGTCCCGGTTCCATGGATCGATGATACACGGTCCCGACCGGTGGTCGACGCCAGTCCACGGATGGCCCACCCGGCGTGGTGCATCGGGGTGCGATCATCCCGACACCTCGAGCAGCATCCCCGTCGCGGTCTGGACCACGTGGAGATCCGGTCGATGGAGCACGCAGCCTCGCTCCGCGGGATCGAGGACCGACCGGCACACGTCGAGGTCGGGGCCCAGATACGGCGCGACGGCCGGTCCCGTGAGGCCATCCAGCAACCGCGCGAGATAGCGATGCTCGGTCGATGTCAGGGGCGCCGTGCGCTCCCACACCAGGGTCAACGGCGTGACGCGAGCGGCGCCGCTGCGTGACGCCAGCCCGTACAGGCGGCGACCCAGATGGATGTCGACGTCCGCGCCCCACACCCCGTCCCGCACGGCTCGCAGCTCCGCGTCACGGAGACACGACTCCAGCTCCGGCTCGATGGGCAGGAACGTGTGGCGGGCAGCGTCGCCGCTGATGACCACGATCCGACCGCCGGGCCGCACGACCCGGACCAGCTCCCGCAGCGCCGCACCCGGGTCGGCGAGATACCCCAGCACGCTCGAGCACCACGCCGCGTCGAACGCATCGTCCGGGAACGGCAAGGCGGTGAGGTCCTCCTGCCACAGCTCCACGGAGCTGCCCTGGCCAGCCAGGTCCCGGAGCGACCACGCAGCCCAGCCGAGCGCCTCGGGATCCGTATCGACTCCCACGACGAGGCCGCCCGGTGCGACCCGGCGTGCCAGCATCCGGATGCCGAGCCCCGAGCCGCAGCCCGCATCGAGCACCCGATCGCCGGGCTGGAGGTCCAGTCGGTCCGATACCGCCGCGAGCTCCGGCGCCCAGGCCTGCCACGCGAGGTCCAGGCCAGCGGCCCAGACGCGCACCGCGGATGCCGCGGGCATCGCGGCCGGGATGGTGCGTGTCCCGGAAGACGCCACGGCCGTCCCGGGCTCGACGGGTCTTCCCGCGACCGCTCCGGGATCGCGGGTCACGACGTCCGCTTGAGCAGCGGCAGCCCGGTCTTCGCCTCCGCGACCGTGTAGCCGTCCGGCAGCGCGTCGATGGCGGTGTCGCCCTCCCGGGGTGCGAAGAAGTGCAGCGTCCGCGTCGTGCCGTTGGACAGCCGGACCTCCCGGCGATGGAGGGTATAGACGGTGCCCTTGCTGTTGGTGTGCGTGAAGCTCACGGTGCCTGCTCCCTGGTCATGGGTGGTCGCTGCATGGACCACGGGCGACGGATCCTATCAGTGAGATCGAGTATCGTCAACAACCTCGCGACGGATAACCGGATGAACGCTGTCAGTGCGTCAGACGCGTGAGCTACACCGCCACGATTCGTCTCGTGCCCCCGGCGACGTGGGGCAAATAATGATATCGTGTCTCAGTCATGGCCGGGTCAGTCGTCATGGGAGGGATCCGCGATGGGTATCCAGGTCTCGTGGGTGCGCGCCGTACTCGGTGACGTCCGGGCCGACGGGCCGTTCGGGCTGCGGGATCGTGGCCGCCGCGACGCGCACAGCGGTGGCTCGTCCCTGCGCCGGCGCCGGGCGATCGCTGCGGGCTGTCTCGGCCTCGCGCTCGCCGCCCTGCTCGGTGCATCGACCATGGCGGAGCAGGACGTCGTGGCGCCCCCCGGCCATCCGGACGGCGTCCTGATCGACCGCTCGGATCAGGGTGCCGGTGGCGTCCGGCCGAACAGCACACGGTGGCCCACCCGTGCGTTGGCGAGCACGAGACCTGCCAGCACGAGCGTCGTGCCCGCGATCTCCTCGGGGTGGAGCTGCTCATCCAGCAGCAGGACGCCCAGGGTGATGCCCACCACCGGCAGCGCATAGGTCACGAGGCTGGTCCGGGTGGCACCCCAGACGCGCATGATGCCGAAGTAGAGGATGTACGCGAGACCCGACCCAAGGGCCCCCAACCATGCCACGGCGAGCCACGCGGCGAGGGTGGGCGGGAGACCCACGATGCCACCCGGTGGGCGCTCGACGAGCACCGCGAGCACGAGCATGATGACCGCCGCCGTCCCGATCTGGGGCAGCGCGATCTCCACGGGCGTGGGGCGGCGGGGGCCATGCACCGGGTCGATGACGATGGGTGCCCGGGTGACGACCCGCCGAGCGTAGACCGCGGCCACGGCATAGGAGGCGGCGGCACCGATGACCGCGAGCTCTCCCAGCAGCGCCTGGGTCGCGGTCACATCCGGACCCGTTCCGCCGAGGTTGGGCGACACGAGCAGGATGGCGCCCACGAACCCCAGCACCAGCCCGGTGAGTCGGTTGAGGGTGATGGGCTCGTCATGGAGCACGAGTGCCGCGATGACGATGGTGAACAGGGGCTGGAGCCCGTTCAGGACGCTCGCCAGGGCCGTCGGGATCCACTGCTGTCCCCACGTGATGAGCAGGTTGGGCAGGGCCGCGTTGAGGACACCCAGGACCGCGATCCGTCGGAGCGCACCGGGTGCGTTCGGCAGGCGGCTGCGGGTCAGCAGGAGGACCGTGACCAGGAACAGCGTGGCGAAGGTCATCCGCCACGTGACCAGGGCGACCGGCTGGAGTCCCGCGTCCAGGCCGATGTGGATGAACAGGAACGAGGCGCCCCAGATGAGCGTGAGCGCGCCGAACATGCCCCACACGCTCGCGTCCCGCTCGACGCGGGTGATCGGGTCCGTCGTCACGCACGCTCCTGGCGACCATCCGGCTCGCCGTCCGCGTGCCGATGCCCCGGCGGCCACCGACGCATCCGCTTAGCATGCATGCATGCCAGCCATCGATGCACGGACGGCGCTCATCGTGGTGGACGTCCAGAACGACTTCGCCGACCCGTCGGGCAGCCTCCACGTGCCCGGTGGCGAGCAGGTCGTGCGACCCATCGATGCCCTCGTCACCGAGGCGCTGGCCGCGGGCGCCTTCGTGGTCTATACCCAGGACTGGCATCCCGACCACACGCCCCACTTCGCCCAGGACGGAGGCATCTGGCCGGTCCACTGCGTCCAGGACACGTGGGGTGCGGCGCTGGCACCCGGCCTCGAGGTCCGCGGACCCGTCGTGCGCAAGGGGACGAACGGCGAGGACGGCTACAGCGGCTTCACGATGCGTGACCCGCGCACCGGGCAGACCACGCCCACACCCCTCGCCGGGCTGCTCGAGGAGCGGGGCATCGAGCGGGTCGTGGTGTGCGGCCTCGCGACGGACTACTGCGTGAGCGCGACAGCGCTCGACGCACGGACGCTGGGCTATCCCGTGACCGTCCGGACGGATCTCGTGCGTGCCGTCGACCTGTCACCCGGTGACGGCCAGCGGGCCCTCGACGCCCTGGTCGCCGCGGGTGCCGTGCTGGAGCCATCCGGGCTCGCCTGATATACTCCCCCGGAGTATCACCCAGCAACGAGGCACCGCCGTGGACAGCTCCCAGCCGACCCCCTTGCCGATGGCCACGACCCCGCTCGGCCCGGGTGAGGTGATCGATCCCGTGTGCGGCATGACGGTGCGACTCGAGGATGCGCGAACGCGCGGTCTGACGTTCGTCCACGAGGGCACCGAACACGGCTTCTGCGGTCGCGGCTGCCGGCTCGACTTCGAGGAGGACCCGGCACGCTACCTGGATCCCGGGTACGTCCCCTCGATGTGACGATCGCGGGAGGAGCGCGTCCACCGCTGGAGCCTGCGAGGGGGCAGGGGTCCGACTAGACTCCGGACATGGATCAGCTGGCGGACACCCGTCCCTACTCACCAGGTCTGGCGGGCGTCCTCGCCGGCGAGACCACCATCGCGCTCGTGGACGGCGAGGAAGGCCGTCTGCTCTATCGGGGCTATCCCATCGGGGAGCTCGTGGACGCCGGCACGTATGCCCAGGTGGCCGAGCTGCTGTGGACCGGCGAGTGGCCGGCGGCCGCGCACCTGCCGTGCCGACCGCTGACCCCGCGCGTCCTCCAGGCGCTGCGGCTGCTGCCGCCCGAGACCCATCCCATGGACGCGCTGCGGACCGCGGTGTCGGTCTGGGGCGCCGAGGCACGCCCGGCCTGGCCACCGACCGTCGAGCAGGCCCGCGAGCTCACAGCCATGGCACCCACCGCGCTCGCCGCGTTCGCCCGGCTGCGGGCCGGCAAGGAGCCGCTCGAGCCGGACCCGACCCTGGGCACCGCGGAAGGCTTCCTGTACCTCCTGAACGGGGTCGCCCCGGATGCCTCCGCCGCGCGGGCCCTCGATGCCTACTTCGTGGTCGGTGCGGAGCACGGCTTCAACGCCTCCACGTTCACGGCGCGCGTCATCGTCGCCACGCGCTCGGACATGGCGAGCGCCATCGCGGGGGCCATCGGTGCGCTCAAGGGGCCGCTCCACGGGGGTGCCCCGACGGAGGTCGTGAGCCAGCTCCACGAGATCGGCTCCGCGGAGCGGGCGGAGGCATGGATCGATGCCGCCCTCGACCGCAAGGAGAAGCTGATGGGCTTCGGTCATCGCGTGTACCGCGCGTACGACCCGCGGGCGGCGGCGCTGCGCAAGGTGGCCGAGGGCCAGTCGAACATGGCGGACTGGCTGCGGCTCGCCGTGGTGGTGGAGGACATCGCGCTGCGCAAGCTCGCGGAGCGCTATCCGGACCGGCCGCTCAAGACCAACGTGGAGTACTACACCGCGGCCGTGCTCCAGGGGGTCGCCCTGCCACCGGACCTGTTCCCGGCCACGTTCGCGTTGGCACGCCACGCGGGCTGGACGGCGCATGTGCTGGAGCAGGCGGCCGTGGACAAGATCATCCGGCCGGATGTGCGCTACATCGGGGAGTCGGAGCGTCATCTCGTGGCGCCGCCCCTCGCCTGACGTCACCACCCGTCGCGCGCCGCGGTCAGGGGCGTCTCAGCGACCCAGCAGCCGCCGGACCCGGCGGCGCACCCGTGCGAGCGGTCCTGTCCGCCGGGTGGCGGCACGTGCCTCCCGCTCGGCTCGTCGCGCCTCCCGATAGCTCCGGGGGAGCCCCTTCTGGATGGGCTCCAGGGGCAGCCATGGCTCGAGGAAGTCGCGCACCGGCGAGTGCGCCGGGAGTGCTGGCCGGACCTCGTCCAGGAAGCCCGGGTGCGCGAAGAAGCGGTGATAGTGGACGTGCGCCAGGTCCTCCAGTGCCGCGCTCCTGGCGGGCTCCTGGAGCCGCGGCCGATGGGGCAGCGGATAGTCGTAGCGCCAGTCGAGGACGCGGGCGCGGTCCCAGTGACGCGTCACCATGGGTGCCAGTGACAGCTGGTCGAGGTAGCCACGCCCCTCGGGTGGCAGATGGTCGGCGTCGAGGAGCGCCCGGAAGTCGCGGTACCACTCGCTGAACAGGCGCAGCTCCCGACGCGTCACCACGAGGCCGCCGTTGAAGTAGGCCCGGATGTGCTGTCCGTCCGCGGGTGTCGTGATGAACGGCCGCTGCGTGACCCCGGTCAGCTCGTACATCCGGATCCAGTAGTCCTCGCGACGGTCACCCGGACCGGTCGAGCCCTTGTCCTTGCGATCGACCGGTGCCGCCGCGACATCGATGTCGGGTGGCAGCCGGAACGCCGCTGGGTCCGACACGACGATCGTGTCGCTGTCGAGGAACGCGAGGATCTCCGTCTCCAGGTGCTCCTCCGCCCAGCGGGCCGCCGCCCACTTGTTGGCCATGCCGTAGTCGGGATGCGCGTGGTTGAGATGCTCCACCACGGTCGTGACGCCCAGCTCCCGGAACGCGGCCAGCGTCGCTGGCGAGGGCTCGTGGCCCGCGCGCGGTGCCACCGCCACGATGGGCGCATCCGCGAGGCTCCCGCCGAACCGCCGGATCGAGCGCGCCAGGAGGAGTGACTGCCCCTCCAGCTTGCCGCGCTCCACGCAGCACACGAAGCCGACGGTCGGCTGATCGGTCTCCACCTGCGAGGGCGTCATGGGACGCGGAGTGTAGCGCCCGCCTCAGGAGGGCGTGATGGTGGCTGCCGCATCGTCCGCGTCCGCCGGGCCGATGGACTCGAACTGCTCGCGGTACAGCCGGGCGTACGTCCCGCCACGGGCGAGCAGCTCCTCGTGGGTACCCTGCTCCACGATCCGGCCGCGCTCGTAGACCAGGATCCGGTCGGCCCGCAGCACGGTGGACAATCGATGGGCGATGGCCAGGGTGGTGCGCCCCGCCATGGTCCGCTCGATGGCCTCCTGGATGAGTCGCTCGCTGTGGGTATCGAGGGCGCTGGTCGCCTCATCGAGGATGAGGATGCGCGGGTCCTTGAGCAGCACCCGGGCGAGCGCGATGCGCTGCTTCTCACCGCCCGACAGGCGATAGCCGCGCTCCCCCACCACCGTGTCGTAGCCGTTCGGCAGCTCCATGATCCGGTCATGGATGGCCGCCATCCGCGCGGCGGCCTCCAGCTCCGCGTCGGAGGCACCCGGGCGCGCGAACGCGAGGTTCTCGCGGACCGTGCTGTGGAACAGGTACGTCTCCTGGGTCACGAAGCCGATGACCTCCCCCAGGCTCGCCTGCGCGATCCGACGCACGTCGATGCCATCGATCTCCACGGCGCCCTCGTCCACGTCATACAGACGCGGCACGAGATAGGTCGTCGTGGTCTTGCCCGATCCGGAGTGACCCACGAGGGCGACCAGCTCGCCCGGCGCCACGGCGAGGTCGATGTGCTCGAGGGCGAAGGGTCGACGGATCGGGGGCGGCCCATCGGCGCCCACGGATCCATCGTCCGGACCACCATCATGGCCACCCGTACCCGCGAGGTCGGCTGCCGGCTGGGGCTCCACCGGATACCGGAACGAGACGTCCCGGAAGCGCACCTCGCCCCGCACGGTGGCCGGGTCCAGGGTCACCGCATCGGGTGCATCCACGATGCCCGGCTCGAGGTCCAGGTACTCGAAGATGCGGTCGAACAGGGCGAGCGCCCCATGGAGCTCCACCTGGACGTTGAGCAGCTGTCCGAGGGGGAAGAACAGCCGCGCCTGGAGCGTCGTGAAGGCCACGATGTCACCCGCCGTTGGCGCTGCCGGGTCGCCCTGGACGGCCATCCAGCCCGCCAGCCAGTACACGAACGCGGGCAGGATGCTGAAGATCGTGCCCACGATCATGAAGAACCAGCGGCCGATCATGCTCTGGCGGATGGACAGGGCGGCGAGGCTGGCGTTCGCGGCGCGATACCGCGAGAGCGTCGCCTCCTGCTGACCGAAGGTCTTGGACAGCAGCACGCCGCTGACGCTGAGCGTCTCCTCGGTGATGGCGGTGACATCCGCGAGTCGCTGCTGGGTCTGCGTGGAGATCTCCCGGCGCACCCGGCCCACGCGATAGGTCAGCCACAGGAAGAACGGCAGCACCGCCAGGGACAGCACCGTCAGCTGCCAGCTCAGCCACGCCATGGCCACGAGCGTCGTGATGGTCACGATGGTGTTGCTGAACACCGAGCTCGCGGTGTCGGTGACCACGCCCTGGACGCCCCCCACGTCGTTCGCGAGACGACTCTGGATCTCGCCGGTCCGGGTCTCCGTGAAGAACCGCAGCGGCATCCGCTGGAGATGCGCATAGAGCGCGTTGCGCAGGTCCTGCATGACGCGCTGGCCCACGGTGTTGTTGAGGTACGTCTGGGCGACGCTGATGAGCCCGCTCACGATGGGGATGGCGATCATCAGGCCCACCAGCAGGTTGAGCTGCGTGAAGTCCCGGTCCGGGATGGCCTCGTCCAGGAGCAGCTTCAGGAGATACGGGTTGATGACCCCGAGGAGCGACGTCAGCACGATCGTGGCCATGACCACGATCACCTCGCGCCGATAGGGCCGGAAGAAGCCCGCGATCCGACGCAGCGTCCGACGCTGCTTGCGGCCGCTCATGGGCGGCAGCTCATCGCGGCCCGGACCCATGCCCATCCGGCGGACCGAGCTCCCCGAGATGCCCTGGATCCGGAGGCCGCTGCCGCGCATCAGGGGTGGCGTGCCATCAGTGGATCACGGTCAGGCGGGCGCCGCCTGGACCTCCCCGATGACGTCGTCCGGCGTGTCATCCGAGTCGAGGTCCCGGTCGGCCATGACCCGGAAGCGTGACGCGAACAGCCAGGCAAGCCCGTACAGCCCTGCCACGACGAACAGCAGCGCCTGATAGCCCGTGACGAGCGCGAGGTACTCCAGCGCACCACCGACCATGGAGCCGAGCAGGTTGGAGGCGAACGCCATGTCCGCCGTGCGCGTGTCCCGGAACGAGTGGCTGAACACCAGGTTGGCGAAGAACACGGGCGCGAACGCAAGGATGACGCCGAGTGCGTAGCGCAGCCACGGCGGGTCGATGAGCAGGTTCTCCGGTGGCATCAGCCACGCCACGGCGATGCACGCGAAGAGCATCGCGTACAGCAGGCTGGGCCGCTTGATGGGGAAACGCCAGTTGATGAAGATGGCCACGAGCACGCTGCCGAGCACACCGAAGAAGGCGAGCGCGTTGACCAGCCAGGTGGTGCCGAAGAGCAGGCTGAAGCTCACGAGGCTGCGGGTCTCGAGCAGCAGGAACGCGATGCCCAGCACGAAGAAGTGCGGGCTGAATCGCCGGAAGCTGGTGCCCGTGACCCGGGCACCCACACCGACCGCGAGGAACGCCCCGAGCAGGATGATGGCCAGGGCCACGATGTAGTAGTCCGCGACGAACCCGTTGCGCAGGTACAGGAATGGCCAGTCGTCGGTGGCCACCTGTGGATCCGGCTCACCGACGATCGGGATGGCCTCGGTGTGGTCACCGGGAGGCGGTCCGCCGGCCAGCTGCTGCACGAGCGGGCCATGCGCGATGGTCGCCATGACCGCCTCGTACGTCCGGAGCAGCGGCGGTGCCTCCGCGTCGCCCCCGAACGTGTCCTGGAGCATCGTGGCGATCTTGGCCACCAGCCACGGGTCGCGGAAGTAGTTGTAGAGCACGAACACGCCGTCATCGGTGAGGTGCTTCGCGACGGACTGGAACGCCTCCTCCGTGAACAGGAAGGACTCCAGCCGGACGTTCGCCGCCTGGCTGACGAGGGTCAGCGAATCCGGCAGCGCGAAGATGATCAGGTCGTACTGCTGGTCCGTGCCCTGGAGGAACGCCCGACCATCGTTGATATGGCGATGGACCCGCGGGTCTTCATACGGCTTGTTCGGATGGCCATCGATGCCGATCTGCATGATGCGCGGGTCGATCTCGACCGCGTCGATGCGCTGGATGTCCGGGTTGTTGGCGAGCACCAGCGCGACATCCGAGCCGCTGCCGGCCCCCACGATGAGCACGTTGTCATACGTGCGCCCCGGGAACCACTGGTAGACCTGGTGGTAGAACGGCTCCTTGGGACACTCCACGCAGTGGAGCTCCTGGTGAGGGATGCCGTTGACGTTGATGGTCCGGCTGCCATCGTCATGGTCGACCATCGTGATGCGGTAGTAGGGCGACCACACGTCCCCCTGGTTGGCGAGCGACACGGGCACGATGGCCGCGAGCATGAGCACGATGCTGCCCACGCCCCACCAGTCGATGCGTGTGCCCAGCACGAGCAGCACCACGAGCACCGCGGCGACCGAGAACCAGACGAGTGGCGGCGTGCTCAGCCAGGACATCGCGCCGAACAGCACGATGCCGCACATCGAACCGATGATGTCGATGGCATAGGCCCGCAACGGCGGCATCGACCGCAGGAGCGGCGCCAGCGGCATCGCGAGTGCGGCCATGACCGCGGTCACGAGCGCGACCGCGAGGATCAGGATCGTGTAGTCCGTGTCCGCTGCGCCGCGTGATGCGTCGGTGAGACCGAACCAGATCTCGCCGGAGCCCCCCTGGACAGACACGTCCAGCTGGTTGACGGTGATGAGCACGGACACCGCGAGCAGCAGCATCGGGAACACCACGAGCGACCAGCGGGCACCCCGGCGACCCAGCAGGATGCCCAGGCCGATACCCAGGAAGCTGGCCATCAGCAGGAAGTTGCTGAAGAAGCCGACGTAGCGGATCTCCGCGGGCACCCAGCGGATGAGCATCAGCTCGACGAACAGGATGGTGAGGCTGGTCAGCCACAACCGCATCCCGTTGCCGGCCAGGGGTCGCAGGCGGAGCGTCCGGCCCTCCCGGATCAGGAAGCTGCTCCCGGCCGTGGCCGCGGGTGTCGCGGCGGTCATGCGTCGCGGTCCGATGGTTGGGCCGCCGTCCATGGACGGCACGACCCGGGACGAAGGTCGGTCACGAGGGGGCTGCCTCCCTGGATGCGGCATGCGGCCCGACACGCTGGCACGCGGTCGGGTCACGCTCGGATGTCGGCGTCACGTCCCGGCTCGCATGCGCGCGCGGCGCGGGACCGTCCGGGATGGGGCCCAACGATACCGGGGGTGAGGCAGCGGCGCAGGCGAGCGGCGGTCGCGAGACCCGCGACGGGCGTGTCAGCCGGCTGCTGCGATGGAGGGCACCGCCACCCGTGGCGCTGCAGCCTGCTCGTCGAGCCAGCGCTCCGCGTCCATGGCTGCCTTGCAGCCGTCGGCCGCAGCGGTGATCGCCTGTCGATAGTGGTGGTCGTGCACGTCACCCGCGATGAACACGCCCGGGATGACCGAGCCGGTCTCCCCTTCCACCTCCAGATAGCCGGCCGCATCCGCGGGCAGCCAGTCCCGGAACACCTCCGCGTTGGGTCGGTATCCGATGGCCACGAACACGCCCCCGATGGGCTCCTCCCACTCGCGACCCGACTGGGTGTCCCGGAGTCGCAGCGCCTCCACCACGCCGTCCCCGAGGACCTCCGCCACCTCGGTGTTCCAGCGGATATCGATGCCCGGATGGTCGATGGCACGCTGCTGCATGATGCGCGATCCCCGGAACTGGTCCCGCCGGTGGATGAGCAGCACGTCCGGCGAGAACCGGGTGAGGAAGGTCGCTTCCTCGAGCGCCGTGTCACCGCCACCGATGACCGCGACACGCTTGCCCCGGAAGAACGCCCCGTCACAGGTCGCGCAGGCCGAGACCCCGCGGCCACGAAGCCGCGTCTCGCTGTCGAGACCCAGCCACAGGGCACTCGCGCCGGTGGCCACGATGAGCGCATCCGCCGTGTAGCGGGTACCCCGCGCCCACAGCTGGAAGGGCCGCGTGGCGAGATCCACCCGGTCCACGTCCTGATCCACGATGCGCGTCCCGAACCGCTCCGCCTGCTCCCGGAAGCGCGCCATCAGCTCCGGCCCCTGGATGCCCTCAGGGAAGCCCGGGAAGTTCTCCACGTCGCTCGTGAGCATCAGCTGTCCACCCGGCGCGGCACCTCCCAGGACGATGGGCGCGAGGTCGGCGCGAGCGGCGTAGATGGCGGCCGTCAGACCCGCGGGACCACTGCCGATGATGGCCACCTGGGTGTGGCCGCCCTCCGACTCGATGGCGTCCGGACGAGCAGCCAGCGGCTGTGCTGCCTCGGCGGGGCCGAGGTCGATCATGGCGATGGGCGGGAACGACAGCGGGGAGTCGGGCATACCCTTGATGGTAGCAGGCTCGATACTCCCAGGGAGTATTGAGAGCGGGTCTGACGACGGGTGGGCTGGGACGGACGACGACCGTCCCTCAGGCGCGATCGAGCGGGCTCGGCCGACCGAGGTCGCGCACCTGGGGCAGCACGTCCCGCCCGATGATCTCGAGACGTGCCGGATCCCACACGTTGCGGACGCTCACGATGGTGTGCATCGAGCCCGCGTCCGCCCAGCCGCCCAGGCGGTCGACCATGCCGGCGGGCGTCATCGATCCCGTCCGTCCGTCCGCGGTCACCGAGACCGAGGTGAGGTTCGTGAGCTCGATGGAACCGAAGTCCCGTCGCTCCGCCTGGCAATGACCACGCAGCACCGCGTACTTGTGGGCGACCTGCTCCGGGGTCCCGAACACGTTGCAGGCGTCCGCATACCGTGCCACGAGACGCAGCGTGCGCAGCTCGCCGCCACCCCCCACGAGGATGGGCGGTCGCGGCCGGCTCAGGCTCTGGGGGCTGTTGAGCACCCGCGTCGCGTGGACGTGGCGGCCCTCGAACCGCTCGCCGGTGCCGTGTTCCCCGGTCCAGCCGTCACGCACCAGCCGGAGCGTGTCCTCGAGCAGCTCGAACCGCTCCGGTAGCGGGGGCATGGGGATGCCCAGCCCGCGGGACTCCTCCTCGTTCCAGGCGGCGCCGATGCCCATCCAGGCCCGCCCACCGCTGAGCACATCGAGCGTGGTGACGGCCTTCAACCAGACACCCGGATGTCGATAGTGGATCCCCCCGACCATCAGGCCCAGGCGTGCCCGGCGTGTCAGCGCGGCCAGGTAGCCGAGCGTGGTGAAGCCCTCCAGCATCGGCTCGTCGGGCGCACCGACGCTCCGGATCTGGAAGAAGTGGTCCATCACCCAGATGGAGTCGAAGCCGACCTCATCCGCCTGCTGGACGATGCGCGCGAGGGTGGGGCCGATGGCCGCATCACCACCCGGCCACGAGAACGAGCTGATCTGGAGACCGACCTTCATGGCGCGGGATGGTACCGAGCCGACGCGAGGATCGCGAGAAGTCCCGGGGGTGGCTCAGCGGAACATGTCGGACGCGGCATCCATGACCACGTCCCGGACCACCGAGCCGTCACCGGGTGGCAGCGTCGCGCCACGCACCAGGACCAGCGGCCGACCGCTGGTCTTGCCCGAAGCGAGCTCCGCGGCGGACGCGATCTGGTCCGCGACCGCGACCACCGTCGCCTGCATCACGCGCCCAGCGGCATCCGGACGACCCCGCTGGTCGTCGAGTGGCGCGAAGCCGGCGACCCCCAGGGCCACGTCCACGATCCCCCAGCGCCACGGTCGCCCGAACGAATCGCTGACGATCACGCAGGGCGCCACGCCGAGCTCCCGGCCGAGCCGCTCCCGGATGGCACGCGCCGAGCCATCCGGGTCGTCCGGCAGCAGCGTGACCTCGTCCGGGCGGCCCACGTTGGAGGCATCCACGCCCGCGTTGGCACACACGAAGCCGTGCCGGGTGCGCACGATGAGCACCCCCCGCTCCATGCGCACCACCTCGACCGCCTCGCGCAGCACCACCTCCACCTGGCGTGGATCGCGCTGCCAGCGGGTGGCGAACTCCACGGCCTGTGGCCGCGGCTCGACCGTCGAGAGGTCGACGATGCGACCCTCCGCCTTGGAGACCACCTTCTGGGTGACCACGAGCACGTCATCGGGACGGGGCGCGAGCATGGGTCGCTGGGCGATCAGGCGCTGCCAGGCATCCACGACCATGCCCCCCAGGTCATCGCCCGGTCGCACCTCGGGGAGTGGCGGGAGCGGGATGGCCGACAGCCCGTCGTCGGTCGGGTCCATCGGTCGGTCCGTCATCAGGCAGCCCCGCGTCCGTCGTGGGGGACGCCATCGAGCGCTCGCTGTCCCGCATGGATGAGGTCGTGGAGCAGGCCCTGGGGCAGCATCTCGAGATCCTCCGGCGTATCCAGGTCGAAGCCGAGGCCCGGGTCGGTGACCACCTGGAGCGTCGCGTCCACGGCCGCGGCGGCCCGCACGTGTGCCTCGAAGCTCTGGTCGCCGAACGCGGGCGCGATGACGTCCCCCGGGAACAGCACGAGTCCGTTGGTGCCGTTCCGGGCGTCCGATGGCGCGATGGCCACGAGGGGTCGTCCACCACCGGCGGCGAGCGCCGCATCGGCGGCCTCGTGGAACCGGTCGAGCGCCGCGGTCGTGAGCAGCGGCAGGTCCGCGGGCAGCACCAGGACCGACCGGGCGCCTGCCTCGAGGGCCACGCTGACACCCGCCACGATGCCCTCGTTGAGACCACCCGTCAGCTGGGGGATGGCGGACACCGTGGGACCCGCCACGACCCGCGCCACGACGGGGTCAGGGGTCACGACGTGGACCCAGGCACAGGCCGGCCAGCTCGCGAGCGCCTCGAGCGTCCGGTCGAGCATGCCCAGGATGAGCTCCTCGCGCTCCTCCGCGTCGAGCGCGCCCCCCAGGCGAGCCTTGCCACCCGCGATACCCCGGAGCGGCACGACCGCGTGGAGCGGCTCCAGCGAGGTGCGCAGGGAATGGCCCGGTCCGCGACTGGCGGGCGGTGTGGGCGCGGCGGTCACCGGTGCATGGTAGAGGCGGGCCGGGTGGAGGACGTGGCGTCGTCCGGACGGCGGGCGGCCGGGTCGGGTCCGTCGGACGCCGGGAGCCAGCGATCGAGGATCAGCGTCGCGAGCGCCTGTCGGTCGGCGTGGTCGCGCATGACCGTGGGGGCCACGACGGCCTCCACGCCGGCGGCGGTGATCGCACCCGCCTGATCAGCGTCCGCCTCGTCCACGACGAGCGCATCGAGCAGGCCCGGGTGGCGGGTCGCGTAGTGCCGCGCGACACCCGCGGCGGAGGACTCACCACCCAGCGACCGGAACAGGTCCGCGGCAGGTCCGCGGACGGCTGCACCACCCACGATGGGGCTCACGGCCACGACGGGCGTGCCCCGCTCGTGCGCGGTCCGGATCGCTGCCTCGATGCCCGGCACGGCAAGGATGGCGCCGATGCTCAGGAAGGGGTTGGAGGGCGCGAGCACCACGAGGTCCGCGCCGTCGATGGCCGCCAGCACCTCCGGGGTCGCGCGTGCGTCGTCCATGCCCTGGAACCGGATCGCGGACACGGGCACCCCGTGATGGCGGTGCACGAAGTACTCCTGGAAGTCGAGCCAGCCCTCGTCCGTGGCGAGCTCGGTGCGCACCGGGTCGTCCGTCATGGGCAGCAGCTGCGTCGGCACGCCGAGCGCCGCCGCGAGCCATGCCGTGACGTCCGTGAGCCGCTCACCGGCCGCGAGCCGCTCGGTGCGCACGAGGTTCGTGGCGAGGTCCCGGTCACCCAGCCGGAACCACGTCGCGGCACCCAGCCGCTCCAGCATCGCGGCCGCGTTCCAGGTGTCGTCGCGGACCCCCCAGCCCGTCGTCTCGTTGGCGAGCCCCGAGAGCGTGTACAGGAGCGTGTCGAGGTCGGGTGAGATGGCCAGCCCGTGGAGCACCAGGTCGTCCCCGGTGTTGCCGATGACCGCCAGGTCGAGCGGCGCCTGGCCATCCGCGCGCCGGGCCGCGGCGGCCAGCTGGAGGCCGTGGGCGAGCTTCGCGCCCCCGGTGCCGCCGGCGAGGACGACCACACGCCGAGCGATGCCGGTCATCGGGATCTGGTCGTGGACCACATCTAGTGATGGACGGTGACGGACCGGGGCACGATCACGAAGGAGATCCGGTCCTGCTGCCGGAAGCGCGCGACCCAGTCGGGGATCTCATCCTCGGCGACATACCGGCGGGCCAGGCGCTCGATGTCCTGCTGCGCCGCCTCGCCACCCTCGTTCGTGGGCTCCGCGACGCCCCGGACCGAGACGTACCGATAACCCGCCTCGACGGTGAGCGCGCAGCGCTGATCCCGCAGCAGGTTCGCGGGCCAGCGCCGACCGGTCATCGAGTTGATGAGCAGCCGTCCGTCGTCCAGCACGTCGTACCAGATGACGGCCGCGAAGGGGCTGCCGTCGGCATCGAGGGTGGACAGCGTCGCGAATCGGCCGGGCGTGGCGAGGAAGTCGCGGGCGGCGCCGTCGAGGGCGTCGTCGGGCGTGGGCATGGATCCCTCCGGGGCAGGCGGTCAGCGACGCTTGCCGGTGATGCGATAGACGGTGTTGCCGCGGCCGTAGTCCGCGACGTACAGCTCGCCGTCGGCTCCCTCGCCGAAGGCGCTGATCTGCATGTCCGTGTCCAGGGCGACCCGGGGCCTCTGGCCGCGCTTGCCAGCCGAATCGAGCAGGAAGATGCGGCCCGAGCAGTAGTCGCCGAACACGTACCAGCTGCGGAGCGCCGGGTAGCGCGTGCCGCGATACACGTAGCCCCCGGTCACCGCACAGTTGCCGTTCTGATGGCGGTATGACGCGAAGGGCTTCGTCAGCTTGCCGTTGTCACAGTTCCGCTTCGGGTTGTAGCAGGCGGGACCTTCCATGCGTCGCCAGCCGAAGTTGAGACCCTTGCCGGCACGTGGCGCGGTGGCTCGATTGATCTCCTCCCAGGTCCACATGCCCACGTCGCCGATCCAGAGGTCACCGGTGACCCGGTCGAACGAGAAGCGCCAGGGGTTCCGGAGGCCATACGCCCAGATGGCCGGCTCCGCGCCGCGCTGGCCCACGAACGGGTTCGAGGCGGGCACGGTGTACTTGGTGCCCTGCTCGCGATCACGACGTGGGTCGATCCGCAGCAGCTTGCCGAAGATGAGGCTCAGGTCCTGCGCCCGGTTCTCCGGATCGCCCGGATCACCCGCGGAGCCGCCGAAGCCACCATCACCGACAGTGACGTACAGGTAGCCGTCCGGCCCGAAGTGCATGTCACCGGCCCAGTGGTAGTCGCGTGGCTTGTAGACCCGGATGATGGAGCGCTTCCAGTCCGGATCCGCCTTGTCCGGGTCATCCGCGGAGACCCTCCGTTCCTCCAGGTTCCAGGTGTGCCCGGTACCCGCGAAGGTCACATAGAACCGCCCGGTCCGCGCGTAGTCGGGCGGGAAGGCGAGCCCCAGGAAGCCCTTCTCGCCGCAGCAGATGACACGGCTGCGCATATCCAGGAAGGTGCCCGCCCGACGGAACGTGCCGTCACGGTTGGGCTTGAGCAGGAGCACGTAGCCCTCCTGCTCCGCGATGAACAATCGATCGTCCCCGGCGTTGATGATGCCGTTGACGTTCTCGAACCCATCCGCGATCTTGGTCACACCCAGCTGCACCCGTCGGGCCTTGGGGACCCTGGTCGGCCTGGGGGTCGCGGTCGGCTCGGGGCTGGCCGATGGCGCGTCGCTCGGATCCGGCTCATCGGTCGGCGCCGGGGCGCCGATGGTGAACTCCGCCATCTCCGCGATGCACGAGGCATCCGGCTCCACGGCCGGATCCGCGACGAACTGGCTGCTCGTGGTGCGGGCGCACGGCGTGGCCACCAGGGGCCCGTGGCCGACGGCCGGGAACTCGAGGCCGTATGAGGTCGAGAGGCGCTCACGCACCCGGTCGGACCACGCGAGCGGTGTCTCGGGGTCCAGCTCGCCGGTGAGGACCAGCGTGGGCACATCGCTCGTGACCGGATCATGGGTCGTGCCGCCCGCGTCCCCGACCCCGATCGCGGCACACACCTCCGCGACGCCATCGCGACCGTCCACCCGACCGGACAGCACGTGGAGCTGCGCGGGCACGCTCGCGAGCGCGTCATCGGAAGCGCCCACCGGGGACGCGGCGCAGCGCATCGTCCAGCCGAGCAGGTCGGACCGGGACGTGTCACGCGCCGCGGCGACCAGGTCACCCGCGAGCGTGGTCAGGTCCCCGGCCGCTGCCGCAGCGACCAGGGCGGGGATCTCGGTGACGGCATCGGGGTGGCTCGAGAAGCGGGCGATGAGCGCCTGCACGAACGCGTTCCCGTCCACGACCGCCTCGACCGGACCGTCACCACCGGACACGGACACGCCCGCGGGTGCCGCGTCGAGCGAGGTCGCCGTGTCCAGGATGCTCGTCGCCAGATCGGCCACGAGATCCGAGCAGCCCGCGTCCTCGGCGCATGCCGTGGACATCGACCCGATCGCCTGCCAGGCGGCCGCGGCGCGCCCGGCGGTGGTATCGATGCTCACCGGCTGGACACTGTCCAGGGTCACACTGCGCAGGGGCAGACCGGCACGCAGCGCCTCCTGGGCGATGCGGGTCCCATCACCCATCGCCACGAGGTCCGCCGACCCGACGCCCAGGGCGGTCAGCACCTCGCCCAGGTCGAGCGCGCTCTCGGTCGCGTCGAATGCCGCGAGCTCGTAGCCGGCGCTCCGGAGTCGCGCGGCGCACGCGCCGAAGCCGCCGAGATGCGCGTCGAGCGCCGCACCGCCACGGACCTCGCCGGTCACCTCCGCAAGACGCGCCGAGTCATCCTCGCCGCACTGGAGGAAGGGGGTCGAGTAGCGTCCACCCCGCTGGTCGAGCAGCACCAGGTCCTGGCCCGGGAAGGTCGCGCCCAGCTCACCGGCACGGGATGCCAGGTCGAGCGCGGAGCCATCATCGCCGCCCCGCAGCACGATCACGGGCTCCGGCCGCCGGTCGGCGGAGGTCGAGGGGATACGCACCACGGCCACGGTCGCGATGCCCGCCGCCGGATCCGCGTGACGCTGCGGGACCGGCACGATGCCGCACTCGGGGGTCCCCATGTCCGGGGCATCGACGACGACCGGGCAGTCGACCGGTTCGAGCGAGGCACCCGCCTCCTGGTCCACGATGACGACCGATGGCGGGCGATCCGCCTCGACGATCGCGGCGCTCGCGCCGCTGCCGACGCTGCCCACGAGCAGGACCATGGTCAGGCACAGGGCGTGCAGCCGCACCGATCGCATGGGACGCTCGACCTCCGTCACGGCACCGTCCGCCCCCGTGGCTGGATCCGTGCAGGTCCGAACGATAGCCGGTGCATCGCGGGGGCGCAGTCGGGCGGTGCGGTCGGGTCCGTGGCGGAGCGGGACGGACGACGACCGCCGGTGGATCCCGGCGGTCGTCGAGCGGTGCGTTGCGTGGGGCTCGGGGTCAGGGTGCCGCGGGCAGCAGCCCCTTGCTCACGAGGTACTCACGGGCGACGACGTCGACGTCCTCCTGGTCGACACCCACCCGCACGTTGAGGGCGGTCAGCTCCTCCGTGGTGATGGAGGCCGACACCGGGTCGAGGATCGCCGCGAGGTCCACGCCCTGTGCCTCGAGCGCCCGCAGGAGGTCGTTGCGGACCACCGGTGCGAGCGCGTCGGCGGGCTGGGTGGCCAGGTCATCGACCAGCACCACGAGCCCGTTCTGGGCGATGTCCGGCTGCGTGGAGCACAGCTCACCGACGTGGACCGCGCCGGTGACGATGGCCGTGGCCATCGGGCCGCCGCAGGCCCCGATCTCCGTCACATCGAGCGTGGTCACGTCGATGCCGTACTTGAGCAGCGCGCCGCCGCACAGGGGGTTCGTGGCGCATTCGGGCGGCAGCGCCCACTTCAGCTCACCCGCGATCGGCGCGAGGTCGCTGATCGTCGTCAGCCCGCGCTCCTGCGCGGTCTGCGCGGTGACCACGAACGCGTTGGTGTCCACCGCGGGCGTCTGCACGAAGACGCTCATGTCCACCGCCGCCAGACGGGCCGCGAGGGCCTCTCGCGTGGCGTCCGCGTCGCCGCTCGCCTCACCGGCGTTGCCGTTGATGGTCTCGAGCAGGCTGCCGATGTACTCGGGCATCAGGTTGATGTCCGAGCCCGACCCCATGGCCGCCCACGTGACCTCGCGCGGCCCGATGCCCAGCTTGCGCTCGACGCTCAGTCCGGCGCCCTCGATGGCCTGCGCGTACATCTCGGCGACCAGGACGGCCTCGTAGAAGCCGGCCGAGCCGATCCTGATGATCCCGTCGCCCACCGGCCCCGAGGGCAGGGCGCCGGGCGTGCTCGAGGCGGGCGCGGTGCTCGCCTGTGCGGTCCGGATATCCGGGGAGCTGGCCTCTCCCACCGCGACGCTCCCGACCAGCAGCGTCAGCGATGCCCCAAGGACCAGCGTGCGGTGCATCCGCATCGGGTCGTCCTCCCATGTCGTCCATCGCCACGGTCTGCGGCGCTCAGGACCCAGCAACCCTAGCATCCGCTCATGCCGATCCCCGTCAGGTATGGGGCATCGTGGGTCAGCGGCGCGTGACGATCGCGTGACGATCGACGCGTCGGATCCACCAGCCGAACCCGACCTCGGCGAGGATCGCCAGCGCCGCGACCATGATCGCCCCCGCCCACAGGCGCGCATCGTCCTGACGCGCGAACCCCTGGACGATGTAGCGACCGAGGCCGCCGCCCCCGAACACGGCACCGAGGGTGGCGGTCGCGATCACCTGGACGGTCGCGATGCGCACGCCCACGAGGAGCACCGGCAGCGCCAGGGGGATCTCCAGGCCCCGCAGCACCTCGTGGCCGCGCATGCCCATGCCCCGGGCCGCCTCTCGCAGGTCGTCGTCCACGCCGCGGATGCCCGCCCAGGTGTTGGTGACGATGGGCGGGATGGCGAGCAGCACCATGGCCAGGAACGTGGCCAGGAACGCGATATCCGCACCCGGGCCCATGACCACGAACGCGATGGACAGCGGATACAGCACGGCCATGAGCGCATACGAGGGCACGGCGCGGCCGATGTTGACGATGTTGACGGTCACCGTCGCGAACCGGCCGGTGTGGCCGATGTACAGCCCGATGGGCACCGCGACCACGAGCGCCCCGACCATCGACAGGAGACACATCACGATGTGCTCGGTCAGCCGGTTGGGGATGCCGTCACGGCCCGTCCAGTTGACCGGGTCACCGAACCACGTCATCACGGCCGCCAGGTCCGTGAGGATGCCCTCGATCATGGGTCGGACCTGCGGACGTGCTGCCACGGCGTGAGACGCCGCAGGGTGAGCACGAACAGCACATCCGCCACGATGGCCAGCAGCACCGACATCACGGCACCGGTGATGGTCATCGTCGGGAAGCCACGCTGGAGGCCATCGTTGATGAGCCGACCGAGCCCGCCCTGACCGATGAGCGCGCTCACGGTCACGAGGCCGATGGTGGTCACGGTCGCGATGCGCAGCCCGGCCACGATGACCGGCAGCGCCAACGGCAGCTCCACCCGAAGGAGACGACCGCGGCTCGTGAAACCCATACCATCGGCGGCCTCCCGCGCGTCGACGGGCACGCCGTCCACGCCGATGACGATGGTGCGCACGAGGATGAGCAGCGTGTAGCTGACGAGCGCGATCTCGGCGGTGAGGGTGCTGAGGCCCGTGATGGGCACGAGCAACGCGAACAGGGCGAGGCTGGGGATGGTGTACATGATCCCGGCGATGGCCGTGATGGGGCCATATGCCGGTCGCCAGCGGAGGATCACCAGCGCGAGCCCGAACGAGAGCACGAAGCCGACACCCACCGCGATGACCGTGAGCACGATGTGCTCGACCGTCAGGTCCCACAGGTCGTCGAGGTGGCTGCCGATCCAGCGCCAGTCGATGACCGGACGGTCGGTCATGCGCGCAGCGTGTCAGCCAGCCGGTCGATGGTCAGCGCACCCTGGACCAGGCCCTCGGCGTCCACGACGACCCCAGTCACGACCTCCGCGTCGAGCATCACGGAGAGCGCGTCCCGGAGCGACATCCAGGGCGTCAGGATCGCCCCGGTCGGTTCCGCGAGGGTCGCGCCGAGCACGCCCTCGGTGGGGATACGCGCGCTGGGGACCCAGCCCAGGGGTCGCTGGGCGGCGTCCACGAGGAGCAGCCAGCCAGCGGGGATGCCGGGTGTCGCCACCGCCAGTCGGGCGTGCCCGGCCGCCGCGGGCTCGCCGACCGTGGCCGTCGGCACCGGGGACGGCTCGAGATCCCGGACCCGCGTGAGAGACAATCGTTTGAGTCCCCGGTCCGCGCCCACGAACCGAGCCACGAACTCGGATGCCGGCGCCGCGAGGATGGCTTGGGGTGTATCGAGCTGTGCCAGCACGCCACCCGCCTGGAACACGGCCACCAGGTCGCCCAGCCGGAGCGCCTCGTCGATGTCATGGGTCACGAACAGGATGGTCCGGGTCATGCGTGCCTGGAGCCGCAGCAGCTCTTCCTGGAGCCGCTCCCGGACGATGGGATCCACCGCGCCGAAGGGCTCGTCCATGAGCATCAGGGGCGGATCGGCGGCGAGCGCGCGGGCGACACCCACTCGCTGGCGCTCACCACCCGAGAGCTGGCTCGGATAGCGGTCGCGATAGCGCGCCGGATCGAGCCCCACGAGCTCCAGCAGCTCGTCCACGCGCGCCACCCGGCGTGCCGTCTCCCAGCCCAGGAGGCTGGGCACGATGGCCACGTTCTGGCCGATCGTCTGGTGCGGGAACAGGCCCACCTGCTGGATGACGTAGCCGATGCCGCGGCGCAGGGCGATGGGATCCTGGCTCGCGATGTCGCGGTCATCCACGAGGATCCGCCCCGAGGTCGGCTCGATGAGCCGGTTGACCATCTTGAGGGTGGTCGTCTTGCCGCAGCCGGACGGCCCCACGAGCACGCAGATCCGACCTGCGGGGACCCGCATCGACAGGTCGTTGACGGCGCCCGGGCCACGCTCACCGGCCTCGTAGTGCTTGGTGACCGACCGGAGCTCCACGCTCGCGCCGTGCACGTGGGGCTGGTCGACCGGATGCGGGTCCGGGGTCGTGGCCGGTGGTTCGGTCATCGTCGGACCCTACCCGACCGATCGCCGCGGCGGCAACCGACGCAGGCCGAGCGGACGAGGCGACCGACGCAGGCAGGGCTGACACGACCCCTGGTGCCGGCCGGCCACACCCGGGCTTGGCGGAGTCAGGTACCGTGGCGGTCTCGAGGAGGAGCCACGGGACGTCCCCGGGCGCCACGACACAGGAGGTCACATGAGCGGGACACGTGCGTCCTCGACGCGCCGGCGGCTGCTGCCGCTGGTGGTCGGCACGATGATGGCGGCGAGTGCCGTCCCGGCGGCCGCACAGGACGCCATCCAGACCGATGGCTGGGAGTCGCTGGGCGACGTCACCATCAGCATCCAGGGCGAGAACGCGTCCAGGGGGACGCTGGAGGCCCTCACGGCGCAGTTCACCGCGCAGTACCCCAACGTCACGTTCGATCTGCAGTTCAAGTCGTTCGATGACTTCATGAGCACCGTGCTCCAGATCGCGGACTCCCCGAACGCCCCGGACATCATCTTCGGCAACCAGGGCTACACGGTCGACGGACCACTCGTGGAGGCGGGACTGATCCTGCCGCTGGACGCGTACTACGAGGCGTACGGCTGGAACGACTGGTACGCCCCGGGCACGCGGGCCCAGTTCCAGTTCACCGAGGACGGGCGGACGTTCGGCAGCGGGCCCATCTGGGGCATCGCCGAGTCGGCCGACTTCGTGGGTGTGTTCTACAACGTCGACAAGCTGGCAGCGCTGGGTCTCGAGGCGCCGACCACCTTCGCGGAGCTGGAGGCGGCGTTCGCGGCGGCCAAGGCAGCGGGCGAGCTGCCCGTCAAGCTGGGCAACCTCGAGGGATGGCCGGCCACCCACACGTTCGGCATCGCCCAGGGCGCGTTCGTGCCGGCGGCGGACATGCGCGCGTGGGTGTTCGGCGTGGAGGGCGCCGACTTCGCCTCGGCAGCCAACCTCCAGGCCGCCCAGGCGTTCCAGGCATGGGTCGACCAGGGCTGGGTGGACGGACCGGCGGCCAACGGTCTCGGCTACGACCAGTCGTGGCAGGAGTTCGCGAACGGGGACGGCGTGTTCCTGCTCGGCGGCCACTGGCTCGCGGCGGACCTGCGGGACCGGATGGGCGAGGACAAGGTCGCCTTCATCGCGCCGCCGCCCGGTGACTCCGGATCGGTGGTCGCCGTGGCGTCCCTGTCGCTGCCGCTCCACATCTCCAGCAAGTCGGCGCATCCCGACCTCGCGGCGGCGGTCATCGACTTCGTGATGGATCCGGACAAGGGCCAGACCTACCTGGACAACGGGCGCATCCCGGCCTCGGCCGGTTCCGTGGGTGAGCCGAGCGACGCCGTGACGGCACAGCTCAAGGTCGCGTGGGACCGCATCGCGGCCGACGACGGGCTCATCTACTACCAGGACTGGGCCACGGACACGATGTTCGGCACGCTCACGAGCTCTCTCCAGGAGCTCATCGGCGGCCGCACCACGCCGGAGGACTTCGTGACCACCGTCCAGGATGACTGGGCCGCGTTCCAGTCCTCCCGCTAGGCGTCGGCTGATCCCCTCGGCTCGCCCGGGCACGGCGCCCGGCGAGCCGAGGCTCGTCGGCCTGCTCTACGTCCTGCCGGCGCTCGCGTTCTTCGCGGTCTTCGGCATCTGGCCGTTCATCCAGACGGTCCTCATCTCGTTCACCCGCTGGCGGGGCATCGGCGAGCAGGTGCCCGTCGGACTCGACAACTACGCGGATGTGCTCCGCGACGACGACCTGTACATGGCCTTCGTCCGGGCGATCATCCTCATCCTGTTCTACGCCATCCTGCCGATGTGCATCGGGCTGCTCCTGGCGGCCCTCCTGTCACGGGTGCGCATCCGCGGTCTGGGCACCTACCGCGTGCTGCTGTTCCTGCCCCAGGTCATCGCGGCGGTGGTCATCGCCATCGCCTGGCGCTGGATCTACTCCGCGAACGGTGTGCTCAACGAGACGCTCGACCTCATCGGCCTGGGCGCCCTCACCCGCTCCTGGCTCGGTGACTTCGACCTCGCCCTGCCGGCCATCGGGCTCGTGGGCACCTGGCTCAACGCGGGTCTCGCGATGATCTTCTTCGTGGCGGGGGTGCAGCGCATCCCGCTCGACCTGTACGACGCAGCACGGGTGGACGGGGCCGGGCCGTGGAAGGAGTTCCGCGCCGTGACCCTGCCCGGCCTGCGCAACGAGATCGTGGTGGTGCTGACCATCACGGTCATCTTCGCGCTGCGCAACTTCGACCTCATCTGGGTCACCACCCGGGGCGGGCCGGGGGACGCCACGACCACGCCATCGGTGCTGCTGTACGAGCTCGGCTTCGAGGCACGCCGGCTGGGGAGCGCCTCGGCCATCGCGGTCCTGCTCACGATGCTCATCCTCGCCGTCACGATCCTCATCGTGCGCATCGGGGAACGGGGCGACCCGGAGGCGTCGCGATGAGCAGCAGCCTCGAGCGGACCATGACCCACGTGCTGCTCGTCGTGTTCAGCATCGTGGCGGTGTACCCGGTGGTGTCCATCCTGCTGCTGGCGCTGAGCCGCGGCACGGACCTCGTCACCGGCTTCACCATCCCCACGGACCCCACCCTCGACAACTTCGCCCGGGCGTGGACGGAGGGTGGTCTCGCCCAGGGGCTCATCAACAGCACCATCGTCACGCTCATCGTGGTCGTGGTCTCGGTGACCCTGTCCGTGCTGGCGGGCTATGGCCTGGGCGCGATGCGCTTCCCCGGCTCGAGCGTCGTGTTCTTCGTGCTCATCACCGGACTCATCATCCCCTACGAGTCCCTCATCATCCCGCTCTACCAGCTGTTCCGGGGCTGGGGCATGACGGAGACGCTCGTCGCGTTGATCCTGCCCCAGATCGGGCTGTCGGTGTGTCTGGGCA
>JAHBUZ010000012.1 GCA_019637815.1 Chloroflexota bacterium
GGCGACCACGCCGGCAGCCACACCCCCGGATGCCGCGGCATGGGGCGCCGCCCCGAACACGCCGGAGCCATCATCCTGGGCGCCTCCGCCACCGCCGGCACCGGCCGCACCACCACCGCCGGCACCGGTCGCGCCGCAACCGCCACCGCCCGCCGGCTGGGCGACCCCCCCGGTAGAGCAGGCGCCCCAGGCGCCCGCCGCGTACCCGCCGCAGCCGGCCGCCGCACCACCCCCCGCCGCGCCGGGTGCCTATCCGCCCGGTTACCCGGCGCCAGCCGGGTATCAGCAGCCGGGTCAGGCGTATCAGCAGCCGGGTCAGGCCTATCCACAGGCGGCGCCCGCGTATCCACCGGCGAGCGCACCCCAGCCACCGGCACCGGCCGCGTACGCACCACCGGCCGCGGCCCCCCAGGTGCCCGCCGCGCCGCCCGTCCAGGCACCACAGGCGTACCAGCAGCCGGCTGCGGCAGCACCCGGCTATCCGGCACCCGCGGCATCCACCGGCTATCAGGCACCCGCATCACCAGCGGCCGTGCCGCCGGGCACGCAGGGCTGGCAGCAGCCCACTGCCGGGCAGCAGCCGGCACCGACCGGCACGCAGGGCTGGCAGCAGCCCGTCGCTGGGCAGCAGCCGGCTGCTGGACAGCAACCAGCCGCGCGCCAGCCGGGCGCCCAGCAGCCAGCGGCCCGCCAGCCCTATCCCGGCCAGCCCGGTCAGGCATATCCGGGCCAGGCCCCTGCCGGCTACCAGCAGCAGGCCTGGCAGCGACCGGCCGCGGGCTACCCCCAGCAGGGGTATGGCCAGGGCTACCAGCAGGGATATGGCCAGGGACAGGCGCCCCGCTCGACCGGATACGGTCAGGGCTACCAGCAGGGATATGGCCAGCAGGGGCAGCAGGGCTGGACCGGCTATCAGCAGGGCCCCACCTACCCCGCGGGCTACCAGCAGGGGTATGGCCAGGGCTACCAGCAGGGGTATGGCCAGCAGGCCGCCTGGGGCGGCGCCGCGGCGAGCTACTGGAACCAGACCGAGCCCGAGTACCGCAAGGGTCGGTCGTTCCTGGCCCTCTTCGCAGGGCTGTTGCTGCTCGTGGCGGGCGTCGTGGCGCTCGTCGGCGGTGCCGGCCTGGTCGCCGTGAGCGGCCTGCTGGACGATGTGCAGTTCCAGCAGGGCTTCGACCCGGCGGTCGTGGACTTCATCCGCACATCGGTCGCGGCGATCGGTGCAGGCCTCATCGTCGTGGGCATCCTGGAGCTGCTGAGCGCGCTCGGCATCTTCGGCCATCGTGGCTGGGGTCGGGCACTCGGTCTGCTCCTCAGCCTCGTGGCGATCCTCGCGAGCATCGGCGGGGTCGTCTGGGCGCTCGGTCAGCCGACCATGACCATCATCGTCAACGGCACGGCGGCGAGCGTCATCACCCAGGCCGAGCGAGCATCGGTCCCGGCCGCGCCGCTCGTGTTCTACGCGATCGTGTTCCTGTGCCTGCTCTTCGGTGGTGGCCACTTCCGGATGAAGGAGGTCACCCGGGAGTCCTGACCCTCAGGACCCGGAGGTCGGATCGGGCGTGCCCCGCTTCCGTGGCGCGCGCTCGAGCTGCCCGGCCTTGTCCGGCCATTCGTAGCCAGCCCATGGGTCGTAGTCGACCTCCAGGGGCTCCTGGCCCGGTCGGAGCTCGGCCGGGACATGCACCAGGTTGACGCGCACCCGATACCAGAGCGTGGATCGGCCGCGCATGCCATCCACGAGGATGTCCGCGGCCTCCAGGTGCGGCACCACGTCCGGGTGGCGCGACTTCCAGCGTTCGAGACCCTCGAGCGCCTGCTCCTTCGTCTCGGCGCGCGCGATCTCCACGACCGGGATGGAGGACTTCCGTCGTCCCGTCGGGGTCGGCCGGGAGCCCGTCCGACGCGGCGCGTCCTCCCCCGGGCCGGGCGGCGCGGACCCCGCGGCCACGGCCGCCGCGAGACTCTCGGCGTCGGATGGGCCGTACTCGGCGGACGGTCGGCGCTGCTTCGACGGCTGGACCCGGGGTGGCTCGCCTTCCGGCTTGGCGTAGTGGGGCGGCCACGGTGCATCCCCCTCCCCGTCGGCCTCGTGGCGCGCGGACAGCTCCAGCAGCGCCTCCAATGACCCGACCGCGTCATCGATGCCTGCCGCGGGGTCGCCGTGCTCCGCGAACAGGGCGGGCACCGTGCGCAGCGTGAACGCCTCCATCTCGACGGTGGGCACGTCCTCCCAGCGCAGGGGCATCGAGACCCGCGCGTCCGGGGTGGGTCGCACCGAATAGGCGGACGCCACCGTGCGGTCCTTGGCGTTCTGGTTGTAGTCGATGAACACGCCGTGCCGCTCCTCCTTCCACCAGCGACTGGTGGCGAGGTCGGGTGCGCGCCGTTCCACGTCCCGCGCGAGCGCGAGCGCCGCGCGACGCACCTGCGGGAACGTCCAGCGTGGCTCGATGCGTACGTTGATGTGGATGCCTCGCGACCCGGACGTCTTGGGCCAGCCGACCAGGCCGTGTGCCTCGAGCGATTCCCGGACCACCATGGCCACCTGGCGCACGTGGTCCCAGGACACTCCCGGGATCGGGTCGAGATCCACGCGCAGCTCATCGGGATGATCCAGGTCATCGGCACGCACCGGGTGCGGGTTGAGGTCGATGCAGCCGAGGTTGATGACCCAGGTCAGCTGCGCGGCATCCCGCACCACGATCTCGTCCGCGGTCCGGCCGGACGGGAACGACAGCTCCACCGTCTCGATCCAGTCGGGCCGCGTGGTGGGCGCCCGCTTCTGGAAGAACGGCTGTCCCGTGATGCCGTCCACGAAGCGCTTGAGCGCCATGGGTCGACCGGAGACCCCGCGGAGCGCACCCTCGGCGACCGCGAGGTAGTAGTGGACCAGCTCCCCCTTGGTGATACCGGCCTCCGGGAAGTAGACCTTGGCCGGGTTGGTCACCGTCACCGACCGACCGGCGACCTCGATGACCTCCCGCGGGGTCGCCATCAGCCAGGGCCCGGGTCGGGCGCAGGGACGGCGTGCGCGAGGAACGCCTCACGATCGGCCACGAGCACCTCGCGCGCCCGGTCGGCGTCGTGCCAGCCGATGACCTCGACGGTCTTGTCCTCCAGCAGCTTGTAGGTCTGGAAGAAGTTCTCGATCTCCACCAGGCGATGTGGTCGCACCTGGCTGAGCCGCTTCACATGGGCCTGGTGCGGGTCACCGACCGCGACGCACAGGATCTTGAAGTCACCGCCCTGCTCGTCACGCATCTCGAGGAGGCCCACGGGCCGTGCCCAGACGTGGCAGCCGGTGAACGTCGGCTCATCGATGAGCAGCAGCGTGTCCGTGGGATCGCCATCATCGGCGAGCGTGTCGGGCACGAAGCCATAGTCGAAGTTGTAGAAGACGGCGGACGAGAGCACGCGGTCGAGCCGGAACACGCCGGCCTGGGGGTCCCACTCATACTTGTTGCGGCTGCCGCGCGGGATCTCGACGACGACCTCGATGATGCCGGGATAGGCCCCGGGCGCCTTGATGGGCGGAGTCACCCGACCACGATACCGCGGGACACCTAGACTCGACGATCATGCAGACCCTCGATGCCATCGGCCGCCAGCGCGTCGTCCGCGCCTTCACCTCCGAGCCACTCCCCGACGATGCCCTCTCGACGATCCTCCACGCGGGCCGCCGGGCTGGCTCCTCCAAGAACCTCCAGCGCTGGGCGTTCGTGACGGTCACCGATCGCGAGACGCTCCGCCGACTCTCCGAGGTGGGGCCGTGGTGCGGTCACATCGCCGGTGCCACCGTGGCCATCGCGCTCGTGACCCCGGACCCGCGCGCCGATGGGTCACCGCTCTCGATCATGTGGGACCTGGGACGCGCGGCACAGAACATCACGCTCGCGGCGTGGGACCTGGGCATCGGCTCGTGTCCCGGCACGGTCTACGAGCAGGCACTCTGCCGGTCGATCCTGGGCTATCCGGAGGATCACCACTGCGAGTACATCCTGAGCCTGGGCTACCCCGTGGACCCGACGGACCTCACCCGCCCGCTCCAGCCGGGAGGGCGCCACGACCTCGCATCGATGCTCCACGAGGAGCGCTGGTAGGGCGCGTGGCCGGGTGGCCGCTCGTGGGCCGGACAGGCCCTCGTCGAGGGTGACCCCTCAGCGGAGCACCTGCGCGGCGATGAGGCTGGTGATGACCGCGAACGCCACGCTCGCGAGCGTGCCCAGCAGGTAGTACTCGGCGAACACGCGATCATCGAGCTGTCGGAACCGGGCAAGCGTCTTGGCCGCGATCACGAGCCCGATCGTGGCCACGCCGCCGGCGAGCACGAGCGCGGCGATGAGCACTCGCTCGATGACCCCGATGGTCGCGCCGATGCGCGCCACGGATGGCCCATCGCTCGTCCGCGCGTCATCCACGACCGGCGGGCGCGGCGCGCGCACGAGCGTGCCCACGAACATGTTGCCGGCCCGCACGTTGGCGATGACCAGCGCCGTGCCCACGATGGCCACGAGCACGACCCGACCCACCAGCGTCCCGTCCTCGTGGGACGCGATCCGTGACACGAGATCCTGCCACCAGCCGAGTGGCTCGGCCGTCGCCAGGAGCGCCGCCCACGCCAGCACGAGCACCGCGAGATGGGCGACCTGGTCGAGCAGGAACCAGACACCGGGCATCGGGGACCAGCCCGCGACGAGCTCGGGCGTCTCGTCCGCGTCGGTCGAGACCCCGTCGGTCGGGATGCCGGAGGGGTCCGGCGGGGTGGCCACGGCCGTCGTGCCAGCACGCGGCGTATCCATGCGCAGCGTCAGCTCCACCTTGGCGCGGTCGATGACCAGGTGCGTGACACCCGTCACGAGCACGAACGCGATGCCCGGCAGCCCGTAGACGAGCACGATGCTCGCCGCGACGGCGGTCACGATGGCGACATGGATGCCCAGTGCCCGCCAGGCGGCCGGGCCGCGACCGAACTTCCGGGTGGCGACCCAGCCGGGCTGGAGCACGAAGTCGGCGAGCAGATGGCACAGCACCAGCCACGACAGGACCAGGATGCCGCCGCTCACCGGCTCCGCGCTCATCGCGTCCGCTCCGTGCTCATGCGGCAGGTCCATGGGTCGTGCCGCCCAGCGCGTCGATGGCCTCCCTGAGGAGCGTCCGGACGGTGTCCTCGAGACGCGTCACGTCACGCGCCCCGGCCCGCGACAGGTGCCCGGACACCGCCGACTGGGAGATCCCCAGGCGATCGGCGATGTCCTCCTGGCGGAGACGCTCGATGGTCCGCAGGTGGAGCACCTCGCGCTGTCGGTCGGTCATCCGGTCGATGAGCGAGCCGAGCACCGGCGCGACCCCGTCCAGCAGGCGGTCGATGGGCGGGTGTCCCGTGACGCACGCGAGCACGTCCCCCTCGCGATGGACGCGCGTCATGTGCTCACGAGCGAGCAGGAATGCCTCGCCGGTGCGGCGCGTGGCGGGCCCGTGACCGGGATCCACGGCACCGACCCCGATGACCCAGCGCATGCGCGGCACACCGGTCGGTCCCGCGTGCGGGCGGAGCAGGGCGTCGAGGACCGGGCCGAGGGCATCCGCATCGGCCGGCAGGAGGCCCTGGATCTCGTCGCCCTGGGTGAACTCGAAGGCAGCCAGGCGCTCCGGATACCGCGCCTCCAGCCGATCGCGCAGGCGCTCCAGCCAGGCCGTGGCGACACGGGCGCTGCGGCGTGACCCCACGACATCGCCGATGAGACAGACAGCGACGAGGGTGTGAGCCATGGACGGGAGCGTATCAGCGTCTCGCATCATGCTCATCGATCATATCGCGGCAATATGACCTCTGTGCATCATGTGGTGGCGATATGACGCCCATCCGTACAGACTGCCGCCGCATGGCGCGCATTGGTAGCATGGGTGCCCGAAGATACGAGACCATCCGACGCGCGACGAGGGAGAGGGAGACGGAGATGTCCGAGGTCATGGGCACACCAGAACCGGCGACGCCCACGCCGCAGCCAGCGGCGCCCCCGCCGCAGCATGTGACCACCAGCCCCGAGGAGGACATGCTCCGGGGCGCCGCCAACCTGGTGGACCAGAACGCTCCCTGGAAGAAGGGTGCGCGCTGGGAGGTCGTGCTCATCCAGGGTGTCGTGCTCGGGGTCGCCGGGCTCATCGTGTGGCTCGCACCGGGCTTCGGCGCCGCGGCCATCCTCCAGCTGGTCGCGCTGCTGCTGCTCGTGAGTGCCGGCCTCTCGGTGTGGCGCCTGCTGCGCCACCGGGTCGCTCCGGCGCGTGTCGGGACCGTGGCCTTCCGGGCCGGCGTGGGCCTGTCCATCGGCATCGTCACCATCCTCGGCTCGCTCATCGTGGACGACCGGGATGTCGGGACGCGCGCCGTCGCGGTCGTACTCGGCGTCGGCCTCGTCCTCTACGGTCTCGCGGCGCTGACCACGATCGTCTTCGGTCGCCAGAAGGGCGCCGGTCTGCCGATCGTGTCGATCGTCGTGGTCGTGCTGACCGTCGTGGTGGGCATCCTGCTCATCGTCAACGGCCGGGACGGCATCGATGCCCTCCAGGGCACGTTCGTGCTGCTGGGCATCCTCATCGCGCTCGCCGGGCTCGGCCTCATCGGCTACGCCCTCATGCTGCGACAGGGTCAGGCTCCGGCGGACACCAGCGACATCTAGCGTCCAGCGACGTCCGGGTGACGGCGGGCCCGCCGGCGACCCGGGCCACCACGTTGGGATCGGATCGCGGACATGCGTCGACGCCGGCGTCCCCGATGGGGCGCCGGCGATCGCTTGGGTGGCGGTGGAGCTACCGGTTCCGGGCCAGGAAGTCCATCACGTCATCCAGCCGGAACCGTCGGTCCCCGCGCTTGCAGACGCGATAGAAGGGCAGCTCGCCGCGATCACCGAGTCGCTTCACGGTGTTCACGTGGAGATGCAGCATGTCCGCGACCTCGCTCGCGGTCAGCATCGGCCCGAGGTCGGTGGCGGCAGCGGCAACAGTGGGCGCCATTCTGGTGTCGTTCCTCATTCGTAGCGTGGTGCTCTCTGGACGGCTGCTCGGAGTACCACGGCGCGCTCGGAGGACGCCGCAGGCGATCGATACCGGTCCACTGCGGACGGGTCCGCTGCGGTGGGGCCGGGTGATGTGACGGATGGTGCCGTCCGGGCTGGCGCCCGCCAAGCCGTACTCTTGTCCGGTCCGCGCGGTACGGAGGGTGTTGCGCGCGCGCACTCCCCGTACCACGTCAGCGCGGACGTCCTGCGCCGTGCCGGTGCGGACGTCCTGCGTCGCGTCAGCGCGTATCTGCCGCGTCGCGTCAGCCTGCCGGCGCGCTGAAGATCCCCGGCAGGTCGCCGCCCGGCTGGTACACGAACAGCGGCTCCAGGTCCACGCCCCGGATCGTGCCGTCCGAGTGATAGGCGAGGCCCCACTCGTCGAGCATCGAGCCGTCCGGGAACACGCACATCGCGATGACCGGGTCGTCCGGGTCCGTGGTGTCCACCCAGCCGCCGCCGGAGGCGCCGTCGCCGAAGCTCGCCGAACCGCCCAGGTCGGCACAGTAGGCCGTGGCGGGGTTGCCCCTCGACGGGTCGTACTCGGCCATCGGGACCTGCTGGAGGTAGGCCACCGCCGCGAGCGTGGGCGTCCGGAGCGCGAGCGTGATCGTGTCGACGTAGATGCGGGAGCCGTCCTCGGCCTGCCAGCGGCACAGCTCGACGGTGCGGCCGAGGTCGGTCCACGCGGCCTGGTCGAGGTTCGTGCCGAAGATCGCCCGACGCCACTGGACCGTGCCGCCCTTCTCCTCGCACACGCTGCGCGCGGCGGAGAGGTCCGGCTGGGGTGGATAGCCTGGCTCGGCCGGCGACTGCGCCGCGAGCGCGGTCGGGACCAGGAGCAGCAAGCCGGCAAGAGCGGCGAGGCGGGTGGTGCGCATCGGTGGGTGCCTCCTGGGTCATCGGGCGTGGGCCGCGTGGCGCCCTCGGCAGGGATCGAACCTGCGACCGGCCGCTTAGAAGGCGGCTGCTCTATCCACTGAGCTACGAGGGCGTGCGGGTCATGGTACCGCCGTGTCCCGGCCGTGGCGCCTGCCAGGACGCCTAGCGTCGAACGTGGCGGTGGGCAGGACGCTGGTGCCTGACCAGCCCGCATCGTCCCGGCGATCGCGATCCGTGCTGAGGCGAGGTGTGGCTCCCACCCTCCCGAGTCATATCGGAGCATCACACGGGGCCCGGGCGGGTTCGGCAGGGCCTCCCCGAGTCATACCAGAGCATCAGGAGGTCGATGAGGGTCGGGATCCGACAGCTCCGATGACATCCGTCCACGATCGATGGGCGCTGCGCGGCCGGATATCGGGTTCGAGATGCCAACGGCATCCTCGACACGCCGCGAACGTGTCGATCCACCACCATCGCCGGTCGATCGACCGGCTCGATGGCCACCAGCATGCCCCCCGGTGGCCCGCAGCACGCCGATGACCACGATCAGACGGCCCTGCGCCCAGTCATGGTGGACCTTCAGGGGTCGAATGCGACCCCCCCCCCGCGACCTCCACGCGAGGACCCCGGGATACCCCGTCAAGGGACTTCGCGAGCCCTTGATGTGGGGCGTATCGATGGGGTCGGTTCGCCGACGTGTCGACTCGGTGCGGCGCCTCTGTGAGGCGCAGGGATCACAGACGATGTCGCCCGCCAGACCGTGGCAAATACCGAACAAATGTTCTAGTATGCCGCGATGGACCCGATCGGAGTCGACCACCAGCAAGAGGGCTGTGCGTGAGGGTCCGAGCGTACGTCGATGGATTCAACTTCTACTATCGGACCAAGGCCCATGTCGCGGCGTCAGAGCCCGACCTGCGGTGGCGATGGGTCGACATCGCTCGGCTGGTGCGTCTTCCCGTCGTTCGACACTGGCCCAAGGCGAGCCTCGAACACATCTACTACTTCACGGCGCCCGTCAGGATGCGTTTCCCGGGTGACGGCGCAGGTGACCGGCAGGAGCGCTATCTGCGACTGCTGGCCGCGCTGGGCGTCGACGTGATCCGCGGTCAGTTCCGCCTGGATGCCGTACGGGCGCTTCTCCTGACGAACCCCGACGACCCTCGTTCCATCACACCCGATCGGGCGAGGGTCGCCGTGCAACGGTCGGAGGAGAAGGGTTCGGACGTGAACCTGGCGACCCAGCTCCTGGTCGACTACTTCACGAACAGAGATGCCTTCGACGGCTCGGTCGTCATCTCGAACGACAGCGATCTCGCACGACCAGTGTCCTACCTGCGGGCCGTCGGCTGGCCAGTGGGCGTGGTCAGCCCGGACCCTGCGCCAACGACGAAGCTCTCGCCTGCCGGGCTCGTCGGACCACACTTCTCCTGCCGCATCGAGCTGGAGGACCTTCGCATCGCCCAGATGACCGACCCGGCGACCGATGGGGATGGGCGGATCATCCGCAACCGAAAGGGGATGCCGTACCGGAAGCCTGACGCCTGGTGACGTCTCGAGGACGAAGAAAGACCCGCCCGACGGTGATCCGAGGGACGGGTGGAGTGATCACAGTATCCACGCGATATCCGGCGATGTCAACGCAGGCTGGTCGTCGATACGCAGCTTGACCGCGCGTCTCCGAACCGGCCGCTGAGATAGCGGCTGCACCGTCCACCCAGCGGTGGAGGCGAGTGGCTGCGGTACCGCCGACACGCGGCGCCACCGCAGCGTGCTACCGTCCGCGCTCCATGGCTGACCCCACCCAGCTGCCGCTCGTCCTCCCCGATGCGCCGCCATCCTCCGCGCTCCCGGCGCTGCCGCTCGCCACCGAGTGGCGTCACCAGCGGCGCACGTGGCCGCACGCGCTCCACGCGACGTGCACGTATCTCGGCAGCCTCCCCGCCACGGTCGCCCATGACCTCATCGCACGCTTCAGCCGGCCCGGGGACGTGGTCCTCGACCCGTTCTGTGGCCGAGGCAGCGTGTCGCTCCAGGCATGCCTCGAGCGACGCATCGGCGTGGGCATCGACCGGAGCCCGCTCGCCGCCGTCCTGACCGGTGCGGCCATCGATCCGCCGAGTCGCCGCGACCTGGACACGCGCTTGGCGCATCTTCGGATCGACTGGTCCCGGGAGCACGGCACCTGGACCACCGAGGCGGACCTGGCGATCGAGCGCGCCCGGGGCGCCGAGGCCACGATGGGTGCCGCCGCGACGACCGCGGCCGCCTTCTTCCATCCGACGACGCTCGCCCAACTGCTGTTCGTGCGCGCCACCCTGGACCGACAGGACCCCACGGACCGTGCACTCCTCGCGACCATCGCGGGCGTCCTCCACGGCCGACGACCGACCGCGCTCACGGACACGATGCCCAACACGTTCAGCATGTCCCCGGCGTACGCCTCCCGCTGGCTCGCGCGACGTGGCACCCCGCCGCCGCACCGCGACCTGTTCGAGATCGTCCGTCGTCGACTCGTCCATGTCCGCCGCGAGGGCGTGGCACCCACGCGTGGCATCGCCATCGAGGGGGATGCCCGCGAGGCCGGGACGCTGGCCGCGGACGCCCTCCGGGCCACGGGTCGACCGGACCGGATCCGGCTCGTCCTGACCAGCCCGCCCTATCTGGGCCTCGTCCGATACGCCCATGCCAACTGGCTCCGACTGTGGCTGCTGGGCGAGGACCCGACCCGCCTCGATGCCCTCCTCGACGCACCGCGCTCGGTCACCCGGTCCGCAGCGCTCGTGGGCGAGCTGCTCGATGGCCTCCGGCCACACCTGACCGACGATGCGGTGGTCGTCCTGGTGCTCGGTCACGTGACACCAGCCAGGGGCATGAGCGGGACCTCGCTCGCGGCATCCGCCTGGGAGGCCGCGGCCGAGCCTGTCGGCTACCGACTGGCGGGGGTCCTGCGCGACCCCATCGATCGACGGCGGGCCCTCACCCGGGTCTGGGGCGAGGGCTCCCGACGTGCCGTGGACGCTGATGAGCTGCTCGTCATCGCACCGACCGACCTGGGCAGACGACGCGCCCTGGCTGCCGCCACCGTGCCGACCGACTGGACCCGCACGCTGGGTGTCCCCGAGGCCCCGGCGCGACGCGCCATGCCGCTGCCGTCACCCGCCGCGTCCGGTATCCTCGGTGATCATGCAGCAGCAGATGTACCACCCGGACGATCTCGCCTCGATGGATCCGCTGGTCCTCATGAAGAACCTGGACCACGTCCGGATGACGGCGCGCCGGCTGTCGTACATCCTCCAGCAGCAGGTGCACCTGTACGTGCCTGAGGCGAACCAGGTGCGCATGGAGATCGACCGCTACGTGGAAGCGGAGCGGCAGATCGAGACGGAGCTCGCGCGGCGCCAGATCCGCGCCTGATATCCGGCCGCGGATCGCAGGCCAGAGGAGCGACCAACGGTGCGCTACGCCATCAACGTCCCGAACGCGGGAGACCCGAGCTACGCGGACCCCGTGTCGTTGGTCCGGATGGCGGTCGCCGCCGAGCGGGTTGGCTGGGACGGGTTCTTCATCTGGGACCACATCCTGTTCGGGCTCGACGGTCCGCCGGTCGTCGACCCATCGATCGTCCTGGCCGCGATGGCGACGGCCACCAGCCACATCCGGATCGGTCCGATGGTCACCGCCCTTCCGCGGCGGCGACCGTGGATGGTCGCCCGACAGGCAGTCGCCCTCGACCACCTGTCGGATGGGCGACTCACCCTCGGTGTCGGCCTCGGGGCGCCGGTCGAGGTCGAGCTCGCGCCGTTCCGCGAGCCGACCGACCTGAAGGTCCGCGCGGCCATGCTCGACGAGTCCCTGGGGATCCTTGCCGGGCTCTGGACCGGGCGCCCCTTCTCGTTCGAAGGCGAGCACTACCGCCTCGACGAGATGACGTTCCTGCCGACCCCCGTCCAGGAGCCACGCATCCCGATCTGGGTCGCGGGCATCTGGCCGAATCGCGCGCCACTGCGCCGGGCGGCACGATGGGACGGGTTCGTGCCGGAGCGAGCCGATGGCTACCCGACCCCGGAGGACATCGCCACCATCCGGGCAGAGGCCATGACCATGCGTGGTGACGATCGACCCGACTGGGACCTCGTGGCCGTCGGCGAGACGTCCGGCCAGGGAGATGACGACGCGCGACGGGTCGCCACCTATGCGGCCGCTGGCGCGACGTGGTGGTCCGAGCGACTGACTCCCGCGCGCGGGGACATCGATTCGGTGATGCGACGGATCGAGGAGGGTCCACCCCGGATCGATTGAACCGCGGGGCACAGGGTCAGTTCGCGGGGCCGCCGCTCTCGATGGCGACCGGGTCGCCATATCGTCGCTGGAGATACGGCAGCACCTCGTCCCGGCAGACCTTGGCCACGAGGTCCGGCTCCGGGCTCATGTCCGCCCACACGATATGGTCGCAGCCGGCCTCGATGAACGCCTCGAACCGCGCGATGATCTCCTCGCCGGAGGTCGCGACGCAGAACGCCTCCTCCAGCGCCTCATCCCGGACCAAGCGGGCTCGCTGCTCGATCACCCGCGGATCCTGGATGTGCTCATAGGCTTCCGGGATCAGCAGGCCACCGTAGACACGCGCACCCTCGCGCGCACGCTCGCGGTCCGGGTGGTACGAGGTGCTGACCCACGCACAGCGCATCGCCGACCGGTCGGTCCGACCAGCCTCCGCGCGACCCGCTTCGAACGCCGGGATCAGGACATCCCGATGATGGCTCGCCGGCACACCGACCGCGATGTACCCGTCACCCAGGCGACCCGCGTTGCGGGCGTTCCGGGGCCCACCCGCGGCCAGGATGATGGGGATCGGCGCCGAGGGCTTCTGGTACAGATAGAAGAAGGACCGGAAGTGCTGGCCTGTGTGGCGGAAGTAGTCCGGTGCGGTCCAGCAGCGCTGGATGAGCTCGGTCGCCTCGACGAGTCGTTCGATGCGCTCACCCAACGGCGGCCAAAGTCCGGTCGTCGTCTTCTCGTTCATGGCCTCGCCGGTGCCGATGCCCAGGGCCACGCGACCCGGGTACAGCATCTCGAGCGTGGCCATCTCGACCGCCACGTCCACCGGCTGGTGCCGCAGACCGATGGGTGGCAGCACCATCGGACCGACGATCGCCCGCTCCGTGTGGGCGAGGTACGCCGAGAGGGTCGACCAGATCCCCGCGGTGTGACCCGCGCTGTGCTGCCACGGCAGCGTGTGGTCGCCCTCCCAGATGTGCGTGAAGCCTGCAGCCTCCAGGTCACCGACCCGACGCACGTTGTCACGGACGTCGTGGCAGAGACACTCCGGCGAGATCCCGAAGGTCACCATCAGGCTTGCTCGATCGGCAGGCCCAGCTGCCGGAACATGGTCGCCGAGTCGTAGTACACGGTCTCGCGCGTGAACAACGTGCCGTCGTGCACATAGACCGAGACGGCCGGGATGTCGAACGAACGCCCGGTCGGCGCGAATCCCAGGAACACCCCGGTGTGGGTGCCGGACAGGCCGTACTCGGCAGTCACCGTATCACCGGCGGCGACGCAGTGACGCACGGTCACCATGAGGTCAGGAAACCCGTCCAGGAACTGCCGCATGAAGGCGCCCATCGCCGCCTTTCCTCGGCACGGCTCTCCGACCGTGACGTCCTCGAACCACACGTCCTCGGTGTAGTACGCGAGGACCGCGTCGAGGTCGCCGCGATTCAGGTCCGCGATCTCGTCAAGGACAGCCTGCCGTGCGTGCACCGCCGTACTCCTTCGCGCCTTCGAGCTTCAGGAGTCGAGCGGCAGCCCCTCCGAAGAAGCTCTCCTCGTCCTCCACCGTGATGTAGGGATCCAGGTCGTGCCGCTCCGTGTACCCCCGGACCTTCTCGAACAGCGCCTTGCCGCTCTCGAAGTCGAAGTACGGGTAGTCCGAACCCCAGAGGAAGCGGTCGAGGACGCCCAGCTTCTTGGCCCAGGTCCAGGTCTGGGCGATGCGCCACAACGGAGCGGTCTCCGCCCAGGCGGCGAAGTCGCCGTAGATGTTCTCGAACTTGGCCATGAAGTGCATCGCCTCATCCGCCCACGCGAAGCCGACATGCCCGATGACCAGCGTCAGGTCGGGGAAGTCGATCGCCACGTCCTCGAGGTACAGCGGGTGGTCGTAGGCGAGCATCTTGCCCTTCGGCAGCATGCTCCAGCCAGTGTGGGTCAGCAGCGGGACCTGGAGCTCCTGCGCCGCCTCGTACAGCGGGTAGATCCGACGGTCGTTGAGCGCGACGTAGTTGTACGACGGGAGGATCTTGAGGCCCCGCAGGCCCTGCTCCTTGACCGCTCGCTCGAACCGACGGACCTCCGGCAGCCCACCGATCGGGTCCGCCGTGTAGAACCCGATGAGACGATCCGGGTACTGCTGGACCATGGACTGGACGTACGAGCCGGCCTCGGGATCATAGGAGTCCCATGGCAGGTACCCGACCCCCAGGATCACGGCCTTGTCGATCCCGGCCGCATCCATGTCGCTGATGAGTCGCTCCACCGGGACGCAGAAGTCCTGCGGTGTCCAGGGCTTGCCGGTATGCCAGCAGTCCGACCCGTGGAACTTCTCGACGTAGAACTCACCGAGCTTCGGGGAGAAGTCGACCCCATATCGCATCATGTGCGTGTGGGTGTTGATGACCGGCGCGTTCGCCATGACTTCCTCCCGATCGATGGCTCGCGGGCCCTCCGGGGTCGGAGCAGCCAGTGCGACAACGCCCGGAGCGTACGTCAGCGCCGATCGCGACGTCAACACATATCACTCAGATCGGCCTGATCGTTCACTGGGGCAGTACGCGCAGGCTCATGGCGCCACTCCACGGGTGGCTGGACGCGACAGCGGCGTGGGCTAGGATTGATGGATGCCACGCCGATCGGGACGGGATCCTGCCGCGGCCGCCCCCCTCGCACCGACACCGAAGGTCGAGCGAGATGGTGAGCTGGGCGGCCGCATCAAGCGCTATCGCCTGGAGCGCGGCCTCACGCTCGCCGCGGTCGCTGAGAAGGTCGGGGTCACGCGGAGCTTCCTGAGCAGCGTGGAGCGCGGGATCGCCTATCCGTCGATCCTGGTCCTGCGAGCGATCGCGGTAGCCCTTGACGTGCCGGTGTTCATGTTCTTCACGGGACCGGACACCAACGGCACCGTGGTCCACGCGGACGAGCGACGCATCGTCCGTCCACCGGGCTCGTCCTTCGGGTACGAGTTGCTCTCGCCGGACCTCAAGCGACGCATCGAGTTCATCATCATGCGGCTCGACCCGGGTGCCATTTCGCCCCGGCTGTTCCACGAGGGCGAGGAGTGCGCCTTGGTGCTCCGGGGATCGGTGGTCGTCCAGGTGGGCGACGAGGAGTACCCCATGGACGAGGGCGACTCGATCTACTTCAACTCGGGCCTGCCGCACAACGTCCGGAACACCGCGGAGGGCGAGAGCATGCTCGTCGCGGCGATCACCCCGCCCAGGTTCTGACCGGACCGATCCCCGTCCTCGACCAGATGCCATGGCCTCGGCGCAGCCGACACGGCGGGTCATCTGTACTCTCCATCTTGACTCGCGAGCCTTCGCGCACTACGGTGATTGACAAGGCACCGTAATCGGAGGAGGAGCGACGTCCGATCCGGGCGCGCACGCATCGATGGGCAACGGACGTTCAGGCCTCGACGACGGCCGTCTCCCGATCCACCCCGCCGGGTCGTGGGTCGAGATCGAGGTCGTCATCCTGACGGCGGCGGAACGCATCGACCCGCTCCCGAGCGACACGCGGCAGGTCGACTTCGTCGGACGCTCCCGAGGTCTGCTCACCGCACCGGCACGGATCGGTGACCACGTGGCCGTTCGCACGCTCGCTGACCGGATCATCGAGGGTCGCCTGCGGACCCTGGCCCCACGACATCCCGTGGACTTCGGCGAGCCGATCCCGGAGCTCCTCGCGGTCGGGCGTGCGGCCCGCGAACGACTCGAGGGCGACGGCCGATGACCCTCGATCGTGCACCATCCGCCATCGTGGCGAGGCGGGTCGAGATCATGCGCCGCTCGGTCGGCATCGACTACACCGCGTTCGAGGGCGACGGACTGGCCTTCGACTACGAGGCACTCGCCGACAGCCACGGATACTCGTTCGACCAGGTCCGTGCGATCCAGCAACAGACCAAGACCGGCGACACACCGCTCTGGGAGCTCTCACGGCTGACCGAGCTGGTCCGGCTGAGTGCGCCACCCGGCATGGGCGCGCGGATCCTGCTCAAGGATGAGGCGGGCAATGCCGCGGGGAGCTTCAAGGCGCGGCGCGCGTCCATCAGCGTCGCACATGCGGAGGCCGCGGGGTATCCGGGCGTCGTCGCCGCCACGTCGGGCAACTACGGCGCAGCGGTCGCGTCACAGGCAGCGATGCGGGGTCTGCGAGCGATCATCATCCAGGAGGCATTCGACTCGGCCGGACGGGGCCAGCCCGAGATCCTGGAGAAGACCCGCGCCTGCGAGTCCTACGGCGCCGAGGTCTGGCAGGTCTCCGTCGGTCCGGAGCTGTTCTATCTCCACCTCCGCGTCCTCGACGAGACCGGGTACTTCAACGCGAGCTTGTTCACGCCACACTCGGTGATGGGCATCGAGACGCTCGGCTGGGAGATCGCCACGGGCTGTCGCGAGCGATACGGCCGGGATCCATCCGCGGTCGTGGTGACCCATGCGGGGGGCGGCAACGTCACGGGGACCGCGCGTGGCCTGCGGCGAGCCGGTGCGACCGACACGCAGGTGATCGGGGTCAGCGTGGACTTGCATGGCCTGCACATGGCGAGCGATCGCGACTTCAACCGCAAGTCGTTCACGACCGGGCACACGGGCTTCGGGCTGCCCTTCACCATCAATCCTGACCGTGTGGACGTCCCACGCAGTGCGGCCCGCGGGCTCCGCTACCTCGATCGGTACGTGACCGTCAGCCAGGGCGAGGCCTTCTTCGCGACCGAGCTGCTCGCCGAGCTGGAGGGCCTCGAGCGAGGCCCCACCGGGAACACGTCCCTGGCAGCCGCGCTGAGCATCGCCCGCACCATGGGCCGCGACGAGATCGTGGTGGTCCAGGAGACCGAGTACACGGGTGCCGGCAAGCATCCCATGGCCCAGTTGACGTTCGCTCGTTCGATGGGTGTGGAGATCGTCAACGGCGACCGCCGTCTGGACGAGCCGGGACGACGCATCGCGATCCCGTTGGGCATCGAGCAGCTGCAGCTCATCGATGTGGACCTGGACGAGGTACGCCGTTCGTATCTACGACGGGCCGCGGATCGGGCCGGGACCACCCACCTCGGCGATGCCGACCTCGCGTTCCTCGCGGACGAGACCGGCCGTGATCGCGCGTGGGTCGAGGCCGAATGGGCACGGCTCCGGACAGCCGGTACACGTCCGGTGCCGTCCGGCGGCCAGGGCGGACGCTGACCCCATGGCGCGCGTCCGGCTGGAAGGCATCGGCAAGCGCTATCGCGGAGCGGACGTGCTCCAGGACCTGGACCTCGAGTTCGCGGATGGCGAGTTCACGTGCGTCCTCGGACCCTCGGGCTGTGGCAAGAGCACGATCCTCAAGCTCATCGCCGGCATCGAGGAGGTGACCAGCGGCCGCATCCTCTTCGATGACGACGACGTCACCCATCGGACGCCGGAACGACGGGATATCGCCATGGTGTTCCAGACCTACGGCCTGTATCCCAACATGACCGCACGGGGGAACATCGCGTTCCCGCTGAAGCTGCGGAAGATGCCGCGCGCGGAGCAGGACGCGCGGGTCGAGGAGGTCGCGGAGCAGCTGGGGATCCTGGGCGTCCTGGACCGTCCGCCCCGGATGCTGAGTGGCGGCGAGCGCCAGCGCGTCGCCCTCGCCCGGGCGATCGTGCGCCAACCACGGGTGTTCCTGCTGGACGAGCCCATCAGCAACCTCGATGCCCATCTCCGGGCGACCACGCGCGAGGAGCTCAAGCGCATCCACGCCCGTCTTGGCGCGACCTTCATCTACGTCACCCATGACCAGGATGACGCCGAGGCGATGGGCGATCGTGTCGTGCTGATGTCGCGCGGCAAGGTCCAGCAGGTCGACACCCCGTCTCGGGTCTATCACCGACCGGCCAACCGGTTCGTCGCGTCGTTCGTGGGACGACTGCCGATGAACCAGGTCGTGGGCACCATCGTGGAGGAGGCCGATCGGACCTGGTTCGAGTCGGGTGCCCTGCGGTTCGCGCTCGGGCCCTTCGAGGCACCGGACCGGCCACCGACCGGCCGGGTCCTGCTCGGCGTGCGACCCGAGGCGGTGACGGCGCTGCCGCCCGGCAGTGGATCCGGTGACCCGGTCGGATCGGTCACGCTCACGGAGGTCGTGGCGCCGGACGAATACGCGCAGGTGCGGGTCGGCGAAGTCCTGATCCGAGCCAGGGTCCCCGAGGAGACCCCTGTCACGGTCGGGCAGCAGGTGCGCCTGGTCGTGAACCGAGCGCGGCTCCACTTCTTCGATGTCGAGACCGAGCAGCGGATCGAGGGGCTCGCACCCGTCCCCGCAGCTCCGACCGCCCCGCAGCCCGCGGTCCCGGGATGAGCGCCCTGACCCGCTCGCTCAGCGACCTGAGCCTGCGTCGGGAGGCGATCGCCTACGCCCTGCTCCTGCTGGCGCCTGCGGCGCTCCTGTTCCTCATCGTCGTCGGCTATCCGGTCGTCCATTCCTTGCTCCTGACGGTGACCGGACCATCACCGGCTCCTGGACAGCTCGGCGAGTTCGTCGGGCTCGATCACTGGATGCGGCTGGCCGATGACCCCGTGTTCCGACAGAGCCTGTGGCAGACGGTCATGTACACGGTCCCATCGGTCGCCTTCGGGGTCGTCATCGCCATGGGCGTCGCGCTCGTGCTCAACGAACGCTTCCCGGGTCGTCCGATCGTGCGGGCAGCGCTGCTCATCCCGTGGGCGCTCCCCCCGGTCGTGGTGGCCTCGATGTTCCAGTGGTTCCTCGACTCTCGCCGGGGCCTCCTGGGGGCATGGCTGGTCGACCTGGGCATCACGGAGGAGGCGCCGATCTTCTTCGGCGGTGTCCCCGGCACGCTGTTCATGCTCGTGGCGATCCACGTCTGGAAGACCTTCCCGCTCCTCGCGTTGATGTTCCTGGTGGCGCTCCAGTACCTGCCCGCGGATTCGCTCCACGCGGCACGCGTGGATGGTGCGACTCGCTGGCGCCGATTCCGGTACGTGGTGCTGCCCTTCCTGAAACCCACCATCGCGGCGGCGGCGATCATCCAGGTTCTGATCACCGTCCAGATGTTCGACCTGATCTTCGCGCTGACCGGCGGCGGGCCCGGATCCTACTCCACGTACAACGTCTACTTCTATACCTTCAAGACGACCTTCGAGCAGACCCAGTTCGGATATGGGGCGGTGCTCGCCTACGTCGTGACGGCGATCGTGGCGGTCTCGGCGGTGGTCATCACGCGCGGACGCGCGCGTGGAGCTTTCGGCGCATGACCGCGGCGTCCTGGCCGAGCGAGTCCCGACCACGGGCGGATCGTGCGCGTCTCATCGCCGGTACGGGTATCGCCCTCACCATCGGCTCCGTCCTCGTGGAGCTGGGGCAGATCCCGCTCGGGTATCAGGTCCCGTTCGTCGCGTTCCTGGTGACCCTGCTGGTCGGGCTCGTGCTCGCATGGCACGGCTGCAACGCACTCCGCCAGGACTTCGGCGTCCGGGTCATCGCGAGCGTGCTCGCGGTCGTCATCCTGGCGGTCATCACGGTCCCCTTCATCGCCGTCGTGGTCCTGGGTGCCTTCCAGCGGCGGGTCGACCTGCTGTCCGGACCGCATCTCCTGCCACCCGAACCGACGCTGATGAACCTCGACCAGCTGCTCCGGATCCCCTACTTCGAGGAAGGGCTCCGCAACAGCCTGCTCGTCTCGTCCATCGCCGCGCTGTCCACGACCTTGCTGGGCATCCTCGGCGCCTACGTGATCGCTCGGATCCGGTTCCCGGGACGCGGTGCGGTCCTGGGTGCGGTCACCCTCGCGTACATGCTCCCGGGCATCGCACTCCTGGTGCCACTCGTCGCCATCTTCCGAGGGATCGGCCTCGTGGACACGCTGCCGGGGATGGTCTTCGGCCACGCTGCGATCATCGTGCCCATCGTCATCTGGATCCTCGTCGGCGCGTTCGAGGGCATCGACGCCGATGTCGAGCATGCGGCTCGGGTGGATGGTGCGAGCCGAGCGGAGGCCCTCCGACGGGTGGTCCTGCCCCTCACGCTGCCGAGCGTCGTCACCACCGCGGTGTTCGCCTTCGTCCTGTCGTGGAACGACCTGCTCATCTCCAAGGTGCTCTACATCAGCTCGACGCCGATGCTGGCGCCGGCGATCGTCAATCTCATGGATCCCATCAATCGGGTCGAACCGCAGCTGTCGATGGCTGGGTTGATCGCTTCGATCCCGGTGCTCGGTCTTGCTCTCCTGATGCAGCGGTACCTGATCCGCGGCATCGGCGAAGGAGCCATACGTTGACACAGCTACGCGAGCGATAAGGAGGTACGTCATGGAAGTCCGTCGTCCGACCGCTACCGGGACGATCGCCCGGGACAGTCTCGTGCGCCACCCACTCACTCGACGAGCGTTCCTCGCTGGATCCGCGGGCGCCGGTGCTGCGGCCTTCCTGGCCGGACGGCCGGTCCTTGGCCAGGACGCACCGCCACCATCATTCGACACATCGACGCCGCTCAAGGTCCTGCTTGCGAACCACACCGGCTTCTACGCCATGGTCACACCGGAATGGGAGCAGCGGACCGGGGTCAAGGTGGAGTTCACGCGCGAGGCATTCGGACCGATGCCCGCCCGGCTGACACCCGCCTTCGAGAGCGGCGGCGAGAGCTGGGACGTCGTCTATCTGTGGCGTGCGTGGGTGGAACTCTACGAGCAGTACCTCACACCACTCTCGGAGCTGGGGGCCACGCCGGACGACAGCGACATGCTGGCGCCCGCCATCGAGGCCTCTGTCGCCAACAGCGGTGAGTGGTATGGCTACCCGAGCAACATCTACACCTACATCCTCTACTGCAACAAGAAGATGTTCGCCGACGCAGGGGTGGCCATCCCCACCACGTACGCCGAGTTCGTGAGCGCAGCCGAGCGGTTCACCGGCAACGGTACCTACGGGTACGTGGACGGCTGGGCACCGCTGTACCTGTTCCCGAAGTGGTGCGTCTGGTACCACCTGAACGACGGTGAGCTCTACGGGCCGAACGGCGAGGTCCGCTTCGATGACCCGGTGGCCATCAAGGCGACGCAGGACATGAAGGACCTGCTGCCGTACATGCCCAGGGAGTCCATCGAGTCACCGTGGGGCATCTACGACGTCGAAGCGAAGAAGGTGTTCCTGGCCGGCCAGGCCGCGATGATGATCGACTACCAGCACATCTGGTACGAGGCTCGCGACCCGAACGTGTCGCTCCTCGGGGATGACCCGGTCGAGGTCGTGGTCATCCCGGGTCACGGCGGCGATCTGCCCGCGTCCGGCACCCAGTTCGTCGGTGAGTGCTTCGGCATCCCGAAGACCAGCCCTCGCAAGGCGGCCGCCCTCGACCTCATCCAGCACTACTCCAACGCCGCGACCCAGCTGGGTCTGCTCACTCGGCGTCCCGAGATCCACGCCTTCGAGGCCGCGGATGAGAGCGGATTCCCAGCGTACGGGGCGCCGTACGTGGATCCCTCCATCCCGGCGACCGACCAGATCGTGGTCGACGTCACGTTCCAGCAGCAGCAGTATCGGGGCCACCGGTACGGGACGCGTCTTGGCTACCAGCGCATCTCGGACATCGCAGAGGCCGCCATCTCGGCGTCCCTGCACGGTGCCGACCCGGCCGAGGAGCACGCCAAGGCGCAGGCCGAGATCGACGCCTATCTCCAGGCCAACCCGGGAGCCTGACCGCCATCCGGCGGCCAGTCAGGACGGCGACCTGTGTTCGATCTGCTCATCCGAGGCGGCCGAGTCATCGATGGATCCGCGAACCCGTGGGTCCATGGGGACATCGCCATCACCGATGGTCGCATCGCGGCCGTCGGTCACCTCGGTGACGCCGAGGCCGCTCGCGTGGTCGATGCCACCGCGCGAGCGGTCACACCCGGCTTCATCGACATCCACTCCCACAGTGACTTCGTGCTCCCGATCGAGGAGCACGGCAGCATCCTGGCGCCGTTCCTCGCCCAGGGCATCACCACGCTCGTGACCGGCAACTGCGGCTATTCGCCGGCGCCGGTCTCGGCCGCGACATTGCCAGACCTCCAGACCTACACCGCGTTCCTCCGCGCGCGTGACCTGCCGGACGCGTGGCGCTCCTTCGGGGAGTTCCTCGATCACCTGGACGCGGCGGGCACGGCGCTCAACGTGGTGCCCATGGTCGCCCACGGCGCCCTCCGCATCGCGGAGGTCGGTTTTGCCGGGCGCCCGCTCACCGACGCCGAGCGACAGAGCATGCGCGACCGACTGCGACTCGCCCTGGCCGACGGCGCCTTCGGGCTCTCCTCGGGCCTCTTGTACGCACCGGGCATCTTCGCCGACCCCGACGAGATCGAGGACCTCGCATCCGTTCTGCGTGAGGCGGACGGCATCTACACCAGCCACATCCGCGGATCCAGCGAGACGCTCATCCCCGCGACCCGCGAGGTCATCCGCGTGGGCGAGGTCAACGGGATCCGGACCCAGCATTCCCACATCGAGGCCTTCGGACGACGACACTGGCCCCGGATCGAGCAGGTCATCCAGCTGCATGAGGATGCCCGGGCGCGGGGCGTCGATACGGGGTTCGATGTGATCCCCTACATCGCGGCGAACACCACGCTCCTCGCGATCTTCCCGCGCTGGAGCCTCGACGGCGGGGTGCCGGCGCTCCTCGCCAGGCTCCGCGACCCCGCGACGCGGCGTCGCATCCAGCGGTCGATCGACGAGGATCTGCCCGGTTGGCCCTGCTGGACCGACTCCGGCTGGCCCCACAACCTCGTGGAGGCGACCGGCTGGCACAACGTCGCCCTGATGTGGGTGGAGAGCGAGCGCAACAAGCCGCTCGAAGGACGGACCCTCCAGGAGATCGCCGACGAGCAGGGCCGCGATCCGTTCGATGTCGCGGCCGACATCGTGCTCGAGGAGCAGGGCCATGCCATGGCGCTGTACTACGGCGTCTCGGGCGAGCCGGGTGAGGAGGCTGGTCTGGAACGACTGATCGCCCACCCACTCGCGGCGATCGAGACCGACGCGATCCTGACCGGCCACGGCACTCCGCATCCAGCGGCGTTCGGAGCCTTCCCACGCGTGCTCGGTCATTTCGTCCGGGAGCGGCGGGTGCTCTCCCTCGAGGAGGCGGTCCGTCGCATGACGTCCCTGCCGGCCCAGCGCATGGGTCTCCGGGACCGTGGCGTCATCCGCGAGGGCGCGGCCGCGGATCTCGTGATCCTCGATCCCGTGACCGTCGACGACCGGACGTCGTATCGCGATCCGACCGCCAGTCCGGCCGGGATCGAGATGGTCATCGTCAACGGTGCCGTCGTCGTGGAGGCCGGTCAGGTCGACACGACCATGCGTGCAGGCCAAGTGCTGCGGCGACGAGCCGCGGCCTGACACTCGGAGGACCTGATGTCGCTCGACCCCATGGACCAGGATATCGAGGCGCTCGATGAGCGCCTCGCTGGCACCGCCTTGCGGCCCCAGGACGCGGGCTACGACGCGGCGCGCGTCATCTTCAATGGGATGATCGACAAGCGCCCCGCGGTCATCGCGAGATGCCGGTCGGTCGGGGATGTCCAGCTCGCTCTCGGGTTCGCCAGGGATCACGGGATGCCCGTCTCGATCCGCGGCGGTGGCCACAACGTGGCGGGCCACGCCTTGGTCCAGGACGGCGTCATGATCGACCTCTCCCTGATGCGGGCGGTCGAGGTCGACGCCGAGGCTCTGCTCGCACATGCCCAGCCGGGTGCCTCCTGGCTGGACTTCGATACCGCGACCATGGCCAAGGGTCTCGTCACCACGGGCGGCACTGTGGGCAGCACCGGCATCGCCGGTCTTACCCTCGGTGGTGGCATCGGCCACCTGATGGGCAGCTACGGTCTGACCTGCGACAACCTGGTGTCCGCAGACGTGGTCGTCGCCGACGGGTCGATCGTGCGAGCAGGCCCTGGCGGTGACGCGGAGCTCCTTTGGGGATTGCGCGGTGGCGGTGGGAACTTCGGCGTGGTGACGTCGTTCACCTATCGCCTGTATCCGCTGGGACCTCTGTACGGCGGCTTCCTGATGTTCGCGTGGGACCACGCCAGGGATGCGTTCCGGCTGTATCGCGAGGTCACGTCGTCCGCGCCCGACGCCCTCACCTGCTCGTTCGTGGCGCTCACGGACCCTGCCTCGGGACACAGGTTCGCCGGCATCTCGGCGTGCTGGAACGGTGATGCAGCGAGCGGCGAGGCAGCGACGAAGGTGCTCCGTGAGAGCGTCCCGGTCGCGGTGGGAAGCCTCCAGGAGATGACCTACGCGGACGCGCAGTCGATCTTCGCGGAGATACCCTACGGCCTCCGCCACTATTGGAAGGGCCACTTCCTCCCCGCCATGCCCGACGCGGTCGTGGACGGGACGATCGATGCCTTCTCTGTGGCGCCATCCGCCAAGTCGGTGATCCTCGTCGAGGCGCCCCATGGAGCAGCCGTGCGGACGCCCACCGAACACGCGGCGTTCACGCACCGCGATGCCCGCTACAACCTGAGCGCATTCTCGATCTGGGAGTCACCCGATGACGATGCCGAGAACGTCGCCTGGGCTCGCGCCTACGGGTCGATGCTCGAGCCACACGCGCGTCCCGGGGCGACCTATCTCAACTACGCGGGTGCCGATGAGCCCGTGTCCAGCGTCCGCGCTGCCCTCGGTGGGGGCACATACGAACGGCTGGTCCAGCTGAAGGACCGCTACGACCCGGACAACGTGTTTCGGCTCAACCAGAACATCGAACCCAGCAAGACCTGACGGTCGCGGGGATCGGCCTCCGCCGCGACGCGCTCCAGCCGTCAGCGGCCGTGTCGCTCAGGTGCTGGGTGCCGCCTGGAGCCCACCCATGACGACACCGTGGACCGGGATCGTCACGCGTCGACGGCGCTCGTCCGCGACCACCTCCTGGGCGAGTGCCGCGAGTCGGGTCATCTCGGTCAGCGAGAAGCGGACGCCCAGGTCAGCGAGTCGGTCGTAGTCGAGGCCCCGGAACTCCGCTCGTGCCGCCACGGCGCACATCTCGTCGTACAGCTCCGGCCAGCCGATGCGGCGGCGCTGATAGCAGTAGCGGATGAACGCGACGACCTCCTCCGGGACACCGGCGAGCGGCCGACCCCCGTCATCCACCGGGCCGGCGGTCTCCGTTCGCACCGCACCCGAGTCCGTCGTCATCGCTGCCATCCGATCCGTCGACACCCTCTCCCCTTGTCCTCTGTCCGCTCGATGGACATGCCGCGGCCCGGTCCCGGGCGTGGCACGACCCACGACGTGTCTCTCATGGCTCCGACGGACACGACGACACTGGGCCATCGTCAGGTGTCCGTCCCAGGATCCCCCTCGCCGCGGCGACCGCGGCTGTCCGTTGCCTCCGATGATAGGCGGGACGGCCCGCCGCCGGAAGGTCGGCCATCCACGGACTTGTCCACCACCTTGTCCACAGCCGGTCGGGACCACACCCGACCTGCACCGGGATCGATCCGTGTCAAGCCCGGACGGGCATGCCGTCCGCCGACGGCCTCAGGACAGGGTGTCGTCCTCGCGCCAGCGCAGGCCCAGACCAGGCTCGGTGCCCGGCAACCAGTGACGCCCGGCGTCCATGACCAGGCCTTCGAACGGGTCGCGCGCGAGCAGCAGGTTCCCGTCCAGGTCCACCCAGTCCACGAGGCCCGAGAGCGTCGCGGATGCCGCGATGCCCACGCTCGTCTCCTCCATGCAGCCGAGCATCACCCGGAAGCCGAGCTCGCGGGCGCGTCGGATCATGGCGAGGGCCGGTCCGACGCCGCCGCACTTGGCGAGCTTGACGTTGACCCCGGCCACGACGCCCGTGAGCGCCTCGAGGTCGTCGATGGTCACGGCGCTCTCGTCGGCGACCACCGGGATGGGGCAGCGCTCCTGGAGCCAGCGGAGCTGCGGCAGGGCACGCGCCGGGAACGGCTGCTCGATGAGCTCGACACCGAGTCGCTCCAGCTCGGGCACGAGACGCAGCGCCTCGTCCTGGTCCCAGCCGGTGTTGGCATCGACCCGCAGGGGCCCCGCGAACACGCCGCGCACCGCCTCGAGGGTCTCGAGGTCCGCGGCACCGCCCACCTTGATCTTGAGCGCCGGGAAGTCGGCCGCACGAGCCGCCCGCTCGGCGACCACGGCCGGCTCGTCGATGCCGATGGAGAAGTCCGTGGGCACGACCGTCGCCGGTGCCTCCAGCAGCTGCCACAGGGGCAGCCCCAGGCCGCGTGCCACGAGATCGTGGAGCGCGATGTCGAGGCCGGCCCTGGCGCCCCCGTGGCCGCCGATCGTGTCCGCCATGACGGTGGCCGCATCCGCCAGCCAGGCGCGTGCCGTGGCGGCATCGGTGGGTGGGTCCGCCAGCCCGCCCAGCGCCTCGGCGAGCAGCGGCAGCACGACGCCCACCGTCGCCACGGTCTCGCCGTAGTAGGCGACCGGGAACGCCTCCCCGATGCCCGTCAGACCGGCCGCCTCCAGCTCCACGATGACCGTGGTCGCCTGTCGGTCGTCCTCGCGACGCGCGATGCGGAACGGGTCACGGAGCGGCAGGTGCAGGACATGAGTCGCGAGGGTCAGCTGCATCGACCGATGCTATCCCCTCCGGGAAGGGCTCCCGCGAGTCCGGTCCCATCAGGGATCGATCGATGCCACCGCGGTCTGATCGATGCCATCGGGATCCGGCCGATGCCATCGAGACGCCATCCACACCCGAGGCCCAGGGCTTGACGATCCGGACGCGGTGTGCATGATTCGGCCGTACGACCGATTTCGGTCGGTCGACCGACCTGATGCAGGACCGAACCACGGACCGGGTCGATCAACGGGAGGAACCGGAGATGACGATCACCGCGACTGCGACCATCGACGAGCAGCGGCTGGGTGCGTTCGTCGGGCGCGTGCTCGGCGATCTGGGCGCGACCCTCGACTCTGCCCTCGTCGTGATGGGTGATTCGCTCGGGCTGTATCGAGCGATGGCGGACGGCGCCCCTCGGACATCCGCGGAGGTCGCCGAGGCGACCGGGCTGCTGGAGCGCCCCGTCCGCGAGTGGCTGAACGCACAGGCATCGGGTGGATACGTCGAGTACGACGCCACCACGGAGCGCTACCGCCTGCCCACCGAACACGCCCTTGCGCTCACCGACGAGACCAGCCCATGGTTCCTGCCGGGCGCCTTCCAGCTCATGGCCGCAGCGGTCCGCGATGAGCCTCGGGTGACCGAGGCGATGCGCCAGGGGCAGGGTCTCGGCTGGCACGAGCACAGCCAGGGCGTGTTCGATGGCTGTGAGCGCTTCTTCCGGCCCGGCTACGCCGCGCACCTGGTGAGCGAGTGGATCCCGGCGCTCGGGGATGTCGCCGACCGGCTGACAGCCGGGGCGTCGGTCGCGGACGTCGGCTGTGGTCATGGGGCCTCGACGCTCCTGATGGCCGCCGCGTACCCGGCGTCCCGGTTCCTGGGCGTCGACTACCACGCCGGGTCCATCGAGAGCGCCCGCCAGCGAGCGGCGGACGCCGGTCTGGGTGACCGGGTCCGGTTCGAGGTGGCCACGGCGGACGGCTTCGCCGGGCACGACCTGGACCTGGTGACCACGTTCGACTGCCTCCACGACATGGGTGACCCGGTGAGCGCCGCCCGACACATCCGCGCTGCCCTCGCCCCGAACGGTCGGTGGCTCGTGGTGGAGCCGTTCGCGAACGACCGCACGGAGGACAACATGGGACCGGTCGGGCGCATCTACTACGCCGCATCGACGCTCCTGTGCACGCCCGCGTCCCTGTCACAGGCACCGGGTCTGGCGCTCGGCGCGCAGGCAGGTGAGGCGCCGTTGCGTGAGATGATCGAAGCCGCCGGCTTCGCCCAGGTGCGACGCGTGGCGGAGACACCCTTCAACCTGGTCCTCGAGGCACGGCCCTGACGCCGTCCGGGCGCTGCGGGCGGCACGAGCGAACCGGATGCGTCGCTATGCTCCGAGCATGGACGACGCGCAGGGCGACCCCGAGGCACCGACCGGCGACACGCGAGCGCCGACGGCCCGGGCTGGCGGGCTCGTCCGCGCACCGCGTCGGGACCCCGCGGCGACGCGTGCCGCCATCCTCGGTGCCGCCCGGGAGGTCCTGCTCCGTGACGGGTTCACGGGCCTCGCGACCCGCCACGTGGCGGAGACGGCCGGCGTGCCGCTCAGCCAGATCCACTATCACTTCGGGTCGCGACAGGGTCTGGTGCTCGCGCTCCTCGAGGAGCAGGACGCACGTCTCCTCGAACGCCAGCGGACGATGTATGCCACGGATCTGCCACTCTGGCGACGCTGGGAGCTGGCCTGCGACCTGCTCGACGCCGATCTCGACTCGGGCTATGTGCGCCTGCTCCAGGAGCTCATCGCCGCGGGCTGGTCGGACCCGGTCATCGCGACGCACGTGCGCGCCGTGCTGTCCCGCTGGTTCGACCTGCTCACGGACGTGGCGCGTCAGGCCATCGAGGCGAGCGCCACGACCGACGCGCGACTCCCCACGGCCGCGGAAGCGGGCGCGCTCATGGGCCTGCCATTCGTGGGCGCAGAGGCCCTCCTGCTGCTCGGCATGACGCCCTCGGAGGTGCCCATCCGAGCCGCGCTGCGAGCCGTCGGCGGGATGTTGCGCACATGGGAGACCAGTGATGGCACCGAGACATCCGCCTCGACCGGATCGACACCGGCTCCAGGCACCGGCTGACACCGAGGGCGTCGGCCGGGCGGCGCCGCCCACAGCCACGGATCCCCGATCGCATGGCCGTGCTCGTCTGCCGGACCGATGGGGCTCGGTCGATCGCGCAGGCATCCCCATCGCCTGGGAGATCCACGGCGACCGCGGCCCGGCCATCCTGTGCATGCCCACGTGGTCGATCGTCTCCGCCCGGATCTGGAAGATGCAGGTCCCCTTCCTGGCCCGCGATCACCGGGTCATCACGTTCGACCCGCGCGGCAACGGGCGCTCGGGCCGTCCGACCGACCCGGCGGCCTACGCCGAGACCGAGTTCGTCCGGGATGCGCTCGCTGTCCTCGATGCGACGGACACATCGAGCGCGGTCGTCGTGTCGCTGTCGCTCGGCGCCCAGCGCGCCCTCCTCCTGGCGGCCGAGCACCCCGGCCGGGTGACCGGGCTGGTCCTCATCGCCCCATCCGTGCCGCTGGGCGCACCGGTGACCGACCGTGTCGCGCCCGATCCCGACGGGAACGGCTGGTCGCTCTATACCCACGAGTCATGGCGTACCGACCTGCCCCGGTTCCTGCGCTTCTTCTTCGGCCGCTGCTTCACGGAGCCGCACTCGACCCGCGCGATCGAGGAGGCGGTGGCGTGGGGGATGGGCATCCCCGCCGAGTCCCTCGTCGCATCCGATGCGGCGACGCGCCCGGGTCGCGACGGGTTCCTCGATGCCTGCGCACGTGTCCGGTGTCCGTCGCTCGTCATCCAGGGCTCGGACGATGCCGTGACGGGACCCGACCGGGGCATCCAGGTCGCGCGGACCCTCGGCGCCGAGCTGCTCATCGTGGAGGGCGGTGGCCACATCCCGAACGTGCGGGAACCGGTGGTCGTGGATCTCGCCATCCGGGAGTTCGTGGCACGGTGTGACACCGGGGGACGCCCAGCGCGTTCGACGACCGATCCCGGCGGCGCCCAGGCCCCGACGCCACCTGCCACGACCCGCATCCGGCGACGAGGCCTGGGTCGTGAGCGACGCATGCTCATGGTGTCCTCGCCCATCGGTCTGGGGCACGCACGGCGGGACCTGGCGATCGCGTCCGAGCTGCGGCGCCTTCGTCCGGACCTGCGCATCGACTGGCTCGCGCAGCACCCGGTCACGACCGTCCTCGAGGCAGCAGGCGAGCGGATCCACCCCGCCAGCGGGCTGCTGGCCTCGGAATCGGCCCATATCACCGCCGAGTCGAGTGGTCACGACCTCCACGCGTTCCAGGCCATCCGACGCATGGACGAGATCCTGCTCGCGAACTTCCTCGTGTTCCACGACGTGGTGGAGGCGGAGCAGTACGACCTCGTGGTCGCGGACGAGGCCTGGGACATCGACCATCACCTGCACGAGCAGCCCGAGCTCAAGCGATCGGCCCTCGTCTGGATGACCGACTTCGTGGGCTGGCTGCCGATGACCTCCGGCGGCGCGGCGGAGGCCCTCCTCACGACCGACTACAACGCGGAGATGATCGAGCACATCGACCGCTATCCGCGCCTGCGCGACCGGTCGGTCTTCGTCGGCGACCCCGACGACATCGTGGCCGACTCCTTCGGCCCCGGGCTGCCGGACATCCGTGACTGGACGGAGCAGCACTTCCGGTTCTCGGGGTACATCACGGGCTTCGACCCGGCTCCCCTGATCGAAGGACGAGAGGCCATCCGACGGGAGCTGGGCTATCACCCGGACGAGCGGGTGGTGCTGGTCGCGGTGGGTGGATCGGGCGTGGGCGAGGCCATGCTCCGGCGGGTCGCGGCGAGTCGGGAGGAGATCGCGCGGAGCGTCCCGGGTGTCCGTCTGTGCCTGGTCGCGGGACCACGCATCGATCCGCGCTCGCTGCCCGTGACCCCCGATGTCGAGGTCCGGGGGCACGTCCCTGACCTGTATCGACACCTCGCGGCGGCCGATCTCGCCGTGGTCCAGGGTGGCCTCACCACCACCATGGAGCTCGCCGCGGTCCAGCGGCCGTTCGTGTACATCCCCCTCGCGGACCACTTCGAGCAGACGCGCCACGTGGCGCATCGTCTGGAGCGCTATCGCGCCGGTCGTCGTCTCGACTTCGCGGACGCCACGCCCGATGCCATCGCGGACGCCATCGCGACCGAGATCGACCGGGTCCCGGACACCCTCCCCGTGGCCTCGGATGCCGCGGCGCGTGCGGCCGGTCTCATCGCCGAGCTGCTCTGAGGCGGTACGCGACCGGGTCAGGCGTCCCGGCCAGCCTGGCGGAGCAGCTCCGGGTCCGTGTCGATGGGATACGCCCGCGCCGTGGCGCCACCGTCCACGGGGATGACCGCACCGGTCACGAACGACGCCTCGTCCGAGAGCAGGAAGGCGACTACGTTCGCGATCTCCGACGCGCGACCGGCGCGACCCAGGACCGCGTACGCCTCGAACTGGCGTTGGGCCGCGGCGGGATCGTCCGCGGCCGCGATCGCCCGCTCGTTCCAGGGCGTCCAGATGGCACCCGGCGCCACCGCGTTGGCGCGGATGCCCACCGGGCCGTATTCCACCGCGAGGTTGCGCATGAGGCTCTCGATGGCGCCCTTGGATGCCTCATAGGAGGCCCACCGCGGGAACGCGACCCGTGCGTGGAGCGAGGAGATGGACACGATGGACCCGCCGAGGCCATGCCCCAGGAACGCCCGCACCGCCTCCGAGGCGCCCCAGTACGTGCCCAGGACGTTGACGTCGATGAGCCGGCGGACCCACTCGGGATCGGGTCGATGGACGGAATCCTCGCCCACCACGCCCGCGTTGTTCACCCAGCCCCGCAGCGGCGCGTGCTCGCCGGCCAGTCGCCCTGCGGCCGCGATGGCATCGACATCGCCGGCGTCACCCGCGATGGCGGTCCCGAGCGCACCCCACGCCTCGGTCGCCTCCGCCGCGAGCGAGGGCGAGAGCTCGAGGCCGACCACCCACCAGCCATCCGCGATGAGCCGATCCGCGATGGCCCGTCCGATGCCGGCGCCGGCGCCCGTCACCACCACGCTCCTGTCCGCCATCGTCGAGGTCCTCCTGCCTTGTGTGGCACGTAACGCGGCGCACCGCTGCCCGCGCCCTTGACTATCCCTTGACGGCGCCCGCCGAGAGTCCGCGCAGCATGCCCCGTTGCGCGAACAGTGTGAGCACCGCCACGGGTACCACGAGCGTCAACGAGGCCGCGGCCATCTGCCCCCAGTCGATGACGGCCGACCCCACGAAGTTGACCAGGCCGACCGTGGCCGGGGTCGTATTGAAGCCGCCGAGGATGAACGGGATGAAGTACTCGCTCCATGCCGCGATCGCGATGAGCACGCCCACCGTCAGTACCCCGGGGATGGCGAGTGGCAGCACGACGGTCAGGAACGCGCGGGCGCGTGAGGCGCCGTCCACCCGGGCGGCCTCCTCGATCTCCTGTGGCACATCCTCGAAGTACGAGGCACACATCCAGACCGTGAACGGCAGCAGCCCCGACATGTAGGCGAGCACGAGGCCGAGGTAGGAGTTCGTCAGCCGGAGCTGATTGAAGAACAGGAACAGCGGGATGATGAAGATGACCGGTGGCACCATCCGGCTGAACAGCAGCCAGCCACCCAGGAAGCGGCGGCCGGGGAATCGACCACGTGCGAAGGCATAGCCCGCCGGGACGCCGATGGCGAGGGTCGCCACCGTGGTCGCGACCGTGATGATCACCGAGTTGCCGAGCGACCCCAGGAACGGCCCGTCCAGCAGCTGCTCCCAGCTCTTGAACGAGAGCGGCGAGATGATCTTCGGCGGGATGGCGGTCGCATCCACCTGCCGCTTCACCGAGGTGAGGATGATCCAGAGGTAGGGCACGACCGCGACGACCATGCCCACCAGCAGGATCGTGATGCTGATGAACGAGATCCGACGTGCGTGGCGGTGCATCAGGTGACCCTCGGGTGGTATGGCATGTCGCCTGCGGTCCGGACGTGCCTCATGACCAGCGCCGCCGCACGAGATACACGATGAGCAGCGACGCCGCGATCATGGCGATCATCACGAGGCCCCAGGCCGCGGCATAGCCCACGCGGTGGTAGTACAGGCCCGTGTTGTAGATCTGGAGGTTGATGGGCGTGCTCGCGAGGCCGGGCCCGCCCCCGGTCAGCTGCTGGATGCCCTCGAACTTGCGGAACGCGTCCATGAAGCGCAGCACGATGACCACCAGCAACACCGGTCGGATCCAGGGGAGCGTGATGTGCCAGAAGGTGCTCGCTCGTCCTGCACCGTCGACGGCGGCCGCCTCCTTGAGCTCGCGAGGCACGGTCAACAGCGCCGCGAGGATGAGGATCGCCTGGAAGGGCACGCTGGTCCACGCGTCCGCGATGATGACCACCGGCATGGCCAACGTGGGGTCGCCCAGCCAGACGGGCGTGGGCAGCCCGAGCACGGACAGGCCGTAGTTGATCCAGCCCGCGTCGTTGTGGAACATCGCCCGCCACGTCAGGGCGACCACCACCGGCGCGGTCATGATGGGCAGCAGGTACAGCGTCCGCACGATGCCCACGCCGCGGAACGAACGCTCCATGAGCACCGCGAGCCCCAGGCCCACGATCGTGGGGATGAACGTCGTCGCCAGCACGAGATAGATGGTGTTGACGATGACGATGGGCGTCTGCCGGTCGCGCAGCAGCTCCCCGAAGTTGTCCAGGCCGACGAAGCGCCAGCCGTCCATGCCCCGGACGAGGTCGTAGTTCGTGAACGCGAGGCCGATGGTGATCGCGAACGGCACTGCCGTCACGAAGATCATGACGATGAGCGCTGGCCACGCCGCGATCTGGAGGAAGAACCGCTCGCCCAGCGCACCGATGGAACGCGAATGGCCCCCGCCATCGACGGGGGCCGGCGCGCGCACCCCGTCCGGGGTGCGCGCCGAGTGTTCGGTGGAGGGAGCGGTCAGCCTAGAACTCCGGGAAGTCCTTCGGGTACCCGGCGTCGGTCATGATCGCCTGGATGCCCGCGCCCATCTCGGCCATCACCTCGGCGACCGGTCGGTCGGTGGTGATGAGCTCCTGGAGGCCCTGCTGGATCGGCGGGATGATCGCCACGCCCTCGGGGATGAAGGGCAGCAGCGTGACATTGGGATGCTGGAGGATGTGGGTGAGCGCCTCCGGGAAGGTGGCCGGCAGGGCCGCGACGGTCGCGGGATCCTGGAGCACCGACAGCCGTGAGGGCGTCAGCAGGACACCCGCCTGTGCGGCGGCCGCCTGCGTCTCCTTCGACGTGAGGAACTGGACCAGCTGCCACGCGGCCGCCTTGTTCTCGGAGGCGTTGTTGATCCAGACGCCGAACGGCTGGACGAGCCCGCAGTTGTCGGGGTTGACGTCCTGGCACGGGAGCGACCAGAAGGCGGACTCCTCGGCGACCAGCGAGGTCTCCGGATCGAGGACGTCGGGGATCATGGACGAGTCGTCATGCCACATGGCCACGCGGCCCTGCTGGAACGCCTGGAGGCAGTCGGTCACCTTGTAGGTGCTGATGCCCGCCGGCGCCGCCGTGGTGAGGATCTCGCGCCAGAACTCGCCGAAGGCGCTGGCGTACGGCTCCTCCGCGAGCAGGACCGACCAGTCCTGGCGGAAGTAGTTGCCCGTGACCGGGTTGTCGTAGGGGTAGAACCACTGCCACAGCTGGAACGCATCGTAGAGCGCCTGGGTGATGTCCGCGCGGACACAGAAGCCGGCGTGATCGTCATTGGTCAGCCGCTGCGCGTAGTCCAGGAGCTCCGCGGGGTTCTGGGGCGGCGCGGTGATACCGGCCTCCGCGAACATGCGGGTGTTGTAGTACAGCAGTCCGCCGCCCGTCTTGGACGCGATGCAGTAGTTGACGCCGCCCTGCTGGCAGGCTGCCTGGACCGCCGGTGCGATGTCACCGAAGTCGTAGTCGGCCGCCGTGACGCTGGCGTCGTTGATGAAGTCATCCAGGGGCGCGACACCGGACACGCCGAGATAGGCGCCGATGTTCTCCGAGCCCGTGAAGAACACGTCGAGCGACGGGTCCTTGGCGGACAGCTGGAGCGGGATCTTCTGGTCCTGCGCCGCGACGGGCTGCTGGACGTAGTTGACGGTGATACCCGTCAGCTCCTTGAACTCGTCCATGAGCGTCGCGTAGTAGTCATACTCGGGCACCGCCGAGTACGTCGACAGGTTGAGGGTCACCCCCTCGTACGGCTTCGCCGGATCCTGCGCGAGGGCCGCGGGGGCCACCGCGATGGCACTGGCCGCGAGTACGCCGATCGTCGCCAACGCGACCATCGGGCGTCGCGGTCCGTGACCGGGACGGATCATCTGAGCTCCTCCTCGAAGCGACGTGGGTGATCCAGGCCCCGGGAACGACGCCATCCGGCCACCCGCTCGATGTCACGCGCGACACGACGATGATCGCCGCTCCGCCACACGCATCGATCCCTGGGCCATCGTGCGTCGCTCGCCGGATGTCCGGTCACACCCGGGCCAACGTTGCCGGCCGAGTATGGCACGGCCGCGGTATCGGATGTCAAGATACCAAGATATCGTATGCCATCGTCCGGACCTTCAGGGAGCCACCTGCGGGCGGACTACCATCCCCGTCGTGAACGACTCCGGACCGGCGCGCGCATCGGATGGCGGACCGCCCATCGTGGTCTGGTTCCGCCGTGACCTGCGGGTCCACGACCATCCGGCACTGAGCGATGCCGTCGCCCGCGGCGTGCCCGTGGTGCCCCTGTTCGTGCTGGACGACCGCCTGCTGGAGGGTCGCTGGCCGTCACCGAACCGGCGCTGGTCGCTGCTGGGTGCCCTCCACGCCCTGGATGCGCAGCTCCGCGCCCGGGGTGCACGGCTCGTGATCCGCCACGGCCCACCCGAGCAGGTCGTGCCGGCGGTCGCCCGCGAGGTCGGCGCCACGGACGTGCTGGTGTCGCGGGACGTGGGCCCGTGGGCACGCGCACGGGATCACCGGGTGGCCACGGCGCTCGCCGACGAGGGTCGTGTACTACGGGCGCGGGCGGGGCTGCTGCTGGCCGAGCCGGAGTCGATCGCCACGGCGGACGGACGACCCTTCACGGTGTTCTCGCCCTTCTGGCGAGCGCTCTCCCGGGCCGACCGTCGTGCGCCCCTCGTGGCCCCCACGGTCATCCCGTTCGCGGACATCGCGCCAGGCACCATCCTGGCAGCCGGCCCTCCACCCGCGGATCTGCCACGACCCGGTGAGGGAGCCGCGCGCGATCGGCTCGCTGCCTGGATGGCGGACGGGCTCTCGGCCTACCACGATCGACGGGACCTGCTCGACGGCAGCGGCACATCCCGCCTGGGGGCCGACCTCCATCTCGGCACGCTCTCGGTGATCGAGCTCGACGCGCTCGCCGCGGCACACGGCGGACCCGGCGCGGACGCCTGGCGACGACAGCTCGGCTGGCGCGACTTCGCGCACCACCTGCTGTGGCATCGACCGGAGCTGGCGAAGGAGCCCTTCCGGCCCGCGCTCGCCCGGGCGCTTCGGCCCGCCACCGAGGACCCCGACGCGGTCGCTGCCTGGCGGGAGGGCCGGACCGGCATCCCGGTCGTGGACGCCGCGATGCGGCAGCTGCTGGCCACGGGCTGGATGTCCAACCGTGCGCGATTGGTCGTCGCATCGTTCCTGACCCGCCACCTGCTCGTCGACCATCGCGTGGGCGAGGACCACTTCATGCGCCACCTGGTGGACGGTGACCTCGCGAACGACGGCCTGGGTTGGCAGTGGACGGCAGGCGTCGGCACGGACGCCCAGCCATGGTTCCGGATCTTCGACCCGGTGCGCCAGGGCACACGGTTCGACCCCGATGGTGGATTCGTCCGGCGCTGGGTCCCCGAGGTGGCCGCACTGCCCGACGACCTGGTCCACACCCCCTGGCTGGCGGCCGACGGACCACCCGACGGGTATCCGGCACCCGTCGTGGACCTGCGCGAGGGTCGGGACCGGGCCCTGGCCGCGTTCCGGGCCGCGGCTGACGGCGACGCCGGGCCGCGCGGGGCGCGCGGACCACGCGATCCGCGCGGCTGAGGATGGGCCGAGCCGTCAGCGGACGGCGACCTCGCGAACGACCATGGACCGGAGCACACCGACGGCCTCCACGAGGTCGCCAGGCAACCGGACACCGACCGCGTCCTGGGGCACCTCCCCCGCCGCCATGCCCCCATAGGCGACCACGAGGCCGGAGATGGCGGCGCTTAGCGCGCCGGCGACCTCGATGGCTGCGGGCACGTCGGCCGCCGACACGACACCGATGACCGCTGCCGTCGCGTTCGTCTGGGCGGCCGACCGCAGCCAGTCCGCCAGTGGCAGGTCGGCACCCAGGTAGACCACGGGCAGGCCGGCACGCCGGGCGATGACCGCGAACGCGAGCGCCCCCAGCTCGTGGCGCGCCCCGGGTGGCAGACCGACCAGGACCGGCGCGTCGAGACGGCCGGTGGCGGCGGCCTGGTAGGCCACCGAGAGACGCCGCAGGACCGCGCCGCTCGCGACATGCTCGCTCGCGACATCGATCCGGCCGTCATCCCAGGCAGCGCCCAGGGCACGCAGGGCAGGCATCAGGGATAACGTGGCCACCGTCTCGAACGAGCCGCGCGCGAACATCTCGTCGAGGACCGCCTCCAGGGAAGCCACCTCGAGGGAGGCGGTCGCGAGCAGGAACGCCTCGATGAGGTCGTCCTCGGAGTCCAGCGGCCGTGGCACCCCGGATGCACGCGGACCGGCTGCCCGGACCGCCGCGTCATCGAGGCCGCGGATGTGCGACGCAGCCATGCTGGGCGTCCAGCCGTCATCGACCAGGGCGCGCATCAGCCGGAGCCGGTCGATGGCCGTGTCGTCATAGGTCCGGTATCCCGACCGCGTGCGTGCCGGCTGCACCACCTGGTAGCGACGCTCCCACTGGCGCAGGAGCGGAACGGACACCCCCGACCGACTCGCCGCCTGCTTGATGGTGTACATCCTTTGTCCACGATAGCACAGGGCATACCCGTGACATTCGCTTGACACGCCGGCCCCATCCCCCCTAACCTATGACAAACCTTGGACAAACAACAGACAACCAAGGGGTTCCTGGACGCGAGAAGGAGGCACCATGCGCTATCTGGACGCGCTCGCACTGCTGCTCGTCATCGTGGGCGGCGTCAACTGGCTCCTCGTGGGGGTGGCACGGATCGATCTCGTGGCCAGCCTGACGGGTCAGGAGTTCGGCCAGACCGACGCGATCTCGAGCGCCATCTACATCCTCGTGGGCCTTGGCGCCATCTGGCTCGTGCCCACGCTGATCCGATGGGTCACCCGGCCGGTCGACCGGGTCGCGGCGTGACACATCGACGCATCCACCCCACACACCGACCCGAAGGAGGTCGTCCCATGCGCCGTTCCCTCGCCCTCGCGGCTGCCAGTGCCCTGGCCCTGGTCGCCCTTCCCGTGGCTGCGCAGGATGCCAGCTCCGATCCCTCGACGCAGCCATCCGCATCCGCGATGGTGCGCGTCCTCCACGCCTCGCCCGATGCTCCGGCAGTGGATGTCCACCTCGACGGCATGATGGTGGGCGCGCCCCTCGCCGGTCTCGAGTTCGGGGCCATCAGCCCGTATGTGGAGATCCCCGCGGGTCCGCACGCCGTGCGGGTGTGCGCCACCGCGGACGCCAGCGTGTGCCCCATCGACGTCCCGGAGCTGGTGCTCCAGCCGGGGATGCGGTACACGGTCGCGGCCACGAACGTGCTCGCGTCCATCGAGGCACAGGTCATCGTCGATGATGCCGTGGCCGATCCGGCCCGGGCACTCGTGCGGTTCGTCCATCTGTCGGCGGACGCCCCCGCGGTCGATGTGCTCACCCAGGATGGGACCGTGGCCGTCGTCAGCGGACTCGCGTATCCCGATGCCACCGCCTACCTGGCGCTCGATCCGGGGAGCTACGACCTCAAGGTCTGTGCGACCGGTGACGCCTCGGTCTGCCCCATCGACCCGCCCGCGGTCGACCTGTCCGCCGGCCAGGTCCTGAGCGTGTTCGCGATCGGCTCGCTCACGGGCGGCACCATCACCGCGGTCATCGCCGCTGACGTGGAGCCGACGCCGGCAGAGTCCCCCATCCCCTCGCCGGCCATGTGACCTGGTCCCTTCGCAGGCAGGGCGTCGATGGGTGCCCTGCCTGCGATCGTCTCCGTCAGAGTCGGTCGCGACCCTCGGGCAGCTCCACGAGGATGATGGTCACGCCATCGGGCGCCTGGCACACCTGGACCTTGATGATCCCGCCGTCCGGCAGCCGCTGGGGCACCAGCTCGGAGCTCGGCGGGTAGCCGCCCGCCCGCAGCCGTTCCACGATCGCCTCGATACCCGTCACCCGCAGGTTGACCGACAGGATCCCCGCATCGGCCGGCTCGCGGTCCACGGTCGTCCGGCCCTGGGGCTGCGAGAAGCGCACCAGCTCCAGCTCCGAGCCATCGGGGCAGGACACGACCACCGCGTGCACCCGCGGCTCGGTGTACCCGAACAGCGCCGAGATCGCGGCCGGGTCATGGTCATCATCGAACGTGACCCGCAGGCCGAGCAGGTCCCGGTAGTAGCGGACGGCCTCGTCCATGTCACTCACGCTGATCGCCGGATGGAACACCCCTGCCACGCCCGCCATCGGAACCTCCCGCCTGGCGCCGACGCCTCACGACCACGATCGGTCGGGCGGCTCGACGCTGGAATATCGTATCTTGCGTGCGGGGCCTGGTGGACGGCCCACGATGGGCGGCACCCGGGCGCCCGATGCATCCTCGGAGGCGGCCGTGACCAGCGACCCTGCGACCGTGACCAGCTCGTCCTCGACCCACTGGCGCATCACCGCGCTGGATACGGGCACGTCCCACCTCGACCAGTCGATGCTCACGTACACCGTGGGCGTGGGTACCGTGGTGCGCATCCCGCGGGTCATCTGGGTGCTCCAGGGCCCGACCACGGTGGTCGTGGACACGAGCGTGCCCATGCGTCGCCGTCCGTCGGAATTCATCGGCGAGGAGTTCAGCCGCAGCCGCGCCCAGGAGCCGGCCAACGCGCTGCGGGACGCCGGCATCGACCCGCGGGACGTGGAGCACGTCGTGCTGACGCATCTCCACTGGGACCACGCCGGCAACTGCGACCTGTTCCCGGAGGCGCGCGTGGTCGTCCAGCGCGAGGAGCTGCGCTATGCCATCGATCCCGGACGGTTCTTCCGGAAGTCGTTCCTGTCACCCCGCTCCGGCTGGGGCACGCCACCCTGGATGCTGCCCAACATCGACACGGTCGATGGGCTGACCGAGCTCGCGCCCGGCCTCCGGCTCGTCCCGACGCCGGGTCACACGCCCGGTTCCCAGGCGCTCGTCGCGGACACCGAGCATGGCTCCTTCTGCATCGCCGGTGACGCCATCAGCCTGTACGCCAACATCGAGCAGGACATCCCGCCGGGGTTCCATGTGGACGTGGATGACGCGGTCGATTCGATGGACCGGCTGCGCGGCCTGGCCGATCACTTCCTCCCCTCGCACGACTACGAGGTCCTCTCGAGCGGCCTCATCACGCCCATCGGCGCGTCCCACGCGGCGCGACCGCGATACGTCCCGCCGCCCATCGAGCGCTGGGACCCGGAGCCCGACGAGCCAGCCGGCGGAGCCCCTCGCTGATGCGTGCCGTCCGTCTGCCCGCCCTCGGCGCACCGGCGCTCGAGCTCGTCGACGTGCCCATGCCGGAGCCGGGGCCCGGTCAGGCACGCATCGCGGTGACGGGAGCCGGGCTGTGCGGCACGGACCTCCACATCCTGCATGGCGACTACAGCAGCCGACCCCCCGTCACGCTCGGTCATGAGGTCGCGGGTCGGGTGGATGCGGTCGGCGAGGGCGTGGATCCCGCGTGGATCGGCGCCCTGGTGGCACCCGAGACCGCCTTCGGGACATGCGGGCTGTGCCGCTGGTGCCGGACGGGCCGGCCGATGCTGTGCGCCGAGCGGCTGTCCATCGGCTCCGGCGTGGACGGTGGCTTCGCGGAGGCCGTGATCGTGCCCGCACGTCTGCTCCACCGCCTGCCGGACTGGCTGGACGACCATGCCGCGGCGCTCATGGAACCGCTCGCGTGCTGCTGCAACTCGCTGTCGGACCCGGCGGTGATCGATGCGGGCGACCGGGTGCTGGTCCTGGGGGCAGGGCCGGTCGGGCTGCTCGCGGCACAGGTCGCGCGAGCGGCCGGAGCGAGCGTCGTCCTCGGCGGCACGAGCGCGGACGAGGAGCGACTGGCCATCGCTCGCACGATGGCCCTGGACACCCTGGTCGTGGACACGCCCGGGGGTGTCACCACGCTGGAGGCGTGGGAAGCGGCCCGTGATGTGGACGTGGTGATCGAGTGCGCCGGCGTCGGCGCTGCGGTCGCCACGGCGCTGCGGGTCGTGCGGCCCGGCGGCAGCCACATCCAGATGGGCCTGCTCTCGGGCGACGTGAGCATCCCCTTCGGCCTGGTGGTGACGAAGGAGATCCGGGTACGCGCCGGGTTCGGCAGCGCACCGGCATCGTGGTGGCGCGCGGTGGACCTCGTCGCGGCGCGTGCCGTGGACCTGGTGCCGCTCGTGAGTGTGGTGCTGCCGCTGCGCGACTGGCCGGTCGCGTTCGACCGCATGGCCAGCCGCACCGGCCTCAAGTCGGTGCTCGACCCCCGGATGGCCTGACCGAGGTCAGCCCACGGGGACGAGTGGGTCGTGCTCCGGTGTCACCACGCGCGCGCCGTCATCGCCCACGGACTGGATCCCGCAGCCATCGCGGAATCGAAGCCCGGTCCCCCAGGTGTCGAGCCGTGCGTCATGGATGCCGTTGGCACCGCGGCCCGCCGGCTGCGGCCAGATGGTCAGCAGCACGAACTCCTGGGTCGACCGGTTACGCAGACGATGGAAGGTGCCCGCCGGCACGAACACGACGCCGCCCTCCCGGAGCGTGAACGTGGTGTGGCCCTCTCCGGTGTCCGGGTGGCCGCCCAGGTCCACGAACGCCTCGCCCGCGACGGCGTAGTAGATCTCGTCGTTCTCCGGGTGGTTACCGCCACCCAAGTCGTACTCCGGGTCCACGGTGCCCCGGTTGAGCAGCAGGTCGTGGCCGCCGGTGATCTCCCGGCCCAGCACGTGCTGGGAGTGGTACCCCGGCTCCTCGGGGTGCGTGAACGGCTCGATGTCGTTCGAATCGAGCACCAGGAACTGCTGTCGGCTCATCGGGATCCCTCCTGTCGGTCGGTCACGTGGGGCGTGTGATGGGTATCTGTGCTGGGCGCGTCGAGTGTCACCAGGTCGCGTCCATCTCCGGCAGGCTGCCGCCGGCGTTGAAGGCGAGGTTCCCGCCATCCACGGGCAGGTTGACGCCCGTGACCATGGAGCTGGCGGGCGAGGCAAGGAACAGGATCGGACCCACGACCTCCTCCGGCTCGCCCATCCGGCCCACCGGGATGCCGCCGATCATCCGATCCACGGTCCGCTTCCGGGCGGGGTCCGTGACGAGGCCCCGGAGGCCGGCGTTGAGGAACTGGCAGGGCAGGATCGAGTTGACCCGGATGCCTCTCGGTGCCCACTCCACGGCGAGCTCGCGGGTCAGCTGGTCCACCCCTGCCTTGCTCACCCCGAAGGCGAGGTTCCCGCGACCGAGGGCGGACGCGCCCGAGATGGAGCTGACGTTGACGATGCTGCCGCCCCGACGATCCCGGGTCATCAGCCGGGCCGCTTCCTTCGCGTGGAGGAGGTAGCCCGTGAGGTTCACTCGCAGCACCCGGTCCCAGACGTCGAGCGGGTAGTCCTCGCTGGCCGCCTGGTGGGGATTGATGCCCGCGTTGTTGACGAGGACATCGAGTCGGCCCCAGGCACGATCCGCCGCCAGGAACGTTGCGCGCACGAACGCGTCGTCCGATGCGTCCCCGACGAGGGTCAGGCACTCCCCCTCCGCCTCCACCACGCGGCGCGTCTCGTCGAGCGCTGTCGCATCGAGGTCCGTCAGCACCACCTGGGCACCGGCACGCACGAAGCCGAGGGCGGTCGCCCGGCCGAACGCACCGCCCGCGCCGGTGATGACCGCGACCCGCTCGTCGAGTCGGAACAAGGCCGGACCGGCCGGTATCGCGGGGGCTTGGGACGACATGTCACGCTCCTGCAGCCGCGCTCCCGCGCCCGACGTGGGCGCCGGTATCGGCATCACGTCATATACCATATCTTGCGATATCGGGAACCGTCGGACGACCTATCATCGGCAGGATGACGGCCACGCGGCCGCACCCTGGAGGCACGACATTGGCAGGTGCACGGACGCGACGGGTCGGTCCTGAGGCGGTGGGCGTCGCCACACCCACGGCCAGCGCCACGACGGGCGTGGCCATCTCGCGACTGGACCTGCGGACCTACAAGCTGGCCGTCTACGACGCGCTGCTGGAGATGATCGTCTCCCTGGAGCTGCCGCCCGGCGAACGGCTCGTGGAGAGCGACCTCGCGGGCAGGCTGGGCGTCTCCAAGACCCCCGTGCGCGAGGCGCTCGCGCTGCTCGAGGCGGATGGGCTCGTGGAGTCGACGCCGTATCGGGGCGCCACCGTGCGCTGGCTGTCGATGGTCGAGTCGGAGGAGCAGGGCTATCTCGTGGACGCGCTCGAGATGCCCGCCTACCCCATGGTCATCGAACGCATCACGAAGGCCGAGCTGGCCGCGGTGGGCAAGGTCGCGGAGCGGCTCAAGCGGGCGCGGAAGGCCCGCGATCGACGCCAGTTCTCGGAGCTGGCCGGTGAGATCCACGAGCGGCTCTTCGCCTGTACCGGCTATCCGCGCCTGCTCGCGCTCATCCACCAGGTGCTGGGCCCGGTCGGGCGGCGCTATGACGCGGCGCTCGTGTTCCCGTTCGAGGAGAGCTGGGACCTGCTGCGCGACATGGCGGTCGCGCGCTACGAGGCCGTGCGCACCCGCGACCTGGACCTCGTCGTGCGCACCATCCAGGACTACCGGGGACGGATGCAGGTCCTCGCGCGCCAGCGGATCCTGCTGCCCGAGGTCGCGCGCTACTTCCGGGAGGGTGGATCCTAGACCTCGACATCGCCCGCGGGACCCGGTCCCCGAGGTCCACTCGGAGCCGTGAGCGACTGACGCTCAGCCGTTCGGCATGATGACCACCTTGAGATGACGACGCTCGCGCTGTGCCGCGAACGCGTCCTCGACCGCCGGCAGCGGGTAGCGGCCGGGTGCCAGCCGCTCCAGCCCGAGATGGCCCACGAGCTCGACGGCCCGGGCATGGGTGTACGGGTTGAGCGCAGCACCCAGGATGGTCAGCTCGCGGGCGTAGATGTCGTTCGCGCGCACGGGTGTGACCGCGTCCGGATGCGCCACGCCGTACACGAGGATGCGCGCGTGGCGCGCCGCGAGGTCGATCGCCGTGGCGAGGCCGGTCGGGCTGCCCGCGGCCTCGATGAGCTGGTCGAAGCCATGACCACCGGTCGCGGCCATCGCGGCATCACGCCACCCCTCGTCGGTGGGATCGAGGACGTGGTCCGCGCCTCCCAGGAGGGCCGCCTCGCGTCTCGCCGCGTCCGGCTCCAGCACCACGATCGGGCCCACGCCGGTCAGCCGCGCCAAGGCCAGGAGCATCAGCCCGGCGGGTCCGCTGCCGATGATGCACAGCGGCAGTCCGGACATCGGCTGGAGACGGTCCATGCCGTGGATGCCACAGCCGACCGGCTCGGCCATGCACGCCACCACGGGATCGACGCCCGCCGGCACGCGATAGGCGAGCCGTGCCGGCACCACGACCGAGCCTGCCATGCCACCGTCCAGGTGCACCCCGAACGCCCGCTTCGACGGGCACAGGTGCTCCCAGCCGAGCCGGCAGTACCGACACGTGCCGCAGTAGAGGTGCGGCTCGATGGACACATGGTCGCCCTCGGCCAGCCCGTCGACCCCCGGTCCCAGCTCCGCCACCAGGCCCGCGATCTCATGGCCGAGGATGGTGCCTGGTCGCGCGCCATACGCACCCTCGAGGATGCGCGCGTCCGTGCCGCAGATGCCCACCGCGAGCGGCGCGACGCGGACCTCACCCGGACCCGGTCGCGGCACGTCCCGCTCACCCAGCTGGAGCCGGCCGACCTCGGCGAATCGGACGCAGGTCTCGGTGGTCACGGGCGGGCCGTACGCGGGTCGATCATTCCGTACATCATATCTCGATGATCATGGCGACCAGCGAGCGCATCCCGGATGTCGTGTGCATCGGCTCGGCAGCGCTCGACGTCCTGATGGCCGTGGACGAGCCGCTCGGGCTCGACGACCGCGTCCCGGCCATCGAAGGCCGTATGGCAGGCGGCGGGCCGGCAGCGACGGCGGCCGTGGCGCTGGCCCGGCTGGGTGCTGACGTGGCGCTCGTGGCACGTGTCGGCGACGACCTGGCGGGCCGCATCATCCGGGAGCAGCTCGTGGACGAGGGGGTCGACGTTCGTTGGCTGACGCGCGGCGACGGCCATGCGCGCGGTGATGGCGGAGCCCGCTCGGCCCTCTCGAGCGCCGTCATCCGGGAGGGTCCACCCTCGACCCGCAGCCTCGTGGCGCTGTCCGCACGACCGCCGCTCACCATCGATGACCTGGCGCCGGCCGCCCTCGAAGCCTGCCGGACGGCACGCTGGCTCCACGTGGACCATGCCGGTTGGCCGCTGGTCGCGGGCCTCCGGGCGTCGGGCATCCGGACGCCGGTCTCGGTCGATGGCGGCAACCCGCTGCCGGACCTCGACCTGGCCCTGGTCGACCTGTATGCCCCGTCGGTGCAGGAGCTCCGTCGCTGGACCGGCGCGCCCGACGATGAAGCGGCCCTGTCGCAGGCCCTGGACGCGGGTGCGCGCGTGGTCATCGCGACCCGTGGTGATGCAGGCGCGACCTGTGCCAGCACGCTCGATCCCGAGGCGTCCTGGCCCGACGATGCGGCCCCTGCCCTCCCGGCCACATCGACCACCCGCTGGCGGCTGGACGTGCCCGCCTGTCCGGTCGACGCTCGCAGCACCCTCGGTGCAGGTGACGTGTATCACGGCGCCCTGCTGGCGAGCCTGCTCGCTGGCGCGACCATCCGGACGGCCATGACCGAGGCATCGGTCGCCGCCGCCCTCTCCTGCCGCGCCCTCGATGGCCGTAGCGCCATCCCTGACCGATCCCGGCTGGAGGCCGCCCTGGATGCGTGGTCCCCTGCCCCATCACCCATCCGGAGGTCCGATGCCTGACACCGCGCCCACGTCCACCGTGGCACCCGCCGATCGAGCCGCTGCCATCGGCCGCCTTGCCCGGTCCTCCGGTGGTTTCGCGATGCTCGCGCTCGATCAGCGGATCTCGCTCCAGAGCATGTTCCTGTCCGCCGGCCGACCGGCCACGAGCGCGGACCTGGATGCCTTCCGGAGCCTGGTGCTGGAGGCGGCCGAGGGCCATGTCTCCGCGGTGCTGCTCGAGCGGGGGTATCTGGGGCGCCTGGGCATCACGCAGTGGCCGGCCGACCGGCCGTCGCTCATCCTCGCCGCCGATGACCTCCACCAGGAGCTCGGCTCCCCGGCCCAGGACGCCGGTATCGATCACGATGCGGTGACCGTCGCCCCGGCCCTGGGCGCCACGGCGCTCAAGCTGCTGATGCCCTGGATGGCCGGCGCGGACGAGGAGACACATGCCCGCCAGGCCGCTACGGCCGCGGCGTTCGTCGACGCAGCGCACGAGGCGGGGCTACCCGCGCTCGTAGAGGCGATCGTGCATGGCGGGACGCAGGCGGGCGTCCAGCGTGCGACGCCGGACGAGCTGCTCGAGGCGGCCGCGATCCTGTCACGCGGCGCCGATGTGTACAAGGCGCAGGTGCCGATCCATGGGGGCGACGCGGTGGCGGACGTCACGGCGCTCGCCCGGGAGATGACGGCGGTCGTGGGCATCCCGTGGGTCGTGCTGTCCACGGGCGTGCCGGACGCCCGGTTCCCGGAGCTGGTCGCGGCGAGCTGTCGGGGCGGCGCCTCGGGCTTCCTGGCCGGTCGCGCGATCTGGAGCCGCGCGGTCCCCGGCACGGACGTCGAGGACACCCGGCGGCTGCTCGAGGGGTCCAGCGATGATCTGCGACACCTCGCGGCGATCGTGGACGCCGAGGCACGACCCTGGACGGAGGCGACCGGACGATGACGACGACTGGAGATGTCCAGACCGTGCTCGGCCCGGTCGCTGCGGACCAGCTCGGCTTCACACTCTCCCACGAGCACATCGTGTGCGGCTCGCCGGGGGTCGTGCGTGCCTGGCCGGCGCTCTATGGCGGTCGCGAGGCACTCCTGGACCGCGCCCGCGCGATCCTGGTCCGGGTGCGCGAGGACGGCGTCCGGACCACGGTCGATGCCACCACCTTCGACCTCGGGCGCGAGGTGGACCTGCTGGTGGAGGCGTCGCGGGCGTCGGGTGTCCATATCGTGGCCGCGAGCGGCATGTGGCTGGCTCCTTCCCCGGCCATCCAAGTGCGGACCACCCAGCAGCTCACCGACTGGTTCACGGCGGACGTGGAGGTCGGCCTCGATGGCACCGACGTGCGTGCCGGCATCATCAAGGTGGCCAGCGAGACCGAGCTGACGCCGATGGAGGAACGCATCCTGGAGGCGGCCGCGCGCTCCCACGCGGCGACCGGGGTGCCCATCCTCACCCACTCCCTGGCGCGGGTCCGGATGGGCGAGCAGCAGGCGGCGGTGCTGGAGCGGTTCGGGGTCGATCGCGGGCGGGTGGTCATCGGCCACACCGATGACGCGACCGACATCGACTACCCCCTCGCGCTGCTCGACCGGGGCTATCTGCTGGGCTTCGACCGGCTGCCGAACGGTCGCCTCCCCGAATACGGCACCCAGACGGTCGAGGCACGCATGGACATGCTGGCGGCGCTCGCCGCGCGCGGCTACGCCGACCGGATCGTGCTCTCCCACGACGACCCCATCTGGGCGGGCGTGCTGTCCGACGAGGACCAGCGACGCCACATCGAGTCGAACCCGGACGTCATCTCGTTCATCCCGCGGACCATCCTGCCGGGCCTCCGGGAGCGGGGCGTGTCCGAGGACGACATCGAGGCGATGACGGTGCGCGCACCCCGCCGCTGGCTGGCCGGCGGGTGACCGATCGGGGGACCGCGGTGGCCCGGACGCCGCCCGATGCGGTCGTGCTCGGCCGCGTCCTCGCGGATCTGTATCCGCTCCAGTCGCGGACACCCCTCGAGGACGTCCGCACGTTCGAGCGGTTCGTGGGCGGCTACGGCGGCAACGTGGGGACCGGGCTGGCGCGGATGGGGGTCCGGACCGTGGTCGTGTCGGGTGTCGGGGATGACGGGCACGGCCGGTTCATCACGCGGGCCCTGGCCGCCGAGGGCGTCGACACGAGCGGCATCGTGGTCCATCCATCGCTGCGGACGGCGCTCGCCTTCTGCGAGCTGTGGCCGCCCGACCACTTCCCGCTGCTGCCCTACCGCTTCCCCACCTGCCCTGACCAGGAGATCACGCCCGATGACCTGCCCCGGGCGGCGCTGGAGCACGCGCCCCTGGCCTATGTCTCGGGCGTCGCCTTCGCGCAGCGACCGAGCCGGGAGGCCGCGTTCGCGGCGCTCGAGCTGCGGGCAGGAGGCAGGGGCCTCGCCACGATCCTCGACCTCGACTGGCGACCGGGCTACTGGCTGGAGCCGGACGCGTATCCGGGGCTCATGGCACGCGCCGCGTCGCTCGCGGACACCGTCATCGGCTCGGATGGCGAGTTCCTGGCCGCCGGGCTCGACGCAGATCGACTCATCACGGCCGGTGTGGGCCGGGTGCTCCTCAAGCACGGCCCGGATGGGGCGTCCCTGCTGACCCCGGACGGGCGACACGACGAGCCCGGGCTGCCGGTGCCCGTGGTCAACGGGCTGGGTGCCGGTGACGCCTTTGCCGCCGCGTTCGGGGCGGGACTCCTGCGCGGTCTCGCCGTGCCGGACCTGCTGCGCCATGCGAACGCGGCCGGGGCGATCGTGGCCACGCGCCTCGCCTGCTCCGCGGCCATGCCGACCTGGGACGAGGTCGAGCGGATGGCCGCGGACCCGGTCGCCTGGGTGGCCACGCTCGACGCCTGACCGGGGCGGCGTGCGAGCCGCGCCTGGGGTCGGGCCAGGGGCCGATCAGCGGCGCGCCCGCGCGCTCCGGTCGCATCGGGATCCGCTCCGGTCGCATCGCAGACCCGATCGATGGCATCGGGATCCGCTCCGGTCGCATCGCAGACCCGATCGATGGCATCGGGATCCGCTCCACTCGCATCGGGATCCGCCCGGTCGCGGGGCAGGGTCGACCGCGGGATCGGGTCGGAGGGGGTTGGTACCGCATACCGGATTCGAACCGGTGATCTCCGCCTTGAGAGGGCGGTGTCCTAGGCCACTAGACGAATGCGGCGCAGCGTCCGGAGGATATCACGCATCGCCGGAAGGTCGGCGGTGGGCGGCGCGGTCGCGCACCGAGCGTCGTTCGGCGCGATGAAGACAGCCGGGCCTCGGGCCGTGGCCGAGCGGCCCTCGCAAGAGATGGGCCTCTGGATGAAGGACCCCGCCACGTGACCCGTCCGAGGGCCTGAGTCGGCCCGGATCGGCCCGGTCCGTCGTCATGCCGCCCGGAACATGGGCACTTCGACCAGGGAGTCGCCCTCGGAAGGGTGTCTGGATCACGGGGGACCCCTGTGCTTCGCCCGTACGCCCAGATCGTGCGAGGCCCTGCGTGCGCGGATGCGGCCGGCCGCTGCCACGATCACCGGTGCAGCACCCGTCGATGGCGCGCGACGACGCCACGACGGCAACGACCCCACATCCGATGCCGCTACAGCCGGTGCAGCTCCAGGAACCCCCGGATGGCGTCCGCGACCTGCTCGTAGCTCTCCTCGCCGATCACCAGGCCGTAGTGCGAGTGTGCCCCGAACGGCTGGTACTGCGCCCCGAGCCACTCGGCGAGCCGCTCGCTGTCCTCCTCCAGGAACTGCCGGTCCACGCCACCACCGATGACCAGCGACGGCACCTCGCCGAGCGCCTCCCGATCGACGGTCACGCCCTCGAGCATCCGACGCCGCGCGGCGCCGCTCTCGGCACCCATGAGGTGCTGGATACGCACGACATCGGCCACGGTCAGGTCCGGATGCTGCCGCTGCACGGGCTCCGGCGGGCCCGCCCAGCCGAGGAGCTCCTGGCGGAACCGGGGTGGCACCAGCCGCACGACATGGGACGGGGAGCCCTGTCGGACGGGATCGGGCAGCGCCGGGCTCACCAGCACCAGGCCGGCGACCTCCCGACGCGCCGCCACGAGCAGTGCCAGCAGGCCACCCATGCCGTGGCCCACCAGGACGGCGGGTCGGCCGAGTGCGTCATAGCCCGCGAGCGCGTCCTCCAGGTAGCCGTCGAAGTCCAGCTCCTCGAAGTCGGCCGTCTCCGACCAGAAGTGCGCGCGCAGGTTGAGGGCGTGGCCCTCCCAGCCGCGCTGCGCGAAATAGAGCAGGTACCGCTCCCAGAGCCATGAGCCGGTGAGCTCGCCGTGGAGGAGGTAGAGGGGCCGTCGCCGGGAGCGGCGCTCCGGCAGCCAGCTCTCCACGTACAGACCGCGCTCCTCGATGACGATCTCGTCCTTGCGGACGGGTCGCGCCACCGCGCGCGGCACGGCAGGCACGCTGACCCCCGTGTCCTGGGTCACCATTCCAGGGGCCCGAACACGAGACCCGTGGGGGCCTTGGGATCGAAGAACGTCGACTTCTGGGGCATCACCTCACCCGCTGCCGCGACCCGGGTCACGGCGGTCACCGGCGGACCGTCCAGCAGGAAGGTCGCCGCGGCCCCGCCGTCGATGGTCTGTGCCACCGCCTCGGTCGCATCCTTGACATAGGTCACGCGGCCACCCGCCTCGAGCGCCTGCGCATCGACACCCAGCCGACCCAGCAGCAGCGCCAGCCGCACCACATCGAGCCCCTGCGACGCGTCCGAGGCACCCTGGTCCTCGAGCGCCGCGAACACGTCCGGCCGGACCCGCAGGACGGCCGCCCGGTCGCCGCTCACGACACCGATGCGCCCGGTCCCCGTCGCGTCCGGCGTGGGCAGGTCGGCCGGCGTCGCCATGACCGAGAGCAACGCCTCGGCGTCCGCCACCGGCTCGACCTCGACGAGGTCACCCAGGGCGGCCAGGAGCGCCTGGCCCCGTGGTCCCTCGGTCAGGACGCGATGCGTCGGCAGGACCGGTGGCGCCTCCGCGACGTCGTACACGAGCGCCAGCACGTAGTCCCATGCGGGGTCGCTCTCGCAGGCACGCCGCGTGTCACGCTCGGCGCGATACCGGAGCGCCGTCTCGTACCGATGATGACCATCCGCGATGGTGAGCTGCTCCCGCGACAGGGCCGCCAGCAGCGCCGCCCCATCCGACAGCACGCCCTCGGACCGGGTCCCGCCCCCGGCCACATCGTCGGCGGACGCATCGCCAGCCGCCGCATCGCCGCCCGTCCCCGGCACGTCCACGACCCACAGGCGGTGCTCGACGCCATCGTCGGTCCGTGCCGTCACGTCCGGCGAGCCGGCCGTCACCCGGTCGAGGATCTCGCTGGTGGTCGCATCGCGCGCGGCGAGCAGGATGACCGGGCTGAGGTTGACACCCGTGGCCTTGAGCAGCCGGTAGCGATCCTCCTTGGGACCCGTCATCGTGCGCTCGTGCGGTCGCACCCCCGAGCCGGCACCGAACGCCTCAAGCCGCAGCCGGGCGAACACGCCCCGGGCGCGACCAGCGGTCCGCAGCCCGCCATCCGGCCAGCGCATCTCGTGGACGTACACCGCCGAGGTGCGCTCCTTGACCAGGATGCCCGCCGTCCGCCACTCGGCGAGGGCGCGCGCCGCCGACCGATAGCGCGTGTCGTCATCGCCACCCGGCTCGGGTCGAGGCAGCTCCACGCGGACCGCGTTGGCCGGGTCGCGCGCGAGCAGCTCGTCCGCCAGGACGGGGGGGATGATGTCGTACGGGGGGCACAGGACGTCACTCAGGTCCGGCCCCAGGGACGCCGCGTACCGGAGTCCGCGGAAGGGCTTCAGGGTGGGCACGCCCGTGATGGTACCGGGAGGGCCGCCGGAGGGCCGGCGACGACCCCTCCGAGGCCGTCGGGCGACGTATCCCGGGGCTGCATGGAACCATCCGGGGCGCTCGGACGTCTGGATGGGGATGCCGCGCCGACGCGGCCGAGCCATCATGCCCGCGCCTCGGGGTCAGACTCGCACGGCCCCACGACCAGGAGACGGATGACCCGACACGGCACGACCGCCCGGACGACCCCGGTCCGTCCCGCCCGGCGCCCTGCCGCGGCCATCGCCGGGCTGCTGGCCATGCTCTGGATCGTGACCATCGGTGTGGCACGTGCCGCGGAGCCGTCGCCCGTGGTCACGGCCACTGGCCTCCTGATGCGCGCCGAGCCGCTCCTGGGCGGTGCGGTGCGGCCGGGCTCGTGGATGGGGGTCCGCGTCCATCTCGAGAACGATGGGCCTGCGGTGACCGGCGAGCTCCAGCTCACGGGTGGCCAGGGCCGTGACTCCCGGTACTCGGTGCCCGTCGAGCTGCCGACCGGTGCGCGCCAGGAGCACCTGCTCCATGGACAGCCCACGTGGGCCGGCGGCCGGGTCACGGTCAGTCTCGTCACCGGGGACACGACCCCCCTCCAGCAGCAGCTCCGGCTCACGCCGGTGGATCCGTACGTGACCTCGGTGGTCATCGTGGCCGAGCGGCCGGATGTCATCGCACCGGACATCCGGGCCGCCCTCTCCTCGCCGTTCCGACCCGCGCCGCGTCTGCTGCTCGTGGCCCCCGAGGACCTTCCTGCGCGCCCGGAGGCATGGGCCGCCATCGATCGACTCGTGTGGCAGGACGTCGACCCGGCGCGTCTGACGGATGGTCAGCGGGACGCGCTCGTGACCTGGGTGGGAGCCGGTGGCTCGTTCATCGCGGCTGGCGGCCAGACCGGCCTCGCCGGTGTCACCGGGCTGCCGGAGCCGCTCCTCCCCTTCCGGCCAGAGGCGACCATCGACGTGCCGGCGACCGACCTCGCCACGCTCACCGGCCCGCTCGCGACCGGGACCGCGTCGCTGCCCGCGCTGTCGGGGCCCCTGGTCCGGGGTGGCGCGCTGGCGACGTCGGGCGATCGGGTCATCGGCGCCCAGGCATCCATCGGCCAGGGTCGCTCCGTGCTCATGGGGATCGACCCCGGATCCCCCGCCATCGGCGACCCGGGGGCCATCGGCGTCTGGCGCCAGGCGCTCGGTCCGATGAGCGGCCAGGCGACGAACCCCCTCGTGCTCCAGGACGACACCCAGCTGGTGGGCGCCCTGGGTGCGCTGCCGGCCGTCGCGGTGCCGGACCTGGGACTCCTGTTCGCGATCCTGCTGTGCTACATCGTGCTCGTGGGACCCATCGACTACCTGGTCCTGCGCCACTTCGACCGGCTCGGCTGGGCCTGGGTCACGATGCCCGTCCTCGTCGCGGTGTTCAGCGCCGTGACGTACGGCGTGGGCATGGGACTGCGGGGCACCAGCGTCATCGTCGACCAGGTGGCCATCGTGCGTGCCGCCACCGGATCGGACCGCGGGCTCGCCCAGGTGTACGTGGGTGTGTTCTCGCCGGATCGTCGGACGTTCGATGTCGCGGTCGGTGGCGATGTGCTCCTCGCCAACCCCATCAGCACCGAGCAGGCGGGCGGCGGCGTGCCCCTCGATGTCGTGGCGGGCAGCACCACACGGCTGCGCGGCTACCAGGTGGGCTTCGGCGTCATGCGCGCCTTCCGGGCGGAGGCACCGGTGACGACACCCGTCCTCGAGGCGGAGCTCAGCTACGCCGAGGGGATCCTGAGCGGCTGGATCTGCAACGCCTCGGACGTGCCCATCGACGCACCGACCGTCTCGTGGGCAGGTGCCGCCCAGGTGCTGCCGACCCTCGCCCCGGGTGATCGCGCGGAGATCCGTCTGGATGTGGGAGCGCGATCGGGCATGGGTGGTCAGCTGTCCCGGACGATGCTGCCGGGCGGCCGGAACACGGACCAGCGGACGATCGTCCGGCGTGCCGTCGTGGACCAGGTGACGATGTACGGCGCCGCGGTGGGCAGCGGCCTCCAGGCGAACCCGGTGGTGCTGGGGTTCGTGGACGGGCCCACGCTGCCCATCGACACGGGTGGCGATGCTCGTCACGAGGGCGACGCCCTCTACCTGTGGCCGGTGGCACCCGTGGTCGTGGGACGGATCGTGGTGCCGAACGCGCTCATGGCGCAGACCCAGCTCGAGAGCCGGGCCCTCGAGTCGTCCCAGGACGGCCCGTACTGGTCGCTCTCGCAGGGCTGGGCGGTCGCGGAGCTGCGGCCCGTCGTCGCGCTGGAGGACCTGCGACCCAGCGCCCTGTCCATCCGCATCAGCCAGGACGGGATGCTGGGGGTGACGGGACGTGGTCTGGAGGTCCAGCCCTTGCCACCCGCCGAGCAGCCGCCCCAGGATGACCCGATGCAGCTGCCGAACCCGCCCGAGCCGCGGCAGGGACCGAACAACATGATGCCGCTGCCGGCGTTCCAGCTGTTCGACCGGACCACCGGCCAGTGGGTCGAGTTCCCGACGCCCACGAACGCGCAGGAGATGCGCATCCCCGACCCCGCGCGCTATGTCGATGCCACGGGCGCCATCCGGCTGCGTCTCATCGCTCGCGATCCGCAGATGGGCGTCTGGTTCGGTCTCGGCGCGCGCATCGAGGGGCTCACCCGATGACCGAGGTGCTCCACATCCAGGGCCTGACGCGACGCTACGGCTCGACGCTTGCGGTGGCGGGCATCGACCTGTCCGTGGGACCGGGTGAGATCGTGGGCCTCGTGGGACCCAACGGTGCCGGCAAGACCACCACCATGCGCATGCTCGCGACGCTCCTGGTGCCCAGCGCCGGCGACGCCTGGGTCGCGGGCCACAGCATCCGACGCGCGCCCGACCGGGTCCGGCGGGTCATCGGCTACATGCCCGACAGCTTCGGTGTGTACGACGGGATGCGTGCCTGGGAGTATCTCGACTTCTTCGCGCGCTGCCATTCGATCCCGGGGCGTGTGCGTGCCCGGCTGGTCCACGACCTCCTGGACCTGGTGGACCTGGGCCACAAGCGCGATGCCGAGGTGCAGTCCCTGAGCCGGGGCATGCAGCAGCGGCTGTGCCTCGCCCAGACGCTCGTCCACGACCCGCCGCTGCTGGTGCTCGATGAGCCCGCGTCGGGTCTCGATCCCCGCGCCCGCGTGGAGCTCCGGGAGCTCATCCGGGAGCTGCGTGCGATGGGCAAGACGGTGCTCATCAGCAGCCACATCCTGCCCGAGCTGGAGGAGCTGTGCACCCGGGTCGCCATCATCGACCACGGCCGGGTGCTCGCGGAAGGGACCGTGGCGGACATCGAGCGACGCCTGCGTCGAGGTGCCGTGTTCCGGGTGAGCGTGGCGGGTGACACCGCCGCGGTGGAGGCGGCCGCCCTCGCGCTCGGTCGGGACCCCGCGGTGCGCACCAGCGAGACCCTGCCGGACGGACGCATCGAGATCGGCGTCCCGGAGCCGGACACGGACCTGCCGGGCATCCTCGCGAGACTCGTGGCGGCCGGTCATCCGGTGAGCGCATTCGCACCCGCCGTGAGTGACCTCGAGGAGCTGTTCCTCCAGGTGACGGCACGTCGCGACGAGGCGGACGGAGGGGACGCCGACATGACACACGGGACCGCGGCATGACCGCCGTGAGCAGCGCCACGACCCCCACTGCGGCACCGACGGGCCTGTCCGGCCGGACCGACCGGGTGCCCGGACCCCTGCGCGGCTTCGTGGGCGGCATCATCGCGGTCGCCGCCCGCGACCTGCGGGGTCGGATGCGCAGCCGACGCACGTTCCTGGTCATCACGGTCTACCTGCTGTTGCTCGCCGGGTTCGCGTTCGGCATCTACGCGTATCTCCAGCGCCAGGCGGAGATGGAGTCAGCGCTCCGACTTCGCGAGATGGTGGAGTCCGGCAGCCTCTGGGGCGTCGCGCCCGGGTTCGCGCACTCCGCTCGCATCGGCCACCAGCTGTTCAGCGGTCTGATGCTGCTCCAGACGATCCTCATCCTGGTGCTCGCACCGGCCTTCACGGCCGGGGTCATCTCGTCCGAGCGGGAGCGCCAGACGCTCGACCTGCTCGTGACGACGCCCCTCTCCACGGTGGGCCTGGTGGTGGGCAAGCTGTTCGCGGCCCTGCTCTGGGTGTTCGTGCTCATCCTCGCGTCCGTGCCGGTGATGGCGCTGGTGTTCGTGTTCGGCGCCGTGGGCCCCGATGACGTGCTCCGCGGGTACGCACTGCTCGTCACGCTCGCCTTCGGGATGGGGGCCGTGGGCCTGTTCCTGTCCGCCATCTGCCGGCGCACCCAGACCGCGACCGTGCTCGCCTCGATCGTGGTGCTGGTCATCGCGCTGGGCAGCATCCCGGCGCACGCCCTGTGGGGCATGCTGGGCACCGAGACCACGCGCTCCGCGACCGGGGTCACGACCATCAAGCGCACCTCGCGCGCCCCCGAGCAGCTGCTCTGGCTCAACCCCTTCGCGGGGGTGGCGGACCTCGTGTGCACCACCGCACCGGGTGGCTATGACGCGGGGACCTGTGACTACGTCGCGAGCGTCACCAACCGGCCGTTCTTCGGTGGTGCCCGGGCCGTCACGGATGACGTCTTCTTCCGACGCGAGCCGATGCCCGTCCCCTTCCCGGGGAACGTCGTCATCGACGACGTGGGCTGGCAGGTCCAGATCGCCGACTGGGGCGGCGGCCTGCTCCAGGTGGGCGATGGTCCGGCGATCCGGCTCGATGATGGTGGCGTGATGCCACTCGACCTGGTGGGTGGCATGCGCGGCGGGTTCGCGATCGAGGTCGGGGCGGACGGGCCGGGGATCGAGGTCCGCGGTCTCATGGACGTGGCGGACGAGGGGGCGGAGCCGGAGGGCGGCATCGGGGCCGTGCTGCGAGGGCTCCTCGCACCCCTGCGCGCCGATGAGCCGCCGGTCCGACCCGAGGCGGAGCCTGTCGCCGACCAGGCGGCACCATCGTTCGGCTATCCCCGCGACACCCTCTGGACCCGCAACGCGCTCGCCTTCCTGGTCCTTGGGCTCGTCCTCACCCTGCTGTCCACGCAACTCGTGGCGCCCACCCGGCGTCTACGTCTTCGTCGCCGCTCCGGACCACCCATGGTCCCGGCGACAGCGACCCTGACCACCCCCGCTGCCCAGGAGGTCCAGCCATGACCGCCCCGGACCCGACGCTGCCGACGACCGACGACTCGCCGACCTCCACGCAGGCGTCGGACCCGCTCACCCGCGGCCTGGGGCCGTTCCGTCGACGACTCTGGCTCCGCCGGATCGTCCGGGACGGTGTCCGACTACTGGCGCTGGCCGGGATCGCCGCGCTGGTCGTGGCGCTCCTGGCACGACTCACGCCACTGGACACCCTGCCGGCCCTGCTGGCCGGTCTCGCGATCGTGGCGCTGGGAGCGCTCATCGTGGACGTGGCACGGGTGCGACCCACGACCTCCGACGCGGCGCTCGCCGCGGACACCGAGCTGGATCTCGATGACCGGCTGTCCACGGCGGTGGCCCTCCGGGACCACACGCCCGCGGAGCCGGACACCGCGCTCCTCGCGGCACGCCAGCGCGTGGATGCGCTCGATGCGCTGCGCGCGGCGGATGCCTCGGCCATCCGACCCCGTGTGCCCCGTCGCGCGGCGGCGGTGGCACTCGTCACGGGGGTGCTGGCGGTGGTGGCGCTGGTGCTGCCCAACAGCCAGTCGGACGTGCTCGCACGTCGCGACCAGCAACGTGAGGTCGCGGAGCAGCAGGCGGAGCGACTCGACGAGGCCGCGCGTCGGCTCGACGAGGGCGCGCTGCCGCCCGATGAGCGGGAGCGGCTGAGCGCCGAGCTGCGGCGCCTCGCGGCAGAGCTCCGGGAGCGACCCGCGGCGCTCGAGGACCAGCTCGCCCGTCTGGGCTCCGTGGAGGACGTGATGCGCTCGCGCATCGACCCGGAAGCGGAGCGGCGCGCGGCAGCGGTCGCGGCACTCGCCCGGGAGCTGTCGCGGACGGCGGGCCGACAGGATCCGGCGGGCACACCCCAGCAGGCGGCCGAGGACCTGGCACGTCTCGGTGAGCAGCTTCCCACGATGACCGACGCGGAGCGCGCGGCGCTCACCGCGCAGCTGAGCCAGCTGGACAGCCTCGCGCGACAGGTGGGCCCGGATGCCCGGAGCGCGCTGCATGACGCCGCGTCCGCGATCGCCAACGGTGACACGCCCACGGCACAGGCCGCCCTCGACCGGCTCGGTGAGGCCCTCGGCACGGCCCAGACCGGGGTCCAGCGAAGCCGTGACCTGGTGCGTGCCGCGAACGCGGTCCAGGACGCACGACGCGCGATCACGGGCACCGGCCAGCAGGGTGCGCCACGTCCCGGCGCGAGTGCCGCGCCGGGACAGCCCGGCGGCAGTCCGCAGCCCGGCCAGAGCGGGCAGCCGGGGCAGCCAGGCCAGAGCGGCCAGCCCGGGCAGGACCAAGGGCAAGGTCAGGGCCAGGGGCAAGGGCAAGGTCAGGGCCAGGGGCAAGGCCAGGGGCAAGGCCAGGGCCAGGGCCAGGGGCAAGGTCAGGGCCAGGGGCAGGGGCAAGGCCAGGGCCAGGGCCAGGGTCAGGGTCAGGGCCAGGGGCAAGGTCAGGGCCAGGGTCAGGGTCAGGGCCAGGGCCAAGGGCAGGGCCAGGGTGCCGGCGGTGGCGGAGGCAGCGGTGCTCGTCACCTGGGCTCCGGCACCGGCAATGGCGGCTTCCGTGGGCCCACCCAGCCGAACCGACCCGTCGGCGAGGAGGACGATGCCGACACCGTCTACGCCGACTTCGAACGCCTCGGTCGACCGGGTGACCCGAGCTACGTCGGTGGCACAGGCAGCCGCGGGCCGGAGACGCAGGGCCCGGGCACCAGCCAGGGCGACCCGAACGATGCGCTCGTGCCGTGGCGGGACGTGTACGCCGACTTCGAGCGGGTGGCGCAGGACGCGCTCGACCGCTCGTATGTGCCGGTGGATGTGAAGGACTACGTCCGCGACTACTTCGCGTCGCTGGACGACCAGGCGCGAGGAGCACGCTGATGCAGGACGTGACACCGGCGGCACCCGTCGCCGACCTTCCCGACACCGACCCGGTCGCGCAGGCGGAGGCCTTCGCCGAGGAGGCGGCCGCCATCCGACGCGAGATCGGTCGGGTCATCGTGGGTCAGGACGACCTGGTCCGACAGGTCCTCATCTGTCTCCTCGCCAACGCCCACGCGCTCCTGGAGGGCGTGCCCGGCCTGGGCAAGACGATGCTCGTCCGGACCATCGCGGATGTCGTCGATTGCACCTTCGCGCGGGTCCAGTTCACGCCGGACCTGATGCCCGCGGACATCATCGGCACCAACGTGCTCATCGATGAGGGTGGGAGCCGCTCGTTCCGCTTCCAGCCGGGGCCCGTGTTCGCCAACCTCGTGCTCGCGGACGAGATCAACCGCGCCACGCCACGCACCCAGTCGGCACTCCTGGAGGCGATGCAGGAGCACCAGGTGTCGGTCGCGCGCGAGCGCCATCGGCTCGAGCCGCCGTTCTTCGTGCTGGCCACCCAGAACCCGCTCGAGATGGAGGGCACCTATCCGCTGCCGGAAGCTCAGCTCGACCGGTTCCTGTTCAAGCTCTGGGTGCCCTTCCCGTCCGAGGAGGACCTCGTGTCGATCCTTGACCGGACGACCGGCTCCGAGATCCCCACGGCACGCCAGACCACGGACGCCCGACGCATCGTGGCGATGCAGCGGGTCGCCCGATCGGTGCCCGTCGCACCACACGTGACCGCCTACGCGGTGGCCATCCTCGCCGCGACCCACCCGGACAGTCCGCGTGCGCCGGAGCTGGTCCGGCGATACGTGCGCTATGGCGGGTCACCGCGTGGCGCACAGGCGCTCGTGCTCGCCGGCAAGATCCAGGCGCTCATGGAGGGCCGCTTCAACGTGTCCACGGATGACATCCGGGCCGTGGCGCTACCCGCGCTGCGACACCGCGTGATGCGCGACTTCGAGGGCGAGGCGGAAGGCATCACCCCGGACGCGCTGGTCCGGGCGGTCCTCGACGCGGTGCCGCCACCGACCGTCGAATGAGCCTCGCTCCCGGGTCCCCGGATCCGGCGGAGGCACGCACCACGACCGCTCCGGAGGTCGGCGCCCAGGCGGCGCAGGATGCCCTGGCCGGTCGGTCGGCATCCGGTGCCATCGACCCGGTCGTGTTCGATGAGGCGTTCCTGCGACAGCTCGAACGACTCCACCTGGTGCTGCGTCGCTCGGTGCGCGGCGGGCTCGTGGGCACGCGTCGGAGCGTCCAGCACGGCCAGTCGGTGGAGTTCACGGACTACCGCGACTACGTGCCCGGTGACGACCTGCGGGCGCTCGACTGGAACGTCGTGGCGCGCCTCGAGCGGCTGTTCGTCAAGCTGTTCGTGGAGGAGCAGGACGTCACCATCCACGTGCTCATCGATGCCTCGGCGTCCATGGACTCGGGATCGCCCGACAAGCTCTGGTTCGCACGACGGGCCGCCGCGGCCATCGCGACCGTGGGCCTCGCGTCGTATGACCGGGTGAGCGTGGGCGTGCTCGCGGGCCGCAGCGCCCGACGACTGCCACCGATGCGTGGCTCGGCCCGGGTGATGCACCTGCTCCGCGAGCTGTCCCGCGTGGGACCTCGGGACGGCGCGACGGACCTCGTCGCCGCGTGCCGGGCATATGCCGCGCAGATCACCCAGCGCGGGCCGCTCGTGCTCATCAGTGACCTCCTCGATGCCCAGGCGGAGCGAGCCATCGGCGAGCTCGCGGCGACCCGCTGCGAGGTGAGCGTGCTCCACGTCCTGAGCCCCGACGAGCTCGAGCCACCGCTCGAGGGCGACCTGCGACTGGTCGATCGCGAGACGGGCCAGCGCGTGGACGTCACCGTGGACCTCGCGACGCTCGATGCCTATCGCGCGCGCCTGGCCGGGTGGCAGGCGATGCTCGGGGACGCGTGCACCAAGCGCCGCGCGGCGTACGTCCCGGTGAGCAGCGCGCTGCCCGTGGCGGATCTCATGTTCGCGGAGCTGCGGCGGCGCAACGTGGTGGGCGCCTGACGATGTCGCTGCTCGCACCGCTCGCGCTCGTGGGCCTCGCCGCGATCCCGGTGATCGTGGCGCTGTACATGCTCCGGATGCGCCGACCCGAGCGGACGGTGAGCAGCACCTGGTTGTGGACCGAGCTGGTCCGGGACGTGGAGGCGAACGCGCCCTGGCAGCGGCTGCGACGCTCGCTGCTGCTGCTGCTCCAGCTGCTGTGCGCCCTGCTGCTCGTGGCGGTCCTCGTCCGCCCGGTGCTGGAGCGGCCGGCGACGCTGGCGCATGACCTGGTGCTCGTGGTGGATGCGTCGGCGAGCATGTCCGCCACGGATGTGCCCCTCGACCGGCTGGACGCGGCGCGCCGCGCGGCGATCCAGGTCCTCGACGGGCTGCCGGCCGGTGGGCGGGTGAGCATCATCGAGGCGGGCGACACGGCGCGCGTCGTGGCCAACGAGGTCACCGACCCCGCGCGCGCCGCGCGGGCCATCGATTCCATCCGCGCCTCCACGGGCACGGGCGACATGGCGGAGGCGCTGCGGCTCGCCGACGCGCTCGCTGCGCGTGCGACCGGCTCCGAGGTCATCGTGGTCACCGACGGTGCGGGCATCGCGCCCACGGACGTGCGGGTGCGGGTCCCCGTGCGCGTCGTGCCGGTCGGGCGGGAGCGTCACAACCAGGCGATCGCGGCGCTCGCGGTGGACATCGACCCGGGCGGCCTGCGCCGACAGGCGTTCGTGAGCATCGCGAACCAGAGCGACGTGGTCGTGACGCGTCGGCTCCAGCTGCTCGCGGACGGCGTGCCGTTCACGGCGCGCGACCTGCGCCTGCCCGTGATGAGCCGGACGGACGTGGTCATCGACGAGGTGCCCCGCGGTGCGCGGATCCTCGAGGCACGACTGAGCCGAGCCGATGCGACCGCGGCGGGCGAGACGGCCGATGTCCCCGACCATCTGGCCCTCGACGATGCGGCCTGGGCGGTGGTGCCCGAGGACCGCACTCGCCAGATCCTGGTCATCGGTCCGGCGGGCGTGTTCCTGCGCACGGCCCTCTCACTGCTGCCGGACGTGGAGCTGTACGGCGTGAGCGCCGCCGAGTGGACCGCCGGGACCGCGCGCGACGGGGATTGGGACCTCGTGGTGCTCGATGGCGTCATCGCGGACCCGCTGCCCGCCACCCCCATCCTCGCCATCGCGCCACCGACCGACTCCGCGCTCGGCGATGTCCTGGGCGCCCTGACCGCGCCCACCATCGGCGAACCGGCCACGGACGAGCCACTGCTCCGGGACGTCGACCTGACCCGGCTCCACGTGGCGCGCGCCCAGCGCATCGAGCTGCCGTCGTGGGCACGCGTCGTGCTGCCGGGGCCAACGGACGTGCCGCTCATCTACAGCGGCGTCCGGGACGGCCTGCCCACGACGGTCCTCGCCTTCGCCCTCGAGCAGAGCGACCTGCCGCTCCAGGTCGCGTGGCCCATCCTCGCCGCGAACATCACGGGCGAGCTGCTGGGCCGGGACCCGAGCGCGTCCCAGCCCGTGCGTCCGGGCGCCGTGGTCCAGCTGCCGGTGCCGCCGGACGCGAGCGGTCTGCGCATCACGCTGCCGGACGGCACCGTCCGCGAGGTGGAGCCGGGCGTGGCGGGTGATGGTCTCGCGACGTTCGTGGAGACCCGCCAGCTGGGCGTCTACCGCGTGGAGCCCATCCCGAAGCCGGGCGTGGACGGGCCAGACGCGCGCCCGAGCGACCCGGGTGCGTCATCCCCCACGCCAGCCTCGGCATCGCCAGGCCCCGCCGCGACGACCCCGGCCGCCGTCGACCTGCGGGCATCGGGCACGCGCTGGTTCGCGGTGGACCTGTTCGAACCGACCGAGGCGGCCATCACACCCAGTGACGGCAGTGCGCTCGTGGCGCTGGGCACACCCGCGCCGGAGGCACCTGCCACGGCCGGCGTGGCTCGCGACGAGTGGTGGCCCCTGCTGCTCCTGGTGCTGCTCGGCGTGCTCACCGTGGAGTGGCTGGTGTACGAGCGTGATGGCGCTCGACGCATCCGCGACCGTCTGCGAGCGCTGGTGCCCGGTCGCGCCACGGGCGCGAGCGGACCGAGTGGCACGGCCGGGTCCGGCGGCCGGTCGGGGACCCGCTGATGCCGCTGTCCGTCGTCGATCCGCTCGTCCTGCTCCTTGGGGTGCTGCTCATCGTGCTCACCCTGGTCGTGAGTCGCGCGGCGCGGCACCACCTCTCCCCGATGCGGCGCACCGCGAGCCTCGTGCTCCGGACCGTCGTGCTCACGTGTCTCGTGCTGGCGCTCGCCGGGGCGCGTCTGGAGCTGCCCGCGGACCGCCTGACCACCGTGTTCCTCGCGGACATGTCGGACAGCGTCGGTGCGCTGGGCCGGGAGCAGACCCTCGCGCGCATCCGCGAGGCGCTGGCACAGCGTCCGGACGGCGATCAGGCGGCGATCATCGCCTTCGGCTCCGACGCCCTCGTGGAGCGGTTGCCGGGCGATCTCGATGACCTCGACACCATCGCGTCGGTGCCCACCCGCTCCGCGACCGATATCGGCGAGGCGATCCGGCTGGCGAGCGCGATCTTCCCGGACGCCACGCGACGACGCATCGTGCTCCTGAGCGATGGCAACGACACGACCGGTCGGGGACGCTCGGAAGCGGCCGTCGCGGCGGTGGCCGGGATCCCCATCGACACCTGGGCGATCGGGCGGACCATCACCGAGGAGGTGATGATGCTCGCGCTCGACGCACCCGCCACGGCGCACACGGGTGACCAGCTGGCCATCGAGGCGCTCGTCAGCTCCACGGTCGCGCAGTCGGCCACGGTCCGGCTGTACGCGGATGGCGGCCTGGTATCGACCCGCCAGGTGGACCTCGGCGTGGGCACGACCCGGGTCCCGTTCACGGTGCGTGCCACGGAGGCGGGCCTGCACACCTTCCGCGCCGTGGTGGAGGCGCCGCGTGACACGTTCCACCAGAACGACCGGGCGGATGCCGACACCATCGTCCAGGGCGATCCGCGCGTGCTCGTCGTGAGCGGCGACACGACGGTGTCCGGGCGCCTGGTGCAGGCGCTCGAGACGCAGGGCTATGACGTCGACACGACAGCGCCGGACGGGGTCCCGGGCGACCTCGCGGCGCTCGCGGGCTATGACTCGGTGGTGCTCGTGGATGTCGCCGCGGAGCGGCTCGGCGAGGCGGCCATGACGAGCATCGGCTCGTTCGTGCGGGACCTCGGTCGAGGGCTCGTGATGATCGGCGGCAACGAGTCGTACGGGGCCGGTGGCTATGCCCGCACCCCCATCGAGGCTGCCCTGCCGGTGGACATGGAGGTGCGTGACCGACAGCGCCAGCCGGACGTGGCGCTCGTGGTCGTCATCGACGAGTCGGGCTCGATGGATGCCTGCCACTGCAACACCGCGAACCGGGACCGGGGCGTCCAGATCTCGGGCATCCCCAAGGTGGACATCGGCAAGGAGGCGATCCTGCGTGCCATGAGCGCGCTCACCGCGCGCGACGAGCTGGGCGTCGTGGCGTTCAACGAGAGTGCCCACTGGGTGGTCCGCACCGCACCCCTCGGCCAGCTCGGCGACGTGGAGTCGCGTCTCGCAGCGATCCGCGCGAGCGGACAGACGAGCATCATCTCCGGCCTCCAGGCGGCCGTGGAGTCGCTCGAGGGCAGCGCGGCGGAGCGACGCCACATCGTGCTGCTCACCGATGGCTGGTCGAACAGCGGTGACTACGAGGGCATCCTGGAGCGGATGCGCGCCGCCGGCATCACGCTCAGCACCGTGGGTGCCGGCGGTGGAGGCGCGTCCAGCTTCCTGGACATGCTCGCGGAGCAGGGTGGCGGCCGCTACTGGGCCGCGACGGACGCGTCCAGCATCCCGGACATCTTCCTGCGCGAGACCCAGGTGGCGTCCGGGCAGCGCATCATCGAGGAGCCGTTCTTCCCGGTGCAGACGTCCGACTCACCCATCATCGCGGGGCTCGATGAGGGCTTCCCGCAGCTCCTGGGCTACAACGGCACGACCCTCAAGCCGATGGCACAGCCCGTGCTCGTGACCGGTCGGGACGACCCCCTGCTCGCCCAGTGGCAGTACGGCCTGGGGCGGGCGGTCGCCTGGACCAGCGACGCGTCCGGACGATGGGCACGCGACTGGCTGCCCTGGGAGGGCTTCGAGCGCTTCTTCGCGCAGACGGTCTCATGGACGTTCCCGGGCGAGGAGACCGATGGCATCGAGGCATCGTTCATCGCCACGGGTGACGAGATGCGACTCCGGGTGCGCTCCGTTGCAGCGGACGGCAGCCCACGGGATCAGTACCAGACGACGGTGCGTCTCACGTCGCCGGGCCTCGACCCGGCCCTCATCCAGCTCGACCAGGTCGCGCCGGGCACGTATGAGGCTGACCTCGGCACGATCGACCCGGGGGCGTGGGCGCTGCGCGTGGACCAGGTGCGGGACGGCTCCACGCCGCTCGGCCGAACGCTCGTGCTGGTGGCACCCACCCCCGCCGAGTACCGGCTGCTGGGCACGGACGAGCGGACGCTCGCCGCGATCCGGACCGCGACCGGTGGGCGGGCGCTCGAGGACGAGACGGCCGCGACCGAGGTCTGGTCACACGACCTGGCCGGCGGGATCACGGCCCGCGACCTGTGGCCGTGGCTGGTGCTCATCGCGCTCCTGCTGTGGCCGGTGGACATCGCCGTGCGTCGATTGAGCGTCAGCCGCGGTGATGTCGCCGCTGCACGCGCGGGGGTGTCCTCGCGCTGGCGGCTGCGACGCGCGCCGGTGGCCCGGCCCGCGACCACGAGCGCGATGCTCGCCACACGAGAGCGCGCGGCCGGCAGCTCCACGCGAGCGGCGCTGCTGGACGACGCGGGTGGCGCGGCGTCCCCGGCCGGGGCGTCGTCCGCGGCCGGGGCATCGAATCGACCCGACGCGCACTCGGCGGCCGGGGCGTCGTCCGCGGCCGGGGCGTCGCGCTCGGCGGCAGGGGCATCGTCTGCGGCCGGGGCATCGACTCGACCCGAGGCGTCGGCGCGCCCTGCCGCGACCGCGACGCCACCATCGGCAGGAGCCGCACCGACCGCTCCGGCGGCACCCGCACCGCCGGTCGGCCCGCCACCGGCGACCCCGCCACCGGCGACGCCGGAGGATCCCATGGCGCGGCTCCGGAGCGCCAAGGGTCGCGCCCGCCGCTGATCGAGGTCATGCGCTGCTCCTCCATGGATCCACCCATGAAGCGGGCGTAGCGACGAAGCATCGGCGTTCCCGGCCGTCGCCAGGGCTCGATGTCGGTCCCTGCTCCATCGTCCCGATCACATCCTGGGCAGGATGCAGCGGGAGTGGTGCGCGAGAGGGTCCCTGGAGGCCCTCCAGGCCCGGTGCTTCGTCCTTCCGCCCGCATCCTGCGAGCCGCAGGCGGCGACCAGCCCATCGGTCGCGCCACCGCTCGGCACCGGTTCGGGTACGCTCGGTGGGTGTCCCGGATCGTGTCTGTCGCGCTGGTGCTTGCCGCACCGGCACTCCTGGCGTCCTGCTACAGCTTCGCGGAGCCGTCGTTCCATCCGGGTGACGCCCGCCAGACGGTGAACGCCATCGCCCGTCACGGCGTGACCATCACGAGCATCGTGCCGGGCAGCTCCGCGTGCGAGGACCCGTCGCTCAAGGCGAACGCGATGCAGCTGGTCGTGGTGGACCCCGGTGACGGCGTGACCCGTGATGTCTGGCTGTACACGTTCCGCGAGAAGGGCTGGCCGACCACGGAGGCGCCGGTGGACGACTGTCAGGCGGCGTTCGCGGCTGGCCAGCCCGGGGCGACGGTCACACGCGTGGATGTCCCGGTGTATCGCGCCTTCGGGGCGGATTGGACGGACGAGCTCGCGGACGATGTCCGAGCCGGCCTCGAGGACGCCTCGGTGCTCGGCAGACCCGGCTGACCCGGGGACCGCGGACGACCCCATGCCCCACGCGCCCCAGCTGACGAGCATCCACAACCCGCGTGTCCGCGCCTGGCGCGAGCTGCGCGAGTCCCGTGAGCGCCGGCGCCGGGGTCTCCTGCTCATCGACGGTGCGCGTGAGATCGGCCGTGCGGTATCGCTCGGTGTGCCCCTCGAGGAGCTCATCGTGAGTCCCGCGTCGATGACCCCGGAGGCTCGCGAGGTGGTGGCTGCGGCCGGGGACGTGCCCCGCACGGAGGTCTCGGCGGAGCTCCTCGGTCGGCTCGCCTTCGGCGATCGTGACGACGGCCTGCTGGCGGTCGCGCGCATCCCGGATGTCGGCCTGGAGGGGTTCGAGCGTCGCCTGCCAGCCACTCCCCTGCTGATGGTGCTCGAGGCGGTCGAGAAGCCGGGCAACCTGGGTGCCGTGCTGCGGACCGCGGACGGCGCGGGGGTGGATGGGGTCATCGTGGCCGACCCGACCACCGATCCCTGGAACCCCAACTGCATCCGGGCGAGCATGGGCACCGTGTTCCGGGTGCCGCTCGCCGTGATCGACACGGCGACCGCGCGCGACTGGCTCACCGAGCGGTCCGTCCGCGTAGTGACGGCGGTGGTCGAGGCGCCCCTGACCTACACCGATGCGGACCTCACGGGCAGTGTCGCGCTCGTCCTGGGCAGCGAGGCGGACGGACTCACCGACACGTGGCGCGACCCGGACACGCTCCCGGTGCGCATCCCGATGCTGGGCATCGCGGACAGCCTCAACGTGAGCGTCAGCGCCGCCGTGCTCGCCTACGAGGCCCGTCGCCAGCGGGACGCACGTCCGGGCTGAGCATCTCGTCAAGGTCATAGCCCCGGACCATCTCGCTCAGCGACCCGGGCTCGAGCCCACTGCGACCCCAGAGCACCAGGAGTGGCTCCTCGATCGGGTCCGGAACCGCCGTCACCTTCGACCCCAGGGCTCTCACATCACGCGGCCCCAGGGGCCGTGACTGCCATCGGGCCTCCCCGAGCAGCGCCGTCCGGGTCCCGCGCATGCCCAGCACGTCGACCTCAGCAGGTGGTCCACTCGTGCTCCACCAACGCCCGACGATCAGATCCTCGGGGAGCGCGCCGGCTGCCACCAGGCGTGCCGCGTGTTGGCGAGCGAGCTCCTCGAACATCCAGCCGAGATGGCGCTGCCACTGATCCCGCCGATGGTGAAGCACAGCATGCCCCTGTCCGCGGTCGATCTGCGCGAGATCCGAGTACAGGACGGAGAACCAGAAGGCGAGGTAGGGATCGTCGATCTCGTAGACCGGACGGGCACGTCGTGGTGCACCCAGGGGCACGGACCGACGAACGAGCCCGGTACGCACCAGGACCTCGAGCGGATGCTCGATACGCTGGGCGGCCTCATCCGCGATCTCGGACGCACGCGTGCGACCGCGTCCGATGGCAGCGAGGATCCGGGGGTAGCCACCCACATCCGGCAGCTCTTCGCCCAGGATCCCGAGCGCGTCCTCGAGGAGCAGTCCCCCAGGGGTCAGCGCGAGGTGCGTCAGGTTGGCGCCCGTGCCGGATCCGCCGTCCCAGCGTCGCAGATGGAGGGGGTAGCCCCCACACGCCGCGTACGCTTCCAGGTATGCGGTCGGCGACAGCTGCGGCAGGAACCCGCGCGCCTCCGGAGCGGTCAGCGGATCCAGCCGCATCGTCACGGTGGGCCTGCCACGCAGGGCGCCACCGGCGCCGAGCATCGACTCGATGGTCCCGACGGCCGAGCCGGTCAGCACGAGCATCAGCCGGGTCCCGGGTGGCAGGTGGTCCCAGACCACCTGCACGATGCTCGCGAAGCCACGCGTGGATCGGGCGAGATACGGAGCCTCATCCAGGACCACGACGAGCGGCTGCTCACGGGCAAGGGCGACCACGAACCGCAGCGCTGATTCCCAGCTGGCGAAGCCTCCGCCCGCAAGGTCCGAAGCGACCGGACCCAGGTCCCTCCCCACCGCCTCCGCGAAGCGACGCAGCTCGACGGCCTCAGCCTGTTGGGTCGCACCGAAGAAGAGCGCGCGCTTGCCTTCGACCAGATGCGACAGCAGGAACGTCTTGCCGACCCTTCGACGACCCCAGACCACGGCGAGTTGTGGGGTGCCGCCGCTCGCGGCCCGCCACGCCGTCTCCAGGGTGTCCAGGTCGACATCGCGACCCAGCAGGGTTCCCATGGCCATGCCGCGATGATACTACAAAGTCTTTGTACTACAAGGTCTTTGTACTACAAGGACTTGGAGATGGAGCACCGTGCGCTGACGCTGGTCATCACAGCGCGAGGCGGAGCTGCTCGATCGACGGGGCCATCGGCAGCGCCACGTCGGTCCGGGGTGTCCGCATCGGCCGAGGGCGGTCGAGCGGGGTCCCGGCCAGCGCATCGCGCAGTCGGCGTCGGATGGGGATCTGCGCGGCATCGGGCAGATACGCCCGCCCGCGATACATCGTCTCGTATCGGGCGACCTGGTCCGGCCAGTCCCGCGCGAGATGCTCCAGGAAATGCTCGCGCGTGCCGGGTCGGAGGTTGAGCACGTTGCACCACGCGTACGAGGCGCCAGCACCCTGGGCCGCCCTGATCACGGATGCCATGCCCGCCGGGTCATCCGAGAGTCCGGGCAGGATCGGCGCGAGACCGACACCCACGCGGAGACCCGCCACCGCGAGCCGTTCCATCGCGCGCAGCCGCTGCCGGGGTGGTGCGGTGGCGATCTCGGTCGTGCGCCAGACGTCCGGGTCCAGCGTGGGGATCGAGAAGGTCACCGCGACCGCCGCCCGAAGCGATGCCGCCACCAGGACATCGACGTCCCGCACGATGAGCGGGCCTCGCGTGATGAGGTCCACGGGCGTCGACGCCGCCCCGAGCGCCTCCACACAGCCACGGGTCAGCCGGTACCGGCCCTCCGCGGGCTGGTAGGGATCCGTGGCGGCACCGATGGCCACGGCCTCCCGGCGCCACGACCGCCGGGCGAGCTCCGCGCGCAGTCGCTCCACGATGTTCACCTTGACCCGCACGGACGTGCCATATCGATCGTCCGATGGCCGGTCCGCACGCCGCTCGAACGCCCGGACATAGCAGAACGTGCAGCGATGGGCGCAGCCCATGTACGGGTTGAGCGACCACCCGAAGGGCATGCCGCGCACCCGGTTGAGCGCCGACCGACAGGGCTCCTCGCGGTAGCTGACGCCGCTTCCCATGGTCCACGCAGCATAGAACATCTGTTCTATCTTCGTCCCGATCGAGCGGGGCCCTCCCCGAGGTGCGACCGAGGCTATACCGGACCGAGGACGTCCAGGAGCCGAGCGACCTCCTCGGCGATGGCGTCGCGCCCGGGACCGAGGTAGCGGCGGGGATCCACCATCGCGGGGTCGGCGGCCAGCGTGTCACGGACGGCCGCGCTGAACACCCGGTTGAGCTGGGTGGCGATGTTGATCTTGGTGAGACCGGCGCCGACCGCGGCCGCGAGCCCGTCGTCCGACACGCCGCTCGAGCCGTGGAGCACGAGCGGCACCGGCACCACGGCCCGCAGTCGCGCCACGAGCGCCAGATCGAGCGCCGCGTCCCGCGTGGGGCGCGCGTGGGAGGAGCCGACCGCGACGGCCAGCGCATCGACCCCGGTGGCCTCGACGAAGCGGACCGCGGCGTCCGGGTCGGTGCGTGCGGTCGCGCTGTGGATGCCGTCCTTGCCACCCACCGCACCCAGCTCCGCCTCCACCCAGGCACCCCGGGCGTGCCCCGCACCGGCGACCTCCGCGGTCGCCAGCCGATTGGCCGCGTCATCGAGCGCGGACGCGTCGAACATGACCGAGTCGATGCCCAGGTCGATGGCCTCGATCACCAGCTCGCGGGAGACCGCGTGATCGAGATGCACCCCCACCGGCACCGACGCGGCGCGTGCGACCGCGAGCGCGGCCGCCGCGATGGGCGCGAGCGCCCCGTGCCACGTGACGCAGTTCTGGGAGATGGCGAGGATGACCGGTCGGGTGGCACGCTCGGCGCCTGTCGCGATGGCCTCCGCGTGCTCGATGCCGATGACGTTGAACGCCGCGATGGCACGGCCCTCCCGCCACGCGGGTAGCAGCAGCTCGGCGGCGGGGATATGCGGCATCAGGCGGGCAGCTGCGCGGTCAGGAACATGTGCGGCATCACGCCGCCTCCACGCGCACCGACGACCGGACCCGATCGAGCGTCAGCGCATCGAGGTCGCCGGCCAGCGGCGCCGTCACCGCGGCCGCCGACCAGGTGACCGCATCACGCAGCATCGATGGCCAGTCACGTCCGTCCTCGAGACCCGCGGCCAGGGCGGCGGCGACAGCATCGCCGGCGCCCGTCGGATTGACGCCCGCGATGGGTCGGTCGAGGCGCGCCGTCCAGGCGCCATCCACGGTCAGCGCACGGATGCCCTCGGGGCCGAAGGTCGCGACCACCGCGCCGGCGCCCGCGCCCTGCATCCAGCGCATCGCCCGCGCCTCGTCCGCGAGCCCCGTCGAGGCGACCAGCTCGGCACCATTGGGCTTGACGATGTCCGGGCCCGCCTCGAGCGACCGCGCCAGCGGCATGCCGTCCGCGTCCACGATGGTCCGCGCATCCTCGTCCCGGGCGATGCGCACCAGCAGGTCGTACGCGGTCTCCGGCACCCCTGGCGGCAGGCTCCCCGAACACACGACCACGCGGGCACGTGCCGCGAGCGACCGGAAGTGGACCAGGAACCGCTGCCACTCCTCGTCGGTGACGTGCGGCCCGGGCTCGTTGAGGAGGGTCGATCCGCCGGTCGCGGCCGAGACCACCGAGACGGTCCGTCGCGACTCGCCGTCGATGGGCGACATCGCCGATGGCAGGTCGGCCGTCGCGAGATCAGCGGCGATCCGCGCACCCGTCGGCCCACCGAGCAGGCCCGTGCACAGCACCTCGCGACCCATCGCGTGGAGCACGCGCGCCACGTTGATCCCCTTGCCGCCGGCCCGCTCGCGGACGGCCCGCACCCGGTGGCTGGCGTCCGGTCGCAGCTCATCGACGTCATACGTGACGTCCAGCGCCGTGTTGAGCGTGACGGTGAGGATCACCGCGCGAGGATCACCGAGCGCGTGAGATGTCGCGGCTGGTCCGGGTCGAGGCCCCGCCGGAGCGCCAGCGCCACCGCCATGCGCTGGGCCACGATGAGGGCCGCCAGCGGATCGAGATGTGCATGGTGGACGAAGTCGGCGCCCGTGGCCGCGACCACGTCCGGCAGATCGGCCGGCGCCTCACCGAACAGCCAGGTGAGTCGTCCGGGCTGGGCGATGCTCACGGGTCCATGCCGATACTCGCCCGAGGCATACGCCTCCGTCCACGCCTGGGCCGCCTCGCGCATCTTGAGCGCCGCTTCGTGGGCGAGCCCCACGGTCCAGCCCGTGCCCAGGAAGCTCACCTGCTCCGCGCCGAGATATGGCTCCACGGGGATCTCCAGCGCCGCGTGGGCGTCCTCGACCACGGGCGCGATGTCCTCGCCGAGCGACGCACGCAGCAGCGCGAGGACCGTCGTCGCGAACCGCGTCTGGACCACCGACCGCTCATCGGCGGCCTCCAGCACGAGCAGGTCGTCGGACGCGTCTGCGATGGGCGTGGCCGGGTCACCCGTGATGGCGACGGTGGGCACGCGGCCCCGGAGCGGCGCGAGCGCCTCGAGGATCTCCGTGGTCGTGCCGGAGCGGGAGACAGCGATGACCCGATCGTAGGCTCGGTCACGGGGCATCTCGGATGCCGCGAACGCATCCGTCCAGCCGGCACCCGCCGACTCGCGCAACACGGCGTAGCACATGGCCATGAACCAGGACGTGCCACAGCCGATGACCGCCACCCGCTCGCCGGGCCGTGGCAGGACGTCCGAGGAGCGCGCGATGTCCGCGGCGCGGGCCCACAGGTCCGGCTGGCTCGCGATCTCCTCGGTCACGTGATGGTCCATGTCGCTCCTCTGCGTGTCACCCGGCGCCGCCGAGGCCCAGCACCCGGCGCGCATTGTCGGCGTAGACCAGCCGCAGCACCTCGTCCGGCAGGCCCAGGCCGCTGATGCGCCAGCGTCCCTGGGGCGGGACCTCCCGAGGCGAGTAGTCGAACGACTCGTCGAACGTCTCGAGGAATCGGTAGTAGATCCGGCAGGTGGCCACGTCGACGGCACTGTCGGTCCCGAACAGCACCCGATCGGCCCAGCGCAGCAGGAACCGCCGCGCGCTGTACGGCTGACGACCCAGCTCGGCGATCCGGTCCGCGATGTCCACGCACAGGTTCGGGTGGCGTTCCAGCAGGCCGTCGACCAGCGCCAGGTCCTCGGCAGCACAGCCGACGTGCGCTCCGATGAACGTCACATCGGGATGACGGCCCAGCAGTCGGTCGAACGCGGCCAGCACATCGTCGAAGCGCGGGAAGCCGGGCCCATCGGCTGTCTCCATCGGGGGCCAGAAATGCCAGTCGGGATGGAGCGCCAGCTCCTCGGTCCGTTCGTTGCCCTCGCCGACCGGCTCGAAGAAGGCGATCGGATCGGCGACATGGATGACCACCGGGAGCCGCAGGTCCGCCACCGCCCGCCAGAGCGGATCGAGTCGCTCGTCGTCCACGGCCACGAGCCGACCGGTCGTGTCGCAGGCCCGCAGCCCGAGCAGCTTCCACACCTTGAGCCCGCGCGCCCCACGAGCGACCGAATCACGGAGCCGCTCGGCCTCCAGCTCGCCGAAGTCGGCCTCCCGGGACCACATCCCGTAGTCGAGGCCGGCGAAGACGATGATGCGCTCCGGATGCGGCACCTGGTAGCGCTCGACCTGGCGCGACAGCTCATCGCCCTGGCCACCATCGAGGTCGACCATCGTCATGATGCCCGCCTCGTCCATGGCGTCGAGCAGCTCCGACACGGGTCGTAGCGCCCAGTCGCCACCGAACACCGGCCCCAGGTGCTCGTGGATCGAGATGACCGGGGAGCGCGGCCGCAGGACGGTCGTGGCGGGGACCCGCAGCGCCTGCGGCGGCCATGGGGCCGGGTGCGCGACCGTCGGCCGCCCTCCCGGGTCGGGAGCCGGGGTGCTCACGGCTCACGCAGCTCGACGCTGTATCGATACCGATCGCTCCGGACGATGCTCCGACAGAACTCCAGGATGGCGCCCTCCGCATCGAACGTGATGCGTTCCACGCGGAGTGCCGGATCGCCCCGCCGTCGATCGAGCAGCTCCGCCTCCGCTGCGCTCAGCAGCACCGGCTCGAAGGCCTCGTGGGCGCGGACCGGGCGGACACCGTAGTGGCTCGCGAGCGTGTCGTACAGCCGGACGCGGTCGAAGTCGAAGCGCTCGAGACCCGGGAAGCGGGCCACCGGCAGCCAGGAGGTCTCCGCCACCACCGGCTCGTCATCCGCCAGCCGCAGTCGTGCGATCGCCACGACCGGCGTCCCGGACGCGACCCCCAGGGCACCCGCGACCCGCTCGTCCGCAGCCTCCACGCCCACGCTGAGCGCGCGCGTCCCCGGGGTCATGCCCTGTCGCTCGATCTCCCGGCTGAAGGTGTAGAAGCCACCCAGGGCATGCTCCACGGCCCGTGCCCGGACATACGTGCCCAGGCCGCGTCGGACCTCCAGGGTCCCATCGGCGATCAAGCCACCCAGCGCCTGGCGGATGGTCGCGCGACTCACGCCGTAGCGGCCCATCAGCTCCTGCTCCGTCTCTACCTGCGAGCCGGGTGCCAGGTCACCGCGGGCGACGCGGGCCCGCAGGTCGTTCTGGATGCGTCGATACAGCGGCAGACCCGCCGATGCCTCGCGCATCGGGACCCTCCTCCGTCCTTCGTTGGGCTGGGCGCGCCTGCTGGCGCGACCATCATGATAGCGCGGCGCCGCCTCGGACATCCGGACGTCCGGACGTCTGTCCTCATCCTGCCACGCTCGTCAAGCGCGATCCCGGGGTCACGTGGACGACCCGGGGTTGCCTGCGGTGGCTAGGATGGGTGCACCCGTGATAGGCCGCGGGCACCAGCGAGGAGGAAGCGCGGCCAGGACAGATCGGTCATGCGCGTCCCCTCACATGGCGGAAAGGAGCGTGACATGCCGTCGAGCATGGGACCCCGCAGGCGTGCGGTCGGACTGGCGATGGCCGTCGCCATCGGTGCATCCCTGACCGGTGGAGCGGCGCTCGGCCAGGGAGGCTCGGTCGTCATGCTGTCGACCCAGCTGGCCCCGGAGGCCGAGGCGCAGAAGATGCGCGACCAGATCCTCGGTGGGTTCGCGGGGAGCGTGGACTTCGTCACCGCGGACCCGGGCTCGGTCCTCATCGACACGGTGCGGGTCGAGGCACAGGCGGGCTCCGGTGAGGTGAGCCTCCTGGGCGGGCTGCACGGCGAGCTGTCCACGCTCGGTGCCGAGGGCCTGCTCATGGACCTCTCGGACGTGGTGGCGGACCTCGACGTCTCACCGGGTCTGCTGGAGCTGGGCAAGCTGGGCACGGACCAGCAGCTGTACATCCCGTGGATGCAGGCGACCTACGTCATGGTCGCGCGCCGGGACGCCCTCGAGCATCTGCCCGCAGGCGCGGATATCAACGCCCTCACCTGGGCGCAGGTCACGGAGTGGGGCGCGAACCTCCAGGCGGCGACCGGTGAGCGGCTGCTGGGCTTCCCCGCGGGTGCGGACGGGCTCATCCACCGCTTCTTCCAGGGCTTCGCCTATCCCGCATTCACGGGCGGCGTCAACACCCACTTCGCGGACGCGTCCGGCGTGGCCATGTGGGAGTGGCTGAAGGAGACGTGGCAGTACGTCAACCCGCAGTCGACCACGTACGGCTTCATGCAGGAGCCGCTCCTCTCCGGTGAGGTCGCGGTGGCCTGGGACCACACGGCCCGGCTCATCGAGGCGCTGCGCACCAGCCCCGATGACTTCGTCGCGTTCCCGGTGCCCGCGGGGCCGGAGGGTCGCGCGTTCATGCCCGTGGTCGCGGGTCTGGCCATCCCGGCCACGGCACCCGACCCGGAGGGTGCGAAGGCCGTCATCCGGCATCTGCTCGATCCGGCGACCCAGGGCATCACCCTCCAGCAGGTCAGCTTCTTCCCGGTGGTGACCAGCGAGGTCCAGGCGGAGCTGGACGCCGGCACCCAGGCGGAGCTGGACGCGGTCTCCGCACAGATCTCGGCGGCGGATGCGCTGCCGGCGCTGCTGCCCATCGGCCTCGCCGACCAGGGCGGTGCCTACAACGACGTGTTCAAGAGCGCGCTGGCCCAGATCATCGTGGAGGGCGGCGACCCGGCCACGGTGCTCGCAGGGCTGGCACCCACCCTCCAGGGCATCTTCGACGCGACCGGCGCCCCGTGCTGGAGCCCCGATCCGCCGAGCGACGGCCCCTGCCAGGTCGGCACCGGCGGCTGAGCCGCCCTCCACCGACACCCCGACACCCGATGACCCGGGCGGCCCGCTGAGGGTCGTCCGGGTCATCCTGCCGGCACACTCGGGATGACCAAGCGTCGCAACCTCGCGCCCTGGCTCCTGGTGCTCCCATCCGCGCTGTATCTCGCGGTGTTCTTCGCCACGCCCATGGCGCAGTCATTCGCGCTGGCGCTCCAGGACAGCGCGGGCTCATGGTCGCTGGAGTCGGTCCAGCTGATGCTCGGCGACCCCGACTTCGGGCGTGCCGTCTCGGCGACCCTGACACTGCTCGTCCTGGTCATCCCCATCCAGCTGGCCCTCGCGCTCGCGATGGCCATCGTCATCAACAAGCGGCTGCGCGGCACCAGCCTGTGGCTGTACTGCTACGCCCTGCCCCTCGCCATCAGCGAGCTCGCCGCGGGCATCGTGTGGGTCTCCATCTTCACCCAGCGCGGCTGGCTCAACAGCATCCTCCAGTCGCTGGGCATCCTGGACCGGGGTGTCATCTGGATGTCCGGTGAGAGCTACTGGATGCTCATCGGCATCATCGTGGTCGCGGAAGCATGGCGTGCCACGTCGATCATGATGATCATCCTCGTGGCGGGCCTCCAGTCCATCCCCGACGAGTACCTGGAAGCGGCCGAGGTCTATGGCGCGAGCCTGTGGCAGCGCATCCGGCGGGTCATCCTGCCGATGCTCCGACCCAGCCTCCAGGTGGCCCTCATCCTGCGCGTGATCCTCGCCATCCAGGTGTTCGCCACGGCGGTCGCGCTCGCGGGCACGGGGCTCACCGTGATGTCCCAGCAGGCGCTCGACTGGGCGAACGACATCGACAACGACAACGTCGCGGCGGCCTGGGCCGGGCTCATGCTCGTCATCTCGCTCACCGCCACCGTGGGCATCCTGTGGCTCCTGCCGGTCCGCGAGGAGCAGCGGCAATGACACGGGCACACACCCTGGAGACCCCACCCACGACCCCGGCGCGCGCGCTGGACGGCCCGCCCGTGCCGGAGGGCCCACCGCCACCCCGGCGGAAGCACACCTGGCGGCGGCTCGGCAACCAGGCGCTGTGGTACGCGGCGGCCATCGTGCTCGCCCTGTTCATCGCGCTGCCCATCTACCTCATCTTCGTGAGCGCGGTGACCCCCGAGGCGGACCGCTACACATACCCCAAGGCGATCGTGCCCAGCGCGCTGTCCTTCGAGAACATCTCGTTCTTCCTCCGGGCGAGCGGGGTCGTCGATGCGTTCTGGCGGAGCTGCATCGTGGGCATCATCACCATCGTCCTCGCGCTGGGCATCGGGGCGCCCGCGGGCTATGCCATCGCGCGCTACGTGTTCCGGGGTCGGGACGCGTATCGCCTGGTCATCCTCGCGACACGCGCCTTCCCGGTGGTCATCCTGTCCATCCCGCTCGCGGTCCTGTATCGCCAGGTGGGCATCAACGATTCGGTGCTCGGCGTGGCGCTCATGCACACCACGCTCGCCCTGCCCTTCACGGTGCTCATCACGAGCAGCGTGTTCGTGTCCATCCCGCGTGACCTGGAGGAGGCCGCGCAGACGCTCGGCTGCAGCCCGGCACAGGCGTTCCGGCGCATCTCGCTGCCCCTGGCGCTACCCGGGCTGACCGCGGCCGCCATCTTCACCTGGGTGCTGTCGTGGAACGACGTCTTCGCGGCCGCCATCCTGACCCTGCGCAATCCCACGCTGCCGGCCCGCATCCTGTCCTCGCTGACCCAGGCGCCGCTGCACTTCCAGTTCGCGGCGGCGTTCGTCATGCTGGTGCCCTCGCTCGTGGTCATCTTCATCATCCGCAGATATCTGCTCGGCCTGTGGGGCCGGGTCGTGAAGTAGGTCGCCATGTCCGAGATCCGCCTCGAACGCATCGTCAAGACCTTCAAGGACGTGCGAGCCGTCGACGATGTCTCGCTGACCGTGGCCCAGGGGGAGTTCATGGTCCTCCTGGGACCCTCCGGCTGCGGCAAGACGACGCTGCTGCGCTCCATCGCCGGGCTGGAGGACATCGACGCCGGGCGGGTCGTCATCGGTGGTCGGGACGTCACCGAGCTGCCACCGCGGGCCCGTCGCGTGGCGATGGTGTTCCAGTCCTACGCGGTGTTCCCGCACATGTCCGTGTTCGAGAACATCGCGTTCGGGCTGCGCATGAGCAAGGTGGAGAAGACCACGCTCACGCGGCGGGTCCGGTCGGCCGCGGAGCTGCTCCATATCGAAGCGCTCCTCGACCGCTATCCCTCGCAGGTCTCGGGCGGACAGCGCCAGCGCATCGCCGTCGCCCGGGCCATCGCCATGGAGCCGGATGTGCTGCTCATGGACGAGCCACTCTCCAACCTCGACGCGCTGCTGCGTCTCGAGATGCGCGCGGAGCTCAAGCGACTGCTCAACGAGATCGGCTCCACGACCGTGTACGTGACGCACGACCAGGTGGAGGCGATGAGCATGGGTGACCGCATCGCCGTCATGCGCGCCGGACGCATCCTCCAGCTGGGCGACCCGCTCACCATCTACCAGACCCCGGTCGACCGGTTCGTGGGCGGGTTCATCGGCAGCCCACCCATGAACTTCCTGCCGGCCACGGTGCGCGACGGGGGCGACGGCCTCCGAGCCGAGGTCCAGGACGCCGGATCGCTGCGGCTCGACGGGACGGCAGCGTGGCTCACCGGGCGCATCGGCCAGGCCGTCACCATGGGGGTGCGGGCAGAGGACATCGATGTCGTCGAGGATGGCGGCGCGGACGGCGTCCTGCGTGGCCGGATCCTCGTGGTGGAGCCGCTGGGCTCCCACGACCTGCTGACCGTGCGACTCGGCGAGTCCCGCCTGAAGGTGGCCACGCGGCCCGGTATCGCGCTGCGCGCCGACGATCCGGTCGTGCTGCGGCCCCAGGTGGAACGGCTCGTGTGGCTGGACCCCGAGAGCGACCGGGCGCTCGAACGGCCCGCGTCGGCAGCCTGACCACCCACGGCCACCTGACCGCCGCGGTATCCCGGCCCCGGCCATGACCCGTCCGTCCAAGCCACTGGATGTGGGTGATGGTGTGGTATGCGCCTCGTTCGCGGCGGACGGCGCGTGGCTGAGCCTGGCGACCGTGCACCCGGTGGCGGGCTTCGTGGAGCTCACCGGGCTGCCACGCTTCCGGCCCGAGTGGCGGGGTGACGTGGATGCCGTGCGCCGATACCGCGCCTGGATGACCAGCCCGGACCACGCCGTCCTGCGAGTGGACACCGAGGGTGCCGCCATCATCGCGCACGAGGAGTGGGCCACCGGGTCCCGGTCGATCACCCAGCGACTGGTCATCCGCGCGGGCTCGCGTGGTCACCCGTCGACGATCGGCGTCCGGTTCCGAGGCCGCCTCGCGCTCCCCGCGCTGGCCGAGATCACGGAGACCGACCCTCCGGCGGACGATGACACCGATTCCCGCACCGAGGCGGAACAGGACCGGCTGGTCATCCATGGTCCAGGCGGGCCACTGGTCGTGGAGGCGCGCCTCTCGGTCGACGCCGGACGTCCGCCCCGGTGGCAGGTGCTTCCGGGAGATGCGGGTGCGGTGGCCTGGCTAGACTGGCCCGCCGATCCCGCCGAGGTCCAGCTGACCATCCGCTGCCGATCCGATGACGCCCCGGCCGACCCGCCCGCCTGGCGGCCTGCGAACGACCCCCATCGAGCGAGACGACCGACCCCACCGGACATCCAGCACCCATCGGATCCGCCGGACGCCGAGGCGCGGCCGCTGCGGATCCCGGCGCACCACGCCGAGCGGGTGGCGATGATGACCCAGCGGGCCCTCAGGTACGTGCGGGAATGCACCGCCCTCCTGGTCCGGCCGGGCGAGCGCTGCATCCTCACCGACCACCGGATCCTGCCGCTCTCGTGGACGCGTGATGCGTGGTGGCAGGCTCGACTGCTGCTCGCCAGCTGGTCGCGCGGTGGCCCGGTCGAGGACGCCGTGATGGTGGCCGACCACCTTCGCTGGCTGTTCCTGCGCTGCGAGCGGCCCGATGGGCGCTGGGTGCGGAGCCATCACGCGGACGGTCGGCGCAAGGACCGGCCGTTCCAGGCCGACCAGCAGCTCTCTCCCCTGCTGGAGCTGACCGACCACCTGACGCGCACGGACGAGCTGCCCGAGCTGCCACCAGGCCACGGGTGGGATGCGCTCGTCGCGGATGCCTGGGCCGGCGTGGCGCGAGCCATCGACCCAGCCAGTGGCCTGATCGCCACCGATGAGAACGCCGCGGACGACCCGGCGACGCATCCGTTCCTGCTCGCACACCAGATCCTGCTGTGGCACACCGCGAGCTCCCTGGCTGCCGCCGCACCTCGGCTGGGTCTGCCCAGCGAGCCGTTCGCCACGGTTGCGGCCCGGGTCCGGACCGCCGTGGATGAGCGTTTCGTGGTGCCGGGTCCGCTGGGTGCGCAGTGGGCGTATGCCATCGACGGCCACGGTGGCGCCGAGCGCTACATGGACGCGAACGACCTGCCCGTGGCGCTGGCGCCGCTGTGGCGCTTCTGTCCGGCCGACGACCCGGTCTGGCGGGCCACGCTGCGATTCGCGTTCGACCCAGCCAACCCCGGGTACAGCCCGGGACCCGCCGGCGGCCTGGGCTCACGGCACACGCCCGGCACCTGGACGCTCGGCGACATCATGGGCTGGCTGGCGTTCTCGCTCATGGGTGAGTGGACCAGCGCCGATGTGGCGCTCGAGCGGCTGATGGCGATCGCGTTCGACGATGGGATGCTGCCCGAGGCGTATGACTCGGCGCGATCAGGGAGCGTCGTGCGGCACTGGTTCGCCTGGCCGGGCGCCACCTTCGCGACGCTCGTGCTGGAACAGGCGCGCATCGACGCGCCGTCCTGAGGATCGAACGCGGGTCCCCCAAGCCGCATCGCACGGCGCGCCACGAGGTACGGACGTCCGGATGTCTCGGGCGTCCGATGGTAGCATCGGGCACATGGAGGAGCGGCCGCCGCTGGACCTGCTCGTGGCAGGTGACGTCAACCCGGACGTGCTCGTCGTGGACCCCGATCCCGTGCCCGTGTTCGGCCAGGTCGAGCGGGTCATGCGGTCGATCCGTCTCACGATGGGCGGCTCGTCGTCGATCATGGCCTGTGGCGCAGCCCGTCTCGGCCTGTCGACGGCGTTCTGTGGCGTGGTGGGCGATGACGACGCGGGCCGGTTCGCGCTCGACCAGCTCCGGCGCCGTGGCGTCGATGTCACGGCGTGCCGGGTGGATCCCGCCACGCCCACCGCGGTCACGGTCGTCCTGGCACGTGATGACGACCGCGCGATCCTGACCGCCCTGGGCACCATCGATGGGCTCACGGCACAGGACATCCCGACCGACCTGGTCGCCCGGGCGCGCCATCTCCACCTGGGCAGCACCGCCCTCCAGCCACGACTGCGTGCCGGGCTCCCGGCGCTGCTCCGTCAGGCCCGTGCGGTCGGCACGACCACCTCGTTCGACACGAACTGGGACCCGGACGAGGGCTGGGATGACCTCGACGGACTGCTCGCGACCGCGGACGTCTGCTTCCCCAACCTGGCGGAGGGACAGCGCTGGACGGGACGGACCGATCCGGAGGACGTGGCGCGAGGGATCGTGGCGCGTGCCATCGTCGCGGGCCGCGACCCCCACGCCGGCCCGCTCACGGTCGCGCTCAAGCTCGGCGCGGACGGCGCGGTCGCGACACGCGGTGACGAGGTCGTGCGTGTCCCGGCCCCGCCCGTGACCGTCGTCGACACCACCGGCGCCGGCGACTCGTTCGACGCCGGGTTCGTGGCCGGGATGCTCCATGGCTGGTCGCTGGACCGGACCCTCGCGTTCGCGGTGATGTGCGGCTCGCTGTCTACGCGCGCCATCGGGGGCGTGGACGCGCAGCCCACCCTGGACGAAGCCCTCGCACGCACCGGTCCCTGAGGACGGACGCTCACGCCGCCAGGCACAGGTCACGACCCCGATCGCACATATCGTCCCTCGCCGGGACCCCGGGATACCGCATCGCCCCCAGCCTCCAGGCCCTGCACCCCGCTCTCGACATCCTGTGACGCGCGAGCGGGCCGGCGATCACGACTCCTCGCGTTCGACCTCGGCCTTGGGTGCGGGCGGGCGGCGTGGCAGCGGCAGGCCACTGACCCCCGCCACGAACGATGCCTGGCGCGCCCACTCGGCGCACATCGTCTGCTCCTCGACGGACAGGATGCCCAGCCGGCCGAGGCTGGCCAGCTCGTCGCGGATATAGGTCTTGAGCATCTCCGGGCCATCCGTGTTGATGGTGAACCGGACCCCCTGCTGGCGGAACGTGCCGATGATCCAGCGCAGCTCGTCCCAGCCGGACACCACCCGCGTGTTGAGGTTGCTGGTGGGGCACAGCTCGAGCGTGATGCCCCGCTCACGGATCATGGCCATCGTGCGCGGGTCATAGGCCGCCTTGACGCCGTGGCCGATGCGCGATGGCTCCAGATGGCGGATCACCTCCGCGATCTCCTCGATGGGCCCTGACTCGCCGGTGTGCACGGTGATGCCCAGGCCCTTGCGCCGGGCCCGATCGAACAGGCGCCGATAGTCGGCCGGTCGGAAGCCATCCGACTCCGGGCCCGCGATGTCGATGCCGACGACGCCTCGTCCCCGATAGGCGATGGCCTTCTCGATGATGATCTCGTTGAGATGGACCGGGAACGCCCGGTCGAGGCACAGGATGAGGCCCGGCGTGACGGGGTATTCCAGCTTCGCCCGGTCCATGCCCCGGATCGCGGCGCTGATGATGTGGTCGAGGTCCTGCTCGCCACCCCGGTTCCGCTTCATGGGATTGAAGCGCAGCTCCATGGTCGTCACGTTGTTGCGCCGATACGCACCACCGATGACCTCGTACACCGACCGCTCCACGGCGAGCGGCGATGACTGGATGAGCTCCGTCCAGTGGAACAGCTGGAGGTACCCGTCGAAGGAGCGGGCGCGTCGCGGTGACACCGTGATGACGTCCCGGAACTCCCAGTAGTCCTTGGTCGGCAGACGGATGCCCTGGGCGTGGGCGATGCCCCACATGATGGCGGGGGTCACCGCGCCCCCCAGATGGCAGTGGAGCTCGGTCAGGGGGATGCGGCGCGGCAGGACGGTCGGCACATCCGCATGCTATCCGGTGCGCGGCACCTGGGTCCGCATGGCACCTCCCCGCGACGTGCGAGGCGACCTGTCACCCGCGAGTGGCCCGGCCCTGCCCTCAGGGCACGTATCGCCAGAGCTCGCGGCCATGCGTCCCGTCATCAGCGCTGAACCAGATCGCGCCACCCGAGCGGACGAGGGTGCGCAGGTCGTGGGACCCGGTGAGATCGACGGCCGCCGCGAGCGTCGTGCCCTGGACGGTGCCATCGGTCTGCCACAGGTCGCTCCCGTGGGACCCGAAGCCACCCGGGAAGTACCACCGGTCGCCCACCTTCACCACGTCCACGCGGCCTCGGAACGCCGAACCGGTATCACCGAGCGGGATCGTGCCAGCGCCCGTGCCATCGCTGATGGCGAGGCCGCCGTCCTGCGACAGGAACAGCCGACCACCGACCACCTGGAGACCCGTCGAGTCATCGACGGCGACCTTGGGCTTGACGGCACCGTTGGCGAGCCAGGTCCCGGCATTGCGGTACAGGCGACGCTTGTTGCCGGTCCCCACGATGAAGTACGCCCGTCCGCCGAGTGTCACCACCTCGTCGAAGATCCAGTGGGAGGCCACCGGCTTCGTGCCCGCGGTCGTGCCATCGCTCCGCCACAGGAACTCCTCCATGCCGCAGCCGACCGGGGAGATGCCCACGAAGAACAGGCGCTTGGAGGTCGCGAGCAGGTTCCTGGGGAACACGTTCTTGAGGATCCGCTTCGTACCCGCCGCGGTGCCGTCCGTGCGCCACAGGCCACCGCGGGGCGTCTGGGCGCCGAAGTAGAGGCGTCCCTTGAACACGACCCACGGTGTCGGGACCCCATAGTCGACCACGAACTGCGAGGAGCCCGGAGTGAGATCCTTGACGAGCTTGGTGCCGGACTTCGTGCCATCGCTCTTCCATTGCTCCCGGCCATGGGCGCCGTCATGCGCCGCGAAGAAGACCTTGCCCTTGAATGCGGTCAGGGTGTCCGGACGAGAGCCCTTCGAGCCGGGCCGGATGTCCCGGACGAGCCTGGTGCCCGCGGCGGTGCCATCGGTCTTCCACAACTCACGGCCACGAGGACCATCGTGGGCGCTGAAGTAGAGCGTGCCCCCGACCACGGTAAGGTGATCGGGCTTGGACGATGCGGCACCCGGCCGGATGTCCTTGAGCCGCTTGGCGCCGCTGGCGGTCGCGAACCAGAGCTCCCGCCCATGGGCGTCATCGCGTGCCGAGAAGACGACCCCGCCCTTGAACGGGGTCAGGTGCATCGGGGCGCCACTGCCGGTGGGATCGATGTCCCGGACCATGTGCGCCGTGCCCACGGGACCTGCATCCGACGGCGCCACGAGCGCGCCTGGGGTGGCTGCAGCGGGTGGTCCGGCGTCCACCACGTCCGGCCGGCTGACGGTCGCACATGCGGCGCTCGTCGCTGTAGAGCCGGATGCAGCGACCGACGGCGATGCCGCGACCCCGTGCGTCGGCAGCCCGACGACCAGCAGCGCAAGGGCCAGCGACCCGGACACGCGCATGTGGGCAGCCGCGCTCCAGCGGCCCCATCGACTCGAGGACCGACCCGCCATGTCGCACCCCTGTGGCCCCGGACCGGCTCGGCCACCATGTGGCACACGAGATGGACCGGCTCGGGATCCCGCGGACCATAGTCCCCTCGATCGGTCGCCGTCGAGTGGCGAACGTGGCGGATCCGGTGAAGGAATCGCGATCTTTCCCGATGAGTCGCCCGCGCATCGCCTCCCGGGTGACGTCGTGGCGCTCCATCCTCGGACGCGGCGGCGCGCCGGGAGGCGCCACGCGGATCGCGCACCGGCGCGGTTGTAGACTGGTGCCGCGATGACGATCCAGCATCGCGAGGCTGCGCTGCCCGACGGTGCGGCCGTCGCGCCCGACCAGACCATCGATCATGCCGCGTCCGACACCAGCGGCCGGGCGCCGCTGTCCTGCACCCGGATCATCGAGGCCGCCGTCCGCTACGTCGATGACAACTGCCTCGACGAGCTGAGCATGCGTCGGCTGGGCAGTGAGCTGGGCGTCGAGGCGATGTCGCTGTACCGCTACTTCCCCAGCAAGGCCGCGCTCCTGGAGGCGGTGGCAGGTCGGCTGCTGCGTGACCTGCAGCTCCCGGACGACGCGAACGCCGATGCCTGGGAGGAACAGATCCGTGCGTTCGCGGTGTCGTTCCGTGCCATCACCCGGGAGCATCCCCGGCTGGTGCCGCTGCTGAGCGCCATGTCCCCCGAGGACGCGGTACCAGCCGGCATCCACGAGCGGATGGTGGGTGTCTGGCGACGGGCGGGCCTCAGCGAGACGGATTCCCGGAGCGCCCAACGCGCCCTCCAGTCCTATCTCTCGGGCAGCTCCCAGTGGCACCAGGAGTCGTGCATGGGACGCGCGGCGGAGCATGACTTCCGGTACGGCCTGGACGTGTTCCTGGACGGCGTCCGGACGCGCGTCGCGGAGGCCGGCGGCGCCACCTGATCAGCGGCCCTCGCCGAGCCGACGGACCTCGCTGACGGTGGGGCCGTGATGTCCATCGTGGTCGACATCGGTCGGTCGACGCCGCGTTGTCAAGCAGGATCGACGATCACGGTCGGACCCTGTGCCAGGATCCAGTCGCCGAGGGCCTGGTGATAGCGGTCCGGCACCGTCGGTGGGTCACCCACGAAGGAACGATGGTCGCCACCCTCGATGATGAACTCGGTCAGGCCGCCCGGTCTGCCCGCCCTGGCGGTGCGCATGACGGCGAGGCTGTCCTCGACCGGCACCACGGGGTCCACCGAACCGAAGATGGCGAGCATGGGTGCCCTGATCCGCTCGAGGGCCGATCGCGGGTCATGATCGATCCAGGGACGCATGAGCCGGAGCACGTCCGCGGAGGTCGGCACGAGCGTGAGCGTCGACAGGTCCTCGTCCGACGCGAGATCGGCGACGGCCTCGAGCGATGCGCCGGACCGGATGCGATCGACCATGGCATCGAACCGGCCGAGTGCCCCCTCGACATCCCGCTCGCTGCGACCCGCCCGCCGCATCCGGGTGGCGACGGAGAAGCGCTCCTGGACCGCGGGCGTCACGCCCGGGCCCGAGTTGGTGATGACGAACGCGGTCCGGCGATCCGCCGCGGCGGCCTCCAGCACCACCCAGCCGCCCTGGCTATGGCCGAACAGGCCCACCCGCTCGGCATCGATGCCCGCATGGTCACGCAGCGCCGCGGCCTCCGCGAGGGCATCCGCGGTCAGCTCCGCGGGGCCACCGTCATACCAGTCACCGGTGGACTCGCCCACGCCCCGCTTGTCGAAGCTGGCGACGGCGATGCCGCGCTCCAGGAGTCGGGCGCGGATGGGCGGGAAGTAGACGTCGTTGTCGCGATCGGTGGGGCCGGAGCCACCGACCATCAGGACGGCCGGATGCGGACCGGGGGACGCCGGTAGCCACAGCGTGCCCGCCAGGTCGACCGCACCCGACCGGACGCGCAGCTCCACCCCGGACAGGGTCAGGCGTCCACCGTGATGCCGTTGGCGGCGAGTGCCGCGGCTCGCGAGGTGCGGTTCCGCTTCGCTTCCTCGGGCACCTGGTCGCGCGCGTGGTACGAGGAGCGCACGAGTGGTCCCGACTCCACGTGCTTGAAGCCGAGACCCAGCGCCTCCTCCTTCATCGATGCGAACTCGTCCGGGTGGACGTACCGCTCGATGGGCAGGTGCTGCTGCGAGGGCCGCAGGTACTGGCCGATGGTCAGGATGTCGCAGTCCACGGCACGCAGGTCCCGGAACGTGACCGAGAGCTCCTCGCGGGTCTCGCCGAGACCGACCATGAGGCTCGACTTGGTATGCACGGTGCCCGGCCGACCGGCGATCCCCAACGCCTGCTCCTTGGCCACGCGCAGCACTTCCAGGGAGCGGTGGTATCGGGCGCGCTTGCGGACCGGCTTCTGGAGCCGCTCCACGGTCTCCACGTTGTGGTTGAGGATGTCCGGCCCTGCCTCCATCACCGTCCGCAGCGGCTCGTCCTGGCCGTTGAAGTCGGGGATGAGCACCTCGATACCCATGCCCGGCGCCTCGCGGCGGAGCGCGCGGATGGTCTCCGCGAAGATGTGGGCGCCGCCATCGGGCAGGTCATCGCGCGCGACGCTGGTCACGACGACGTGCTCGAGGCCCATCTGGCGGACCGCTTCCGCGACCCGGCGCGGCTCGTCATCGTCGTTCCAGGTGGGTCGGCCGGTCTTGACGGCACAGAAGCCACAGGCGCGGGTGCAGGTATCCCCGAGGATCATGACCGTCGCGGTGCGCTGCTCCCAGCACTCCCCGATGTTGGGGCAGTGGGCCTCCTCGCACACCGTGTTGAGCGTCAGGCCGCGCATCAGCCCCTTGAGCTCGGTGTAGTTGGGACCGCTCGGCAGCTTCGCGCGGATCCAGTCGGGATGACGCCGCGGCGCGACACCGCCGTCGAGCGCCTCATCGAACCGGCCACCGCCGATGGCGATGGTCAAGGGCTCGTGGCCATGACCGCCCTGGCCGGGCGGGGTGAACATCGGGAGCTCGCGCTGCATCAGGACCGTGCCTTCGATAGGGTCGACGCCCGCCACCGGGCGCCAGGGATGATCACCAGATGGGCGTCTGGTCGTCGACCGATTCGAGCCACTGCTTGACATCGGTCAGGAAGCGGCCGGCCTGTGCGCCATCGGTCGCCCGATGGTCGAAGCCCAGGACCATGGCCATCATGGGTCGGATGGCGATGGCATCGCCGCCGGGTGTCTCGACGACCACCGGCTTCTTCACGATCGCCTCCATGGTCAGGATGGCGACCTCCGGCACGTTGAGGATGGGCAGCGTCAGGATGGAGCCCGTCCAGCCGGTGTTGTCGACCGTGAACGTGCCACCGCCGATGTCACCCGCCTTGAGCTTGCCGGCACGGGTCCGCGCGGCGACCTCGTTGATGGCCTTGTTGAGGCCGTGGATGCTGAGCGTGTCCGCGTCCCGGACCACCGGCACCATCAGCCCGTCGTCGACCGCGACGGCGATGCCCACGTTGATGGCGGCACGGATCCAGTGGCCATCATCGGTCCAGTGCGAGTTGAGGTCCGGCTGCTTCCGGAGCCCCGCGATGGCCCCCTTGGTCACGAACGCGACGTAGCTGAGGCCGATCCCCTCGCGCTCCTGGTAGGCGCGCTTGGTGCGGTCGCGGAGGCGCATCACGGCGGACATGTCCACCTCCACCGTCTCGTACGCGGTGGGCACGGCGGAGGCACGCGTCATCTGGGCGGCGATGCCCTGGCGCATCTTGCTGAGCGTCTTCCTGTAGTCCTGGCCGGGGCCGGCGGGCGCGGCGGCTGCCGAGGCGACGGGCTGGGCCGGTGCTGCGGGCGCCTGACTGGGGGCCGGCGCGGACGATGCGGCGCCTGGGGTGGAGCCGTTGGCGGCCACGTAGCCGAGCACGTCGTCACGCGTGACACGGCCGTTGAAGCCGGTGCCGGCGACGCGCGCCAGGTCCACGCCATGCTCGCGGGCGAGCCGACGGACGGCGGGTGTCATGCGTCCCGTGTACTCGGCGACGAGCGTGGCCGCCTGCGGCGCGGCAGCGGCGACGGTCGCCGATGACGCGGCGGCTGCCGGGGCCGGCGATGGCTCGGTCGGGGTCGGGACCGGGGCCGGCGTCGGGGCAGGGGCTTCGACCGGAGCCTCGGCGGCGGGGACCGCAGGTGCATCGGCCGGGGCAGGTGCATCGGTGGCTGCGGCGGACCCGGCGGCCTCGATGACCGCGATCTCCGCGTCGTTCGGCACCGTCTGGCCCTCCTCGACGAGGATCCGCGTGAGCACGCCCTCGAACGGTGAGGGCACCTCCGCGTTCACCTTGTCGGTGACCACCTCGACGATGGGCTCGCCCGCGGCGACCGAGTCACCGACCTGCTTCAGCCACTTGCCGATGGTCCCCTCGGCGACGCTCTCACCGAGCTGGGGCATGGTCACCGTGGGCATGGGCTGTGCGATCCTCCGAGTCTCGGGCGCGTTCGCGACGCGCAGACCTCGATGATACCCGCGTCGCCCTTCCTGCCGCCGGTCGGGTCAGAGCACGCTGGTCGTGCCGCGGAGCATGGCTTCGATGTCCGACGGCGGGACGGGTGCGCTCACGTAGTAGCCCTGGAACTCGTCGCAACCATGCTTCCCGAGGAATCGCAACTGCCGACGCGTCTCCACCCCCTCGGCCACCACCTTGAGACCCAGGGCATGGCCGAGCGAGATGATCGCCGGCACGATCGTCGCGTCCTCCGTATCCACGAGCATGCTCGGCACGAACGAACGATCGATCTTGAGCGTGTCGGCGCAGAACTGCTTGAGATAGCTGAGCCCCGAGTAGCCGGTCCCGAAGTCATCGATGGACAGCCGCACGCCTGCCGCTCGCAGCAGGCCGAACGTCGCAATCACCCGCTCGACATCCTGCGCGATCACGCTCTCGGTCAACTCCAGCTCCAGGAGCTCGGGCGGCAGACCGGTGTCCTCGAGCACGCCCATCACCCACGCGACCACGTCCTGGCCCAGGAACTGGCGTGCCGAGACGTTCACGGCCACAGCGGTCGGACCCAGTCCTGCATCCAGCCACGCCTTGGCCTGGGTGCACGCGGTCCGCAGCACCCAATCGCCGATGGGGACGATCAGCCCGGAGTCCTCCGCGATGGGGACCAGCCGGTCCGGCGCCACCTCGCCGAGCTGTGGGTGGTGCCAGCGGAGCAGCGCCTCGCAGCCGGTGATCCGGCCGGAGGCGAGGTCCATCTTGGGCTGGTACGCAAGCCGGAGCTGGCCGGCGGCCAGCGCGTCGCGGAGCGCCGCCTCCAGCACGACGCGTCGCTGGATCGCCTCGCTCATCTCGGGTACGTAGGCCTGGTGGTTGTTCCGGCCCAGCTCCTTGGCCCGGAACATCGCGGTATCGGCGTTGCTGATCAACTCCTCGACGGTCGCACCGTCCTGGGGGAAGACGCTGACCCCGACGCTGATGGAGAGGGGCACGATCTGCCCGCGGACGGTGATCGGGTGATCGAGGTCCTCCACGATCGACTGCGCCACCGCGTATGCATCATCGGCCCCCCGGAGCCCCGTCAGGAGGACCAGGAACTCGTCCCCACCATGCCGGGCGACGGTGTCCGTCTCGCGCACCCGCTGCGTGAGTCGTACGGCGACGGCCTTGAGCACCTCGTCCCCGAAGGCATGGCCCCTGCCGTCGTTGACGATCTTGAACCGGTCGAGGTCGAGATAGAGGACCGCGAACAGGACGCCCGATCGGCGTGCCCGGGTGATCGCCTGCTCCATGCGCTGCCGTACCAGGTTGCGGTTGGGCAGGCCGGTGAGCTCGTCGTGTGTGGCGAGGTGTCGGATCCGCTCTTCGTCGCGGCGTCGTTGCGTGATATCCCGATGGATCCAGGTCCGCCCGTAGTAGCGCCCTTCGTGGTCGACCACGGGCGCCGAGAAGCGCTCCTGGACCGAGCCGTCCACGAGCTCGATCTCATCATGCGCGACCTCGTTCGGATGCTCGGCCAGCCAGGCGACCCGGGCCATGAATTCCGCGGGGTTCGTGGTCCGCCGTGCCACGTGCCGCAGCCGGCGTGCATCCAGCGCACCCTGCGCGACCTCATCGGGGACACCCCACATCTCGTTGAGCCGCTGATTCTGGAGCAGACGCTGCCCGTTCGGGCTGACCACGAGGATGCCGTCGAGCGAACTCTCGACCTGGGCCTCGAGCAGGGTCGTCTGCTCGCGCAGGGCGCTCTCGATCCGCTTTCGATGACTGATGTCCAGCGCGACACCGATGAACCCGCGCCGTCCGCCCTGGTCGAACCGCTTGGCCGTGAACAGGTGGGGGATCCTTCGCCCGTCCTTGTGCAGGAGGTCGGCCTCCGCCGCCGCTTCGCCGGTCTCGAACACCGAGGCGATCCGCGCCGCCACCTGGGGGCGATGGTCCTCCGCGATGAAGTCGAGCGCCTGCATCTCCGCAAGCTCGTCCCCGGTGTATCCCGTGACGGTCTCGAAACCCTGGTTCCAGCGCAGGAACCGGCCGCTCTCATCGAACTGGTAGAACACCCCGGGCAGACCGTCCACGACCGCGTCGGAGAAGTCGCGCGCATCCCGCAGCTCGTCCTCCATCGCCCGGCGCTGACTGATGTCCAGCCCCAGACCCACGAACGCCGGCCGACCCTCGTGGTCCAGTCGCACACCTGTCCACAGGTACGGCACGCGTCGGCCGTCCCGGAACACGTAGTCAGCTTCCGCGGTGTTGGAGCCGCGCTCGAAGATCTCCTTGATCGCCTGACGGATGACCACCTGCCCGTCCGGGTCGAAATAGTCGAGCACACTCATGCCCGCCCGTTCCTCGAGGGAGTAGCCGGCGGTGGTCTCGAGGTTGCGGTTGCCCCGGATGAAGTTGCCCTGTGCGTCGTAGTGATAGAAGACGCCCGGCAGGCTGTCGAGCGCCCGCTCCGCGTAGTCGCGCTCGTAGCGCAGCTGGGCTTCCATCTCGCGGCGCCACGAGATATCGAGACCCACGCCGATGAACCCGCGCTCCTCGTCACGCACGAAACGCGTGAGGGTGATGAGGTAGGGGACCAGCGTCCCGCCAGCAGCCAGCAGGTCGGTCTCGACTCGGACCTCGCCCTGCTCCAGACCGTCCATCAGCTCGCTCGCGAGCGCCTCCCGGCGGTCCGGGGGCGCGAGCTCGATGGCGAACATGCTGCTCAGCTGCACCGCGTCCAGACCGGTGACCGTCTCGAGGTTCCGGTTCCAGCGCACGAACCGCCCTTCGCCGTCCACCTGGAAGAAGATGCCCGGCAGGCCGTTGAGGGCGGCGTCAGAGAAGTCGCGCTCCCGCCGCAGCTCCTCCTCGGCCAGCTTCTGGGCTCGGGTATCCACGCCCAGGCCGACGAACCCCGTCTCCCCGCGGTGCTCGAACCGCGAGATATCCCACAGGAACGAGGCGCGTTCGCCGCTCTTGAGCAGATAGTCCGCCTCGAAGCGGACCGTGCCGTTCGCGTGCATGCGCGTGATCGCCTCGTCGACGGTCGCGTGCTGGTCTTCGGGGAAGAACTCGGTCGGGTGCTTTGCCGCGACCTCAGCCGCGGTATACCCGGTCAGCTCCTGTGCGGACCGGTTCCGACGCAGCAGGCGGCCGTCGGCGGAGTAGTGGGCGAAGATCCCGGGCAGGCTGTTGATGATGGTGTCGGCGTAGTCGCGTTCCTCGCGAAGCTCGACCTCGATCTCCCGACGCCACGAGAGGTCCGTCGCGATGACGATCAGCCTGCGACCATCGCCGCGGTCATGGCGGGCCGACAGGAGCTGGTACGGCACGCGTCGGCCGTCCTTGAGCAGGAGGTCCGCCTCCACGTGTGCCTCGCCCTGCTCGAAGACCTCGGCGAACCGGTCGCAGACCAGCTGCCGGTCATCCGGCGCGATCAGGTCGCGCGCGGACATCCCGGCGAGCTCGTCCGCCGAGTATCCGGTGACGGCCTCGAGGTTCTGGTTCCAGCGACAGCACCGGCCGTCCTCGTCGATCTGGAGGAAGACCCCCGGAAGGCGGTTGAGGATCGCGTCCGTGAAGTCCCGTTCGGCCCGAAGCTCGTGCTCGATCCGCAGTTGGCGACCGGTCGGGGCGACCGAGGCGCCGGGTCGGTGACGCTTCGTGGACTCGGTGGCGGTCGCGGTCAATCGGATCTCCGAGCTCGATCGGTGGCGGCCAGGCGAGCACCGAGCGATCACCGCGAACCACGGCGACCATGCGTCCCTGGATGGTCGATCCGGACGCCTCAGGTCCGTCCGGGAACCGGATGGTTCCCCGCCGGCCGACCCCCGGGCTATGGCTCGATGGTCCCGCTCCGGTGCGTGGCGTGCCGATCGGGCACGGGATCAGCGCCCGAGTGCCGGGATCGCGACGGTGGCCTCGACCAGGCAGTGGTCGGATCCGGACGCGTCGCAGTCCACCGCGGACGACAGCGGCACCACGTCCGGCGTCGTGATGATGTGGTCGATGCGCAGCAACACGAGCCCGTCCGGATCCGCGCCCCAGGTGCGTGGCGGCAGCCAGCTGACCGCCGCGGGGACGTCCACGAAGCCATCCACGAGCGAGCGGAACGCCGGCTCGAGGTCGGTCACGTTGAGGTCCCCGGCGAGGATCGCCGAGCGACCCATCGCCTGTTCCTCGAGCAGCATCGTCCGCAGCCGCTCCAGCACGGTATCCCGGTCCGCGGCACCCAGCGGCGTGGGCGCATGGGCGACGATGACCGTCAGCGGCACCCCGTCCAGGTCCACCGCGGCATGGATGACCGGCAGCGACCGGTCATCCGGCGCCACCTCGATGGGCCACGAGGACAGCATCGCGAGCCCGCCGTTCGCGGCACTCGGCCGCAGGACCTGGTACGGGAAGAGCGCCGCGAGTCCGGCGTCCGCCGCGATCGCCTCCGCGCGCGCCTGCGTGACCTCGATGAGTCCCACGACCGCCGGGCCTCGTGCCGCCAGCGCCTCGATGAGCCGGTCCGGCGGCTCACGGTCGAGACCCCAGATGTTGTAGGCGACGATGCGCAGCGTCCGATCGGGCACCGGTGACGGATCCGCGGCCGATGCCGCCGCGGCGCACACGGCCCACAGCAGCAGGGCCACGAGCAGCGCTGCCCGGCGCATCAGGCCCTCGTGTAGGGCACGTAGTCGGGCCACCAGGTGGCCGCGTCCACGGCAGCCGCGGGGTCGAACGCCGCATCCCGCCCCACGGCACCCGCGAGGCCGCTCGTCACCGCCTCCTCCACCACCGTCACGGCGATGTCCCGCGACACGTCCCGGATGGATGACAGCGCGGGATACAGCGCGCCGACCGCGAGGCGCTCATCCGGCACCGCGTCCGCGAGGGAGCGCGCCGCGAGCAGGAACATCCGGTCGGTGATGGTGCGCGCCTCCGCCACGACCGCCCCCAGCCCCACCCCCGGGAACACGAACGCGTTGTTGGCCTGGCCGATCTCGCGCAGGCCGTCCGCCCACGGGACCGCCGCCGAGGGCGACCCGGTGGCCACCAGCGCCCGACCCGCGGACCAGGCGATGACATCGGCCGCCCGCGCCTCCGCCGCCGAATCGGGGTTGGACAGCGGCATGATCACCGGTCGCTCATCAGGGCCCATGCCCGCCACCACCGCCTCGATGACCTCGCGCGTGAACGTCCCCGCCATCCCGGTCGCACCGAGCAGCACGGTCGGCCGCCACGACCGGATGACCGACAGCAGATCGACCCCCTCGGTGGGGCCGGGTGCCGCGACGGCCACCTCACGCTTCCAGACGTCGAGATCGGATCGACCCGCGTGGACCAGCCCGCGCGAGTCGACGAGCGCCACCAGATCCTCCGAGACCTCCGCTGCCCGCAGCAACCGGGCGATGCCGATCCCCGCCGCGCCGGCGCCCACGATGAGCACCCGCTCCTCGGCTGGCGCTCGTCCGGTGATCCGCTCGGACGCGAGCACGCCTGCGACCACGACCGCGGCCGTGCCCTGGATGTCGTCGTTGAACAGCGGCGCGCGACCCCGGTATCGGTCGAGGAGGCCCAGCGCGTTCGCCTGCTTGAAGTCCTCGAGCTGGATGACACAGCCCGGCCAGACCTCCTGGACGCCGGTCACGAACGCCTCCAGCAGCTCCGCGTAGCGTGGACCACGCAGCCGCGGCGCCCGCACACCGAGGTACAGCGGGTCATCCAGCAGCCGCCTGTTGTCCGTGCCCACGTCCAGCGTCACGGGCAGGGTCAGGGACGGATGGATGCCGCCCGCCGCCGTGTACAGCGCGAGCTTGCCGATGGGGATGGCCATGCCACCCGCACCCAGGTCACCGAGCCCCAGGATGCGCTCGGAATCGGTGACCACGATGAGCCGCACGTCCGGGAACGGCCCCTGGCGCAGCAGCTGCGGGATGCGGCCGACGTCCCGTGGCGTGATCCAGGTGCCGCGCGTGCGCCGGATGATGTGGCTGTACTCCTGGCAGGCGCGGCCCACGGTCGGCGTGTAGACGATGGGCAGGAACTCGTCGAGATGCTCGGCGAGCAGCCGATAGAACAGCGTCGCGTTGCGGTCCTGGAGCGCGGCGAGGCCGATGTATCGCTCCAGCGGGTCGTCCTTGACCCGGATGTGACCGAGCTCCAGCGCCACCTGCTGCTCGATGGACAGGACATGGTCCGGCAGCAGGCCCACGAGCCCGAACGCCTCCCGCTCATGGGCCGGGAACGCGGCCTCCTTGGTGAGCATCCGGCTACCCAGCAGCCACTGCCCACCCTGTGGGATGACCGCCGGACGCCCGGCCACGATGTCCTCGAACGGGTCGCCCAGCGGACGCATCGCCGCGCCGCCTGCCTGACCGCTGGTCGTCCCGGACCCGGACGATCAGAAGTTGATGGACTTGCCGTGGACCGCGAGCGCGGTCTCGCCGATCGCCTCGGAGAGCGTCGGATGGGGATGCACCGCGGAGCCCAGGTCCCACGCCGTCGCCTCGAACAGCATCGCGGCGCTCGCCTCCGCGATGAGCTCGGTGACGTGCGAGCCGATGAGGTGGACCCCCAGCAGCTCGTCCGTCTCGGCGTGCGCGATGACCTTGGTGAAGCCCTCGGTCTCGCCGTTCGCGATGGCCTTGCCGATGGCCTGGAACGGGATCCGACCGATCTTGACCGGGATGCCATCCCGCTCGCACTCCGCCTCGGTCCGACCGATGGACGCGACCTGGGGCCGGGAGTACGTCGCCCGAGGCATCTTGCGGTAGTCGACGTGCTCGACCTCCTCGCCCGCGATGGCATGCACCGCCGCGATGCCCTCGTGCGCGGCGACGTGCGCCAGCCACAGCCCGCCGATGATGTCGCCGATGGCGTACAGGTGCGGCTCCGCGGTCTGCATGTTCGCGTCGACCTGGACGATGGTCCGCTCGACCACCGCCTTGGTGGTCTCGAGGCCGACACCGTCGGTGTTGGCGGCGCGACCGGCAGCGACCAGGAGTCGATCGACCACCAGCTCGGACGGCTCGGCGCCCTCCTTGCCGACGAGGATGTGGACCCCCGCATCATCGACCGTGACCGCGGCGGGATCGAAGCGCGCGGACGTGATGATCTTGATGCCGCGCTTGGTGAACGCCTTCTCCATCTCCTTGCTCACGTCCGCGTCCTCCAGCGGCACGACCGCGGGCAGGTACTCCAGGACGGTCACCTCGGCACCGAGGTCCCGGTAGTACGACGCGAACTCCATGCCCACGGCACCCGCGCCGATGACGGCGATGGACGCGGGCACGTCCGTGGAGCGCAGCACGTCATCGCTGGTCACGATGCGCTCGCCGTCCGGCACCAGCCCGGGCAGGCTCTTCACCCGGCTGCCCGTGGCGAGGATGGTGTCCTTGGAGGTGAGCACACGCTCACCGGTCGGCTGGTCCTGCTCGTCGATGGTGGCCACGCGGATGCGCGTCGCGCCCTCGAGGGTCGCGGTGCCCCGGATGTACGCCACCTGGTTCTTGCGCACGAGCGACATCAGACCCTTGTGGAGCCGGTCGACGACCGCCTGGCGCCGGGTCGCGATGGCGACCGGATCACCGGCCACGCTCCCCTCCACCACCAACCCGTAGGTGCCCGCCTTGCGGATGCGGTCGAGCAGGTCCGCCGATTCGAGCATCGCCTTGGTGGGGATGCAGCCTCGATGGAGACACGTGCCGCCGATCTTGTGCTGGTCGATGAGCGCGACGCTGAGCCCCAGCTGCGCGGCACGGAAGGCGGCGGAGTAGCCACCCGTGCCGGCGCCGATGACCACCAGGTCGAAGGTGTCGGGATCGCGGGTCTCGCTCGTGGCGGCGGTGGTCTCGGGGGTGTCAGCGGGCATGGTCGGTGACGGTCTCGTGCGTGTGATGACGTGGCCGATGGTACCGCAGGGCCCTCGCGTCACTGGCGATGCCCGACGCGCTGCGCCCCGGGACCCGTCCGTCAGCGCTGGCCGTCGGGTACGATCCGGACGCGTTGGACCCGCAGCTGCTCCAGGCGCTCTGCCTGATCGCCCTCGGCTATCTCATCGGCTCGCTGCCGATGGGCGTCATCGTGGCGCGCATCACGGGTGGCGTCGATCCGCGGACCGTCGGCTCGGGACGCACGGGTGGCACCAACGCGCTCCGCGCCATGGGTCCCCGACGCGCGCTCACGGTGGGTCTCCTGGACGTGGCCAAGGGGGCGCTGCCGGTGCTCATCGCGCTGTGGGCGGGCGCCGTCGCCGGTGTGGCGGCGCTCACGGGCGTCGCGGCGGTGCTCGGCGCGTGGCGCTCCGTGTGGCTCCGGTTCGGCGGTGGGCGTGGCGTGGCGACGGGTGTCGGGGGCATGCTCGCGGTGTCGGTGCCCGTGGTCCTGCTGGCGCTGCCCGTGTTCGTGGGGGTCATCTGGCGGACACGCTTCGTGTCGCTCGGCTCGCTCCTGGGGACGGGCGCAGGAGCCATCGTGAGCGTCGTGTTCGTGGTCCTCGGCTGGCTGGACGCGGGCTGGCTGCTCTACACCATCCCGGCCGTGGCCATCGTCTGGGTCGCCCACTCGGACAACATCGGGCGCCTGCTGGCAGGCACGGAGCGACGCATCGGGACCCCGCGCGAGCCGCAGGCAGAGAGCGACGGCGCGGCCCTCAGCGAGGCCGGCGGGCCACCCCCAGGAGCACCAGGCCACTGACGGCCACGAGGCCGATGATGAGCACGGGCGCCGAGGCGAGCAGCCGGTCGAGATCGGGCACGAGGCCACTCAGCACGTTGAACGCGAGCACGCCCAGCACGACCACCGCGAGCAGCAGCAGCACGTCCCGGTCGCGTGGCCGGCGTGGGCTGCCGCTCACCGGCGGCGTGGCGCTCCCTGCGGGCGTGGTGCTCTCCGGGGACGTGGTGCTCCCTGCGGGCCTGATGCTCTCCGGAGGCGTGCCACTCTCCCGGGACGTGCCGGTCTCCGGAGACGTGCCGCTCACTGCCGGTCCGCCTCCGCCGGGATGCCGATGGGCGCCACCAGCTCCCGACCCGCGAGGCGTGCCGCGAGCGCGGTCCGCAACCCGGTCCGCGGGCGATGGAACGTGATGGTCACGTTCGCGACCACCACCGGATCGGATGGCGCGCCACTGGTGGGGTCCACGGCCGTGGGGGTGTCCACGGCGAGCACCGGCACCCCGGACCTCCGTGCCCGTCGAGCGACATCCACGGCGCTCCGGATGGGCTCCCGGAGCGCGCCGCGCACGCCGGTACCGAGCAGCGCGTCGATGACCAGCCCGGCCCGCTCGATGCCGTTGAGCAGCAGTCGCGCCTCGTGGGCGGTCGCGATGTGCAGCCGCTCCACCTCGTCCAAGCCATCGAGACGGTCCCACTGGAGCGCCGCATCCCGGGTCGTGGGTCGGTCGTCCGCGGCCACCAGCGCGACCACGCTCCGGATGCCGTGGTCGGCGAGCCAGCGCGCGGCGACGTGCCCATCCCCACCGTTGTTGCCGGGTCCCGCGAGCACCAGGACCGGGCCGGTCCGCCGATCGTCGCCCGTGCCCAGGAGCACGCGCGCGACCGCCCCCACGGCCGTGCCCGCCTCCTCCATGAGCGACTCACCGCTGACACCCAGCCGCTGCGCGCGTCGGTCGATGCCCCGCATCGCCTCGCCGGAGACGGGCGCGCGTGCCCCGAACGCGGCCCAGTGGCGCTCGAGGGTCGCCAGATCGAGGTCCGGGGCGCGCAGCAGCGGATCCTGCGTGGGCAGGGGGACGGCGTCGGTCACAGCGCGATGGTAGGCGAGGCGGCACACGGACCACCGGCCGTGCTGGCGGTAGCGATCGGGCAGGTCGACGGGGTGTTCGTGGACGCCCTCGTCGCGTGGTATCGCACGAACGGGCGCAGCCTTCGGATCCGGGAGCTGCACGACCCTTATGCCATCTGGATCGGCGAGACCATGTCCCAGCAGACCCAGATCGCCCGGGTGGGCGAGGCGCTGCCCGCGTTCCTCGAACGGTTCCCGGACATCGAGGCCCTCGCGGCGGCAAGCAACGCGGCGGTGGTCCGTGCCTGGGGCGGTCTCGGCTACCCGCGTCGGGCGCTCGCGCTCCGGGACGCGGCACGCACCGTGGTGGATCGCTTCGGTGGTGTCCTGCCGCGGGTCGTGGACGAGCTGGTGACACTGCCGGGTGTCGGGCCGTACACGGCACGCGCGGTCGCGGCCACGGCGTATCGCGTGCCGGTGACGGCCGTGGACGTCAACGCGCGACGGGTGCTCGGCCGTGTGCTCACGGGTCGGGCCCTGCCGGCGAGCCTGTCACCCGTCGTCCAGACCGCGCTCGATGGGCTGGCGCCGGTGGACGCCGCAGCCGACTGGAACCATGGCCTGATGGACCTCGGCGCGCTCGTCTGTCGACCTTTGCCCGACTGCCCCGCGTGTCCGGTCCGCACCTGGTGTCGGGCCGGGACGCGCCTCGACCCACGCGCCATCGCGACGGACGGCGCGGTGTCCGGTGGCTCGCCGGGTCGCGGTCAGCGGCGTGCGACCCCGTTCGTCGCCACGCATCGCTACGTCCGCGGTCGGATGCTCGGCGCGCTGCGAGACCTGCCATCGGGTGCCTGGCTGACGCTCGACGCGGAGCTGCTGGGCATCGCCCGGGAGCGCGTGGAGCGCGCGGTCCGGGAGCTCGCCGACGAGGGTTTCCTGGAGCTCGATGGGGCCAGCCGGGTGCGTCTCCGCGAGACCTGAGGAGGCCGTCGCGACGCACGTGGCGTGGGTCATCGTGCGCCATGGACGCTCGAACGTTCAGGAACCTTCACCTTGCGTGAAGCGCGTTCCGCGCCGTTCTGGGGCAGACTGGTAGCGTGGATCGACCCACCCGGCCCGTGTCGCCCCTGCGGCGGAGTGGCGCACCCATCCCCTCCAGCGTCACCGAGCAGCGTTCACCTGCTGCCCGCATCGCCATCGACCGTGTCACTCGCCGATCACGCGAGCGGCGGCGGGGTGGCGTGCTCGGCCTCGTGCTCACCCTGTTCACACTCGTCGTGTTCGTGTTCACGGGTGTGGCCGTCATCACGGCGGGGACCGCGGCCAGCGCCCTCCTCGCGTCCCTCGAGCAGGACCTGCCGGACGTCAAGCAGTTCGAGCAGCTGCGCTTCCCGCAGCCATCCAAGATGTACGACCGCACCGGGGAGCATCTGCTCGCCACCTTCCTGAGCGAGAAGCGCACCGTCGTGCGCTTCGACCAGATCCCCCAGCTGGTCCTGGACGCCACGACCGCCGTCGAGGATCGGACGTTCTGGCAGAACCAGGGCTTCGACCTCCAGTCCACGGTGTTCGCGACCCTCGCGGACGTGACCAAGGCCGCGGATCGCGGCGGTGCCTCGAGCATCACCCAGCAGCTGGTCCGTGCTCGCCTGCTGCCCAAGTACCTGTTCGAGCCGGGCTCGGACGTGTACCTGCGCAAGGCCAAGGAGATCATCCAGGCCGCCAAGCTCACCGCGGCGTTCCCGGGTGACGAGGGCAAGCAGCGCATCATCACCGCCTATCTCAACCAGATCCCGTACGGTCACAACGCGTACGGCATCGCGGCCGCGTCCCAGGTGTACTTCGGCAAGTCCATGAAGGAGCTGACCCTCTCGGAGGTGGCACTCCTCGCCGGGCTGCCGCAGTCGCCGTCCGTGCTGGACCCGTACCGCTACGCGAAGACGGAGACGCGCAAGGGCAAGTCGCGCATCGTGGTGCCCACCTGCTCCTACACGCTCGATGCGAGCGGCCGGGCGGTGATCCAGGAGGGCTGCACGGAGATCGCGCCCGTCGTGCGCCGCAACTTCATCCTGCGGGCGCTCCTGGACGGCAACGCCCGCTGGACCAAGGTGACGCAGGCGCAGTACCTCGAGGCGCTCAACCAGCCCATCGTCCTCGTGGGGGACAAGGTCCTCAAGTACAAGGCGCCCCACTTCGTGTGGGCGGCCAAGAACCGGCTCGACCAGATCCTCGTGGACCAGGAGCCTGCCGAGACGGGTGGTTACAAGATCATCACCACGCTGGACTGGGACACCCAGCGGCTTGCCGAGAAGTGGGTCATGGCCGGTGCGATCCTGCCCAACCTGGGTGCCAAGCGCTACAACGCAGCCATCCGGGAGCTCAAGATCCGGGCCGCCGACCGGCGCTGGATGAACGTGCTGCGTGGCCGCAACGTCCACAACGCCGCGCTCGTGGCGCTCGACTATCGCACCGGGGACATCCTGGGCTACGTGGGCAGCGCGGACTACTACGACCGCTACAAGCAGAAGTCCAAGAAGTTCGACCCCAAGTACGACGTGGCCGGCATCGGCTATCGCCAGCCCGGCTCCGCCTGGAAGCCCATGGTCTACGCCACCGCCTTCGATGAGCGGAAGCTGACGCCGGGCTCCGTGCTCCTGGACATCGAGACCGCGTTCGCCTCCGGCTGGAAGCCATCGGACGCGGACGGTCTCCAGCGCGGCCCGGTGAGCACCCGATACGCGCTCCAGCAGTCGCTCAACATCCCGGCCATCCGCGCCCTCGGGCGTGTCGGACCGAAGGCCGTGGAGGACTACACCTCCAAGGCGGGCATCACCTACCTCGGCGGCAGGAAGCGCATCACGGGCGCCGGTCTCGCGGGCGCCATCGGCACCGTGGAGGTCCGTCTCGTGGACCTCACGGCGGCCTACGGCGCGTTCGGTGATGGCGGCCAGGTCACGGAGCCCCGTTACCTGCTGTCCGTGACGGACCCGAACGGCAAGGAGATGTGGAAGGCGGGTGAGCCCGCCAAGCGCAAGGTGTGGAGCCCGCAGGCCGCGTGGCTCATGGCGGACATCCTCAAGGGGAACTCCAACCCCGGCGTCAACGAGTACTGGGGTCGCGCGTTCCAGCTGACCAACGGGCCCGGTGGACGGCGGCGGATCATGGCGCTCAAGACGGGCACCACCAACGGTGTCAAGGACGTGTCCACGTACGGGCTGCTGCCCCAGCCGGACAACAAGAACGCGCCGGCGCTCGCCCTCGGTGTCTGGATGGGCAACAGCGACCATGCCTCGCCACGCTTCGGCACCCTGGAGGTGTTCGCGACGGACTCGGCGGGCAAGATCTGGAAGTCGTTCATGCGCGACTGGTCGAACGGCAAGCCCGTCGCGGACTTCTCTCGCCCCTCCAAGGGCCTGGTCCAGAAGTCGATCGACTCCTACTCCGGGGGCAAGCCGGTCAGGGCCACGAGAAGCACGCGACAGGAGTGGTTCATCAGCGGCACCGAGCCGGGCAGCAAGGGTGAGGTGGACGAGCCAGGGCTGCTGTACGAGCAGCGGTGCGGCGTCACGGTCGTGGACCTGAAGAACGCGGACGAGGGCATGCCCAACGGTTGGCGGCGCTACGTCCAGGGCTACATGAACCGCCGCAGCGGCAGCGGCCCGTACCCCATGGCGCCACCGAACGGCAGGTGCTACGTGCCGCCGACGCCCAAGCCGACCAAGCCGCCTGTGGAACCACCCGTCGAACCGGGCGAGCCGACGCAGAAGCCGGAGAAGACGGCCAAACCCGAGAAGACCGCCAAGCCCACGAAGGCACCGCGCGGCGACGACTGACCGGCTGACGACGAGCCATCCGGGTCCCGGGCGCGGCGCCGATCGCGGCTCGTTGCGAGCGATTCCGGCCCGGTGACGATGCGACGGCGTTCGCGGACGCGACCCGGGACTGTGGGCCGACCCGTCGGTGCGGTAGCCTTGCGACCATGCCCGTCTACGAGGACCCCATCGACGCACGTTTCCTGGACCCTGTCTCGCTGCGTGGCTGGACGGCCGCCGTGGTGCGGCGCATGGGTACGCCCGATGACATCGCGGCCGATGTCGCGGAGGTCCTCCTGGCGTCCGATCGACGGTCCATCGCATCCCACGGCACGGCGCGACTGACCCAGTACGTGGCGCTCGTGGAAGCGGGCGTCATGGACCCGGTCGCGCGACCGGTCGTGGAGCGGGAGCGACCCGCGCTCGTGCTCATGGATGCGCAGAACGGCTGGGGCCACCATGCCTGCCGCGTCGCGGTGGACCTCGCCATCGAGCGGGCGAGGACCTTCGGGACCGCGACGGTCGTCGTGCGCCGCTCGAACCACTACGGCATCGCGGGCTGGTACGCGCTTCGCGCTGCAAGCCAGGGCCTCATCGGCGTCAGCCTCACCAACTCGTCGCCGCTGGTCGCGCCGACCCGCTCGCGTCGGCCGCTGCTGGGCACGAACCCCATCGCGGTCGCCGCGCCGGCGGGTCGATTCGGCCTGTACTGCCTGGACATGGCGACGAGCACCGTGCCGCGTGGACGCATCGAGGTCGCGGCACGTCGCGGCTGGTCGCTGCCGGTCGGCTGGGCACTCGACGCGGATGGCAGCCCGGCCACCACGCCGGACGCCGCGCTCGCCGGATCGCTCCATCCCCTCGGTGGCGAGGAGGAGACCGGTGGCTACAAGGGCTATGGCCTGGCGCTCGTCGTGGAGCTGCTGACGGGCATCCTGGGCGGCGCCGCCTTCGGGCCGAACGTGGTCTCGCTGTTCTCGACCCACGAGGGTCCGGCGGACCTGGGTGAGACGTTCCTGGTCATCGACCCGACCGCGATCGACGCACCCGGTGCCTTCGAGGCACGCCTGGAGACGCTGCTCCAGCAGCTCGTCGAGTCGCCGACCGCCCCTGGAGCGCCGGGCCCGGTGCTCGTCCATGGCGCGCCGGAAGCGGCCGCGGAGGCACGCGCCGACGAGCGCGGCATCGCGGTGGATGGCGAGCACTACGCGTCCCTCGTGGCGCTCGGCGATCGGCTGGGCGTGCCGCTCCCCTCGGACCTGGTCCGGAGCCAGGCGGCATGACGAGCGAGACGACCTCCGTCGAGACCGGCGCCACGGCAGCGGCGGATGTGAGCCCTCCGGCGGCGCCGGGCGGCGACCCGGCAGCGGGTAGCGCCGACTCCGCGGCGCCGAGCGGAAGCCCGGCAGCGCCGAGCGCCGGCCGGGCCGCGGACGCCGGCCCGGCCACGGGTGCCGCCGAGCGCACCGACATCGTCATCGTGGGTGGCGGCATCCTGGGCCTCGCCACGGCGCTCCGCCTCCTGGAGGCACGACCCGACCTGCGACTGCTCATCCTCGAGAAGGAGGCGACCCTCGCGTCGCACCAGACCGGCCACAACAGCGGCGTCGTCCACGCCGGTCTGTACTACCAGCCAGGGTCGCTCAAGGCACGCCTGTGCCGGGAGGGCAAGGAGGCGCTCGAGCGGTTCTGCGAGACGCACTCGATCCCGGTCGAGCGCACCGGCAAGCTCGTCGTGGCGCTCGACGAGTCCGAGCTGGAGCGGTTCGCGGCGCTCCGGGAGCGCGCGACGGCGAACGGCGTGGACGGCCTCGAGGAGGTCGGCCCGGAGCGCATCCGGGAGATCGAGCCACATGCGGCAGGGATCCGTGCGCTGTGGAGCCCGGGTACGGGCATCGTCGACTTCCGACGGGTCGCGGCCGCCTACGCGGACGAGGTGCGGGCACGCGGTGGCGTCATCGAGACGTCGCGGGAGGTGACGTCGATCACGCGCCTGGGCGACGAGATGCGTGTCGGCACGACCCTCGGTGACGTGGTCGCGCGACGGGTGATCGCGTGCGCCGGCCTGTGGGCCGACCGCGTCGCGGCGATGACCGGCGAGGACACCGCGGATGCGCCGCGCATCGTGCCCTTCCGGGGCGACTACTACACGCTCACCGCGGACGCGCGACCCCTGGTGCGCGGCCTCATCTATCCCGTGCCGGACCCGCGGTTCCCGTTCCTGGGCATCCACCTCACGAAGCGCATCGACGGCAACGTGCTGGCCGGGCCGAACGCGGTGCTCGCCTTCAAGCGCGAGGGCTATCGCCGGACCGATGTCTCGGTGCGCGACCTCGCGGGGGCGCTCGCCTACCCCGGGTTCCTGCGGCTCGCCACGAAGTACTGGCGCACCGGCCTCGCCGAGCAGTGGCGTGACTGGTCGAAGCGCGCGTTCGTGGCGGAGGTGCAGCGATACGTGCCGGGACTCCGGTCGGAGCAGCTCGTGTTCGGGCCGAGCGGTGTGCGTGCGCAGGCGCTCGGCAGGGACGGCGCGATGGTCGATGACTTCCTGCTCGGCGGATCGGATCGGGTGCTCCACGTGCGCAACGCGCCGTCGCCCGCCGCGACATCGTCGCTCGCGGTGGGTCGCGTGCTCGCCGAGGAGGCGCTCGGCCGCTTCGGGCTGTAGCGAGCGGCCGGCTCGCCGCGGAGATGCAGGTGAGCCAGGTGGCCGAGACACTGGATCCCTCACGCCTTGGGCGCTCGTGGTGGCTGATGTGCTACATTCGGTAGCACTATGAGCGAGACCGTCGGCATCCGCGAGCTCCGACAGCACCTCAGTCGATACACCGCCCGGACCATCAAGGGCGAGAGCTTCGACGTGACCGACCGCGGCCAGCCGGTCGGTCGCCTCGTGCCCCCCGCATCGGGTACGGCGTGGCTGGATGACCTGATCGCCGCGGGTCGCATCGCGCCCGCACACACGCGGTCGACGGCATTCCCTCGGCCCACGGGTGTCGGCATGGGCTCGATCTCGGATGCGCTGTCGGAGGATCGATCGGAACGGCTCGCGTAGATGTTCGGCTCTCGACCGGTCCGCCGCAGCCGGACAGCGGCATCGTTCGGACCTCGCCGCCCTGCTGACATGGACGCCGTCTTCCTGGACTCGTCCGCCCTCGTGAAGCTCGTGGTCGTCGAGCCGGAGACCGATGCGTTGATCGCGTTCCTCGGCGAGCCCCGGGTTCGCGTGCTCATCAGCGAGATCGCGGTCACGGAGGTGACACGGGCCGCGCGCCGCGTGGGTGCCGACCCTGCGCCCGCCCTGGCTGAGTGCGAGGTGATCCTGCTCCGGTCCGCACAGCTCGCCACCGCTGCGACGCTCGAGCCGCTCGGTCTGCGGACGCTCGATGCGATCCATCTCGCGGCTGCGCAAGAGGTCGCTGCACACCTCGATGGGTTCGTCGCCTATGACCGGCGACTGCTCGATGCGGCGCATGCGCTCGGACTTCGGGTCGCCGCCCCGGGGATGGACGAGCGGCCCTGATCACGAGCCCCAGGCGGGCCATCGGCGTCTCGCGGGCCGGGCGTCCCGTCGTGGCGCTGGATGTGTGCATGTCGCGGTACCCACGGACGGGGCATCCCGGTCGCAGGACGCGGGCGCGCGGCCACCGGTTACCCTGCCGGGACCATGCCGCTCGATCGCTACTGGCAGAAGCGCGACTTCGCCCGGACGCCGGAACCCGCGGGTGCCCACGGTGCGTCCGAGGGTCCCTTGCGGTTCGTCGTGCAGCGCCACCGCGCCACGCGGCTCCACTACGACTTCCGCCTGGAGATGGGCGGCGTCCTCGCCAGCTGGGCGGTGCCACGCGGTCCGAGCATGCGTCCGCTGGAGCGGCGCATGGCTGCGCACGTGGAGGACCACCCCATCGAGTACCTCGACTTCGAGGGCGTCATCCCCAGGGGCGAGTATGGCGGTGGCGATGTCATCGTCTGGGACATCGGCACCTGGGAGCCGGAGGCGGAGACACCCGACCCCGTCGCCGCGGTCACGGCGGGTGAGCTGAAGTTCGTCCTCCATGGCGAGCGACTGTCCGGCCGCTGGGTCCTGGTGCGCACGAGCGGCCAAGGGACGGGTCGCCGAGGGTCCCGTGGGCCTGGGTCCGCCTCCCGGAGCAGCGGACGCCACACGGCCCGTGACGAGGATGGCGACGAGTGGCTGCTCATCCACAAGCGGGACGAGACGTCCGACCCGACCTGGGACATCGACACGTTCCCCACGAGCGTGCTGTCCGGGCGGACCAATGAGGAGATCAGGGCGGGCGTGCCGGCCATCTGGGACAGCAGCAAGCCGGCCACCGAGGCGCTGATCGACCTGACCGCCGCGCGTGACGAACCCCTTCCGGACTTCGTGGCGCCGATGCTCGCGACACCGGTGGACGCGCCGTTCAGCGACGACGACTGGCTGTTCGAGATGAAGCTGGACGGCTACCGCGTGGAGACCGTGGTGCAGGACGGCCGCGTCCGGCTCTGGACCCGCAATCGCAAGGACGCCGCCCGCTACTTCCCGGAGCTCGCGGCGACCCCGCCCACCTGGATCGCGGCACGGACCGCGATCGTGGACGGGGAGGTGGTCGCGCTCGACGAGGACGGCAATGCCCGCTTCAGCCTGCTCCAGGACCGCACCGGGCTGAACGGGATCGGTCTCGCTCGTAGCGACCGCAGACGCCCCGCTACGACCGACGGCGACCGCGCGGGCGATGAGGACCCGGCCAGACCCGCTCCCCTCGTCTACCAGGTGTTCGACCTGCTCCACCTCGACGGTCGGTCGCTCCTGGACGTGCCGCTGGAGGATCGCAAGCGACTGCTCCGACGAGTCATCCGGGACACGCCCCGGGTCCGCTACGTGTCACACGTGGAGACGGATGGCCTCGACCTCTATGCCGCCGCCGAGGCACACGGCGTGGAGGGCATCATCGCCAAGCTCCGTCGGTCGACCTATGAGCCGGGTCGTCGCTCGCGGGCGTGGCTCAAGATGAAGATCCGTCGTGAGCAGGAGCTCGTGGTCATCGGCTTCGAGCCGGGCAAGGGGTCCCATGCGAAGCTGGGTTCGCTGCTCGTCGCGACCTTCGAGGACGGCGCGTTCCGATACGCGGGCGAGGTCGGCAGCGGCATCGACACGCGGACGCGGACCGCGTTGCGCGCGCGGCTGGACGAGCTGGCCACGCCCGTCCCGCCAGTCATCGATCCGCCATCCATCAAGGGGCTCCACTGGGCGGAGCCACGCATCGTCATCCGGGCCACGTTCGCGGAATGGACGAGCGACGGCCTGCTGCGCCAGGCGGCGTTCACGGGCATGGAGCCCGATCGTGACCCGCGGCGCGTGACGCGGGAACGGACGCTGGACGCCGATCGAGCACGTGCAGCAGCGGAACGCGCAGCACGAGCCAGAGCGGGGCGCGAGAAGGAGCCGACCATGGCGAAGCGCACGACGGACCCCAAGGCAACGAGACCGACGACGTCCGGCCGGAAGGCGCCGATGGCCAGGGCGCCGTCAGCCAAGGCCTCGATCGACGCCAAGCCATCGGATCGACCCATCGGCCTGGCCACCCCCGATGAGCTGGCCGCCCTCGACCGACTGGGCGCGGGCGGACCCTGGGAGGTCGGTGGCCACGTCGTCACCATGACCAACCTGGACAAGGTCCTGTGGCCGGCGCCGGGGTACACCAAGCGCGACCTCGCGCGCTACTACGTGACCATCGCACCAGTGCTGCTGCCCTATCTCGCCGACCGGCCGCTCAACACGGACCGCTGGCCGAACGGCATCACGGGGCATCACTTCTGGCAGAAGCAGATCCCCTCGCACGCGCCGGACTGGGTGGGTCGCTGGGACTACCCGGAGGCCGGCAAGGACCAGTCGCACACGTACATCGTGGTGGACCGCGTGGCGACCCTCGCGTTCCTGTCCAACCAGGCCGTCATCGACCTCCATCCGTGGACCTCGCGGCTCTCCGCGTATCGGGAGCCGACGTATGCACTCGTCGACATCGATCCCGGTGAGCGCACGACGTGGGAGGAGGTGCTCATCCTGGCGCGCCTGTTCCGCACGGCACTCGGGCATCTCGGTGTGCGCGGCTACCCCAAGACGACCGGCAAGCGCGGCATCCAGGTCTGGATCCCCATCCGACCCGGCTACACCTATGACGACACGCTGCGCTGGGTCGAATCGCTCTCGCGTGCGATCGCGGCCACGGTGCCGGACCTCGTGAGCTGGGACTGGGCGAAGGCCGACCGGGGTGGCCGGGCACGTCTCGACTACACCCAGAACACGCCCATCAAGACGCTCGTCGCGCCGTATGCCGCTCGGCCGGTGGCCACGGCCGGGGTCTCGGCACCCATCCGCTGGGAGGAGCTGGACGACCCGACGCTCCGGCCGGACCGCTGGGACATCCGCTCGATGCCCGAGCGTGTCGCCGAGGTCGGTGACCTGTTCGCGGGCGCGCTCGACTTCGACCAGGAGCTGCCGCCACTCGGTTGATGGCGCCAGACGCGTGACAGCACAGGCGCCGTGTGGGACCATCTCGACCCAGACACTGGACAATCCCAGGAGGTGTGAACCGGCGATGCATCGACCCCATCTGTCGCTCCGTCGAGCGGCATCCATCCCGATCGCCGCGTGCGTCCTCGTGACGGGTGGCGCCACCGGCGCCTTCGCCCAGTCCGCGGATGGGTCCCCGGCGCCCGCGACCATCAGCGCCGAGTGCGCCAAGGACCAGCTGTCCCTCAAGAACCCGGGTCGGCTCACATTGAGCACGGACAACCCGGCGTATCCGCCCTGGTGGAGCGACACGGACAAGCCCGAGGGCTCCGACTGGGAGTTCGGCTTCCCGCCGAACGCCGGGGGCTACGAGGGTGCGACGGCGACGGCGATCGCCGCGGCGCTCGGCTTCACTCCGGACGAGACCGACTGGATCCCGAACACGGTGTTCGAGAACGCGTTCGCGCCCGGCCCGAAGGCCTTCGACTTCCACCTCGCGCAGATCTCCATCCGCCCGGAGCGCGCGGAGGCGGTCGACTTCAGCGACTCGTACTTCGACTCGCACCAGGCGATCCTGGCGATGACCTACGCGGTCGGCTCGGAGCCGGCGCCGGACGCTGATCCGGCCAGCGTTCCCACCAATCCCATCCTCGCCGTGACCACCGTCGCAGGACTCCAGCCGTTCAAGCTGGGCGCAGCGATCGGCACGACGAGCCTGGCCCTCATCGAGGACGTCATCGCGCCGTCCACGGAGGCGCAGGTCTTCAACGACAACGCGGCGGCTCTCCAGGCGCTCCAGAACGGCCAGATCGATGGCCTGGTCGTGGACGTCCAGACCTCCCTGTTCATGCGTGACGCACAGCTCGAGAACTGGGACACGGCGTACCCCGAGGGCACCGTCGTGGGCCAGTTCGACTCGCTCGCCCAGGAGAACCAGATGGGCATCGTGTTCGAGCAGGGCAGCGCACTCAGGGCCTGCGTCAACGAGGCCATCGCCGTCATCAAGGCGGACGGGACGCTCCAGGCGATCTACGACGAGTGGATCAGCACCGGGCAGGCGATCCCCACCTTCCAGTAGGCCGCCACCCCTCCATGGACAGCGGGCCCGCCGGTCGGCCGTGACACACGGTCCCGGCGGGCACTTCCGATGACACACGCCGCGCCGCGTCGGTCGCGATTGCGATCACGCGGCGTCGCTGTGCTGGTCGCCACCGTCAGCACGCTCGTCGTGTTCGGTGTGATCGGCTGGCTCATCGTGAACGCGGACGGCTGGGCGACGGTCCAGGCGCGCTTCTTCGACTCGGCACGGTTCGATGAGGCGCTCCCCCGCGTCTTCGCCGGCCTCCTCGTCAACATCGGCATCTTCCTGATCGCCGCCGTCTGCATCCTCGTCTGGGCGCTCGTGCTGGCGGTGATGCGCAGCCTCGATGACCCCGTCTTCTTCCCCATCAAGCTGTTCGCGATCATCTATATCGACCTGTTCCGCGGGCTGCCGAGCATCCTCATCATCTATGTGCTCGGCTTCGGGATCCCGGCGCTCCGATTGCCCGGACTGACCTCCGATGTCTATGTCTGGGGCATCGTGTCGCTCGTGCTCGTGTGGAGCGCGTATGTGGCCGAGGTGTATCGGGCGGGCATCCAGTCGGTGCATCCGAGCCAGGCCGCCGCGGCGCGATCGCTCGGTCTGTCGGGCGTCAAGACCTTCCGATACGTCGTCCTGCCCCAGGCGATCCGCCGGGTGATCCCGCCCCTCCTCAACGACATGGTCGGGCTCCAGAAGGACACCGCGCTCGTCTCGTTCCTGGGTCCCGTGGAGGCGTTCCGGCGTGCCCAGGCGATGGCATCGGCGGACTTCAACTTCACGCCCTATCTCGCGAGCGCCATGCTGTTCCTGATGCTGACGGTGCCCATGGCACGGCTCGTGGACTGGCTGGTCGCGCGGGATCGGAAGCGCTACCTGGCGGGCGCGCGATGAACGCGGGCGGCACGCCTGTGTCGGCGGGGGTGCCAGCATCGGCGGAGGTGCCCGTGTCGGCGGGTGTGCCGGTGTCGGCGTCCGTGTCCGCCCAGGCACCGGGCCTCGGCGGCGAGGCGCTGCGCATCGAGGGCCTGCGCAAGTCGTTCGGTGACCATCTCGTGCTGGACGGCATCGACCTGGTGGTGGCGGAGCACGAGGTCGTGTGCCTCATCGGTGCGTCCGGATCCGGCAAGAGCACGCTGCTGCGGTGCGTGAACCTCCTGGAGCCCATCGACTCCGGGCGGATCGTCGTGCAGGGCGCCGAGATCACCGCATCGGGGGTCGATGTCGACCGCATCCGGCGGAGCATCGGCATCGTGTTCCAGGCCTACAACCTGTTCCCGCACATGAGCGTGATCCGCAACATCACGCTGGCGCCGGTCAAGGTGCTCCGCCTGCCGAAGGCCGAAGCAGAGGCGCGGGCGGAGGAGCTGCTGCGACGCTTCGGGCTCCTTGACAAGCGCGATGCCGTCCCCGACCGACTCTCCGGTGGTCAGCAGCAGCGCGTGGCCATCGTGCGGGCGCTCGCGATGCGGCCGTCCATCCTGCTACTCGACGAGATCACGTCCGCGCTGGATCCTGTGCTCGTGGCGGAGGTGCTGTCCGTCATCCGTGAGCTTGCCGAGTCGGGCATGACCATGGTCCTCGCCACCCACGAGATGGGCTTCGCGCGGGACATCGCGAACCGCGTCGCGTTCCTCGAGGGCGGCCGGATCATCGAGGAGGGTCCGCCCGGGCAGATCTTCTCGGCGCCGCGCGACGAGCGGACGCGCCGCTTCCTCGACCGCGTCATCGAGGCCGGCCGGCTCTAGCTCGCTCGGCGGGAGTGCCGGGCGTCGGTTCGGCTCCACACCCCATGGATGATCCCGGGGTGGATCAGCGGTACGGGTCGCGTAAGAGCGAGCCGCAACACTACTCGGGCTATGCCCAGACGTATCCGGATGAGCCGGCGGCCACCGGAGATGCTCGAGTCGGACGTTCGGTCCGCCGAGCTCGCGAAGGCGCTTGGCAGCGCCCTCAAGGACGCGCGTGAGGTCGCCGGTCTGACGCAGGCCGAGGTGGGCGCGCGGTGCGCCCTTGCCCAGACCGCGATCAGCCGGATGGAGCGCGGTGGCGCCGACAGCTGGTCGCTCCGGTCCTGGGTGCGGGTCGCGGATGCGACAGGGACGACGCTGCAGGCATACCTGTCGGGAGCAAGCACCGCCGACCAGCCGAAGGATGCCGTCCATCTGCGCACCCAGGAGTTGGTCGCGAACATCGCCTTGTCGGGTGGATGGGCGAGCGTGCCCGAGCGGGCCGTCGACGACGCAGCTCGCGGCTCGCGCTCGGTGGACCTGTGGCTGGAGCGGCGGGCGGCCGACCATGTGCTCGAGGTCGTGGCGATCGAGGTCATGGACTGGTTCGACGATGTCGGTGCTCGCTTCCGTGACTGGGACCGACGGCTGGAGCGTGTCTGCCAGCTCGCTGTCGGCACCAGGTCCCGAGAGGGTCCTGACGGGGTCGCCCTGCCTCGAGTGAGCGGCTGCTGGGTGGTCCGGGCGACGCAACGCAACCGCGGCATCCTCGCGGACCACCGGACGCTGTTTCGCGCCCGGTTCCCGGGCGATCCGGATGCGTGGCTGCGGACCCTCGGCGGCCCAGGGCAGCTGCCGAGCGACCCGGCCATCCTGTGGGTCGACGTCAAGGGCACCCGACTGTTCGCCCGGGCACGCCAACGTCCGAGACCCACGACGAGCGAGCGCCGCCGATCGGCCACAGCCGGGACAAGGCCCGGCGGCTGAGTCGGTCGTGGGCCTGCGGCAGGACGGCTGAGTGGCCGTGGTCGTGGGCCAGGGGCGCGAAGGCGGGTGGCCGTGGTCGTGGGCCAGGGGCGCGAAGGCGGGTGGCCGTGGGTCAGGGGCGGGACGGCGGGGCGCCGTCGGTGTGGGCCAGAGGGCGCTCGCCGAGCCGATGTAGTGCTCGCCGTGCCGGCACCTGTGCACCAGGACCTCCCGTCTGCCATCGGGAGCCGGTCCGATGGCCGCGGTCGGTCGTGCAGCCGGTGTAGTGCTCGACGTGCCGTCTCCCTCGCGCCGAGCCTTCGTCCGATGCCCCGAGCCGGTCGCGCAGCCGGTGTAGTGCTCGACGTGCCGCCGATAGGACGGGCTGGCTGTCGTCGGCCGGCACGCGCACGCGGGCACAGCCCGTGTAGTGCTGACGCGGCACGGTTCGCGACCTCCACGCTCGACGCGCGAGCGCCGTCGCCACGCCACCTACGCCTCCAGTGGCCCGATCCAGCCGGGTGCCGCTCGTCGGAGCCCGCCAGGTGCTCGCAGGGCCGGCCGGCTGCCGCGGTCGAGCAGTACACGGGCTGCGGCAGCGTGGGCACGCCCAGGTGGCGGGAGGCCACGGCTCCTCGAGCAGTACACGGGCTGCGGCCGCGGGAGGCAGACCGAGGTCGCCGGATGCCACGGGCAGTCGAGCAGTACACGGGCTGCGGCGAGGATCCTCGCTCGGGACCTCAGCCGTGGCATGCACCACGGCCGCCGCACACGGCGCAGGCCGCGGCGCGCGCCCCTGGGCCGCAGCACGGATCCTCAGGCCACGCACACGGGCCCGGCCCGCCGGCACACCGCCCCAAGCCGTGAGCGTCCCCGGATCAGGCCTTCGAGATGGTCGCCGGACCCATCGCGGCGATGCTGACCGCCTCGTGCGACTCCCCGGTGGCCTGCCGCGTGCCGTGGGGATCGATGGGATCCGTGCCTGCGGGTGGCAATCGGATCGCCACGTATGCCCAGATGGCGGTCGCGAACGCCATGATCGCACACAGGACCGCCACGACCTGCATGCCCGTCACGAACGAATCACGTGCGACCGTGAGCAGCGCGTCACCGAGCGCCTGGGGCAGCTCGGCCGCGGCCTCCACCGCACCGCCCAGGGTGTCCCTGGCCGCCTCGAGGATGTCCGCCGGCACACCCGCGGGCGCGTGCCCGAGCATGGTGCCGCGATACAGCGCCACGCCGATGCTGCCCATGATCGCGATGCCCAGCGAGCCACCCAGCTCGGTCGCGGTCTCGGAGATGCCCGATGCCGCACCCGCGCGCTCCGGTGGCGCGGTGCCCACGACGAGCTCCGTGGTCAGGCCGAACACGGGGCCCAGCCCGAACGACACGATGATCGACCCCACCACCACGGACACCAGGCCGTCCGGCGAAGCCCCCGCGGTCGCCAGGACCGCGAGACCGATCGCGGTGAGCGTGAAACCGACCGCGATGATGGTGCCGGGACCGCGTCGTCGATGCAGCCACGGCACGGCGTTGGAGGCGAGGATGAACGCGGCGGCGGACGGCACCGACCAGGCGCCCGCCTCCAGCGGCGACATGCCCAGCACGAGCTGGAGGTACTGCGCCACGAACAGGAAGTAGCCGACCATCACGAACACCGTCAGGAAGTTGACGGACAGCGCGGCGCTGAAGGCGCGGGCACGCAGCAGCCGCAGGTCGATCATGGGGTCCGCGAGTCGCAGCTGCCGCCGGACCCACGCCCAGCCGACGACGACCCCCAGCACGATCGATCCGACCGCGAGCACATCCACGCCGTCCTGGGCGATGAGCTTGAGGCCGAGGATGATCGACAGCACCGCCACCAGCGACATGCCGGCGCTCGGCAGGTCCAGTCGACCCGCCTTGGGGTCGCGGTACTCGGGCAGCACGATGGGCCCGAGCACGAGCAGCAGCACCACGACCGGGATGGCGAGCAGGAACACGGCACCCCACCAGAAGTGCTCCAGCACGAAGCCGCCCACGAGCGGCCCGATGGCGCTGCCCGCGGAGAATGCGGACACCCAGACCGCGATGGCACGTGACCGCTGGGCCGGGTCATGGAACATGCTGAACAGCAGCGATAGCGTGGACGGCGCGAGCGTGGCGCCAGCGACGCCGAGCAACGCCCGGCTGACGATGAGCAGCTCCGCGGTGGGCGCGGCCGCGCACAGGACGGATGCGACCCCGAACGCCGCGGCGCCGATCATGAGCAGTCGGCGTCGACCGATGCGGTCGCCGAGGGTCCCCATCGTGATGAGGAAGCCGGCCACCATGAAGCCGTAGATGTCGATGATCCAGAGCAGCTGCGAGCTGCTGGGCTGGAGGTCGGCGCTCATGGCGGGCACGGCCAGGTGGAGGACCGTGAGGTCCATGATGTACATCAGGCAGGCGAGCGCGAGCACGCAGAGGCCCACCCAGTCACGGATGGTGGCGCGAGGGTGCATCGTGGGCTCGGCGGGTGACATCGGTGCTCCAGCGTGGGACGGACGGCGACGGACGTGCGGGGCACGGGCGCGATGGACCGGCCTGCGTCCGGCAGGTCCCGTGCGCGATGACCGGATGGGATGACGCCGCTGCGCGTCGCCGCGTCGTCAGGATGAGCGGTCCGGGCCGCGACAGCGACCCGGACGGACCGTGGGTGTCAGGCGCCCTCGAACGCCGCGCGCAGCGACGCCAGATCGAGCTTGCCCTGGACCTTGAGCATCGCCTCGGTCACCCGGCGGGCCTTCTCGGGGTCGGGGTCGAGCATCATCCGGTCGAGCTCGACCGGTACCACCTGCCACGAGAACCCGAAGCGGTCCTTGAGCCAGCCACAGTACGAGGGCTCACCACCCTCCACCAGCTTGTCCCAGTACTCGTCCACCTCGGCCTGCGACGCACAGGGTACGACGAGCGACACGGCTTCGCTGAAACGGAACTCGGGACCGCCATTGAGCGCCGCGATGCGCCGTCCCATCAGCTCGAAGTCGACGAGCATGACGCTGCCCGCGACCCCGGGACCGGCCTCGCCGTAGCGGGAGACCTGCACGATGCGTGAGTCGGGGAAGATCGAGACGTAGAAGCTCGCGGCTTCCTCTGCCTGGCCGTCGAACCAGAGCATCGGATAGATGGGCTCCATGGGATGGCTCCTCTCGTTGGGACCTGATCGGTGGATATCCATCTGACTGCGGTCGGCGGCACGATCCATCGCTCCGGCGCGCGTCCGGCCCGCGTACCATCGCGGCAGGAGGACACACGGTGGGCGTCGACACACCCCAGGTGGGCATCTTCGCACTCGGCACGGCGTCCCACGCCTGGCTCGAGCTGGATCTCGTCGCAGGGGTGGACCCGGTCGCTGCCGTCGCCCGTGTGGCCGCGATGCGCGAGCCGCGCACCACGATCGGTGGCGTCAACCTCGTCGCGGGCTTCCGGCCGGAGCTGTGGGCACACGTCGCGCCCGACGCGGCACCCGCTGGGGTCCACGGCTTCGAGGCACCCATCGACGGTCCGACGGGCATCCACATGCCCGCCACGCAGCACGATGTGGTGCTGTGGCTGACGGGCGCCGCCTATGACGTGGTGTTCGACCTGTCCCGTGCCGCGGTCGTGGCACTGGCGGGTGTCGCGCGGCTCGCCCACGAGATGGTCGGCTGGCCGTACCACCGTGACCTGGATCTCACCGGATTCATCGACGGCACGGAGAACCCCACCATCATCGAGGCCACGGATGCGGCCGTCATCCCGTCCGGCACCCCCGGCGCCGGCGGCTCGGTGCTGCTGCTCCAGCAATGGGAGCACGACGCCATCGCCTGGGAGCGGCTGCCGATCGCGGAGCAGGAGTCGATCATCGGTCGTCGGAAGGCGGACAGCACGGAGATCGACCCGTCACCACCCGGCTCGCACGTGGCGAGCACCGACCAGGACCGGTTCGGCACGATCCTGCGCCGCAACATCCCGTACGGGACGCTCTCGCAGCACGGCACCGTCTTCGTGGGCTTCTGCCGGGAGCAGGGCCCGCTGGAGACGATGCTCCGGAGCATGGCCGGACTGTCCGGCACGCCCGCCGATCGATTGACGGACATGACCCACGCGGTCACCGGCAGCTACTACGTGATCCCCGCCGCCGACCGACTGGCCAGGGTGTCCGCGACGACCGATGGCGAGGGCGCCCGCCTGACGACCTGACGAGGCGGTCGACCTGGACGCCGAGCGTCAGCCGGTGAGTGCCTGGTCGAGGTCCGCGATGAGGTCCGCGGCGGTCTCGAGACCCACCGAGATGCGGATGACGTCGTTGCCCGCACCCGCCGCCGTGCGCTGCTCGTCGGTGAGCTGCCGATGCGTCGTGGAGGCGGGGTGGATGATGAGGCTACGCGTGTCGCCCACGTTGGCGAGGTGGGACCACAGCTCCACGCCCTCGACCAGCCGCACGCCGGCCTCGTAGCCGCCGGTGAGGCCGAACGTGAACACCGATCCCGCGCCATCGGGCAGGTAGCGCGCGGCGCGTGCATGCGACTCGTGGTCCTCGAGCCCCGGATACGAGACCCACGCGACGGCCGGGTGCGCGGCGAGGTACCGGGCCACGGCCTCCGCGTTGCGGACGTGGCGCTCCATGCGCAGCGGCAGCGTCTCGATGCCCGTGAGGATGTGGAACGCGTTCGTGGGCGAGAGTGCCGGCCCCAGGTCGCGCAGGGCGACCGCGCGTGCCTTCATCGTGAACCCGAAGTCCCCGAACGTCTCGTGGAAGGTCAGCCCGTGATAGGCCGGATCGGGTCGGCTGAGGCCCGGGTATCGGTCGTCGGCGGACCAGTCGAATCGGCCGGATTCCACGACCACACCACCCATCGACGTGCCGTGCCCGCCCAGGAACTTGGTCATGGAGTGGATGACGATGTCCGCGCCCCACTCGAACGGCCGGCACAGGATGGGGCTGGCCATCGTGTTGTCCACGACGAGCGGGATGTGGTGCTCCCGCGCGACCCTCGCGAGCATGGCCAGATCAGCGACCACCGCCGCGGGATTGGACAGGCTCTCCGTGAACAGCAGCCGGGTGCGCGGCGTGATCGCGGCACGCACCTCCGCCTCGTCCCGGGGATCCACGAGGGTCCCCTGCCAGCCCAGGCGCGGGAACGTGTGGCTCAGCTGGGTGAGCGAGCCGCCGTACAGGAACCGTGACCCCACGAAGTGGTCGCCCGGTTCGAGGAGCGTGTAGAACGCGACGAGCTGGGCCGCGTGGCCGGACGCCACCGCCACCGCACCACGACCACCCTCGAGGCTCGCGACGCGTGCCTCCAGCGCTGCCACCGTGGGGTTGGTGATGCGGCTGTAGATGTAGCCGAAGGTCTGGAGGTCGAACAGGGAAGCCGCGTGGTCCGCGTCCTCGAACACGTACGCGGTGGTCTGGAAGATGGGCACGTTGCGGGCGCCCGTGACCGGCTCGGGCGGGCTGCCCGCATGGATGGAGCGAGTCTCGATGCCGTAGCGGGAACGGCGGGCAGGCTCGGGGGTCTCGCTCGAGTCGAGCGGAGGCTGCTCGCCGATCCCAGGCTGGGGCGTGTCGCTCATCCGAGGAGCGCCTGGCGCTTGCTGGTGATGCGGTCGCCGTTGATGCCGCTCCACGCGAGCTCACCGGAGAGCCGGCCGTACTCGATCTTCATGCACCGGTCCTGGACCACGGTGAGGCCCGCCGCCTCGGCCGTGACCGCTGCGATGTCATTGCGGATACCCAGCTGCATCCAGACCACCTTCGCGCCGATGGCGATCGCCGCATCCACGATGCCCGGCACGGCGTCCGGTCGGCGGAACACGTCCACCACGTCCACGGGCTCCGTGATGTCACGCAGGTCCGCGACGACCGGCTCACCCAGGATCGCCTGGCCGACCGCGACCGGATTGACCGGGATGACCCGATAGCCCTTGCGCTGGAGGTACTTCATCACGAAGTAGCTCGGCCGCATGGGATTGGGGCTGGCGCCCACCATCGCGACCGTGCGGGCGCTGCGATAGATGCCCACGAGCAGGTCGTCGGCGTACTCGCCGGCCACCCCTGGCACGGCACACGAGGGATCGGCGGGATCGCACGCGAGACCCGGGTCGGCCTCGAGCATCCGGATGGGACTGGTCATGACCTCGATGGTAGGGCTCCGGAGCGGAACAGGCGGGCCGGAGGCATCGAGCGCACGCCCGGTGTCATCAGGTCCACCGACGGACGGCCCAGCGCTCGAACACGCCAAGGAGCGAGTCGGTCGTCTTGCCGATGATCGCGAGCAGCACGATGGCCAGCAGGAGTCGATCGACCCGGCCGTTGTTGGAGGAATCCGAGAGCAGGAAGCCGAGCCCCGCGGACGCGCCGAGGAGCTCCGCCGCGACCAGGAACAGCCACGACTGCGCGAGCGCGAGCCGGAGCCCCGAGATGACCGAGGGCAGCACCGCGGGCAGCTGGACCGTGGTGAAGAGCCGGAAGCCACGGAGGCCGAACGCCCTCCCCGCCTCCACGAGATGCCGGTCGACATGCCGGAGCGCCGCCGAGACCATGGTGTAGACCGGGAAGAAGGCGCCGATGGCGATGAGCGTGATCTTCGACTGCTCGCCGAGCTTGAGCCACAGGATGAGCAGCGGGATCCAGGCGAGTGATGGGACGGCCCGGATCGCTCCGAGCGTGGACCCGAAGAACGTCTCCCACGTCTTCGACAGTCCGGTGATGGCACCCAGCAGCAGGCCCAGCGAGGCACCGATGGCGAACCCGATGATCACCCGCTGCGTGGAGATGCCGACGTAGGTCGCGAGGAGACCGCGCTCGAACAGGTCGAGCGCCGCGTTCCAGACCATCGTGGGCGACGGCAGCTGGGAGATGGGGAACCAGCCGAGCGACGTGGAGAGCTGCCAGAACCCGAGGATGGCGAGTGGCAGCGCGACGGCGATCGCGATGCGCACGGATCGACGGGAGGTGAGCGCGCTGGCGCCCACCTCCGGGCCAGCGGCGAGCCCCGGTCCCCCGGGAGCCCGCTGCTGGAGCTCGACGTCCAGCCGCTGTCGATCGGCGTCCAGGAGGTAGGCCCTCCCTGGATCGAGACCGGCCACGGTCAGGTCGCCTGCAGGCCCTGTCACGGCACTCGTGCCGGATCGGCCTGGGTCGCGAATGTCGGCTCGATGATCGTGGCGAGCGCCGCGTCGATGTCCGCCTGGCTGGGCACATCACCCGACTCCACGAAGATCGGGCCGATCTTCTGGAGCACCGCCACCTGTGCCTCACCCGGCACGTTATCCACGTCGAGGTTCGAGCGCTCCGCGATCACCTTGGCCGCGACGGCGACGTCGAGCCCCGCCACCTCGGCGAGGATGGCCGCCGTCTCGTCTGGGTGCTCGAGGGCCCAGGCACGCGCCTTCTCGTACGTGTCCACGACGGTCTGGGCGACATCCGGTCGCTCGGCCAGGAACGACTCCGTGGCATTGAGGAAGCCGTAGCTGTTGAAGCCGACGTTGCGGTAGAGCAGCTTCGCCCCGGCCGCCTCCGCGCCCGCCATGATCGGATCGAGACCCGCCCAGGCCTCCACCGAGCCGTTCTGGAGCGCCGACCAGCCGTCCGCATGCTGGAGGTTCTGGACGGTCACCGCATCGAGCGGCACGCCCGCCTCCTCCAGCGACTGGAGCAGGAAGAAGTACGGATCGGTGCCCTTGGTCGCGGCGATGTTCCGGCCCGCGAGATCCGCCACGGACGTGATGGGCGAGTCCCCGGGCACCACGAGGGCCGCCCACTCGGGCTGGGAGTAGAGGTCGATGACCTTGATGGGCGAGCCGTTGCTGCGCGCGAGGAGCGCCGCGGAGCCCGCCGTGGAGCCGACGTCGATGGCACCCGCGCGGAGGGCCTCGTTGGCCCTGTTGGAGCCGGCGGACTGGATCCAGTTGACCGCCACCCCCCGATCGGCGAGCGCGGCCTCCAGTAGGCCCTGCTCCTTGATGATCAGGCTCAGCGGGTTGTACGTCGCGAAGTCGATGTTGAGCGTGCCGCCCTGGGTGAGCGGATAGGGGTTCGGGGCGGCCTCGCCGGTCGAGGCATCGCTCGCGGCCGGTGACTGTGCCGCGGCGCTCGTGGCGACCGCGAGCAGGCTGATAGCGAGGACACCCGCGATGCCGGTGCGGGAGCGCTGATGATGTCGGGACATGGGTCCTCCGGGGTCGTATGGGGGTCAGGTTGTCAGTGCGCGAGGCCGATCGCGGCCGTGGGGATGGGCGGTGGCGCCGGCTGGGCATGGCGACTCACGCCGAGCCCTTCCAGGAGCTGCGCCCGAAGCTCCGCGATGACCGCGGAGCCACGGTCCCGGGGCCGATCGCCCGGGACGGACAGGATCTCGCGGATCGTGGCGCCCTCGCGGTCGGGCTCCGATCCCAGGAGGATCACCCGATCGGCGAGCTGGAGCGCCTCGTCCACGTCATGGGTCACGAGGAGCACGGTCGTGGGTGCGGCGGCGTGGATGTCGAGGACGAGGTCCTGCATCCGCATCCGGGTCAGGGCGTCGAGCGACGCGAACGGCTCGTCGAGGAGCAGCACGCCGGGGTCGCGAGCGAGGGCACGCGCCAGCGCGGCGCGCTGTGCCATGCCCCCGGAGACCTCGCGCGGACGATGCTCCGCGAACGCGTCGAGACCCACGAGCGCGAGCAGCTGCGCCACCCGCTCGGCGCCGCGATCTCGGGGCGTACCCGCGGGGAGTCCCAGGGCGACGTTGCCCGCCAGCGAGCGCCACGGCAGCAGCCGCGGTTCCTGGAAGGCCACCGCGGAGCGGTCGTCGATGCCCCGCACGGGACTCCCCTCGATACACACCGCACCGGACGTGGGTCGGTCGAGACCGGCGGTGAGCCGGAGTAGCGTGGACTTGCCGCAGCCGCTGGGGCCGAGGATCGCGACGACCTCGCCGGGTGCGATCGTCAGCGAGACGTCACGGATGACCTGGTGCGGACGACGGTCGGCACGCACGAAGGCACGGCCGACGGCGCGGAACTCCACCTGGAGCTGGCGGCCGATGGTGGGCCGGGACGTGGGCTGCGGGTGGGGGGCGGCGAAGGTGTCGGTCGGGGCGCGGGTGTCGGTCGGGGTGGCCATGGGCCCTGGGATCCTCCGGGTACGTCGTGGTCCGAACGTCCCGGGCCCGTCTGGCGGTGATCCCGTGGAGCCTGCAGAAGACACAAACGCCGCAGTCCGTCTGGACTGCGGCCCCGGGACCGGCTCCTGGTCCCCCGCCCTGCTCTGGCGCGCGACCTACAGCCCTGTCTTCCCTCCAAGGGGCCGCCAGGGCATACACATGTCGATGCGCAGCGCGTTCACGGGCGGAACCATACGCGACCCGTCCGGGATCGTCCAGTTGCGGATCGGTGACGAGAGTCGGGACCGAGGCGTGTGACCTGCGACCGTGCCGCCACGGCGGGGATGTGGCGCTTCCGCGGCAGTGCTCTCCCCGGCCGCGTTCGGCGACGCCGCCACGAAGGACCTGGCCGATCGATCCGACTGGCTGACCACGAGACGCCTGCGCCCGGGTCGTTCGCCCGTGCCCACGCTCGGCCGGATCGCCGATCGCCCGACCAGTGGGGATCTGGCCAGGAAGTGGACCGAACCGGGCGCCAGGTGCTCGACCAGTGCGCTCGATCGGCCTGGATCGTTCGGGCGAGCTGCCGGCGCCGTTCGGGCGAGCTGCCGGCGCCGTTCGGGCGAGCTGCCGGCGCCGCCCGAGCGAGCTGCCGCCAGCCGGTCGCCGCCTATCGACCCATCAGCAGCAGGGACGCGACCACGATGACGCTGGCGAGGACGCCGATCATGAGCGGCACGCCGAACCGCGCGAACGTCCTCGTCGTGTACCCGCCGGGGCGCATCACCATGAGGTTGCTCTGGTGGCTGAACGGGTTGATGAACGTGAACGAGATGCACGTCCCGATGAGCGCCAGCACGACCACCGGGTCGATGCCCAGCTCGGTGGAGATGCCGAGGCCCACGGGCGTCAGGATGGACGCGGCCGCGGCGTTCGTCACCAGGTTGGTCATGATCGCCGTCGCCACCGCGAGCACGATGACCACGAGCAGCACGTTCCCCGCTGAGAGCGTGCGCACGCCCTGGGCGAGGACATCCGCCAGGCCACTCGACACGACGATCGATCCCAGACCCACGGAGCCCGCGAGGATGCCCAGCACGTTCCAGTCCAGGGCACGACCCGCGGACCCCGGGCTGAGCACCCTGGTGAGGACCATCAGGATCGCGCCCGCGAACGCGGCGAGGGCGATGGGCGCAAGACCGACGGAAGCGCTCACGATGACGCCCACGAGGATGGCCAGCGCCACCCACGTCTTGCCCGGCTGGGGCACTCGGCTGGCGGCGTCCTGCCACAGCGCGATCGACTCGTTCGAGCGCATCGAGGCGATGCCATCGCTCGTGACATAGCAGGTCTCGCCCGGCTCCAGGACCGTCTCGTGGAGCGACCGCGTGGTGCGTGCGGCGACCACCCGCAGGCTGCCGTTCTCGAACTCGTGGAGCGTGCGACCCTCACCCGACTTCACCGTGGCCGCGTACAGGCGCTGCGGGGACAGCCCGAAGAGCGGGCTCCCCCAGAGCGCTGCGACGCCCGCCTCGGTGGCGGTGAACACGAGGACATCGTCCGCGTGCACGATCGCATCCGGCTCCACGAGGACGCCCCAGCGGTCGATGGCCACCAGCTCGTACTGCTGGGTCGCGGCGACGCCCAGCGAGGACGCCCGACGTCCGTGGATGAGGGCGTGTCCCGAGACCGGGATCTCCACGCGCCACTCACGGGAGGCGTCCGTGGTGGCTGCCTCGCCCCGCAGCAGATGCGGCGCCGTGAGCGCGATGACCAGCCAACCCGCCAATGCCACCGGGAGCGCCACGGGCGCGAACGCGAGCATGCCCATGTCCACGCCACTGCCGCCCGCGATGCCGGCGATGAGCAGGTTGGAGCTCGTGCCGATGAGCGTCACCGAGCCCGCGAGCGTCGTCACATGGGCGATGGGCAGCAGCACGGCGCGCGCCGGGATGCGTCGGGTCTGCTCCAGCTCGCGCGTCGCGGGGATGAGCATCGCGACCAGGGGCGTGGTGTTCATGACGCCCGATGCCACGCCGATCGGCAGCATCAGGCGTCGGATCGCCTGCGAGGCCGTGTGCGTCGTCGAGAGCAGCATCCACGTCGCCCGCGTCACCACCCCCGTGGACACGATGCCCTTGGCGATGACGAGCATCGCGCCCACCGTGATGACACCCTGGTTGCTGAGTCCCGCGAACAGCTCCTCCGGCGTCACGATGCGCAGCAGCCCGGCGATCGCGAGCCCGGTGCCCAGGGCCAGGATGGGCGGCACCCGGCCGGAGGCCATCGCGACGAGCGTCCCGATGACGATCACCGCCGCCGCGATCATCGTCCAGTCGTCGGTCGTCACGCCCCTCGCACGCCCCCATCCGCAGGCACATCAACACGCGCCGGATGCGCCTCGCCATCACTCGCCGCCGGTCGCCGTCGTTCCCGTCGGTCGACACCGGGATCCGGTCGGACCCGCCGGGCCGACACAGCGGTGGCGCGGGTGCACCGCCGCGCCGAGCGCAGCATAGTCGGCTCGACCGGGGTGGCGGTGGACGCTCCCGGTCGCGGCGCCCGAGCCCGGCCGGGGGACGCTACCGGTCGCGGCGCCGAGCCCTGCCGCGGACGACGCGCCGCTCCACGTCGAACAGCTGCACGCGACCGTCCACGGTCACGATCACCAGCGACGTGACCCTGGGCCCGCCCGGCTCGGGGAGCGGCACGATCCGGGCGATGCCGGCCCGGAGTCGAGCGAGCGCCCGGGTCCGTGACGTCCCTCCCGGGTCCTCGACCATGAGCAGTCGGCCGTCCGGCAGTCCGACCAGGACCACCTGCTCACCCGAGCCGTGCAGGTCCGCCGAGGCCAGGGCCAGCGCGTCGAACCCATCCGCGAGCGACCGGCTCCACAGGACGCGACCGTCACGCGCGTCGATCCCGTCCAGCCGTCCATCACGCCGGCCGGCGACGAGCATCCACCGTCCATGGCTCCTCGCGATCACCGCGTCACCGGTGGCATACCGCCAGAGCGGTGCCTCCAGGCGCCAGCGGCGGCGTCCAGCGAGGTCGAGCAGCTCCATGCCGTGGATGCCGTTGGCACGCAGGATGGCCATCCTGCCACCGGCGAGGAAGGGTCCGACGATGGGCTGACCGTAGGCCGCCGTCCAGTCGCGGCGCCAACGGACGTCCGGCGTGGTCGCCGATGGTCCCCCATCGACCGGGCCACCATCGACCAGGTGCAGCACACCATGATCGTCGAGGACGACGAGCGGCGTCTCGTCGATCGTGGCGCAGGCGGGCGCATGGAGATACGCGCCGGCCTTCAGTCGCCAGCGCAGCCGTCCATCCGCCTCGCGCACCTCGGTGGCCAGCGTGTGGGTCCCGGTGCGCAGCGTCAGGAGCGCGCCGCCGTCGGTCATCCACTGGACCGGCCGGTCGAGCGGCGCATCGAGCGTCACGGCCGCGATCTCGTCGCCATCCTCCCGCTCCAGGATCCGCAGCAGGTTCCGGCCACCCGCCTCATGCACGGACGCACGCCGCAGGACCCGCCCATGGTCGTCCACGTGGAGCGCCAGCTGACCACCCGTGGAGCGTCTGGCGCGCGCCGTCCCCGGTGGCGCCTCCGGCCGGCCGAGCCAGGTCCGGTCCCCGGTCATCCCGACGCCCAGGACCACCCCCGTCGGATCCCGGGTCGCGTCCACGGCCGCCACGCGACCACGGGTCCGTGACCCGGCTGGACCGTCGACCGGTCCCCACGGGGGGCCGAGCCGCCGGATCCGGCCATCCCGATCCGCCACGAGCGACCCACCCGGACCACCGAGCACCGCCACGTCACGGGGACCCCCGACCCGGGCGACGAGACCATCCGAGGGTCCGTCCGCCCACCAACCGTGGAGCGCACCCCGCCCATCACGGACCACGACCGCCTCCGACGCGCCGATGGACAGCCGTGCCGCGTCACGCCGCTCGGCCATGAACGCCACGTGCGACGCCAGCGGTCCACCGCCCACGAGCACCGATCCCCGCCGACGATCGATGACCTCCAGCGAGGCCCCATCCACGAGCTCCAGGGTGGTCGGACCGGCCACCGAACGCTGCCGTGCCTCACCGACGACGAGCGCGATCCCGCCATCCGCTCGTCGCAGACACGCCCAGAGCACCCGGTCGGCGAGTCGCTCCCCGGCCCGGTCGCGACCGGTCGCCACGGCCTGGACCGAGGTCCGCCACCGGACCCCATCCCAGAGGGAGCTCACCAGTTCGGGTCGGCCGTCGCCGCGCAGGTCCTGGACCGAATCAGGGTGGACCCGGAGCTCCTGGCGATCGTGTGGCCAGTCCTTCTCCACGAACCGGGACCAGCCACGTCCCAGGGTGCCATCCGACCGCTGATGCGTGACCGCGAGGTACTCCTCCACCTGGCAGCACCCCAGCACGATCGATGGCCGACCGCCGGGCTCGGTGGGCGTCGTGGTCAGCAGTCCGTAGGGCCGGGCACAGCGGTGACCTCGCGGGTTGGGCGTCCAGGCGACCTCGCGCCGGATCGTGCCGTGATGGGCGTCCATGATCGCCTGGTAGAGCTGACCGCGTCGCTTGCCGAGGACCGTCTCGGCGCTCGTGTGGCGCCCGGCCCGGGACCGGTCCACGTCACCCCGCCGACTCGACAGCACCACCTGGAGCGACCCGTCCCCGTCCATGTCCGCCGCGACCATGCTCGGACCGAACCCGGCGTCCCAGGTGCCGGCGAGCGTCCAGGCGTGCCGACCCGGCCGATCGCCCACCAGGTCGAACGCCTCGATGGTCGTGCCATAGATGGGCGCCACGATGAGGCGATGCCCGACCTCCAGGGGCAGCAGCAGCACCGCACCCGCGTCCTGCACGAAGGTGCCCTCCGGCGATGTCCACGTCCACCTCGACGTCCCCGTCCGCGCATCCAGGAGCATCAGCTCCCGCTGCGTGCCGCGCGCCAGGATCGTGGCGTCGCCGTCACCGGTGAGGTCGCCCGCCGCGATCACCCGGGACACCATGCGCCGGGCCAGCGACCAGCGTGTGCGGCCCGTGGCATCAGCCGCCTGGAGGACGCTCCCGGCGAGGGCCACGATCCAGCGATCGCCACCCACCTCGAGGACCCGCGCCCACCGGACATCGCCGCCCGTCGCCATGGACCAGCGTCGACGGAGCAGCCAGCGCGGGGTGTCGGTCAGGGTCGCGTCCATCCATCAGGTCCGGTCGTTGGGTATCCTGCCGCCGGACACGGGAGGACATCGATGGGCGGTTCGAGCGATCGGAACGGGCAGACGGTCCGGCGACCCAAGCTCGCGACACGGGTCCGGGACGAGCTCATGGCGGACATCTGGTCCGGTCGCTTCCGGCCGGGTGACCACCTGCCGACCGAGGTGGAGCTGATGGCCCGGTTCGGTGTGAGCCGCGCGCCCATCCGGGAGGCGATGCAGTCCCTGCTCCTGCTGGGCGTCGTGGACATCTCGCCACGACGAGGCGCGACGGTCCGGGCGCTGCCGGTCCGATCGGTCGTGGACATGGCCATCCTCGCCGGGATCATGGGCCAGGAGAGCCACGTCTCGGACGTCTTCGACTTCCGGGACGTCATGGAGGGCGCCACCGCGGAGATGTCCGCCCGGAACGCGAGCGAGACCCAGCTCCGTGCCATCCAGGACATCCTGCGCGAGAACGAGGCGGCGGTCCGGGCGGGTGACCGAGCACTCGCGCAGGAGATCGACATCCGGTTCCATGCGGCCATCGCCGACGCCTCCGGCAACGTCATCTTCCAGGCCGTCGCGGCGGCGCTCACGGGGCTGCTCGCCGAGCTGCGGCGGACGACCGGCGGCATCCCGGGTGCCTCCGAGGCGTCGTTCGTGGAGCACCAGGAGATCTGGGAGGCGGTCCGACGACGGGACGGGCCGGCGGCGCGCCGCGCGACGGAGCGCCACATCCGGAACAGCCAGGCGCGCTACGTCTCCGCCGGCCGACCGCTGGACCGGGCCGTGAGCGGCGCGACCACCACGGAGGGCGACGGTCGTTCACACGACGAGGTGCGGCCGTAGCGCCTCCTGGTCGAACTCGACACCCAGCCCCGGGCGATCACGGACCAGGAGCCGGCCACCCTCGAGGTCGAGGGGCTCGGTGAGGACGCTGTCCCGCCAGGGGATCCAGCTCGGCGCGATGAACTCCTGGATGAGCCCATTGGGGATGGACGCCATGACATGGGCCGCGGCCATGATGCCCACGGGCCCCTTGGTGTCATGCGGCGCGATCACGACCTGGTGGAGCTCCGCGATGGCGGCCACCTTCTTCATCTCGGTGATGCCCCCGATGTACACCGGGTCCGGCTGTGCGACATCCACGCCACCGGCCGCGAACAGCTCCTGGAACCGGAACTTGCTGGTCAGACGTTCGGACGCCGCGATGGTCGTGGTGGTGCCCGACCGGATGCGCGCATACCCCGCGAGGTCCTCCGGGATGGTCGGCTCCTCCAGGAACAGGAGGTGGTACGGCTCCAGCACCCTCGCCACAGCCAGGCCTGACGCTGCGTCATAGGCCGCATGCGGGTCGTCCATCAGCTCGACCTCGTCGCCGAGCGCCTCGCGGAGCGCGGCATACGCCTCGTCGATCCGACGCAGCTCGTGGCGATCCACCCGGGGACCCGGCGCGATCCACTCGGTGGTCCCGGACTTGATGGCGGTGAACCCCTCCGCGATGCGTCGCTGGGCGTCCTCGATGCGCGCCTCGATGGTGTCGCCACCGAAGTGGGCATAGACCGGGATGCGCGTCTCTCGCGGCCCACCGAGGAGCGCACTGACCGGCGCGCCGAGCGCTTTCCCCTTGATGTCCCAGCAGGCCTGGTCGATGCCGCTGATGGCGCTCGTGAACATCACGCCGCCCGTGCGATAGCCCGCACGACCATGGGCATACAGGTCGAGGTACAGCGACTCGGTGTCGAACGGGTCCCGACCGATGACCCGGTCGCGGAGCGCACGCACCATCTCCGCGACCACCAGCTCCTTGTGGGAGTAGGTGGCCTCCCCGATGCCCCGGATGCCCTCGTCGGTGTCGATGAGGACGTGGGTCCACTTCCGGCCATCATCGGACTGGACGAGCTGGACGGTGACGTCGGTGATGCGCATGCCTGCTCCCGCGCTGTGACCCGGTCGTGAGGCACAATCGTACGACGAATCGACCGGCAACGACGCCGGGACGACGGATGGACCGGCGACGACGGCCGGTCGACAGGAGGCCGAGCATGGACGCGTCCGGGCGACCCGTCGGGGTCGCGCTGCTGGGGTACGGCGCGATCGCCGCGATGCATGTCGGGGCGCTGCGGGCGGCCGGCGCCCGGATCGAGGTGGTGGCCGGGCCTCGCCCTGACGAGCTGGACCGGTTCGCGAGCGCGCATGGCATCCCCACGACCACCACGGACCCGCGCGCCGCCATCGGGCATCCGGGGGTGGAGGCGGTGGTCATCGCCTCCCCCACCCAGGTCCATGTCGAGCAGACCACACTCGCGCTCGAGGCCGAGCGGCATGTCCTCGTGGAGATCCCGCTGGCCACGTCCCTGGTCGACGGGGAGCGGCTGGTGGACCTCGCCCGGCGGCAGCGGCGCATCCTCGCGGTGTGCCATACGCTCCGGTACTGGCGACCGGTCCGGGAGCTGCATGACGCCATCGAGACGCGGGGCATGCGCCCGACCCACGTCGTCGCCCGGGCACTCTCGCTGCGACATGCGAACGTGGGCTGGACGGGTCGTCAGCGCAGCTGGGTGGACGACCTGCTGTGGCACCACGGCGGTCATGTCGTGGACGAGGTGTTGACGCTCCTGGGCTCACCCGTGGTGGACATCACCTCGAGCAGCGGTCCGAGCTGGCCGGCCTCGGGCCGGTCGATGGACCATGCGATCACGCTGCGGACGGCCGACGGCGCGATCGCGACGATCGCGCTCTCGTACCACGCGCGCATCGGTGCATCCGAGTACCTCGTGGTGGGCGAGGACGTGACGGTGCTCCTGGCGGGGGGCGACGTGCGCTGGTCGGACGGCACCCACGCCGCCACGGATGCGGCCATGGCCCAGGAGACCGCGGTGCACGACCAGGACGCCGACTTCCTCGACGCGATCCGACGCGGTGGACCCGATGACGAGGGCCGTGCGACCCGTGCCGACGGCGCGTCCATCCTGCCGACGCTGCGGGTGCTTCAGGCAGTGAGCGATCGGGAGGCGGTGAGCGATCGCGCCTCGCGGATCCCGGCCACGACGCCGTCGGCACCCGAGGCCAGCATCGCCGAATCGGAGCCCACGCCCACGAACGAGTAGCCGAGCTCGAGGTATCGGACCGCGTCGGCCGCGGTCCGTACCAGGATGCCCGCCGCGATGCCATGGGCACGGCATGCCGCGAGGACGGCGTCGATGGCCTCACGGAAGCCGGGCGCTGCCAGGTCCCCCGGCACCCCGAGGGCATAGGACAGGTCACCCGGGCCCACGAACAGGACGTCCACGCCATCCACCGCCGCGATCGCATCGAGCTCACGCAGGGCACCCAGGGTCTCGACCTGGATGACACCCGTCAGCGCGTCGTCGAGGTCGACCAGCGCGGTCATGGGCAGGCGCCCGTAGTCCGCGGCGCGGTTCTGGACCGCCACGCCCCGCAC
>JAHBUZ010000013.1 GCA_019637815.1 Chloroflexota bacterium
GCCCTGGACCGCACCGTGGGTCATGCCGTGAGGCACCTCGATGAGGGACTCCGCGCCGCCCAGTGACTCGGCGAGCGCGAAGATGCGGGTGGCCTCGGAGACACGCACCGCCCGCTCCTCCGCCGTGCGTCCGTCTCGGGGTGCCGGCTCGAAGGAGACCATGCCGCCGGTGTAGCGCATCTGCCGACGGGCGAGCGCGGCCTGGGGATGCGCGTGGGATCCCTCGGCCAGGCCGGGGTACCGCAGCGTGGCCACATCGTCGCGTGCCGCGAGGGCCTCGGCCACCGCCCGACCGTTGTCCGTGTGACGCTGGATGCGCAGTTCGAGGGTCCGCAGGCCACGCAGGACCAGGAAGCAGTCGAACGGCCCGGGCACGGCGCCGACCGCGTTCTGGAGGAACCGCAGCCGGTCGAACAGGTCGTCCCGGTCGGTGGCCAGCACCCCGTTGACGGTGTCCGAGTGGCCCGACAGGTACTTCGTGGCGCTGTGGTACACGATGTCCGCGCCCAGGAGCAGCGGCTGCTGGGAGAGCGGCGAGGCGAACGTGTTGTCCACCACCACGATGGGCGATTCCCCGCGTGCGCCGGTCACGGCGTGGGTCGCGCTGACGACCGCCTCGATGTCGACCAGCTTCAGCAATGGATTGCTGGGCGTCTCCATCCAGACCATCCGGACATCCGGACCGAGATGCGCCGCGAGCGTGGCCCGGGGATCCTGCGACAGGTCCACCCAGACCGCGTCGATGCCCGTGTCCCGGAGCACCCGCTCGAACAGCCGGTACGTGCCACCGTAGACGTCATCGGCGATGAGCACCCGTTCGCCGGGTCCCACCAGCTGGGCGATGGTCGCCGCGGTCGCAGATCCGCTCGCGAACGCCAGACCATGTCGACCGCCCTCCAGCGCCGCCACCGCGCGCTCGAGGCGGGCCCGGGTCGGGTTGCCGGTCCGGGCGTACTCCCAGCCACCTCTGGGTCGCCCGACGCCCTCCTGGACGTACGTGCTGGTCTGGTAGATGGGCGGTGCCACCGCGCCCGTCAGCTCGTCGGGCTCCTGGCCGACGTGCACCACCCGGGTGCCTGGCCGCTGGTCGAGGGTCTCGTCGCTGTCCACGGACGGATGGTACGGCGCGAGCCGCTGATACGATGGGACCGAACCCGATCCAGGCCATCCGGAGCAGGAGCCCAGTCCCGCATGTCCCATCCCAAGGTCACCGTCATCGGCGCCGGCAACGTCGGCGCTACCACCGCCCAGCGCATCGCCGAGGCCGGCCTCGCTGACGTGGTGCTCGTCGATATCGTGGAAGGTCTGCCGCAGGGCAAGGCGCTCGACCTGGCCGAGGCGGCGCCGGTCCTGGGTCATGACTGCCGGGTCACGGGCACCAACGACTACGCGGACACGGCGGGCTCCGATGTCATCGTGGTGACCTCGGGTCTGGCGCGCCAGCCGGGCATGAGCCGGGATGACCTGCTCGCGAAGAACGCGGGCATCGTGCGGGCTGTCGTGTCGCAGGCGGCGGCCGTCTCGCCGGACGCGATCATCATCGTGGTCACCAACCCGCTCGATGCGATGTGCCACGTCGCGCTGGAGGCGTCGGGCTTCCCGCGCGAGCGGGTCATCGGCATGGCCGGGGTCCTCGACTCGGCACGCTTCCGGAGCTTCATCGCCGAGGAGCTGGGCGTCTCGGTCACCAACACCCACGCGTTCGTGCTGGGCGGCCACGGTGACACCATGGTGCCCCTGCCGCGCTACTCCACGGTGGGGGGCGTGCCGCTCACCGAGCTGCTCCCCGCGGAGCGCATCGAGGCGCTCGTGGACCGCACCCGCAACGGGGGCGCGGAGGTCGTGGCGCTGCTCAAGACGGGCAGCGCGTTCTACGCCCCGGCCGCATCCACCTATCAGATGGTCGATGCCATCCTGAACGATCGACACATGATCCTCCCCTGCGCCGTGCATCTCCAGGGCGAGTTCGGTGTGGCGGGCCTGTTCGTGGGCGTACCCGTCCGGCTCGGCCGGAGCGGTGTGGAGCAGGTCGTGACCATCGAGCTGACCGCGGACGAGCAGACGGCGTTCGATGCGTCCGCGGCGGCCGTGCAGGGTCTCGTCACGCGCATGGCGGAGCTGGCCGCGGAGGCGGCCGCAGCGAAGGGCTGACCATGGACGTGCGCACCGTCCGACCGGCCACGGTCTCACGAGCGACCTGAGCCGACCATGCCGGTCATCACGATCTCCCGCCAGTTCGCGGCCGCCGGTGGACCCATCGGTGAGGCGCTCGCACGCCGGTTCGGCGCGGAACTGTTGGACCGGGAGATCGTGGCCCAGGTCGCGGCACGCGCCGGGATCCCCGAATCGGAGGCGGAGGGATATGACGAGCAGCTGCCGGGGCTCTGGCAGCGGCTGGTCTCCGCGCTCGCCATGGGTGGCCCGGACCCGTCCCTGCCACCGCTGCCGGTCGGGCTCGTGCCCACCGCAGCCGTGCAGGAGGAGCTCGCGCAGCTGACCCGTGCGGTCATCGAGGAGGCCGCCGCACGGGGCAACGCGGTCATCATCGGTCGAGGTGGCGCCTACATCGTGCCTCGCTCCCGCGACACGCTCCACGTGCAGCTGCACGCGCCCCTCGAGGCCCGCATCCGCTATCTGGTGGCGCGCGTCGAGGAGATCCCCGCGGACACACGACCCGATGAGGCGTCCCTGCGCGACCTGTGTCGGACCATGGATGCCCGCCGGGCGGACTACGTCCGACGCATGTTCGACCGCGACTGGCGCGATCCGGACACCTACGACCTGTCCATCGACACCGGGTCGATGGGTGTCGAGGCGACCGTCGACCTCATCGAGCTGGCGGTCCGCCGCCACGACCCGACCGCCTTCGGGCCCGGTCGGGCGATCCCGTGAGGCGACCCACCCGCGACGGGCTGCCTGAAGGACTCCGGGTCTTCCGCCACCGCAACTTCCGGCTGTTCTACTCGGGTCAGCTCATCTCGCTCATCGGGACCTGGATGCAGGCGGTCGCCCAGGACTGGCTGGTGCTGGAGCTGACCAACGACCCGCTGGCGCTGGGGCTCGTGGCCGCGGCCCAGTTCCTGCCGGTGATGATCCTGGGCCTGTTCGGGGGCGTGGTCGCCGATGTCATCCCCAAGCGGATCGGCCTGCTGGTCACCCAGGTCAGCGCCGCGACGATCGCGCTGGTGCTCGGCCTGCTCGTGCTCGATGGCCACGTCCAGGTCTGGCACGTGATGGTCATGGCCATCCTCCTGGGGACCGTGAACGCGTTCGACATGCCCATCCGACAATCCTTCGTGGTCGAGATGGTCGGTCGCTCGGATGTCGCCTCGGCGGTAGCCCTCAACAGTGCCGCGTTCAACGCCGCGCGTATCGTGGGTCCCGCCCTCGCGGGCCTGCTCATCGGCATCATCGGCATCGCACCCCTGTTCCTGCTCAATGCCGCGAGCTATCTCGTGGTCATCGCCGGCTACCTGATGATGGACGTCCGACAGCTGGCGCCCGTCGCCCACGCGCACCTCGAGCGGTCCGTGCGCGCCGTGGCGGATTCGCTCGTGGAGGGCCTGCGCTACGTGCGTGCGACGCCCGTGATCCTGCTGTCCATCGTGCTGGTCGGTGGGATCTCGATGCTCGCGCTCAACTTCCCGGTGCTCGGCCCGCTCGCCGCCCGAGACCTGCTGGGCGGTGGTGCCGATACGTATGGCTTCATGATGGCCTCGGCCGGTGTGGGCTCCCTGGTCTCGGCGCTCACGCTCGCCTTCGGCGGCCGTGCCACACTCAAGCGGGTATTCCTGGGCGGCATGCTCGTCGGCCTGGCTGTCGCGGGGGTGGGCCTCTCCTCGCTGGTGCCCGTGACGGTCCTGCTCATGATGGTCGTCGGCTGGTCTACGGTCGCCATCGGTGCCACGACCAACACCATCATCCAGCTGAACGTGCCCGACGCCCTGCGGGGTCGGGTCATGAGCGTCTACACCACCGTGTTCGTGGGCACGACACCCGTCGGCAGCATCCTCGCGGGCGGCGCTGCGAGCCGGATCGGAGTGGCCGCGACGCTCCTGTTCGCGGGCGTCGCCACGGTCGCCATGACCCTGCTCGCCATCGTGTGGGCGGTCAGACGCCATCGATTGCCTCTGAGCACGGCGCCATCGACCTCATCGGTCCCGGCCGGGCGAGGCTGATCGACCATCATGCGGCTCGCGTTCGATCCGATCATCGAGGTCGCAGGTCTGCGCGTGCGCTGGGAGGCGGTCGGTCTCGCGGTCGTGCTGCTCCTGGTGCTCGCCCTGTGGATCGTGGAGCTCCGGGACCGCATCCACCCGTCACCGAGCGGTGAGGACATCGCGTTCGTGCTCCTCGCGGTCATCCCGGGTGCCGTGGTGGGTGGACGCCTGGTCCACGCGCTCGGCTTCCACGAGGTCTACCTGGCCGACCCGCGAGCCGCCTTCGACTTCGGTCGCGGCAGCCTGTCGCTCGTGGGCGCGGTGGTCGGTGGCTGTCTCACGGGTGGCTACCTGTGTCGACTGCTGGGTGGGCGGGTCAGCGCCTGGGCGGATGCCGCGGCGCTGCCGCTGCTGGTGGGCATCGGGGCCGGCAAGCTGGCGCTGCTCCTGGGTGGTGCCGGGCAGGGCATGACGTGGGAGGGGCCCCTGGCGCTCGCCTTCGACGGCCCCGGTCCGTGGCGTGCCGTGGATCCGTCGGTGGCCGCATGGCCGGCACAGGCGCTCGAGGGTGCCTGGGCGCTCCTGGGTGTGGTGCCCGTGATGCTGCTCGGGGAGCATCTCCGGGGTGGTCGGCGGGACGGCCGCGGTGTCGTGTTCCTGTTCGCTCTCGCCTGGTGGCTCGCGGGACGCCTGGTGGTGGCTCTGACCTGGCGCGACGAGCCACTGCTGGGCCCGCTGGGCGCGGAGGGGATCGCCACGGTGGTGGTGCTCGCGGGCGTGCTCGCGGCGCTCGTCATCTCCTGGCGCATCCCGGCTGTCGGACCGACCGGGTACCGTACTCCGCCATGAGACGGCGATCGCTCGGGGGTCGGAGGTCGGGCGCGCTCGCCGCGTGCGCGATCCTGCTGTGCGGGTCGCTCGCAGGCGGGAGCCTGGGCGTCGCCGCCGGATCGCCCTCGCCGGTCGGGTCTGCCACGGTCCCGCTCGGCGTGGCGTCGCTCGGCACGACCGACGCGGTCGCGGCCCAGGTCGAGGACATCCTGTCGCGGATGACGCTCCGTCAGAAGGTCGGCCAGCTGTTCGTCTCGCGCGTCTACGGCGCGACCGTCGATGATCGCAGCCCGGCGGTCGTGGCGGCCAACCAGAAGGCGCTCAAGGTCGACAACGCGAAGGAGCTCATCGAGCGGTACCACGTGGGCGGCATCGTCTACTTCCGCTGGACCCGCAGCCTCCGCGACCCGCGCCAGACGGCACGACTCTCGAACGGCATCCAGACCGTGGCCCGGGCGCAGGACCCGGGTATCCCGTTGTTCATCAGCACCGATGAGGAAGGCGGCATCGTCACGCGCCTGCCCTCACCCTCGACCGCGTTCCCCGGGGCGATGGCGCTCGGTGCCACGCGCAGCGATGCCCTGGCGCGCGACCAGGGTCGGGTCATCGGCCTCGAGCTCGCCGCGGTCGGCATCAACCAGGACCTCGCACCGGTCGCCGATGTCAACGTCGACCCGGACAACCCGGTCATCGGTCTGCGGTCGCTGGGTGCCGGGCCCGCGTTCGTGGCGCGACTCACTGCCGCCCAGGTCCTGGGCCTCCAGGAGGATGCGGGGGTCTCGGCCACCGTCAAGCATTTCCCGGGGCATGGCGACACGAACGTCGACAGCCACACCGGGCTGCCGGTCATCGACCACAGCCGTGCGGAGTGGGAGCGGCTGGACGCGCCCCCCTTCCAGGCGGCCATCGATGCCGGCACCGACATGATCATGACCGCCCATATCTCGGTGCCGGCGCTCGACCCGTCCGGTTGGCCCGCGACGCTGTCGCGACCCATCATCACCGGCATCCTCCGTGAGGAGATGGGGTTCGAGGGTCTCATCATCACCGATTCGCTGGGCATGGCCGGCGTGCGCGCCCAGTGGTCGCACGAGGAGATCGCCGTGCTCGCGCTCAAGGCCGGCGTGGACATGCTCGTCAACCCGGGCCGCCTGCGGAAGGCGTACAACGCGGTGCTGCGTGCCGTCCGGGAGGGTGAGCTGAGCGAGTCCCGCATCGATGCATCGGTCCGACGCATCCTCACCGTCAAGATCCGTCGGGGGTTGTTCGAGCGACCGCCCGTGAGACCCGCCGAGGCAGCATCGCGGATGGGCATCCCCGCCCACCGCACGATCGCCGATCGCGTGGCTGCCCGGTCCGTCACCCTCGTCCGTGACCGGGCGGATCTCGTGCCGTCCCAGCTGCGCGGGCGTCGGGTGCTGGTCACGGGGTACGGGGTCGCCGCGGGCAAACGTTTGGTGATCGCGCTCAAGCGGCAGGGTGCCACGGTCACTCGCCGCACGACGGGGCAGCGGCCGAGCGATGCGACCATCGCGTCCGCCGTGCGCGCGGCGGCCGGCACGCACCTCGTGGTCGTGCTCCTGTGGAACGCACGCGGGGATGTCCGGCAGCGACGGCTCGTGGAACGGCTCGAGGCGGCCGGTCATCGAGTCATCACGGTCGCGACGGGGAACCCCTATGACATCGGGTGGCTGTCGGCGTCGCGGACGCACCTGCTGACGTACTCCCTGTCCGCTGCCTCGATGCGTGGTCTGGCGCGTGTCATCGGTGGCCGGATCGAGGCACGCGGTCGACTGCCGGTGGCCATCCCGCGTCTGGGCGGCGGCACGCTCTATCCCATCGGCCACGGACTGGCCGACTGACGGCACACGATCCCGGATCGCGCCGACCCCACGTCGAGGTGGTCGTGGCGTCTCAGCGATGCCCATCGAGTCGATCCCTGCCTGGATCCTCGACGGGCGCGGTCGACGCCTGGCGGGACCCCCCTGGAGCCCGACCGCGGGTGACAGACCGGGTATCGTGGTGGCCGCGATCGTCGCGGGCCGATGCGCCGCGATGCCAGATGCCCATGCCCGAGGTCCACGTCATGACCCAGCTCGCTGAACCCGCCGTCGGTGTGACCACCCCGGCTGCCCGTGTCCACCACTGGATCGGCGGCCAGCTCGTGGAGGGTGCCTCCGGCCGCACCGGGCCGGTGTATGACCCCGCCACGGGACGGGTCGCGCGGCACGTGGATCTCGCATCCGCCGACGAGGTCGGGGCCGCGGTCGCGGCCGCGAAAGCGGCATTCCCGGCGTGGCGCGCCACGTCCATCTCGAAGCGCACCGAGATCCTGTTCAACATCCGGAACCTGGTCGCGGAACGTCGTCATGAGCTCGCGGCGCTCCTGACCGCGGAGCACGGCAAGGTCCCCTCGGATGCCCTCGGCGAGATCGCGCGGGGCCTCGAGAACCTGGAGTTCGCGTGTGGTGTGCCCCAGCTCATCAAGGGCCAGTACAGCGAGCAGGCATCGACGGGGGTCGATGTCTACCAGATCCGCCAGCCCCTGGGGGTCGTGGCGGGCATCACGCCCTTCAACTTCCCGGCCATGGTGCCGATGTGGATGTTCGCCAACGCCATCGCGTGCGGCAACACGTTCCTGCTGAAGCCGTCGGAGAAGGATCCGTCCGCGGCGCTGTTCCTCGCGGAGCTGCTGCGCGACGCCGGCGTCCCCGCGGGTGTGTTCAACGTGGTCCAGGGTGACAAGGTGGCGGTCGACGCGATCCTCGAGCACCCGGACATCAAGGCCATCTCGTTCGTGGGCTCGACGCCCATCGCACGGTATATCTACGAGACCGGCACCGCGAACGGCAAGCGGGTCCAGGCGCTGGGTGGCGCCAAGAACCACATGGTGGTGCTGCCGGACGCGGACGTCCAGATGGCCGCCGATGCCGCGGTGTCCGCGGCGTACGGCTCCGCGGGCGAGCGGTGCATGGCCATCAGCGTCGTGGTCGCGGTGGGTGATGTCGCCGAGCCACTCGTGGACGCGATCCAGGAGCGTCTGCCGCGGATCAAGGTGGGCCCTGGCACCGATCCCCAGGCGGAGATGGGCCCGCTCGTCACCCGGGAGCACCGGGACCGGGTCGCGTCGTTCATCGAGCGGGCACGCGCCCAAGGTGCCACGGTCGTCGCGGACGGACGCGACCATCCATTGTTCCGCGACAGCGAGGGGTTCTTCCTCGGCGTCTCGCTCGTGGACCGGGTGACCCCGGACATGGACAGCTACTGCACCGAGATCTTCGGCCCCGTTCTGGAGGTCGTGCGCGTCGACAGCTATCCGGAGGCGGTCCGGCTGGTCAACGAGAACCCGTACGGCAACGGGACCGCGATCTTCACCCGCGACGGTGGTGCCGCCCGCCAGTTCCAGTTCGAGGTGGAGGCAGGCATGGTGGGCATCAACGTGCCCATCCCGGTGCCCGTGGCGTACTACTCCTTCGGTGGCTGGAAGGCATCGCTGTTCGGTGACCTCCACATGTACGGCCCCGAGGGTATCCAGTTCTACACCCGTGGCAAGGTGGTCACGTCACGCTGGCCGGACCCCGGTAGCTCGTCGGTCGACCTGGGCTTCCCGCGGACCCGCTGACCCTGGTCGCGACGCCGCGTCGTCCACCCATGGGACGCCGACGGTCAGCCCGGCCCGTGCGTGCGTGGCACGTGCTGCTCGTGGCAGCGCTCCTGGTCCTCTCGATGGGCGCGACCACATCGACGGTGAGCGCGGCACGACCGTCGCTCGCAGGGTCCGGGAGCGCCTGGATCGTGTCGTTCGGTGGCGCCACGGACACGCCTCGTCGTGCGCTGGGCGTGGCTCGCCAGCGGTCGCTCGACCGGACGGTGACCCGCACGCTGGGTCGACTCGGCATCCGACCCCAGCAGCGCTATCGCTCGGCGATCCACGGTTTCGCGGCCACGCTCACCGATGTCCAGCTGCGGGCGCTCCGCGCGGACCCCAACGTGCGCGCCATCCAGCCCGACCGGGACCTCGTCGTGGGAGAGACCGGGCCCGGAGCTGGCGTGGACGCCACGGCGGCGGGTGGTGTCCGCACGGTCCGGCTGACGAGCCAGCGCATCCCCGCGGGCATCCGACGGGTCCGCGCGACCGACTCCTCCATCGCGAGGATCGATGGTCACGACGATCGGGTGGACGTGGACGTGGCCATCCTCGACACGGGCATCGCGCCCCATCCCGACCTGAACGTGCGGGGTGGCTTCGACTGCCTGAGCGACACGCCGGACGCGATCCGCGACCGGAATGGTCACGGCACGCATGTCGCGGGCATCATCGGCGCCATCGATGACGCTGGCGGCGTCGTGGGCATGGCCCCCGGGGCGCGTCTGTGGTCGGTCCGCGTGGCCGACGACCACGGCCGGGCGAAGACCTCGTGGTACCTGTGCGGCGTGGATTGGGTGATGGCCCAGCGGGATCCGTCGGACCCGTCACGACCGCGCATGGAGGTCGTCAACATGAGCGTTTCGGGCCTGCTGCCAGAGCGGGACGATCGCGACTGCGGCGCGGCCATCGGTGACGCCCTCCATCAGGCGATCTGTGCCTCGGTCGCGGATGGCACGACGTATGTCGTTGCCGCAGGCAATCAATCGACCGATGCCGGCCTCCGGTTGCCCGCAGCCTACGACGAGGTCATCACGGTCGCGGCCATCGTCGACTATGACGGCAAGCCCGGCGGTCTCGCGAAGCAGTCCGCGTACTGCCCGTGGTACTCGGCGGATGCGGACGACACCTACGGGGACTTCAGCAACTTCGGTCCCGACGTGGACATCCTGGCCCCCGGCAAGTGCGTCCTCTCGACCTACCTGCGGGGCACCTGGGGCTACATGACGGGCACGTCCATGGCGACACCCACCGTGGCCGGCGCCGCGGCGCTGCTGGCGGCCGAGCACCCGGGGATCCGACCCGGCCAGGTCCGCGCCGCGCTCCGTGCCGCCGCATCGACGGACTGGCGACGATCGACCGTGCCCGCGGACACGACCGACCTGCTGCTCGATGTCCGCGCGCTCGGGGCGCCGCCCACGTTCGCGCTGGCGGTGGACGACGAGTCTCGACGCGTGGGTCGTGGCGGACGCCTGGAGATCCCGGTCGCCATCACCCATCGCCACGGTCATCGGGCCGCTGTCCGGGTATCGGTGGAGGGACTGCCGGTGGGCGTCTCATCGAGCGTCCGGAGCGATCCCGATGGTGCCCCGATCGTGGTCCTGTCGGTCACCGAGGACGCCGACACCGGCAACCGCGAGGTGGTCATCCGGGGCACCGATGGTGAGCTGGCCCGCTCGATCGATGTCGGTTTCCGGATCGTCGGCGGAACGCGCGTGGAGCGGCAGGCACCCACCGGTGGCCCGTTCCTCACGGATGGCGGTGTCGCCATCCCGGTGGCCTTCTCGCTCACCGCCGCGACCGATGACGCGGTCCGGGTGCGACGCCAGTGGGCCCCGCCGTCCCGACCGGGCAGCTGCTCCGGCGCCGCGTGGCAGCACGACGGACCCGGTCGCCCGGCGGCGGAGCTCGACCCGGCCGGTGGCACCGAGGGTCCCTGGTCGTTCCAGGTGCCCGCCTCGGAGCTGTCACGAGGTGATGGCTGCTATCGCTGGCTGATCCGGCTGGTGGATGGGGATGGTCTGGCTGCCACCTGGATCAGTGGCACGGCGTTGCTGGATACCCGGACCCCCGGACGACCCGCGCTCCGCGCGACCGGTCCGCGCAGCTGGCAGGCGCGCGCGAACCAGGTGGTGTGGGTGCGCGCGGGGACCGGGTCGCTGCGGCTGGAAGCGGCGGGCGGTGACAGTGGATCGGGTGCCGTGCGCCACGCGTTCGGTCCGCTGTCCGCGTCCACGGGCTGGGATTGGACCCCCGCGACCGTCGACGATGACCCCGCCGAGCGGACCCTGCGGTGGACGTCCGCCGCGGTGGCCACGAGCGTCGGCGCCACCACCACCGATGCCACGGGTCGTACCGGGGCCGAGCGGCGCATCGACATCCGCGTGGATGCCACCAAGCCGAGTGCCGCCGCGTGGGCCTCACCGACCGGCTTCCGGCGGACCTTCGGGCTGCCGGAGCTGAAGTGGCGGGCGGGCACGGACAGCGGCTCGGGCTGGGCGACCCGCCAGTCGATCCAGCAGCAGCGCGGCAAGGTACGCACGACGGGCAGCTGCGCTGGTGTCACGTGGGCGAACGACGGCGAGGCGCGGCTCCTCCTGCGGTCATCCCAGCCATCGGGTCTCCGGTCGGGCTACTGCTATCGCTGGAAGCTCACCGCGCTCGACCGGGTCGGCAATCGTGGCCCGACCCGCACGTCCGGCACCGCCCTGTTCGACGGTCAGCCACCCATCGGCGACTTCAGGAACCCCGACGAGGGCACGACCCGGACCCAGTCCGGCAGCACCCGTCGACTCACCTGGACGGAGTCCGATGCGGGTCGCTCCGGAGGGCTCCGCCGGACGCTCGAGCGCGAGCGCAAGTCGCTCGCCGCCGATGGCAGGTGCACGGGTCTCATGTGGCGTCCGGATGGGCCGTCGCGGTCGGTCCGCTCCGGATACACCGATACCGGGCTGAAGGCCGGCTCCTGCTATCGCTGGCGGCTCATCCTCGAGGACGGCGCGGGGAACGTGACCACCGTCATCTCCGGGATCGTCAAGCGTCGACCTGCCTGAGGCACCTGCTCACAGGCACTCGGCGAGGACCGTCCGGAGGTCGTCCTGGTCGAGTGGCACCGGGTTGGTGGACATGGAGCTGGTGCTGAGGTTCTCGAGCACGCGCGGGATGTCATCGGCGCGGAGCCCCAGCGCGTCGAGCCGTGGCACCTCCAGACGTTCCGTCCAGGCGCCCAGGAGCTCGATCAGCGCGGCACACGCATCGTGGTCAGCGACGTCGGGACCCAGTCCACCGAGCACCCGCCCGGCGCGTGCGTAACGGTGGGTGACCGGCAGGTCGTGCTGCATGGCACGGTCGAGGTTGCGCCGCGTGACGGCGACCAGAAGCGCACCACAAGCGGCGCCATGGGCGATCGGGAGCAGTGAGCCGATGGGCGCCGCGAGCGCGTGCACCGCACCCAGTCCGGCATTGGCGAGGCAGATGCCGGAGAGCAGCGCCGCGTAGGCCATCCGCGTCCGAGCCACCGAGGCACCGGGTCCGGCTGGATCCGCATGCCATGACAGCAGGCCCTCCCGGACGGCGGCCAGCCCGTCGAGCGCGAGGGCATCCGTGACGGGGTTCGCCCGCGCCGAGGTGAAGGCCTCCAGCAGCTGGGTGAGCGCATCGAGCCCGTTGGCGGCGATGAGCGGGCGTGGACAGTCAGCGAGCAGGTCCGGGTCCACGATCGCGTGGACCGCGATGAGCCGCTCGTCGCGGAAGGACCGCTTGTAGCCGGTCTCCCCGTGGACCGTCACGACCGCGTTGCGCGTCGCCTCGCTGCCGGTCCCGGCGGTCGTGGGCACTGCGACCCAGGGGAGCGCAGGGCCTGGGTACGGGAGGCCCCGGCCGACGCCCTCGAGGTGATCCATGACGTCGGTCCCGGTGGGTGCGAGACCAGCCACGGCCTTGGCCGTGTCGAGCACGCTGCCACCGCCGATGCCGAGCACGATGTCGACATCGAGCCGACGCGCGGCTGTCGTCAGGCCATCGATGGTCTCGGGCCCTGGCTCGGCGGATGTGCGGACGTGACCCACGACCTCGACACCGACCGCAGCGAGGTCACTGGGCAGGGACGCCAGTGGCAGGCCGTCCCATGATCGCTGGCCCGTGACCAGGAGGCACCGGCGACCGTGCCGAGCCACCGTGGCCGGGACCTCGGCGACCGTGCCTGGACCGAAGGTGATACCCGGGAGGCGGGTGAGGGTGAACCGATCCACGGTCAGATCTCCGGGAGGACCACCTCGTACGCATCGGCGTGGCGCGGTTCCACGAGCCACTCACCGGCGCGTGCCACCCACGCCTGGTAGTGGGGCGTCTCGCGATGGGCGGCCGCGGCTTCGTCGGTGGCGTACCACTCGTAGAGCACGAAGCGCGTCGGGTCGTCCATCGAACGCAGCACATCGAAGCGCACGTTGCCGGGCTCCCGGATGGAGCCCTCGTGATTCCGGCGCGTCATGTCGAGGAACTCCTCGAGATGCTCGGGCTTCACATGGATGTGGACGATGCGGACCGCCATCGGTTCCCTCCCCGGCATGCGTCCCTTCGCCGGGACGCGACAAGGCCCGGGAGCGACGTGGTCGTCACCCCCGGGCCCATGATGCACCCGTGTCAGGGAGCGGGCGAGCCCTCGGGCATCTCGCTCGGCATCGCGGACGGCAGCGGACCCGGCTCGGTGCCCTCCGCGGTCCCGGTGAACGTCTGGATCATGCCCAGCACGAAGTGGGGCGGTCCGCCCGGGATGGTGCTGGGGTCCGCGTCCTCGGCCGGCATCTCCGTCATGCCCTGGGGGATGAAGCAAAGCGCGATGTACTCGCCCTCGCTGGGGATCACGAGGGTGCCCTCCGCGATCTCACCGGGCCCCGCGAACAGGGGCCTCCCGCCGACGAGGGTGACGTACTGGAACGCCTCCTCGTCGGAGAGCTGGAGGAGCTCCTCCCATGACTGGGTCACGCCGTCGTTCTTGCGAGCCACGATCAGCTCGTGAAGCTCCTCGCCCTGGTTGTCGAGCGACAGGCTCGTGCCCGCCGGGACCGTGGTCGGCAGCCCGCCGAAGAAGTACTCCCCACCGATGACCGTGATCGCCGGTCCTGCCGGTGGTGTGTCGGATGGGCTGGCGTCCTGGGCGAGGCCAGGCACGCTGGTCGCCGCGACGATGAGCGCCGTCGACACGATCGACAGCAGGGAGCGACGGGTTCGCACGGATGTCTCCTGTGAGCGGACCGTCCATGGCCCGGGGTCCGCATGCTAGCGTCCCGTCCTCGCCCCTCCAAGTGACGATCCGGTGACGCGGATCTACGACGGATGTCCTGTCCGGGAGGGCAGGGCGCCCCTGGTCAGACGAGGTGGTCGCGGGCGACCGCGCGCCGGAGGAACCGCCCGTGGCCCTTCGTGCCCACGTAGGCGTTCCCCTCGATGATGACCGCGCCCCGTGACAGCACGGTCTCGGTCGCCCCGGTCACCTCGCGACCCTCATAGCACGAGTAGTCGACGTCCATGTGGTGGGTCGTCGCAGAGATGGTGTGCCGCTTCGTCGGGTCGTAGATGACGATGTCCGCGTCGGCGCCTGCGGCGATGACCCCCTTGCGACCCGCGAGACCGAACATCCGGGCGGGTGCCGCGGAGCAGATCTCGACCCATCGCTCCTTCGAGATACGACCCGCGCGGACGCCGCCGTCGAACAGCAGGTCCACCCGATCCTCCACGCCCGGCAGGCCGTTGGGGATCTTCCGGAAGTCACCCTGGCCCAGCTGCTTCTGGTCGTGGAAGTCGAACGGGCAGTGGTCCGTGGCGACGACCTGGAGGTCGTCGTGGACGAGGCCCTTCCAGAGCTCCTCCTGGTGGTCCGCGGGGCGCAGTGGCGGCGAGCACACGAACTTGGCGCCCTCGAAGCCGTTGCCCATGTCATCGATGGACAGGAACAGGTACTGGGGACAGGTCTCCGCGTAGGCGGGCGTGCCCCGGTCACGCGCTTCTCGCAGCGCGTCCAGCGCCTCGCGGGCGGACAGGTGGACGATGTAGACCGGCACGCCGGCCGCCTCCGCCAGGCGGATCACCCGGTTGGTCGCCTCACCCTCGAAGATGGGGTAGCGCACGACGCCGTGGTAGTAGGGATCGGTCTCGCCCGCTGCCACGGCCTGTGCCGCCACCACGTCGATGGCCATGCCGTTCTCGGCGTGCATCAGGATCGTGCCGCCGTTGCGGGCCGTCTGCTGCATCGCCCGGAAGATGGCGCCGTCATCCGAATAGAAGACGCCGGGGTACGCCGTGAACAGCTTGAAGTCCGTGACGCCCTCGTCCACCAGGCTATCCATCTCGGCGAGTGTGGAATCGTTCACATCGCTCATGATCATGTGGAAGCCATAGTCGATGGCGCACTGGCCCTCGGCCTTGGCATGCCACGCGTCGAGGCCCTCGCGGAGCGACGCGCCCCGTGACTGCACCGCGAAGTCGATGATGGTCGTGGTCCCACCGAACGCCGCTGCGCGCGTGCCGGTCTCGAAGGTGTCCTTGGCGAACGTGCCGCCGAATGGCAGCTCCATGTGGGTGTGGACATCGATGCCACCCGGGATCACATAGCGGTCGGTCGCGTCGATGACCCGGTCGACGCCCGCGGCCAGCGGTGACCCGCCGAGCCCGCTGCCGACCGCGGCGATCGTCTCACCATCCACCAGGACATCCGCGGCCTGCGAGCCGCCAGCGTTCACGACGGTGCCATTCACGATGAGGGTGCGCATCGATGCCTCCCTGGGGCGGTGGTCCGTCCACCTGCCGGTCCGGACGGCCATCCTACCGCCGCCATCGATCCCCTGGTCGGGCGATCCGGACCGAAGGGGACGCCGTGTCGCCGGAGTGACCGGGATGGTGGCCCGATCGGTCGGTGTCGACCCATCGGGGTGGCCGGGCTGGGCGGGCGGTGTACCGTAGCGCGAGCCATGCCGTGCTCCCGCGCTCCCCGGCGGATGCCGTGACCGGTCACCTCCGAACGGCCCTCCTGGTCGGTGTGATCGTGGTGGCCTGCGGATCGCTCGACGTCGGCGTGGCCGGCGCCGGCAGGGCGAGCCCCGACGCCGTGATCGATGACACCCGCATCGCGCTCGCCTCGCTCCCGGAGGCGGATCGTCGCCTGGTGCGCGAACGGCTTCCGGCCGGGACACGCGTCGCTGTCCACGCCGCGACCGGCCGCGTCCGGCTCCTGGGCGTGGACCAGGGTGCGCCGTTGCTGCGCGGGGACCGGGTCGCGGGCCCGACGCCGGGTCGTCGAGCGAGCGCGTCGACCGTCGCCCGGGCCTTCCTCGATCGCACCGGTCGCCTGTTCGGCGAGCGCCAGCCGCGCCGTGACCTCGAGGTGACCTCCAGCCGGCGTCGTGCGAGCGGCAGCAGCGTGCGGCTCCAGCAGCGGCGACGAGGCATCGAGGTGCTGGGCGCCCAGCTCGCCGTGCGCCTCGACGATGACGGCTCGGTGCTGGCGGCGGCCGGCGAGCTGCTCCCGGACACCACCGAGGTGACGACGACCCCACGCATCGGCGTCGCGCGCGCCCGTCGGACGGCGGCCGCCTGGGTCGCACGCAGCGCCGGGGTCTCGACCGCATGGGTCACCGCCCGCAGCGAGGGTCTGACCATCGTCGACCCGGGTATCGTAGGTGGCCTCGAGCTGACCGGGCCTCGCCTGGCGTGGTCCATCGACGCACGCGCCGGACGGACGGCGATCGACGAGCCCGTCCACGACCAGGTGCTCGTGGATGCACGCACCGGGAGCGTCCTGGGCACCCTGCCGAGGGTGGCCGCCGGGCTCCAACGACGCGTCTGCGACGCCCGGAGCCAGCGCAAGGACGACTTCCGATGTCGCGGCGGATATGCCCGTCGGGAGGGGCAGGCGGCGACGGGCGTCGCCCAGGTCGATGCCGCCTACCGCCTGATGGGCGCCGTGGACACCTACTACCGCTCGCGCTTCGGGCGTGATGGCCTCGATGACCGGGGGGCGCCCATGGTGGCGACGGTGCGCTATTGCAGCCGGACGCTGTGCCCCTACGGCAACGCATTCTGGGAGTGGGGCCCCCAGCAGGCGGCGTTCGGCAACGGCTGGGCCTCGGCCGATGACATCGTGGGCCACGAGTTCACCCACGGGGTCCTCGATCACGAAGCGCGCCTGTTCTACACGTTCCAGTCGGGTGCCCTCAACGAGGGTCTCGCGGACATCTTCGGCGAGCTCATCGACCTGTCCTACAGCGGTGGCTCCGATGGTGCCTCGAAGCGCTGGCTCATGGGCGAGGACCTGCCGGGCGGTGCGGTGCGCGATCTGCGACGTCCTGGCCGCTTCGGCAACCCCGACCGGGTGGGCAGCCCGCGCTACGCCACGGGTGGCTACGACCATGGCGGCGTCCACATCAACAGCGCCATCGTCGCCAAGACCGCGGTGCTCATCGCGGATGGCGGCACGTTCAACGGCGTCCGCGTGCGTGGGCTGGGCCTCACGAAGATGGCGCGCATCCACTACGAGGTGATGACGAACCTGCTCACGTCGGCCTCCGACTTCCAGGACATGGCGAGCGCCCTCGTCCAGGGCTGTCTGGACCTGGTGCCGTCCACGAGCATCACGCACGGGGACTGTGCCTCGGTCAGCGCGGCGGTCCGGGCGACCGAGCTCGCCAGGCGTCCCCGGTCGGGCGGCCCCAGGCAGGCATCGGTGTGTCCCGCCGGGACCTACGTCCGGACCATCCGCGCCTGGGACTTCGAGGATGTCCCGGCGACCCGGGCCGACTGGGGTTCGCGAGTGCTCCACGGGACGCGGAACCCGTGGTACTACCCCCAGAATCCCAACGGCGACCCCGACTGGGACGGCACCTGGGCGTCGTCCGGCTCGCGCAACCTGTTCGCCGACGACCTCTCGGTGGCGACCGACGCGGTCATGACGCTCCGCACGCCGGTCCTGCTGCCGGCGGGTGCACGGCTGCGCTTCGAGCATGGGTTCGAGTTCGACGCGGACAGCCGGCATCGGTATGACGGTGGCGTCGTGGAGATCAGCGTGGACGGCGGCGCGTGGACCGATGCGCGGACCCGGTTCCGGCAGGGCCGTTACAACGGCACGCTCCGGAAGGGCTCAGGCAACCGATTGGGTGGTCGGCGGGCCTTCACGGCTCGCTCGCGTGGCTGGGGTGCCTCGCGCCTCGACCTGGGTGACCTCGCGGGTCACGAGGTGCGCATCCGGTTCCGGGTCGTCTCGGACCGTTCGTCGGGTGACCTCGGCTGGTACATCGATGACGTGCGGCTGTACCGGTGCGTCACGGACACCCAGGTACCGACCGTCCGTCTGGACATCGATGATGGCGCGGAGTCCACGGATCGTCCGCTCGTATCGCTCGCGCTCGAGGCCACCGATGCGGACGCCGGTGTGTCCCGGCTGCGCATCTCGAACGCACCGACGACGAAGGACGGCCTGCTGTCGAAGGCGATCACGATGCCCTTCCGCTCCCGGGTCGTGGAGTGGTCCCTCGTCGACCCGACGTACGGCGGCACGGACCAGCGGGGGACGCGCACGGTCTACGTCCAGGTACGCGATCGCGCCGGGAACTGGTCGAAGGTCGCCAGGGACACCATCGTCCTCGACTGACCGGGCACGGGTCGTTGGGCCCGGCGCCCGGGGGCCGTCTCCATGGGTCGTGGGTGACAAGGTCGCTGTCCGCCTATCCGTGACGATCTCGCTGTCCGACACACGGCCGACTCGGGACTGGACGTGTCCGCGGTCGGCGACTAGCATCGGACGTCCGCGCGCTCGGCCTGCCATGGACCATGTGCGCGACGCCTGGGAACTCGTGGGCATGGATCACCGGTCGTCGGCCACATCCACCACACGCGGGGCATCCGATGCCAGCGGCGCTGCGGGGCGCCTGCGCAGTCCGGCCGTGCCCCGCGGTCAGGCGCTGGGTCTCGCTCGCCTTGACCAGCTGCTCGCGGATGCCTGGGAGCACCGGCTGACCCTCATCGTGGCACCTGCCGGCTCGGGCAAGTCCACGCTGCTGGCGCGGTTCGTGGCCGATGCGCCCGGACCGGTGGCGTGGTACCGCGCCGATGCCTGGGATCGGGACCCGGTGCGCATGCTGCGACACCTCGAACGCGCGCTCCGGAGCGTGCTCCCGGACCTGTCGTCCGGCTGGGAGACGGTGGACGATGCCATCGAGGCGCTGGGACGGGTGCGCGCCGAACGTCTGCTGCTGGTCATCGACGATCTGCATGCGCTCGGTGCCACGACGGCCGAGCGGGACCTCGAGCGATTGCTCGACCGGGCACCGCCGGGCATCACCGTGGTCGCGGCGAGCCGTGCGTGGCCGGACATGAACCTGCCTCGCTTCAAGGTGGCCGGTGAGCTGCTGGAGATCGGCGTGGACGACCTGCGGTTCCGGTCGTGGGAGGTGGAGCAGCTGTTCCGCGACCTCTACGGCCAGCCGCTGCCGCCGGAGGAGGTCGCCACGCTCACCCGGCGGACGGAGGGCTGGGCGGCGGGGCTCCAGCTGTTCCATCTCGCGACACGTGGCAAGTCACCTGCCGAGCGACGCCAGGTGCTGGAGCGGATGGCCCGTCCGGCCTCGCGCCTGACCGGCGACTACCTCTCCCGCAACGTCCTCGCGGAGCTGCCCGGCGAGCTGGGCGAGTTCCTGATGGGGACGTGCGTCCTCGGTCGGCTCTCGGGTCGGGTGTGTGACGAGCTCCTGGGGCGGACCGACAGCATCGGCGTCCTGCGTGACCTCGAGGCACGTTGCCTGTTCACGCTGCCGCTCGCGGAGCCGGACGCGTGGCGCTATCACGAGGTGTTCCGGCTGCATCTCCTGGGCATGCTCGTGGACTCCCTCGGTGAGGACGAGGTGCGTCGGCGTCATCGACACGCGGGCGAGCTGCTGGCCGGTGCCGGCGCCCTGCCGGAGGCGCTCGATGCGCTGTGTCGTGCCGAGGCGTGGGAGGCCGTCGCGGAGCTCCTCGGCCGCGACGGCTCGATGCTCGCCGGGAGCGTGTCGGCATGGACCGACGCGATCCCGCCATCGATGCTCCGGGCCGACCCGTGGCTCATGCTCGCGCGGGCGCGTGCGTTCCGCGCCCAGGGTCGCTGGCGCGCCGCGGCGGACACGTATGCCGATGCCCAGGCGGTGTTCGGGGAGTCCGATGGGGCCTCCATCGCCGCCCAGGAGCGGGCACCGCTGGTGCCCTGGCTGGACCCTGACCCGCCGCGTATCACGCTCGATGATCTCGGGACCTCGAGGTCCGCCTCGCTGGTGCTCCGCGCGGCGACCATCCGCTTCCCCGGATCCCTCGCGAACCGACCGTCGGCCGTCGAGCCACCCATGGACCTGCTCGTCCAGGGCGTGGTGTGCCTGCTGGCGGGTGAGCCGACACCCGCCGCCGAACGATTCGAGCGTGTGCTCGCGACCGGCTCGGACGCGCTCGTGACGGCCGCCGCCAGCCTGGGTCGCGGCGTCGCGCGACTGCTCACGGGGGCGAGCGATGGTCTGCCGGACATCGAGCAGGCCGTGAGCGTCGCGGAGGACGCCCGGATCGAGTGGCTGGAGCGCCTGGCCAGGGCATGTCTCGCGCTCGGCGATGGCAACGCGGACGCGCGCATGATCGCCGATGCCGCCGCGGGGAGCTCCGACGCCTGGGGTGCCGCGATCGCCGGGGCCATCGATGGCTGGACGACCCATGACCAGGATGCCCGCCCGGAGCTGCTCGGTCGGGCCGCGACCGCGTTCCGGCGTCTGGGAGCGCCCGTGCTGGAAGCCTGGCTCCGCGCCGCGCAGGCGGCCGCGCTCGCCTCCCTGGACCACCCCGAATCGGAGCAGATCGCCCTCGGAGCAGATGCGCTCGCCCGGACCACGGGGGTGACCCCGGCCCGCGGACTGGCGCAGCTGGCGCTCGCACACGCCCGTGGGCGCGCCGATGACGAGCTGGGCGAGGCGGCGCTCACGGCGCTCCGGGAGTCCGGGTTGGGACGTCTCGCGGACACGCTCAGCGGCCGGCTGTCGACCGCGGTCGTCACGGTGGGGCACACCGGTGGCGCCACGGGGCCTGGTGGCGCGGTCATGCCCGGGGTCCCGGCGCACGGCGACCGAGGTGCCACGCTCGAGGCGCGCTGCTTCGGTCCGCTCGAGCTCATCATCGATGGGCATCCCGTGGACCTGGGCGCGACACGCCCCCGTGTCCGGTCGCTCCTGCGGCTGCTCCTCTCGGCCCCCGGGGAGCCGTTCCATCACGAGGTCATCACCGAGACGTTCTGGCCGGATGCACCTCCCGAGGTGGGCGCCCGCAACCTCCACGCGGCCGTGGCCGCCCTGCGGCGGCTCGTGGAGCCGGGGGCGACCCGGGGCGGCTTCCGGCTCGTGGTCCGGGAGGGCTCGGCCTACCGGTTCGTCATCCCCGCCGATGCCCACGTGGACCTCGTGCGCTTCGACGCCGCGGTCGCGGGCGCGCGCGTGGCTCGGGCGACCGGTGACGAGGCGGCCGCCGAGCTGCATCTGCGCGAGGCCCTCGCCTGTCATCGGGGCGAGCTGCTCGCCGACGAGGGTCCCGCGACGTGGCTGGAGGAAGCACGGGAGCACCGACGCCAGCAGGCGGTCGCTGCCGCGGTGAGCATCGCCACGCGCAGCCTGGATCGGGGCGACCTGGACGATGCGGCGCAGGTCTGCGCCGACGGCTTGCGCATCGACCGCTACCACGACCCGCTGTGGCGCACCCTCATCGAGATCCGCGAACGGGCTGGCGATGCGGGCGCCGCTCGCCAGGCGCGTCGTTCCTACGATCGCGTCCTCACCGAGCTGGGAGTCAGCGGACCGTCGGGATGACGATGCCCGCGGCGCTTGGCGAGCGGGTGCGCGACGCTCCGCTCCTCAGCGGACCGCCTTGAACTCGAGATCCCGGATGGCGACCGGGGCGCGTGCCGGTCCCGTGCTGCGCACGACGGTCACGCGGAGCTGGGAGACGTCGCGCAGGTCGATACCGCGGGACTGGAACGTGGCGGTGTCGTCGAGGGCCACGCTGACCGGTGCCGCGTCACCCGCCTCGAGGCGCAGCTCCAGCGGGCGGCGGAAGGTCGGGAACTCGTCGCTGTTGGCACCGCTGGAGACCCCGATGTTGCCGAGGTCCACGGGCGGGTCGAACCGGAGGACCAACGATGGTCGGTCGCCGTCACCCTCCCACCAGGTGGCGAGGTTGCGGTCGATGACCCGGCCCACCGCCTCGCTGCGCGCGACCGGCGTGACGTCCACGAGCTCCGGCAGGTACTGCCGACGCAGGTCCGCGATGGTCGTGTCTACCTGCTGCCGGACATCCGGGACCGCGACATAGCTGCCGATGGCGCCCACGATGAGCGCCAGCAGCGCGAACGAGACGAGATAGCCGAGGATCGGGCGACGGGGTCGACCGCGCTCGGCCATCGACCGGGGTCGCTCGCCGGCCTGCATCCGGTTCGGCGACGAGCGGCGGAACAGGCGGCGATACCACGGGACGCGCACCGGGACCGCCACGACGGCCTGCTCGAGGCTCGTGCCACACCGCCGGCAGAAGCGTCGCTGGGGGTCGTTGCCGACCCCGCACGCCGGGCAGATCCGGTCGCCGGCCTTGATGTCGGGCTCGGCGGTCTGGCTGGTCGCGGCGGGACGTGGTCGCTGCGGGCCCGCGGCGGTGGTCGGCTGCCTCGATGGTGGCTGCGCGACCGGTGCGGACGGTCGGCGTGCGACCGGCTGCTCGGGTGCCGCGCTCGGTGGGCGCGCCGCGGGCTGCGCGGGTGCGGGCGTGGACGCTGCCGGGCCGCCGGGCCGTGTGGCGGGTGCGGGGGACGCGGCCGGCGCGGACGATGCCGGGGTCCGCGCCGACCCCGACTTTGCCGACGAGGTGGCCGGTGCGGACCCGGTCGCCGATGACGTCGCAGGTGCGCTGGCGCCTGACGAGCCGCTCGGCCCCACGACCTGCCCGCTCCACTCGAGGTAGGCGTTGCACTGGCCGCAGAACAGGTCGTCATCGGCGTTCTGATGTCCGCACTTCCGGCACAGGATCACGCCGCGAGGACCTCCCGGTGGGTGGGGACGGACGCGTGACGGACGCTACGCCGGATGTGCTGCGCCACCTGCCACCACCTCGACAGTGTGCCGCAGGTGCGCCGGCTTGGCAGCCCCCACCAGCGCATCGAGGCGTGCCACGTCGACATCCGAGGGGCGTGACACGGCCACCCGGACATGGAGCGATGGCTGCGCGGAGCCCGGCAGACCGCCGCCGTATCGCTGCGACCAGGCTGCCCCGCCGCTCTCGATGACCTGGACGTCGCCGTCCGTGAACACGCGCACGTGGTCCGCGAGTCCCGCCGCCGTCCCCCGACGCCGGTGGAGGTCCGCCGCCTGCGCCACGAAGGCGCGTCGTCGCTCGATGGGCCAGGTCTCGTCGAGGAGCGCCGCGACCCAGCCGCCGAGCCACTCCAGGAAGTCATCCGGCGTGAGCGCCGGGTCGAGGTACGCGCCGAGGTTGTCGATGGTCGAGATGGCGGGTGCCAGCACCTCGTCGAGGGCGAGCGTGAGCCGCCGCGTGAGATCGTCCTCCTGGTAGATGGCCGGCAGCGTCTCCGCGAGCGGGTGGGGTGACGGCAGACCGGCCACCGTGCCCCGACTCACGCCGCCGCCTCCACGAGCACCTGGTGCTCGTACGAGAACACGAGCGAATGCGGTTCCACCTCGAGCCGGTCGGTGGCCTTGCCCCGCTCACCCGTGACCGGGTCGGCGCCGAACAACCGGACATCCTCGACCAGCTCCGTGCCCCGCAGCCGCTGGAGCGCGGCATAGACCTCGCCCGAGTGGACCGGCCGCCCGAAGGGCCAGCCCGTCCCATCCTGACCGCCCTCGGTGGGGTGGAAGTAGCGATACAGCTCCTGGAGCGCCTCCTCCTGGAGTCGCGCCGGGTCGATGCGCGCTCGTGCCCGCAGACGGGCGACCACGGTCACACCGCGATAGACGGGTGGCTCCACGACCACGCGGGTGCCCACCAGTCGGGTCTCGTCCAGCCGCCGGGTGACGCGCTCGAGGGTCGCCTCCTGGGGCAGCAGCTGCTCGAACCGGATACGCCCCCGGTCGCTGGCAACGGCGGGCACGATGAGCACCCGCACCGCACCCGTGGCGTCGTCACCGGTCGCGGCGACGCAGCGGACGCGGGCCACCTCCGGTGCCGCCTCCCGCGCGATGTGCTCGAAGTCCTCGGTGGTCACCGCGCGATCGCGGGTCCGGAGCAGGATCGGGCCCCGGATCTTGGCGGATTCGATGTCCTCGCCGTCCACGCCACCATCCGCGGGTCGGCGGTTCTCGACGCGGGTCACGAACGGGATGGACGACTTGAGCACCGTGAGTGTCCGACGCGCGACGTTGCCCTGGCGACCACCACCCGTCCGGTAGGCCGGCACCCGGATCCGGGCGCCCTTGGTGGGCACGCCCCCATAGTGCCGGAGCGTGCCGTCCGAGAGCCGGACCGCCGGGCCGAACGCGATCTCGCCGGCCATGGGGTCGAGGGTGAAGTGGCGATCGTGCACGCCGCTGTTGGCGAAGTTGGGGACCTGGGTCCACTCCTGCCACCCCTCGTCGTCAGAGACCTCGAGGGTCATCGGGGTGTCCGACGGCACGACCGGTCGGTCGCGCAGCGGGAACCGGCCGCCGGGGACCCCTTCCGCGATCCCGATCACCTCGTCCGTGACCAGCTCCGCGTTGACCGCGGAGGCCGTGCCCCCGATCGTGAACGCGGTCAACGACCGGATCTCGGGGGACGCGCTGTACCGCGGCTGACCCTCGACCGGCTCCGTCACGCGCGCCCGGAGCCAGCCCGCCCGGACGCGGTCGACGACCGATGCCACGTGACCGTCCGTCACGTGGAGCACCACGTCACCATCACGGTTGAGCCCACCGGTCCCGTCCGATTCGATCTCGCAGGCGACCCATGACTCCCCGTCCCATGCCTCCCACGCCAGCGGCGGGAACTCCGGGTCGACGCCCACGCCCTCGATGCGGCAGGAGAAGCGCAGCGTCACGGCGCACGAGGGCACCGCCTGGGTGAGACCGACCAGGAGCATGTCGCCGGCCTTGGGCACCGTGTCGAAGCAGTAGAAGCCACTGCCCAGCGCGAGCTGGTCCGAGTGGTCCCGGATCTGGTTGCGGGCGATGCTGGATGCGGCGCGCTCCAGCGAGCAGGCCACGATCGGCAGCTCCCGGGTGGTGCTGAACACGATGGACGGCTCGCTCGGCGTGCGCACCGTGCCCACCTGGGTGCCCAGCGGGATGTGGACGGTCTCCGGCTGGGGTGCGGACAGCCAGAACGTCACGTCCGCGTGGGCCGCGGTGGGCGGGAACAGCCGGACGCCGATGAGCTCCAGGAAGCGGACGTAGTCCCGGTCCGGCACGCGGTTGAGGCGATACAGCAGCTGGTCGGTGATGTACGCGAACGCCTCCACGAGCGTCACCCCGGGGTCCGACACGTTGTGGTCGGTCCACTCCGGGCAGCGCTGCTGGATGAGCCGCTTGGCGTCGTCCACCAGGTCCTGGAAGCGTCGATCGTCGAGGTTGGGGACCGGCAGGCTCATGGCTCAGGTTCCTCGGGGATGACATAGAACGGGAAGACCAGGTTGCGCGGGTCGTTGGACCGCGCGGGCTGGTAGCGGATGTCGATGAGCAGCACGCCCTGGTCCGCGGCCTCGAAGCCGATGTCCACACCCAGGACCTCGATGCGCGGCTCCCAGCGCAGGAGCGCGATGCGCACCTCGTGCGCGATGCGTCCCGCTGTCGCGGCATCCGGCGCCGCGAACACGAGGTCGTGGATGCCGCAGCCGAACTCGGGGCGCATCGGGCGCTCGCCGGGCGCCGTGCCGAGGATGAGCCGGATCGACTCGTCCAGCTCCTCGCCGCCGGCCACGAGCGCCACGCGCCCGGTGGCGTCCGTGCGCAGCGGGAACGCCCAGCCGGCCCCGATGAACTCGCTCGGCACCATCGCTCAGCCCACCATCACGGTCATGACGCTCGGCACGAGACTGCCGGGCGATGCACAGCACGTCGCCGATGCGTTGGCGCTGACGGCCGGCTGCCCGCCGAACGTCACCGTCGGGCTGCCCGAGGTCACCATGCCGACCTGCATCACGGGCACCATGAACGGGTCCGCGGGATGCAGGCCCACGTGCGGCGGCATGTTGTATCCGGACGCGCCGACCACGGCCGCCGGCTTGCCGCCGATGAGCACGGTCGGGCAGAGACCCATGGTGAGCGGTGCCGAGAAGGGCATGGGCGGACCCGGCTGAGGGTTGCCCACGGGTCCCGGGATCTGGTGGAGCGGGCACGTCCCGGTGACCTGGTCGCCCTGGACGATCGCGGGTGCTGCCATGTCAGTTCAGCGAGATCATGGCGCCATCGATGTCCACGGTGGCAGAGCTGGAGATGGAGACACCGCTGGCGCCCTTGAGCGTCAGCTGGCGCTGGGCGTCGAGGGTCATGGAGCCCTTCGTCCGGATCTCGATGTCCTGGTCGGCCTCGATGACGATCCGACCGTCCGAGAACAGGTGGATCCGTGACTCGGTGCGATCGAGGGCGAGCCGCATGCCTCCCTCGCCGGTGAGGATCGCGATGCCGTCGTCATCGGCCGCATCCATGCAGATGATCCGGTGGTTGCGCCGGGACACCAGGCCGCGGCGCCGTGCCATGCCGTTCTCGATGAGCTTCGAGCCCAGCGGTGGGGTGTCCTGGCCATTCCACAGACCACCCAGGACATACGGTCGACGCACGTCCCCCGACTCGAACACGACGAGGACCTCGTCCCCCACCTCCGGCAGCATCACCAGGCCGCGGTCCTTCGCGGCGCCCGGCAGGCACACCCGCGCCCAGTCCGAGACGTACTGGTCCGAGAGCAGTGGGAGCTGGACCTTGACCCGTCCCTGTCCCAGGGGGTCATCGATGTCGGACACGATGCCCGGGGTCACACCGGACATCGCGCCGGGCCCAGCGCCGCTCCGGCCACCCGGCTCCACGAGACCCAACAGCGAGCGGTCCTGCTGGCCGCTCACCGTGAACTCGGTGCGGTAGCCATCGCGGTCGAACACGTGTCTGGTCGTGGTCGCGACATAGCCGCCCTCGAAGTCCGGTCCCACGACCGAGACGCTGAAGGGCGTCCCGGCCCGGAGCGTGGGCGTGCCTCGTGCGACACCATCCGCCTCTGCGAACGCCGTCCCGACCTGCTCCGCGAGCGCGACCGCAGCCGCGCCCACCGAGGATCCCGAGGACAGCGGTTCGTCACCGACCATCAGGCGACCACCACCGAACCGTCCGGCGAGCTCCTCGGGTCGTGTCGGCAGCTGGGCACTGCTGGCGGCCGATGCCTCCACGGCCGTGATGGGCTGCTTCGCCTGTACGTCCCAGCTGCGCACCTCCACCTCCGCCACTTGCTCCGAGGACGTGATGCGCGGTCGGAACTCGAGCAGGTCCTGGCCCATGACCATCTGGAGCGTGTCCGTGGACTCGAAGCCGCTGACACCGGGCGCCTCGCTGGCGGGCGCGGGCTTCCGGAACTGGAGCTTGCCGTCGAGCATCGTGAGCTGGAAGCCGGTCGCGCGGGCACGCGCCTTGAGGAACTCCCAGTCCGATACGTTCGCCTGGGACACGTGGTCGTGCGTCGTGCTCGACGCGTCGATGGTGCCGATCTCGACGCCTGCCCGCGTCGCCACGGTGCGCACGATGTCCGAATCGGTGACGTTGATGTACGTCTCCGTCCGGGTGCCCCGATGGAACCGATGCGAGGGGTCGTAGCCCCGCACGATGGCTCGACTGCCGAGGGCGTCGTACTCGGCTTCGAGGGCCGTGACCTCGCCCGTCACGAGGGGCCTGGGCCGACTCTCACCGAGGCTCGTCCCGGTGATGACGATGCGTGCACCGATGGTGATCTTCGCTTCGGCAAGGATCGTTCGGGTCAGGTCACGGAACACGAGCACGAACATCGCCGGCAGGTGGAGATGGTCGTCCACGACCACGGCCTCCAGCTGGGGCTCGAGGACCGGGTCGAGCGGCGAGCCATCGATCTCCACGATCGCCGCGAGAGAGTGGTCGCCGTCAGCCATCGCTCAGGCCAGCCGGGTCGCTTCGGTGATGGTGGGTACGAGCACGCTCGTACCGGGCCGCAGACGCATCGGGTCATCGACACCGTTGAAGGTCGCGAGGGCACGCCAGAGGGTCGCGTCGCCGTACTCCGCCCAGGCGATCGAGGCGAGGGTGTCACCCTCCGTGAGGACCCGCCGCCGCCGACCCTCGCGGGCGCCCGAGGTGGGGTTCTGACCCTTGGGATCGGTGGGCACCTCCTCGAGCGTGATGTTGGCCGTGACCCGGAGCGGATCGCCCGACGGATCGAACAGGGTGTACTTGGCGCTCACCGACTTGAGATAGCCCCGGAACTCGGCGAGCGCGCGGTTGCGTCCCCAGTCGAGCGACAGGATCGGTGGCTCGGGCTTCTTCTGCTGCACCGACGCGGGCGTGGGCTTCGTCCACTCCAGGAGACACGCCACGTCGTCACCCACGCTCACGCCCTCCTCGAAGGCGTCGAAGAAGATCTCCATCTGGACGGTCTGGGGGTTCGTGCCACCGAACTGGGGCTTGGTCGCGGACTTGGCCCCCGTCGTCTGAGGCCGGTTCCAGGTCGCGCCCTTGGTCACCGTGTATTCGGTGGGGTTGTACAGGAAGCGCAGCTCCGTGCGGCTGGGGGACCCCGCCACCACCCGGAGCGTGGCCTTGGCCAGACCGGCCGTGCCGTTGGCCATCGCTCAGCCCGCCGTGAAGCCGCTGTGGGCGAGCTCGAGCGTCTCGAATGCCACGGCTCGACCGTCCACGTCCAGGCTGGGCCCGGTCCAGCGCGCCGGGAACACGCCCACGACGCTCCAGCTGGCGACCGTGGTGCCCTCGGTGTCGAGGACCTTGATCTGGGCGGTCCGGCCGGCCGCAGGCCCCTCCGTGCCGGAGATCCACGCGGCGACGCTCGAGGAGTCCTTGTCCACGGGGCGGGTGAGCTTGATGTTCTGGTACTTGCGCCGTCCAGGCAAACGATGGCTGTACTCGTTGAGGCCGCCCTCGCGGTACTCGAACACCTCCCACTCGACCGAGAGGCCCTCGCACTTGGTCCAGTTGCCCAGCTCCACCTTGTGATCGATGGTCACCTGGAAGCGCAGCGTCAGCCCGGTCTCCATGGGTCCTCCTACCGCAGGTCCGCGAGCACACCGGCGCGCTCACGCGCGACCAGGAGCTCGCTCGAGAGGGTCCGGCGGAGCCGGGGATAGAGGCGACGCACCATCTCGTCGAGATCACGGTCGGCGAGCCCGGCGAGCGGGCTGGTCGCTGCGGCGGGTGCGGACGCGCTGACCGCCGCAGGCTCCACGGACGGTGCCGGGTCCAGCGACTCAGGGCCTGCTCCGTCGTCCGCCGGGGCACGCTGGATCACCGACGACCGCTGCCCGGTCCGGTCCGCCACCGTGGCACCGGCGCCACGGATCGAGGGGGTCGTGCTGGTGCCACCGATCCCGTGCGCGGTGTGGTGGGCCGGTGGCGCGGCGACCCGGGCCAGCTGGAGCGTGGGCGCGTCGTCGATGTCCATCTGGTGGGCCGACGTCACCGATGGGGATCCGGTCGGATCCGCGGTGTGACGCTGGATCGTCCGCGGCGAGGCACCGGGGTCACCCACGCTGCCGATGGCCGGCGATGGTGCGGGCATCGGGACCGCCCGGCGGATGGGCACGAGCGTGGCCGCGTCCGTGTGCGGCGTGCGTTCGATGACGCTCGGCAGGGGATGGGTGCTCGGCGCGGCACGGCTCGGGGCATCGGGTCGACCGACCGGGGACGGGGTGCCGATCGCGACCGTGGTCGGTGTCCCCGGGGTCGCGGGGAGCCGCTGGACGGTCGCTCGCGTGGGGGTCGATGCGCCACGGGTCGTGGAGGGCAGGCTCGGTGCGGCGTTCGCGGCCGCTCGCCCGCTGGTCGGGGTCGCGAGTGGCCAGCTGGTCGGTTCGAGGGGGGTGCTGCCCACGAGGGGTGCACTCGGCGCGCTCCGAGCCGAGGGACCGCCGATGTGGTCACCAGGTCCATGGTCGGCGCCGCTCCCCGATGCCGATGACCCGGCCTTCGCCACGACCATCCCGGACGCTTCGCTGGCATGTACGGCGCGTGCCAGGACGAGGCCACCGGGGATCACCGGGGCAGCCTCGGCCGACGCATCCGGGGTGTGGGAGCTCGGATCGATGGCGCTGCGCAGGGTGCCCACGAGCGGTGCATCGGGCGTCGGGGCCTGCGTCAGGGGGTCGATCCGGTCGACAGCCCGGGCCGACGGGGTGGATGCGCCCACGCTGGGAGCGCCCGATGTCGCCGCCTGGGCGTCGCGCTGGATGGGGGCGCCGAGTCGCACTCGTGAGCCGCCCGGTCCCCGCACGATGGTGCGGCCACCGGCGGACAGCGTCGCCAGCGCGCCGACCGGGAGCCCGTCCGCTGCCTGCGCGACCGCGACCGGGGTGGGCGCCGGGGACGGCGTGGGCGCACCCACCAGCTGGGGCGTCCGAGCGACCGTCAGCAGGGGACCCGATCGTGATGTGGCACCGACGATGGGCGTGGCGTGGCGGACCGGCAGCTCCGGCAGTCCTGGCAGCCGACTCGGTGCAGGACCATCGTTGGTCTCGGGCCCGGGAGCGGACGTGACCACGGGCCCGGCGTCCACATCGGGCTCGGCGGCGGCGCGCTGGACCGTCGGTCGGCCACGCTGCGGTCGGAGGTCGAGACGCATCCCGCCCGCGCCCGTCGTCGGATGCGCACCACCCACCACGGGACGGGTGAGCCCGGAGACGAGCCCAGCCGGTCCGTCCGCGTCACGCGCATGGCCGAGCGGTCCCAGGATGGGTGGCGGCAGCTGGCTCCCCGCGAGGTCCGCGCGGAACCGCTGGACCCGGATGCCGGGGTCACCGGTGAACGAGGGACGCAGGCTGCCCACCTCGCGCCACTCGGAACGCCCGACGGGTGGCACGGCGCCGGTCGCCGCTCCGTCGACCCGATCCCGGGGCACGGCGATGTCGCCCTCCGGTGCGGATCGGCGGAAGGGCCACGGCAGACGCATCGTGCGCTACTCCTCCTCGGTCAGGCGTCGGTTGATGCTCGAGATCTCGGCCGCGAAGCGGCGCCGGTCGGCGTGCTCGAGGTCGAGGATCTCATCCATCGACCAGTGGAAGTGATAGGCCACGTACGCCACCTCCTCGAAGAGACGGTCGGCGGCGTACGTCACGATCCCCCCGGGGCATCGGCCCCCATGTCGATCGTGAAGTCGTGCTGGCAGGCCGGACACTGGACCGCGACCTGGCTGGTGCCCTCCTGGTTGACCCGTCGATACAGGTCCTGGAGGAACGCGAGGTCGGACGCGAACAGGTTCTCGACGATGCCCGGATGGACCTCCGGCAGGGCACCCAGCCGGGTGATGACCCGCGACAGCAGCAGGACCGTGAGATACGCCTCGTTCTCGCGCACCCGTGGGTCGCGCTGCGGCACGATCTCGTCCTTGGCCGTGGCGAGCCGCATCGTGCCGTCACGGTGGACGGTCCCCGCGGCGTCGACATAGCCGCGTGGCAGCACGAACGCGAACTCGGTGCGCAGGCCCGTGGACGTGGCACGGCCGGCGGTGGGACCGGCGGCCGTTGCCAGGGCGAGCGTCATGACGACCCGCCTATGCCCGGACGAAGGACTCGCAGACCAGCGAGGCCTCCTCCATCAGGACCTCGGCGGCGCCCGCCTTGAGCGTGCCGGTGCTGATCTTGGAGATCCAGGCGTTCGTGAAGTTGTAGCGCGCGACCTCCGAGCCGTCATAGCTCTTGAGGATCACCGAGCCGTTCTTGCGCGACTCGCTCACCTTGCCCTGGAGCATCGCCTCGTGCCAGTCCCAGAGGGCCTTGGAGGCGTTCTTGGCTCGCTTGAGCGTGAGCGTCGGGGGCTTGATCGCACCCGGCGCCTTGTGGATGATGAGCTTGCCGTCGGCGGTGTTCTCCTTGAGCTCGACCACGTCCACCTCGGAGGCGAGACCGCTCACCTCGGCGAACTGGGCGATCTCGATGGAGTCGATCTCGATGGCGAAGAGGTAGGACGCCAGGGCGTCCGTGGGCAGGTTCGGCAGTCCCCCAGCCATGGGTCGGTCCCTCCGTTACTCGCTCAGGGATGCGCCGCCCGAGAACTGCGCGATGCGGAACACCACGAACTCGGCGGGCTTGACGGGCGCGATACCGACCTCCACGACGAGCTGGCCGGCATCGACCACCTCGGGCGGGTTCGTCTCCGCGTCGCACTTGACATAGAACGCTTCCCCAGGCGTCGCCCCGAACAGCGCGCCATCGCGCCAGGTGCGCATCAGGAACGCGTTGAGGGTGCGCTTGACGCGCTGCCACAGGTTGAGGTCGTTGGGCTCGAACACGACCCACTGGGTGCCCTCGAGGATGGACTCCTCGACGTAGTTGAACAGCCGACGCACGTTCAGATAGCGCCACGCGGGATCGCTCGAGAGCGTCCGGGCGCCCCAGATGCGGATGCCCCGGCCCGGGAACGAGCGGATGCAGTTGATGCCGTCGGGGTTCAGCTGGTCGTGCTCACCCTTGGTGATGACGAGCTCGAGGCCGAGCGCGCCCCGGACGATCTCGTTCGCGGGTGCCTTGTGGACGCCCCGGGTGTCATCGTTGCGGGCCCAGACCCCGGCCACGTGCCCGCTGGGCGGCACGAAGGCGCCCTTGCCCGTGAGCGGGTCGAGGACCTTGATCCAGGGCCAGTAGAGCGAGGCGTACTTGGAGTCGTAGCCGACCTTGTCGACCCGCCACTCCTTGACCTGCTGGGCGTTGAGACCGGGCGGGGCATCGACGATGGCGACGCGGTCGCCCATCAGCTCGCAGTGGCTGATCATCGCCGACTGGACCGCCTGGACACCCTCGAGGTCGATGACGCCCTTCTGGTACAGGCTCATGAGATCCGGCACCGCGAGCATCGTGACCTCGTCGACCGCCTCCAGCCCGCCGAAGCCGGTGCGATCCGCGGCATCGCCCACGTAGTCGTCCGGGGTGAGCCGCATGGGCTTGGCGCTGTCGGCGCCGGCGAGGCTGACGCGACCGCGGGCGGGTGCCCGCTCGATGGCGCCACCGACCTCCTCGATGGTGATGAGCTTCGACAGCTCCTTCACCTGGGTGATGACGTTCTCCTTGCCCCGCTTGGTGGAGACGTTGTCGTACACCTCGTCGGGCTTGCCCGGCGCACGCACCGTGAGCTTGAAGGCGTCGTCGGCAGGGGTGCTGGCGTCCGAGACCTCGACCGAGATCTGGTTGCCACCGGGACCCGCCTCGAGCGCCGAGACGCGATAGCCGGCGAGCTTGGCGTCCTTCTGGGAGGCGATCTCGCCACGCGCGGTGGCCGCCGGGGCGTCACCGCCGATGCGCACCACGTAGCACGCACCACCGCCGTTGAGGAAGTAGCCGTAGACGGCGTGCGCGAGGTAGGAGCCCTCCGTGAAGTCGCCGAAGTTGGCGACGAACTGGCTCCAATTGGTGACGAGCGTGGGCGTGTTCGTGGGGCCGTGGGCCGCCAGGCCCACGAACGCGGCGACGGCGGTCCCCACCCCTTCGATGGGGCGCGATCCAGCCTCGACCTCTTCCACGTAGACGCCGGGCGACAGGTACGTCGGCATGCGGCTTGGCCTCCGGGTGTTCGGAACGGACGCACGGACGATCGCAGGCACGCCCATGACCCGGAAGTGCCCGCCGGTCCGCGGTCGGGGCGATCAGGGCTGCCCGTTGGGGCGATCCCGTGCGCCGCTCGTCGTTCCGGGCACGCTCGTGATGCGCCGGCCATGCCGGGCTCGGTGCGCATGGCTGTGCGCTGTCGCGCGGCCCATCCGGCGTTCCGACGGTGTCGCGATGTGGGCCGATCGCACCATCGGGCGATCGGTGCTGCCCGGTCGACCGCACCGACGCGTCTGTGCCACGAGCCGCCACGGGTGGACGCTACCCGCGCGATGATCCATGACGTCGATGAGTCCCTGCGCACGCTGGTCAAGCGGGACGCCCTCAACGGGTCCCGGGTGGAGCTCGCCTTCGATGCGCCGACCCGGGAGTGGTCCGCGCGCCAGAACGGTCCGACGGTGAGCCTCTACCTCTATGACATCCGCGAGGACACCAGCCGGCGCGAGGTCGCCTGGGAGACCCAGCGGGGCTCGGACCGTATCGCGACCCAGCATGCCCAGCCGCCGCGCCGGTTCCGGCTCAGCTATCTCATCACCGCATGGACCCAGCGACCGGAGGACGAGCACCGCCTGCTGTCGGCGATGCTCGCGTGCTTCCTGCGCGCACCGGTGCTGCCCTCGGACGTCCTGACGGGCGACCTCACGCGCATCCCGTTGCCGGTGCTCACGACCATCGCGCTGCCACCACCCTCCGATCGTTCCATCGCCGATGTCTGGTCAGCGCTGGGCGGGGAGCTGAAGCCATCGCTCGACCTGGTGGTCACGGCGCCCATGGATGCCTCGGTGCGCATCCCGGCCGCGCCGCCCGTCCTGGAGTCGCCGCGCATCCGGGTGGTGCGGCCGGACGGGACCACGGACGAGGTCACGGGGGGGCCCGGTATCGCTGCCGTCCACCGACCGCTCTCGCCCGAGGACGAGGCGGATCAGCAGGAGACCGTCGAGGCGGGTGGCGTGGGCATCCTCCATGTCGACGAGACCCCCGGCGACGGCCCCGCCGCCGCGAGTGGCTCGGGTCGCAAGCGCGCCAGCAAGGCGGCCACCGAGCCACCGGAGGCAGCACGCCTGCCGGGTCGCCGGCTCATCATCCGGGGTGTCCGGCGCCCATGAGCGGCACGGTCGGTCGACCGTGACCACCACGCTCGATGGGCCGGTGGGTCAGCGCGAGGATCCCGTCGACCACGGGGTCCGGCGGGATGTCCATGTCGCGGACCTCGAGGCGCGTCTGCGGGTCATCGAGGCATGTGTCGCGGATGCGGTCGCGCGGCGACGCGCCGTGGACCCGGACCCGGACGACCGGTTCCGGGGGCTGTACATCCCCGACGCGACCGTCGACCAGCTGCTGCTCGGCCGGCGACCCCTCCTGGGGCCCGCGGCGCCGCCCGGCATCCGGGATACCCTGGACGCGGTGGAGGCGACCGCCGACGACCTGGAGCGGGCGGGAGAGCCGGTCCGGACGCGGCGCCTGGTGCGCGCCTTCGGCCTCGATGGCGTGGACCTGGACATCCTGCTGGTCGCGCTCGCGCCCGACCTGGATCCACGCTTCGAGCGGCTGTACGCGTATCTCCAGGATGACGTCTCGCGGCGTCGTGCGAGCACCGGTCTGGCCCTCGAGCTGGCCACGGGCCTGTCGGGACCCTCGCCCGCGCGCGGGCGGCTGGATCCCGGCGCACCACTCGTGGCGGGTGGCTTGCTGCTGGTCGAGGACCCGGAGCGGCCCTTCCTGACCCGCTCGTTGCGGGTGCCCGACCGGGTGGCCGCCCACCTGCTGGGTGACGATCGGCTGGATGCGCGACTGGAGCCCATCCGGGTGGCACCCGTCGGCATGGCCTTCCCGGAGGGCCGCGCCGTGTCACGCGGGCTCGAGCGCGGCTCGGGTCTCGTGTATGTCCGCGAGCGACTCGGCGCGGCGGGCATGGCACTCTCGGTCGCGGCCCTCGAGAGCGATGGTCGGGCCGTGCTCGCGCTCGATGTCACCCGGCTCGCGCCCACCGACGACCCGCGCGACATCGCCGGGGTCGCGGAGCGGGAGTGCCGGCTGACGGGTGCCGTCCTGCTTGCCGGGCCCCTGGAGGTGCTCGTGGAGCGTGGCCCCGCCGCGGTCCGCGCGTTCGGGGAGCTTGCCTGTCCGACGGTCCTCGTCGGGTCGCGGACGTGGGACCCAGCGTGGTCGCGCCGCGTGCCGGTGCTCATCGAGGCATCTCTGCCCTCGCTCGCGGCCCGTGCGGCCGCATGGACGGAGCAGCTGGGCGAGGATGCCGGCGCGAACGGGCCTGTCGAGGGTGCATCGCTCGACGCCGCCGCCCTGACCATCCAGTTCCGGATGGGTCCCGATCAGATCGCCCGCGCCGCCCGGGCGGCGTGGCAGCAGGCGGCGGCGGAGGATCGGCCGCTCGCGCCGGATGACCTGCGGGCGGGTGCGCGCGCCCAGAACGCTGCCGGGCTGGAGCGGCTCGCCCGACGGATCCGGCCCGGCGTGGGCTGGGAGGACCTGGTCCTGCCCACGGACATCGTGGCGCAGCTCCGGGAGCTCGCCGCGCGAGCACGATACCGGGACGTGGTGCTGGATGGCTGGGGCATGGGACGGGCGGGGGCGAGCCGGGGCCGCGGCCTGACCGCACTGTTCGCCGGCGACTCGGGGACCGGCAAGACCATGTCCGCGGAGGTCATGGCGGCCGAGCTGGGTCTCGACCTGTATGTCATCGACCTGTCCACGGTCATCGACAAGTACGTGGGCGAGACCGAGAAGAACCTCGACCGCATCTTCTCGGAGGCGGACCGCGTGAACGGCGTGCTCCTGTTCGATGAGGCGGATGCGGTCTTCGGCAAGCGGTCCGACGTGCGCGATTCGCACGACCGATACGCGAACGTCGAGGTCGCCTACCTGCTCCAGCGCATGGAGCAGTTCGACGGGGTCGCGATCCTGACCACCAACCTGCGCTCCAACCTCGACGAGGCGTTCACGCGTCGACTGGACGCGCTCGTGGACTTCCCGGTCCCCGAGGAGGACGACCGGCTGCGGCTCTGGGAGCGTCACCTGCCGCCAGGCGTGCCCCGCGGTGATGACCTGGATCTGCCCTTCCTGGCGCGGCGCTTCCGGTTGTCGGGCGGCAACATCCGGAACGTCTCGCTCGCCGCGGCATATCTCGCTGCGGCATCCGGGCGGCCCGTGATGATGGAGGATCTGGTCCTGGGCATGGCCACCGAGTACCGCAAGCTGGGTCGGCTGTGTGTCGAGGCGGAGTTCGGGCGCTATCACCACCTGGTGGCGCGCTCGGACTGACGGCGAGCACACGGGTGGGGCATCCCGGTCAGCCGGTCGCCTCCTCCGGTGGTGTATCGGCCCGCGCCGCGATCGCGTCGCGCCAGACCTCGAGCGCCGCGGGCCACCACTGGTCGATGGCTGCCTCATCGCCGTACCAGGGCCCCCCGACCACTCCGTGCAGGATGTCCGGGAGGGTCAGCTGGCGAGCGCCCGGCAGATGCGCGAGCCCTGCCGAGATGATGCCGTCGCTGCCGCTCGTCGCCGGGGGACCAACGATGGTCCGAAAGAAGGACGCTCGCGCGCGCCCGAGCATCGAGCGTTCCGGTACCGGGCGATCCGGGCCCGGTCCGCGGACCAGGTCGGAGGCGACCGTCAGATACCCCGTGCGGGGAGCATGGCAGGCGCCCGGCTCATGCGTCGCGAGGAACCGGGCCAGTCGGACGCCCTCGTGCTGTGCGGCGCCACGCGCCAGATGGAGATCGTGGGGGGAGCCGAGCGAGACCAGCGCCGCCACGCGATCGGAGGCACCGCCGATGTGGCCACGATAGGGCGCATCGCAGAGCGCGAGTCGAGCCAGGATGCCACCGCCCGAGTGACCGATGAGCATGATGGGTCGTCCGTCCGCGCGTGCCGTCGTCCGCTCGATGGCACGCACGACGCGCCGCTGGAGGCGTGCGAACCCGCTGGCCCCGGCGAGCGCCCAGTCGAGCACGTGGACCGGTGCCAGGTCCACCCCAGCGGCACCCCGTGCCCGCAGTCGTGCCGCCATCCGACGGTACGCGATGGGCGGTGAGATGAGGCCCTCCACGATGAGCACGCGGGGCATCGATCCGTCCGCGCCCGGGGTGCTCCCGCGGCTCACGGGTGACCGGGCTGCGCCCGACCGCCGTCCTCGTCCGTGTCGGTGTCCGGAGCGCGACCCTCGCGGCCGCCATCGATGGTCTCGTCGCGCCGACGCTGCTCCTCCAGCTCGCGGGCCTCGATGGCGAGATCCATGACGGTGCCCTGGCGACGGCCATGGCTGGTGCGCCGATCGTAGGCGGCGCTGGCCCGCGTGAGCGCTGTCCTCGCCGCGCGGAACGCCCGGTCCATCTGTCGCGGTGAGCGACCCAGGAGCCGCTCGGCGAGACCATCGAAGTGCTCGTGCACCAGATCGATGTGGCCCTGCTCATGGGCGAGCAGCGCCGCGTACCAGCGATCCCACTCCGCGCGGGCCCGGGGCAGCATGGTGGGTGGTGGCGTCCAGTCGGGCATCTCGAGGTCGATGGTCACGGTCACCTCGACCGCGTCGACGGACCTGCCGCTGGCCCCGTATCGCAGGTCGGTGGCCCAGCCCACGCGACCCGCCTCCGGACGGGCGGCGATGGCCGTCGCGACATCCGCGAGGCTGGTCGCCGCCACGGCATACGTGGTCAGGGACTCCGGACCGATGGTCTCGGTCGCACCCGGTGCCGGGGTGGTGTCGAGCGGGACCTCCTCGGCCGGAGCGACGGTCTCGTCACGCTGGACGCTCGCGTCGCTTCGGTCGGTTCCCTGGCCGCGCGCGATGGTGACGCGGGTCGTCCGGGTGCGCCGACCCCACGTCCCACCACGACCACCCCGCAGGAGCGTGGCGAGCGCCGCGTTCCCCGCGTCGCGGGACAGTGCCGCAGCGCCGCGTGCCCGGCTCGGCACGTCCATCCGCGACAGGCCGTGGAGCAGCTCCTCGTGGGTGCGCGACAGTGGCGTGGCACCTCGGTCCTGGAGCGGTCGCGCGTCCGTGCCAGGCCGGTGCACGGATCGGGCGGCGTGGCGGACGGCGGCGTGGTCCATGTCGCGCATGGTGCGCCCCATCGCCCGAAGGGGCAAGCGACGATACCCAGGCGGGCAGCCATGGGCGCACCATCGGGCGATCGAGCGTGCCCGCCGATCCGGACCGCGGCACCTTGGCACGAGTGGTCGGTCGGCCGCACGCTCCGGTCACGACCGTTCCGACGCCGATCGTGCTCGAGCGGTGGACATCAGACAGGGGGAGACCCATGGGGACCGAGTCGGAGCTCGAGATCCTCGCCCAGCTGCCGGCGGCATCGACGGGCCGCTCGCGGGAGGACGCGGGTGCCGCCCACGCACCGTTGCTCGCATCGCGGGCCGTCCAGGACGGCCGTCCGTCGACACTCGACCGTGCCTCGCTGTTGCACCTCCAGGCCAGCGCCGGGAACTCGAGCGTGGCGGGGCTGCTCGCCGACGAGGCGCCCGCGCAGGTCCGGTCGGTGCTCGGCAGCGGCGGCGGAGAGCGCCTGGACCCGACGACCGCCGCGGACATGTCCGCGCGTCTTGGTGCGGACCTGTCGAGCGTGCGCATCCACCGGGACACCGCGGCATCCGAATCCGCCCAGGCCGTCCACGCGAACGCCTATACCGTGGGTGACGACATCGTCTTCCGGGCGGGGCATTTCGACCCCTCGAGCCCGGCCGGCCAGCGGACGCTGGCGCATGAGCTGACCCACGTCATCCAGCAACGCGCCGGAGCCGTGGAGGGCACGGACGTCGGTGGCGGCCTCGCGCTGAGCCATCCGTCCGATCGCTTCGAGCGGGAAGCCTCCGCGAACGCGGAACGGGTCATGGCAGGTGCCGCCGCTCCCGCGCCGCCCGCACCCGTGGCCATCGCCCGCAGCGTCGATGCGACGAGCGTCCAGCGTGGCATCGCGATCGAGAACGTCGCCGGCGATGCCGAGGACGGGGAGGACGCCGAGCTCCAGCGCGAGGGCGACGACGACGCGGAGGAGACCGACGAGGACGAGATGGGCGCCGGTCTCGTGGGCCAGCGCGAGACCGACGAGGTCGACGAGGAGGAGATGCCCTCCTAGGTCATCGAGACCGCGGGCCCCATCGGTCGGGCGCCCAGCCGGGCCGGTCGGCCTCCGTCCAGCCCGCTAGATCAGGCCCTGCTTGATGGCGTAGGCCACCGCGTGGGTCCGGTTGCGCAGCTCCAGACGGCTCGTGATGTCGTGGACGATGTTCTTGACCGTGCGCTCCGAGTAGAACAGCTCGCGACCCACCTCGGCGGTGTCCATCCCGTCGGCGAGCAGTCGGAGCACCCGCACCTCTCGCTCCGAGAGGCCCCGGAACGTGAGGCCCCGCGGTGCCAGGACCTGGCGCTGGAGCCGACCCACCTGGTCCAGCAGTCGACCCAGCAGGTCGGGTGGCAGGGTCCCTTCGCCCTGGGCGACCGCCCGGATCATCGAGCGGAGGTTGCCCGCCGTGGCGTCCCCGCGTCGGAGCACGCCGCTCACACCCGCCTCCACGGCCGCGAGCAGTCCCTGGTCATCGAGCCGCGCGACCAGCAGGCCCACGCGCTCGACACCGCCGCGTCGGAGCGCGCGGATGCGCCGCGTGACCTCCTCGTCGACCTCGTCCGCCACCACGATCACGACGTCCGTGCGACCGGCCGTGACCTCCTCCACCGTGCGGATGCCGGGTGCTGCGCGCAGCTGGGACATGGTCCCGGCGCGGGACACCGGATCTGCCGCGACGATGGCCACCTCGAGGGTCGTGGCACGCGTCGGGTCGGAGGGCTCCATCAGGTACATGGGGTGGGATCCTCGTTGGTCCCCCGAGCATGGCGCGTCCCGGTCACCTGCCCGTCAGGATGCCCGCAAGGGTGCCCGATGGGACTTGTCGCCGACTGAACGCCGACTGAACGGGCATCCGCACGCGGTGACCGCGGGGCCATCAGGTCGACCGGATCGCCCGCTGGATCGCCCAGAGGGGTAGCCCGGACCCCCGCGATGCTCCTAGACTGCGCCCGATATGGGAGCCATCGCGGTCCTTGGGGCCAGACAGCTGAGCGTCGCGCCGGGCGGCCAGGCGAGCGTCGAGATCAAGGTCCGCAACAACGGCACCGTGGTGGACCAGTTCGCCCTCCAGGTCCTCGGGGACGCGGGCGGCTGGTCGACCGCAGAGCCACCCACCATCTCGCTGTTCCCGGGTGCCGAGCAGACCGCGCGGATCACCTTCCGGCCGCCGCGCCGCCCGGATGTCCCCGCCGGACCGCTCGCGTTCGGGGTCCGCGTCGCCTCCCAGGAGGATCCCGCTGGGTCGGTCGTGGAGGAGGGCGTCCTCCAGGTCGAGCCCTTCGCGGAGACGGGTGCCGAGCTCGCACCGCGCACCTCTCGTGGTCGCCGCAGCGCGACCCATGACCTCGCCATCGACAACCGCGGCAACACCGTGCTCAACGCGTCCATCACAGGGCTGGACCCGGACCGCACGATAGCCTATGACATCAAGCCCCCGGGGTTGGTGGTGGATGCCGGTCAGGCCGCCTTCTCCAAGGTCACCGTGCGACCTCGCCGGCGGTTCTGGCGAGGCCAGCCACGGACCCACAGCTTCCAGCTCCAGCTCGATGGCGGGCCGGCACCGGTCATGGTCGGTGGCTCGATGCTCCAGGAGCCGATGCTGCCGCCCTGGTTCCTCAAGGCGCTGGCGCTGCTCGTGGCGGCCATCGTGGCGCTCGTGCTCGCGTGGTTCCTGTTCCTGCGGCCGGTCATCGAGTCGACGGCCCAGGAGAAGGCCCAGGAGCGCACGGAGCAGGTGCTCGGTCAGGCAGGTATCCCCATCCCGTCCGGCAACGGGAACGGGAATGGGAATGGGAATGGGAACAACGGTGGTCAGCCCACACCGACCCCCGCACCGGGCACCACCGCTGGCCCCACGACACCCACGCCGCCACCCGGGCCGACCGGTCCCCAGACCGCCCGGGACGGCCGCATCGAGGCCGGTGGTCCCGCGGTCCAGCCGACCGGGCGTCGAGCGACCCTGTTCGTGACGGACCTCGTGTTCTCGAATCCGAACGGGACCGCCGGGACGATCCGGCTGCGTCGGTCCGGGGACGACCTGATGGTGCTCAACCTCGAGAACTTCCGCGATCTCGACTTCCACTTCGTGACGCCCATCATGATCGCGCCGAACCAGGCTCTGCGGCTCGACTGTGACGGCGCGTGCGAGGGCCCGCCGGCGGTCTACTTCTCGGGCTTCGAGCGGTAGCCATGCTCCGGCGGTCGACCGCCATCCTGCTCCTTGCGGTGCTCGCGCTGACGACGCCGGGTCTCGTGGCGCCCGGGACGCTGGCGCCGGTCGCGCTCGCCGCCACGTCCGGTGTGCCGGGCATCGTGGCGCAGCCGGCATGCGTGCCCGTGGATGACACGCCGCACACGACCGACACCCAGGACGTCGTCATCGATGGACACGGCTTCGAGCCGGGCAGCACCGTCTCGCTGTACGTCGGTGAGTCGTTCGATCGAGGCCAGACCCCGGTCGCCGAGGCACGCGTGGACGGCGTGGGCCGCTTCCGGGTCACCGTGCCCGTGACCCTTCCCATCGAGCCCACGGAGATCCCGGTCGCCGCGAGCTCCCCGAACGACGGGCCATCTGCGAGCCTGAGCCTGCGGGCCCCATGTCCGCCCACGCTCGTGGTCACGCCGACCTGCACCGCACCCGATGCGCCGTTCGACCTCGACTTCGCGGCCGACGGGTTCCTGCCGGACACGGAGATCTACGTGGGCGTCGTGCTGCCCGATGACTCCGACCAGCCGCCCATCGTGTCGGACGCGTTGACCACCGATGGTCGCGGTCGGCTGCGTTATCGGATGGAGGACATCCCGGCGCTGCCGGCGGGTGTCTACCAGGCGGCGGCCGTCCAGGGTGCCGGGGACATGGCCCGGATCGCGGCGAGCCGGAACCCGTACATCGCGGCGACCCCCATCGAGCTGCCCTGTCCCGAGCCGCCGCGGATCGCGCTGACCCCCGACTGCGGGCCTGCCGGGCGACCCCAGGACCGGTACGACGTGACCATCCAGGGGGTGGGGTTCCTGTACGGTCCTGCCACCGTCACGTGGGATGTGGGTGGCTCCGAGGAGGAGTTCCCGATCCGCCTGGTCGGCGACGACGGCGTGTTCCAGGTGCGCATCGACCCATGGCAGCGTCCCCGCGGTCGGATCACGGTGCGGGTGACACAGCGGTACCCGGTCGGCCGGGACACCCCCAGCGGCTTCGGTGCCTATGCGAACGAGCTGCGCCCGCCGCGCATCGCGGAGGCGGTGTTCCGGATCCCCTGCCGACCGACCGCGACCCCGTCGATCTCGGTCGACCCCGACTGCGACCCGCCGGCCATCCCGGGCGACACCGATCGGCGGATGCGCATCCGGGTGCGTGCGACGGCGCTGCCGCCGGGGATGCTGACCGTCGTCTTCGACGCCGAGGCTGCGGCCGCCGACGTGCTCGACCCGGAGCGCTTCGAGGTCGAGGTCGGCGAGGACGGCCAGCTCTCGACCACCATCCGGCCATACGCCCGGCCCGTGGGCGAGTACCGCGTGGTCATCGAGTCCGATGGCTCCCCGCTGCTCGCTGCGACCGTCCGGGTGCCCTGCACCGATGCAGCGCCGGCCCTGCGGCCGCTGCAACCCGCGTGCGGGCCGCTCGCGCCGGGCCAGCCGGACGCGTTCGAGCTGCGGGTGCGAGGGCGAGACTTCTATCCGGGTTTCGTGGAGGTGGTGGTGGATCCGCGAGGCCAGCCGGACGCGCAGACCGCAACGGTCGGCGCGGACGGCACCTTCGACACGACGCTGTCCGTGACGGGGCGCGACCGGGGCGAGGTCCAGGTCCTGGGCCGCCAGCGCGACACGCGAGGGACCGTCGTGGCACGAGCCACGCGGGTGCTGGTGATTCCGTGCCTGGAGCCGACCATCGTGATCGAGCCTCGGACCGGGCCTCCCGGATACGCCGCCGTGGTCCGGGGCACCGACTTCCCGCCCAACAGCGTGGTCACGCTCACCTGGGATCGCGGGCTGACCGCGAAGCGCCCGGCCGAGGTCACCGCGGACGCGCAGGGGTCCTTCCGCATCGGGATCTACGTGCTGCCCCGGGACCTTGACGGGCGTCGCGTGCTCACCGCCGGGACACCCGCCGACCCGAGTGCGTTCCCTGGTGTGACCGCGGACTACCTCGTGGTGCCGGGCACCGGCCAGCCGCCGCACGTGCCCATGCGCTGAGCCGGCGAGGCGGCGCGTTCCCCAGCCGGACCCGCACGGGGTCAGGCGATCAGCGACGGACGTCCAGCGTCACCTGGATCGTGTTCGACTCGGCCGGGTCGTCGGCCGTCCAGGCGGGTACCTGGAGCGAGTAGCACGGATCGGCGTCGACGCCCACGACGAGCCATGCGAAGCCGTTGTCGTCCTTGCCGAGCGTCACCCAGTCGAGTGCCGGCAGGCCGATCGCCCGATCCACCGACCAGGTCAGCCGCACGTCCTGGAACAGGCCGAGCGCGAGCGAGGTCGCGCCCTCGCTGGGTGGTCGGACCTTGAGGGTGGAGGCGACCTCCTCGGTGGGCAGGACATGGACGATGGCCTGGGTCCCGTTGCCCCCGACCCGATCGTCCCGGTCGAGGGTCACCAGGAGCCGGTCGAAGGTCTGGCGGTTCGCCCAGTCCACCCGGCGCAGGTTCCAGCCGAGGCTGAGCGGGTCGGTGATGGTGGTCGAGGAGTCGTCACAGGTCCAGGCGGATGGTGGCGGCGCCTGGGTGGGGACCACGGTCGCACGGGGTGTGCGGGTCGGCCGTGGCGTGACCCGGGGCGTGGCGGTGGGCCTCGGCGGCTCGGTGTCGGGCGGGCGCGTCGCGGGGGCATCGGTCGGCTGGTCGGGTGGGTCGCTGGGTGGCGGCTCCGTGGCCGGGGCCGATGTGACATCCACGCTCGGCTCCGGGGACGCGGAGCCGAGCGCCGTCCGGTCCGTGGGGCTCGGTGATGGCCCGCCGAGGACACCCCCGAACACGAGCGCCGCACCGACCACGACCGCGATGATCACGAGCCCGATGCCGGCGAACGCCAGCCGGTGCCCGCCGCCGCTCGAGGCGGCCGGTGGTGGCGCGCTCCCCGTGGCGGGCCGCGGTGCCCCACCCATCGTGCCCACGGCCGGATCGAGCTGCGCACCGCACCGCTGGCAGAAGGTGCGCCCCGGGGAGTTGACGAGGCCGCACGTCCGGCACGTGACGCCGTTCATGACGGGTGGGGCCATGACCTCGAATCGCGGCTCGTAGGCAGGGCCCGGCGAGATGGGCACGGGCGGCGGCGCTCCGGCCGAGGACTTGCCGAACGACGGCGGCGGTGGCGGTGGCGGCAGGGCCATCGATGGTCCCGAGGGAGCCGCGCGCGCGCCGCTCGGGGGTCCGGTGGGGGTCGAGGGCACCGGTGCGGGCGGCGCAGGCGGTGCTGGCACCGGCGGCGGGGGTGTCGGCGCGCTCGTGGCCGTCCCCTGGGACGCGTCGGTCGCCGGGGTCGTGGTGGCCTCGTCGGACGCGGCGCCCGACCACCCGAGGTAGCGACCGCACTGGCCGCAGAACTCATCCCCGGGGTCGTTCCGGGCACCACAGTCGGCGCACACCACGGGTCCTGCCATGCCCTTGCCTTCGACCTCCGTGTGTGAACGACCGGGTCCGCAGTCTAGCCCCGGCGCTCGCTGTCGACCACCAGGGCGTCCATCGTCAGCGCCGGACCTCCAGCACGACCTCCGCGGTGGTGGAGCGATCGTCCGCATCCCAGCCGGACGCGGTCATGCGCACACACCCATCGCCGTCGATACCCATGACGGCGTGGACCACGCCATCGCCATCCCGTCGCACATCGACCGACTGGAGCGCACGCATGCTGGGTCCGCCGACGAGTGGTGAGTTGATGGTCAGGGGACCGTCGAACGTGAGCACGACCGCCCGGTCCCCGGGTGGGCGGCTGACCCCATAGCGGGACGCGGCACGGCTCGGTGACAGGAACTCCATGCGCACCGTGGTCCCGCGACGGGTGGTGCCGGTCGAGCGGTTCAGATGGAGCGTCAGCCGGTCGGCGGAGCCGGAGTCCCCCCAGGACGCACGTGCGACCCGCCAGCGACGACCGCTCAGATCCCGGATGGCCGCCGCGTCGCACGTGAACCGGGTGCGGGTACCGAGCGAGGTGGCGGTCGGCTCGGGCCGCTCCGTGGGCTCCGGCTCGTCCGTGGGCTCGGGCTCCTCGGTCGGTCTGGGCGTCCTCGTGGCATCGGGCCGGCGCGTGGCGTCGGGGTCGTGGGTCGTGTCCGGACCGGGGGTGGCATCGTCCGTGGGCCCGGGCGTTCGGGTGGCATCGGGGGAGGGACCGACCACGAGGGGCACGGTCGGACCGGGGGTCGGTGAGCTGCCCGCCGCGACCTCGATCCCGTCGAGGTTGCGCATCACCAGGAAGGCGGCGAGACCCGTGATGGCGACGATGGCCACGAGCGCCACGATCGCCGCGATGCCCGTCCCGCGATCGCTCGGCAGGTCCGCGCGTCGCGTCGCGGTCCCGCGGACCGGGTCACGCGGCGCACCAAGCGGCAGCCCGCAGTTCCGACAGAACCGGGCCGTGATGTCGTTGCGCAGTCCACAGACGGGACAGATGATGGCGGGCGGGAGCTGCCCCGGACCTTGCGCCACGGCCGGGCCCCGCCGACCGGGAAGCCTCATCGGCCCGCATGGTGCCACAGAGTGGCCGGACCCCAGGGTGAAGACGAGATGCTGATCTCGTCACCCGCCGGCTCAGCGACCGGTCCCACTCCCGAGCAGGGGCACGATGTCCCGACCGTAGGCCTCCAGCTGGGCCTCCTCGTCCCCGTTCATGAGGTAGATGTTGAACTGGTCGACGCCGACCGCGCGCAGTGCCTCCAACCGCTCGAGATGCTCCGCCACGGTCCCCGTGACGCAGAACCGGTCGACCACCTCGTCGGACACGAACCCCGCATTGGAGGAGCCGACCTCCGCGTGGTGGAGGTAGTCGTAGCCGGTGCGGTCCCGGATGTACCCGGTGAGTGACTCGGGCAGCTGTTCGCGGGGATACTTGTTGACGAGATCCACGACGTGGTTGCTGACGAGCGCCGGGAACCAGCGCACGCGCTCCCGCACCGCGTCCCTGGGACCGATATGCGCAGGAGCGGCCGCCTGGACGCGGATGGTGGACGGATCGCGACCCGCGCCTGCTGCCGCCTCGCGCATCTGGGCCACCATCCAGCCGATGAGGTCGGGGTCGGCCAGCTGGAGGATGAGGCCGTCCGCGACGCGGCCGGTCATCGACAGGGCCATCGGCCCGTAGCCCGCGACCCAGACCGGCAGCTTCCAGGAGCCGGTCCAGGGCAGTCGGAGCTCGGTGCCCTCGTACGTCCGGGCACGACCCTCCACGAGGTCGCGGATGAGCTCGATGGCCTCCTCCAGGGTGGCCATCGTCGTGGGTGGCTTGCCGAGCACGCGGCGCGCGCTGTCGCCGCGGCCGATGCCCAGGTCCATCCGGCCACCCGAGATCTCATCGAGCGTCGCGAGCACGCTGGCCGTGACCGTGGGCTCGCGCGTCGCGGGGTTCGTGACGCACGTGCCGAGCCGCATCCGGCTCGTGTTGACGGCCATCAGCGTGAGGAGCGGATAGACCTCCCGCCAGAGCACATGCGAATCGAACAGCCAGCCATACGTGAACCCGGCCTCCTCGGCGAGCCGGGTGAGGGCGACCGTCCGCTCGATGGTGTGGTCGGGCTTGAGGGTGAAGCCGAAGTCCATGTGACGCAGCCTCCGACCGCTACGGAAGGACCAGGTCCTCGTAGGCGTCCGGGCGGCGGTCGCGGTAGAACTGCCAGGTCTGGCGGACCTGCTCGATCATGGACAGGTCCATGTCGCGCACGATCAGCTCCTCCTTGTAGGCATCGCCGATCTCGCCGATGAACTGGCCCCGCGGATCCACGAAGTAGCTCTGGCCGTAGAAGTCATCCTCACCGAGCGGCTCGATGCCCACCCGGTTGATGGTGCCCACGAAGTAGCCGTTGGCGACCGCGTGCGAGGGCTGCTCGATGCGCCACAGGTACTCCGAGAGGCCGCGCGACGTGGCGCTCGGGATGAACACCATCTCGGCGCCATTGAGGCCCAGGGCGCGCGCGCCCTCCGGGAAGTGGCGGTCATAGCAGATGTACACGCCGACCTTGCCCACCGCGGTCTGGAACACCGGGTAGCCGAGGTTGCCGGGCCGGAAGTAGTACTTCTCCCAGAAGCCCTTGACCTGCGGGATGTGGGTCTTGCGGTACTTGCCCAGATACGTGCCATCGGCATCGATGACCGCGGCGGTGTTGTAGTAGATGCCCGAGGCGGTCGAGTCCTCCTCGTACATCGGTGCGATCACGACCATGCCGGTCTGCTTCGCGAGGTCCTGCATCCGCTTCGTGGTCGGACCGTCCGGGATGAGCTCGGTGTAGCCGAAGTACTCCGGATCCTGCACCTGGCAGAAGTAGGGCCCGTAGAACAGCTCCTGGAACAGGATGACCTGGGCACCCTGCTTCGCTGCCTCGTGGGCGTACTGCTCGTGCTTCTGGATCATCGATTCCTTGTCGCCCGTCCAGGTTGCCTGGACCAGGGCGCCGCGAACGATGCGGGACATGCTGCTCCTCCGATGGCGACGCTCAGCGACGGGCGGCTCGACCGACCCGCGGCATGGTCGTGGACCTCTGTGGCTGCGCAGGGTACACCGCCCGCCGGCGACGGGGCCGGCCGCGCGCACGGGTGCGGCGGGGTCACTGGCCTCGACGGGCGAGCTAGAGTCACACGATGGATGACACGATCATCATCGTCGCGGGGCTCCTGATCGCCGGCGTGGGTGTGGTCATGCTCATCTGGCCGGACATCGTCTGGGCGTGGCAGGAGCGCGTCAACACGAACCGCGGCCAAATCTCGGAGCGGACCGAGCGTTGGGAGCAGTCGAACCGCATCGGGGCGGTCATCGTGCTCGTCGTCGGACTCGCCATCGCGGCGATGGGTCTGTCCCGCTAAGGATCCGACCGCCCGGGACCGAGCGAACGACGCATCGACCGGTCGGTCCGCAGGTCGACCGGTCGCAGGGGCCGGGCGCCCGTCGCGGACCGCCCGACCCGGGATCGTCGGATCAGGCGCGGGCGCGGTACGCCATCCAGGCGCCCACCGCCGCGAGGACGCCGCCCGCCCACCAGGACAGGAGCCCCAGCCAGCCCCACAGGTCCAGGAACGAGAAGCCGCTCCGCAGGGTGTTGAGGAACGAATACGCGGCGCCGCCGGCGACGACCACGCCCAGGAGCACCAGCGCGACGCGATACCACTCGCCGAAGCCCTGGCGCTGGCTGCGCTCGAGACCGATGAGTACGAGGAGCACCAGCGCCGCGATGACCGCGACCTCGCTGGGTCGTCGGCCATCCAGCAGGAACCCGAACAGCACGTAGGACAGGCCGAGCACGAGCAGCGCACCCGTGCCCAGCAGCAGCTCCGCGGTGGACATCCGCTCCTTGATGCCGGTCATGAGGCCGCTGATGGCCGCGGCGACGTTGGCGCCGGGTGGCGGGCCCTCCGTCTCCGTCGCGGCGTCCGCCACGGGAACGGCAGCCGCCGTCGGAGGCGGTGGCGGCACGGGCGCGCTCGGAGGCGGTGGCGGCACGGGCGCGCTCGGTGGCGGCGCGACCGCAGCGGCCGCCGTGCCGACGGTCTGGGCCGCCGTGTCGGCGACATCGCTGGCCGCCTGGGTGACCTCTTCCGCACCGGCGGACACCGCATCGGTGGCAGCAGCGGCGGGCTCGGCCTGGCGGTTCGCCGCGGCACGAGTGGAGCCGGTCGTCTTCGACCGGGCCGGCTTGCGCGGTTCGGCCATCGTTCGTTCCCTCCATCGTCGGATGCGGCACCGGGACGGACCCGCGGGCCGTGACGGCCGACCCACGAGCGTGCGGTCGGTACCGGATGATCGTCCGGCGGCGCCGTCGCCACCGGCAGGGGTGTCTCGTCGGGCCCGACCGTATCACGCGTTGCAAGCCGTGCCACCCTGCCGGAGGTCACGTTTCGGCGGCGCCTCGAGCCAGATCGACGCTCGGGCGGTGGTGTGGCATCCCGGCGTGAGCGGTAAGGTCCGGTGGGGTGCCCCCCGGACCACCGGATGCCCGCAGGATGGCTCCTGGGTCGGATGCGCGACACGGGGCGGGCGGCCTACTGTGCCTCTCACGCGCCGGATCATCCAGGCAGGCGGATGGCGAGGCGCTACGGACTCATCCTCATATGGTCCGGCCCGGAGGCCGGTCTTCCTATTCCTGGAGAAGCGGCCGGGGTATCCCGGCCGCCGGGCGATCTTCCACCCATCGGACGGGGCGCATCTGGGGCGCCCCGTTCGTGATTCCCGGCACCCCGACCCCGACATCCTGCGCACGGTGGGCGCGAGCGTGCGACACTGCCGCGACCATCAGCAGGAGGAGCAGGGATGGCCGTCGAGGTCACGTCGCAGAGCCTGAGCGCCGAGGAGATCGTGGCGCTGTGTCGTCGTCACTCGCTGTACGAGTGGTCCGCCCAGAGCGCCGTGGACCCGATCCCGGTCGCACGCGCGGAGGGCTCGTACTTCTACTCCCCGGACGGCACTCGGTACCTCGACTTCAACAGCCAGCTGATGTCCGTGAACATCGGGCATGGCGATCGGCGGGTGATCGATGCCATCAGCGCCCAGCTGGGCGCGCTGGCTTATGCGAACCCGTTCATGGCCACGGAGCCCCGTGCGCTGCTCGGCCAGAAGCTCGCCCAGATCACGCCCGGCGACATCGACGTGTTCTTCTTCACGAACGGCGGCGCGGAGGCGAACGAGAACGCCTTCAAGCTCGCCCGCCAGTTCACGGGTCGTCAGAAGATCATGGCCCGCTATCGCTCCTATCACGGGGCGACCGGCCAGGCCATCGTGGCCACCGGTGATCCGCGTCGGTGGGCCGCCGAGACCGGCGTGTCGGGGCTCGTGCGTCTGCCCGACTTCCATCGCTGGGGTCGCCCGGAGCCGGAGCCTGTCGACCAGGCGCTCGCGGACATCGAGGAGGTCCTCATGTACGAGGGCCCGCAGACCGTCGCTGCGATCATCGTCGAGACAATCGTGGGCACGAACGGCATCCTCATCCCGCCCGATGGCTACATGCAGGGCCTGCGGGAGATCTGCGACCGCCACGGCATCCTGCTCATCGCGGACGAGGTGATGGCCGGCTTCGGACGGACCGGCGCCTGGTTCGCCATCGACCACTGGGGCGTGGTGCCGGACCTCATCACGATGGCCAAGGGCCTCACGGCGTCCTACCTGCCACTGGGTGCGGTGGGCATGCGCCGTGCCATCGCCGATGCGTTCCAGGACCGCGTGTTCTATGGCGGCCTGACCTACAACTCCCATCCCGTGGGTTGTGCTGCGGCGCTCGCCACCATCGCGGTGTACGAGGAGGACGGGCTCATCGAGCGGGCGCGCCGCATGGGTGACGTGCTGCGCGGCCACCACGAGGCGCTGTACGCCAAGCATCCGAGCGTCGGTGCGATCCGTAACAAGGGATTGTTCGGCATCATCGAGCTGGTCCGCGATCGCGCCACGTTCGAGCCGCTGGCGCCCTACAACGGCGCGAGCCCCGAGACCAAGGCGGTCGCCGCGTATCTCCGGGACCATGGGTTGTACACGCTCGTGCGCTGGAATACGATCATGACCAACCCGCCGCTGACCATCTCCGAGGACGAGCTGGCCGAGGGCATCGCGATCATCGACGGGGCGCTCGATCTCGCCGACCAGGGCGTCCGCGGCTGACGCCGTCCCGGTCGCCGGGAGTCCAGCGTGACCGACGGACGCTCCGCCGCCCGAGGCGTGCTGCGCACGGTGCTGCTGCTCGGTGTCTTCCTGCTCGTCGTGGGCGTGCTGTGGGAGGCGTTCAAGTGGCTCTTCGGTGACCCGTGGCGTCTCGATGACATCCTGGGCACGGGTCTCTCCTACTACCATCAGCCGCCCTTCGACCTGCTCCAGGCGAGCGACCTCCAGCTGCCGCACCTGTGGTCCATCGTGGGTGCGCTCATGGAGCCGGTGCAGCGGAACCAGGAGCAGACGCTCCTGGGCTATCTCGTGTCGGCCGCGGCCTACACCTGGGCGGAGGCGCTCATCGGCTTCGCCATCGGGACGCTCATCGGCGTCACGCTCGCCGCGATCTTCGTCCACTCGCTGTTCGCGGAGCGGGCGTTCATGCCCTATGTCATCGCGAGCCAGGCGATCCCCATCGTGGCGCTGGCGCCCATCATCGTGGTCGGCTTCGGGCGAGGCCTCACGTCCGTGGTCATCATCGCGACGTACCTCACCTTCTTCCCGGTGACCATCTCCCAGATGCGCGGTCTGCGCTCCCCCGATCCCCGGGCGCTGGAGCTGATGCGCTCGTACGCCGCGAGCCGCTGGCAGGTGTTCTGGAAGGTGCGCATGCCGGCGTCCCTGCCGTACCTGTTCACGGCGCTCAAGGTGGCGGCAGCGGCAGCCATCGTGGGAGCCATCATCGGCGAGGGCCCAGGCGGCGTGAAGGACGGCCTCGGTCGTGCCATCGTCAACTTCAACCAGCAGTACATCACCGGGCCGGAGAAGCTGTGGGCGACCATCCTCGTGGCGTCGATCACGGGCATCCTGTTCTACGTGTGCGTGCGCATCGCGGAGGCCATCACGCTCCGCCGACGAGGATCCACGAGTGCCTGAGTCCCTGATGTCGTCCGTCCCCGTCACCCCGCCCGCATCGGACGCGCTCGCGGTCCGGCTCGCGGGGGTCCACAAGTCGTTCCCCGTGAAGGGCGGCTCCTCCACGGTCGCGCTCGAGGACATCGGGCTGGACATCGGGACGGGCGAGTTCGTGTCGCTCATCGGGCCGTCCGGCTGCGGCAAGTCGACGCTGCTGCGCATCGTGGGCGACCTCATCGAGCCGACCGCGGGCACGGTGGAGGTGAACGGCAAGCCCGCCCACCAGGCCCGCATCGACCGCGACTACGGCATGGTGTTCCAGGCACCCGTGCTGTTCGACTGGCGGACCGTGGAGGCGAACGTCCGGCTGCCGCTCGAGCTCATGACCGGTGCCGCCGGCGCGGATCGCGACCGACGCGTCCGCGAGATGCTCGACCTGGTGGGCCTCGCGGACTTCACGCGCCATCACCCCCATCAGCTCTCGGGTGGCATGCAGCAGCGCGTCGCCATCGCGCGGGCGCTCGTGTTCGAGCCGGCGCTGCTGCTCATGGACGAGCCGTTCGGGGCGCTCGACGAGATGACCCGCGAGCGGCTCAACGGGGAGGTGCTCAAGGTCTGGGCGCGCACCGGCACCACGGTCATCTTCGTGACCCACTCCATCCCGGAGGCGGTGTTCCTGTCCACCCGGGTCGTGGTCATGAGCCCGCGCCCGGGCCGCATCAGCGAGATCATCGACATCGACCTGCCCCAGCCACGCACGGAGGAGACCCGCGAGAGCGAGCGCTACTTCGAGCTGGTCACCCAGGTCCGTGAGGCGCTGCGTGCCCAGCACGGCGGCGGTGCGTCCGCGGCCCGGGCACGCGCCGAAGGCGGCATCGGATGACCGTCGCCGCCGAGGCGCGACCCGGGAGCGATGCCGGACGACCGCGACGTGACCTCGGCTCATCGCTCATGCGGCTCGTGCCACCGGTGCTCGTGTTCCTGGCCGCCATCGCGATCTGGGAGCTGGCCACCGCGGGCACGGGCCGGCGGGTCATCCCGCCGCCCTCGGCCATCGTGGCGGCGATGGGTCGGGAATCGGACCTGCTGACGCGGTCGGCCATCGCCACGTTCACCGAGGCACTCGGCGGCCTGCTCATCGGCTCCGTGGCGGGCATCGTCATCGGCTTCGCGACCGCGCGCTGGGCGGTCGCCCGGGACATCCTCGTGCCGCTCGCCGTGGGTGCCAGCACCATCCCGCTCATCGCCATCGCACCCATCATCGGCAACTGGTTCGGTGTGCTCAATCCATTGTCCAAGATGATGATGGCGGCGCTGCTCGTGTTCTTCCCCGTGGTCATCAACGTGATCCGGGGGCTCGTGGAGGTGCAGCCCGCCCAGCTGGAGCTGATGCGGTCATATGCCTCGAGCCCGACCGAGGTGCTGCGCAAGGTGCGCGTGCCGAACATGCTGCCGTTCCTGTTCACGGCGCTCAAGGTGGCCGCCACGCTCGCGTTCATCGGTGCCATCGTTGCGGAGTACTTCGGTGGTACCTCGGCCGTCATCGGTCGTGTCGTGCTCACGTCGATGAGCTCCGGCAGGTTCGATGTCGCGTGGGCGGGCATCATCATCGGTGCCCTGGGCGCCCTCGGAGCGTATCTCATCGTGGTCATCGCGGAGCGCCTCATCATCCCCTGGAGCCCGTCCTTCCGGGCCTGAGGCGGCGTCAGCGCGGTCGGTCACCGATCCGCCACTCGGATCGGGGTTCGCGTGATCGTCAGGGTGCGGTATCGTGCGCCACACCGTGTGACAGGGACACCGGAGGAGTGTCCCGGCAGAGGAGCCCGGGTCCCCGTGCCCGGAGCAGTCGAGGAGCGCGCATGAGGACCACACACAAGGCCCTGGCACCCGTCATCGCGGGCAGCCTGGTGCTCGTTTCAGCGATCGGCGTGGGCGCCCAGGATGCCCCGACCCCGGTCCGGCTCCAGCTCCAGTGGGCGCCGCAGGCACAGTTCGCGGGCTACTTCGCGGCACGTGACGCGGGCTTCTGGGCCGCCCAGGGCCTCGACGTCGAGATCATCGACGGCGGCCCGGATGTCATCCCGCAGGTCGTGGGCTCGGACCCGTCCGGTCCGGAGTTCACCATCAGCTGGGTGCCCAAGGTCCTCGAGGTCCGCGACGCGGACCAGTCGGATCTCGTGAACATCGCGCAGGTGTTCCAGCGCTCGGGCACCCGATCGGTCGCGTGGGCGGACTCGGGCATCACCGGGCCCGCGGACTTCGCCGGCAAGAAGATCGGCGTCTGGGACTTCGGCAACGAGTACGAGGTCGTCGCCGCGGCGAAGGCCGCCGGCCTGGAGCAGGGGACCGACTACGAGAAGGTCATCCAGGACTTCAACATGGCGCTCCTGCTCAACCGCGAGATCGACGTCTCGGAGGCGATGATCTACAACGAGTATGCGCAGGTGCTCGAGGCGACCAACCCCGAGACGGGTGCGCTCTATCAGCCCGAGGATCTCGTGGTCATCGACTACAACGAGGTCGGGACCGCGATGCTCCAGGACGCGATCTTCGCCCGTGAGGCGTGGCTCGCGGAGGAGGGCAACGAGGACATCGCCACCCGGTTCCTCATCGGTGCGTTCCAGGGCTGGCAGCTGTGCCGGGACGATCCGGACGCGTGCATCGGCTACACGGTGAACGCGGGCTCGACCCTTGGTGCGGGCCACCAGGCATGGATGATGAACGAGGTCAATCCGCTCATCTGGCCCTCGGAGGGTGGCATCGGCTCGATGCCTGCCGCCACCTGGGACCAGACGGTCCAGATCTCGCTCGACGCGGGCATCATCTCGGCCGCTCCGGCGGACGGTGCGTTCCGTACCGACCTCGCCGATGCGGCGCGTGCCCAGGTCGAGGGCGACGTCATCGGCGCGGACTTCGTCAAGGGCACCGTCGAGGTGACCCCCGGCGGCGAGTAGCCGTCATCCCGCGGCGTCCTTCCGGGGCGCCGCGGATGGCACGATCGTGCTGGAAGGGGCCGGTCCGGATGGGCCGGCCCCTTCGACGTGTCAGGGGTGAGCGCGGGTCACGGATCCGACAGCTCGCGGCAGGGTCGCTCCCCGCGGCCGTCGGGTCATTCCCCGATCGTCAGGAGGCTCGCCTCCGAGAGTGCGGCGCCACCGGGGACGAGCACCCGCCCATCGGTCGCCCAGGTGGGGATGATCGACCAGTCGGGCGGCCCTGCCTCGAACAGGCCGTCCGGGACGACCGGCTCCCGGCTGCCGCTCGCCGGGTCCAGCAGCCACACCTGGTGGTCCGGGGTCGTCCGCCGGGTGACCAGGAGCACCCGGTCGTCGGTCGGCGAGAGCGCGGCCATCTGGACCGTCGCGGGCGCTGGCTCGTCGCTGCCGAGGGATGTCACCGACCCGCTGCCGACATCGATGAGCGCCAGGACGTCACCGTCGAGCGAGCTCCGGACCGCCCGCGGATACCACGCGAGCAACGTCGTGCCATCCGCGGACACCGACTGCACGTACGGCTCACCGAGCCCTGGGTCCGTGGCTCCCGCGACCTGGCGGAGCCACGAGCCATCGAGACGCACGCTCCAGATGCCGTTGGCGCGGTCGCCCGGACCTGGTGCGCTGCGCGAGAAGTAGACGGTGGCGCCGTCCGGGGAGACCACGATCCCCTCGAACACGACGCCCGGAGCCTGTGCGTCCACCAGCACGATGCGTTCCGCGGGCCCGCCCGTGACGGGGACCACGGCGAGGTCGTTGGCGCGGAGGTCCGCGGACCAGTACGAGCGGGAGTACACCACCGCGCTGCCGTCCGGCGTGAACACGGGCGCTGCCGGCAGGGTGATGGGCTCCGTCGGCGCCTGCTCGCCGATGCCCATCCTGCCCTCGAACCCGTCGTCATCGAGGTTGGTGAGCGTGCCCGTGGCCGTGTCCATGAGCCACAGGTCGCCGTCGATGAACAGCTGGAACGCCTCCTCGACGAACGCGATGTGAGCGCCGTCGGGCGACCAGATGATGCTCGCCAGACGGATACCGGCGCCGAGACCCGAGAGGTCGGCGCAGCTGCGCTGTCGGAGGGTGTCGGTCTCGAACACGCACAGCTCGCCGCGTCGGAAGCCGACGGCCGGCCGGAGTGCCACGATGGCGCTGCCGTCCGGGGACATCGAGACGATGCGTGTGTCCTCGATGAGGATGTGGCGGACGTCCGCGCCCGACGTCGGGGTCGCGGATGGTTCGGCGGCGGTCGCCGGCAGGCCGACCAGCGCGACCATGGCGCCGAGGGCGGTGAGCGTGCGGACGGCGCGGCTCGCATGCGAGGGCATGGACATGGGCGATCCTCCTGCTGGTGCCGCTATGGTGCCTTCGCCGCGTGGGTATGTCCTGCACGTGGGGTATCGTGTCGTGGCCGCACCTCGGTCCCATCGGAGGTCACGATGTCCACGCGCCCTCGTCTCGCTCGGCTGTCCGGTGCCCTGCTGGCTGCGGCGTGCATGGCCCTGGCGCCGGCGATGGTGTCCGCGGCCGGCCCCGTGCAGGTCCGTATCGAGAATGGTTCGTTCGCACCAGCAACGATCAAGGTCGCACGCGGCGAGACGGTCCGGTGGCGCAATGTCAGCGTGCTCGACCACGATGTCCGCTCCGCCCTCTCGGGCTACTTCTCCAGCCCTGGCGGTGCGGGTGGGATGTCCACGGGCGAGCGCTTCGAGTACCGCTTCCGACAGGCCGGTCGATTCGGCTACCTGTGTCGACTGCATCCCGACATGCGCGGGACGGTCAAGGTCCCCATCCAGGTGAAGCGGGATGGGAGCACCTTCCGCATCACCGTCGCGAGCGGCAGCGTGTCCGGCTACAGGAACCGGGTCCAGGTGCAGAAGCCGGGCTCGAGCACGTGGCAGACCATCAGCACCACGAGCAGCACCTCGGTGCGCTTCACGGGGTCGAAGTCCGGGACGTACCGGTTCCGGTCCGCGGTGAAGCGCGTCTCGAATGGCGCGCTTTCCGGCTACAGCCCGGTCGTCTCGAAGACGAAGCCCTGATCGGCCGCGAGGCGGGCGGCGGGCGGCGATCCGGACCGGCCAGCCCTGCTGCGGCCCGGTCAGCCGACGCCGGTGCCGAACTGGCGGTCGCCCGCGTCGCCGAGCCCGGGCATGATGTAGCCCCGCTCGTTCAGCTGCCGGTCCAGCGCCGCGGTGTGGATCGCGACATCGGGATGCGCTGACGCGACCGCCCGGACCCCCTCCGGTGCCGCGATGAGGTTGATGAGCTTGATCCGCGTGGCGCCCCATTCCTTGAGCACCTCGATGGCGGCCGTGGCCGAGCCACCCGTGGCGAGCATCGGGTCGAGGATGAGGCACAGGTCCACCGTGGAGTGGTCCGGCAGCTTGTTGTAGTACTCGACCGGGCGCAGCGTCCGCTCGTCACGGAACAGGCCGAGGTGCCAGACCTGCGCCGTCGGCATCAGCTCGAGCATCGCATCCACCATGCCCAGGCCCGCGCGCAGGATGGGCACGAGGCCGATGCGATCGGCGAGTCGGGCACCCTCCGTCAGTTCGATGGGGGTCTGCACCGGGACCGGGCTCAGGCGGGCATCCGCGAGGGCCTCGTAGCCCACGAGCCAGCTGATCTCGCGGACGAGCTCCCGGAACTTCTTGTGCTCGGTGGTCTCGTCGCGCAGCAGCGCCAGCTTGTGGAGGACCGCGGGGTGGTTCGAGACGTGGAGGGTCGGGAAGTCGGCGTGGGCGGACACGGCGCGCATGCTACACCGACGCCGCGGCCGATCGGTCCCGCGCGATGACTGACCGCTTCGCGCAGGGAGCGATCCGCTCGGGGGGCGACCGGACGGCCGTCGACCGCTACCATCCCGGCATGCCCAGACCCGCTGGCGCCGCGGCTGCGCGCGCCACCCGCCGATCCACCACGACGGGGTCGCGATATCCCCGGAATGCGGCACCCCCCGTGCTCGCCGAGGTCCGCCGTGGGGACGTCGTGGAGAGTCGCCACCGGGGCCACGTGGTCCAGGTCGGCGCGGATGGCGCCATCGAGCGAGCCATCGGCGATCCCTCGGTGGAGGTGACGCTCCGGTCAGCCGTCAAGCCGTTCGCGCTCGTCGCGCTCATCGTCTCCGGTGCCGCGGACGAGCTCCGACTGTCGAACGAGGAGCTGGCCGTGATGGCCGCATCCCACACCGGGGAGGACCGCCATGTCCGGACGCTCCAGTCGGTGTTCCGGCGCGCCGGTCTGAGCCAGACCTTCCTGCGCTGCGGCACCCAGATGCCCTCGGACCGGCGGACGGCCGCCCGGCTGGCTCGCGATGGCGAGGCGCCCGGACCCATCCGTCACCAGTGCTCCGGCTTCCACGCGGCGAGCATCCTGCTGAGTCGGCATTCCGAGTGGACCGTCGAGGACTACGACCGACCCGAGCATCCCAGCCAGGTCGCGGTCCGGGAGGTCGTGGCGCGCGCCTTCGGCACACGACCCGGCGATCTGCGCACCGCGGTCGACGACTGCGGCCTGGCGACGTACGTGTTCCCGCTCGTGGACGTGGCGAGAGCCTTCACGCTGCTCGCCGACCCGGCCGGGGTCGCGGATGCCACGCAGGCGGATCTCGTGGCGCCCCTGGCCCGGATCCGCGACGCGATGATGGCGGCCCCCGACATGGTCGCGGGCACGGACGGTGCCCTCGACACGCTGCTGATGCAGACGTTCCCCCGCACGCTGGTCTCGAAGGGCGGGGCCGAAGGGCTTCGGGGCGTGGGCATCCTGCCGGGGGGACGTGGCAGCGGTCGACCGGCCGCTGGTCTCGCGGTCCGCATCGACGATGGCGACGGGCACGCGCGTGCGAACCGGGCGGTCACCGTGGAGGCGCTCGACCAGCTCGATGTCCTCGATGGTCGAGCGCGCCGCGTGCTGTCGCTCCAGCATCGACCGGAGACGCGCTCGCCGTCCGGCGAGGTGATCGCGCACACGCAGGCAGGGTTCTCGCTGGCACCGATATCGGAGCTGGGATAGCGTTCCGCCCCGTGAGCGGTATGCGTCCGGCCAGGGACCCGTATCGAGAGCTGGGCGTCCCCCGGGGCGCCTCCGGCGAGCAGATCAAGGCAGCCCACCGCCGCCTCGCCAAGCGGTTCCACCCCGACGCGTCCTCCGGCGAGCGGGAGCGGTTCCTGGCCATCCAGGAGGCGTACCTCCTGCTGAGCGACCCGTTGCGCCGCCGCGAGTGGGATGCTCGTCACGCGCCCGGTCCGGTCCGTGCGGCAGGCCCGGCGACACAGGGCCCGCCGATGGCACGCTCCCGACGCGGTACGCCGCCTCGGCCGGATGTCACCGATGCCACCGCACGCTCCAGCCGCGGCACCACCTCCGGGCGCGGCACGCCCCACGGTCCTGGCACCCGAGGACCGGCGGCGGGGCCGCAGGGCACGGGCCCGGCACCGTCCGCGCCTGGTGGCACGTACACCTGGAGCGCAGCCGGGGTGCCATGGTGGGAGGACTTCCAGCCGCGTGGGCCGGGTGGCCCGACCTCCGCGGGTCCGGGGCCCGCGTCGCCACCGGGTGGCCCGCGCCCGGGTCCGGCCGTACCACCCGCGGGCGCACCCGGTCCTGCGGGACCCGGGCCTGGCGCACCGATGCCGCCCGGCGCGGATGTCTACTCGCGCTCGAGCGGCACGGCGTGGTCGAGCGCGGCACGCCGCTACTTCCGGAAGGCGGACGAGGACCTGCCCCGGGGTGGCCAGTTCGTGTATCGCGGCACCCAGGTCGTGACCGGCGCGGAGGCGCGACGGGTCGCGGAGGAGGAGCTGCGTCGGAGCCAGGCCGCGGGCGCGTCGACACGGCCCCGCCCTCCGGCGACACCGGGACCCATGACGCGGGGGCCTGCTCCGAGCCCGGCATCGGGCGCGCCAGCCCCTCGGCCGTCGGGCATGCTGGCGCGCCTGCGTCGGCTCCTCGGGGGGTGACCGGCGGTCGCCGACGACACTCGCATCATGACGCTGCCGTGCGTCCATCGGCGGCACCCGGCGGGATGTGCTGGTTGATGCGGAACAGGTCGCCCGGATCATAGCGGCGCTTGACCTCGACCAGGCGCTGGTAGTTGCCCTGGTACGCCGCCCGCACCCGGTCGTTGCCCTCGTCCATCATCATGTTCACGTAGCCGCCACCCACGGAGCTGGGGTGGAGCTCCTCCCAGTAGTTGCGTGCCCACTCGGCGATCCGGGGCAGGTTGGCCGGGTCCGGGTCGATCCCCGCGATGACACCGTTCCAGCCGCCGTTCCGGAAGGGGAACGCCGTGGCACCGCCCGGTACGCGCGCCGCGGCGCCGCTGATGGGGTACAGGTGCATCGTCGAGAGCGGGGTCGGGATGCGCTCGCCGTACCGTCGATGCACCGCGATCGCCTCGTCGGTGATGCGCTCGAAGATGTCGGCCCGCCACGACCACTGGAGGCCCGCCGGCAGCAGGCCGTCGAAGGCGGACTGGAGGACCCGATAGGGCATCGGCGCGATGCCCATCAGGACGGGCGCGCCGAAACCCCGCACCGGCGCAAGGACCTCGTCGGCCGCCTCGTGGGGCCCGGAGTAGCACCACACGATGCCGCACACCTTGCGCGCCCAGAGCGCCTCCGGGAACGGCGCGGTCGATGGCACCTCGAGCACGCCGATCCAGCCGTTCAGCTCGTCGGGCAGACCCGGCAGCAGGTCGCGATACCAGCGGAAGACCTCCTCGGTGTCCGCGATGTCATACAGCACCGGCCCGCCGATGATCACGCCCCGGTCACCGACCGGATGGCACCGGAAGGTGAACGAGGTGACGACGCCGAAGTTGCCACCACCGCCACGCAGCGCCCAGAACAGGTCGGGATGGTGCTCCTCGCTCGCGGTCACGAATCGCCCATCCGCGAGGACCACATCCGCGGCGAGCAGGTTGTCGACGGTCATGCCGTGGTGACGTGAGAGATAGCCGGAGCCGCCCCCGAGCGTGAGCCCGGCCACGCCCGTCGTGGACACGAAGCCCGATGGCGTCGCCAGGCCGAACGCGCCGGTCGCGTGGTCCACGTCCCCCCAGGTGCAGCCGGCATCCGCCCGGACCGTGCGTGCGACCGGGTCCACGGTGGTCGACCGGAGACCCGCGAAGTCGATGACGAGCGCGTCGTCCCAGGTACCGAAGCCGGCGCCGTGATGACCGCCGCCCCGGATCGCGAGCGGGATCCCGGACCCACGGGCCGCATCGACGCATGCGATGACGTCGGCCACGTCCGCGACCCGGACGATCGCGCGTGGCCGTCGATCGATCGCGCCGTTGTAGACCCGCCGCGCGGCGTCATACCCCTCGTGCCCGGGTCCGATGATGTGGCCACGGACCTGGCCCGCGAGTGTCTCGGTCACCGCGTCGGCGGTCGAGGCTGCCGTCGGGGTCTCGATATCGGTCTGCATGCTTGCCCTCCGTCGGTCTCGATGGAAAGATGTCCCCTGGAGACGCTAGGAGCCCGGTGGACCGCATGGAATGACCGTGCCGCCGCCATCCATGTCCGTTCGTCCGGATCGGTGCGATACCGCCGGTATCACGAGTGGCACGCGCTCCCCGCGTCCGGAGGTGTCTCGTGGACGTCCTCTCCGACGTGCTGCTCGCGGTCCGGCTGAGCGGTGCCGTGTTCTTCGACATCGATGCCCATCCGCCGTTCGTCACGGAGAGCCCGCCACCGGAGGCGATCGCCCGCCGGGTGCGTGCCGATTCGGAGGTCCACGGACGGTACGCCGAGCCGTGGACGCTCGACCGGCTCGCGGGGGAGATCCTGATGTCCCGCTCATCGTTCGCGGAGCGCTTCGCGGACTTCGTGGGCATGCCGCCCATGACGTATCTCGCCAGCTGGCGGATGCAGGTCGCGGCCCGCTTGCTGCGCACGACCACGATGGGCCTCGCCGAGATCGCGACGCACGTCGGCTACCAGTCCGAATCGGCGTTCAGCCGCGCGTTCAAGCAGCGGGTGGGCACGGCGCCCAGCGTCTGGCGACACCTGGCGGCGTAGCGTCCGCGCCCTCACGTGGGTGGTCGCGGAAGGGCCGTGGCCCGGGCCCGGTCGATGGCTCCGGTCAGGCCGACGGCTCTGGCACACTGGCGCGCATGACCGTCCGCTGCCGCATCGCTCCCAGCCCGACCGGCCCGCTCCATATCGGGACGGCGCGCACGGCGCTGTTCAACCTCCTGTTCGCGCGTCACGAGGGTGGCACATTCATCCTTCGGCTCGAGGACACGGACGTCGCCCGCTCCACCGCTGCCTACGAGGCCGACATCCTGTCCGGCCTCCACTGGCTGGGCATCGACTGGGACGAGGGGCCGGCCATGGGCGAGCTGGCGGAGCGTGGGCCGTTCGGCCCGTATCGCCAGATGGCGCGGCTGGAGAGCTATCGAGCGGCCGTGGAGGGGCTCCTGTCCCGGGACCAGGCATACGAATGCTTCTGCTCCACCGAGCAGCTGGCCGCGGACCGGGCCAGCCAGGAGGCCGCGGGTCAGCCGCCCCGATACATCGGTCGATGCGCGCACCTGACCGCCGAGCAGCGCGCCCAGCGACGGGCCGAGCACCCGGCGCCGGTCATCCGCTTCCGGATCCCCGCCGGGCGGGTGGGGTTCCACGACCTGGTCCGCGGTGATGTGTCCATCGACACGAGCGCGCTCGGTGGCGACCTGGTCATCGTCCGCTCGGATGGCACGCCGCTCTACCACTTCACGGTGTGTGTCGACGACGCGACCATGGGGATCAGCCACGTCATCCGGGGCGAGGACCATCTGTCCAACACGCCCAAGCACATCCTGCTGTTCCGGGCGCTCGGTGCCGAGGTGCCCGCATTCGCGCACCTGCCGCTCATCCTCAACCCGGACCGGACCAAGATGAGCAAGCGCAAGAGCCAGACCGCGGTCGCGGACTACATCGACCAGGGCTACATCCGCGAGGCGCTCATCAACCACCTGGCGTTGCTCGGCTGGTCCTCGGGCACGGACGACGAGCTGTTCTCGTTCGATGACCTCGTCGAGCGGTTCGACCTGTCCCGGGTCCAGCAGGGCGGCGCGATCTTCGACCGGGAGCGGCTCGACTGGCTCAACGGCCAGTGGATCCGGCGCCTGAGCGACGTCGAGCTCGTGGAGCGCAGCCTGCCATTCCTCCGCGCGTCCCTGGTGGATGCGGAGACCGACTCCTCGCTGCCCACGGCCGACGACCTGCTGCCGCTCGTGCCGCTCGTCCGCGAACGATTGCCCCGGCTCGACGCGATGGGACCGCTGGTGGACTTCCTGTTCCTCGACCACCTCTCGATCGAGCCGACGCTGCTGGTGCCGAAGCGCTGGGATGCGGCCACGACGATCGATGCGCTCACCGAGGCACGCCGGATCATCGCCGCGACCGGGGAGACGGTGTTCGAGGCCGAGGAGCTGGAGCCGCCGCTGCGAGCGCTCGCCGAGACACGTGGCTGGAAGGCAGGCGACCTGTTCATGGCGATCCGGGTGGCCCTCACCGGCCGGACCGCTACGCCGCCCTTGTTCGACACCATGGTGGCGCTTGGCTACGCCCGGACCCTCGAGCGCCTCGATGGCGCGCGGCTCATCCTCGATCCAGCGACGTCGGGAACCTGACAGGACCTGTCCAGGGACTGGCGCACCATGGGCACCTTGCAGACAGGAGCCTCGCACCATGACCCTCGATCACGCCGCGTTCCAGGACTGGCTCGACCGCTATGTGGTCGCCTGGAAGAGCTACGACCCGGCTGCCATCGGTGCGCTCTTCGCCGCCGAGGTCGCGTACCGGTACCACCCCAAGGACGAGCCGATCACGGGGCGGGACGCGGTGGTGGCGGACTGGCTGGGGTCGCGTGACGACCCGGGGACCTATGACGCCCGCTACGAGGTGCTCGCCATCGACGGTGCGCAGCACGTGGCGCGCGGCTGGACCCGGTACTTCGATGCGGCGGGCACGCTCCGGGACGAGTACTGGAACGTGTACCTGGTCACGTTCGATGACGCTGGTGCCGCCACGAGCTTCACCGAGTGGTGGATCCAGGACCGCGACCTCGCGCGTGCGGCACGCCAGCGTGCCATCGATGCCGCGCTCGCCGCAGCTCGTTGACCCCCTGCTGGACCGCAACACGCCGTTAACAGGGGACGCGTAGCCTGCGGACGTGGACGACCGCACCGTGCTCCTGGTGGATGACGAGCAGATCATCCGCGATACGGTCGCGGAGGCCCTCGAGGCGGATGGCCTGCGGGTCGTCACCGCCGCGGATGGCCGGGAGGCGCTCCAGCGCTTCCGGGACGAGCAGCCGGACTTGGTCCTGCTCGACCTGATGCTGCCGGTGCTCTCGGGCATGGAGGTCTGTCGCATCCTGCGACGCGAGTCGGCGGTGCCCATCATCATGCTCACCGCCCGGGACTCGGAGGTGGACAAGGTGGTCGGCCTGGAGGTCGGCGCGGACGACTACGTCACGAAGCCGTTCAGCCTCCGGGAGCTCCAGGCGCGGGTCCGGGCGCATCTCCGGCGTCAGACGGCCAGCACCCCGACGTCCCCTGCGTCGTCGGTGCCTGCCCCGATCGCCCTGGGTCCGGTGATGGTGGACCTGGCAGGCCATCGATTGCTTCGCGATGGCCGGCCCATCCCCGTCAAGCCCAAGGCATTCGAGCTGCTCGCCTTCCTGCTTCGGCACCCCGGCCAGGTGTTCACGCGGGACCAGCTCCTGGAGCAGGTCTGGGGCTATGACTACGCGGGCGAGACCCGGACCGTGGATGTCCACGTCCACTGGCTGCGCGGCCACATCGAGACGGATCCGGGCTCGCCCCGGTTCCTCCAGACCGTCCGTGGTGTGGGGTATGTCCTTCGCCTCGACGACACGTAGACGCCGGCGGCTCGGGCGGCCGATGCCGGCGTTGCGGCCTGCGCTCCCTCGCTCACGTGCGGGTGCACGCTCGCTCCGGGTGCTCGACCGCGCCTTGGCCTCGACCGCCCGCGCCGCCGGCTGCCGGTCTGCATCCATGGGGGCCGATGCCGCGTTGCGGCCTGGCGCTCCCTCGCTTGCGTTCGCGGCCGTCAGCCGTTGCGCAGCTGGCTCGTGTCGACGACCTCGAAGTCGGACCCCTTGATGCCGTGGAGCGTGTGCATCGCGTCGTCGTCCCAGCGCGGGTCGGGAGCGCCCGTCACGTACCACGGTGACCCGTTGTCGGCGAGGATCATGCCGTAGCGCTTGAGCGCGGTCAGCAGGATCCGCGCATCCCGCGGATAGCCGCTGATGTCGACCGACGCCTTGAGTCGGACCCGGAGACCCATGGGTGGCAGCGTGCTCGACCCGGATGAGCCGGCCTGGTGACGCGCGGGGTAGATGAACCCGGTCCGGGTGCGTGGCGCCGTGAACCGGAGCGCGTGCCGGATGGCACCGGCCTTGACCTCGTCGTAGCGCACGAGACCAGGCAGGATCGGCAGGCCCGCTGCATCCGCGCTCGTCCAGCCCTTGGGCCGCAGCTTGTTGGAACGCAGCTTCCAGACCGCGCCCGAGTCGGCTTTCCACTTCCCGTCGACCTTGCGCACGCGGTACAGCTCGTAGAGCGTGCAGGAGTCCTTGTCCAGCATGAGCATGTGCTTGTCGCTGCCACCCTCGATCCTGGGTGACGCCGGGATGGGGTACTTGACCCGATCGGACTCGCTGGCCCAGCGGAACGAGACCTTCGAGCGCTTCGTGGATGACTTGACGATGTTCCACGGGATGCCATAGCCGCTGTACGACCCGAAGTCCGGGTGGAGATGTGCGCCCAGGCCGATCGACGCCGTGAGCGTCGCGGAATCGGCGCGGACCGGGAGCGTGTCCACCCGCTTGTTCCAGACGTTGGTCGACGGGAACACGGTGCAGCTCGGTGCGCCGGGGATGCGCACGGCGGCAGCCGCGACCGGCGTGGCGCCGCCGATCACGACGCTCGCGGCGAGTGCCAGACCGATGGCCGCGCGGGGCAGTGGGCGAGGGGGTGTCCGGACCATGCGCGGATGGTGGCGGCCCGGTCGGTCGACCGCGACCCGCCGGTGGGACCAGCCGGACGGGTACCTGTCGGGTATCCGGAGACGGGTCCGGTGGGGTCAGGTGGCCTTGTGGACCATCCGCTCCACGACCTCGGCCGCGTCCTCGGCAGCATCGATCGCCTCCTCCAGCGACCGATAGATGTCCCGCCACTTGATGACCTCGAGCGCGTCGGCGCCGTCCTGGAACAGCGACGCGATCGCGGCGCGTGACTCGCGGTCGGCCTGGTTCTCCAGGTCGTGCACCGCACGCAGGGGTGCATCGAGGTCCTTGAGCGACTCGGTCCGGCGGAGCGCCTCCACCAGGTGTCTGCCCTGCTGGGCGAGCAGGCCCGCGAGGACCTTCGCCTCGGGCGTCGGCTGCTGCACGTGGTACAGCAGGAACGTCTCCGCGATCTCCTGGATCCGGTCCACGACGTCATCGAGCCTCGAGGAGAGCTCGTGGATGTCCTCCCGGTCGAAGGGCGTGATGAACGCCCGCTCCAGCCGGTCGACCAGCTCATCACCGATCCGGTCACCCTCGTGCTCCAGCTCCCGGATGCGAGCGACGCGGGTGTCCAGGTCGTCGTACTCGGTGACCATCGCGAGGAGGGCGTCCGCCGCCGCCGCGAGGTTCTCGCCGTCGGCGATGAACAGGTCCGTGAACCGCTCGTCGCGGGGCATCAGTCGAAGCGGGGACATGACGTCTCTCCCTGCGGGTCTAGTGGACGAGGTCCAGGCTGTGGATGACGACCCACGACGAGGCCGCGATGAGGGCCGCCGCGGGGATGGTCAGCACCCACGCGACGAGGATGTTGCGGGCGACACCCCAGCGCACGGCGCGCAGGCCCTGGCTGGTGCCGACGCCCATGATGGCGCTGGAGATCACGTGGGTCGTGGACACGGGCATCCCGAAGTGGGCCGTGCCCACGAGGACGGTCGCCGCCGTCGCCTCCGCCGCGAAACCGTGCACCGGCTCCAGCTCGGCCACCCGATGACCCATCGTGCGCATGATCCGCCAGCCGCCGACCGCCGTCCCCAGCGACAGCGCCGTCGCGGCGACGACGATCACCCACGTGGGCACCTCGATGGAGCCGATGGCACCCGCGGAGAAGAGGGCGAGCGTGATGATGCCCATCGTCTTCTGGGCGTCGTTCGAGCCATGGGCGAACGCCATGTACCCGGCCGACAGCACCTGGAGGCGACGGAACAGGCGGGCCATCGGTTTTCGTGGCGCGCCCTTGAAGATCCACGCGAGCAGCACCATGAGCAGCAGCGCCCCCACGAACCCCACGATGGGCGAGGTGACCATGGGGATGAGCACCTTGTCCACGATGCCGTCCATGCGCAGGGCGCCGGTGCCTGCCGCGATGATGGTGGCGCCGAGCAGCCCACCGATGAGCGCGTGGCTGGACGAGCTGGGCAACGACCACCACCAGGTCATCAGGTTCCAGGTGATCGCGCCGATGAGCGCGGCGGCCACGATCGCCTGGGTCGTCGTCTGCTCGTCCACGAGGCCCTTGCCGATGGTCGTCGCCACGGCGGTGCCGGCGAACGCGCCGATGAAGTTGAAGGCGGCCGCCATGGCCACCGCGACCTGCGGCCGCAGTGCGCGGGTGGCGACGGAGGTGGCGATCGCGTTCGCGGTGTCGTGGAAGCCGTTGATGTAGTCGAAGATCACGGCGAGCACGACGACGATGAGCAGACCGACCGTGAACGACTCCGGCACCACCACCTCAGGTCCCCGCCATCGGACGGCTCGGCGGATGGATCTACGTTAGCGGAATGTGAACGCCGTGATCCGTGTGGACGTCAGCCTCGGCGGGGCGGCGGCGCCGTGGATCGTCGTGGCACGACCTGGGGGGCCGGATCGGTGATGATCGTGTCGCCGTCGCTGGGCGCCGTGATCTGGTCGATCAGGATGGAGACGGCGACCGCCCCCAGGTGGCCCACGGGTAGCGAGACGGCGGAGAGCGGTGGATTGAGGTGACGCGCGAACCAGACGTCGTGCACGCTGATGAGCGAGATGTCGTCGGGGATCCGGCGACCCGCCGCGATGATGCCCGAGTGCACGCCGAGCGCCGCGGTCGTGGACACCACGACGAACGCCGTGACCGGGATCCCCGATCGCAGCAGGTGCACGGTCGTCTCGTGGCTCTCATCCGGGGAGAGCCCGGACGCGACGAGCGGATAGGAGGGCAGACCCGCCCGGGTCATGACGGCCCGGTAGCCCTCGTATCGGCGCTGCGAGGTGGGCCCGGTGTCGCCCAGGTACACGATCGCCTCGTGGCCGAGGTCGATGAGATGCTCGGTCGCGCGTTCGGAGGCGGTGGCGTCATCGAACCGGATGGTGCGCAGACCCGCGTCCGGCTCGGCGCTGAACATCACCGAGGGCAGGCCGCGCGCGAGCTCACGAAGGCCCGATTCGTCGACGCCGTGGCCGCCGTGGATCAGCAGCCCGTCCACTCGATGCCCCAGGACGATCTCGCGGAACGCCTCACGTCGATCGGCGAGCTCGCCGATGTTCATCAGGATCACCGAGTAGTTGCGTCGATCGGCCTCGGCCTGCGCCTTGTCGACCATCTCGGCGTAGATGGGGTCGTTGACGCTGTGCAGCGCGAACCCGAGCAGCCCGGTCTGCGCCTTCCGCAGGGCGCGGGCGGACGAGTGCGGCGTGTAGTCGAGCATGGCGATGGCCGATTCGACGGCCTCGCGCGTCGTGGCCCGGACGCGCAGCGTGGGGTCCTGGTTGACGATCCGCGACACCACGGCGGTCGAGACGCCGGCCATCCTCGCTACATCCGCGAGTCGTGGCGCCCTCCGCCGCTCGCCAGGAACCCCTCGTCCGGTCGCGGTCATCCGTGCAGTCTGACACCTCGTGCCGATGGCACGGGCGCTATCCCTTGATCGACAGATGGACGAGGATGCGCGCCGGTCGCTCCGGCGTGGCACCCCGGATCACCAGCCTGATCCAGCTGCCGAAGATGGTGAGGGTGTTGGCCGAGAGCGTGCTCGTCTCCGACAGCACCTGTGGCTCACCGCGCTCGATCCAATGGATCCCGTCCGGTGAGATCTCGGTGGTGATCCGGAGCTCCGGATGGTCGCCCTCGACCTGGGTGAAGAAGATCGCCTCCGATGCCCAGCCCGCCTCGTACGGCAGCGTCGCGAAGTCAGCATCGATGCGCACCCGGCGGGCGAGGACCGACGTGTGGGTGTTCCGCATGTCGGCTACTCCGTGGAGTAGAGGACGGAGTCGAGGAACAGGTGCACCGAGCGATCGGTGTCGGTCTCGACATAGAAGATCGGGTTGATCAGGTCGTCGATCGATCGATATCGGGGCGCGAGCGTGGGCTGGATGCCTCGCAGATCGAAGACCCGGTCCATGCTCTGCAGCTCGATGTACTCCCGCTTCGCGACATCGACGGTCAGACGAAGATACAGCCAGTTGAGCTTGTCCGGGCTCTCGTTGTAGAGGAGGTCCTGCTCGCCATCAGGCACCCACTGATAGCCGTCCGCCGAGCCGTCCTCGTACCGTCGGCCGTACCACAGGTTGTCGACGCCCGGCTGGCACCAGGCGCCGTCGACCCCGAAGCTCCACTGCGTGGGCGAGACCCCCTCGTCCACCTTCCAGTACTGCCAGCGCTTGACGAGCCGGCCACCGAGGGAGTTCACGTAGCGGACGCCTGGCATGTAGCGGTACTCACGATCCTGGATGTCGAAGTAGAAGCCGAACGCCCGGATGTCCTCCTCGCCCAGTCCGACCCGGTCCTGGGACGGCGTGTAGGCGTACCAGGTCTCGATCTGGATGGTGCTGGGGTTCCCGAACCGCGACAGGCGCTTGACCGCGACCCCCATGCTGCCGGGCGCTGGTGGCTCCGTGTGGGCCGCGGCCCTGGGTGCCGTGGTGAGCTTCAGCGAGTACGTGCCCTCCATCGAGCCGTGGGAGGCGGCGAAGCGCATCGGGGCCGAGCTGAGCATGCACGGTGCCCAGCTCGTGAGGTCGACGACGCTGTGGAAGGACTCGTAATCGTCATAGACGAAGTTGGGTGTGAGGTCCATCCAGCCGCAGAAGCCGCGATCGAAATCGTCGAAGGTCATGACCCGACCGAGCGGGGCGAACCGCTCGAGCTGCCGGTCGACGGTGAGGACCCTGTCCATCTGACCTCCAAGTAAACCGATTTAGTCGATGTCGGACCACGACGATCAGGACCTTGCACGGCGGAACTCGTCGTCCATCGACCGAAGTTGACAGCGATGCGGTAACACGTTATACCAACGGCGAGCGTCGGCGCAACATGCCCGATGCACCTCGCTCACCTAGCTCGGAGGAGGACTGTGCGTACTAGGCCCCGCGTGTGGCTCAGCGTCGCGTTGAGCGCGGCACTGTGCACGATCGCCGCTCCCGTCGGAGCGCAAGACGAAGTCGACCTGCGGATGACGATCTGGTCGGCGAACCCGGCGCATGTCGAGCTGTTCGAGCAGCTTGGTGCCGAGTTCGCAGCAGCCAGCCCCACGGTCTCCGGCGTGACCATCGAGAGCTTCAACCTGGCGGAGCTCGACACCCTGTTCACGACCCAGATCGCGGCGGGTGACCCGCCGGACGTCAGCTGGCTGCCGGTGGAGGCCAGCCTCCAGTACCGCCAGGCCGGCGCGCTCATCGACCTGAAGCCCGTCATCGACGCGACGCCGGACTTCGATTTCGCGGACTTCATCCCGGCCCTGCTGGAGCGGTGGGTGGACGGTGACGCCGTCTACGGCATCCCGTTCTCCACCGGCCCGCTGGTCATGTACTACAACAAGGATCTGTACGCCCAGGCAGGCGTCAAGGACCCCGGCCAGCTGATCGCCGAGGGGAACTGGACCTGGGACGCCTTCCGCGAGACGTCGAAGCAGCTGCACGAGGCGCTGGGGACCCCGTCCTACGTCCTCAACGACTTCGACTTCAAGAACTGGACCCGGCTGCTGCCGTACATGTTCGCCTACGGCGCCTCGCCGTGGGACGACACCGCCACGAGCTGCACCATGGACTCGCCTGAGATGATCGAGGCCATGCAGGTGTTCCACGGCATGACCTTCGATGACGGCTCCATGCCGCTGCCGGGTCAGCAGGTGGACTTCTGGGGCGGGCAGGTGGGTGCCACCTCGGCCTTCCTCGGCTCCAGCGCCAACCTCGTGGACGCACCGTTCGAGTGGGGTCTCGTGCAGACGCCCGCAGGGTCCGCCGGTGACACCGTCGCTACCGGGCAGGCATCCATCGTGGCCCTGGCCGCGGGCAGGCACACGACCGAGGCGGCGGAGTTCGTGGCGTTCCTGGCGTCCAAGGACGCGATGGCCAAGTACTCGGCGTACTTCCCGCCCATCCGGGAGAGCCTCCTGACCCCCGAGGTCCTCGTCGGCGCCTCCCTGGTCCTGACCCCCGAGCTGGTCGCGCCGATGATCGACGGCGTCAAGACCAACGGCAAGGTGTTCCCCGTCGCGGCCGACAACTCCGCGGTCGCGACCGCCCTGAACCGGGCGCTCGACGAGCACCTGTATCAGCCCGGCGTGGATGTCGCACAGGCGCTCGCGAGCGTCTGCGCGGAGATCGCTCCGCTGCTGAAGTGACAGCGGAGACCCGCTGCTAGCGATGGGATCGCAGGTCGTTGCGTCCGGGGGCTCCGGTCCCCGGGCGCAACGGCGTCCCGGACGCCGAGGTCCCTCCCGCGATGCGGGCAGGGATCGATTCGGCTACCTGCTCCTGGCTCCCCAGACCCTGGGCCTGCTGCTCATCGGCGCCGTCGCGATCGGCGGCATGATCGAGCTCAGCTTCATGAAGGTCAACGTCCTCGCCGGGACGCGCACCTTCGTCGGTCTCGATAACTACGCCCGGATCCTCAGCGATCCGGACATGGGCGTCATCCTGTTCAACACCTTCTTCTTCGTCGGTCTGCTGAGTGTGGCGGGCACGATCGTGTCGCTCGGACTGGCGATCCTGCTCAACCAGAAGCTGCCCGGCATCAACGTCTTCCGCGCCGCGATCTTCATCCCGGCGCTCATCACCACGGTCGCGTGGACGCTCGTGTGGCGCTTCATCCTGCAACCCCAGGGCCTGATGGACAGCCTCACGGCCACGGTCGACGCCGGGCCGTTCCCGTGGCTCCGTGGCGGCTGGCTGACGCTCATCGTCTTCGCGGTCATCCAGCTCACCAAGAACGTGGGCATCAACGTCATGATCTTCCTGGCGGCCCTCCAGGGCGTCCGCGAGGACCTCATCGATGCGGGCCGCGTCGATGGTGCCGGCCGCTGGACCACCTTCCGGCACATCGTGCTGCCGCAGATCTCACCGGCCATCCTGATGGTCTTCATGCTGATGGTCGCTGGCTCCTTCAAGGTGTTCGAGCTCGTCCTGCTGCTCACCAACGGTGGACCGGGGGTCCAGACGACCGTCCTGGCGTTCGAGATCTTCCGCCAGGCGTTCCGGCTCAATGACCTCGGCTACGCAGCCGCCCTGTCCGTCCTCCTGTTCTCCCTGGTCCTGGCGGCCTCCGCCATCATCTGGCTGTCCCGACGAAGGCTGGTGTTCCATGAGACGAACTGACCGACGGGTCCTTCGGGCGCTGCGGACCATCCCCAGCTACATGCTGCTGGCCCTGGTCTCGGTCGCGTTCATCGGCCCCATCGTGTGGATGGTCAGCGGCTCCCTGAAGTCCCGGAACGAGGTGCTGCGGTACCCGCCGACCCTCATCCCCGAGGAGTTCCGCTGGGACAACTACGCCCAGGTGTTCGAGCTCCAGCCGTTCGATCGGCAGTTCCTGAACTCCATCGTGATCATGGCGCTCGTCTGCGCGCTGACGCTGGCCGTGGCCATCCCGGCGGGATACGCGCTCGCCCGCGTCCGCCCCCGGGGCGCCGCAGCCATCTTCCTGCTGCTGCTGAGCGGCATCTTCCTGCCGCCCGAGTCGGTGATCATCCCGCTCTTCCGGTTCGCGGCGCAGCTCGGCTGGATCGACACGTACATCCCGCTGGTCGTGTTCACGGCGACCCTCTTCACCGCGCCGGTCGCCATGTTCGTGATGCGCCAGGCGTTCGTGATCCTGCCCCAGGAGTTCGAGGAAGCCGCGACCCTCGACGGCGCCAGCCGTTGGCGGACGATGTTCCGGATCTTCCTGCCGCTGGTGAAGCCGTCGATCGCGTCCGCGGTGGTCTTCACGGCGTGGTACAGCTGGAACCAGTTCCTGGAGCCGCTGGTGTATCTCCGGTCGCGCCAGATGCTGACGGTCCCGGTGGCCCTGACGCTGTTCGAGGATCCCCTGGCCGGTCCGCGCTGGAACATCCAGATGGCCGCGACCACGCTCTCGGTGCTGCCGGTCCTGATCGTGTTCCTGTTCGCGCAGCGACAGATCGTGTCCGGCCTGACGGCCGGCGGCCTGAAGTCGTAGATCCATCCGTCCCAGGGAGCCCACCGTCATGCCTGCCCGGATCACCGGACCGTTCCCCATCAGCTACGAGCAGTACAACGTGGATTCCACGCGGCAGCGGTTCGAGACCGTCATCCGGGTGCTCGTGCCCAGGGACATCGAGCGGATCGAGCGTCCCCGGGTCGTCTACGCCCTGCCCTCCTCGCCGGAGATCAGCCATCGCTCGGGGGACGTCATCGAGGTCATCCTGGCCGAGGGTCTGCACGACCGGTACGGCATGGTCGTGGTGGCGCCGTCGTACGCGGAGTGGCCCTGGATGACGGACCTGCCGGACGATCCGATGTTCCAGCAGGTGCTGTATCTCCTGGAGGACGTGCTGCCGGTGTTCGACCGTCGGTTCCCCGACTCGAAGCGGCTGCTCCTCGGCCAGAGCAAGAGCGGCACCGCGTCCATGCAGCTGCTGCTGCGCTACCCGGAGCTCTTCCACGCGATCGCGTTCTTCGACTCCCCGATCATGAAGGAGCTGCCGGACCAGTGGGAGATGCCCTACTACTGGGGGCGACCGGAGCGCTATCGGGCGTTCGCCATCCCGGGTCTGTTGCGGGAGCGTGGGCGGGAGCTCGGCGATGTGCCGCGGATCGCGATGTTCGGATACGCCAACTTCGGGACCGATGCGCCTGACTGGAGCTTCGACCATCTCGGCGCCGGACACGCGCTGATGGACGAGCTCGGCATCCCGCACATCTATGACAACAGCACCTATCGGGCGCACCGATGGGATTCGGGCTGGGTCGGCCAGGCGTTCGCGGCGCTGGACGAGATGTCCTGAGCGGGATGTCGTCGCCCGATCCCTTTGCGGAGCTGCCCACCGAGGTCCGACGCCCGACCTATGATCGTGCCCGCCTGAGGCCCCGGATCGCGCACATCGGGGTGGGTGGGTTCCATCGGTCACACCAGGCGATGTATCTCGACCGGCTGCTGGAGCAGCGGCTCGCGGACGACTGGGCGATCGTGGGCGTCGGGATCCGGCCGGAGGATGCCCGGATGCGCGACGTGATGGCCGCCCAGGACGGCCGGTACACCCTCGTGCTCAAGCATCCGGACGGCACGTGGGACGCGACCGTCATCGGATCGATCGTGGAGTACCGGTACGGACCGGACGACCCGGCGGCCGTCCTGGAGCGCCTCGCCGACCCGGCCATCGTGATCGTGTCCATGACGGTGACCGAGGGCGGGTACGGCATCGACCAGGTGACAGGCGAGTTCGATGCCAGCGCGCCGGAGGTGGTGCGTGACCTGGCGCATCCGGATGACCCGGGCACCGTCTTCGGCTACGTGGTGGAGGCGCTCCGACGACGCCGCGAGCGGGGCATCCCGCCGTTCACCGTCCAGTCGTGTGACAACGTCCAGGGCAACGGCGAGGTCGCGCGGCGCGTGTTCTCCGCCTTCGCGAGCCTGCGCGATCCGGAGCTGGGCGCCTGGGTGCGTGACGCCGTCGCCTTCCCGAGCTCGATGGTCGATCGGATCACCCCGGGAACCACCGAGGCGGACGTTGCCGAGGTGAACGAACGCTACGGTATCGCCGATGCCTGGCCGGTGATGGCGGAGCCGTTCACGCAGTGGGTCATCGAGGATCGATTCCCGCTCGGTCGCCCGGCGTGGGAGCGGGTGGGCGCCCAGCTCGTGGAGGACATCGTCCCGTACGAGTCGATGAAGCTGCACCTGCTCAACGCGGCGCACCAGGCGATCGCGTACTTCGGCACGCTGATGGGATACCGCTGGGTGCATGACGCCGCCTCGGACCCGCTCCTGACGCGCCTGCTGCAGCGGTACTGGACCGACGAGGCGCTGCCCACGCTGCGTCCGGTGCCCGGCATCGACCTCGTGGCGTACACCGATTCGCTGCTGGAGCGGTTCCGCAACCCCGCGATCCGGGACACCCTCGCGCGGCTGGCCACCGATGCCTCCGACCGTATCCCCAAGTTCCTGCTGCCGGTCATCCGTGACCGCCTCGCGACCGGCGGGTCCGTGGACATGGCGGCAGCGGTGGTGGCGAGCTGGGCGCGCTACGCCGAGGGGGTCGACGAGCAGGGCGAGCCGATCACGATCATCGACGGACGGCGGGACCGCCTCATGGCGGCGGCACGGGACCGGCAGCGCCCGACGGCGTTCATCGAAGATCCCGAGCTGTTCGGGGACCTCAGCGGGGACGCGACGTTCCGGGCCGCCTATCTGCGCGTGCTCGACCTGCTCCACGAGCGCGGTGCGACCGCGACCCTGGACGCCCTGCTCGAGGAGTGACCCACGTCGGGGTCGATCCGCGGATCGCCTGACGCACCCACCCGACGCTCATGACCGGAGCGCCTGGGTCCAGGCCGTGAGCCCGTCCGAATCCTCGATGCGCGCCCGGACATAGGACTCGCCCGGCCGGAGCTGGTAGCGACCCTGGAGCCCTTCCTGGACGTCCAGCACCTGCCCGCCCGCGCCGATGAACGTCGTCCGATAGTGCAGCTCCCACTGGGGCGCGATGGTGAGCTCCATCACGCCACTCCGCGCCTCCAGCATCTCGAGCGTCACGCCGGTCGTCGCGTAGCAGTCGCCCGTCTCCAGCGCCGTCAGCACGTCTGCCTCGCGCAGGTCCGCGACCCGCAGCATCATCCACGCGCGACCGGGGTTCGCATAGCGCCGACCCCAGCGCCGGAAGTGATGGGCGTCATCCACGGCGATGCCCACCATGGGCCGGCCATCGGTGAGCAGCAGATCCCAGACAGCCTCCATCGACGGATGGCCGGGCCGTCCACCCAGGTTGCTGACCTCCGGACCGGCGTTGTGGATCTCGAACACGCGCAGGTCCCGGAGCGCCGCGAGGTCTGCGGGCGTGACCTGCCAGCGGAAGTTCGGGTGGTTCACCGACGGCACGCCGCCGTCCGCCCGCACCCGGTCCACGTTCGCCTGGAGCGTCTCGACGACGTTCGCCTCGAAGGCCGGCGGGAGCGTGCGGCTGATGCCCAGGCCGTTGACATGGACGTTGCCCGAGGTGAGCTCCTCGCCCCGGATGAGCAGCATCGGACCCGCCATCGCCTGGAGCGTGGCCGGATCGGTGAACCAGTCGTGGTCCGTCAGCGCCAGGGCGTCATAGCCCGCGTCGCGATACCACGCCACCACGTCCTCGGGCGGCGAATCACCGTCGCTGTTCGTGGTGTGGGTGTGCAGGTTGGCGCGGATCCAGTGATCGGTCATCTGTCCCTCGGCGGCCGGCTGGTCTCACAGCCGCTGACCATCCGGACAAGCATGCACCGCATGACCGACCGCTGCGCGTCGCCGCCGCAGTGTGCTCGTCGTGGACCGCTCGCGTCGTCGCGGCGCCCCGGTATCCTCGATCGGTGGATCCGGCCATGGACGACCTGTCGCGGCTCGCCGATCAGGCGGGCCAGGGATTGCTGCGCATCGATGGCGACCTGCTCATCGCCCATGCGAACGATACGGCCCACACGCTGCTGCGGAAGCGACCGGGTGGCCTCGTCCACCTCTCGGTGATGGAGGCGTTCCTCGACCACCGGGTGGAGGAGCTGATGACGGAGGCCCACCAGGACGCCACCGCGCTCGAGTTCGATGGGCCACAGGAGCGACGACTCCTCGTCCGCGTCCGACCCGTCCGCGGGTGGTCCGCCGATGTGGGCTCCGGCTGGTGGGCACTGCTGGAGGATGTGACCGAGCTGCGACGGCTCCAGCGGATCCGGGCGGAGTTCATCGACAACCTGTCCCACGAGCTGCGCACGCCGCTCACGACGATCCGCCTGCTCACGGAACGGCTGGCGGACGAGCTCGAGGCTACCGAGGTACCCGACCGGATCCGTGATCGGGTGGCGACCATCGACGTCGAGACGGGTCACCTGGTCCAGATGGTCAACGAGCTGCTCGACCTGTCACGCATCGAGCAGGCGACCACGACGCTGCACCTGGAGGACCTCGCGGTCCGGCCGCTGCTGGACGCGGCGGTGGCGCGGATGCGGCTCCTGGCAGACCGTTCGGAGGTGTCGCTGCGGGTGGATGTCCCGGCCGACCTGCCGGAGGTCCGGGGCGACCCGGAACGTCTGGCCCAGCTGCTCCTCAACCTCGTCCACAACGCGGTCAAGTTCTCGCCGCCGGGCGGCAGCGTCACGCTGTCGGCCGTCCCGGAGGCTCGCAGCGTCGTCATCGCGGTGGCGGACCAAGGGGTGGGCATCGCCCGGGCGGACCAGGCCCGCATCTTCGAGCGGTTCTACAAGGTGGATCGCGCGCGCGGCCGGGGCCAGGGCGGCACGGGTCTCGGCCTTTCCATCGCCCGACACATCGCGGACGCGCATGGCGGAAGCCTTCGCGTGGAGAGCGAGGAAGGGCGCGGCGCCACGTTCCTGGTGACGCTCCCCGTCAGCCGCACGGTCAGCGGAGCGGAGGCAGGACCTCCGGCGGGATGAGCCAGCGCAGCATCGCCGCGCCGGGCTCCAGGGGCCGCCAGACGCGGAGGCTCGCGATGGCGCCCTTGCGCATCTCCTGGCCCACGGTGCCCATGAGGTCGTCGAGCAGCATCGAGAGGTCCGGGTCGTGGCCCACCAGCATCGGCTCGCGGGCTCCGGTGTCCGCGAGCAGCCGGTCCAGACCGTCGAGGTCGATGCCACCCGCCAACCGATCGTCGATCCGCAGGTCGCTGCCGAGCGCCGTGGCGATGGCCTGCGCCGTCTGGTGCGCGCGGACCTTGGGGCTCGTGACGATCAGGTCCGGACGGACGTCCGCACCCGCGAGCAGCGCACCGAGGCGTGCCGCTTGGTCGTGGCCATGCTCGGTCAGGGGTCGTGTCGCATCCGGTCCGGCCCAGCGCCCAGCGTCACCCGCGTGCGCGTGCCGCACCAGGTGGAGCGTCCGGAGCGGATCACGGTCGAGCGTCCCTGCCATGACCCGGAGTCTGACGCGTCACGCCGCGATCGTCAGGGGTTGAGGTCCTCCGTCTCACCCGTGGCGAGGAACACGACGTCCTCCGCCACGTTCGTGATGCGGTCACCGATGCGCTCGAGGTAGTGCGCCGCGAACAGCACCCGGGCACCCCGATCCACGTTGTCGGGGCTGGCCCGCATGAGGTCGAGCATCTCCGCGAACGTCGAGTGGTACAGCTCGTCGACCTCGTCGTCACGAGCCGCCACGGCGCGCGCGAGCGTCTCATCCTGGTCGACGAGGGCACGCAGCACCTCCCGCACGAGGGCGGACGTGAGGCGGCCCATCTCGGCGAGCCGGCCGGTGCCCTCGCCACCCGCCTGTGCGGCCAGCTTGCGTGCCTGCTTGGCGACCGAGGAAGCGTGGTCACCCATGCGTTCGAGGTCGTACGCGACATGATCGAGGGCGAGCAGGAAGCGCAGGTCGCGGGCGACCGGTTGCTGGGTGGCGATGGTCCGTGCCACGAGCGCGCTGATGAGCCGCTGAGCCTCGTTGAGCCGGGAATCGCTGGTGATGACGGTCAGCGCGAGGTCCGCGTCATGCTGCTCGAGCGCCTGGACCGCCCGCCCGATCTGGTCCGCCACGAGGCTGCCGAGGCGCAGGACATCGTCCTTGATCTCGCGCTCCTCGCGGTCGAGGGTGTCCCGCGAACCCACGAGGGGCAGCGGCGGGTGGTGGTCCGGGGTCGTGCCGAGCCCGGGGGACCGCGCGACGGCCACCTCGACGGTGGCGGGCTGGGTGTCGACGCCAACGGCGTCCTGGTCGGTTCGCTCGGTCATCGTCGTGTCCTCGTCATCCGAACCTGCCCGAGACGTAGTCCTCGGTCAGCTGGCTCCTGGGGTTCGTGAACAGGTCGCTGGTCGTGCCGGCCTCCACCAGGTAGCCGGCTCGATCGTCCCCCATGGTCAGGAACACGGTCTCGTCCGAGGCACGTGCTGCCTGCTGCATGTTGTGGGTGACGATGATGATGGTGTATCGCGTCTTCAGCTCGAGCATCAGCTCCTCGATCTGGAGCGTCGAGCGCGGATCGAGCGCCGAGCAGGGCTCGTCCATGAGGATGACCTCCGGCTCCGTGGCGATGGCGCGGGCGATGCACAGCCGCTGCTGCTGGCCGCCGGACAGCGCCAGCCCTGATTGGCGGAGCTTGTCCTTGACGTCATCCCACAGCGCAGCGCGGCGGAGGCTGGCCTCCACCAGGTCGTCGAGGTCTCCCTTGATACCGTTGACCCGGGGCCCGAACGCGACGTTGTCATAGATGGACTTGGGGAACGGGTTGGGCTTCTGGAACACCATGCCGATGCGTCGCCGCACCTCCACGGGGTCCACGCCATGGCCGTACAGGTCCTCGCCGTGGTAGAGCATCCGGCCCGTGGCGCGCGCACCGGGCACCAGGTCGTTCATGCGGTTGATGCTCCGGAGCAGCGTCGACTTGCCACAGCCGGAGGGCCCGATGAGCGCCGTGATGGCGTTGGCGGGGAACGCGTACGAGATGTCGCGGACCGCGCGGAACGTGCCGTAGTACAGGTCGACCGCCTCGAGCCGGATGACCGGCTCCGTGACGGTGACGGAGTCGATCGACATCACCAGACCCTCGAATATCGATTGCGGAGATAGATGGCCAGGCCGTTGGCCGCGAACGTGATCGCGAGGAGCACCACCATGCCGGCGGCGGCCAGCTGCCGGAACTCGTCCTGGGGGAGCGTGGTCCAGCGGTACACGACCATGGGCAGCGCGGTGTAGGGACCCAGCAGCTGGCCAAGGAGGTCCGCGTTGCCACTCGAGAACGAGCCGAGCACGGCACCCGCGAGGATGAGCGGGGCGGTCTCACCGAGCGCGCGTGACAGGGACAGCACGATGCCCGTGAGGATGCCCGGGAACGCGGCGGGCAGGACCAGCTTCGCGGTCACCTGCCAGCGGGAGGCGCCCACGCCGTAGCCCGCCTCACGGATGGAGATGGGCACGGCGCGGATCGCCTCCGCCGCGGTGATGATGACGATGGGCAGCACCAGCACCGCCACCGTGAGGCCGCCCGCGATGACGTTGCGGCCGTTGCCCAGGCCGAGCCACTTGAACAGACCCACGAACACGGCCAGCCCGAGCAGGCCATACACGATCGACGGCACACCCGCGAGGTTGCGGATGTTCACGTCCACGAGGCGTGTCAGCCGGCTGCCGGTGGCGTATTCCTCCAGGTAGACCGCGGTGGCCACGCCGAGCGGGAACGCGACACCGACCACGATGACGCCGATGACGAAGGTGCCCCAGAGCGCCTGACCGACCCCCGCCTTCGCCGGGTCGGAGGACAGGGGTGCGGTGAGGAAGTCGATGCCACGCTCGCTGAGCACGGGCATGCCGCGACCCAGGACGTCTGCGAGCAGGACCAGCAGCGCCACGAGCGTGAACAGGAGGCTCGCGGCGAGCAGCACCTGGAACACGACGCTCGGCCAGTGGGTACCCGACCCCTGGAGACCGCGACGGACGGCACCGGAGGTGACCGTGGAGGGGTTCGGCTGCATCGCGGTCACCTAGTAGCGCTGCCGGGTGCGCCGGACGAAGACGTCACCCAGGACATTGAGGCCGAGCGTGATGCCGAACAGCAGCAGACCCAGGAAGAACAGGCTGAGATACGCCGCCTGGCCACCCTGCACCTGGTCCGAGCCCGTGGCCAGCGACGCGATGGCGGCGGTCACCGTCTGGCCCGGCCCGAGCGGGTCGAAGGTGCGCAGCGAGCCACCCGTGCCACCCGCCGCGATGGCCACCACCATGGTCTCGCCGATCGCCCGCGAGATCCCGATGATGAACGCCGCCACGACCCCCGAGATCGCGGCCGGCAGGACCACCCGCAGGCTGACGGTGATACGCCGCGCGCCGAGACCATAGGCCGCCTCGCGCAGGTTGCGGGGTACCGCTCGCAGGGCGTCCTCGGAGATCGAGGCGATGAGCGGGATGATGAGGATGCCCACGCCGATGCCCGCGGTCATGAGGTTGAACACCGGGGCACCCACGAACAGCCGCTGGACCAGCTGCGGGTTGATGAACGTGAGCGCGAAGAAGCCGATGACGACGCTGGGGATGCTCGCGAGCACCTCCAGCACCGGCTTCACGATGCTTCGCACACGCGGTGAGGCGTACTCCGCGAGGTAGATCGCGGCGAGCAGACCGATGGGCCCCGCGATGGCCATCGCGATGAGCGTCACGATGGCCGACCCGATGAGCAGGGTCAGCACGTCGAACATGCCCCGGCGCGGGAACCAGCCGATGGTGAACAGGTCGGCGAGGTCGATCTTGCCCAGGAACTCGATCGTCTCGAAGACCAGCGCGAGCACGATGAAGCCGCTGATGACGACCGAGACGAGGGCCGCCATGAGCAGCAGCCGGGCCGTCAGTCGTTCCCGGCGACGACGACGCGGATCGCCCGAGAGGCGGATCGCAGGAGCAGGCGTGGCGGTCATGGATGTCCCGTCAGGAGCCGGTTCGGGATGCGTCCGGGGACGCGCCGACACCGGGCGCCCGGCTGGCGCCCGGTGTCGTGTCGAGGGTCAGGTCAGCGGTTCGCCCAGGCGTCCGCGGCCACCTGCGTCTCCTCGGCGGAGAGGCCGACATACGGGACGGTCTGGAGGACCGACTCGATGACGCCCGGCGCCAGGTAGTAGTCCACGAACGCTGCCAGCTCCGGCTTCTCGGCTGCCTTGGTGGTGTTCACGTAGATGAACAGCGGACGGGAGATGGGGTAGGTGCCATCCGAGATGACGTCGTAGGTGGGCTCGATGCAGCCCGCGCCGCCATCCACGGCGAGCGGCTTGATGCGGTCGAGGTTCTCCTCGACGAACGCGAAGCCGACCCAGCCCAGCGTGTCCGGTGCGTCCACGGTGCCCGCGACGCCCTCGACGATGGTCAGGTCATTCGCGGACGCCTGGTAGTCCGGGCGCGTGAAGGCCTCCTGGCCGCGTGCCTCGGCGATGGGCGCGATGGCCACCTCGACGAAGAAGTCGTAGGTGCCGGACTCCTCGCCCGGACCCGTGATGGTGAGCGCGGCGTCCGGGAAGACCGTGGTGGAGCCGAGCTCGGTGGCGATCGCCTGGGCGTCCGACCAGCGGCCGAAGCCGATGGACTCGGGGCCGACGAGCGCGTACAGGTCGTTGAAGCTCAGGCAGGTGAGGTCCTGGTTGTTGGCCGACGTGATGACCGAGAGGCCATCGAGCGCGACCTTGAGCTCGACGTGCTCCACGCCGTTCGCGGCGCACGTCTCCGCCTCGGACGGCCGGATGGCGCGGGAGGCGTCCGCGATATCGGTCTCGCCCGCGCAGAAGAGCGCGAAGCCATCGCCCGTGCCAGGGCCGTCGACGCTGATGGCCACGCCCGGCGAGCCGACGTTGAACAGCTCCTGGACGGCCGTGCTGATGGGCTGGACCGTGGACGAGCCCGAGATGGTGATGGAGCCGGTCAGGCCCGTGGGGGGCTCCGGCGCCGTCACGGGCTCCTGGGCGATCGCCGCGCCACCCGTGGCGAGCGAGGCGACGAGGATGAGACTGCCGGCGCCGAGCGCCGAGCGTCGCGTGGTCTGGGGCATCGCGCGTGCGTTCCTCCGTATGTGGTGCCGGATGCCGACACCGGGTGGTTCCGCCTCCGGGCGGGTCCCTCGCTCACAGGTCGTGGCATGCCCACCATCCGGCGGCGTGGTCAACGCGGATCTGCCGGATCGTCAACGACCCGTTAACGACGGGATCGATGGCGGGTCGTCGGGGACCGGCGTGTCGGGCGGGGCATCCGGCTCCAGCTGGTATCCCAGGCCCCGCACCGTCAGGAGATGGACCGGCCGACCCGGGTCGCGCTCCAGCTTCTGGCGCAACCAGCGCACGTGGACGTCGATGGTGCGGGTGCCCTGGGCCGGGACGCGTGGTGACACGCGGGCCAGCAGCCAGTCCCGGCCGAGGGCGCGACCCGGTGATCGCGCCAGCTCCTCGAGCAGCCGTGACTCCATGGGTCGCAGCCGGATCAGCCGACCGTGCCGCCGCAGCGCGTGCGCATCCACGTCCAGCACCGTCTCCTCGGCCACCGGCAGGTAGCGGGGTGCCGCCGCACGTGCATGGGCGAGATGGATGACGAGCCGGCTGAGGACCTCGTCGCTGGTCATCACCCCGTCGAGCAGCTCGTCCACGCCGGGGATGTCGGCAGTCGTCGCTCCCCGGTCGGCGCCGGGCCGTGGCCGCACGACCAGGCGCTGGTCCGCGCGCATCTGGCGGATCCGCGCGAGCTCCCGGAGGACCGTGGGCTCGATGTCGCCCACGAGGACGACCGCCGGGCGCAGGAGGGCGCGCGCTGCGGGCAGCGCCCTGGTCGGTCGCTCGATGCGCCAGACGTGCAGCCCGATGACCGCGGCCGTGTCGAGGACCGTCCGGTCGACATCGCCGACCACCACGACGTCCGCGGACGACGGTCGCACCCACTGCCCGCGTCCGGCCCGTCCCTCCATCCGCCGACCGTGCCTCGCGGCGGTCAACGACCCGTGAGCCGATCGTTAACGTGCGTCCCCCATCCGACCTGCGAGAATGCGAATCCGCCGACGTGCCATCGGCTGCAGAGGAGACGTGAGTGACCAGGGACAGGGACGCGCGGGCGCGACGAGCGGCGGATGTCCGACCCAAGGCCATCCGGCGCGAGCTGGTCGATGTCGAGGTGGAGCTGGAGCGGGCCCGGCGTCGCCGGGACAAGGCCCAGGCGCGCGTGGAGGCCCTCGAGGCGATCGCCGAGCAGCTGTCCAACGCCCTCGTGGCAGCCGAGCGGTCCCGGGAGGAGCGGCGCGCCAGGCGCGACGCGGCCCAGGCGACGGCCGAGGAGCGGACGGTCGAGAGCCCGCCGGCTGCCGAGTCGGATGCCGAGGTGTCGGTGAGCAGCCCGAAGCGAGCGCGGCGTGCCGCGTCGGGTCGCACGACAGCCGGCTCGTCCGAGCCCGACGACGCGCCGACCGCGAAGAAGCCCGCGGGGACCGCGAAGGCCGCCGCGTCGACGCCCGAGCGAGCCGCACCGAGTGCCACGTCGACCCGGAAGCCCGCGGCGACCGCGAAGCCCGGGAAGACCGCCTCGTCGACGCGCAAGCCCGCTGCGCCGAGTGCCACGTCGACCCGGAAGCCCGCGACGATCTCGGCACCCAGCCCATCGAAGCGCACCAGCTCGACCAGGAAGGCCGACGCGCCGACTCGGGCAGCCCGCGGCGACGATCCGGCCTGACCCGGACGCCGATCCGGCCTACGGGGTCGCGATGACCCTCGCGAGCGCCTGACGCATCGCTCGCCCCGTGATCGGACGCCAGACCGCCGGCACGCCACGCCGGAGCGAGGCGATCCGTCGCTCCTGCTCCATGAGGTAGCCCGCGAGCACCCGACCCGTGACCGCTCCGAGCCGTGGTCCGTGGGCCATGAGGTAGCTGCGCACCATGTGTGCCGCGATGTCCGCGTCGTTCAGGGCACCCAGGTGGTCCTGGAGGGCGGTCACCGTCGCGATGACCCCGTCCACCGCGGGCGGCAACACCTCGCGGAATGATTCGAGCGTGTAGCGCAATCGTTTGGCCTCGATACGCACCGCGTGGAGCGCCGGGATGTCCGCCCACGCCAGCAGGGTCTCGCGTGCGCGGAGGTGCTCGTACGCCACCCAGATACGCCCGCCCGCGGTGTGCCGCACCAGGATGGGTGTGCCGACCGCCACCGCGCGCTCCGCGGCGGCGGGTGTGCCGGTGAGCTCGAGGTAGTCGCTCACGAAGTCCTGGTATCGCCGCGCGTCCAGCAGGTCGAGCAGATCGGTGCGCCTGAGCTCGCGCTCCCCGACGAGGTGCTCACGATAGGGCGCGAGCGCGGCGCGATCGGGGTCGGGCTGGTCGGCCGCCCAGGCATCGAGGATGGACAGCTGGACATCGAGGTCGCGCACGAACCCGAGGGCCGCGGCGACCTCGCGCAGCTCCCGGACGTAGCGACGCTGGACCTTGGGTCGATAGGCGCCATCGAAGACCCGCCACACCGAGCGCATCCGGCGCGTCGCGACGCGCATCTTGTGCAGATCCTCGATGTCCTCGCCGTCGCGTGTGCCCGCCTCGGCGGCGAGCATCCGCGCGAGATGCAGTCGGAGGACCTTCCGGCCAGCCTCGGCCAGCGGATCGTCCGCCGTGACACCGGCCGACTTGGGTACCCGCGGCAGGCGTCGCGCGCGTTCGGCGGCCCGTTCCCGGTCGACCATCTGGCGGGCCTGCTGCTCCTTGGAGCCGGCCGTCGGCTCCACGAGACCGGTCGCTCGGAGCGCTGCGGCCACCCGTCGCAGGAGCTGGGGTGCCTCGCCCACGGCCTCCACCTCGAGCTCCGCGAACGTGCCGACCTCGGCGCGTCCGGCGAGCACCCGCACCTCGTCGAGCGACAGCTGGGCGCGACCATCGGCCGCCTCGAGCTCCTGCACCCGTCGTCGCTGACGGATGGTGAACGTCCCGTGCAGGCGCGCGGCGCCCCGGAGTTCCTCGACGAGCTCGCGGGCGGGACTGTTGGGCCAGGAGCGCGGGTCGAGGCTCGCCGATGCGGGGCCCTCCAGCTCGATGCGTCGATGGAGCGGATCGTTGCCGCTGTCGTCCTCCGGCTCGTCCGCGGCGTCCTGCCCGCCCTCCAGGACGAGCGACTTGACGCTCACCAGGTGCCGGCCTCCGCTGCGTCGCAGGCGTGCCCCGAAGCCGTGATGGCGGAGCACCTCGCGGGCGGTGTCGAAGTAGCGGTCCTCGACCTGCTTGCTGGTCGCCTCACCGATGTGCACGTCCGGCAGCAGGCTCGACCAGCCGCCGTCGAGCCAGGCGCGGAGCGCCGCGACATCCGCGACGCGGTACTTGAGCTCGACCTCGTGCGGGACCCCCGGGCCGGTCGTCCCGGTCATGCAGGGACGCCGGACCCACGTCGGGGTCCGCTGCGCGCCGTGGGCGGGAGCTCGGAGGATCGGGCCGTCGCGAGGCGCATGAGCGTCTGGAAGGTGTCCACGCCCACCGGTGCGTCGGTGATCGACTCGATCCGTCGCCATTCCCCGGACGCGTCGAGCCGCCATGCGCGCCGGTCATCCCGGAGCATCACCTCGATGATGGTGCGCAGCCGCTCCTGGAGCGCGGGGTCCTCCACCGGTGTCAGCGCCTCGACGCGTCGGTCGAGGTTGCGCTCCATGATGTCCGCGGAGCCGATGAGGAAGCGCTCGCGCTCCCCCCGACCGAAGCACAGGATGCGCGAGTGCTCGAGGAACCGACCGATGATCGAGCGGACCTCGATGGTCTCGCTGCGCCCGGGCACCTGGGGCACGAGCGAGCACATGCCGCGCACGATGATGTCGATGGGCACGCCCGCAGCGCTCGCCGCGTACAGGCGCTCGATGATCCCCGGGTCCACGATGGAGTTGATCTTCATGACGATGCGCCCGTCGCCATGCTCCAGGTGGCGCGTCACCTCTTCCTCGATGAGCCGGTCGATGCCCGACCGGAGGCTGACGGGCGCGACGAGGAGCCGCCGGAAGCGGTCCTTGCGGGCGACACCCGTGAGCACGTTGAAGAGGTCCGTCACATCCGCGGTGATGGCCGTGTCATCCGTGAACAGGCCAAGGTCGGTGTACACCCGGGCGGTCTTCGGGTTGTAGTTGCCGGTCCCGATGTGGACGTAGGACCGAAGCCCTCGACCCTCGCGGCGGACGACGAGCGCCGCCTTGCAGTGCGTCTTGAGGCCCACGAGCCCGTACGCCACGTGAGCGCCGGCGCGCTCGAGGGCACGTGCCCAGACGATGTTGGCGCGCTCGTCGAAACGGGCCTTGAGCTCCACCATCGCGACGACCTGCTTGCCTGCCTCCGCGGCATCGATGAGCGCCCGGACGATGGGCGAATCACCGCTCGTCCGATACAGCGTCATCTTGATGGACAGCACGTCCGGATCCGCGGCGGCCTGCTCGATGAACCGCTGCACCGAGCCCGGGAACGACTCGTACGGGTGATGGACCAGGAGATCGCCCACCCGGATCGCGCCGAACACGTCCGTCTCGTCGGTGTCGATGGGCTGGAGGCGTGCCGGCTGGACCGGGTGCCACGGCGCCGGCTGGAGGTCCGGGACGTCGAGGTCCGCGACCGAGGTCAGGTCCGCGAGGTCGAGCATGCCCGCGATCTCGTACACGTCGCTCGCCTCGAGACCGAGGCCCTTCTGGAGCAGCCCTCGCGTGGACCAGGGCATCGAGCGCTCGACCTCGAGCCGCACGACCTTGCCGAAGCGGCGCTTGCTCAGCTCCTCCTCGATGGCCAGCAGCAGGTCGTCCGCCTCGTCCTCCTCGACCGCGATGTCCGCGTTGCGGGTGACCCGGAACAGGTGGTGGTCGAGGATCTCCATGCCCGGGAACAGGGTGTCCAGGTTCGCCGCGATGATCTGCTCGACGAGCACGTACGTGCGATTGCCGACCTCCCACAGCCGGGGCAGCACGGGCGGCACCTTGACCCGGGCGAACCGGTCCTCGCCTGCCTGCGGGTCACGCACGGTGACCGCGAGCGAGAGCGACAGGTCGCTGATGTAGGGGAACGGGTGGGACGGATCCACCGCGAGCGGCGTGAGCACCGGGAAGATCTCGTCGAGGAAGCGCTGCCGCAGCTCCAGCTGACGCTCCGGACGCTCCGCGTAGCCGACGACGCGGATGCCTTCCTCGGCGAGCTGGTCGCGGATGCGCAGCCAGGTGCTGGAGTGGAGCGTCTGGAGCTGGAGCACGCGATCGCGGATGCGCTCCAGGACCTGGGGTGCGGACAGCCCGTCCGGCGAGGGCCACGAATGACCGGCTGCGACCTGCTGCTTGAGCCCGGCGACCCGGACCTGGAAGAACTCGTCGAGGTTCGTGGCGAAGATGGACAGGAACCGGACGCGCTCCAACAAAGGATTGCGCTCGTCCTGCGCCTCGAACAACACGCGTGCGTTGAACTCGAGCCAGGACAGCTCACGGTTGATGTAGGGCGTGCGCGTGCCGGGTCGGAGGGTCTTGCGACGAGGTGCGCGGCGGATGGTCGTGGCCACGACGGTCCTTCTCACGGCCGAGGGTCGAGGGTGGGCCGCGAAGCCTAGCACGCGCTGGCGCGCGGGCCTGGGTCAGGGGCGCCCGTGGGTGTGCGACGCCGCTGCCCGGCGAGCCACGTCGTCGGGGCAGGGACATGCCTCGCGGAGCAGGCTGAACGTGTAGTACCCAGTGTGGTGGCCATCCGCCCAGGTCGGGGCGAGCGCGTACTGACCCACGAGCCCGACCTCCTGGAGCGTGGTCTGGATGTCCGTGAGCACCGGCTGCGTGTCGAGCCAGCCCGGCTGGCCCATCTCGCCCCGGCAATAGGCACAGGGGCACAGCCAGCGGAGCGTCGGAGCGTCGTAGCGGGTCTGGTGGCCGTCCGCCCAGTCGATCTCGAGGACGCCTGCGGCGCGGTCGGCATGGATGCGGGTCGGTGTGAGGTACTCGCCACCGGTGGTGTAGCTGGACATGGCGCCGATCGTCGCACCTTCTGCGTGGCTCGTCAGGTCACGACATAGACTGGGCATGCGCGGCCCGTGGGGGTGCTGTGGCCGCCGACCCGATGTCGAGGAGGCCATGAGCCGTTCCGCCCGTCCTGACGACCTGACCACGTTGCGCGTGCCACTCGATCCACGTCCCTCGCCGGACGGCAGACGCATCTGCTTCGTCCGGAAGGAGCCGAACCCCGACCTCGATGGCTATCGCTCGTCGCTGTGGCTGGTCGATGCGGAGGGTGACGCGCCGGCCCGCCAGCTGACGCTCGGTCGACGTCGCGACACCTCGCCCCGCTGGAGCCCCGATGGCCGGACCATCGCGTTCCTGTCCGACCGGGCTGCCGTGCTCGCCAAGGGCGGCGCGGGGGACCGACCGACCAGGGAGACCGAGGCGGGTCGCGCTGCCTCGGCCACCGATGACGACGATGGTGGCGCGGTCCAGGTCTGGCTGCTGCCCGTGGATGGCGGCGAGGCGACCCAGCTGACCCGACTGCCCGAGGACGTCGACGACCTCGCCTGGTCGCCCGATGGGCAGCGCCTGTGCCTGGTCTCGACGGCGACCACGGCCGAGCGTCGTGCGAAGCCACGGACGCCGGAGAAGCCTCGCCGGGACGCCCGGCTCATCGACCGGCTCCAGTACCAGCTGAACGGTGCCGGCTTCATCCATGACAAGGCCGCCCACCTGTGGGTCGTGGAGGTCGGGTCCGGTGTGGCGCAACGGATCACCTCGGGCGAGTGGCATGACGAGCAGCCCGCGTGGAGCCCCGATGGCGCCCGCATCGCGTTCGTCTCCGACCGCCATCCCGCCCGGGACCTCGGCTGGCGATCGGACGTGTACCTCGTGGATGCCAGCGGTGGGCCCGTGACCCGTGTCACCGGTGGGCGGGGTGACCGCACGTTCCAGCATCCGGCCTGGGCACCGGACGGCAGCAGCATCGCGGCGATCGGCCACCGGTTCCCCCGTGACAATGGCTCCGTCGCATCCGTGTGGGTGTTCCCGCCGGAGTCGGGGCAGGACGGCACGGACCTCACGCGCGCCAGTGGCCTGGAGGTGGAGGCCGGCCTCAACTCCGACCTCGTGGGCGTGCCGTCGCCCGGGCTCACCTGGGGACCGGACGGGTCGTGGATCGTGTTCGGAGCGCCCATCGACGGGTCCTGCGAGCTGTGGCGGGTCCGTCTGTCCGGGGATGCGCCCGAGCGACTCACCGAGGGTCGACACGCCATCACGGCGCCCCATGGCGTGCCCCACGGCCGAGGTCTGCGGCTGGCCGTCGTGCTCGGCGACGGGACGACCCCGTGGTCCGTGGCGTGTGTGGACGTCCCGGCGCCCGGTCGGCGCGCCAGTGGCCCCCTGGTGCCGAGCGTGTGTGCCTCCGTGGTGCCCGATGCCTGGTCCGACATCGCGCTCGTGGCACCCGTGGAGCGGTGGCACGAAGTGGACGGTCGGCGCATCCAGGGCTGGTTCCTGGGGGCCCCTCGACGGGACGGCCGTCCCGCGCCCGTGGTGGTGGAGATCCACGGCGGCCCCGCGACCCTCTACGGCTGGGCCCTCATGTGGGAGTGGCAGTGTCTCGTGGCGGCGGGCATCAGTGTCTATGCCTGCAATCCGCGGGGCTCCCAGGGCTATGGCGAGGACTTCTGCGCCGCGAACATCGGGGACTGGGGGCCCGGGCCCATGGCGGACGTCATGGGTGGGGTCGACGCGCTCATCGCCGATGGTCTCGTGGACGCCGACCGCATGGGCGTCACGGGCGGCTCGTATGGCGGCTATCTGACCGCGTGGATCATCGGGCACACCGATCGGTTCCGGGCCGCCGTCAGCTGTCGCGGCGTCTACGACCTGACCTCGCAGATGCTCAGCGGCGACATCGGCGGGCCGACGTTCGGCCGATACGAGTTCGGCGTCAACCCGTGGCAGGATCCCGAGCTGTACCTGCGCCACAGCCCGCTCACCTATGCCGACCGGATGCGGACGCCGTTGCTCATCCAGCACAGCGAACGGGACCTGCGCTGTCCCATCACACAGGCGGAGGAGCTGTTCTCGACACTCCGCTCGCTGCGCCGAGAGGTGCGACTCATGCGGGTGCCCGGTGAGTCCCATGAGCTCACGCGCAGCGGCGCGCCGTACCGACGCGTGGAGAACCTCGAACGGATCCGCGACTGGTTCGTGCACTACCTCGTCGAGGGCAGGACCGGCCTGCCGCGCGTGTGACGGGTGTCGGGATGTCGTCCGATGCGCTGGCGGCAGGAGGCGTGACGACCGGCACGCCCGCAGGTCGGGTGGTCGCCGCGATCGACATCGGCAGCAACAGCATCCACCTGCTGGTGGCGCGCGTCGTCGATGATGCGATCGCCGAGGTGCTCCTCGACGTCAGCACCCAGGCGGGGATCGGTGCGCGGGTCGACCAGGACGGCAGCATCGGCGAGGTGGGCCGAGGCGCTGTGACAGATGCCGTGGACGGGTATCTCGGGGATGCCCACCTGCTGGGTGCCGGGCCCATCGTGCTGCTCGGCACGGAGCCACTCCGCGTGGCCAGCGATGCAGGGATGCTCGGCGCGGCGATCCGCGAACGGACCGGGTCGGAGCTGCGGGTGCTCAGCCACGAGCAGGAGGCGCTCCTCGCGCTCATCGGTGTCACCGGTGGTCGGCTGGACCGGGAGCTCATGGTGGTGGACATCGGCGGCGGCTCCAGCGAGTGCATCCTCGCGACGCCCGGTGAGCCGCCCCGGACGGTGGTGCTGCCGACCGGCTCGTCGCGGCTGTCGTCCGCCGTCCCCACGAGCGATCCGCTGACCGGGACGGATGTCCGGCATCTGCGCCGAGCGGCGGCGGAGGTGGCGGCAGCGGTGCCGGTGTCGCGACCCCGGACGGTGGTGGTGACCGGTGGCTCCGGGACCAACATCTCCCGACTGCTGGGTCGTCCTCGCACCACCCCCGTCGACCGTGCGGCGCTCGAGGCCGCGATCGAGGCACTCCAGGCGCGACCCGCGATGGAGCTCGCCGCGGAGACGGGCCTGAGCGTCCGGCGCGTCCGCCAGCTGGGTGCCGGCGCTGCGCTCGTGGAGGCGGTGCTCGACCGGCTGGGGGCGAACCTCGCGGAGGTGTCGGACGCGAGCCTCCGGGACGGTGCCGTGCTCGCGGTGTCCGTCGCTGGCGATGCCTGGATGGCTGCGCTGCCACGACTCGCGAGCGGTCCGCCAGGGACCTGACGGGACCCCGGTCGGCGCCGGCCCCGCGCTCGCGGGTGTCCCCCGCTGGCACATCTGGCGCGGAACGGGGCATCATCTGGGTCTCAGCCAGAGCCCCCGGGCCCGGTGCCCGCTCCAGAGGACGCATGGATCTCCCCTATCGAGCCGTGACACCGGACCGCATGTGGTCGCCCATCGCGGATGCGCGCTGGCGAGACGTGCTGCGGGTCGCGTGCATCACGGTCGGGCTCGCGGCGCTCGTGGTGTTCCTGCTCGCGGTCATCTCCCAGGGCCCCGGCGGGAGCCACGGCTACGGGTTCGACACGCGTTCGTACTGGGGCTTCCCGCGCGCGCCGATGTACCCCGGACCCGGCACCGACGATGGCTATGGCATCTACCGCTACTCACCGGCGTTCGTGCCCCTGATGTCGCTCGCCACGCTCCTGCCGTGGCACGTGTTCGCGCTGATGTGGATGGGCATCCAGGCCGCAGCATTCCTGTGGCTGGCGGGCGACCATCGATTGCCTGCGCTCGCGTTCCTGCCCGTCCTGTTCGAGCTCTACCTGGGCAACGTCCACCTGCTGCTGGCCGTCGCGGTGGTGCTCGGGTTCCGCTGGCCGGCCACGTGGGCGTTCGTGCTGCTCACCAAGATCACGCCTGGTGTGGGTCTGCTCTGGTTCGCCGTGCGTCGCGAATGGCGCTCGCTCGCCATCGCGATCGGGGCCACGATCGGCATCGTGGCCATCGGGCTGCTGGTGTCACCCGAGCCGTGGCGCCAGTGGATCCAGTCGATCGCCGTGACGGACCCGGCCGTGGGCACCAACCAGGTGGCGCTGCCACTGTTCCTGCGACTTGCGCTCGCGGTGGGGCTCGTCATCTGGGGCGCTCGCACCGATCGCCGCTGGACCGTGGTGGTCGCGGCGACCCTGGGGCTGCCCACGATGTGGTTCCACGGCCTCGCGATGCTCGTCGGCATCGTGGCCCTCCAGGCGGGCCAGCCCGAGCGGACCGCGGCAGCGTTCGAGCGGTGGGGTGCCCGCCTTCGCGCGTCGCTCGGCGGGATGCGCACGGATCTCGCCGAGCCCTGATCGGTGCGCCTCGAGGCCTCGGCGTGGGGCATGCACCGGCGCGGTAGCATGGGCGGATGAGCAGCGCCATCGAGCCGGGAACGCCGACCCTGCCGCAGGTCGCCGCGGAGGCGGCCGGGCTGGTCCGCGCGTGGGTCGGTCGCGATGGCTCGCCGGGTGCGCTGCTGGAGCGCGTCGGTGGCGTCGATCAGGTCGGGGTCGAGCAGCGGGTGGCGGCCTTGCGCACCCGGTCGATCAAGAAGGCGTCCAAGGTATGGGCGCTGGAGATGGCCATCCGGATGATGGATCTCACGACCCTCGAGGGGAAGGACACGCCGGGCAAGGTGCGCGCCCTGTGCGTGAAGGCGCGCCAGCCCGAGCCGGGTGACGCGAGCATCCCGTCCGTGGCCGCGGTGTGTGTCTATCCGGCACTCGTTGCCATCGCGAAGGATGCACTGACGGGGAGTGGCGTCAAGGTGGCGAGCGTGGCGACCGGCTTCCCGTCCGGCCAGACGTTCACGGACATCAAGCTCACCGAGACCCGCGCCGCCGCGGACGCCGGTGCGGACGAGATCGACATGGTCATCGACCGCGGAGCGTTCCTGTCCGGCGACTACGTGACCGTGTTCGACGAGATCGTGGCGGTCAAGGCCGCCTGCGGCGAGGCCCACCTCAAGGTCATCCTCGAGACCGGCGAGCTGGAGACGTTCGACAACGTGCGCCGTGCGAGCATCCTCGCGATGGCCGCTGGCGCGGACTTCATCAAGACCTCGACCGGCAAGGTGTCCCCGGCAGCGACCTTGCCCGTCACCCTCGTGATGCTGGAGGCCATCCGCGACTTCCATCGACGGACGGGGCGCATCGTGGGCATGAAGCCGGCGGGTGGCATCCGGACCGCGAAGGAGGCGATCCAGTACCTCGTCGTGCTGTACGAGACCCTCGGCCCGCGCTGGATGACGCCGGACCTGTTCCGATTCGGCGCGAGCAGCCTGCTCAACGACGTGCTGATGCAGCTCCAGAAGGAGCGGACGGGTCGCTATTCGGGGCCCGACTACGTGACCCTGGACTGACGCTCGCTGGTGGGCAGGCTGCGCGGCTGGCGTCCTCGTAGCGAGGGATCTCGCGCGGACTCAGTCCGGTCCCGTGCGTCGCAGGTGGTCGATCGCGGCGCCCACGAGGTCGACGTGGTCGAGGGCGCTCGCTTCGTCCAGCGTGAACCAGGCGCAGGTCGCGGTGGACCCGCCGATCTCCACGACCAGCTCGCCGGGGTCCACCGTCACCCGGTACAGGACCGCGATCCAGTGGAGCGGACCGGGCCGTGAGGCGGGCTTCGGGATGTACCCCGACCAGACGCTCACGACGGCCTCCCGGGTGCCCACGAGCCCCGTCTCCTCGCCCAGCTCGCGCAGCACCGCGTCGTCGGGATGCTCGCCGTGGTCGACACCGCCACCAGGCAGCGTCCAGAGGTTCTCGGCAGGGTAACCCGGCGCGATGCGACACAGCAGGATCCTGTCGGACTCGTCGGTGACGATCGCGTAGGCGCCGACGCGCGTCCAGGGCAGCGCGAGCGGGTCCGCGGTCGGCGTGGTCACGCCGATGATCCTATCGCGAAGCGACGTGGACCCTTGTCTCAGCGGGTGGCGACCGTCGCCGGTGGCCAGGACTCGATGACCTGCTGGGTCGACCAGTCGACCTCGCCCACCCAGCCGACCCCGGTCTCGAGGACGAGATGACCGTCGACCGCGTCCTCTCCGTCCACGAAGGTGATCGAGGACCCCTTGCGCGCGATCTCGTGGAACGGTGTGTGATCGTGCATCGCCAGGTCATCAAGGCGCAGGCGACCACGCGTATCGAGGTGGTTGAAGTCTGCCTGGATGATGATCATGGCTTCCACCGTGTGGCGTGCGGTACCGGGTTGGGCACCGGTGGCCCAAGGATCCCATCGAGGCGCGTCGCCGTCAAGCCGCCCACGTCGCAGTGGAAGGGTGGCCCCGGCGATGGACGGATCCAGCCACCCGCCGCACGAAGTCGGCCGACGGTCGTCGTTCGCACCTGGTTGTTGCGAACGGACGCCGACAAACGCTCGAGCGTGGCCATCGGAGCAGCGAACACCGACCATGTGCCGTCATGTGCGCGCCGTTTCGCGAGCTCGTGCGACCCGCCGACACCACCGCGGACGATGATCGTGTCGAGGGGCCAGTTCGAGGGATCGGCGTGATCACACACGGACCGAGGCTATCGACGGCCTCTTACTGCCGGATGACGGCTCGAGTACCGCGCACTGATACGCGCCTGGACGCCGGAGCCGCGGACCGTATCACTCGTCCCAGTCGAAGTCGCGGAACTTGAGGGTCCGAGCGTTCTCGGACACGTTGCGGATGGTCGTATCGTCGAAGCCTTCTCCGCGGTGACGGGCGGTGATGTGGACCTCCACCTCCAGGCTCACCTCGGTATTCGCGGCGAAGGGTGCCAGGATCTCCTGGGCGAGCGTGGTCAGCTCGGGGATGGCGCGACGCGGGTCGCGGACGGCCACGGTCCCGCTAAACATGGACTTGCGGGAGGGCGCCTGGGCCGCCGGCTCGGTGGAGACACCGGGGTCGCCGACCCGACCGCCGTCCCGGACGACATGCGGCGGCCGGACCGGCTCCTCTGCCCCCAGCTGTGCCTCGGCCACATCTGGCCTGACGACCAGGCTCCGGCCGTCGGCAACCGCCGCGAACGGTCGCGCGACCGATATGCCCTGGTATCGACCCCGGTCGTCCTTGCCTGCCGCATACGCGAGCTCGTCGCGCCAGGTCAGACCGCCGGCGCCGTCCTCGATCGCGCCGAGCAGCACGGACACGTCGCGGAGTCGCGGCAGATAGGCATACGTCGCGAAGTACTCCCAGAGCTGGCGGACATCCACGTCGCCGTCCCGCCAGATGTCCGGGTAGGCATCGAGCTGGAGCCGCAGGTTCCGGCCACCGAGCTTCGTCACGAACGACCCGTTCGCCTCGAGCTTCTGCACGGCGCGCTTCGCGAGCCCCTCGGACGTGCTCGCCTTGATGGGTTCGAGGGTGATAGGCCCGGTCGCCACGGTCTGCGTCGGGATGAGGAGCCAGGAGAACGTCTCGCCGACCCGCAGCGTGACCGCCTGCGCGGAGTCCTTGACGCGTGTCTCGATCTGGCGCGCCTGGAAGCTGTCGAGCGTGAGCGTCCCCTTGTCCTCTTCGATCGACTTCCAGGCGAGATGCTGCCGCACGCCGTCGCGGAGCTCCTCGAGCCGCGCGGTCTCGGCTGCGAGGAAGACGAGCATGTTGCGGAACCGTCGGGGTCCCGGACCCCGGCTCTCGAGGATGTCCCGCGCCGCCTTGCTCGCGGCGGAGTCGGTGGTCTTGGACGAGTGCGAGACCTCCGGCCCGAGCACCACGAGCCCCACAGTGTCCTCGTCGGGCACATCGACCGGTGAGCGGGGCGCCGCGTGGAGCCGGGCGAACTGCGAGCGGTCGGCATGCTGCTTCCGCAGGACGTCACGGATGTGCTCGTCGACGACCTCGGGCGCCAGCTGCTCCGCGCGGTCGCGTGCGAGCCGCGCCACCGATGGCTGCGTGCTGTACCAGTAGCGGCCGCCCTGGTCGTAGAGGTAGGTCGCCTGCTCGGCGAGCTGGCGGAGCGCATCGCCGTAGGTGCCCGCGGATTCGCCGGGCAGCACCGAGCCGAGCTTGACCGATCGTGCGTCGACACCCCGGTTGGCCGCCTGCTGCGTCGCTGCCGACCCGAGGTAGATGGTCCGGGCGACCCGGCGCGTCGCCGAGTAGCGTCCGAGCGAGCCATCGTTCTTGTCGAGGGCGATCGGCAGGGAGTTGGCGCCGTCGATGTCCGATTCGATGACTGGCACCCAGGCGTCCTCGAGATAGCGCGTCGCCTCCGACTGGACGGCCTGCTCGTCGAGCGGCAGCGAGGAGGGGAGGATGAGCGGGCTCCGGTCATCGCGGATCCAGAGCGCGTGGATGACCGACGCCATGAGCCGCAGCACGCCGCGCGTCCGCTGGAACCGCTCGAGCGTGCTCCAGTCCTCGTACAGCCGGTCGAAGAGCTCGGGATGGATCGGGTAGGCCGCGGTCATGCGTCGCTGGTACGCGGCCTCGCGCGTCGCCGCCGGGAAGTCGCCGGTGCCCCGCGCATACATGTCCGCGAACCGCTGGATCACCGCGTCGCGCACCGGTGCCCTGTCCGCCGGGACCGGTTCGAACAGGCGTCGGCGGACGATCTCGAAGCCCTCTTCGGCGCTCGCGGGTCGCCACGGCGACTGGACGCGTCCGAAGGTGTTCTGGAGCCGCGTGAGCGCGGTCCGCCCGCCCTCGCCGCCGATCTCGATGTCCGACGAGGGGAGGCTGGCCACGAGCAGCGCTCTCGGTGCCTGCTTCGCAGCTTCGGTCAGCGACTGGGCGAACGACAGGTTGGCATCGAACGAGCCTGCCGCGAGCGAGTCATCGGACCACAGCTGGCGGACGAAGGTCACCCACTCGTCGATGAGGACGAGCGCGGGCCCGAAGTCGGTGAGGATGCCCGCGAGGATGTCCGCACCCGGCGAGACGCGCGCCTCGTCGGACGCGCGGAGCCGCTCGAACGCCTCGGCGCCACCGAGCTGCCAGGCGAGGTTGCCCCACAGCGTGTTGATGTGCCGATCATCGCGGGTGACGCCCTCCGCGGGGCCGTGCCGCGTCCCGACGAGCACCGCGCGTCGCACGGTCGGGATGTCCGTGACGCCCGCCTTCGCGAGGATCGGCTCGATGCCGGGGAGGGAGCCCGCGGCGACGCCCGAGACGAGGTGGTACAGGGCGAGCATCGAGTGCGTCTTGCCGCCACCGAAGTTCGTCTGGAGCTCGACCACCGGCTCGCCGCCGATCCCGGACAGCCGCTGGAGCGCGCCGGTGAGCAGGTCCGTGAGGCCGATCGTGAGGTATGTCCGCGCGAAGAACTGGTTGGGGTCGAGGTACTCGGCCGATCCCTTGCCGTCGACGACTTGGCCGAGGTCCGCCGCGAACTCCGCCGCGAGATAGGCACCGCGCTGCACGTCCGGGTGCGGCGCGATGACCTCGCGCCACGGGGTGAGCCCGGCCGCCGCGTCCGTGCCGGCGAGGGGAAGCGTCGCCTGCTTCGCGACCTGCTGCTTGGCCGCCGCCTCGTACTGGGCGCGGAGCACATCGGCCCGCATCCGCCGCAGCTCCTGGTCCGCCTCTGGACAGCCCATCGCGACGGCGAGGCGCGCCATCGTGTCGAGGGCACGCTCCGTGTCCGACGAGGTGAACGGCCGGTCCGCCTTCGGATGGGCCCATCGGTTCCGGACGTCCTGGAGCTCGTTGACGTAGGCACGTTCCGTCTTGCCGAGCGTCGCGCCGAACACCCGCTGCCACTGGTATGCGATGGCGTTCAGGAGGAACTGCGGGTCCGAGAAGTTCGTGCCCACGCCGCGGCTGTTGCCGGCGCGGATCGCGTCCTGGTCGATGACGTCCCACCAGCCATCGCCCAGCTTCTGCTGGAGGGCATGGATGACCTTGGGCTCGAGCCCGCGCGCGAGGACCTCGAGGCCCCGACCGATGCGCTCCTGGTTCGTGGTCGCCACGTCGTTCGCCCTCCCCTCAGAGCCCGAGGCCGGCCTGGGTCGGCCCCGTCCCTGCTGCTGCCACGCCTTGGGCGAGCCGCTTGATCTCCGGCCAGGCCTTGACGAGGGCGTCGTAGCCGAGCGCCTCCTGCGACCAGCCCTTGGCGTCGGCGATGGCGAAGAGGCGATACGCGAGATCGCGCGCCGTGTCCGCGAGGCCGCCGATCTTGGCGACCAGCACCGCAGCCGCCTCGTCGCCCTGCTCGAGCTTCGCCTTCACCAGGTGCTGGGTCAGCTCCCAGACCCGGAGCCGCCTGTCGGTCGTCGGGTCCCATGCCGGGTCGAGCCGGTCACGCGGGATGAGTGCCACCTTGCCCGCGACCGCGGTGATGAGCCCCGATGCCACGAGCCCATCGAGCGAGGTGTTCTTGGACGTGCACAGCTGGATCGCCTCGCCGGACGGGCCTTCCTTGAACTGGCGCTGCTCGAACCAGGTGATCGCCCAACGGGTGTCCGCGTCGAACTCGTCGTCCTGGCCGGAGAGCACCTCGCCGAGGATCTGGTTGATGATCGCGAGCGCGGTGCGCACGGTCATCGGCGAGCCGTCCGATTCCACGACCTTGGCATACCGGCTGAATACCGCCATACCCGGGCCGATGGCCGCCTGCTGCAGGTCGACCGGCGCGATGTTGCCGTGCTGGAGTTCCCGCAGCGACCTCGGCAACTCCGCCCGGAGTGCAGCGAGCAGACCCTTGCGGTCAGTGACGCTGGCGTCGTCCTTGCGGGCCCGGCAGACCAGGACGATGGACGAAGCGAGCGCGTTCATCCCTGACTTGAGGCCTTGTGTCCGCTCGCTCCGAATGGGCCACGTGCCGTTGATGAGGAACCCGGCATCGAGCAGCCCTGCGAGCATCGTTTCCCAGCCGGTCGATGCCGTGGATCGAGTGTCGCCTTCCTCGCTTTCGTCGGTCTGCTTGAACGCGTAGTAGATGGTGACCGGGTAGTCCGGATGGGCCGTCTCGCGCATGCGCATGAATGCGCGGCCGAGTCCTTCCTCGAAGTGGCGCTCGGCGCGGCGCCTATCCCCATCATGGCGATACGGTGTCGCGATGAGCTCTGGCGTCTTCGGGGTCAGGACTGTGGCGAAGAGGTCCGGATGGACCTCACGGAGCGACCGCCGAAGCCAGACGTAGAAGAAGTCCGAGAGGTCGGCGTAGCCGATGTTGTCGTAGTACGGTGGGTCGGTGGATACCAAGGCGACTCGGCCCAGGCGCATCTCGGCCGTCGCATCGCGCTGAGACGCCACACCCTTACCCTTGCTAGGGATGTTGTCGATGGCCCGTGCGATCCAGTCCACTGCGCCGTTCCAGTCGCCCGGCGCATCCGCCAGTGGAGCTGCCTCCGCAAAGTCCCATGCCATTGGGATTGCCTGCCTGCCAAAGGTGTGCGCGACAAATGCACCGGAACTGACCCAAGTCGCAATCGTGGACCAGTAGTCTGCGCCGCGGTCAACCGCGAACGCGAGGTAGGTGGCGACCGCATCGGCGTAGGCGGTGGCGTCGCGGTCGTTGGAGTTCGCGGCGTCCCGTGACACCTGCTGGCGGGCGATCCCCACCAGGTCGCTGAAGGTGGTGAGCGCCATCAGCTGCCGTGACGTGAACAGATCTCGGAACCGCGTCAGGCCGTAGCGAACAACGTTGATCCTCCCCGGCCAATCGAACAACTCCTCCTCGGGTCCCCATTCAGGAGCGGCCGACCGGGCAGCCACCTCGTGCTCGTCAGCCGGGTCGATGTAGACCCGCTGTCGAGCACCTTCGGCGACGACGGCCATCAGTTGCGCGCCCATCCGGCCTGCACGCCCTTCCGCACGCACATGGTCGAACGGGACTGCCGAGTGACAGACGATGCATCGCGCACCTTGGCGACTCACCGTCCCATCAGGTGGTGTTCCCCGCCCGGTCCGGACCGCGAACCTGACGCTCTTCGCGGTATGGTCGATGACAGGCTCGACCCACGCCTCCTTGCCCTTCTTGGTGGACAGCGCGAACGACCGCACGAGCGGCATCCGTGCGCCACAGGCCGGGTTCGGACAGATGACCGTCCGCGCCCAGAGCCAGGCGATGACCGTGGCATCCCCGCCGCCCTGCTCCTTCGGCAGCCGGACCTTCGGATACAGGTGGCCGATGCGCCGCTCGGCCTCGTCGCGCATCCACGCGCCATATCGACGGACATCCTCTGCGAGGCCCGTGGCGCCCTTCCACGTGCCGCTGCCGCCGACCCCGCGCCGGGCGTCCGGATGGACGGGCGGCAGGTCCGAGAACCGGGGTGGGATCTCGATGAGCGCCTTGGTGATGAGGACCGCGACCGGGTTCAGGTCAGAGCCGTGCGCCTCAAGACCGAGCCGCTGTGCCTCCAGCGGGATGGAGCCGCCACCCGAGAATGGATCCAGCACCGGGGGGGGGGGCGTTCCCGGTCGAACGGAGGATCTCCGCCCGTGCTGTGGCCAGGACCTCCTCCTTCGTGATGTTCTCCCACTTCACGAGGCGTTCGATGATGCCGAACAGGCGGTCCCGTTCCTGCTCCTGCGCCTGCGGCGTGGGGAACTGCTCCGGGTCGGAGGTTGGGTCGTCCACAAGGCTCGCGAACAGGACGGCGCGACAGGCGGCAAGTGGCCGGCGCGCCCACCAGAGGTGGAGCGTACTCGGGTGCCCGTGCCGGATACTCCGCTCACGGGCAGACTCGGTGTTGATCGCTTCCAGCGGCAGTGAGACCTCGATGAGCTTGCGGCGCGGCGTCGCCTGGGTCACGCGTCCACCTGGTCCATGTCTGAGTCTCCCTCCACCGCATCGGTGCGGAGTCCGTCCATCCGGTATGAATGATCGCATGTGTTGCATCGCAGATCGGGCTGGTCATCCCAGACCACGCAGCCGCCGAGCGCCAGCTCCCCCGTGTCAAGGGACTTCTGCAGGTCCTCGCTGAACATCGGCATGCCATACATGATCGAAGCGACGGCACGCGAGCCACATCTCGGGCACGGATGCTCACGGCCGGTCTTGGTGACCGGCTCGCGATCTGCGACCTTGCTCACGATGTCTCCTCCTGCTCGACCCTGTCCACCCATGATGGCTTTGGGGATGCGCCGGCAACGGCTGACATCGGCCCGCGGTAAGGCACGCGCAGCTGACCATGGGCCCCTTGAAGGACGGGACGTCGAGATAGGACTCCTGCTTGACGATATCGGTCATGACCGATAATCTCGCCATCATGCAGCGGCAGCGCGATGACCTTGACCTCACGATCGAGGAGCTCTCCCGGGATGACCCCGAGCTCCCCGATCGGCTCGCCGCCGAGGTTCGCCGCCAGCGGCTGATCGCTGCTGGAGTGGCGTCCCGCAAGGTGAACCGCTTGACCCAGGCGGCCGTGGCGGAGCGGATGGGGGTCTCCCAGTCCGTCGTCGCGGAGATCGAGTCCGGTCGGACGGACATCCGCTACTCCACGCTCGACCGATACATGGAGGTCGTCACCAAGGGACGCAAGCGGATCGACCTGGTGCCGGTGTAGCAGCGCCGTCATGGCGTTCACGCTGCACTCTCCAGGCGCTCTCCCTGGCGCAGCAGGTCCGCGATCGCGTAGTTGATCGACGTCGCGGCATCCTCCGGCTTCAGTCGGAACGGTGATCGGAGGTAGACGGGCATCTCGGCGGTATCGTCGGGGTGGACCGCCACGAGCGCCAATAGCCAGGATGCCGGGACATTGAAGGACTTCATGATCTCGCCGCGGGTGACGGTCACGGTGGTGGCACCGTGCGCCCGGCCCTTGACCTCGATGAACCGGAGTCGCCCGTCCGGACCCCGCGACTCGATGTCGTAGCCGAGCTTGTCCGCCGACACATCCCGGGGCTCGTGGCCAGCCGCGCGCTCGGCGGCCATGACCGCGTCCATCGCGATGCGCTCCACGCGCTTCGTCTCGCGAGCGAACAGCTCCGGCTCATCGGCCGTGCCGGTGCCGGTGAGGCGGTCGAGCAGTCCCTGCGGAACGACGACCGCGCCACCGACCATCACCGGCGGCAGCGCATCGACCTTCGCCTCGAGGTCCAGCTCGCGCATCCGGGTATCCAGCCGGTCCGCCATCTCCTGGGCGCGCTGCCGGGCGACCGACGCGGGAAGCCTGGTCGACTTGCCCGCCTGCTCCGCGAGTCCGAGCTGGCTCGCCTGGGCGTCCCAGTGGTTGATCTCGTAGGTGAGCCGGGCGGTGACCTGCCGACGCACGCGTTCCACCCGCACGGTGGTCCGCTCCCGGACCTCGGCGAGGTGGGCGCGACCGAGCGTGGTGATCGCGTGCCCGATCGCCCGGGACTCGAGGTCCGCCGCGACCAGCCAGCTCGCATCCCGGACCACGGGCTCGATGAGGGCGCGCTCGTGGTCGTCCGGTGACCGGAGGTCGAGGTAGGGCGCGGGACCGGCACCGGAGGCATCCCGGTCGGTCAGGTCCACGAGCTCCATCCGGCGACTCACGACCCGGGATGCGCCGTCCGGGTTCCGCCGGCCGTCCACCACGGCGTGCTCGAGGTACACGAGGGCCCGCAGGTCCGCGCCGGCATCCGCGGGGTCCACGAGCACCGTGCCCCGTCGGAGCAGCGTCCGGTGGTCCGCGAGGACCAGGTCGATCGTCGCATCGAGCAATGGATGGCCCGGGCAGATGAGCTCCGCGATCGGCTGGGTGTCGACGTGCGCCTTGTCGAACGTGATGCGCTGGTACGCGCGCGGCAGCTGGCGGAGCCCGAGCACCGTGGCACGCTCGCGGATGCGTGACGGGACGCGGGTGATCTCGAAGCGGTCCTGCTCCCGTGGCTGGACCGACCCGCCGAGCCGCGCGAACGCGTCGAGGAAGAACGCCCGGATGTAGTGGGGCTGGAGACGGCCCGCCTCCGCCCGCTCGAGGTCGTCCCGGATCCGCTGGACCGCACGGGTGTCCATGGACTCGGCGCCGATGGCCCGCTCGTCGAGCAGCGACTGGAGGTGCTGACGGTCCACCGCGCCATCGATGACCCGGCTCATGCGTGCCCGGACCTCGGGCCGGTCGCCCTCGCGGATCGCCTCGATGAGCAGGTCGCGAAGGGGCTTGCCGTCGAAGCTCAGCTCGCCCAGGACGTCGAACACCTCGCCGCCGAGCGCCTGGCGCTCCGTCTCGATCTTGTCGAGCAGGCGGGCGTAGACGTCCCCCTCGCGGGTCCGGTGGGCGACGAGGTTCCAGAGGTGGCACATCTCGCTCTGGCCGATGCGATGGATCCGGCCGAACCGCTGCTCGAGCCGGTTCGGGTTCCAGGGCAGGTCGTAGTTGACCATGAGGTGGGCGCGCTGGAGGTTGATGCCCTCGCCCGCGGCATCGGTCGCGACCAGGACGAGCGTGTCCGGCTCGTTCTTGAACGAGGTCTCCGCCGCACGCCGCGTGTCCCGGGACATGCCGCCGTGGATGGCGACCACCTGGTCCGGTCGGCCGAGGTACGTGCCGATGCGTGTCACGAGGTATTCCAGCGTGTCGCGATGCTCGGTGAAGATGACCAGCTTCCGACGGGCACCCGAGGCGTCGCGCATCCGCGGGTCCTCGCCGAGGATGGTCGAGAGCTCGGTCCACTTGGTGTCATCGCCGCGTGCCCGGACGTCCGCGGCGAGCGCCTCGAGCTGCGTCAGGGTCGCGATCTCGCGTCGCAGCTCGTCCACCGAGCGGGCTGCGGATGCGGCATCGACCGCGGTCTCCTCGGCGGACTCCAGCTCGTCCGCCGTCTGCTCGTCGTCATCGTCGAGGTCCGCGAGGGAGAGGGCATCGAGCTCCGGGAGGGCGATCCGTGCCTGCTGTCCGGCCCGCAGCTGCTCGGCCTCCGCGAGCGCCCGCTCGAGACGGATCCGGCGGCGCTGGAGGGAGCGGTAGATGGCCTCGGGGGACGACGCCAGACGGCGCTGGAGGACCGTGAGCGCGAAGCCGACGATGCTGCCCTTGCGACCCTCGCCCTCCGCCTTGAGCCGCTCGGCGCGGTCCATCTCGTCGCGGACGTAGGTCGTGACCTGCTCGTAGAGGGCGGCCTCCGCCGGGGACAGCTCGTAGGGGACGACGTAGGCGTGGCGCTCCGGGAACAGTGGCGTCCCGTCGAAGCGCACGAGCCGCTCCTTGACCATACGACGCATGAGGTCCGACGCGTCGACCGGGCCGGTGCGACCGCGCCTACGACCCTCGAAGCGGTCGGCATCGAGGAGCGAGAGGAACAGCTCGAACTCCTCGTCCTTGCCGTTGTGCGGGGTCGCGGTCAGCAGCACGAGGTTCCGGGTGTGCGGCCGGATGCGCTCCGCGAGCTTGCGGCGGCCCGTGGACCGCACCTCACCCGCAGACAGCGTGGCCGAGAGCTTGTGCGCTTCGTCGAACACGACCAGGTCCCAATCGGGCGCCGCGTCCAGCTTCGCCTGGAGTTCGGGGTCGCGGGCCAGGCGGTCGAGCCGGCTGATGAGCAGGTCCGCGTCGGCGAACGGGTTGCCCGAGGGCGAGTCGGTGATGCGGTCCCGTGTGAGGAGGTCGAACCGGAGCTGGAACTTCTCGGCGAGCTCCTGCTGCCATTGCTCGACGAGCGATCCCGGGCTCACGATGAGGCACCGCCGCAGGTCGCCGCGCACCATCAGCTCCCGGATGAGCAGCCCCGTCATGATCGTCTTGCCCGCACCCGGGTCATCCGCGAGCAGGAAGGACAGCGGCTGGAGCGGCAGCATCCGCTCGTAGACCGCGGTGATCTGGTGGGGCAGCGGCTCGACGAGGCTCGTGCTGACCGCCACGTATGGGTCGAACAGGTGGGCGAGGCTGATGCGCTTCGCCTCCGAGGCGAGGCGGAAGTCGTCCGCGTCGCCATCGAACGCCCAGGCGCGACCCTCCTGCGCGATGGACATGTCGGCCTCGTCCTCGCGCGTCCGGAGACGCTGGGCAGGCGTGCCGTCGGGGAGCGTGTACGTGAGCGTGATGGTGTCGCTGCCGTGCCACGTGACGTCCACCACCGTCACGAGCGAGTCGGCGACGACGCCCCGCACCAGGGCGCCCTTGGTCAGGTCTTCGAGGCGGGCTACGGTCAGGGTCTCCAGGGTCGCATCAGGGCCGGTCCGCTCCCCCAAGCGGGCTGGCGGTCATGGTAGGGGATGCGCACAAGTCAGCGATCCGTCACTGCATCAGGGCATGCACGATCGCGCGTGCCAGCAGGGCCCACTCATGGTCGGTGCTGGGGCCGTCGTCCGGCTCTTCTTCCCACGGGGCCGGGACGGTACGAGCACCCATCTCACCCAACTCATCGTTGTGGTAGGCAACGAGTAGCTTGGACCCGGACCACGTTGCCCAGCCGTCCCAGGGCGAGTTGCTCAACATCGACACCGCCTCGCCCTCGCTGATATCGAAGATGAAGGTGACGAAGACGCGGCCAGCTTCACCAAAGCGGACCTCATAGACCGTGCTCTCGCCGTAGCCGAAGGGGTCCGCAGCGACCTCGACGAGCCGTCCCTCGTCATAGACCCGATACCAGTCGCCACCGGCCTGTGCACTGTCGGCGAGGGCCTGGATGTCGGGATCACGTGGCGCGACCATGCGTGGTCCTCCTCCTAGCTTCGAACCTCATGATGGATGCCCGCCGTGTCGGCTCGATCGTCACGCGGGCGAACATGCTCCTGCCAATCAGGCTGGTCGTACGCCATCGGCCTTGGGCGGGCGACCGATTCGCCGCGTGCTTCGATACGCATCGACCCACTCCCGCGTGCTGAGCCAGCGGTCGCCGTCGCCCTTCACGGCACGCAGCCGACCGCGCTCCACGGCGGCGCGGAGCGCTCGTGCCCCGCGGGCGTCCAGTGCCAGTGCGCTGAGCGGCAGCAGCCTGGTCGGCCCGGCCAGGCTTGGCAGGAGGAACCGGTCGAGGCTCTCCTTCACAGCACGAGCCACGATCTCCGTCAGCGGTCCTTGGTCCCCGGCGTCGGACCGTCGGAGCGCCTTGAGGTATGCCGTGCGGATCTTGTTGCGGAGGACCGCGGGCGGGTAGCCAGAACGGACCAGCAGCAGGTTCAGGATGAGTCGACCCACTCGTCCGTTGCCATCTCGGAACGGGTGGATGCGCTCGAACTCGCCATGCGCGGCGGCGATCCTGACGATGGGGTGGGTCGCCGCTCGGTCACTCCCCAGCGCATCGAGCCAGTCGGTGATCGCCGCGTGGACCTGCGTGAACGGTGGCGGGACCATGCCGTCCGGGAACTGCGCGATGTCGTGACGACGGAAGCTGCCGGGTCCCTCGGCCGGATCGAGCCCATCGGGTGGGAAGAGCTCCCAGACCGGGCCGACCGCGAGTGCGTGGATGTGTCGCAGCTCGGTCAGGGTGAGGAGCACGCCATCCGGCACGGACTCCTCCGGCGTTCGCGCCTGTGCATAGACCCAACGTGCAGCGTTCGCGTAGGCCTGCACTTCCAGGTACTCGCGCAGCTCCTTGTTGCCGACGGAGCGGCCCTCGTCCAGGAGGGCACGAACCTCCTTGAGGATGAGCGTGTTGCCCTCGATGGCGGTCGATGCGTGGGCTTCCTCGTACCAGATGTCGCGCCAGATGGCCTCGTTCTCGGCAGGCACGGGCAGCCCACCTGCTCGAGCCAGGTCGCTGACTCCCAGGTCCACCTGCTCCAGGATCTGCTGCCGTGATGGCCGGCCTCGGTGCGTCTGGAGGATCACCATGTCGTCGGATACTGTGTCGTGCGATTTAGTTCACGTCAATCGTCACAGTTTCCGAGGGGTGCGCCACCGATCTCGGAGCCGCGTCCGCGCGCATCCCCGCGCATTGACATGGCCGCCGCGCTCTGCCTATCCTCGAAAGTCATCAGTCATCAGATGACTTCGCACGAGGGCGCCAGCCTGTGGATCGCCGGTCGGCCGTGGATGGACGGGGACGCTTCCGGTGACATCGGACGCTGCGCCGCGCACACCACCCGGCCGGTCCGGGGTGGTCGAGGTGGTCGACCTGCGCAAGCGGTTCGGCGATGTCCAGGCGCTCGCGGGTGTCTCGTTCCGCCTGGAGCCGGGCACGTTCTATGCGCTCCTGGGTCCCTCGGGCTGCGGCAAGACCACGTTGCTGCGCCTCCTCGCGGGGTTCGAGCAGCCGGACCAGGGCAGCATCCTCATCGGGGACGAGGACGTCGCCGGTGTGCCGCCGTATCGCCGTCCGGTCAACACGGTGTTCCAGCACTACGCGTTGTTCCCGCACATGGACGTGGCGCGCAACGTGGGCTACGGGCTTCGCCAGCAGAAGCCCGCCCCCGGACGTGACGAGCAGACGCGTCGCATCGACCAGGCGCTCGAGCTGGTCCGCCTCCAGGGCTTCGGCCATCGCCGCTCCTGGGAGCTGAGCGGCGGCCAGCAGCAACGGGTGGCGCTCGCACGAGCGATCATCAACCGGCCCACGGTGCTGCTGCTCGATGAGCCGCTCGGCGCGCTGGACCTCAAGCTGCGGCGCGAGATGCAGGTGGAGCTCAAGCAGCTCCAGGGCCAGCTGGGCATCACGTTCATCTTCGTCACGCACGACCAGGACGAGGCGTTCTCGATGGCCGACCGCGTGGCCGTGATGCACGACGGCCGCATCCTCCAGGACGGCCCGCCGTCCGCGATCTATGACCGGCCGGCGGACCCCTGGGTGGCCAGCTTCATCGGTCAGATGAACGTCCTGCCGGGGCAGCTGGAGGAGCTGGGACCGCCCGCGGTGATGCGTCTGGACCGGGGTCCGGTGCTCCACGGCGAGCCACCGGGGACCCCCATCGGCATCGGCGAGCGGGCGCTCCTCGCGGTCCGCCCGGAACGCATCTGGTTGACCCGTGCCGGCCGCAACGGCACGGGACCGGAGCATGCGGGCACCCGGTTCGAGGGCCGGATCGTGCGCACGGTGTTCCTGGGCGACACGGTGGAGCACGTGGTGGATGCGCCGGCCGTGGGCACGCTCGTCATCTCGGCGCCCAACGTGGAAGGTCAGGGGACAGCGGGCCCTGTCATGGGAGAGGAGGTCGTGGTCGGCTGGACGGATGACGCGGCGCGGATCATCAGCGAACGACGACCGGGGCCCTGACGGCACCGGCGCACGCAGGAGGTGGAACGGATGCGACCCGAGCACGATGTGATGAGACAGCTTCTCCGGGCACGCATGGACCGGCGACGGTTCCTGGCGGCCTCGGGAGCGACGATGGGCGCGCTGGCCATGGGCGGCCCCCGCCTTGCCCGGGCGCAGTCCTCGGGCGGTGATCTGGGCGACACGCTCAACATCGCCACGTGGCCCCTGTACCACGACCAGGCGACCCTGGACGCGTTCACCGACGCGACGGGCGTCGCGGTCAACATCCGCGTCTATGGCTCCACGGAGGAGCAGGAGGCGCTCATCCGGGCCGGCAACAGCGGCATCGATCTCGCGGTCCCGAGCCAGTACGCCGTCGCGGGCTGGATCGCGGACGGGCTCCTCGAGCGCATCGACTACGGTCGATTGCCGAGCGTGGACATGGCGGCGTGGGACCCGCTGTTCGTGGACCAGGACTTCGACCCTGGCAACGGCTACACCATCCCCAAGAACTGGGGCACCACGGGTATCACGTACTGGGCGGACGAGGTCGACCCCCCACCGACGAGCTGGGCCGACTTCTTCCGGATGGCGGGCGAGGACGCCTACAGCGGCCGGTTCCAGATCGTGGACCACCAGATCTCCTCACTGGGCTCGGCCGCGGTGGCCATGGGCTATGGGCTCAACACGGTCGACGAGACCGAGCTGAACGCGATCGCGGACATGCTCATCGCGCTCAAGCCGCACCTGTTCGCCATCAACTCCGATGTCGAGCCGCCGCTGCGCAATCGGGACACCCTCGCCACCATGGCGTGGACCGGCAACGGCGTGGCGGTGGTGCGGGACAACCCGGATACCGCCCAGTACATCGTCGCGAGCGATGGCGGCGAGCTGTGGGTCGATTCCTGGGCGATCGCCGCGGACGCGCCGCACAAGGACGCCGCGTACGCGTTCCTGGACTACATCCTCCAGCCCGGACCGAGTGCCGCAGATACCGTGTTCTCCCTGTTCCCGCACGCCAACCCGGCGGTCCTGCCGCTGCTCCCGCCGGAGGTGTCCGGCAACCAGGTCATCTATCCGCCCGCGGAGCTGCTCCAGACGCTCACGATCTCCAACGCGGAGGCGTACAACAGCCCGCTCCGCTCGGATACCTGGGCGCGCATCAAGTCCTCCTGACCATGACGGGAGATCCCACGGGGGAAGCGAGCCGGCCGGAGGTCCTCGACCGTGCGTGAACGCGCACGGGCGCTGCTCCTCCTGCCCGCCGGCGTCTGGTACGCGCTGTTCCTCGTGGGACCCCTCGTGGTCCTGTTCATCTTCTCCTTCGGCATCCGGGGACCCAACGGCGGGTATCTGCCCGGGTTCACGCTGGAGCAGTACCAGGCCATCGGCACGCGGATCACGCCGTTCGTCAACACGGTCTGGTACGCGGCGCTCGGGACCATCGGTTGTCTGGTGGTCGCGTACCCGCTCGCCTACTACCTCGCGACCCGGGCGGGCAGCAAGCGGCTGATCCTGCTCGCGCTGGTCGTCGTGCCGCTCTGGACCAGCTTCCTCATCCGGACCTACGCCTGGATGTTCATCCTCGGCAGCAACGGCATCCCCAAGATCTGGGACGAGCTGGGCCTGGGTCGCCTGGTGCTCGTCAACACGCCCTTCGCCATCGTCCTGGGCATCGTCTACAACTACCTGCCGCTGATGATCCTGCCGCTGTTCGTGAGCCTCGACCGACTCGACCGGTCGCTGCTCGAGGGCTCGCGGGACCTGGGCGCCGGGCCGGTGGCCACCTTCCGCCAGATCACCCTGCCGCTGTCGCTGCCGGGCATCGCGAGCGGTTGTCTGCTGGTGTTCATCCCGGCCATGGGGGAGTACCTCATCCCGGTGCTGCTGGGCGGCGGCAAGACGTACTTCCTGGGCAACGCGCTGGCGGATCTGTTCCTCCAGTCACGGAACTGGCCCTTCGGCTCGGCCATCGGCTCGGCGTTCGTGGGCATGATGCTGATCGTGGTGGCGCTGTACGCGGTGTTCACGGCCCGCCTGTCCCGGCACCGCCCGGATGCACAGCTCCTGTGAGCCTCCAGCGCTGGATCGACCGAGGGCTGCGCTGGTGGACGGTCGGCGTCTACGTGTTCCTGTTCCTGCCCATCGTCGTGGTCATCGTGTTCAGCTTCAACGAGGGGCGACACGTGGCCCAGATCACGGGCTTCTCGCTCCGCTGGTACGAGGAGGCGTGGAACGACCAGTTCGTGCTCCGTGCCCTGCGGACCAGCCTCACCATCGCGCTGGTCTCCGCGGTCATCGCGACCATCATCGGCACGCTGTCCGCGATCGCCATGCACGGGGCGCGGCCCGCGGTCCGGATGACCTTCGAGCTGCTCATCTACATCGCGATCATCGTGCCCGGCATCGTCATCGGCATCTCCACGCTCATCTTCGCGGTGACCGCCTTCGACCTCGTCAACCCGGTGCTGGCGAGCCTCCTGCCCGATCGACCACCCCAGCTGACCCTGGGCCTGGGCACGGTCATCGCGGCACACGCGATGTTCACGTCCGCCATCGTCAACGTCCTGGTGCGCACCCGGATGGCGGGCATGGACCGGACCCTCGTCGAGGCCTCGTCCGACCTGTACGCCTCACCCTGGCGCACGTTCCGCCAGGTGACCATCCCGCAGCTCCGGCCGGCCATCGTGGCGGGGTTCCTGCTGGCCTTCACGTTCAGCTTCGATGACTTCATCGTCGCCTTCTTCACGACAGGTCAGGACCAGACGCTGCCCATCTTCCTGTTCGCGTCGATCCGGCGGGGTGTGACCCCCGTCGTGAACGCCATCGCGACCGTGCTGCTGACCGTGACCATCAGCTCGCTCGTGCTCGCCTGGTTCGTGGCGGTCCGGCGTGGCCGACACGCGGCGCCCGAGTCAACCGGCGCCGAGGTGGCCGCAGCCGCGGAGCCCTGAGCGGGACCCGTCACCGCATCTCGCCCGTGTCAGTCGTCCGTCCATGCCTCGACCTCACGCCAGAACGGATCAGGGTGCTCCGGCTGCCGCTGGTATGCCGCTCCATCGGCGACGATCGATGCAGTACCCCGATCCTCCGGCCCCAGCGCGACGGCGATGACGATCGCTCCCTCGTCCGGGGATCGGTGGTGTGCCACGGTGATCCGCTCCTCGTGGCTGGTCTCGCGCGCCACGACGACCACGCTCCGCCGGACCATCGCGCCGTGTGGCCCCAGCGCGCGGCGCGCGAAGCGCGCCACGGCCTCCACGCCGGGATCCGCGTCGGTCACCAGGACCAGCGCCGAGACCTCGAACGCCTTGCGACCGGCCGCGGCGAGCGCTCGACGCAGGAGTCGCGCCAGCTCCACGGGATCACCGGAGCCGAAGGGGTCCTCGGTCAGGGCGATCGAGGTCGGCCGCCCGGTCCCGGCCATCGATCAGAGCGTCTGGAAGAGCGCCGCCCCGGGTCCGGTCGCGCGCAGCGTCTCGATATCCGGGCGTACCCCGACCTCATCCGCAGCCAGCAGCAGCACGCCGTAGACGGGCTCGGCGTCCGGCCGGACGATCCGATACCCGCCGGTGCGCTCGGTGATCGCGGTCAGCAGATCGGTGCAACGGTGCCGCAGCACACCGCCGGTGACGACCAGGATGACCTCCGCGGGATCCCGGAAGCCGACGCGCTCTGCGGCGGCTCGCACGTACCCGGCGAGCATCTCGGCATGGGCCCCGATGGCCGTATGTGCCACGGGGTCGCCCGCATGCCCTGCCTCCAGGAGGACGGCCGCGAGCCGCGCCACGCCCTGGTCGCCGGTGCCGGTATCGCGGGCGGTGATGGCGCGCACCAGCTCCTCCACCGTCCCGACCCCGTGCGTGGCCAGGGCCGCCGTCTGGAACCCGGGCACGGGTCCGCCCCCGTAGGTGCCGCGGATGAGCAGCGCGTACGCGATCCGGCCCAGCTCCGTGGCGCCGGACGCCTCCAGGCGCATCCCCGAGAACCAGGTCGCCCCTGTGGGCCCTCGCGCACCGATGGCGCCCCCGGTGCCGATCACCAGCGAGACGCCGATGCCATCGTCCGTGCCGGCACGCAAGGCACCCAGGGCGTCATTGACGATGATGGGCGTCCGCCGAAGCCCGAGGGCCACCGTGAGTCGCTCGGCGTAGAACACCATGTCCTCCGGCCAGTCGGCACCACACAGGCCGAACGCCGCGTGGGCCAGCGCCGAGCCCTCCACGCCCGCGGCACGCAGGGCCTGGCGTGCCGCCTCCGCGACCCGGTCCACGGCGACCTGGGGATCGTGCTCCGCATGGATGTCGGACGAGCCACCACGTCCCGCACCCAGGACCCGGCCCGTGGCGTCTGCGACGACCGCGACGGTCTTGGTGGCGCCGCCGTCGACCCCCAGCAGGAGGTCGTTCACGACAGCAGGCGCTCCGGCAGATGCGCCCGATGCGCGGCCGCCATCTCGTCGTAGAGCGCCTCCGCCCGATGCAGGTCACCCAGCCACGGATGGCTGTTGAGGGCCCGGATGGCATCCCGCCGGTTCCCCGACCAGGCTGCCTCCGCGGTCAGCCACTGGTACTCGCCGAGCAGCCCGATCAGCCCGCGGACATGGTGGGGCAGGGCCGGCATGGGCTCCGCGTGCGCGCCCGACGCATCCACGCGTGCGAACACCTCCACCACGAGGTCGTCGGGGAACCCGACGAGCGCCCCCGTGGCATTGGGCAGGTTGACGGGCAGCACGAGCCCCAGGTCGTTGTAGGTGCTGTCGATCGCGTCGAGCGCCAGCTCCAGCTCGAAGATGCCGCCCCGCGAACGTGCCGGGTCGAGCACCGGATCCTCCGACTCGGCCTGCTCGGTGTAGTGGGCCCAGTAGTCGGGCACCCACGAGAGGATGTCCTCCGCGCGGGTCGTCGGCTTCGCCCGGAGCTCGTCGAGGATCTCGTCGTGGAAGTAGAAGTAGCGCAGGTACTGGGACGGGATGGCGCCCATGGTCACGGCGAGCTCCACGAACCGCCGGTCGTGGGGATCCACGCCCGCCTCGTCGCGCATGCCCTCCCAGGCCCGCTCGATGGCCACCATCGCGTCCTGGCCGTCGTAGTCGGACGAGACGCTCCACGTGGTGTGGTTGAGGCCGATCATGCGTGCCGAGATCCTGGCCGGGTCGAGCCCCGCCGCCTCCGCGATCTCCTTGGGAAAATCGTATGTCCCCTCGCAGAACGAGAGGAATGGCACGGCCGAGTGCATCGTCGCGGCCTGGGCCACGATGTTCACCGGGTTCGTGTAGTTGAAGATGCGCGCACGCGGCGCGACCTCGTCCACCACGGCGAGGATGCGCTGGAGCACATGGATGGAGCGGAGCGCCATGAAGAAGCCGCCGGGGCCCTGCGTCTCCTGGCCGATGACGCCGTGCCGCAGCGGGATGCGCTCATCGAGCACGCGTGCCTCGAAGCCACCGGGCCGATAGCTGGACAGGATGGCATCCACATCGGTCAGACCCTCGCGCAGGTCCGTGGTCGACCGGAACCGGATGTCATGACCGCGCGCGCGGGCCATCCGGGTGGCCAGCCGCTCCACGACGGCGAGGCGCTCGGGCACGAGGTCGATGAGCACGACCTCCGAGCCCGCGAACCGGGCGCCGTGGTTGTGCACGAACGCGGCCATGGTGCCGGCCGCACGGGTCGAGCCACCGCCCACGTAGGCGAGTCGGATGGATGCCATATCGCTGTCTGCTACTCCTTGACGGAACCGGTGAGGAAGCCCCGGATGAACTGGCGCTGGAGGACCACGTAGGCCACGATGACCGGCAGCGCCACGAGCACGGCTGCTGCGGCGACCACCGTCTGGTCGACCGACCGCTGGGCTCCCGCGAAGAACGTCAGCGCGAGAGGTGCCGTGAGCAGTCTGCCACTCGGGTTCATGACGAGTGCCAGCAGGAAGTCGTTCCAGGTGTACATGAAGATGAGCACCGAGAGGGTGAGGATGGCTGGCATCGCGCTCGGCACGAGGATCGCCACGAGCGTCCGGAAGTGCCCCGCGCCGTCCACCCGGGCCGCCTCGATGAGCGAGCGCGGCGCGTT
>JAHBUZ010000014.1 GCA_019637815.1 Chloroflexota bacterium
GCGAGGCTCGCCTGTCGCCGGAGGAGCGCCCGGTATACCTCGCCCGTGGCCGGTGCTCGTTCCTCGATGACAGCCAGGTGTGCCGCGATGGTCCCGCCATCGCCGCGCACCACGGGACCAGTGAGGGCGGTGCGAGTCCCCAGCACCCCGGTGTTGGCGACCGCCTGGCGCATCAGGGGCTGGAACACCTCGTGTGCCGTCGTCGGATCCAGACCCGCGACCGCGGCCAGCTCGTCGATGACATCGATGAGCGCCACCACGCCACCGGCCGACAGCACGGCCGCGGCGTGCCAAGCCGCCTTGGCGTCCGGCGGGAGCGCGATCGGTCGGCCGCCGACCGCCTCGACGAGCCACGTGAGCGTCGGGACGAGTCCGGGATCGCCGTCGATGGCCATGGCGGCGCCTCGGAGCGCCTCCAGCGCACGCGCGGGCTCGGCGAACGCGACGAGCGGATGGATGCTGCCCACCGGCATGTCCGGGGGCACGGCCGGCCGAAGGATCGAGGCGGGGTGGACACCACTGGTGTGGACGATGGCACGGCCGGGGCGCGCCGGGACCCGCCGGGCGACTTCCGCGATCGCGTCGTCCGGGACGGTCAGCAGCACCAGCGTGATGTCCTCGCGCAGGTCCGCGACGTCGGCGAGTGCCGCGACTCGCCGGACGTCCGCGCTGCCCAGGGCGTCGGTCGGGCCGTGGGTGGGGAGGTCGGCGTCGGCTACGTGGCCGATGGTCGGGGCGTCGGCGGTCGGGACCAGTGCGTCGGTCGGGCGGTCGGTCGGGGCGTCGGCGGTCGGGCCAGCGGCGAGCGAGGCGCCGACCGCTGCTGCGACGCGCTCGCGTCGTTCGGCGTCCCGCGACACCACGGCCCGGATCGGCCAGCCGGCATCGGCCAGGGCGACGGCGAGGACCCCACCGACGTGGCCCGCCCCCACGATGGCCGTGGCCAGAGCCGGTCGCGGACCGTCGGGTGGGTCCGATGTCGTGGGCGTGGGGTCCATGCGCTGGAGCATGGCACGTCGGGTGGTCGAGCCGGGCCTTGGGGTCGAGTCGCCGTGCCGGTGCCAGGTTCGAGTGGCCGAGCCAGCTCCCAGGTCGGGTGATCCGGCCGGTGACTGGTCGCCGGCGTGACGGTCAGCATCGTCCGTGGGCCGCAACCGTCGCTCTGACGCGACGATCGTGATCCGTGCTCGAGCGGGATGTGGGCCTTCCTCTCCTGAGTCAGATCGGAGCATCGCCACCGCGGCGCAACTCGATGATCGAGCGTGGACCGATCGGAGCTGCGGCGCCCCCACCGGACGCTGAAGCGTGGTTCCCGTCATACGCGATGACTGGTCGATGGCTATACGGACCGCCCGGCTCACCACCCGTCATGTGAGCAGCGTGGTCATCCGCATGACACCCTCCGGCCGCGATGCTGAGCGTGGCAGGCGGCTCGGGCCCGTACCGTGGGGGTCGGTCATCGGCATAGCGCGCAACCAGTCGGCGGATATGACAGGAAGCCGGTCGACGGGACGCAGCCCACAGCGTCGTGCGCCACCACGACCGCTCCGCCGTCGGTCACCCGTGATAGCACGCTACCGTGCTATCACGTTGATACGGTGGGGTGTGCCAGCACGGCCCAGATGGCGCCACGCGCGGTGGCTGCACGCCCGGTGGCGCGACCGGCAGGACCCTGGAAGGACTACTGACAGGTCTGTCTCGGCCCCGCACGCGGGCGTATACTAGAGAGCGACACCGACATTCGACCCGGGCCGGGCACACCCGCCAGGAGCCGACCCAACCCTCGCCGAACGCGAGGAACGTGGAGGCCTGACCCGTGATGGACAGTCAACGCATCGCTGACCCCTTCGACGCGCGCGCCACCCTGCGCCGCGGCGATCGCTCGTACACCGTGTTCCGCCTCGACCGGGCGGGTCTCGCGGATCTCGACCGCGCCCCGATGACGGTCAAGGTGCTCCTGGAGAACGTCCTCCGTCACGCCGGTGGCGACGTCGTCCGGGAGCAGGACGTGCAGACCCTCGCCGCGTGGCGCCCCGGTGCCGGTGGCGAGGCGGAGGTCCCCTTCCTGCCCGCACGCGTCATCCTCCAGGACTTCACGGGCGTGCCCGCGGTCGTGGACCTCGCCGCGATGCGCGATGCGATGGCGGAGCTGGGGGGTGACCCGGCGCGCATCAACCCGCTGGTGCCCGCGGACCTGGTCATCGACCACTCGGTCCAGGTGGACCAGTACGCGCTGCCCACCGCGTTCGCGTTCAACGTGGAGCGGGAGTACGAGCGCAACACGGAGCGCTACCAGCTGCTGCGCTGGGCGCAGACGGCGTTCCAGGACCTGCGCGTGGTGCCACCGGGCACCGGCATCGTCCACCAGGTGAACCTCGAGTTCCTGGCACCCGTGGTCCAGGTCCGGGAGGTCGCCGGCGAGCTCCAGGCGTTCCCCGACACGCTCGTGGGCACCGACTCCCACACGACCATGATCTCCGGCCTCGGTGTGCTGGGCTATGGCGTGGGCGGCATCGAGGCGGAGGCCGTCCTGCTCGGCCAGCCGCTGTACCAGCCCCTCCCCCATGTCGTGGGCGTGCGGCTCCGCGGCGAGCTGCCACGCGGCAGCACCGCCACCGATCTCGTGCTGGTCATCAGCCAGATGCTGCGGGCGCACGGCGTCGTGGGTGCGTTCGTGGAGTTCGCGGGTGATGGCCTGGCGTCGCTGGCACTCGCGGACCGCGCCACCATCGCCAACATGTCGCCGGAGTACGGCGCGACCACCGCCCTGTTCCCCATCGATGACGAGACGCTCGCCTATCTCCGCCTGACCGGTCGGCACGACGACCAGGTCGCCCTCGTCGAGGCGTACGCCAAGGAGCAGGGCTTCTGGCGCTGGCCCGGCCCAGGCCCCGAGTTCGACGAGACGCTGGAGCTGGATCTTGCGACCGTCGAGCCCAGCGTGGCCGGCCCACGGCGGCCCCAGGACCGGGTGCCGCTCGTGGCGCTGCGGGACTCGTTCCATGGCCTCTACCCCACCGACCAGGACGCGGCCAACGAGCATGCGGACATCGAGGGCGGCGAGACGGTCGTGGAGGTCGCGTCCGAGGAGTCCTTCCCGGCCAGCGACCCGCCCGCCTTCGCGAGCGCCATCGCGGACGAGGTCGATGAAACACCGGCGCCACTCGTCCTGGACGCGGATCCAGCCTTCTATCGGCCGGTGACGGTCGAGACGGGCGATGGCAGCGCGGTCGTGCGCACCGGATCGGTGGCCATCGCCGCCATCACCAGTTGCACCAACACCTCCAACCCCACCGTGATGGTGGGTGCCGGCCTCCTCGCCCGCAACGCCGTCGCGAAGGGCCTGCGCAGCTCGCCGGTCGCCAAGACCAGCCTCGCGCCCGGCTCCCGGGTGGTGACGGAGTACCTCGAGCGCGCAGGGCTCATGGATGACCTCGAGACGCTCGGTTTCGGGCTCGTGGGATACGGCTGCACGACCTGCATCGGCAACAGCGGCCCGCTCGACGCGCCCATCGCCCAGGCGGTGGAGGAGCACGAGCTGGTCGTCGCCGCGGTGCTCTCGGGCAATCGCAACTTCGAGGGCCGAATCCACCCCCTCGTGCGTGCCTCCTACCTCGCCTCGCCGCCGCTCGTGGTCGCGTTCGCGCTCGCGGGTCGGGTGGACATCGACCTGACCACGGAGCCGCTGGGCACCGGCTCGGACGGGCAGCCGGTGTTCCTCGCGGATATCTGGCCGAGCGCCGACGAGATCCGCGGCGCGATCGCGGACGCCATCTCACCCGAGCTCTTCCGACGCACCTACGCCAGCGTGTTCGAGGGCGACGACCGATGGCGCGCCCTGCCCGTCCCCGAGGGTGATCGCTACGCCTGGGACCCGGCCTCGACCTACATCGCCCGACCACCCTTCTTCGAGGGACTGACCGCCGAGCCGGCGCCGGTCACGGACATCATCGGCGCCCGCGTCCTCGCGGTCCTCGGCGACTCGGTGACCACCGACCACATCAGCCCGGCCGGCTCGATCCCAGCCTGGAGCCCCGCCGGCGAATGGCTCCAGGCGCACGACGTCACCCCCCGGGACTTCAACAGCTATGGCGCCCGCCGCGGCCATCACGAGGTGATGATGCGCGGCACCTTCGGCAACATCCGGCTGCGCAACGCGCTGGCGGAGAAGGAGGGGCCGTTCTCCAGCCATCAGCCCGATGGCGAGGCGATGACCCTCTACGACACGGCGATGCGCTACCAGGCCGAGGGCACGCCGAGCATCATCCTCGCGGGCGCCGAGTACGGCTCCGGCAGCTCCCGTGACTGGGCGGCCAAGGGCACCCGGTTGCTGGGCGTGCGCGCCGTCATCGCCCGCAGCTACGAGCGGATCCATCGATCCAACCTCGTGGGCATGGGCGTGCTGCCGCTCCAGTTCCTGCCCGGCGAGAGCGTCGAGAGCCTCGGCCTCACGGGCCGCGAGGCGTACGACATCGTGGGGCTCGCGGACGGCCTGCGGCCCCGCCAGGAGCTGCGCATCACCATCCGCGACGCATCCGGTGAGCGGTCGTTCCGGGCCATCTGCCGCCTGGACGGCCCCATCGAGCTCGAGTACCTCCGCCAGGGCGGCATCCTGCCGGCCGTGCTGCGGCGACTCGCGGCATCCGCCTGAGGCACTGCCGCCGCGTGCCCTCGGCCTGACCGGTCGAGGGCCTCCGCCCCGGCTCCGGATCGGAGCACGACACCCCCATGATCGGCGGCCGTCGACCGCTGCGGGGCAGCAAGCCCGGGGATCGGCGTGTCCGGGTCGAGCGACCCCAGGCGCGCTACTTCCGCTACACCGCCAAGGACGTGCTGACCGCGAAGCCGGCGGCCAGCGCCCCCACCACCTCCACCGGTCGTGCCTGGGAACGCGTCCGTCGGGTGCTCATCGGTCGCCCCCTGGCAAGCGAGGAGGAGGCCGGGGAGCGGCTCTCCAAGCGCAAGGCCCTCGCCATCTTCAGCTCGGATGCCATCTCATCGAGCGCGTATGCGACCGAGGAGATCCTCCGCGCGCTCCTGTTCGGGAGCGTCGGCGTCAGCCTCGCGGCGCTCGCATGGAGCGTACCCGTGGCCATCGCGGTGGCGCTCCTGCTCGCCGTCGTCGCCATCAGCTATCGACAGGTGTGCGTGGCCTACCCCACGGGTGGCGGCTCGTACTCCGTGTCGAGGGCGAACCTGGGTCGGCTCGCGTCGCTCGTGGCGGCGTCCGCGCTGCTCATCGACTACGTGCTCACCGTGGCCGTGAGCATCTCGTCCGCGAGCGAGCAGATCGTGGCCGCGCTGCCCGGTCTCCACGACATCCAGGTGGAGATCGCCATCGTCGCCATCCTGCTCGTGACCGTCGGCAACCTCCGGGGCCTCCGCGAGTCCGGCAACATCTTCGCGGCACCCACGTACCTGTTCGTGGGCATGGCACTGCTCATGATCGTCCTCGGCGCGATCCAGGTGGTGGTGCTGGGCGAGGGTGGGCCAGCGCCCTCCACCGTGCGCGCGAGCGAGGAGCTGACCACCGTCGCGCTGCTCATCCTGCTGTTGCGCGCCTTCGCCTCCGGTGCGGTCGCGCTCACCGGCGTGGAGGCGATCGCCACGGGCGTGCCCGCGTTCGAGCCACCCGAGTCGCGTAACGCCGCCAGGACCCTGGGCGTCATGGCGGTCCTGCTCGCCACGCTGTTCGTGGGCATCACGTTCCTGGCCAGCGCCTTCGGGGTGGTACCCGATGACCACCGGACCGTCATCGCCCAGGTGGCGGGACACGTGTTCGGCGCGGAGTCCCTCGGCTATCTCCTGTTCCTGACCTTCGCGACGCTCATCCTGGTGCTCGCCGCGAACACCTCGTTCGCCGCCTTCCCGCGACTCGCCGCGATCCTCGCGCGTGACGGCTTCATCCCTCGTCAGTTCGGCCTCCGGGGCGACCGGCTCGCCTTCACCGTGGGCATCCTGGTCCTGGGCGGCCTGGCCACGGTGCTGGTCATCGCGTTCGGCGGTGACACGCACGCGCTCATCCCCCTGTACGCGGTGGGCGTGTTCATCGACTTCACCATCAGCCAGACCGGCATGGTCCGCCACTGGCTGCGCACCCGCCCACCGGGCTTCCGTCGCCGGCTCGCCATCAACGCCTCCGGTGCGGTCGTCACGGGCACGGTCGCGGTCATCGTCACGGTCATGAAGCTGCCCGGCTCGCTGGTCGTGGTGGTGCTCATCCCGCTGCTCGTGGCGCTGATGCTCGCCGTGGCGCGCCAGTACGCGGGGATGGCCCGCCAGCTCGAGGTCCGCGGTGATCTCGTCCTCGGCGAGCCTCGCAAGCGCCAGCGCGTGGTCATCCCGGTGCCCAACCTGTCCCGCGCGGTGGTCCAGGCCGTCCAGGTGGGTCGGGCGCTGTCCGACGATGTCCAGGTGGTCCACGTGACCGAGGACCTCGAGGAGGGCGAGGCGCTCCGGGCGCGATTCGAGCGGCAGCTCCCGGGCGTGCCCTTCGTCATCGTGGAGTCGCCGTACCGGGCGCTCGTGCAGCCCTTCGTGACCTATCTGGACGTCACGTTCCGGGACCCGGACATCACGACCATCGTGGTCATCCCGGAATACGTGGCGCGCCACTGGTGGGAGCGCGTCCTGTACAACCAGACCGCCCGACGGCTGCGTGCGGCACTCCTGGGCCGGCCCGGTACGGTGGTCACCGCGGTCCCCTACCGCCGCGAGGATGCGCACGGATCGGCGCCGCGCACGGGCGGCGGGTCGAGCGCGGACCACGGACCCGGCACCGGGTCGAGCGCGGAGGATGCACCCCGGCGCTGATCAGCCGGTGCGGCGCTCCAGGTGGTACAGCACCCGCGGGCTGCCCGGGATGAGTGTCCGTGACCGGACCTCGAAGCGGGATGCGACCGCCGCCTCGAAGCCCTCGGTGGTGTAGTCGCTGAACACGTCCTCACGCGAGGCGAGCAGGATGTCCACCATGGGGTCGCCACGCGGCACCCATTCCACGATCGCCTGCGGCGCGAGACCCGCGAACAGGTCCATGACCATCGCGAGGGGCACGTTCCGACCGATGCCCAGGTGGTGCACGAGCGCGAGCGCCATGATGACGTCCGCGTTCGCCCGGTCGAGCAGCGAGTCCCGCTCGCGGAGCGCCCAGCCGAGCCCCGGGCTGGGGTCCGCGAGGTCCATCACGATGGGCGTCGTGTCCGTCCGCCCCGCCGCCTTGAGCGCGCGGTAGTGGCGCTCGGCCGCAGCCGGGTCGATGTCGAACGAGAGCACCCGATAGCCGAGGCTCGCCGCGATGGCGCTGAAGCGACCCGTGTTCGCGCCGAGGTCCCAGCACGACCGACCGGCACCCGGGCCCGCGGCGGTCAGCAGATCCCGGACGATCGACTCCTTGGCGTCCGGCGTGCCGCCCTCGTAGCTCGCGTGGTCCTTGTCCGCGTAGTCCGCCCACTCGGTGCCGGCGGGCCGCCACGAGAGACCGGCGATGGTGCCGCGGAGGCTCTCGATGAGCGCCGACAGGCGCGACCGTGACAGCCGGACCTCGGCGGGCTTGCGGGCGTCGCCCGCGTGGCTCCGCTGGGATCGCGCATGGAGGTGGAGATGCGTGCCCAGGCCCAGCGTGAGGCGCGTCCGACCCGGCAGCAGGGCCGCCGCGAGGTCGAGCGGGATGCCGTCGAGCTGGTCCCGGAGCAGTCGACCCAGACGCACGTCCCGCCGGGCCATCAGCACGAGCGGCGCCAGGAAGTGCTCACAGAACTGCTGGTAGGCGACCCACGGTGACTCGGGCGCCAGGCGCTGGAACGAGAGATGGTCGATGAGGACCGGCTGGACGCCCCGGAGCTGGACGTTGTACGCGGACGCGTCCTTGAGCGTCCAGTCCTGGGCGATCGCGGCGGCCTGGACATCGAGCGTCAGCAGCGCGGCGTCCTGGAGCTGCCCGAACGTCCACTCGTAGGGATAGCTGATGAACGGCACCACGTCCGGCCGGATGACGGCGGCAGCGCTCTCGTCGAACGCGTCGCTGAGGGGTGCCTCCTGCCAGCCCACGAGGCGGCCCTTGCCCACCAGCGATCGAGCGAGCGGGCTGTCAGCGAATGCCCGCCACTCCTCCGCCCACACGGGCTGGACCTGGCGCAGGAGCACGCCGTCCCGGCGGAACACGAACCCGCTCGGATCACGCCACGAGGCGGGATGCCGCTGCACGCCCGAGGGCGCGTCGAGGGCCGCGCCAGCCGGCGATGCCGCCTGGCTCAGGGTTGCTGGGTCGTCGTCGGCCGCTGGGGCGACCGTGCTCACGATATGTGGCGGCTGCGCCGCCCGGCGGTGTCCGTCAAGGGCGCGGCGTGCCGGTTCCGTCCGTGGGCATGACCTCCGAGGCGTCCGCGATGGGGTCGGTCACGTCCTCGATGGTGTCCTCGGTGGGCGTGCTGCGTCCCAGCAGTCGTCGGATCTGGTTCCGGAACAGGATGGGCACCGCGACGATGCCCGCGATGGCCCCCTGGATGATCATGCTCCCGGAGGCCAGGTCGAGATAGGCGAAGAGGTGCGACATCACGGATCCTCGTGAAGATCACCGGGGTGTTCCCGGATCGTCAACGATGCGTCGACCATCCCAACCTTACCACCGGGCCAGCGCACGAGCCCGGACGGGACCGGGCCGGCTGGGCGGTCCGGGGCGGTTCCGGTGCATCATCCACGCGTGACGACAGGTGATGACGGCGCCGTGAGCACGGGCACGCCCGGTCCGATGGCCCGCCCGGCGTCGGCGATGGACGGCGTCCCGAGGACGGACGCGCCCGCGACCCCTGCGCGACCCGGTCAGGGATCGCGCTGGTGGCCGTTCCCGGTCCATCCGGTGCTGCTGGCCGCGTACCCCGTCCTGTTCCTGTTCTCCGAGAACCTCACGGAGGTGGCACTCGGCGAGACGTTCCAGCCCATCCTGCGGGCGGCGGCCATCGCGATCGGCATCACGCTCGTGGCGGGCCTGCTGCTGCGTGACATCCGTCGGGGTGCGCTGGTCGCCTCCGCGCTCGTCGGGGTGTGGTTCACCTTCGGCCACCTCGAGGACCTGCTGACCCCCATGGGCGTGTCCCGGGACGTGCTGCTGGTCGGTTGTGTCGGCTTCGTGGCGGTCGTGCTGGTCGCGGCGATCGTGCTCCGCCGGAGCGCCATCGCACGCCTGACCACCGCTGCCAACGTCATCGCGGTCCTGCTCGTGGTGATGACGCTCGTGAGCATCGTCCCCTACCAGCTGTCGCGAGGCACCATCGCGGCAGGTGCCGGAGCACCGGCGGACCGACCGGCACCCGCCCCGGGATCGCGTGACATCTACTTCCTGGTCTTCGACCGCTACGGCAACGCCGAGGCGATGCGGGACGTCGCCGATGCCGAGGACGCGCTCACGCCATGGCTCGCGGAGCAGGGCTTCGTCATCGCGCCCCACGCCCGTGCCAACTACGGACGGACCGCGCTCTCGCTCGCGGCCACGCTCAACCTGCGGCACCTCGATGACATCGTGGCGCGCATGGGCCCCGACTCGGACGACGCGACGCCCATCAACGACCTGCTCGCGGACAACGCGGTGGGTCGCTTCCTCCAGGAGCGCGGCTATCGCTTCGTCCAGATCGGCAGCTGGTTCGCGCCCACGCGGGAGAGTCGCATCGCGGACGAGAACCCGGTGCTCACGGTCCGGACCGACTTCGGGACGCTCCTGGACAGCACCACCCTCGGACCCGTGGTGGACGAGCTGCGAGGCATCGATGCGCCGCCTGCCCATCACCTGCTGCATCGGGCTGCGGCCCTGTTCGGCTTCAACGAGCTCGACCGGGTGAGCGCGGAGCCGGGCCCCAAGTTCGTGTTCGCGCACATCCTGCTGCCCCACGAGCCGTACGTGTTCGCCGCGAACGGCGAGTACTCGGAGCTCTCCGAGGACGACTCGAAGTACTCGTCGGAGGCCCAGCGTGCCCAGCAGGCGTTCACCGATGATCGGATCCGGGGCATCGTGTCGTCCCTGCTCGCGGTGCCGGAGGAGCGGCGGCCGATCATCATCGTGGGCAGCGACGAGGGACCGTACCCCGACCGCTATCTGCGGGACCAGCAGGGCTTCGACTGGGCGACCGCCACGGACGAGGAGCTGGTCACCAAGTACGGCGTGCTGCTCGCGATGTACCTGCCCGGCGAGCCACCCGCGGACACGCCCGAGCCCTACCCGGACATGTCGGTCATCAACACCTTCCCCATCGTGCTCGACCGCTACTTCGGCGCGGACATCCCGCTGCTGCCGGACACCAGCTACACCTCCCGGTCGTGGCGGCGTCCCTATGACCTGACGGACGTCACCGAGCGGCTGCGTCTGCTCTCGCCCTGACCCCGGCTGCCTCCAGGAGCGCCACGAGCGTCGTACACGTCCCGCGTGCGGCGACCAGGTCCACGAGCGGCGGCCGGCCTTCCCCGATCGCCGCGTGGAGGTCGTCCACCTCCGCCCGGTACTGGTCATGGTCCGCGACCGGGATGTGCTCCTCCGTGGAGCCGCGTCGGATACGGATCCCCGCCGACGGCCCGTCCGGTGCCATCAGGAACGCCGGCGCGAGCGTCAGCACGCCCCGGCTGCCGACCACCTCCACCTGCTCGCGGGCGGGCATCCGGAACGAGCAGTCGAGCTGCGCCAGGAGGTCACCCGGGAAGCGGAGCTGGCCCGTGAACCGCTCATCGACGCCGGAGGCACCCACCGCGGCCATGCCCTGGACCTCGACCGGCGCCGTGCCCGCGATCGCCTGTGCCATGTTCACGAGATAGCCACCGAGGTCCCACAGGCAGCCACCCGCCATCGCCGGATCCAGGCGCGGATCGGTCTCCTGCTCGATGTCGAACGAGAAGGAGCCCCGGACGAGGCGCACCTCGCCGATGGCCCCCTCCCCGATGAGCGCGAGCGCCCGCCGGTTCTGGGCGTGGTGGAGCGCCATGAACGCCTCCGCGACCACGCGCCCCGTGCGTCGCTGGGCGGCCTCGAGCTGGTCCATCTCCGCGAGGCTCACCGCGATGGGCTTCTCGCACAGGACGTGCCTGCCGGCATCCATCGCGCGCACGCTCCAGGGCGTGTGGAGATGGTTCGGGAGCGCGATGTACACGACATGGAGGTCCGGGTCCGCCAGGAGCGCCTCGTAGCTGCCGTACGCCCGCGGGATCGCGTGCCGATCCGCGTACGCCCGGGCACGGGCTTCGTCGCGACTCGCGACCGCGAGCAGCTCGCCCCCCTCGCTCGCCCCGATGGCGCGCACCAGTCGGGGGGTGATGCGCCCGGTGCCCAGGATGCCCCAGCGCAGGGGGCGGCCGGGGTCCGGGCGCCCCGCGGCCGGATCAGCGGGCAGCGTCATCGGTCAGCGCGTGCGACGGGCGCGGGACATGTCGAAGGCCACGGCACCGATGATGATCACTCCCTTGATGATCTGCTGCCAGAACGGGTTGATGCCGATGAACGTCAGGCCGTAGCTGATGACCGCGAACACGAGCACGCCCGCCACGATGCCCCGCACCCGACCGATGCCACCCGCGGTGGAGACACCGCCCACGACACAGGCCGCGATCGCATCGAGCTCGTACAGCTCGCCGTAGCGGCTCGAGGCGCCGCCGGTCCGGGCGGCCTCCAGCACGCCTGCGAGGCCATAGCAGGCGCCCGCGATGGCATACACCGCGATGAGCGTGCGCACGATGTTCACGCCCGAGACCTGGGCGGCCTGCGGGTTGCCACCGATGGCGTACACGTTCTTGCCGAAGACCGTCTTCTCGAGCAGCACCCAGAAGATGACCGCGGCCGTGCCCGCGATGACGATGATGATGGGGATGGACAGCGGCCCGAGGGCGAGCTGACCCGTGCCGAGGGCCGAGAGGTCCTCGCGGATGCCCGAGATGGGCTGCGAGTTGTTGGGTGGCTGGTCGAAGTAGATCGCGGTCATGCCGAACGCGATGACCATCATGCCCAGCGTGGCGATGAAGGGCGGCACCCGGAGTCGCGCCACCACCAGGCCGTTGACCACGCCCAGGAGCGTGGTGATGCCGATGGCGACCGCGATGGGCAGGATGAGCGGCAGGGCGGGCAGATCGGGATAGAACTGCCGGGAGTAGGTCTCGGTCTGGAGCATCGATGCCGAGACGACCGCCGCGAGGCCCACCATCCGACCGCCCGACAGGTCCACGCCCCGGGAGATGAGCACGATGCCCGCACCCAGCGCCACGAGGATGCGCGTCGAGGAGTTGGTCAGGATGTTGCGGACGCTGTTCGCGGAGATGAAGTCCGTGTCATAGATCGCGATGGCGACGATGAGCCCCACCAGCACCACGAGGATGACGTTGGCGGTGATCCATTCGCCGAGCGAGGCGCGCGATGGTCGACCAGGCCGCCATCCCCGCCGCGTGTCGTCGTCGAACGTGGTCCCGGTGACGGTCATGTCGTCAGGCGCCCGGGACGACGGCACTTGGCTCGTCGTCGAGGCTGTCGGTCGCGAGCCGCATGATGGTCGCCTCGGTCGCATCGGCCCGGTCGACGATGCCGGTCAGCCGACCGCGACACATGACCACGATGCGATCGGATTCCCCGATCAGCTCCGGCAGCTCCGACGAGATCATGATGATGCCCTTCCCCTGTGCGGCGAGCTCGTTGATGATCGTGTAGATCTCGAACTTGGCGCCCACATCGATGCCACGCGTGGGCTCGTCGAGGATGAGGATCTCGGGGTCCCATAGCAGCCAGCGGCCGAACAGCACCTTCTGCTGGTTGCCGCCGGACAGGCTCGTGAGGGGCGTCCGGAGGGACGGTGTCCGGACCCGCAGCCGGCCCAGCACACGGACCGCGTCCTGGCGTGCGCGCGTCGTGTCCACGATGCCCATCCGGTTGGCGTACCGGGGCATGTGCGCGAGGATCGTGTTCTCGAACACCGACCGGGTGGGCACCACGCCCGAGGCGCGTCGGTCCTCCGTGAGGAGCGCCATGCCCAGCCGCTTGGCATCGACGGGCGAGCGGATGACCTGCTCCCGCCCATCCACCCGGATCGTGCCCGCGGCGATCGACCGGAGCCCGAAGATCGCCTCCACGAGCTCCGTGCGCTGCGCGCCGACGAGCCCGCCGATCCCCAGGACCTCGCCCCGATGGAGTCGGAACGAGACGTCCCGGAACGAGCCCGGTACGGGTGACGTGAGGCCGTCCACGTCCAGCAGCACCTCGCCCTGGGTCACCTGGCGGCCCGGGTACCGGTCCGTGAGGTCGCGACCGACCATGCGCGTGATGACCTCGCCGATGGTCAGGCCCGCGGTCGGCGAGGTGCCGATCATCCGCCCGTCGCGCATGACCGAGACCTCGTCCGAGATGGCCATGACCTCCTCGAGCTTGTGCGAGATGTAGATGACGGCGACACCCTTCGCGCGGAGGTCGGCGATGAGCCCAAAGAGCCGCTGGACCTCGTGCTCGGAGAGCGACGACGTGGGCTCGTCCATGATCACCACGCGTGCATCGAAGGAGACCGCGCGGGCGATCTCCATGAGCTGTACCTGGGAGACGGAGAGGTCGCCCGCCCGCGCGTCCGGATCGAGATCCACGCCGATGCCCTGGAACAGCCGTCGGCTGTCGCGCCGCATCCGGTCGTGGTCCACGAGTCCGAGCCGGGAGCGCGGGAACCGGCCCAGCCAGATGTTCTCCATGACGCTCCGCGCCGGGACCGGGTGGAGCTCCTGCTGGATCATCGAGATCCCTGCGTGCATCGCCTCTGCCGGGCTCGCGAAGCGGACGTGGTCGCCGGCCAGGACGATCTCGCCCGCGTCGGGCTGGACCAGGCCCGCGAGCACGTTCATGAGCGTCGACTTGCCGGCGCCGTTCTCGCCGCACAGGGCATGCACGGTCCCGGCGCGCACGGTCAGGTCGACCGCGTCGAGGGCGGTGACCCCCGGGAACGACTTGGTGATGCCCCGCATCGCCAGGAGCGGCGCAGGGGCGGCGTCCGCGCCCGCGCTGCGTGCGACAGGCGTGGCGTCCGGCGGCATGGCACCCATGACGGGCGGCAGCTGGGACACGGTGGATGGGCTGGTCATCGGGCCATCCTCATCAAGGTGGCCCGGGACGCGGGATGCGCCCCGGGCCGTTGGGATCCGACCTACTGGATGTCGTCGGGTCCCACCGGGACGTAGGGCACCCAGACGTACTGGCCGTCGATGGCATAGCCCGTGTTCTCGGCGGTCGGCGTGCCGCCACCGGCGAGCACGCACGCGAGGTTGAAGGTGGCCTGGCCCTGGTTCACCGCGTCGTTGAGCACGGTGCCCAGGAGCTCGCCCGCGCGCATCGACTCGAGCGCAGGCTCGGTGGCATCGACGCCCACGACCGGCAGGAACCGGCCGCTGTCGCCGAAGTAGCCGTTCGCCTTGAGCGCCTCCACGGCCCCGATGGCCATGTTGTCGTTGTTGGCGAGCACGAACTCGATGGCGTCACCGTGCTGGGCATAGATGGCGCCCATCTGCTCGATGGCCATGGCCCGGTTCCAGTCACCGATCTCGCGCTGGAGCTGCTCGGTCTGGATGCCCGCGTCGTTGATGGCCTTGATGGACTCGACGGTGCGGATCTGCGCATCCTGGTGGTCGGCCGGGCCGGACAGCATCACGTACTGGATGACGCCGTCGCCGTTCCTGTCGGCCTCGGGGTGCGCGTTCCAGTAGTCGATGACCAGCTGGCCCTGCATGGCGCCCGATTCCTCGGCCTTGGCACCCACGTAGTACGCCTTGTCCCACGTGGACAGGACCTCGGGCAGCGGCTCCTTGTTGAAGAACACGACCGGGATGTCGGCCGCCTTCGCCTTCTCCAGCGTGACGTTGGCGAGCTCCCGGTCCACCTGGTTCACCGCGATGGCCGGGAGGGCCTTCGAGATGAACAGGTCGATCTGCTCGTTCTGGGCAGGCTGTGAGTTCTGGCCATCGACGACGTCCACCTGGGCGCCCTTGGCGGCCGCCGCGGCGCCGATCGCCTCGCGGACCAGGGACAGGTACTCGTTGTCGAACCGGAACACGGCGACGCCGATCGCCTTGTCGGGCGCGGCACAGTCGGCGACCGGCAGGCCGCCCTCGGCGGCAGTGGCATCCTGCGCCGTGGCGGGCACGGCGCTGAGCAGTAGCATGGAGGCGGTCGCCATGGCGAACGCTCCGGATCTTCGGGTCATCGGGACTCCTCCTCGGCAAAGGGGTGGTGGGTCTCGACCGGATCGGTTCAGACGTTGGCCATGGCGCCTCCATCCCTGACGGTCGCGACCCGTGCGAACCCGCGCAGTGGATCGGCGAGCAGTGGCTCGAATGCGCGCTCGGCAGCGCCCAGCAGGGGCGCGTCCTCACCGAGGCGTGACGGGATGACCCGCACCGGCTCGCGGTCGACGGACAGGACGCGCTGTGCGAGCTCCGTCTCCACCCCCGGCATCAGCAGGGGTGCGAGACGCGCGAACAAGCCGCCGAGTACCACGACGCGGGGATCGAACAGGTTGACGAGGCCGGCCATGCCGATGCCCAGGGGTCGCGCGAGCGCCTCGACGGCCGCGACCGCGGTCGGCTCACCGGTCTCGGCGGATCGCAGGACCGCATCCACCTCGTGGACCCCGCCGTCCGGGTCATGTCCCGCGTTCCGGAGCAGCGCCCGCTCCCCCACCACGGTCTCCCAGCAGCCCCGCGAGCCACAGCCGCAGGGCGATCCCTCCGGGTCCACCGTCATGTGGCCCACCTCACCGGCATAGCCCCGGGCACCCACGAGCGGACGACCGCCCGACACGATGCCAGCGCCCACGCCCACATCGCAGTACAGGTAGACGAGGTCGTCCACGCCGACCCCCGCGCCCCGGAGATGCTCCGCCCGGGCACCCAGGTCCGACTGGTTCCGGACCATGACCGGCACACCCAGGTCCAGCAGGTCCGCGATGCGCTCCGCCATGGGCACCGCCGTCCAGCCGAGGTTCGGCGCGAAGTGGACATAGCCATCACGACTCCGCACGGGTCCCACCGCGGCCACGCCGACCCCCACGAGCCGCTCATGCACGCCGGGGCGTGCCAGCAGCGACCGGCTCATCTCGTGGATGTCACCCAGCACCCGGTCGAGCGAGGGCGGCTCGCCGGACCAGTCGCGTCGGACCCGCTCCACGACCACGCAACCGAGGCCCACCGTGGCGACCGTCAGCCAGTGGACGGCGATGCTCACCGCGAGGACCAGGGCACCATCGCTGTCCGCATGGACCGTGGGCGACGGACGACCCGGGGCCCCCAGGCTGTCCCCTCGCTGCTCCCGCACCAGGCCCTGCCCGGCGAGTTCCGCCACGAGATCCCCGACCGTGCTCCGGTTGAGCCCCGTCAACGCCACGAGGTCGGACCGGGAGCGCGGCCCGGCCAGATGCACCTCCCGCAGGAGCGCACTCAGGTTGTCGCGGCGGGTCGTCTCCGAGTTGGAGCCGGGTACGGCGATCGCGCGCACGAGTGGTTTGTGGTCCCTCCCAACGAATGTTTGTGGTACGGTGCAACAAACGTGACCGGCGTGTCAAGCGGTCGCCCACGCGATACCGTTGCGGCGGTGGTGGCGCCCGGAGGCGCTGCTGGCGGTGGCGGCTCGACCGGGTCGCCGAGGGCGCACGGGGGAGCGCCCACACCGGATGGACAGGCGTGGGAGGAGCGGCGTGGTGGGTCCCCTGGTGGCGGGTGTCGACAGCTCGACACAGTCGACGACCGTCGTGATCGTCGACGCATCGACGGGAGCGCGCGTGGCGTCCGGACGAGCGAGCCATGTCGTGACCGGCACGGACGGCGCTCGCGAGACGGACCCGGAGACGTGGTGGGCGGCGCTCGCGGAGGCGCTCGCGGCGACCGGGCATGCGCGTGACATCACGGCGATCAGCGTCGGGGCGCAGCAGCACGGCCTGGTGGTGCTGGACGGGTCGGGACGACCCCTGCGACCCGCGGTGCTCTGGAACGACACCCGGTCCGGCCCGCAGACCGAGCGACTGATCGAGACCCTCGGGCGGGAGACCTGGGCCACGCGGATCGGGACGGTGCCGGTCCCCTCGATCACCATCACGCGCTGGATGTGGCTGCGTGACACCGAACCGGCCTTGGCGCAGGCGACCCGGGCGATCCGACTCCCCCACGACTTCCTGACCGAGCGACTGTGCGGCCGAGGGGTCACGGATCGGGGCGATGCGTCCGGCACCGGCTGGTGGTCCACCGCGACCGGCGCCTATGACGAGGGCGTCCTCGCCCTGCCCGGGGTGGAGCTGGATGTCTCGATGCTCCCCGAGGTGCTGGGCCCGGCCGAGGTCGCGGGGCGGGTCACGCCGGCGGCCGCAGAGGCGCTGGGGATCCCCGCGGGCATCCCGGTCGGTCCCGGCTCGGGCGACAACGCGGCGGCGGCCCTGGGGCTCGGTCTGCGACCCGGCACGCCCATCGTGAGCCTGGGCACATCCGGGGTCGCGACCGCGGTGAGCGAGCGACGAGCGGTCGACCCGAGTGGCATCATCGCGGGCTTCGCGGATGCCACGGGTCGATACCTGCCCCTGACCGCGACCCTCAACTGCACCCTCGCCGTGGACCGGGTCGCGGCGTGGCTGGGGCTGGATCGCGACGCCGTGGCGCCGAGCGATGGCGTCGTGGTGCTCCCCTGGTTCGATGGCGAGCGGACGCCGAGCCTGCCGGACGCGGAGGCCGTGTTCCTGGGACTTCGCCACACCACGGGCCCGGGCGCCATCCTCGCGGCGGCCTACGAGGGTGCGGTGCTGGGGCTGCTGGACGCGCTGGACGCGATCGGGGCATGCGCCGACCCGCTCGACCCGGATGCGCCCGTGGTGCTGGTCGGCGGCGGGGCGAGGGGTGGGACCTGGCAGGAGACGGTCCGACGACTGTCCGGTCGCGCGGTGCGGGTGCCTGCGGATCCGGATCTGGTGGCGCGTGGTGCCGCGGTCCAGGCCGCGGCGGTGCTGGCGGGTGTCGGGCCGATGGAGGTCCACCAGGGCTGGCCCGAGCCCGAGGGGACGACGCTCGAGCCGATGCCGGTGGACCAGCCGGTGCTCGATCGGATGCGTGGCGTGCGCGCCAGCGTCCAGTCGGCCGTCAGCGAGCTGCGGCGGAGCCGACCAGCGGGCTGAGCTGGGTGCCGACGCGGGGCTATCCTCGCGCGATGGACGAGGCCGAGCAGCCCCTGACCGGCGGCAATGCGTCCGCCAGCGTCGTGCGGGTCGGCGGGACCGTGCGCAAGCCATGGGCCGCGTCGACGCCGGCCGTCCACGAGCTCCTGGAGGCGCTCCGTTCAGCCGGGGTCGATGTCCCTGCGCCGCAGGGGCGCGACTCGGTCGGTCGGCAGGTCCTCGAGTACGTGCCCGGTCGTCTGGCGATGTGGTCGCCCCGCCTGACGTCGGCTGACCTGGCGCGTGTGGGACGGCTGGTCCGCCGCATCCACGATGCCAGCGAGGATCCCGAGCTGACGGCCGAGCCCAGGTGGGACGTGGCGATCCCCACGCCCGATGCGGACCTGATCTGCCACAACGACCTGGCGCCGTGGAACCTGATCCTCGGCGAACGCTGGGTGTTCATCGACTGGGACGGCGCCGGCCCGAGCACGCGGCTCTGGGACCTGGCATACGCGGCACAGACGTTCACGCTCGGCGACGCGGATGAGGCGCCGGATGTCGCGGCGGTCAGGCTCGCGGCGTTCGTCGACGGCTATCGAGCGGGTCCGGACCTCCGGGAGGCACTGCCCGCGGTGATGGCGGCACGCGCCCTTGCGATGTACGAGCTGCTGCGCACGTCCGACCTGGCGGGACGCGAGCCGTGGGGATCCATGTATCGGGACGGGCATGGCCAGCACTGGGAGCGAGTGGCCGGGTATGTGGCTCGGCACGCGGACGTCTGGCGGGAGGCGCTGATCCAGCAGGCGACCGACCGCTGATCCTGCCCGACCGTGGGCGTGTCACCGGGCGTGTCACAGGTCTGCAAGACGAGCACGCCTGGAGCCGCTGCTGCGAGCGTGGAATGGTGGGCGATACTGGATTCGAACCAGTGACCTCACGGATGTGAACCGTGCGCTCTAACCGACTGAGCCAATCGCCCTGAGGCTGCGCAGTATACCGCGTCACCGTGGGCTGGCTCCTGGGTGGTGCCGTGGACCTCTGCCGGGGCGGACACGGCCGGGCGTCTCGCGGTCCGACGCCATCCCTGGATCGGTCCGACGCTCGCAGGAAGTGGGCGTCCGGACGAAGCATGGCGGCCCGGGGACGGTCGTGGGCCGCGCCGGGGCCACCTCCGTCGACATCCTGCCCACGATGTGGGTGGCGCGTCGAAGGAGGGCGGCTCACGCGGTGTCGTGGCGGCCAGGGCGAGGGTGGCGAGCGACTGCTTCGCCCGTACGCCCAGAACCTGGGGGGGGGCCGTTGGGGACCGGCCCGCTGGCACGGCCGCGGGGGCGGCTGGCCCGCCGGGATCGGCAGGACCGCGGGCGCGGTACGGACGACCCGGCGGACACGGCTGCGCGACCCGGCAGGCCCGCCGGGTCGCGGCACGGCCGACGGGGGGCGCGACCCGCGCGCGACCCCACCTAGCGTGGCGCCGCGCTCGCCTCTGCCACGACCCCTGGCCAGCGGACCCGCACCACGTCCACCGACACACCGACCCACAGCCGCTTCTCGCGACTCGTCGCACCGCCCACGAGCATCACGCTACTCCGACCCGTGCCCAACTCCCGTGCCAGCAGGCGGATCAGCGACTCGTTCGCGGCCCCGTCCACGGGTGGTGCCGCCACCCGGACCCGCAGCCGCCCCTCCGCGTCCGCGCCATCCACGCCATCACGTCCGCCGCGTGGCGTCAGGCGGACGGTGATGTGGCACCCGACCTCGCCCTGATCCCCGCGCGTGGCCAACTCGGCGCGCCGTCCCCTGCGACTACCAGAGCGCCCGGAGCAGCACGCCCAGCACCAGCATCACGATGAGCGGCGACAGGTCGAACATGCCCGTCCGTGGCAGCACCGAGCGGATCGGCGCGAGGATCGGCTCCGTCAGCTGGATGAGGATGCGGCTCGCAGAGGTGCGCGCCTGTGGGTCCACCCAGCTGATGAGCACCCGGCCGATGATGAGCAGCCACAGGATGAGCAGCGCCAGGCGGAGGATGATCGCGACGGAGGATCCCATCAGTCGTCGCCCCGTCCGCCACTCGCCGGTGGCCGGTCACCGAACAGCCCACGCCCCACACGCACGATCGTCGCCCCCTCCTCCACCGCCACCGGATAGTCCTCGCTCATGCCCATCGACAGATCCGGGCCCAGGCCGGGATGTCGTCCCCGCAGCGACTCGGAAAGGCGCCGCAGCGCGATGAAGGTCGACCGAGCGGCCTCGGCATCATCCATCAGCCGGCCGACGGTCATGAGCCCTTCGACCCGCAGCGCAGGCAGCGCGAGCACCCGCTCGAGGTCGCCCGTCATCGACGCGGGCTGGAAGCCACCCTTCGCGGGGTCGTCATCGACGTTCACCTGGAGCAGGACCCGCACCGATCGACCGGCAGCGAGTCGGTCGATGCGCTCTGCGAGGGCCAGGCTGTCGACCGACTGGATGACCGAGAACAGCTCCAGCGCCCGGCCGACCTTGTTCGACTGGAGCCCGCCCACGAGGTGCCACTCCACACCCGGCACCTCGGGCGCCTTGCCGGCGGCCTCCTGGACGCGGTTCTCACCGAGCGTGCCGAGACCGGCGGCCACCGCGGCACGCAGCCGCTCCGCGGGCACCGTCTTGGAGATGGCCACGAGACGGATGTCGTCCGGATCGCGACCGACACGCGCAGCGGCTTCTCCGATCCGATCGCGCACCCGGGCATGGGCAGCCGCGTATCGATCGATCAGCGATGCGTCCACCGGTGCTCCGCCGGCTGGGTCCGTGTCAGGCTCCCGGTGCCGGACGAGGTCCGGCATCCGCTCAGCGGTTGGGGTTGCGTCGGAGGAACGCCGGGATGTCCAGGTCCTCCACCTCGGTCATGCCCGGCCGCGACAGCTCTGCCGGCTGGATGGGCGGTGCGGGCTGTGCGGGTGGCACCCACGCCTCCTGGGGCATGCTGACGGGCGCCTGGGGCACGTTCACCGGGGCGGCCGCCTGGGCCGCGGGGATGGCCACGGTCGCGGCATCCGGGGTCACGGGGACCGCGGCACGCTCCTCGTGGAGGTCGCGGATGTAGTCACGGCTGGCCTCCCGCGGACGCGCAGCGACCTCGACGGGCTGCGGCGTGGCGGCGCGATGTGGCGGGATCTTGCGCGACGCATCGAAGCCCGTCGCGATGACCGTGATGGAGATCTCGTCACCCATCCGCTCGTCCACGACCGTGCCGAAGATGATGTTCGCCTCCGGGTCCGCCGTGTCCTTGATGATGGCCGCCGCGTCCTCCACCTCGGAGAGGCTGAGCGCGGGTCCGCCGGAGATGCTGAACAGGACGCCCTGGGCACCGGAGATGTTGGCCTCGAGCAGCGGGCTGGAGGTCGCCTGACGTGCCGCCTCGACAGCGCGGTCGGCGCCCGACGCACGACCGATGCCCATGAGCGCGGACCCGGCCTCCTTCATGATCGCGCGGACGTCCGCGAAGTCGAGGTTGATGAGACCGGGGATCGTGATGAGGTCGCTGATGCCCTGCACGCCCTGCCGAAGCACGTCATCCACCACCCGGAACGCATCGACGATGGAGGTGTCCTTCTGGACGACGTCCTTGAGCCGGTCGTTGGGGATGGTGATGAGCGTGTCCACCTTGGACTTGAGCTCGGCGCTCGCACTCTCCGCGTTGAGGCGACGCTTCGCGCCCTCGAAGCCGAACGGCTTGGTCACGACGCCGATGGTCAGCGCACCCGCCTGGCGCGCGATGTCCGCGATGATCGGGGCCGCACCCGACCCGGTACCACCACCCATGCCCGCGGTGATGAACACCATGTCCGAGTCCTGGAGTGCCGCGAGGATCTTCTCGCTGTCCTCCTCGGCGGCGCGCTGGCCCACGGTCGGATCACCGCCCGCGCCCAGACCCCGGGTGACCTTGTCGCCGATGCGGATCTTGTGGGGCGCATCCGACTGGAGCAGGGCCTGCGCATCCGTGTTCACCGCGATGAACTCGACACCCATCATCTCGGCACGGATCATGCGGTTGACGGCATTGCTGCCACCCCCACCCACGCCGATGACCCGGATGAGCGCGAAGTTCTCCGAGTCGGATCGCAACGGCATGGTGGGTGTCCCTCCTGCTCCATGTGGGCCGGAACCCCGGCCCGCGGTGGGCCGGCACCCCGACCCGCGGCTCCTCTCCGCCTGACACCCGGCCAACGGCAGGCCGCGACGGCGTCACACGTCGGGCGAGTATAGCCCCGGAGGTGGCCGACGACCATGCCCGATCCCCGGCGGCGGTGGACCCACCGATCCGTGCGTCGCGACCGCGTTCGGGCGGACGACGGGGGGCGACGACACGGCCCGGGACGGCCCGGTCGAGCGCGGAGCCCGGGGTCCGAGCGCGGCGATCGGACCCCGCTCCGCGAGCGCGGCGCAGTCGGTCGAAGCGGGTGTCGTCGCATCCGGTGAAGTGCTCGACCGGCCGGCCGACGGCGCGCGGCGGTGGCGGCCGTTGTGTCGGCGTGGTCGCAGCCGGTGAAGTGCTCGACTGGTCGGGCTGACGTCGCGCCGGGGTGGAGGGCGGGGCCTGCGCTCGTGGTCGTAGCCGGTGAAGTGCTCGACTGGCCGGCCGATGCCCGCCGGACGAGCGCCCGTGGCGCGTCGGGGCCGTGGACGGACCCGGGATGCGGTCGCAGCCGGTGAAGTGCTCCACGAGCGGCTGGATCCTCCAGCGCGGCGGCCAGGGTGGTCCGATGGACGGCCACAGGTGCCCGTCGAAGCCGTTCCGGCGGCCCGATCGACGCATCACCGCCACGAACGAGCGATCAGGCGCGACCGGCACCGGCTCCGCAGCAGTACACCGGCTGTCGTGGACCGTACGCGGGTGCCAGCCCCGCCCGGGCGGCACCGACCCTGGCTCTCCAGCACTACATGGGCTGCGGCCGCTGCGGCGCACGCACCACGGACCAGCCACGCGCGATCAGGCTCGACCCCACCTCAGCCGGCGAGGAAGCCCAGGAGCACCTCGCGGTCGTCGTTGTCCGCGTTGGGGTCCAGCAGCGCGATGGACTGCCACGTGCCGAGCGCCAGTCGTCCGCCCACGACGGGCACGGTCAGGGACGGGGACACGAGCAGCGGCAGCACGTGGTCCGCCCCGTGGCCCGGCGAGCCGTGACGATGCCGATACCGGTCGTCGCGGGGCAGCAGTCGGTCGAGCGCCGCCTCGAGGTCCGCGTCGGAGCCCGCACCCAGCTCCACGACCACCAGCCCGGCCGTCGCGTGGGGCACGAACACGGACAACAGCCCGTCCTGCTCCTCGGCGACGAACCGCTCGCATGCCCCCGTGAGGTCGAACAGGCCCCGCCTGCCACCGGTCCGGACGAGCAGCCGCTCACGCCTCATCGATCACCGGACGCCGACGGCGCGACGATCGGGCCACTGACACGACGACGCACACGACCCGAGGATCGAAGGCCGCCGACACGACCGGCCGGACACCGTCGGCCGCAGCGCCTGGCGCCACCCGGCCCGCGCCACCCGGCCCGCGCCCGATCAGGGGAACAGCGTCCGGAACCACTCCCGCATCCGGCTCAGCGACCCGTTGGCGGGTGCCGACTCGTAGCGCACCGGCTCATGGGCGGTCACGACCCGTGCCGCCCAGCACAGCAGCCCGATGGACGTCGAGTAGGCCGGCGACAGCAATCCGTCCGTGAGCCCGCCCACACCCGAGGGTGTGGCGACGCGCACGGGCATCCCGAGCACCTCCCGGCCCAGGTCCGCGGTACCCGCGAGGAGCGCGCCACCCCCGGTGAGCACCAGGCCCGCGGGCAGTCGATGCCCATGGGAGCCCTTCTGGATCTGGTCGCCGAGCTTCTCCAGGATCTCCCGCGTGCGCGCCTCGATGATGCGCGCGACGTCGAGGCGATCCGCGGTCCGGTCGCCCTCCTCCCCCACGAGGTCGAGCGCGATCCGCTCGTCATCCCCCACGGTGGACGGGTCCGCGGTCCCGAAGCGCAGCTTCAGCTGCTCGGCAGCGATGAGGTTCGTCTTGAGCCCGATCGCGACATCGTTCGTGACGTTGATGCCCCCGAGCGGCAGCACCGAGGTGTGGAACGGCGATCCCTCGAGGTACAGCGCGAGATCCGTCGTGCCGGCGCCGATGTCCGCGACCGCGACACCCAGCTCGCGCTCCGTCTCGGACAGCACCGCCTCCCCCGACGCGAGGGACGCGATGACCAGCTCGTCCACGCGCACGCCCGCCTGCCGGACGCACTTGGTGAGGTTCTGGAGCGCGGTCGCCGAGCCGTGGACGATGTGGGTCTCCACCTCCAGGCGCACGGCGCTCATGCCGATGGGATCCTTGACCCCCTCCTGGCCGTCCACCACGAAGTCCCGCGGCAGGACGTGGAGCACCTCCCGGTTCGAGGGGATCTGGACGGCACGTGCCACCTCCGTGGCCCGATCCACGTCCTCCCGGCTCACCTCCCGATGCGGGCCGCTCACCGCGACCGCGCCACGCGAGTTGAGGCTCTCGACCTGGCTCCCGCCGACGCCCACGAAGGCCGCCTCCAGGCGCATCCCGGACAGCCGCTCCGCGCCCTCGACGGCCGAGCGGATCGAGCCCACGGTCTGCTCGATGTTGTTGACGACCCCCTTCTTGAGGCCGCTCGCGGGCACGATGCCCTTGCCGATGACGCTGATGACGCCCTCGCGGGTGACCTCGCCCACCAGTGCCACGGCCTTGCTCGTACCCACGTCGAGCGCGACGAGGACCGCCTCGATCTCCACCGCTCCCCTTCCCATCATGCGGACGCTCCGTCACGGCGCACGGCGGACCGCCGGGCTCCGGCCCGTCCCTGCATCCCCAATCGTCGCAGATGCGCCGGGTCGTGTCGCGTCCGGTGCGTCATGATCGGCGGGTCGCGCGTGGTCGTCGCGTCGGCTCCGCGTCATCCCGGGGTCGCGGCGATCGCGTGGCGCGTGGTCGCGGGTCCGGGGTGCCCGGCACGAAGGTGCCGCATCGATCGCCCGAGACCGCGAGCGTGACGCCATCCACGGTGCGCTCCCGCTCCCCGATGAGTGCCGCAAGACAGCGCACCTGCTCCGGGATCCGGTCCGGTGACAGCAGCGTGGGTCGGTAGTGGCCGAACACCGCGCGCCAGCGACCCGGCCACGCGAGCACGTAGCCCAGGTCGTCATCCACGGTGAGCGAGAGACCCGGCGCCGCGCTGCCGATCATCTCGGGCGTGATGGCGCCCAGGAGGCGCACCGCGGCGAGGTCCATGGGGTCGATCCGCACCCCCACCGCGAGCACCATCGTCGCCCGCGAATCCTCCACCACGGGCAGCGCCGTGCCCGTCCAGCCCTCGCCCAGGGCCGCCGCTGCGGCATCGTCCAGCCGTGCCAGCAGCGTGCCCTCGACATCCATGAGCCAGACGCCCGATGCGGCGCGCCAGCCCACGATCGGCTCCGGCTCCACGACACGGACCACCACCTGGTCGGGGAGCGTGGCGCGCACCTCCACGTGGAGCACCGTGGGCAGCTCCTCGATGTTCGCCGCCATGCGTCGGGTGGCGAGCGCGAACACCGATGGGTCCGCGGATCCCACGAGTCCCGTCCGGTGGCGGATCTCCGATTCGTCGGTGAAGCGGGCCCCCTCGACGGTCAGGCCCGCGGCGCTCGTCCGGAACGTCGGGTCCTCGAGCGCCCACGACATCGTCGCGACGACCGCGACCATGCCCGCCGCGCCCACCACACGGGTCCACGCGATGCCCCGACGACGTGGCTGGCTGGCAGGTCGTGCCGGATCCGGTCGACGACCCGCCACGGGTCGATCGCGTCGCAGGGGCATCTCAGGGCACCGCTCAGGGAAGGTCCGCGCGGGTCAGCCGGCGACCGGGCGCGTCCGCGGTCCGCACCAGCGCCAGCGCCACGATCCGCTCGCAGGTCGCCCCGAAGTCATGGCCGGCGGTCGCGCACAGCTGGGGGAACAGGCTGATGGGTGTGAACCCCGGGATGGTGTTGATCTCCGACAGCCACGCCGTGCCATCGGCGTCGAGCATGAAGTCCACCCGCGCGAAGTCCGCGGCACCGATGGCGAGGTAGGACGCAGCGGCGATCCGCCGGATCTCGTCCGCCAGGCCGGGCTCCAGCGAGGGCCCGAGGATGCTCCGCGACGCGTCCGAGCGGTACTTGGCGGTGAAGTCGTAGAACTCGCGGCCCGGGATGATCTCGCCAGGTCCGAAGACCTCGAGAGCGTCACGACCGTTGCCCAGCACCGCGACCTCCAGCTCCCGCGGATGGTCGAGCGCGGGCTCCACGAGCACCAGGTCATCGCAGCCGAGCGCGAGCGCCAGCGCCTCCTCCAGCTCCGGCGGCTCATCGGCGCGATGCACGATGGAGATGCCGATGCTCGACCCCAGGCGCGCCGGCTTGACCACGACCCGCGGCTCCGCGAGCTCCCCCGCGAACGCCTCGATCTCCGCGATCACCTCGCGCTGTCGCACCCGCCAGTCCTGTGCGGTGACCTCCAGCCAGGGCAGCACCGGCAGCCCGCTCGAGGCCCAGATCCGCTTGGCGAGCGTCTTGTCCATGCCGATGGCCGACGCACCGACCCCCGAGCCACAGCAGGCGAGCCCGGCGGCAGCGACGAGCGCCTGGACCGTGCCGTCCTCGCCGAACGGACCGTGGAGCGCCGGGAACACCACCGGTGCGCTATCGGACGCCCCGGACACCAGCCGATCGAGGGCCGCGGCGGCGGTCCATGGTCCTGCCGCACCCAGCGCGGCCGGGGCATCGAACCGCACGGGGTCGATCGACGCATCCAGGGCCGATGGCGGCAGCTCCCACCAGCGTCCGTCGAGGTCGATACACCAGCCCATCACCTCGTGCCCACGTGCGGCGAGGGCGCTCGCGATGGCGCGCCCGGAGACGAGCGACACATCATGCTCCGCGGAGGGCCCGCCCATGAGCACCGCGATGCGCGTCGACGGCAGGCTCGGCCAGTCGGTCGGGCCGGTCACCCGGTCCCCCCATCGAGGCCTGACCAGTCGCCCGCGAACACGACCTCGTACACCAGCTCGATGCCCGTCTCTCGGGCCACCGTCTCGCGGACCCGGTCACCCAGTCGCCGCACGTCGGTCGCGGTGCCCTTCTGGTCGTTCACCAGGAAGTTGGCGTGCTTCTCGCTCACCGACGCGCCGCCCTCGCGGAGCCCCTTGAGCCCGAGCGAGTCGATGATGCGGCCCGCGGAATCCCCGGGCGGGTTGCGGAACGTGCTACCCGCGGACGGGATGCCCAGCGGCTGGTGCGCCTGGCGCCATCGACGGATCTCGTCGAGCCGACCGGTGATGACCGCGGGATCCTCCGGCCGCAGGCGCAGGGTGATGCTCGTCACGACATCCGGTCGACCCTCCGGGGCGTGCTTGAGCGCGCTCTCGCGATAGGCCAGACCCAGGCCGGTGGCGTCGTGCTCCGATTCGGTGCCGTCGGGCCCGATGACCCCGGCCCGGACGAGCACATCGGCCATCTCCGCCTCGTGCGCGCCCGCGTTCGCCCAGACCGCGCCGCCCACGGTCCCCGGGATGGCGAGCCCGAACTCGAGCCCGGTGAGCCCCGCGTCCTTGGCGATGGTCGCCGCCTTGGCCATGGGCAACCCCGCATCGGCGATGAGCAGGTCGTCCTCGACGCGCACCTGCTGGGCCGAGACCTTGACCACGAGCCCACCGATGCCCTGGTCGCTGATGACCAGGTCCGAGCCGCGCCCGAGCAGCGTCAGCGGGATGTCCCGGGAGCGCGCGAAGCGCACGATGGCCCGCAGCTCGAACAGGTTGCGCACCTCCGCGAAGAGGTCGGCCGGGCCCCCGACGCGCATCGTGGTGAAGCGTGCCAGCGGCTCGTCGCGGGAGGTCTTGACCCCCAGGCGTCGCTGGATGTCCGTGCCCAGCCGGAGCTGCTCCGCCTCGTCCAGGCGGCGCGCCGGCGCCACGCCCTCGGTCATGCCGCGGACCCGGTCATGCGCCACGCCCGGCGCACGGACACCACGTCCCGGGTCATGCCGCGGACCGCGCGGCCGCCGCCACGTCCACCGGATCGGGCAACGGCCGCCGATCGGCGAGCGCCTCCAGCAGATCCGCGGTCACCCGCGCGGCACCCGGTCGGCCCATGCTCCGGCTCGCGGCACGCATCGCGTCCAGGGCGGGACGGTCGACCAGCAGATCGGCCACCTCGCGCAGGGTGTCCGGACCGAAGTCCTCGTCCGCCACCAGCCGCGCGCCGCCCGCGGCGACCAGGTCACGGGTGTTCGCCCGCTGGTGCCCCGCGGCGTGGGGATAGGGCACCACGATGAGCGGCAGTCCCACCGCGGTCACCTCCGCGATGGTCGAGGAGCCGGCACGCCCGACGACGAGGTCCGCCGCAGCGAGCGCGTCGGTCATCTCGTCCCCCAGGAACGCGGCCGGCCGATAGCGGTCGCGCAGCGTCTCGGGCAGCGCGGCGCGTGCCGCGGTCGCCTCGGCCATGCCCGCCTCCCCCGCGACATGGATGACGGCGCCACGCGCCACGAGATCCGGCAGCGCCGTCACGATCGCCTCGTTGAAGCGCCGCACGGCCTGCGAGCCGCCGAACACCAGCAGCATCGGCAGGTCGAGGGGCAGACCCAGTCGCCCCCGGGACGCGTCCCGATCCACGTTCGCGAGGTCACGCGTAGGGGTCCCGGTATGGAACGTCCGACCCGGCAGCTCCTCGCCGGTCCCGGCATAGGACACCGCGATGGTGCTGGCAAGCCGCGCCGTGGCCCGCACGCTCCGGCCGGCCAGCCGATTGCCTTCCCAGAGCAGGGACGGCGTCCGCAGCAGGGCCGCGGCGGCGAGCGACGGGATCGCCACATAGCCCCCGGTGGTGTACAGCACGTCCGGGCGTCGGTGCGCGAGCAGCGCGACGGCCTGGGGCACCGAGGCGCCGAGCCGCAGCGGGTCGGTGATCGTGGCCACGCTCAGATCCACGCTGCGGAGCGTCCGCAGCCAGAGCCGGTCGAGCCGATACCCCGCGGCCGGCACGACGTCCGACTCGAGGCCGCGACGGCCACCCAGCCAGGTGACCTCAAGATCCGGTCGTCGCTGCGCCAGGGTCCGGAGCACGGCGAGCGCCGGGAAGATGTGGCCGCCAGTGCCCCCGGCCGCGACCATGATGCGCATCGTCGGTGATCCCTCGTCCTTCCTGCTCCTCCTCGCGCACGGTCTCGCGGGAGACGGACAGGAGGATACCCACAGCGGCGAAGCTGACCAGCAACGACGAGGTCCCCGCGCTCAGGAAGGGCAGCGTGATGCCCGTGAGCGGCAGCAGCTGGACCACCACGCCGATGTTGATGAACGCCTGGAACACGAGGCACACGGACACGCCGATGGCGAGCAGCGCCCCGAACGCGTCCGGCGCACGCCGGGCGATGGTGATGCCTCGCCACGCGAGGACCACGAAGAGGCCGACCACCAGGAGCGCACCCACCATGCCCAGCTCCTGGCCGACCATCGCGAACACGAAGTCGTTGTCCGCGTTCGGGAGATGGAGCCCGCCGGGCACCAGCGCCGTGCCGAGGCCCGTGCCGAACATGCCCCCCATGCCCAGCGACAGCAGCCCCTGGACGGTCTGGTAGCCCGGGTCGCCCGCGCCCCACGGATCGAAGAAGGTCTGCCAGCGGAGGAGCTGGTAGTCGTTCGTGTTGATGTACAGCCAGACACCCATGATGCCCGCGGGCAGCAGCAGCGCGAGGTGCAGGATGCTGCCGCCGGCCACGAAGAACATCGTGAACGCGGTGAGCGTGATGACACCCGTCGTGCCCAGGTCCGGCTCCAGCGCCACGAGCGCGATGACGGAGCCCGCGATGATGAGGAACGGGATGGTGCCGTGGATGAGGCTGCCCATGGAGCTGCCCCGGCGCGCCATCCAGTGCGCCAGATAGACGACCAGCGCGAGCTTGCCCAGCTCGGCGGGGTGGACGCTCAGCCCGCCGCCACCCTCACCGCCGCCGATGACGAGCCATCGCGCGGCACCGCCGACCGAGCGCACCGAGATGGGACCCAGCTCGGGCGTGAGGATGAGGATGGCGAGCAGCACCAGCACGAAGCCGAACGCCACGACCGAGACGAGCCGCAGGAGGCGGTAGTCCACCCGGCTCATGAACGCCATCACGGCGATGCCCATGGTCACCCACACGATCTCCGGGCCGAGCACCGTCTGGAGCGCGTCCGGGCGCAGGCCGATGGCCGCAGCACCCGTGGAGTAGCTCATCAGGACGCCCATGGCGGCGAGACCGATGGTCGCGAGGATGACCATCGCGTCCGCCTCGTGGCGCTCCCGGACCGGTCCCTTGACCACGCGGCCACCGGACACGTCCCGGGTGGACGGGCGCGGCAGCAGCCGCGCGTCGACGGGTGCCGCCACCACGGCCGATCGGCGACCCGCCTGGCGGCTCCGGTCGCCCGGCATCGCGCTCGCCCGGTCGGTCGAGCGGCTGGCGCCCGGTACGCTCCCCTTGCCACCCCGACCGGGTGCCAGCATGCCGTTGCGGGCCAGCGCGGACGGCTGTCCCGGGGCGGCCGGCGCCTGTGCCGCCGAACGAGGGCGGGCGGTGGCGGCCATCAGGCGTCCCCGGGCTCGCTGGACCGCGGGGCATCCCCCGCTGCGCGGGCGAGGACGCCCTGCCCGGCGAGCTGCCGCACGGCGTCCTTGAAGGCACGGCCGCGTGCCTCGTAGTCGCGGAACATGTCGAAGCTGGCCGCAGCCGGGCTGAGCAGCACGGTGGCCGGTGGCGCGTCCGACCCGCGATCGGGCCGCTCCTCCCGTGCGGCGCGCGCCAGCCGGGTCGCCCGGGCCACGGCATCGGTCATGTCGCCCGCCCGCTCGGTGACCGTGAGGCCCGCCGCCCGGAACGCGGCCCCCAGGTCCGGACCACTCTCCCCGATGAGCACGGCGGCGACTGCCCGCTCCGCGACCACGGCGGGCAGGTCCCCCAGGTCCACGCCCTTGGCACGGCCGCCGCAGATGAGCACCGTCGGCGCCGGGAAGGCCCGCAGCGCGGCGATCACGGCGTCCGGCTGGGTGCCCTGGGAATCGTTGATGAACCGGACGCCATCGAGCTCCAGCACCGTCTCGAGACGATGCTCGACGCCCCGGAACGCCTCCACGCCCTCCCGGATGGCGATGGGATCGATCCCGCACAGGAGACCCGTGGCGACCGCGGCCGCGACGTTGGACACGCTGTGCCAGCCGGGCAACGGGATGGCATCGAGCGGCAGCACCCGACCCGCCATGCGCGAGCCACCACCGAGCGGCGCGACACCGTCCGCCACGATCCAGCCATGCTCGACCCCCACACCGCCGGCGGTCGGCGCGGTCCGCCCGTAGCGCACCACGCGGCCGGCGCTGCCCTGGTCCCAGGCCTGGCTGACCGGGTCCTCGTCGTTGAGCACCAGGCCGCCGGCGGTGGGCACCAGGCGCGCCAGCAGGCGCTTGACCGTGCGATACGCATCGAGGTCACCGTGGCGGTCCAGGTGGTCGGCCGTGACGTGCGTGTACACCGCGATGTCCGTACCCCGCGACAGCGTCGGCAGCTGGAGCTCGGACAGCTCCACGACCACGAGGTGCTGCGGGGTCAGCTCCGGCAGTCGCTCCACGAGGGGCGTGCCGATGTTGCCGCCGAGGAGCACCGGCGCACGGCCCCTCTCCAGCACGGCCGCGATGAGCGAGCTGGTCGTGGTCTTGCCCTTGGTCCCCGTCACGCCCACCGTGCGCGCGGGGCACAGCCGCAGGAACAGGTCCACCTCGCTGATGACGGGCACCCGACCCTCGGCCTCGAGCGCACCGAGCGCGCTCCGGAGCCGCGGCTCGGTGGTCGGGAACCGACTGCTCACCGAGGGCGAGGTGGCCACCAGCGCCTGGTCGCGGAGGACCTCGACCGGGTCCGCCTCGGGCCCCAGCTGGAGCTCGATCGACCGACCACCCAGCTGCGCGATGGCGTCGGTCAGGTCAGCGGCCGGTCGGGCGTCATAGGCCGTCACCCAGGCCCCCCGGTCGGCGAGGAATCGAGCCAGCGCGATGCCGCTGCGCGCGAGCCCCAGCACGGCCACGGGTCGCCCCTCGAACGAATCGAGCGTCAGGCGATCGAGGTCGACGGGCTCGACCTGCGCGGTCGAGCGCTCGGGTGCGCTCACTGGAGCGGCGTGGTGAGCGTGGCGCGGGTGCCCAGATAGAAGGCGACACCGATGAGCGCGGACAACGCGCCCACGATCCAGAAGCGGATGGTGATCTTCTCTTCCGGCCAGCCGGCGAGCTCGAAGTGGTGATGCAGGGGCGCCATCCGGAACAGCCGTCTGCCCTTCCACCTGATCCACACGATCTGGGCGATGTCCTGGACGGTCTCCAGCACGAACATGAGGCCGATGACGGGCAGCAGCATCACCTGGCCCGTGATGAGTGCCACGACCGCCAGCGCTGCTCCCAGGCCCAGTGCTCCCGAGTCGCCCATGAACACCTGGGCCGGATGGGAGTTGAACCACAGGAAACCGAGCAACGCGCCGATGATGATCGCGCACAGGATGGCCAGGTTCGGCTGGACCGGCCGCGTGTTGAGCGCCGCGATGACCATGAAGCCGATGAACGCGAACACCAGCAGGCCGCCCGCCAGGCCATCGAGACCGTCGGTGATGTTGACGGCATTGCTGGTGGCCACGATGGCGAACGCCGCGAAGGGGATGTACAGCCACCAGTCGATGGCCACGAGGCCCAGGAAGGGCACCGCGATGTTCCTGATGGCGTAGGTGTCCCACACCTGGTAGGCGATGACGATGGCCACGATGATCTGCCAGAACAGCTTGTGGCGGGCCCGGATGCCGTCGCCCGTCCGGGCGTTCAGCCAGTCGTCCGCCGTCCCCAGGAACCCGACGAGGGCGAGCGTGGCGAGGGGCGCGAACGTGCCCGCATCGATGAACGAGCCAGGGCCCCCCCACTCCGCCACACCCGAACGGCGCAGCAGCTCCAGCACGAGCGCCAGACCGCCCACCACGAGGATGATGAGCAGGCCGCCCATCGTGGGCGTGCCCTCCTTGCTGTAGTGCGACTGCGGTCCGTCCACCCGGATGCGCTTGCCCATGCCCAGCTCGCGCACGGCCCGGATGAAGAACGGGAACAGGACCACGGTGACGAAGAACGCGGCCAGGCTGCCGATGAGCAACAGCGCGCCGACGGTGATGTTGATACCGGTCACGATGGACGTGTCCCGACGGGTGGCCCGCCTGCGGCCACCAGGTCCGCGACCAGCCGATCCAGCTCCGCGCCGCGTGACGCCTTGACGAGGATCGTGTCACCCGCGTCCGCCATCGCGAGCAGCAGGCCCCGCGCGGCATCACGGTCGGCCACGAGACGGACCCGCGCCCGATCCATGCCCGCCGCGATCGCGCCCTCCGCGATGCCCGCGGCACCCTCCCCCACGACCACCACGAGGTCCGCGGTGGCCCGTGCGGCGGCGCCCACCTCCCGGTGCGCCTGGGCAGCCGTCGTCGCGTCCCCCAGCTCGAACATCTCGCCGAGCACCGCGATGTGGCGTCCCGGCAGCGTGGCGAGCAGCTCGAGCGCGGCGCGCATCGAATCGGGCGCCGCGTTGTAGGAATCGTCGAGGACGCGCCAGCGCTCCGTCTCGAGGAGCGTCGTGCGGTGGGGCGCCAGCGAGCCGCGGCCCAGACCCCGCGCGATGGCCGTCGGTGTCATGCCCGCCGCGAACCCCACCGCGGCCGCGGCCAGCCCGTTGTGCACGGAGTGACGGCCGAGCGCCGGTGTGACCATCGGGGTCTCGCTGCCATCGGGCAGCCGCAGCACGTATCGCATCCCGGCGGCACCCAGCGACTCGACGGCACTCGCCGTGACATCGGCGGCCGCCCCGAAGCCGTAGCCCAGGACGCGCGCCGAGGTGTGGCCGGCCATGCCCGCCACCAGCGGATCGTCGATGTTGAGCACCGCCGTGCCATCCACGGGGAGCGCCTCCACGAGCTCGCGCTTGCCGGCCACGATCGAATCCAGGGAGCCGGCACGTGACAGGTGCACGCCGCGCACCGCGGTCACGACCCCGATGGATGGCCGCGCGATGCCACACAGCAGCGCGATGTCACCCGGGACGTAGAGGCCCATCTCCAGCACCGCGGCATGATGCGCCGGATCGAGCTCCAGCAGGGTCAGCGGCAACCCGATCTCGTTGTTGCGGTTGCCGCCGGTGCGCAGCGTCGGGCCCTGCTCCGCGAGCACATCCGCGACCTGCTCCTTGGTGGACGTCTTGGCGAGCGAGCCGGTGATACCCACCGCGAGCCCGTGCCACGCCGCACGCCGATGAGCGGCCGCGGCGCGCAGCGCCTCCCCACCATCCGCCACGAGGATGATCGAGGCGTCGAGCGAGGTCGCGAGCGTGACCACGGTATCCGCGGCAGCGGCATCGGTGGCCACGATGGCGCTGGCCCCGGCCTCGAGGGCGGCCGCCAGGAACCGATGCCCATCGGTCCGCTCACCCGGCAGCGCAACGAACAGCCCATCACGGGTCACGAGCCGGGAGTCGACGGCGGCACCCCGGATGCGGCGGCTCCCCAGCCGGACGGCACGCCCCGCGGTCCAGGCCACGAGGTCGGCACCGCTCCAGTCGGTCGGCAGGATGGATGACAGGCGTCGTCCCTCGGTCACGGTCGGGCGCATTGTCGCATGCATCGGCGACACGGCGAGGTCAGGTGAGCGCCCGGCGGGGTCCTGCGATCGACCACCTCGCCTCGACGAGGCCGGGTCCGGCCATGTCGCAGCGGGACCCGGTCCGGGAGCGGCGGATGTGGTCGATGGACGATCGGCGGGGGTCACCGCCGGCGCTCGCGCGACTGCGTGTACCGCTCGGGCGTGAGGACCCGTTCCGCGGCGCTGCGCCGGATCGGGAACCCGGCGTCGGGGTCGGAGGACTTGCGCATGTCCTGGGTCGCGATGATGTCCCGCGCGATGCGTCGGAACAGCTCGTACGAGGTGATCTCCAGACGCAGGTCGCCATAGCCGTGGATGTCCGGGTCCGCCTCGTGGATGCGCACCGCGACCACCGCCTGCGGCTCGTCATTGCCGACATACCCCACGAACGTGAAGTTGAACGTATCCGGGTCATAGCGGCCCTGGTCGTTGCGCCAGATCTGGGCGGTGCCGGTCTTGCCGCCCACCTCGTAGTGCGGGATGAGCGAGCCCTGCGCGTACCACGGCACCGCGCCCGTCACGTGCTTCATGAGCGACCGGGTCTGCTTCGCCACCTTCTTGCTCAGGACGCGCTGTGCGCGCATGGGCGTCTGCCGCGCGTCACCCACCGCGCGCAGCAGGTGCGGCTGGACCCGGGTCCCACCGTCCAGCATGGGCACGAAGGCGGTGGCGAGCTGGACGAGCGTGACCGCGACCCCCTGGCCGAAGGAGCGGTTGGCGAGGTCGAGCGGGGTCCAGGCGCGCTTCCGGGGATCGGGCACCAGGCCGGGTACCTCGCCCGCCAGGTCGATCCCCGTCCGCTGGCCGATACCCAGCGCCGCCCAGGTCGCGTAGAGCGCCTGCGAGGACTTCGCGGTCGAGCGACCGAGACGCAACGCCACCTTGGACACGGCCACGTTGCGGGAGTAGGCGATGACGTCCCGGAACGAGATCTTGCCCATGCCCTTCTTGTCCGCGTTGCGCACCATGTTGGGCCCGAAGGTGATGCGCCGGCTGTCGTTGATGGTCGTGGACGGGGTCACGGTGCCGTTCGTCAGGGCCGCGGCCGCCGTGAACATCTTCATCACCGACCCCGGCTCGTAGACCTCGCTGACGATGGGGTCCTGGAACAGGCTCGGGTCACGCGAGGCGACCGCTGCGAACTGGTTCGCGTCATAGCCCGGCACGGACCCCCAGGCGAGCACCTCCCCGCTGTCGGGGTCGAGCACCACGGCGCTCACCCGCTTCGCCTTGTCGGCACGCCACGCGAGGTACAGCTCCTTCTCGAGGGCCAGCTGGAGCGTCGCGTCGATGGTCAGGGTGATGTCCTGCCCGGCCCGCCCCGGGTCGATGACCATCTGGGAGCTCTGGAGCGGTCGCAGGAACCGGTCACGCGCCGCCGCCACCCGGCGGGGCTCGCCGGCGAGGATCGCGTCGTATTGCCGCTCGATGCCGTACTGACCGGAGCCGTCGTTGGTCATGACGAAGCCCAGCAGCTGGCTGGCGAGGGTGGTGTCCGGCTGTCCGCCGGGGTTCGGATAGACCCGCACCGCGTGTGGCTCCAGCGAGAGACCCGCGAGCCGGCCCGCGGCGATGCCGGCGCGCACCTGGTCGCTCTGCTCCACCGTCAGCTCGCGTGCGATCACGGCATAGGCGCGCTGCTCGTCGAGCTTGCCCTCGAGGACGCCGCGGCCGTGCTCGTCGAGGTCCAGGATGTCCACGAGCGCCTCGATGACGGTCGTGCGGCGCTCCCCCTTGATCCGGTCGGGCCACGCGGCGAGGGTATCCCGGTACGCGGTCGTGGCCAGCACCCGACCATGCCGGTCGAGGATGTCGCCGCGGAGCGCGGGCTCGGTGGCCGCCGTCTGGAGGCGTCCCTGGGCTCGCTGCTGGAGCTCGGGGGCCATGGCGACCTGCCAGTAGCCGATGCGCAGCACGGCCGCGACGGCGAAGACGAGCAGCAGTCCCAGCACGGCGGCGCTCCGCCAGTGCCGGTGGGTCCGGCCAGGCATCGCGCGTCAGCGATCCCCGAAGCGTGACCGAGGGCCCAGCCAATCCAGCCGGTTGCCCTGCGCCCACTGGATGACGAGCGGCTCGGAGCCCGCGCGCGTGACCACGCCCTGCTGGGAGCGCAGCTGCTGGAGGAGCGCCTCGCGCTCCGTGGCGAGCGTGTCCAGCTCGTACCGCGCGGCAGCGGCCTGGAGGGTCTGGCTCAGGTAGAACAGGCCGGCGAGCAGCACCGCCGCGATGGCGAGCGTGCCCACGATGGCGGTGCGCGGACGCCGGACCACGATGACCAGCGAGCGCATGCCGGTGTGCGCGGCGGCCCGCGGCAGGGCGCGGGGCGGCGGCGCGACCACGGTCCGACCCGGCACGCTCGAGGCGCGCCCGGAGGCGGCGCGGATCATGGGCGCTGCCGGTCGGGCGTCAGCGGTGCGCGTGGCCACCGCGGCACGTGACGAGGCGACCGGCCGTGCTGGCGCCGCTGCTGCGCGGTGGGTCGACCGGCCGGCCGCGGCCGGGGCGCGACCACCCGTCGATCGGGTCGCGGGACCCTGCTTCGGCGTGGCCTGCGGGGCGCGCGGCGAGGCAGCGGGTCGATCCCCGCCACCGCGGATGGTCGGTCCGAGCGCTCCCGTCCGGAGGGAGACGCCCTGGTGGAGTGCCAACGTCAGGCGCCCGCGCCGTCGAGCGAGGTGCCGGTCCGGTGCGCGCCTGATCGCAGCGGCGCGAGGCTGTCCGATGCCCACGCACCCGCGCGGGCCCAGCCCGTCGGGCCCTCGAGGTCGATGGGCAGGTCGGTCGACCGACGGTCCCGGACCTCCTTCTGGCGCCGGCCGTAGTCGCGTCGTCGCGACGATCGATGGTTGCTCATGCTGCGAGCCTCCGTGCGGCACGCAGGCGGGCGCTGCGCGCTCGGGGATTGGTGGCGACCTCCGTCTCGGTCGGGAGCTGGGGCTTGGAGCCACCGACGAGCGCGAGTCGAGGCTCGTGTCCGCAGACGCACACCGGCGCCTCCGGCGGACACACGCAGCCGCGACGCTCCGTGGCGAGGAAGCGCTTGACGATCCGGTCCTCGAGGGAGTGGTAGCTGATGACCACGAGCACGCCACCCGGCCGGAGCACCTCCACGGCGCGCTCGAGCGCGCGGGGCAGCACCTCCAGCTCCGCGTTGACGGCGATGCGCAGCGCCTGGAACACGCGGGTCGCTGGGTGGATGGGTCGACGCGCCGGGGAGCGGTGGCCGGAGGAGCGACCGGCGGCGCGACCCGATCCGCGGCCGGGCCGTGAGGCGTGGCGCCGATACGGCACGGCTGCCTCCACGATCGCCGCCAGCTGGTCAGCGGTCTCGATGGGCGCCTCGGTGCGCGCCCGGACGATCGCCCGCGCGATGCGTCGGGCATCCGGCTCCTCGCCGTAGTCGCGGAACAGGCGCGTCAGGCGCTCCTCGTCGAGCGTCGCGATGAGATCGCTCGCGGGGACGCCCGTGGTGGGGTCGAAGCGCATGTCCAGGGGCCCCTCGGCGCGGAAGCTGAACCCGCGGTCGTGCTCAGCGAGCTGGAACGAGCTCAGCCCGAGGTCCAAGAGCACGCCGTCGGCGGGCAGGAAGCCCGTCTCGGCAGCCGCCGCATCGAGGTGCTCGAAGTTGACGTTGCGGAGGACGACCCGGTCGCCATACGCGGCGAGCCGGCGTCCCGTGCGCTCGATGGCGCGCGGGTCCGCATCGAGGCCAAGCACCCGTCCATCGGGGCTGGCGGCCTCCAGGATCCGGAGGGTGTGCCCTCCGCCGCCGACGGTGCCGTCGATCTGGAAGCTGCCCGGGCGCGGTGAGAGTGCCGTCATGACCTCCTCCACCATCACGGGCAGGTGCCCTTCTTCCATCAGTCGACCGTCCCAGCGGTCCCCCCGGATCCCGGAGGCTCATGTGGTGCGACGCCTAGATGCCAAGCCCCTGGAGGTGCTCCGCGAGCACGTCGGGCTGATCCATCCGATCGCTCCAGGTCTCCCACGCGGTGGGCGACCAGAGCTCCAGGTGGGTGCGTGAGCCGACCATCACGGCCTGGTCGCCCAGCTTCGCGAAGGTGCGAAGCACGGCTGGGACGACCAATCGACCCTGCTTGTCGAGCTCGATCTCGAACGCCGTCCCGTACAGGAAGCGTTGGAGCTCGCGGCCCCTGGCGTCGGTGAACGGAAGAGGATCGACGCGAGCGGCGATCGCCTCCCAGGCAGCGCGTGGATGGAGCGCGATGCAACCGTCGAGCCACTTGCTGACCAGGCCGCCGGCTGCGAACTCCGCGCGGAATCGGACCGGGACCGCGATGCGCCCCTTGTCGTCGACCGCCACTCGGTACTCACCGGTGAACACCAGCCCCTCGTGGACCTCTCCCTGCCGTCACGCCGTGACCTCGTGGATGTCGGTGGTCCCTCGATCGCCATCGGAGCCCCCTTCGGGTCCCTCTTGGCGGGTCTCGGCACCACTGGCCCCCACTTGTCACCACTTTGCGCCACTTGTCGCCATAGTAGCGGCGTTTTCGGCCCCGTCAAGGGCGTTCTCGCAGGGAAGTGCCGCCACGGTGGGGAGTGCGGCGTTCCGTGGGAGTGCGGCGTTCCGTGGGAGTGCGGCGCCCGTGGGGAGTGCGGCGCCCGGTGGGGAGTGCCGCGTTCCGTGGGAGTGCCGCAGCTCGGTGGGGCGTGCGGCGCCCGGTGGGGAGTGCCGCGTTCCGTGGGAGTGCCGCAGCTCGGTGGGGAGTGCGGCGCCCGCCGCCACCTGGCCACCGATGTGACCGGTTCCCAGCATCCGGGCGTAACGACGGACCATGGCCCCACGAGCCACTCTCGGACGTCGTTCGGACTCGGTCCCTCGTCGTGGTCGGCGGATCGCGGGCAGGATGTCGAGGGAGAGGCCCTCGATGTCGAGGGAGGAGACCTCCAGGAGCCTCGGAGGGGGCCCTGGGCCGCGGCGCTTCGCCGGTATGCCCGGGATCCGGGAGCGGGTGGCGGGGATGCTCGAGAGGGCGGCGCCACCCGGCATCCGTGCTAGCACGGTAGCGTGCTACCACGCTGGGGGTGCCGCCGCCCGCGCACTCGGCCGACCGATCTGCGCCTGACCCGTGCCCCTTACCCCCTGGTACCGAAGGCCCATCGACGCCGCCACCTGGTGGGCCATAGGCTGCGATCCTCAGCCGGGCGCTAGGTCGTCCCGGCCATTCGGAGTCGCTCTGTGGCCCTCGCGCGCACCAAGTCGGTCGTGCCCATCGCCGAGCCACTCGCCGATGGTGTGCCCCTGCGTGCGCCGTGGCGTGGCGCGGTCGGACGTGCCCTGCCGATGGTCGAGCCGATGGTGCCGCCCTCCCGACTCCGACGCTGCGTCCATCGACGTCTCACGCCGCACGGCGGCGGACCCCGCTCGCAGGCCAGCTACACGGCTGAGTGCCTGTACGCGGGCGTCGATGAACCCATGGCCCTCGGTGACCTCTCGGTCGCGCGTGAGACGTGCAAGGGCTGCACCCGGACCGGTCTCTGGCGGGACGACGAGGAATAGGGTCGACCCGACCGGACGCCGCGATCGAGCCAGGCGACACCCCACGCGGCACGCGGCACGCGGCCGGGTTCGCGCCAGCGAGTCGATCTGTAAGCCGAGTCCTGTACCGCCACTCTCGCGGCGGCGACGGTCATCCATCTAGGGCTCCGGTTGCCCGAAGCCTCGAGCGGCCGACCCGAGGACGGGGCGATGCACCCCTCGCACGCACGCCGAGGCGCCGTGCCGGTCCTCCTATTTGGCCTTGCTCCGGGTAGAGCTTGCCCGTTTCACCCGGCTCCGAAGGAAGGGCCTCCGGGGCCGACTCGTCTCTGTGGCGCTGGTCCTCGCCTCGCGGCGGACGGGAGTTACCCGCTACCCTGCATCGAGGAGCTCGGACTTTCCTCGTGCGCGACGGGTCGCCCCGCCACGCCCGCGACCGTCCGATCGACTCACTGGCATGTCGATGCTACCGGAGGCTCCCACCGAAGGCATCCGATCGCCGGCGACGGGCTACGGTTTGCGCACTCGCTGTCGATCGATCGGACGACGAGGTGCTCACCCGGGACGACCTGGAGATGGCTGCTGTCAGGCTGCGGCGAGCTGGTTCTGGGTGGATTCAATCGGTCGTCGCAACACCTCGGGATGGAGGTGTCGCGATGGGTATGGGCAGGCGCCGGGCGGGGATCCTGGCGTGGCGCGGTCGGACATGGTCCCCGGGGAGGCCCTCGGTCGCGCTGCGCGAGGACCGCATCCGGTTCTGGGAGGCGATCGCCCAGGGTGCCTCCACGGAGGACGCCGCGGCCAGGGCGGGGGTCTCGGTCCCCGCCGGGGTGCGCTGGTTCCGGCACGCTGGCGGGATGCCGCCGATCCCGCTCGTCCCGCCCTCGGGCCGATACCTGACGTTCGTGGAGCGCGAGGAGATCGCGATCCTCCAGGCCCAGCAGCACGGCGTGCGCGCGATCGCCCGCCGGCTGGGCCGCTCCCCCTCGACGATCTCGCGGGAGCTGCGCCGCAACGCCTCGACCCGCAGCGAGCAGGTGTCCTATCGGGCGACCACCGCACAGTGGCACGCGGAGCGGCGGGCCTCCCGGCCCAAGGTCACCAGGCTCGCCGCCGACCCCGTCCTGCGTGCCTACGTGGAGGACCGCCTCGCCGGCACGATCGAGCGACCCGATGGCGCGCTCGTGCCGGGCCCGGCGGTGCGCTCCAGCGGCCGTCGCAAGGGCCGTCGGGTCGACCGGCGCTGGGCGAGGTCGTGGAGCCCCGAGCAGATCTCCCGCCGGCTGCGCGTCGACTTCCCCGATGATGTCTCGATGCGGATCTCCCACGAGGCGATCTACCGGACGCTCTACGTCCAGGGCCGGGGTGCCCTCGGGCGCGAGCTCGCGGCATGCCTGCGCACCGGACGTGCGCTCCGGGTCCCCCGGGCGAGGGCCCGCGGGCAGGGGACGGGGTTCGTGCCCCCGGCGCTCCTGATCGCCGAGCGGCCCGCCGAGGTCGAGGACCGGGGCGTCCCCGGCCACTGGGAGGGGGACCTGATCATCGGTCTCGGCCGCTCGGCCATCGGGACGCTCGTCGAGCGCACCACGCGGTTCACGCTGCTGCTCCACCTGCCGCCCATGGCCGACCAGGAGGGCCGGGCACCGACGAAGGGTCGTCGAGCCTCGGCGGGCCACGGTGCCGAGGCGGTGCGCGATGCGATCGCCGTGGCCATCGGCACCCTGCCCGAGCAGCTCCGACGATCGCTGACCTGGGACCAGGGATCCGAGATGGCGCAGCACGCGCGGCTCCGCATCGACACCGGCCTCGAGGTCTTCTTCTGCGACCCCCACAGCCCGTGGCAGCGCGGGTCCAACGAGAACACGAACGGCCTGCTGCGCCAGTACTTCCCGAAGGGCACCGACCTCGCCCGGCATTCCCGGGGCGATCTCGACGCCGTGGCCCTCGCGCTCAACACCCGGCCCCGCAAGACCCTCGCCTGGAGGACCCCCGCCGAGGCGCTCGACGGGCTCCTACACTCGACGGGTCAGGCCGGTGTTGCGACGATCCCTTGAATCCACCTCGCGCCGATCGATCCGACTGGTCGCTCACGAGACGGCCGGCCAGGCACGCTTCCATGCCAGAAGGCCCATTGGTCGGCCGATCGGCATCAAGCCCCGAGCGTGGGCATGGGCCCAGCCTGGAGGACGAGCGGCTCGTGGTCGGCCAGTCGAACCATCTGGCATGGTTCTCGCCAGGATCGCCATGCCGGGCGTCGGACGTGATCACCTCGTCGGAGGCACCGCCGGCGACCGACGGCCGGGTCCTCCCCACGAAGCACGACCCGTTCGTTCAGCGACCTCAACCGGCCTCGGCGCGGCGGCGGACCTCCTCGATGACCCGCTCGGCGCCGAAGGGGTCGTCCAGCACCATGTTGGCGAGCGCGTCCGCCGCGTGGTTGTTGGCGCGGGGTTCGTGCCTGGCGGTCCATCGGCGGAGCGACCGCAATCGTCCGATCGCCTCGGCGAACAGGCCCTGGAGCTTGGCGTCCTTGACGCGCCAGCGGCCGTTCAGCTGCTCCACGATGAGCTTGGAGTCGAGCCGCAGGTCGATCTCCTCCGCGCCCAGGGTCTCCGCCTCGCGCAGCGCGAGCACGAGACCGGCGTACTCGGCGACGTTGTTGGTGCGGATGCCCAGGTCCCGCGCCACGACCGCCACGGCCATCGCGCCTGGGTCGAACGCGTCCGGCCGGGTGCCATCGATGAGGACCGCGCCCGCCGACGCACGCCCGGGGTTGCCACGCGACGCGCCGTCCGTCCGGATGACGAGATGCGGATAGCGCCGCGTCCGGGGTGGCGCCGCCTCATCGGGGAGTGCCTCGTCCCCGAGCAGGTCCATGCTCCGGCTCAGATGCCACGCTCCACGATCGCGGACGAGACCTCGAGGATGGCGCGCGTGATGTTGATGCCCCGCGGGCAGGCGTCCGTGCAGTTGAAGATCGTCCGGCAGCGCCACACGCCGTCCGCATCGGACAGGATCTCCAGCCGCTCGTCCGAGCCGGCATCGCGGGTATCGAAGATGAATCGATGCGCATTGACGATCGCGGCGGGCCCGACATACGTGTCCTGGGCCCAGAAGCTGGGGCAGGAGCTGGTGCAGGCGGCGCACAGGATGCACTTGGTCGTGTCGTCGTAGCGTGCCCGGTCCTCCGGGGACTGGCGTCGCTCGCGGGCGGGCATCACGCCGTCATCGACCTGGAACGGCTGCACGCTCCGGTACTTGGCGAAGAACTCGTCCATGTCCACGACGAGGTCCTTGATGACCTTGAGACCGGGGAGCGGTGCCACGGAGATGCGCGAGCCCAGCTGGTCCACGCGGATCTTGCAGGCGAGCCGGTTGCGCCCGTTGATGAGCATCGCGTCCGAGCCGCACACACCGTGGGCGCAGCTGCGTCGGAACGTGAGCGAGCCATCCTGCTGCCACTTCACGGTGTGCAGCAGGTCCAGCAGCGGTGCGGTCGGCTCGCACTCGACGGTGTACTGCTCCCAGTGGGGCTTGCTGTCCCGCTCGGGGTCGTAGCGCAGGATGCGCAGTCGGACCTGCATGGGTATCGATGGACCTTTCGTGTGCGTCTAGTAGACGCGCGGCTTCGGTTGGAACGTGGTGATGGTCACGGGCTTGTAGCGCAACTCGGGGCCGGCCTCCGTGCGATACGCCAGCGAGTGCTTGAGCCAGTCGGTGTCATCCCGCTCGGGGAAGTCCTCGCGGGCATGCGCGCCGCGGCTCTCCTGGCGAGCCTCCGCGGCGACCGCCACGGCCTCCGCACAGTCGAGCAGATAGCCCAGCTCCCGCGCCTCCAGGAGGTCCGTGTTGAAGATGGTCCCCTTGTCATCGATGTGGACGTCGCGGTAGCGCTCCTTGAGCTCGCGCACCTTCCCGATGGCCTCGCGGATGCCCTCCCCCGTCCGGTACACACCGACGCCATCCATCATGGTGTCCGCGAGCGCGGTGCGGATATGGGCGGGGTTCTCGCCGTGCTGGCGCTCCTTGATGGCGGCGAGCTCGCCGCGCACCTGGTCCGCGGCGTCCCTCGGCAGGTCCGGCAACGCCATGCCCGCCACATCGTGGGCCATCGACCGACCGGCCCGTCGACCGAACACGAGGATGTCGATGAGCGAGTTGGTGCCCAGGCGGTTCGCACCGTGGACGCTCACGCAGGCGCACTCGCCCGCGGCGTACATGCCCCTGAGCCAGGTCCCCTGGTCATCGACGATGACCCGCGACTCGACATCGGTGGGGATGCCGCCCATGGCGTAGTGCGCGGTGGGGGTCGTGGGCACCATCTGGGTGATGGGCTCCACGCCCTGGTAGACGCGCGAGAACTCGGTGATGTCCGGCAGCTTGGCGTCGATGGTCGCCTTGCCCAGGTGCGTCAGGTCGAGGTTGACCCAGTCCTTGCCGCCGATGCCCCTGCCCTCGCGGATCTCCATCGCGATGGCCCGGCTGACCATGTCCCGGGGGGCCAGCTCCATGAGCTTGGGCGCGTAGCGCTCCATGAACCGGTCGCCCTTGTCGTTGCGCAGGTAGCCGCCCTCGCCACGCGCCGCCTCCGAGAGCAGGATGCCCAGACCGGGGATGCCCGTGGGGTGGAACTGGAAGAACTCCATGTCCATGGCCGGCACGCCATGGCGGTACGCGAGCGCGACCCCGTCACCGGTGAGCGTGTGGGCGTTCGAGGTGGTCCGGAACATGCGCCCGAAGCCACCCGTCGCGAACATGACCGCGGACGCGCGGAAGATGTGCAGCTCGCCATCCGCGATGCGGTACGCGACCACGCCCCGGGTCTGGCCGTCCTCCACGATGACGTCCACCACGTGGTACTCGTCGTAGAACGTGACGTCGTGCTTGATGCACTGCTGGTACAGCGTCTGGAGGATCATGTGACCCGTGCGGTCGGCCGCGAAGCACGACCGACGGACCGGCCCCTCCCCGAAGTTCCGGGTATGGCCGCCGAAGCGCCGCTGGTCGATCTTGCCGTCAGCGGTCCGGTTGAACGGGAGCCCCATGTGCTCCAGCTCGATGACCGTGTCGATGGCCTCGCGGGCGAGGATCTCCGCCGCGTCCTGGTCCACCAGGTAGTCGCCACCCTTCACGGTGTCGAACATGTGCCACTCCCAGTGGTCCTCCTCGAGGTTGCCGAGCGCGGCGCAGATGCCGCCCTGGGCCGCCCCGGTGTGGGAGCGCGTGGGGTAGAGCTTGGTGAGCACGGCCGCCTTGACGCCCTTGCGGGCGAGCTCGAGCGCGGCCCACAGGCCGGCACCGCCGGCGCCCACGATGACCGCCTGGAACTCGTGCGTGATGACGGGCCGACTGAGCTTGAGGTCCTCGCTCACTCGGTGACCCCCGGCTTCACCTCGAGCGTGGCCACCACGATGGTGCCCAGCACGAACAGGATGGCCGCGAGGAGGTACAGCGAGGACATGATGACGATGCGCGCGCGCGGTCCCTTGACCATGTCCAGGACCACGGTGCGCATGCCCAGGAACGAGTGGACCAGGACCGCCATCAGGAGGGCCCAGTCCGTGACCCGCCAGATGAGCTGGTTCCAGCGGTGCGTGGCGATCCATTCGGCCGTCTGCTCGGACGGGTCGAAGATGAAGTGCTGGATGATGTAGTGCGACAGGGCGAGCACGAACAGCGCCACGCCCGAGATGCGCATGAGGTACCAGATGGTGACCTCACGACCGCTGCCGGTGGGCTTGCGACGTCCCCGCGTGATGGGCGAGATGTCCGCCATCTAGAGCACCCCCGTCGCGCGCAGGAGACCGTCGAGGATGCCGCCCAGGTGGACCACACCGCCACCGCCCAGGAGATCGTCGAGCGGCTCACGCCAGTAGGGCCGCATGATGATGAGCGCCCCCGGGATGCCCAGCGCGAAGAAGATGACCCAGCTGCCGTACCACATCTTCTTGTGGTGGACGGTCATGGACGGCCACAGGTCGATGATCAGGATGCGCATGCCGTTGAGCGCGTGGTACAGCAGCGCGGCGCCCAGGAGGATCTCCATGATCCGGCCGGGCAGGCTCGCGTAGAAGGCAAGCAGGTCGTCATAGGCGTGCGGGTCACCGCCCGCGAGGTAGATGTCGATCACGTGGAGGATGACGAACGCCCAGACGGCGACGCCGCTGATGCGGTGGAACATCCACGCCCAGGTTCCCTCGCGACCCCGATACGAGGCCATGAGCCCGAGATACCGACGCAACCGAACACTCCTGAGGCCACGAGGACGAGACGGTCCAGGCACGACCGCACCGTGTGCGGATCGGGGCCGGCTGGGCTGCCCGGACGACGTGGTCATGCTACACCGCCCGACAGGCGCGCGAGGGCCCACTCCGACACGCTTCGCCGAGGTCGCGCCAGCGCGGCTCCTGCCGACCGACGATGGCCCCCGGCCCGGGGTATGCTGGCGATGAGACGAGACGATGCCGATGACCAGGGTCGGCAGACGCAGACAGAGGGATCGGCGCGTTCGTGAAACTGCAGGAATACGCAGCCAAGGAGCTGCTCGTGCGGGCCGGTCTGCCCGTCCCCCCGTGGTCCGTCGCGGATACCCCGGCAGAGGCCCGGTCCCAGGCAGCGGCATATCTCGCCGCGGGCGCGGATCGCGTGGTCATCAAGGCACAGGTGCTCGTGGGCGGTCGGGGCAAGGCGGGCGGTGTCAAGCTCGCTGCCACCGCTGACGAGGCGGAGGCGGTCGCCGGCGCGATCCTGGGCATGGATATCAAGGGCATCACCGTCCGGCGGGTGCTGGTCGCCCCCGCCGCGGACATCGTGCGCGAGTACTACCTCGCGGCCGTGCTCGACCGGGGCGCCCGACGCATCCGCATCATGGGCTCCGCGGAAGGCGGGGTCGAGATCGAGCAGGTGGCCGAGGAGGACCCGGACGCCATCGTCTCGCTGCTCGCCCACCCCCATCTCGGGCTGCTCGACCACCAGGCGCGCCAGGTCGCCTTCGCGATGGGCCTCGGCGACCGCTGGAAGGAGGCCGTGCCGGTCATCAGGGGCGTGTTCGCGGCGGCCATCGCGAACGACGCGGACCTCGTGGAGATCAACCCGCTGGCCATCGTGCGCAGCGTGGAGCCCGATGGGACGGTCAGCGAGTCCATCCAGGCGCTCGATGCCAAGGTGACCCTGGACGACTCGGCGCTCTTCCGCCACCCGGACCTCGAGGCGCTCCGCGACCTGTCCGAGGAGGACCCGGTCGATGTCGAGGCGCGAGGGCTGGGTCTCTCGTTCATCCGGCTCGAGGGCAGCATCGGCTGCATGGTCAACGGCGCCGGGCTCGCGATGGCCACGATGGACCTCGTGAAGCGCGCCGGCGGTGAGCCCGCGAACTTCCTGGACATCGGTGGCGGCGCCAAGGCGGACAAGGTGGCCGCCGCGATGCGGCTCATCCTCTCGGACGCATCGGTGCAGGTCATCCTGGTCAACATCTTCGGCGGCATCGCACGCGGCGATGAGGTGGCACGTGGCCTCCTCGAGGCACGCTCCCAGCAGACGCGTGACGTGCCCATGGTGGTGCGCATCGTGGGCACCAACGCGGACCTCGCGGCGCGCATCCTGGACGAGTCCGGCGTGGGCATCGAGGCGGCGACCAGCCTCGATGCGGCCGTGGAACGAGCGGTCGAGCTGGCGAGGGCCGCGGCATGAGCATCCTGGTCGACGAACACACCCGCCTGCTGGTCCAGGGCATCACGGGTCGCGAGGGCCTGTTCCACGCCACCCAGATGCAGGAGTACGGCACGAACATCGTGGCTGGCACGACGCCCGGCAAGGGTGGCCAGGTGGTGCTCGGCAAGGTGCCCGTGTTCGACACCGTGGCCCAGGCCGTGCTGGAGACCGGCGCGGACACCTCGGTCATCTATGTGCCCGCGGGCGGCGCACCCGATGCGATCCTGGAGGCCGTGGACGCGGGCATCGGCACCATCTTCTGCATCACCGAGCACATCCCCGTGCTGGACATGCTCAAGGTCGTGGCCGAGGTGGATGCACGGGGCGTGCGACTCATCGGCCCCAACTGCCCTGGCGCCACCTCCCCCGGCAAGGCGAAGGTCGGCATCATCCCGGGCTCGATCCATCTGCCGGGCGATGTCGGGCTCGTGAGCCGCTCGGGCACGCTCACCTACGAGGTCGTCCAGGCGCTCACCGATGCGGGCATCGGCCAGTCGACGTGTGTCGGCATCGGCGGTGACCCCATCGCGGGCACCAACTTCACGGACGTGCTGACGCTGTTCCGCGAGGACCCCGAGACGCACGCCATCGTGCTCATGGGCGAGATCGGCGGGGACGCGGAGGAGCGGGCCGCCGCCTGGAAGGCGGAGCACATGCCGGATGTGCCGATGGTCGCGTTCATCGCGGGTCGGAGCGCGCCGCCAGGCCGCCGGATGGGCCACGCGGGGGCGATCATCAGCGGCAGCGGCGGGACCGCGGAGGCCAAGATCGCGGCGCTGGAAGCGGCCGGCATCCGGGTCGCGGATACCCCCAGCCAGATCCCCGGGATGCTCCGCGAGGCCGGCTACCGCGCCTGAGGCGCTGACGCCCGGGCTGGGTCCGAGCGCCGGACGCTCGGTCAGCCGCGGAACGCGTCCGGTGCTCGACCGCGGACACCGGGCCGCACGGCGAACAGCCGACCCGCGAGCGGCTGCCCGGCGCGATCCCCCTCCCCATCCGGCTGCGCCGTGGTGATGGCCAGCGTGTCCAGATCCGGCCCAGCGAAGCAGCAGCTGCTGGTGCGCGCCACCGGCACCTCGATGCGGGCGACCGGCGTGCCATCCGGCGCGAACCGGACGACGCCCCAGCCGTCCCAGAGCGCCACCCAGACGTGGTCCTCGGCATCGATGGTCATGCCATCGGGCAGGCCGGCACCCTCGGGGATGTGCACCCACGGCGTCCGCGTGCCCAGGTCGCCGGTCGCGGCATCCCAGGGGAAGCGATCCACGCGGTACGTGAGCGTGTCGATGTAGTACATCGATCGGCCATCGCTCGGCCAGGCGAGCCCGTTGGAGCAGCTCACGGGCGTCACCAGCCGATGGACCGACAGGTCCGCGTCCAGTCGATACAGCGAGCCACCGTCCGGCGCGCCGGAGTCGAACATCGTGCCTGCCCAGTAGCGACCGGCCGGATCCACCTTGCCGTCGTTCGAGCGGGTCGCCGGGTCGTCCGCCTCGACCGCGGCCAGCAGCGTCATCGCCCCGTCGTCCGGACCGATCGCCACGAACCCGCTGGGCGTGGTGCCCACGAGGCCGCCGCTCGCCCGGAGAACCACGCTCGTCAGCTGCTGCTGGAGCGGGATGGCGCGGTCGCGTCCGTCGAGCGTGGTCGCGTGGAGCACGTGCCCGAGGACATCCACCCACCACACCACGCCGCGCTCCGGGTCCCAGGAGGGGCCCTCGCCGAGCTGGGCGTGTCCGTCCCCGAGCGGTGCTGCGATGAGCGCGGGCAGGTCCGCCCATGCGGCATGGACCGGCGACCTGGTCATGCGACCCCCTCTCCGGTCCTCCCGGTCACACCGTGCAGCAACGAGCCCACCGTGGCCCACGCCGGCCCGCCGGGTGCCTCCACCAGCTCGATGAGCACGCCGTTGCCGCTCCGGGGGTGCAGGAACGCGACCGGGCCGTCCGCGCCGGCACGCGGGACCCGGTCGATGAGCTCGATGCCGAGGTCCGCCAGTCGGTCCAGCTCCAGCGCGAGGTCCGTGACCTCGAAGCAGACGTGGTGGAACCCCTCCCCCCGTGACTCGAGGAAGCGGGCGACGCCCGTCGTGTCATCGGTGGGCTCCACGAGCTCGATGCGCGACTCGCCGACCGTCAGGAACGCGATGCGAACGCGGTCCTCCGGGACCTCCACGACATGCTCGAGCGGCATCCCGAGGGTGTCCCGGTAGAGGCGGAGCGCCCCGTCGAGCGACCGGACCACGACGGCCACGTGGTGCACCCGGCCGAGCCGGGCGATGTCGGGCGGCAGCGTGCCCGTGGTGTCGTCCATCTCGTCTCCTCGTGCGTGGATGGCGATCTCAGATCGTGACGATCTCGCGATGCTGGCCCCAGGCCTGGCGCAGCCGGTCGCTGACCTCGCCGAGCGTCGCGCCCGCGGTCACCGCGTCGATGATCGCCGGCACCAGGTTGTCCGTGCCGGCGGCCGCGTTGCCCAGTCGCTCGAGCGCCGCGGACGTCGCCTCGGCGTCCCGACGCGCACGGAATGCCTCCAGTCGTGCGACCTGGTCTCGCTCCGCCGCCGGGTCGATACGCATGATGGGCGGGCTGACACCACCGTCCTCGTCCTGGAACCGGTTGACCCCGACCACCACCATGTCGGCCGACTCGATGCGTCGCTGGACGTCATACGCGGCCTCCTGGATGCTCCGCTGCTGGAAGCCCGCCTCGATCCCGGCGATGGCGCCGCCCATCTCGTCGATCTGGCGGATGTACTCGTTCGCGCGCGCCTCCAGCTCGTCCGTCAGCGATTCCACGTACCACGAGCCGGCGAGCGGATCGGGCGTCTCCGTCACGCCGCTCTCGTACGCCAGGATCTGCTGGGTGCGGAGCGCCAGCCGCGCCGCCTCCTGGGTCGGCAGGGCGAGTGCCTCGTCCCGGGAGTTGGTGTGGAGGCTCTGGGTGCCGCCAAGGACGGCGGCGAGTGCCTGGACCGTGGTCCGGACCACGTTGTTGTCGATGGAGGTCGCGGTGAGGCTCGACCCCGCCGTCTGGGTGTGGAAGCGGCACATCATGCTGCGCGGGTCCTTCGCGCCGAACCGGTCGCGCATGATGCGCGCCCACATCCGGCGGGCCGCCCGGAATTTCGCGACCTCCTCGAACAGCTCGCTCCAGGAGGCGAAGAAGAACGACAGGCGCCCCGCGAATCGGTCGACATCGAGCCCTCTCGCACGCGCGGCATCCACATAGGCGATGGCGTCGGCGAGCGTGAAGGCGAGCTCCTGTGCCGCCGTCGCACCCGCTTCGCGCATGTGATAGCCACTGATGCTGATGGTGTTCCAGCGCGGCAGCTCCCGGGAGCAGAACTCGAACACATCCGTGACCAGGCGCATCGACTGGGTCGCCGGGTAGATCCACGTCCCGCGCGCGATGTACTCCTTGAGGATGTCGTTCTGGACCGTGCCGCCGAGCTTGCTCCTCGGGATGCCTCGGCGATCCGCGACGGCGACATAGAAGGCAAGGAGCGCCGCGGCCGTGGCGTTGATGGTCATGGACGTCGTGACCTCGCCGAGCGGCAGGTCCGCGAGCAGGGTCTCCATGTCGTCGAGCGTCGAGATGGGAACGCCCACGCGACCGACCTCACCGAGGGCCTCCGGCGCGTCCGAGTCGTAGCCGGTCTGGGTCGGCAGGTCGAAGGCGACCGACAGGCCGGTCTGGCCCTGGGACAGCAGGTACCGGAAGCGCTCGTTGGTGTCCGCCGCGGTCGAGAAGCCGGCGTACTGGCGCATGGTCCAGAAGCGACCCCGATACATGGTCGGCTGGACCCCCCGCGTGAACGGGAACTCCCCGGGACGTCCCAGGTCCGAGTCCTCGTCGAGGGTGTCGAGATCCGCGGGCGTGTACAGGTCCTGGACGGGGATCCCGGACGTGGTCAGGAACGTCTCCCGGCGCTCGCCGTGGCCCGCCAGCGCATCCGCGCGCGTGGTCGATCGCCAGCGCTCGCGTCCGGCATCCGTCGATCCACTCATCGGTCGCCTCCCCTGTCCACGGTGATGGTGGTCATGATGCCCTGTCGGTCGCTCGCTCGATGGACCGGCCGGATCGTCGGCCCGTCCCGCGGACCGAACCGCCACGCAGGTGGGTGGGGCCTCACTCGACGACCGCGAGCTCGGCACCCAGCTCCACGCGATCGTCCACGGCGACGTGGATGGCCAGCACGGTGCCGGCGACCGGCGAGCGGATCTCGTTCTCCATCTTCATGGCCTCGACCGAGAGGAGGCGATCCCCGGCGGCGACCACATCCCCCGCCGCTGCCCAGACGCGCGCGACGCGACCCGGGATGCGGGCCTTGATGGACTGCGGACCACCGTGACCGGCACCGCCCCCTGCGCGAAGCGCACGCTCCCGGAGCTCGGCGCGGGCGGCGGGTTCGGCGGTGATCGTGATGACCCAGCCATCGATGGTCACCTCGAGACGCCGACGACCCGCGGCGAGATCGTCGCCGATGGGTGCGAGGGAGCGCACCTCCGGAGTGTGTCGGGCGCCAGTGGCGTCGTCTGGGTGGGGTGTGGCGTCCAGCGATGCCGCTTGGGCATCGGCAGGCGCCAGGGCGGGGTCGGGCGATGCTGCACCGGCATCGGCGGGCGAGCCGTCCAGGTCGATGACCCGGTCCTCGTCCGCCCCGATGCTGGTCAGTCGCCAGCGGCGGTCGTCGTTCCGGCTCATGACCAGCGCTCCGTGGCGGCCCGTCGGCCCGCGGCGACCCAGGGGTCCGATGTCACCACCCAGCCCGATCGATCACCGGGCGATCCGTCCGGTCCAGGCGGGGCGGTGGATGGGGCCGTCACCGAGGCGGCCACGGCGTCGGTCCCGTTGACGGCGGCCAGGACGATCTCCGCGGCCTGCCGCTCGGCGGCTGCGCGCAGCTCGGTCGGTCGCCATTCGCGATCGACCATGTCGGTCCGCAGGTCACCATCGATGAACGAGGGCTGGTCCAGCAGCCAGCGATGGAAGGGCAGCGTGGTCTGGACCCCGCCGGTGCGCAGCTCACCCAGGGCACGTCTCGCGCGCGCGAGCACCTGGTCCCGGTCGGCACCGTCGACCAGGAGCTTGGCGAGGAGCGGGTCGTAGTCGCCGGGGATGACCATCCCCTCCTCCACCCCGGAATCGACCCGAACGCCGGGTCCGGACGGCTCCTGCCATCGGGTCAGGCGGCCCGGTGTCGGCGCGAAGGCGCGTGCCGGATCCTCGGCACTGATGCGCAGCTCGATGGCGGAGCGGGTGGGTTCCGCGGCACGGGCAGCCGCTGCCAGCACCGCCGGCGAGAGATCGTGACCGGCCGCGAGGAAGAGCTGCTCGCGGACGAGGTCGAGGCCCGTGGCCAGCTCGGTCACGCCGTGCTCCACCTGGAGTCGCGCGTTCACCTCCAGGAACCACAGCTCACCGTCGCGGCTCAGCAGGAACTCGGCAGTCGCCGCGTTGCGCAGCCCGACAGCCTGGGCGATCCGAACGGCCATGGCGTGGAGTCGCCGTCGGTCCTCCGGGGTCATGCCGGGCGCGGGTGCCTCCTCCACCAGCTTCTGGTGACGCCGCTGGACGGAGCAGTCCCGCTCGCCGATCGCCACCACGTTGCCGGAGATGTCGCCCAACAGCTGTACCTCGACATGACGCGCGCCCTCCGCGTATCGCTCGAGGTACACCTGGGCGGAGCCGAACGCCTGGAGCGCTTCCGCGGCGGCGCCCTGGACGGCATCCGCGAGGTCCGCCGGATCATCCACCCGACGCATGCCCCGACCACCACCGCCTGCTGATGCCTTGACGAGGATCGGGAAGCCCACCTCGCGGGCGTTGGCGGCGATGCGGTCCTGCGAATCGGTGTCGGTCAGCTCGATGGGCTCGAAGGTGCCGGGCAAGATCGGCACGTTCACCGAACGCGCGGTCCGACGCGCGGCCAGCTTGTCACCGAGACCCGCCAGCGTCTCGGGCGCCGGACCGACGAACGTGACACCCGCCGCCTCGACCGCGGACGCGAATGCCGCCTGCTCGGACAGGAACCCATAGCCCGGGTGGATCGCGTCCACGCCCAGGTCCCGCGCGACCTCGACGATCCGGTCGCCGCGCAGGTAACTCTGCGGTGCGGGCGCGGGACCGATACCGACGGCGAGGTCAGCGGCACGGACGTGGGGCGCCTGCGCATCCACATCGCTGTGGACGGCCACCGTCTCGATGCCCAGATCACGGCAGGCGCGGAAGATGCGGATGGCGATCTCACCCCGGTTCGCGACCAGGAGCCGACGGAATGGGGGTCGCGTGGATGGACTCATCGGGTCGGGCTCCAGGTGTCTTTGCGCAAAGACGATCGGTGGATGGACGGTCGCACGATCCACGTCCCGGTGGCGGACCGTCTTTTGTGCAAAGACAGTCCCCCGGGGATCGCGCCGGGAGTCGCGTTCGGTGGTCGTCGTGGCTCGCGCTCGCGGATCGGGCGCGGTCACAGGGGGATGTTGCCGTGTTTGCGCGCGGGATTGCTGTCTCGCTTGCCGGCGAGCATCCGGAACGCGCCGATGATCCGCGGCCGGGTCTGGGACGGCTCGATGACGTCATCGATGTATCCGCGGCCCGCCGCGACGTACGGGTTCGCGAAGGTGTCCTCGTACTGCTGTGCCAGACGCTTCGCCTCCGCGACGCGATCGTCCGCCCGGGCCAGCTCGTCGCGGAAGATGATGTTGACCGCGCCCTCCGCGCCCATCACCGCGATGCGCGCCGTGGGCCACGCGAGGTTCACGTCCCCCCGCACGTGCTTGGAGCTCATGACGTCGTAGGCGCCGCCATACGCCTTGCGCGTGATGACCGTCACCTTGGGCACCGTCGCCTCGCAATAGGCATAGAGCAGCTTCGCGCCGTGTCGGATGATGCCGCCGTGCTCCTGGGTGACGCCGGGCAGGAACCCGGGCACGTCCTCCAGCGTCAGCAGTGGCACGTTGAATGCGTCGCACATGCGCACGAACCGCGCGCCCTTGTCCGATGCGTCGATATCCAGGGCGCCGGCCAGGACCGCTGGCTGCTGGGCGACCACGCCGACGCTCCGCCCATCGAGCCGCGCGAACCCGGTGATGAGGTTCGCGGCCCAGTTCGGCTGGAGCTCCAGGAACGATCCCCGGTCCACGATCCGCTCGATGACATCGCGCATGTCGTAGGGCTGGCCGGGATCGTCCGGCACGAGCGTGTCGAGGGCCGCATCCCGGCGATCCACCGGATCGCTGTTGGCGACGATGGGCGGATCGGACAGGTTGTTCTGCGGCAGATGCGCCAGGAGACGGCGCGCGAGATCGAGGGCGTGGGCCTCGTCCGGCGCCGCGAGATGCGCGACGCCGCTCACCTGGGTGTGGATGCTCGCGCCACCGAGGTGCTCCCGATCGACCTCCTCGTGGGTGACGGTCTTCACGACCTCCGGACCGGTGACGAACATGTAGCTCGTCCCCTCCACCATCACGATGATGTCCGTGATCGCCGGTGAGTACACGGCACCGCCGGCACAGGGGCCCATGATCAGCGAGATCTGGGGCACCACGCCGGACGCCATGGTGTTGCGCAGGAAGATGTCGGCGTAGCCGCCGAGCGAGACGACGCCCTCCTGGATCCGAGCGCCGCCCGAGTCGTTGAGGCCGATGATCGGGGCGCCCACTCGCAGCGCCAGATCCATCACCTTGCAGATCTTCTCGGCGTGTGCCTCGGACAGCGAGCCGCCGAAGACCGTGAAGTCCTGGCTGAACACGAACACCAGCCGGCCGTCGATGGTGCCGTGACCGGTGACCACACCGTCCCCCAGGATCCGCTCCTGGTCGAGGCCGAAGTCCGAGGAGCGGTGCGTCACGAACGCATCGAACTCCACGAACGACCCGTCGTCGAGGAGCAGGTCCAGGCGCTCGCGCGCGGTCAGCTTGCCGCGGGCGTGCTGCTGGTCGATGCGCTGCTGGCCGCCGCCGAGGCGTGATTCCTGCCGCAGCCGCCGCAGGTGTTCGATGCGTTCCTCGCTGGACACGCTGTCTCCCGATGTCGTTGGATGGTCCGTGGAAGTCCCGCGGAATCCTACCGGCCGCGTCGCGGCGCCGTCCTGACTATCCACAGAACCGGTGGAGAAACGGCCCTGACTGTGGAAAACCCTCGCACCTTGTCGACGATTCCGGTGGTAGGATCGGCCGGCCCGGAGACACCTGTCGCCCAGTCCGCCGCCGAAGGAGGCCGAGTGGCCCGCATCATCGCCATCGCGAATCAGAAGGGTGGGGTCGGCAAGACCACCACCGCCATCAACCTCGCCGGATCGCTCGCGGAGCAGGGATACACCGTGCTCGCCATCGACATGGATCCCCAGGCGAACCTCTCGGTGGGGTTGGGGCTCAACCCCCGGACCATCGGTCGCTCGATGGCAGACGCGCTGGTGGACGCGGACGTGAGCATCCAGGACATCGTCATGCCCACCCAGACCGCGGGCATCGATGTCGCGCCCTCGGACATCGACCTGTCGGCGACCGAGAACCAGCTGTTCAACGTCATCGGCCGGGAGAGCGTCCTGCGCGAGGCGCTCGGCGCATGGGCGGACGAGCACTACGACTTCATCATCATCGACTGCCCACCCACCCTGGGCCTGCTGACCATCAACTCCCTGGTCGCCGCGGACTCGGTGATCATCCCGGTGCAGACCCAGTACTACGCCCTCAAGGGATTCACGGCCCTCAACAACCTCATCAACCAGATCCGCTCGAAGGGCCTGAACTCCCGGCTCCGCATCCTGGGCCTGCTGCCCACGTTCTATGACTCGCGCACGCTGCTGGCACGGGACATGCTCGATGAGCTGCGCGAGCTGGGTGACCACCACGTGTTCCAGAGCATGATCAAGCAGACCGTGCGCCTTGGCGAGGCGCCCCTCGTGGGTCGCCCCGTCACCACGTACGCCACCAATTCGGAGGCCGCGCGCGCATATCGCGGGTTGGCCCGGGAGGTGATCGAACTTGGCTAGGCCCGACTTCCGCTCACAGGCAGCCCAGCGGCTGTCCCAGGAGCGATCCGACCTCTCCCCCGCCATCATCAGCCTGCTCGGCAACGACGCCGACCAGCGGACGCGTGGCTCCATCCGGAACGTGCCCCTGGACCGGATCGACCCCAATCCGGACCAGCCGCGCCTGACGTTCGATGAGGACTCGCTCCAGGAGCTGGCCGCGTCCATCACGGAGCACGGCGTCCTCCAGCCCATCCTCGTCCGGCCGTTGCCGGATGGCCGCTACCAGCTGATCGCGGGTGAGCGTCGATGGCGGAGCGCCCAGATCGCCGGGTTGCGCCAGATCCCGGCCATCGTCGAGGAGATCGACGATGAGACGGCGCTCGAGATCGCCATCATCGAGAACCTCCAGCGCGAGGACCTCTCGCCGCTGGACGAGGCGATCATGTACGAGCGCATGACGACCGAGCACGGCTACAGCCTGCGGAAGCTCGCCCAGAAGCTGGGCAAGGACAAGGGCTACATCGAGAATCGCCTGCGGCTCGCGGACGCCCCCTCGGAGATCAAGCAGCTGGTGTCTTTGCGTAAAGACACCCTCTCGCATGCCTACGAGCTGCTGAAGGTGGACGACGCACGCAAGCGGCGGAAGCTGGCGGAGCAGGTCGCCCGTGGCGAGCTGAGCCTCGTCAAGCTGCGGGAGCGCATCGACGGCAAGCCGTCCCGGGAGCATGTCGAGACGGTCGAGCCGGAGCCGATCGACGAGCCGGAGGTGGAGGACGAGGCGCCGGTGGCCGCTGTCGCCGAGCCTGCCCCATCAGCGGACGGCGATCTCCAGGTGGCGAAGGAGCGACTTGCCGAGGCGCTCGATGAGCTGTCGTCCGCGCTGCGCGCCCAGGATGCGCTCCGTGGCGCGACCGACAGCGACCGACAGAACTTCGCCAAGTACCTGACCATCGCGAAGCTCAAGCTGGAGAACGCGATCGCCGTCGTCCGCTCCGGCGAGCCCCGCAGCTAGGGTCACCCGACCCCAGTGGCTCGATCGGCCGTCCCAGGCGAAGGCGTGACCGAGCACTCCCCCGGCCGTGCGGCCAGGTCGTCCAGGGCAAGGCGGAGCGAGCACTCGAGCGAGCGCACTCGCTGTGCGTGAGCGAGGGAGCGCAGCCGACAACGCCGCCATGGGCGGCATGGCCGCGCGGCCCTGCTAGATGTAGACGAGCTCCTCGAAGCTGCCCACCAGATAGGCGATGAGGCGCTCCCGGGCATCTGCGACCTGGCTCCGGAGCCCAGGCACGATGTAGCGCAGCGAGACGGCAGGGACCATGAGCTGCCCATCGGCCGTGCGACCCACGGTGGCAGGTGCGCCACCCCCGGCCGTGAACGCCCGCTCGAGGCCCGTGTCGTCGAGCCGGCAGGCGTGGCGGACCTCCGCGAGGACGCTCAGGACGCCCTTGCGGATGGACATGTCCCGCATGAGCTCGATGGCCCACGAGTCGATCTGCGCGTCGGTCTGCTCCTCGAGACGTGCTCGGTACTCGGCGGGATCGCTGGACAGGCCGGTCGCGGTCAAGGGGCTCCTCCGGGGGTGACGCTGCTGGGCTCGACGATGATACGGCGCCAGCGCTCCCCCACGTGCGCCCGCAGCCCTGGACCGCCACGGACATCCCGGGCCGGCCGCAGCACGGATCCGAACCGATGTTCGATATCGGTGGTTGGAGGCGCCGGGTATCATGCGGGCGTCTCGGCCATCGTGGGTCGGGCGGGATGCCTCGACACCGGCACGGGGGATGGTGGGATCCGAGACATGAGCAGAGCGCGCGCTACGGCCATCGCGCTCCTCGCGGCCGCAGGAGCCACGCTGGGCATGCTCGGCTGGGGTGTCATCGCGGGACCCGTGGCGCTGGGCCAGGGAGCATGCGTCGCGGACGTCGAGCCGAACGACACGCCCGAGGAGGCGACCACGCTCGCCGCGCCCATGTGCATCGAGGGCACGCTTCCGGACGGGGACCAGGACCTGTTCCTGTGGACCGTCTCGGAGGCTGACGCGGGCCACCCCTGGACGTTCACGATCGAGGGACCGCCGGCGACGCTCACGAGCGCGAAGCTGCTGCCCATCGTGTCGGAGCCGGGCGCGGTCCCCATCCGTCCCGGCAACGTCCTGCTGGCCGTCGACCACGGTCCCGACGCGTTCGAGCCCACAGCGACCCCGGACATCCTGCTCCGACCCGGGCGCTACCTCCTGGGGATCAGCCGCAGCAGCACTGCCGACGGCTCGCTGCTGATCGATCCGCCGTACCGGCTGGAGATCGTGCCGGGCACCCCCCTGCCGCCCATCGTGGAGCAGGAGCCGAACCAGGACGCCGCCACGGCCACGGTCGTGGCCGACCTGTTCGCGGTCAGCGGCGACCTCCAGGAGACCCGTGACGTGTATCGCTGGACAGTCAGCGATGCCATCGCGGACCAGCCCGTGACCATCCGGCTGCATGGTCCCGTGGCGTCCGGGATGGCGCTCACGCTCCGTGACGAGGCGACGGGCGCCTCGCATCGCCAGGTCACCCTGGACGAACGGGGCATCGCGCACATCGACGACCTCCGGCTGCCGGCGGGCGGGTACCAGCTGGAGCTGACGCCGTCCATGGACGTGCGGACCCCCTACGTCCTGAGCGCATCCCCCTCCGAAGTAGCGGACGCCGACCCGGAACCCAACGACCATGCGCTGACCGCGGTCCCGCTCGATCCGGCTCGGCCCGTGGCGCGTGGCCGCCTCACGGTGGGCGACTCGCGCGACCGGTACCTGCTCACGGTGGACGATGCGCTGGCTGCCGGCCTGCTCGACATCCGGCTCCTCTGGCGCGAGGGCCCCGACCGGGAGCTGTGCCTCGAGACGCTCCAGCAGCGCGCCATCCAATGTCGCCGGGCATCCGACGGGGTCTCGATCGACGGGCTCACGCTGCCGGTCGGCCAGTACGTCATCGCGGTCTCCGGCCAACCGGCGCCGTTCTCGATGTACCTGCTGCGCGTGGACATGACGACCGCGCCGGCGCCCGACTTCGAGACGGAGCCCAACGATGACATCCCCAACGCCACGCGGATGCGGGCGACGGACCCCATGCGCGGGCGGTTCGGCATCGGCGACCGGGACGTCTTCCGGGTCACCGTCACGGGCGAGGCACAGCTGTGGCAGCTCGACGCGACTGGGCCGGGAGTCCGCCAGGCGCGCTGGCTCAAGGCGGATGGCTCGGCCCTCGCGGAGGTCCGGGGAGCGCCGGACCCCGCCGCTGGTCCGGGCCATGCGACCGCGCGGCTCACCGACCTGTACCTCATCCCGGGTGACCACTGGTTCCGACTCGATGGCGCCACGGACGGGGAGTACTCGCTCACGTTCACGCCCCTCGGACCACCCGACCCGGCAGGGGAACGCGAGCCCAACGACGTGACGCTCAACGCCGAACCCCTGGGTGTGGGCGTCCGGCGCACGGGCCGCCTGCCACGGACGGAGGACACCGACGTCTTCCGGTTCAGCCTCGACGAACGTGAGCGCGTCCGGGTCGCGGTCGAGCCACCGGACGAAGCCGCGATCCGGCTGCGCGTGGCGCATGGCACGAACCGGCTCACGACCCTCACCTCACCCGGGCCGGGCGCGCAGGTGACCTGGGACGCGCTGCTCCAGCCCGGCGACTACGAGATCTGGCTGGACTCCACGACCCCCAGCACGGAGCGATACGCGCTCACCGTGACGCGGCTCGATCCGTTCGCGATCACGACCGACCAGGAGCCCAATGACCGGATCGCCCTCGCGGTCCCGCTGCCGGCGTCGCTCCACATCGAGGGCGATGGCACACGCGAGCTGGACAACGACTGGTACGCGCTGGGTGTCCTGCCCCACGGCGGGGACCTCGTCGTCCGGATCACCGGGGACCTCCGCGGGGTCCGGGTCTCGGACGGGTCGAGGGAGTACCGGAGCGAGGACGATCGCGAAGGTGGGCACACCATCGCAGGCCTGCCGGCGGGCGTGCCGCTCTGGCTGCGCCTCGATGCCGTCGGGCCCTACACCGCGCAGGTGGAGCCGGGGACCACGGGGCTCGCGGGTCCCGTGCCACCTCCCCCACCGCTCGCTGCCTCGGTCGTGGTGACCGCGACGCCGCTCCAGGTCGCCGCGTATCGCGACGTGGGCCAGGCCGTGGCCGGTGTCGTCACGATCACCAACGACGCTTCGGCCGACCAGCGACTCCACCTCGATGCCGCGACCAGCGCCCACCGCTGGACCGTCACCTTCGATGCGGAGGCGGTCGACGTCCCCGCCGCGGGATCGACCAGCGTCCCCTTCGTCCTCGAGGTGCCGGCGGATGTGCCGCCGGATCGTCCGGTCCGGGTCACGGTGCGTGCCCGGGATGCCGCGGGCGCCCAGGTGACCGGCAGCCTGGACATCGATGCCGACCGTGACATCGAGCCCGTGGGGCCGCGCCAGTCCTGGATGCTGCCGCCGGAGCTGCTGGGCGGGCTGGACCTCGCGGCGAGCGCGCTGGGCGGCGTCCCGGTGGGCGCCACGGATGGTGAGGCCGAGGCACAGCTGTACGACGGCCTCACGCCCGCGGGTGGTGGCTTCCGCTCGCGAGAGGTCGACCTGCCCATCACGTTCACGGTCGACCTCGCGGGCGATATGTCCGTCCCGGTCGTGGGCACCATCCTCGATGCCCACGGCAACCGTGACTCGACGGACCCGGTGCCACGGGCGTTCACGCTCCTGCTCTCCGAGGATGGGACGACCTGGCAGGAGGTCCTCCAGGCCGAGCTGACACCGCGCAATGGTGACCAGCCGTTCGTGCTGCCCGCGCCCGTGCCCGCCCGGTTCGCGCAGCTGCGCATCGAGTCGACCTGGGGAAGCCCGGACAGGACCCGGGTCGTGCTCGGCGCCTGGAAGGTGGTCGCCCAGCCGGGCGTCGTGCCTGACGGGCTGCCCATCGACATCAGCGAACCGGCCCGGGGCGGGCACATGGTGCGGATGCAGCCGAACACCGGTATCGACCGGCAGGCGAACGAGATCCTCACCGAGGACCCGACCGCGACACGGCGGGCGCCCACGGCGCGCGCCGGGACCCGCCTCACGGGGGTGGTCGGGTTCCTGGAGGGCCGGCTGGCGCTCCTCGACCGACTGGAGTGGGTCGACCCGACGGGCTCCGATCCGGGCACCCGGGTCCGCCGGATCGACGTGGAGGTCAGCGAGGACAGCCCCGTCGGGCCGTGGACCTCCGTGGGAACGTGGCCCCTGGAGCGTGCCGGGGACGGCACGATCGAGCCCTTCGTCCTGCCCGACGCCACCTGGGCGCGCTACGTCCGGTTCACGAGCGGGCCATCCGCCGAGGGGACCCGGGCCATCGAGCTGCCAGCACTCCTGCGGGTCATCGAGCGCCGCGATGGCCCGGCGCCAGGGTCGATCCTGGGCGAGTGGGGACAGGGCGACCCGCGGGGACCACGGGATCTCCTGGAGCCGCCGGACCTGACCACGGTGACCGATGACGACGTGGACGACGACACCCCCGACCAGGCACGCCCGCTGACAGCCGGGCTGGTGGCGCAGGGGCGCGTCCATCGCGGGCGGGACGTGGACTGGTACGCCGTCACGATCCCGGAGGGCGAGCGGTCCGTGCGCTTCACGGTGGGCGGGACGCCATCGGTGGGTGTCGCGCTCACGATGCTCGACCCCGACGGCCGACCGGTCCCGATGACCTTCGCGCCGGGGGATGCGCCGGGCACGATGCGCTACGAGGCGAACGTCACGCCCGGCGCGACCTACCGCGTGCGTGTCGCCCAGCCACCCTTCTCCGCGGTGTTCACGTTCGATACGAGCGGCAGCATGGGCCGGTACCTCGCGTTCGTCTCGCAGGCGCTGCGCGCCTACACGGCGGGCGTGATCCAGGGCAGCGAGCAGGTCCTCGTCATCCCCTTCGAGGAGGAGCCGCTCCTGGGCGAGTGGAGCGACCAGCCGTACCAGCTCCAGGACGCCGTGGACCGTCATGTGGCCAACGTCGGCTCGAGTAGCGCGGAAGCGGCGCTCGTCGCCGCCTCCGAGCGGCTCGCCGGGCGCGAAGGGGCACGCGCGATCCTGCTGGTGACGGACGCGGAGACGAGCAGCTATGGACGGTCCGAGGAGATGTGGACGCTCCTCTCGGCCGTCCGACCCATGGTCTTCGCCGTCCACATCGGCGCCGACTCGAACCATCGGCGCGCACGGAACCTGATGCAGGACTGGGCCATGGCGGGTGGCGGTGCCTACGCGTACGCCCGCTCCCACGCCGACATCGACCAGGCGTTCGACCGCATGGCGACCCGGCTCCGACGACCCGCCAGCTACACGCTGGTGCATGCCACGTCTCCGGACGAGCTGCCCCCGCCGACGCCCGGCCGGCTGTCGGTCGTGGCGCCCGCGGACGGGGATGGCACCCAGAGCGCGGTGGTCGGGCGGGACGTGGCCGTGGAGCTCATCCTCGACACCTCGGGCAGCATGCTCGAGCGGTTCGGGGGCCAGCGGCGGATCGACGTCGCCAGGTCCGTCCTGGCGGCGCTCGTGCGGGACGACATCCCACCAGGGGTCAACGTGGCGCTCCGGACGTTCGTGCGCGCCGCCCGCTCCTGCGACACGGAGCTGGCCATCCCCCTGGGACCGCTCGACCCCGAGGCCATGGCCAGCCACATCGAGTCGCTGCGGGTGCTCCGGTCGGTCCGGACGCCGCTCGCCGCCGCCATCAGCGCGGTCGCGGACGACCTGGCGGATGTGACCGGGCCGCGCATCGTCATCGTGGTGAGCGATGGCGAGGAGAGCTGCGGTGGGAACCCGCAGCGTGCCGTCCGGCAGCTGGTCGCCCAGGGGTTCGATGTCACCGTCAACGTGGTCGGTCTCGCGCTCGATGACCGCCGGGTCCGCCGATCCATCCAGCGTCTCGCGGAGCTGGGGCGCGGCACCTACTTCGATGCCCGCGATCCCGACCAGGTGGCACGCGCCATCCGGGCCGCGGTGAGCGCCCCGTTCCAGGTGTTCGACGAGGCAGGCGAGGTCGTCGCGACCGGCACCGTGGGTGGCGGCGCGGTGGAGGTCCCGCCAGGCACCTACCGCGTCGTCGTGCGCGGCGAGCCACCCGTGGTCTACGAGGGCATCGTGGTCGAGACGGAGGGCTCGGTCGTGGTCACGCTGCCCAGCGCCGGCGACCGTCCGGCGGACGAGGAGGATCCGGACGCCCTGGTCGGGTCGGAGGATCCCGAGGCCGAGTCGGAGCCGTCGGATGACGCGACCACCACCGACTGAGCGCGGCGCGAACGACAGCGCCGTGTTCGCCGATCGACCGTGCCTCCCCGCGTGGGTATGGCTGTTCGTGGTGGTCGCCGCGATGCTCATCGGCGCCACCCTCACGCTCGCGTCGCCGGCACGCGTGTCCGCCCAGACCGCCGCATGCATCACGGATGCGGAGCCCAACGACGCTCCCGAGGAAGCGGCCACCTTCAGCCCACCGGGCTGTCTCACGGGCACGCTGCCGGACGGCGACCCGCAGGATCTCCTGCTGTGGACCATCGGGCCGGCGGATGCCGCCCAGCGCTGGTCATTCACGCTCGATGGACCCCCGGGCACCCTCACCAGCGCCCAGCTCGTGCCCATCACCTCGGAGCCGGGGGTCACGCCCATCACGGCCGGCTCGGTCCTGTGGCGCATCGACCGTGGTCCCACCGAGGCAGACCCGGCGGTCATCACGGATGTGCTCCTCCCGCCGGGGCGCTACATCCTGGGCGTGACCCGCAGCGCCTCGCTCGAGGACGGGCCGCTGCTCGACCTCGACTATCGGCTGGACATCACGCCCGGCACCCCCCTCCCGGCCTCGGTCGAGCAGGAACCGAACGATGACGCCACCACGGCCACGGCCCTGACCGGTCTGTTCGAGGTGGGTGGTGACCTGGACGGGTCGCAGGACTGGTACCGCTGGACCATCGAGGATGACCTCGCGGGCCGCCCGCTGGTCCTGGCGGCCACGGGTCCGGAGGGCCTGGACCTCTCGGTGACCCTGTACCGGCCGGAGAGCAGCGGCACCAGCACCTACGTCAAGCAGTTCCGGGCGGGCGATGACGGCTCCCTCCGGGCGGAGGACCTGGTGCTGCCTCCGGGCGAGCTGCTGGTGGCGGTCACACCGCAGCGGGACGGCACGACCCCGTACACCCTCGCGGCGACCGTCTCCGATGTCACCGACGCGGACCCAGAGCCCAACGACGAGCCAGCCGACGCGGTCGTCCTCCAGCCTGGGCAGATGACGATCCGGGGCCGGCTCACCGAGGGCGACACGCGCGACCGATACCGGTTCACGGTGGACGCCACGCTCGGCGATGTCCTGCTCGACATGCGACTGCTCTGGCGTGATGGCCCGCCACGCGACCTGTGCATCGAGACGCTCGACGGCAGCGCCATCCAGTGTCGGAACGGTGACACCGGGGTGGCCCTGTCCGGGCTGCGTCTCGCACCGGGCGACTACCTCCTCGACATCGACGGCGACCCAGCACCCTTCAGCCCGTACCTCCTGCGCATCGACGCGACCACCGCGGCCGCGACCGACTTCGAGTCCGAGCCGAACGACCAGCTGGAGCGAGCCACGCCCATGACGGCGGGCGAACCCATGCACGGTGCCTTCGGTGTCAACGACCCGGACATGTTCCGGGTCCACGTGGACGGCGACACCGCGCAGCTGTGGCAGGTGGACGTGACGGGCGATCGGCTGTACGGCCTCGTCTGGCTCCAACGGACCGGGGTCGCGCTCGTCACGGCGCGTCCGGATGACATCGCCCGCACCACGATCCGCCTCACGGACCTGTTCCTCATCCCGGGCGACCACTGGTTCCGGGTGGATGGCGAGCGGGACGGCTCGTATCGCATCGCCTTCACGCCGCTCGGGCCCCCGGACCCGGACGGCGAGCACGAGGCGAACGACACGACGCTGACCGCGGAGGCGCTGCCCATCGGACGGGACCGGACCGGGCGCCTGCCGTCCATGACGGATGTCGATGTGTTCCGCTTCAGCGTGGATACGGCCGACCACCTGGCGATCACCCTCCGACCGCCGCCGGATGCCATCTCCCGGGTGCGGCTGGAGGGCGGCGGGCTGCGCGTGGCCGAGCGGACCGGCGAGGCACCGGGTGACGCGGTGACCTGGGACGGCATCGTCCAGCCCGGCGACTACGAGATCTCGCTCTGGCCGCAGGTCCCCAGCGAGGGTCGCTACACCCTCCATGTCGAGCGCCTGGACCCCTTCCTGCGCGCCATCGACCAGGAGCCCAACGACCGGGCCGCCGATGCGAACCCGCTCCCGGACACGCTCCGCCTGGAGGGTTCCGGGACACCCAACGGCGACCTCGACTGGTATCGACTGGGCAGCCTGCCGAACGGTGGCGACCTGGGCGTCATCGCCACCGGCGCGAGGCGCATCCACGTGACCGACGGCACGGACCGCTGGGACGCGACACCCACGACCGACGCGAGCGGGGCCGCCGCGACCCCTGATCCATCCGGCGCGTTGCCCTTCCTCATCACCGGACTGCCGGCCGAGGTGCCCTTGTCCCTGGTCATCGATGCGACCGGGCCGTACCTGGTCGAGCTCGACCCGGGCACCACGGGCCTGCCGGCCGCCGTCGCTCCCCTGCCCCCGCTGGAGGCGCGGGTGACCCTGGCCGCGCCCGTCACAGCGGTCGCCGCGTATCGCTGGGAAGGCCAGGTCCTCGAGGCCACGGCGACCATCCACAACGGGTCGGCCGACGCGCTGACGCTCAGCCTCGACCTCGCCACGAGCAGCCGCCACTGGAGCGCGGCGCCGGCCACCTCGGACATCGACATCCCACCGGGCGCCAGCTTGGACGTGCCCGTGACGATCCGCATCCTGCCGGATGCACCCGCGGACACCCCGGTGCGCATCACGCTCCGCGCCCGGGACGCCAGCGGCCGATCGGTCACGGGTGCCCTGGACGCACGCGCGGAGCGCGACCTGGAGCCGGTCGCCCCGTATCGCGCGTGGACCGTGCCCGACCAGCTCCTGGGTGGTCTCGACGTGGCATCCGCGGCGCTCGGCGGTGAACCCTGGCAACCACTCGATCCGACCAGCGAGGCGGAGCTGTATGACGGCACCACCACGTCCGGCCGGGGCTATGTCGGTGCCTTCGATGGCACACCCGTCACGTTCAGCGTCGATCTCGCGGGAGATGTGCCGGTCCCCGTCGCGGGCATGATCCTCGATCCACTCGGTCGGCGATCGTCGGCGGACGCGGTGCCACGCGAGGTGACGCTGCTGCTGTCGGATGATGGCCAGACCTGGGAGGAGGTGCTCCGCGGCGAGCTGACCCCGCTGGACCTCGACCAGTCCTTCGTGCTCCCCGAGCCCATCGAGGCGCGCTATGCGCAGCTGCGCATCGAGTCCACGTGGGGCGGCGCGGGCTCCGCGCTGGTGCTCGGTGACTTCCACGTGATCGCAGTGCCGGGCGCCGTCCCGGTGCCGATGCCGCCGGACATCAGCGACCCGTCGCGCGGCGGCCATGTCGTCTGGATGGCCCCCCAGGCGGCCTTCCAGGCCGACGCCGATGCGATGCTCGTCGATGACCCGACCGGGCCCATCCTCCGCGTGTCCGCCAGCGCCGGGACGCGGCTCACCTGGGTCGTCGGGTTCCAGGACGACCGCCAGGCCCTGCTCGATCACCTGACCTGGCAGGACCCGGCCGACACGGTGCCCACCCAGCGGCTCCGCTTCGTGGATGTCGAGGTGAGCACCACGAGCCCGCTCGGTCCCTGGACCTCCCTCGGGCGCTGGACGCTCGACCGCGCACCGGATGGCTCGGTGGAGCCATTCCCGATGCCGGACGGGACCTGGGCGCGGTTCCTGCGGTTCACCGGTTCGCCGCTCGATGAGGACGTGTTCACCATCGAGGTCCCGGCCCTGCTCCAGGTGGTCGAGCATGCCACCGACGCGAGCTATCGCTCGGTCATGGGTGCCTGGGGCCAGGCGGAGTCGATGGGCCCGCGGGACCTGCTCGAGCCATCGGACCTCGTCGGGAACCCGGACGTCGATGCGGACGACGACACCCCGGCCACCGCCACGGACCTGCTCCCGGATCGTCCCGCGACCGGCCGGGTGCATCGCGGCGAGGATGTCGACTGGTACCGGGTGACCGTGCCGGACGACCAGCGCTCGCTGTCCATCACGGTCGCCGGTGCCCCATCGGTCGGCGTGGCGCTCACCATGACCGATGCCGCGGGTACGCCCGTGCCGCTCGTGTTCACGGACGGCGACGAGCCCGGGACCGTGCGCTACGCCGCGAACGTGACACCCGGCGAGACGTATCTCGTGCAGGTCGTCCAGCCGCCCTTCTCGGCCGTGTTCACGTTCGACACGAGTGGCTCCATCGGGCCGTATCTCGCGTTCGTGCAGCAGGCGCTCCGGACCTATGCGCAGGGGGTCGTGGAGGGCGAGGAGCAGGTGCTCATCGTCCCGTTCGAGGAAGCACCGCTCCTGGATGCCTGGAGCAGCGAGCCCTATCAGCTCCAGGACGCCGTCAATCGATACGCGGCGGCCGGCGGTTCGAGTGGCGCCGAGGCCGCGCTCATGGATGCCGCCGAGCAGCTCGCCGGTCGCGAGGGCGCCCGGGCCGTGCTCATGGTGACGGACGCCGAGACGAGCAGCTACGCCGACAACCAGCGCCTCTGGCGCATCCTCGACGCCGTCCGGCCGATGGTGTTCGCGGTCCACGTGGGCGGCGACGGCACGCCCCGGGAGAGCCGCGCCTTCCTCCAGGACTGGACGATGGCGAGCGGCGGCCACTACCAGTACGCGCTCTCCCATGGCGAGATCGATGGCGCGTTCGACCGGATGGCCACCTGGCTCCGCCGACCCGTCCCCTACCGGCTCGACCTGTCGACCTCGGCCGACCAGCTGCCGCCACCGACGCCCGGCACGCTCGCGGTCGTGGCGCCCGCCGATGCGGACGGCACCCAGAGCGCGGTGATCGGCAGGGACGTCGCGGTGGCTCTCGTGCTCGATACCTCCGGCAGCATGCTCGAACCGTTCGGCGGCGAGCGGCGCATGGACGTCGCCCGGCGGGTGCTGGTGGACCTCGTGCGCAACGACCTGCCGCCCGGTCTGCCGGTGGCGCTCCGGACGTTCGAGCGCGCGAGGCGCTCCTGCGAGACGGAGCTGGCCGTGCCCCTCGGGCCGCTGGACCCCGACGCGATGGCGGAGCGCATCCAGGGGCTGCGCATCCTGCGGTCGGTCCGGACGCCCCTGGCGGCCGCCATCCGCGCCGTCGGCGACGATCTGGCCGGTGTCACCGGGCCGCGCATCGTCATCGTGGTGAGTGACGGCCAGGAGAGCTGCGACGGGGATCCCGAAGCGGAGGTCCGGGCACTCGTCGCGGCGGGCTATGACGTGACCCTCAACGTGGTCGGCCTGTCGCTCGATGACGCCCGGGTGCGTCGGTCCATCCAGCGACTCGCCCGGCTCGGCAACGGCACCTACTTCGATGCGCGGGACCCCGACCAGGTGGCCACCGCGATCCGGGCCGCCGTGAGCGCACCGTTCCAGGTGTTCGACCAGGCGGGCGCGCTCGTGGCGAGCGGGACCGTGGGTGGTGCCGCGGTGGAGCTGCCGCCGGGCACGTACCGGGTCGTCGTGCGCAGCGACCCACAGGCCGTGTACGAGGGCATCGTGGTCACCTCCGAGGGGAGTGTCGTGGTCACCCTGCCAACGGCGGGCGAGCGACCCAGCAGCACCGACGTCGGGCCCGGCACGTCCCCCAGCCCCGAGACCGGCGGATAGCCGACGGGCATACACTGGGCGCATGGCCAGCCTCTTCCGACGTCCCAACACCCTGCCCACGGCCCAGGATGCCCTCCCCGGCCGATCCACCCCGATGCCCGTCCCGGCACGCCACGAGGTGCTCGGGACATCGCTCACCCCGCCCTTCGGCGAGGGTATCGAGACGGCGGTGTTCGGCCTCGGCTGTTTCTGGGGGGTCGAGCAGGAGTTCTGGCAGCTGCCGGGCGTGGTCTCGACCGCGGCCGGCTATGCCGCCGGCTTCACGCCCAACCCGACCTATGAGGAGGTGTGCACGGGCCGGACCGGCCACGCGGAGGTGGTGCTCGTCGCGTTCGACCCGTCACGCCTCCGCTACGAGGATCTCCTGCGGGTCTTCTGGGAGCACCATGACCCCACCCAGGGCATGCGTCAGGGCAACGACCAGGGCACCCAGTACCGCTCCGTCGTGCTGGTCGCCGACGAGCAGCAGCGGCTGGCCGCGGAGGCATCCCGGGACGCGTACCAGGCGGCCATGACCGCAGCCGGCTACGGGGCGATCACGACCACCATCGAGCCCCTCGGCGACTTCTTCTACGCCGAGGCATATCACCAGCAGTACCTGCGCAAGAACCCGAACGGCTACTGTCCCATCCACGCGACCGGCGTGCGCCTGCCGGACGGGTTCGAGGCGACGCCACTCCAGTACGTCGACTGACCCCGGGTCGAAGCTCGCGGCTGGTGCTTCTCCTGACGCTCCGCCCGGGCCGCCGACGGTCCTCAGGCCGGACCGTCGTCCAGCACCGACAGGATGTTGCCCGAGGGATCGGTGAACCACGCGATGGTCGGCCCGCCGTCCGCGCGTGAGATCCCCCGCTCGTCCTGCCCGAGGCCCTCGTAGCGCTCCATCCCGATACCCGCTGCGCGGAGTCGGTCCACGGCCGCATCGACGTCGGCCACGGGGAAGTTGAGGATGGTGTACGTGGCCGGCTGGAAGTCGGGCTTGGGATACACGATCACCGCCGCCCCGGAGCCGAGCCGCAGCTCCAGGAGGCCCATCGGCAGCTCCGACACGCCCAGGCCCAGGACGCCCTCGTAGAACGCGCGTGCCTCGGCGAGGTCGCGCACCGCGAACCCCGAGAACGCCTTGCTGTCACCGAACATCGTGTCCTCCCTGTCACTCCGTGTCGTCTCGTTGGCCGGCGGTCCACTGGCGCCACCGGTCGCCCCTCGTGCCATCAGACCCCCGTGGGGATCACCTCGGTGCTGCGGAACAGGTTCGTGGGGTCATATCGGCGCTTCAGCTCCACGAGCCGGTCGAAGGTGGCGCCGGGATATGCCTGCCGGATGCGCGCCGGTCCATCGTCGGTGAGGAAGTTGACATAGGCGCCGTCGTCGGTCTGGTGGAGGGCAGCGGCGAGCTCGTCCACCCATGCCTGGCGTCGCGGTCGATCGTCCTCGCCCACGTAGAACGAGGCGACGTTGGCCATGACCTCGGAGTCGCGGTGTGCGAACGCGGTCGCGTCGACGGCCACCCGCGCCATGGCCCCGCCGAGCGCCCGCAGCTGGACGACGCGCATCGGGGCGTCGGAGGCCTCGATGGCGTCCACGATGCGCTGGCCGAGCGCCCGATCGACATGGTCGAGGAACATCGTGCGGGCCACCGCGAGCGGGTGGTAGTCGGGGTCCTCCGGCGGGTACATCCCAGTGACGGGCATCTCCGCGAGCATGTCCGTGATAGGCACCGCGAGCGCCCGGAACGGCGCCAGCATGTCGGTCGCCACCGCCTCCGGGGCGGCCGCACAGATCATGGCCAGGATCACCGGTCGATCGTGCAGCTCGGCGGGCACGAAAGGCATCGGCGGGCAGCTCATCACGTTGGCGATGGTGGACACCTCGTCGGGTGCCGCGGCGGCCGCCGCCATGAACCCCTCGATGGTCGCCGCGGTCGCCGGCAGCAGGAGCATCCCGCCCGTGACCACCGGCAGCGGATGGAGGCGATACCGGAAGCGGGTCGCCACGCCGAAGTTGCCGCCACCACCACGGATCGCCCAGAACAGGTCCGGGTGATGGTCCGCATCGGTCATCAGGACCTCGCCGTCCGCGGTCACGACCTCGGCGGCCAGCAGGTCATCGATGGTCAGGCCGAACCGACGCACCAGGTAGCCCACCCCGCCGCCCAGGGTGATGCCGCCGATGCCCACGCTCGCGGTGTCCCCGAAGCCGACCACGAGCCCGTGCTCCGCGGTCGCCGCCGTCAGCTCCCCGGCCGTGAGCCCGGTGCCCGCCCAGGCGGTGCGTGCCCGGACATCGATATCGAGCATCCGGAGCTCGCGCACGTCGAGCACGATGCCGCCGGCGACCGAGGAATGCCCCGCGGCGCTGTGTCCGCCGCACCGGACCGCGAGCGGCAGCCCGGTCCGACGCGCCGTGGCGATGACGGTCCGGACATCAGCGACATCCGCGACCCGCGCGATGAGCGCCGGTCGACGGTCGACGCCGCCGTACACGATGGTGCGCAGCGTGTCGTAGTCCGGGTCGCCCGGCGTGACGACGCGGCCCGTGAGTCGTGCGCGCAGCGTGTCGGTGGCGTCCGTGATGGGGCCATGGGACATGTCGAGGGTCTCCCTGGATGGCGGTCATCCACTCTGGTCACCCACTCTGACGATACGACCCGACCCGATCCATCGGTCCCGACCCAGTAGCATGGTCATCGAGACGCTCGCCGACGCGAGAGCGCCGGCCGCCGACGGAGGATCCCATGACCGAGCTCACCCTGGATCGGGGTGTGCCAGCCGCGCTGGGTGGGTCGGATGACCCGATGGCCCTGCTGGAGCCGCATCGTGTCTCGCTGACCGGCTACTGCTACCGGATGCTGGGTTCCGCGTTCGAGGCGGAGGACGCCGTCCAGGAGACGCTCGTCCGCGCGTGGCGCGCCATCGGCAGCTTCGAGGGGCGAGCGGCGCTCCGCTCGTGGCTGTACCGCATCGCCACGAACGTGTGCCTGGACATGCTGGGTGCCCGTCAGCGACGCGCACGACCGATGGACCTGGGACCCGCCGGCGTCGCGGACGCGCGACTGCTCGGTCAGCCGCTCGGCGAGGAAGCCTGGGTGGAGCCCATCCCCGATGACCGCGCCGTGCCCACCGGTGGTGACCCCGCGGACATCGCGGTCGCGCGGGAGTCCATCCGACTCGCGTTCGTGGCCGCGCTCCAGCATCTGCCGCCACGACAGCGGGCCGTGCTCATCCTGCGTGAGGTGCTCCACTGGCGGGCGGCCGAGGTGGCGGAGCTGCTGGAGACCACGAGCGTCTCGGTCAACAGCCTGCTCCAGCGCGCCCGGGCGACGCTCGCCACCGTCCTGCCGGAGGGCGCCGAGCCGCCACGTGCCGAGGATCTCGAGGAGCGGGAGCAGGCGCTCCTCGCGCGGTATGTCGACGCCTTCGAGCGATACGACATGGAGGCGCTCACGGCACTGCTCCGCGAGGACGCATCGTGGAACATGCCGCCGTACGCGCTGTGGCTCCGGACCCACGAGGACATCGTGGCGTGGTGCCTGGGACCGGGCATCGGGTGCCAGGGGTCACGGCTCGTGCCGGTGCGCGTCAACGGGACCCTGGGCTTCGGCCAGTACAAGCCCGATCCCGCGGGCGGCTGGGCGCCCTGGTCGGTCCAGGTGCTGGAGCTCGATGGCGAGCGCATCAGCGGCATCACGTTCTTCCTGGACACACCACGCTGGTTCCCCCTGTTCGGGCTGCCCGACCATCTCGACTGACCAGACGGCCCGTCCCCTGCCCCACCTGACCCCATCCGGCTGCCCCGGACGGTACGACCGGCGGGCGCCGAGGACGCCGGTCCGGGCGTAGCCTGCGTCCAGCGCCACCCGATGACGGGCGGCCAGCATCCGGCACGGAGGCATCGAGCGTGCTGATCGAGGATCTCGGCTATCCGGACGCCTACACCGCGGACCGGTTCGCGGACATGCGAGCCCGTGCCGTACAGGCGATGCACATCCTCGCCACGGAGCAGCTCGCGGCCTACCAGGAGCTGGGCCAGTTCGAGCGACTGCTCGTCGCGAGCACCCTGGGCATCCACGAGTTCACCTACCGCCCGAGCGCCGCGGACCCGACCCTCGATACCGTCGCGCACGGCCTCACCCGCTGGAGCAACGTCAAGGGGCTGGAGGTGAACATCGGCTTCGTGCGGGCCGACCAGACGCGATACGGGATCATGGTCAACATCCGCGAGCCCGGCTTCCAGGCGTCCGTCGAGATGGCGGATGACGTGGAGTCCGCCCTGGGCGCGTTCGGCGCCGTCTGTGTCCGCGAAGCGGAGCACGCCACCCGCCGCGCGCTGTAGCGGGTCGACTGCGGCCCGCGAGTCAGGGCAAGGCCGGGACCAGTGTCAGCGGGACCTCTCTCGCCACCACCGAGAAGTCGCGCTGGTCGAGCGTCAGGACGAGGCCGCCGCTTCGTTCGGCGCAGGCGATGACCGCGGCATCCACCAGCCCGAGCGGCAGATCCGCATATCGACCTACGAGGGTGCGGACCCGAGGCTCGTCCCCTTCCCCACAGTCGAGCTCGAAGGTCCCACTCGCAAGGTCATCGAGGAATCGCTCCATCACCCGGTGTCCGTAGCGAACCTCGAGAAAGTAGCCGATCTCACCGAGCGTTGCGGCCGGCACGAGATACGGCCGCTGTTGCTGGCGCAGACTCGCGACGACTCGCTCGTGGGCAGGGTCCGCCGGATCCAGGAGCGCGATGATCCCGGACGTATCGATCGTGATCACACCGGATCGGAGCGCCGCCAAGGCCTGGCATCATCGCGCGACCACTGCTCATGGACCCATCGCCTCGCGTCCTTCGCCTGGACGGATCCGTCCGACGTGGCGCTCCCGATCGACGTCGGCCAGGGCGCCTCGTTGTCTGCCAGGTAGGAGGCGAGCGCCTCGCGAACGAGGACCGCCTGGGGTCGACCGGTGCGTCGACTCAGCGCACGCAGCTCGCGCTGGAGGTCATCGGGCAGGTAGAGCGTCGTCTTCTCCATGCCACGAGACTACCACCTGCCATCCGCCACCTGCCATATGCCATACATCGGTTTCAGGTGGCTCGTTCCGTGCACGATGCCGGGCGATGCGGGAGCGGCGCGCGCCGGGCCCACCGCCTGTAGCCGGCCGGGCGCCGTGGGTCACCGCCTGTAAGCCCGCCCCCGCGCTGTGTTCGTCCGGGAGGGGCGGCTCCGTGCCGGCCCGGCGAGCCGGTTCCCTGCCAAATGGTCCGACTGGTGAGCCACGTGCGACGCGCCGCCACGGTGCTCGCCACGGCCCACGCTCAGGCACATCGCCGATCGGCCGACCAGTGGGTCAGATGGCATGGAAGTGACCCGCGCGGACCGCCAGGTGCTCGACCAGTTCGATCGATCGGCCGAGAAACAGCGGATGGCCTTGAGGGCCGTCTCGGCCGGGCCCGTGAGCATCCAGGTCAGGGCGGCGTCCGCAGGAGCGTCAGCGGGACGCCACGACCCACCACCGAAAGGTCCCGCTGGTCGATCGCGTTACGCCGGCGTCGAGGCCTTCGTCTGCGCCGCAGCCTCGCGCGCGGCGATGCGCGCCCGCACCTCCGGTCGGCGGAGTGGCGGGACGGTCGCGGGCGGCTGACGGCGCGGCGGCAGGGTCGCCAGGAGTCGCGCCGTGACCGCGGCCACCTCCGCGACGGCCGCCTCGAAGGGCGCACGTGTCGTCTCGTTGAGCGTCTGGATGCCACTCACCTTGCGCACGTACTGGCGCGCGGCAGCGGTGACCTCCTCGTCGGTCGCCGCGGGCTCGAGGCCGCGCAGCTCCGTGATGTTCCGGCACATGACGGGAGGGTACGCCCGGTGGCGGCCACACATCGCTGCTGGTGGCCCGAGGCGGCCACGCATCACTCGTCGCCTCGTGGCGCCATCCCCGATGTACGCCGCCCTACCCGCCGAGCAGACCCGGCGGCACGTTGCTGCCCGTGATGATGCTCACCACCTCCAGCCCACGGAACCGCTCCGGCCACGTCCGGATGGCGGCGATCCCGGCGGCACCGGCCGGCTCTGCCACGACGCCTGCTGCGTCCAGCAGCAGTCGCATCGCGTCCACCATCACGTCGTCGTCCACCAGCAGGACCTCATCCAGCACCCGTCCGAGTCGCGCCACCGCGCCGGCCACGGGATGGCCCACCGCGATGCCCTCCGCGATGGTCTCGATGGGCGCTGGCACATCCCGCCCTGCTGCCAGCGACCGCGCGAGGCTGGGCGCCCGGCTCGCCACGACACCGATGATGTGCGTGTCCGGTGACCGGTCACGGAACCAGCCGCCGACCCCGCTCGCGAGCGCTCCATCGCCGACCTGGATGAGCAGCACCTCCGGCCGATGCCCCGCGTCCGTCAGCTCCTGACCGATGGTGCCCGCCCCGGCGGCGATCTCCGGATGCGCGCCGTCCTCGATGAGCAGCAGCCCCTGCTCCTCCGCGATACGCCTCGCCACCGTCTTGCCGTTGCCATCGGCCGGCTCCGCCACCACGACCGTGGCACCCAGACGCCGCATCGCCGCGACCTTGGGCGCGCTGGTGACCGCAGGGCACACGATCGTGGTCGCCACGCCTCGGCGGGTGGCGGCTCGCGCCAGCCCCTGGCCGAAGTTGCCGGTGGACGTGGCGACGACACCCCGGACGTCCGGGGGCAGCACGGACAGGAGCGCCTCCGTGCCCCGGCCCTTGAACGAGCGGATGGGGTTGAGCGTCTCCAGCTGGAGCGTGACCCGGCAGCCGAGTGCCGCGTCCAGGCCGGGATGGGTCATGGTCGGCGCGTCGAGGAACACCGGGTCGATGTGCGGTCGGAGCCGCAGGATGTCGTCCGGGGTGATGGGTGCGCCAGGATCGACCGACCCGGGTGCGTGCCCGTCCGGCTGCGTCGTCGTCATCGGGGCAGCCTACTCGCGCAGCCGGTCCCGCAGCCGCTGGAGCGCCTTGAGGGTGGACGCCCGCTCGAACGCGAGCCAGTCATCGCGCACGCCCGTCCCCGCTGCGGCGCGATCCGCCAGGAGCCCTGCGATCTGGGTCGCGGTGCGCATCGCCCGTCGTGCGTCCGGGAAGCGCCAGTCGTCCAGGGCTCGCCGCACGACCACGGGCGTGATGCCCGCCGGGGTCGTGGCCTGGAGCGTCCGGAACGCGGTCCGCGCATCGGCGCGGTCGGCCAGCTGTCGTCGACGGACCACCCCCATCTCCACGAGCACGTCCTCGGCGACGGTCAGGTCGGTCACGCCCGCGCGCACGAGTCCCACCTCGTCGACGATGTCCAGCCACTGGCGCCAGTCGACCGGCTTGGTGCGGCGCTTGCTCGACCGGGTGAGCGAGGACACGGGTGACGCCACGGGCATCACCAGCGTGTCCTGCTGGACGACCTCGACGGGGGCCTCGACCGGCACGAGCGGTGGCAGGAGGTCATACGGGGAGGCGCCACCCAGGATCGTGCGCAGCACCAGCCGCATGCGCTCGGGCCCGACCGCGTCCGCGATGCGGCCCTGGATGGCACACGCGGCGGCGTACTGCCACTGCACGAGCGACTGGAGCGCGAAGTCCGTCTGGAACGCGAGATAGCGCCAGTCCCGCAGTCTCGGCGACCCGACCGGCGGATCACCGGGCGGATCGCAGCGCGACTCCCTGCTGGTCCGCGCGGTCCACTCCGCGAGCCCCTCCCACAGCCACTCGTCGTTCACCGTCCGGGCGTTGAACCAGGCGTGTGCCAGCTCGTGGCTCAGCAGATGCGGATCGGTCTCCCGCTCACTGAGGCGGACGATGCGGTGCCGTGGGTCGTATTCGCCGCCGTAGCCCAGGAGCGCGTTGGCGCTCACCTCGCGGACACGGATGGGATCACCGGACGGCAGCGGCACGCCGACCACCTGCTCGAGGGCCTCCACGACCCCGGTGACCGCGCTCGACGCGTCATCCAGCCAGCCCGCGTCCTCCGGCCACGCCTGGAGCACGATCGGCTGGCCACCCGGGCTCACGATCTCCCGACGGAGCAGGCGGTCCTCGTCGTAGATGTCGGTGCAGGCCTGGAACCCGGCGAGGTCGCTCCGACGCACCGCCTCGATGCGCTGCGTCCTGCCGCTCTGGCGCACCCGCACGTCGCTGCCCCGGGTGACCGCGTCCAGCCCGCGGGGGACGACGAGCGTGACGCTCCCCGAGTCGACCGGCTGGCCGATCCAGCACACGTGGCTGTACGCGGCACCGACCCGGGTGGTCTGGTCCGAGCCAGAGCCTCGGCTGGGCAGCGTCCAGGTGGCCGTGAACCGGACCGTGCCGCCGTGGTAGATGCGCGGGAAGGTGACGATATAGGCGCGATAGCCCGCCTGCTCAGCGACCTTCTGGGCTCGCACCCCACGGCCCTTGACCTTGAAGCCGCGAACGCCGGACGGGACCCACAGCGTGCCCCAGCGCTCGAGGTAGAAGCGGGTCCGACCGACGGTCGGGATGCGGTTCGTGTAGCTGATCGCGGCGGTGACATCGATCGCCTGACCCGCGCGGTCGAGGCGATACGTGACCGTGGCTCGCTCGGTGACGTTGTCATCGTCCGCGAGGGCCGGCACCGGAACGACCGCGAGCAGCAGCGCGACGATGAGCAGGACAGCACGGCGTCCCAGGACCAACGATGCCTCCGAGGCAGGGTGGAGCGGCATGGGCCGCGCGACCGGCAGGGGTCACGCGACCCGGTCCAGCGTACCGCACGGATGGAAGCCGACCAGCGGCGAGCCCGAGGGCTCTGATCGGTCGGCCCTCAAGCGGATCACCCCCGGAGGCGCCAGACTGCGACCCACAGGAGGTCCGATGAGCAAGGTCGTGTTCGATATGCCCCACGCGCTGGTGACGCTCACCACCGTGGAGACGAACGTCGAGATCGAGGTCTGGCCCAAGGCCGGCCAGTCCGCGTATGTCGTGGTGCCACCGGAGATCGCACGCGAGATCGCGACCCGGCTGCTGGCCCTCGCCGATGAGCTGGCCGCGGTCCGGGATGCCGCCGCGGAGACGGACGACGCCCCGGAGCTGCCGGTGCTGGATCCGGAGGCGGAGAGCGGCACGCCCATCCCGTCGAACGTGGTCGACCTCGCGAAGCGCCGCCGCCGCCCGAACTAGCCGGTCGAGCGACCCGAACGCGCATCGTCCGCCACCGGCGCGCGGGCCCAGGGACCATCCGGGGCAGGACCCTTGCGGGATGCCGCTGCCGGCGCTCACCATGAGACGATCGTGGGACGAGGTGTCGAGCACCGCCCTGGCACGATCGGGGCCGGGCGCGGCACATCCGAGCGCCCGGAGGGACCATGCCCACCCTGACGATCCATGATCGGACCGCGACCGGTCGGCCGGTCGGGAGCTTCCCGCTCCAGGTCCCGGACCGGCTCACCGTGCGTGAGCTCATCGTGCTGCGCGTCCGGGATGAGGTCGCGCGCCACAACCTGACCACGACCGAGCCGTTCCAGGGCCTCGTCACGCCGATCGCCGACGAGACCGCGCTCAACGGCGGACCGCGCATCCGTGACCGGCGCGTCGACTGGCGGGCCCAGGCGGATGTCGCCCTCGATGCGTTCGGGCGGAACGGCTTCTTCGTGCTCGTGGATGGTCACCAGGCGACCTCGCTCGACGAGGAGGTGGCCCTCAGCACAGCGCCGGACGTCGCGTTCGTCCGCCTCGTGCCACTCGTCGGCGGCTGACGAGAACGCCACCCGTGGACCTGATCGAGCGCCTGACCGCGGCCCTCAATGCCGGTCGTCCGGTCCCCCGGCACGTCGCACGACACGTGGCCCGCGCCCAGCCCTACCTGGCGATGCCGGCGAACGAACGTCCGACCAGGGCGCTCGGGGTGGTCGGCGGGGACGACGCCTCGTCATCGACCCCGCAGGCGTCCTGGTCGAGCGCCTGGCTCGATGCGCCCGAGTCGGACCGGATCTCCATCGGCGTGGCGATCCTGGACCTGATGACGCAGCGTGGGGCGGTCAGGCACGTGCACGACGCAGCCGCGATGCTGCCGGCGCTCGGCAGGGTGGCGCCACCCCATCACGAGGAGGATCGGCACGCGGTCCTGGACCTCGCCCGTCGGATCGCCGGCACGGGCTGGTACGGCACGTCGCCCGTGAGCTACGCGATCGCGATGCTGGAGCGGACCCGGGCGGCCGGCGTGTCGCTCGACGGCGATGCGCGTCGGATCGACGCCCTGGTCACGGCCATCACCACCCATCATGGCCTGTCGACCGCGGAGCTCGGCCGATCCCGGACGCGTCTGCTGAGCCTCGCACACCCGGACCATCTGGACCTCGACCTCATCGTCACGCACGACACGTGGGGGACCGCCGTGCGGACGTGGCTGGCGGATCACCCCGAGGCTGCCACCGCGGGTCCGCTCATCACGCACCTGGGACGGGCCTCGAGCGTGACGCCCACCCGGCGCTGGACCCAGGAGCTGCACCCGTTCCTGGAGCAGCCCGTCACCGAGCCGCTCGTCCGCCACATGGTGGACGCGTCCTTCGAGTCGCGCATCACGAGTGGCATGGGCGCGGACTGGATCGGCACCGCCGGAACCCACCCGGCCAACGGCGCCATCGTGCGAGGTGCCTACTGGGCCGCAGCGGCCGGCTGGGCGGTGGCGCCGAACACGTGGTCGTGGGTGCCGGAGACGCTGGCGCGCGCGGGCGCCCACTGGGCGCTGTCCCCCCGGAACGATAACTATCCGCGTGACGAGCGACTGGCCAACACCACCGTCTGGCTCCTCGCGGACATCGCCACGCCCGAGACGCTCGTGGCACTCGGTCGGATCAAGGCACGGGTGCGCAGTCGGAACGTGTCCAAGCAGCTGAGCAGAGCGCTGGAGCGGGCCGCGACCAACGCCGGCATCACGCCCGGCGAGCTGCTGGAGCTGAGCGTCCCCACCTGCGGCCTGGATCCGTCCGGCCACCGCGAGCTCCCGGTCGGCGATGGCGCAGCGGTGCTCACCCTCGACCCGGACGGCGAGGCGAGTCTGACCTGGCTTGATGCCGCGGCCAAGGTCACCCGGACGGTCCCGAAGGCGCTCGGTGCATCGGATCCGTCGGCGGTGACGAGCGCCAAGGCCGAGCTGAAGGAGCTGCGCCTCGCGCTCTCGGTCGAACGGTCCCGCCTGGAGGACCTCCTCGTGGAGGATCGCTCGTGGACGGCGGAGGCATGGCGCGAGCACTACCTCCAGCATCCCCTGACCGCTGCCCTGGCGCGTCGGCTCATCTGGCAGGTCGAGGGCAGCACCGACGGGGCCGATGGCACCAGCGGAGCCGATGGCGGGGCATGGACCTGCGTGCCGCACGCGGATGGCTGGCTGTGGTCGGATGGCGCGCAGCGCGAGCTGCCCGACCACGCCCAGGTCACCCTCTGGCACCCGGCCCGCGCATCGGTCGCGGAGGTCCAGGCGTGGCGGGAGCGCCTGCTCGCGACGCGCATCCGGCAGCCCTTCAAGCAGGCGTGGCGCGAGGTCTACCTGCTGACGCCCGCCGAGGAGACGACCGCGACCTACTCCAACCGGTTCGCGAGCCACATCCTCGACTATCCGGTCGCCCGGGCGCTCATGGGCGCGCGCCGCTGGGCATCGAACTACCTGGGCCCGTTCGATGGCGGCTTCGAGGGCATCGCCCGGCGAGACTTCCCGGCACACGACCTGCGCGCGGCGTTCTACCACGATGCCGTCGAGGAGGGCGTCGACGTGGTCCAGCACTGCGCCACGGACCAGGTCCGCTTCTGGCGCCTGTCCGACCGCGCGGAGACCCCCGTGGCACTCACGGAGATCCCGCCGCTCGTCCTCTCGGAGGCGATGCGTGACGTGGACCTGTTCGTCGGCGTCAGCTCCATCGCCGCGGACGAGAACTGGGCGGACGGTGGGCCCGATCGTCGCGACCGGTTCGGGCTGTACTGGGAGACGACCGCGTTCGGCGAGCTCGATGGCTCCGCGGAGACCCGGCGACAGGCCCTGGAGCTGCTCATCCCCCAGCTCGCCATCGCTGACCGACTGACCCTCGACGGGCGGTTCCTGCGCGTCCGCGGCGAGCTCGCCACGTATCGCATCCATCTCGGCTCCGGCAACATCCTGATGGAGCCCGGTGACGTCTACCTGTGCATCGTGCCCGCCCGGTCCGCCGCAGCGCGCGCCGACCGGGTGTTCCTGCCGTTCGACGACGACCATCGGCTCTCGCTCATCCTGTCCAAGGCCGTCCTGCTCGCAGATGACCGGCGCATCACCGACCCGACCATCGTCGCCCAGATCGAGGCACACGGCCGCAGCCGCTGACCGCGCCCACGCCGAGCCCGCCTTCTTCGGCTCGCCACGCCTCTAGTCCATATTTTCGATCGACAATGTATAGTGCTCGCGACCGGTCCCGGCGGCCGGCTGCTGTCGAACGCCCATCCCCTGTCGGAGGCCACACCGCACCATGCACACGCGTACGCACCGCCTCGCGGTCTTCGCAGGCACCACGCTCCTCGCCGCATCGCTCGCGGCACCCACGCTCGCCCAGGACGCGAGTGGCGCCGCGGCCCCCACCCTGGACCCGGCCGACACCGGCTACACGGTGCGCATCGGCTTCCCGTCCGGCAACCGCCAGGCGACCGCGAACTCCCCGGCGGACATCTGGGCACAGCACCTGGGCCTGTTCGACCAGGTGTTCGGTGCGGCCGGTATCACGCTCCAGTACGAGCCCTTCCTGGGTGCGGGACCGGCCATCAACGAGGCGCTCATCGGCGGTTCGCTGGACATCGCGGCATACGCGGACACGGCGGGCGTGCTGGGCAAGACGGCTGGCGCCGAGACCACGCTCGTGGCCATCGACGACGACGGCACCGGCGCGTGGCTGGTGGTCCGGGAAGCGTCCGACGTCCAGTCGGTCGCTGATCTGCGAGGCCGCTCCGTGGCGACCATCAAGGCGACCTTCCCGCACCGGTTCCTGCTCACGGTCCTCGAGGCCAACGGCCTGACCGAGGACGACATCGTGTTCCAGAACCTCTCGCTGCCCGACTCCGAGGTGGCGCTGGAGGCCGAGCAGATCGATGCGGCGGTCACGCTCGGCCAGGGCGCGCCCCGCCTGCTCGACCGGGGCTACCGGGTCATCGCCGACGTCTCGGAGGTGCCGGAGGCGGCAGGCATCGGCGTCTTCGCGGCGACCGACGCCTTCCTCGAGGCACACCCCTCGTTCTTCCCGGTCTACCTCGCCACCCGCGACCAGGCCATCGCCTGGGCGAACGCGAACGTGGATGAGGCGTACCAGATCCTTGCCGAGAGCCTCCAGCTGACCCCCGAGCAGGTGCAGCTGCTGTATCCCGACTTCGACTTCCCGTCCCAGCTCACGCCGGAGATCCTCGCGCGCATCCAGGCGACCGACCAGTTCCTGGTCGACCAGGGCCTCGCGCCCCAGGCCATCGACGTCGTCGCGTGGGCCGGCGAGCACGCCGAGGCCCCAGCCGCCCCGTGAGCGCCACCTCGTCCGTGGATGCGGGCCGGTCGACCCCGGCCCCGTCCCGGTCGACCGCATCCGGGTCCGCCTCGCATCCCTCGGCCCACGCCGCGGCCCGGTCCTCCTCCCGGGCGCGGCGTGCACTGCCGCTGCTCGCGCTCGTGCTGCCCGTGCTGCTGGTCATCGTCTGGCAGCTCGGCGTCTCGACCGGGACCTTCAAGACCGCCATCACCTCGACACCCGGCCAGGTCGTGGCCACGTTCTTCAAGCTGGCCACCAACGGCGTGCTGCTCGAGGAGCTGCTGAGCACCGTCAGCCGCATCGCGTGGGGCTTCGGCATCGGGCTCGCGGCCGGGTTGTCACTGGGCATCCTGACCGGGTACGCGCGGACCGCGGACCGCGCCATCGACCCCTCCGTGCGTGCGCTCAACGCGGTCCCGGCGGTGGGCTGGATCCCGTTCCTCATCCTCGCCCTGGGCATCGGTGATGCGTCCAAGATCGCGCTCATCGCGCTCGCCACGTTCTTCCCCATCTACGTCAACACCTACGCCGGCATCCGGGGCACGGACCAGAAGCTGATGGAGCTCGCCGGAGCGTATCGACTGCCACGCTCGCGCATCATCCGCAACGTCGTCGTACCGGCGGCGCTGCCCCAGATCCTGGTGGGCGTGCGAATCGCGGTCGCCATCAGTTGGGTCGTGGCCACCGTGTCGGAGATCCTGTACGGCAACACGGGCCTGGGCGTGCTCCTCAACGACGGTCGGTCGCTGGCCATGCCCGACCAGATGATCACCGTGATGATCGTGCTGGCCATCCTCGGCAAGAGCTCGGACATGGTCGTCGTGGCCATCCAGCGCCGACTCACCAGCTGGCAGTCGACCCTCGAGGGCATGGCACCCCATCGAGCCCGGGTCGTGGCCGCGCGGGGTCGCGCATGAGCGCCGCCATCTCCATCCGGGATGTGCGCAAGTCGTTCCCGGAGGTCGGACCCGTCCTCGGTCCCCTCGACCTGGAGATCGAGCCGGCCACGTTCGTGTCCGTCCTGGGTCCCAGCGGCTGCGGCAAGTCCACCCTGCTGCGGCTCATCATCGGTCTCGACACCGACCACGCGGGTGAGATCCTGTTCGATGGCGAGGCACGCGACGCCTCGGTCTCGATGGCCTTCCAGGAGCCGAGGCTGCTGCCCTGGCGGAGCGTCCGGGCGAACCTCCAGCTGGTCTGTGAGACGGCCGACCGCGAGCAGACGATCGACGGCCTCCTGGAGCTGGTCGGGCTCCACGAGTTCCATGACGCGCTGCCCAAGCAGCTCTCGGGCGGCATGGCGCAGCGGGTCTCGCTGGCTCGTGCGCTCGTCAACGAGCCCGAGGTGATGCTCCTCGACGAGCCGTTCAGCGCCCTCGATGCGATGACCCGGATGCGTCTCCAGGACGCCCTCGTGCACATCCACCAGGCGCGACCCACGACGACCCTCCTGGTCACGCATGACATCGATGAGGCGCTCGTCACGAGCGACCGGGTCGTGGTGCTCGCGGACCGGCCGGGTCGGGTCGTGGAGGACATCGCCATCGCCGTGCCGCGACCCCGTGACCGCACCGACGCCCGACTCATCGAGCTCAAGGCACGCATCCTGCGCGCCCTCGGCACGGTGGACGGGACCGCCGAGACGACACCCGCACCGTCATCCGCATCAGCCGAGCCAGCGGCCGCCTGAAGGAAGGATCGAGCGTGACCACCGAACCCGCCGCGGACACAGGCGGCATCCCATCAGCCGACGAGCGCGGCATCCCGTCGAACGGAGCGCCTGACGTCCCGTCGGCCGACGATCGCGGCATCCCGCCGTATGCCCGTGGCTACGAGCGGTTCCCGGGCCGCATCGGCCGGACCACCGCCGAGTCGGAGCGTGCCTGGCCACGCGAGCGGCGTGCGCCCGACGACGCGCCCAACATCGTCGTCGTGCTCATGGACGACATGGGCTACAGCGACATCGGGCCATTCGGCAGCGAGATCCCGACACCCACCCTCGACCGATTGGCGGCGGAGGGCTTCCGGCTCACCAACTACCACACGACCCCCGTGTGCTCCCCTGCCCGCGCGGCGCTCCTCACGGGGCTCAATCCCCACCGGGCGGGCTTCGCGAGCGTCGCCAACTCCGACCCGGGGTTCCCGCCGCTGCGGCTGGAGATCGACCCGGACGTCCTGACGCTGCCGGAGATCCTGCGCGCCAATGGCTACGCCACGTTCGCGGTGGGCAAGTGGCACCTCACCCGGGACGCGCTCATGAACGACGGCGCGGCCAAAGACACCTGGCCCTGCCAGCGCGGCTTCGATCGCTACTACGGCACCCTCGAGGGCTGCAACAGCTTCTTCCACCCCAACCGGCTGATCATGGACGACTCGCCGGTGACCGCGGACGAGCAGCCCGACGACTACTACCTGACCGATGACCTCACCGACCGTGCGATCGGCATGATCCAGGCGCTCCGGGCGAACGACTCGCGCAAGCCGTTCCTGCTGTACATGGCCCATCACGCGATGCACGGCCCGCTGGGAGCCAAGCCGGAGGACATCGAGCGGCATCGCGGTCGCTATGACGAGGGGTGGGACCGCCTGCGCGCGGCACGGCTGGAACGCCAGATCGCGGACGGCATCGTGCCCGAGGGCACGCCCCTGCCCGACCGGGCGGACGGCCGACGGGGTGGTGTCCCCGCGTGGGACTCGTTGCCGGTCGAGACCCAGGAGCGCTATGCGCGCTTCATGGAGATCTACGCCGCGATGGTGGACAACGTGGACCAGAGCCTCGGTCGGGTGCTGGACGTCATCGAGGCGCTCGGGGAGCTGGACGACACCATCGTCATCTTCACCTCCGACAACGGCGGTACGGCGGAAGGTGGTCCGGAGGGGACGCGGAGCTACTTCAGCCGGTTCCAGTTCCAGCCGGGCCTGCCCGCCGACTGGGATCCGGATGTGGCGCGCGACCTCGACCTGCTCGGTGGGCCACGGACGATGATCCACTACCCGGCCGGCTGGGGCATGGTCTCCAACACCCCCTTCCGACGCTTCAAGGGCGAGGCGTACGCGGGCGGCGTCCGGGTGCCGTTCGTGGTGCGCTGGCCACGCGGGCTGCGGCGGACGGACGGCGACGACGGGCTGCGGCCCCAGTACCAGTACGTGACGGACATCGTGCCCACGCTCCTGGAGCTCGCCGGCGTGCGGGCGCCCGCGGAGCGGCAGGGCCTGCCTGCACAGCCGATCGACGGGTCGAGCTTCGCCTCGGTGCTCCGGGATGGCGATACGCCGAGCACCCATCCGGAGCAGTACACCGAGTTCGGCGGCAGCCGTGGCTTCTACCGGGACGGCTGGAAGATCATCACCGACCATCGACCGGGCACGCCCTTCGACGATGCCGAGTGGCAGCTGTACCATGTGGCCGTCGACCCGACCGAGCTCCACGACGTGTCCGCCGAGCATCCCGAGGTGCTGCGGGAGCTCGCCGCGGCGTGGGAGCGGGCCGCGTGGGCGAACACCGTGTTCCCGCTGGACGATCGCATCCTGGCACCCATCCGGCGGCCCGCGGAGCGGGAGCTCGAGCGGCCCGTGCGACTGCTGCCGGGGACGCCGCGCCTGGAGCGGTATCGGTCGAGCCAGCTCATCGACCTGCGCTCATTCCGCGTGGACATCGAGCTGGAGCACGTCGAGGGTGCCGATGGCGTGCTCGTGGCACATGGCGACCAGGGCGGCGGCTACTCCGTGTTCGTCGAGGATGGCCGGATCCGGCTCGCCTACAACGAGTACGGGGTGCTGCACCTCGCCGATGGCGGGCCACTGGCGGCGGGCCCACACCTGGTGCGCCTGGACGTGCGCTGGCTGCCCGGCTTCCGGTGGGAGCTGGTGCTGTCGGTCGATGGCTGGGCGGCGACCTCGTTGCCGTCGGTACACATGCTGACCGGTATGGCACCGTTCACGGGCATCGATGTCGGGCGCGATCGCGGTGGCCCGGTGCACTGGGAGCTGTTCGAGCGCCACGGCTCGTTCCCGTACCAGGGCACGCTGCGATCGGTCACGTACGTGCCGGGCGAGCGCGCCGACTACGACCCGTCACTCGTCGCGGAGGTGCAGCGGGACGCGGCGCTCGCCTACGACTGAGGCCAGTCGATCGCGGCCCTGAGGTCGTCGGCGGAGATGCCCAGGAGCGTGCTGCCATCGGCGGGCTCGAAGGCATCATCGCCCCGCACGAGCCACTCGACCGCGCGTTCGTCCGGTTCGACGATCAGCACCTCCTCGACGCCGGCGCCGAAGTAGAAGTCCAGCTTCCGGCGGGCTTCGTCGTCCGGCGACAGGATCTCCACCACGATGGCCGCCGTCAGGTTCCAGGTCAGGTCAGCGCGATCCCGGAAGTACGCGCGGTCCGGGACACGGAGGTCCATGGGCCCACCGATGTTGCAGCCGCTGGCGCCGACCAGGCCCGCACCCACGGCCAGCGGCCGAAGGATCCATGCCAGCTCGTCGTCCACGATGCCGTGTGCCCGCTTCGGTGCTGGTGCCACGTGGTACTCGCCCTCCCAGACCTCGTCGAAGCGGTCCTGGCCCAGGGCGCGGCGACGCTCGAGCCAGTCCTCGACCGGTGGTGGCGGGTCGGTCACGAACAGCGTTCGCATGCGGCGATGGTAGCGGGTGGTCCTTACTCGACGCTGACGCGGCTCTCCGTCCCGGATCGCCGGACGCAGCGCCGCTCGGAGGCGATGGTCTCACTCGACGGGCGAGGGTCGATCGACGCGCGCTCAGATCTCGCGGTAGCGCTCGCCGGAGGCTGCGAACGCTTCGATGTCCGGTGTGTGTTCCCGCAGATACGTCTCGAGCTCATCCGGATCCGCATTGCCGATCGACAGGCGCACGGACTGCGGAGGCGGACCTGGAAAGCGCACCGGGTCGGCGAAATCACGGTCCTTGGTGACGATGGTCAAGCCGTCGCGGAGCGCAGCGTCCCACACACGCTCGTCCGGAAACCGCTCGCCGTACTTTGATGACCACATGCCTGGCGTCCGGCCAGACGTCGGCCAAGCGCCGCACCAGGCTCGGCGGGAGCATGCCGTCAAAGAGCGGCCTCACACCGTGGCGTGGTCCGGGATCGTCTCGGCTGCATATGCCAGGACTGCGAGGATGTCCTCACGCTCCAGATACGGGTACTCAGCCAGGATGTGCTCGATGGTCATGCCCGCGGCAAGGAACCCCAGCACATCCTTCACGGTCACGCGCAGACCGCGGATGGTGGGCTGCCCGCTGCGCACGGCCGGGTTCGTCTGGACGCGCTGGCGCCAGTCAGTGACCATGGTCACACGCTAGCGCTCCTGACCGAGCAGGTCAAACGGTCTGCCATGTTCAAGTCCGCGCCGACGGTCATGTCTCGTCGGCCTTGAGGACGTCCAGCCCCTGTTCGACGAGTTGGTGGTCGTCCAGGGTCGGATCGCGACGCTCCGTCGGACCATGGCACCCCACCAGGAGATCCTCGCCGCGACCCGTCATCCATCGGCTGGCCCTGGCCGGGCCTGCCGGGGCGGCTCGATCGTGCGCTCGATGGCGTCGAGAACGAGCGCGAGCAGCTCGTGGGGACCTTCGACCTCGTGATGACCCGCACCGGCGAGCGGACCGATGACGTGATGCGGGTGCTGACCGTGATCTCAGCCGTGCTGCTGCCGTCCGTGGTCATCGCGGGCGTCATGGGCCTGAGCTTCAAGGCGCCGCTGTTCGACCAGCCCGGCAACTTCGTCCTGATCATCGCCGCGATGATCGCACTGGCGGCAGGCATCCTCATCCTCGCCCGCTGGCGACGCTGGATCTGACAGGAAGCGGCGCAGGGGCCAGGGCCTGTCTCATGGAAGCCTTCACGCTCGCGACCGGAGGTCATCTGGCGCGCCCCGGTATCGAGCGCGTCACGGGAGTGTGAGACTCCATGGCACGTACCGCCCGAGGTCGATCGTCGGGCGATCCCAGCACGCGAGCGCCGGGTAGCCGACGAGCCGGAGCCGTCTGTCGAGGGCCCACGCGAGCAGGGCGCCTGACGAGCCCGATGTCCAAAGAGAAACGACGCAGTCAGGCTCGGGGCCCGCGAGGGATGCGACGGCCGCCGGAAGGTCGTCCGGATCGAGCACGGCGATCGGTCCCAGGCGCCCATCGGAGTGCCGGTATCCGTATCCCACCGATGAGCCATCCGAGGATCGCAGGATGACGAGAGAAGCTGCCTGGCCGAACAGGAACGTGTGGTCCCCATCGTTGCGGTAGCCCTTCACAACCAGGTCGACGGTGCCGATCGCATCGAGGACGGCTTGCGGCGGCCGCGATCCCTCGCAGCCGACCGCCTCCGGTCGACCAGACCCTTCGGGCCCATCGCCGCCGACCACGCCTCGAACCCGGAACAACGGGCACCTGGGTGCGATCCCGGACCCCGCATACATCGCGTTCGAGACAGGCTGGAGGACATCGGTGAATGTGGTGCGCGCGACGGCCCGGTCGACAGGCATGACCCGCTCCAGCAGCAGCTTCCCGAGTCCGTCCCCCTGGGCGCTCGCCCGCACGTAGAGCGAGCCGAGGAACCATCGTCCATCGCGCCGGGTCGCGGCCACGTATCCCTTGATCGACCCATCATCCGGATCCTCCGCGACCACGACCCCATCAGGGTCCGTGTCGAGGATGTGGCCCAGCACGGCTGGCCCCGCCGACGGGTCGGCTCCTGCGTAGTCGAGCCCGAGAGGCGCCCGGTAGTCGGCGATCGACGCGGTCCTGAGGGCGATGCATGCATCCAGGTCCGCGACGGTGGCCGGTCGGATGTGGAAGCGGGCTTCGGGCCGGGTCACACCGCGTGCACGATGAGCCCGCGCGCCAGCTCCCCGGCCGCGAGCGCGCGATGCGCCTCCTGCGCCTCCTCGATGGCGTATCGGCGGGTGACGAGCTCCTCGAGCATGAGACGCCCGGCGAGATAGAGGTCGACCAGCCTCGGGAAGTCGTCGAGTGGTCGCACCGAGCCATACCGGGAGCCGAGCAGTCGGTTCTCGAAGCCATAGAGTCGGTTGGGGTCGATCGTCATCTGCACACCCGACGCCATCCGGCCCAGGACGACGCAGGACCCGGCGGGCGCGAGGCACCCCCACGCCGCATCCATCGTGTCCTGACGACCGATGGTGACGAACGAGAAGTCGATGCCGGTGGGCCACAGCCTCTCGATCTGCGATGCGACATCTCCACGCGTGGCGTCGACCAGGTGGGTGGCACCGAAGGCACGAGCCACGTCGAGCTTCGTGGGGGAGACATCGACCGCCACGATGGGGTTCGCACCCGCGAGCCGTGCACCCTGGACGACGTTGAGCCCGATACCCCCGCAGCCGAACACCGCGACTGCGGCGCCGGCCGGCACCCGGGCAGTGTTCACCACGGCGCCGACCCCAGTGGCGACGGAGCAACCGATCAGCGCCGCCAGGTCGAGGGGCATGTCCTTGCGGATGGGCACGACGCAGCTCACCGGCAGGACGGTCTCCGTCCCGTATGCCGCGACACTGAAGTGATAGACATCGGCACCCTCGTGGTGCAGTCGCACCGTGCCATCGCCGAGCATGCCCTGAGGCGGGCGCGACTCGCACAGCGCCGGCCGACCGTTCGCGCACTGACGGCAGCGGCCGCATGCGGGTGCCCACGAGATGATCACGTGGTCACCGACGACGACATCGGTCACGCCGGGTCCCACCGCCGAGATGATGCCGGCGCCCTCGTCACCGAGGACGGTCGGCATCCGGATACCCTGGAGCGACCCGTCCATCACGTGGAGGCATGTGTGGCAGACACCACTCGCCGCCAGGCGGACGGTGACCTCGCCCGCCTTCGGCGGGTCGAGCTCCAGCTCGAGCACACGGAGTGGCTCCTTGGGACGGAAGAGGACGGGGGCACGCACCGTGTTACCTCGATTCGGATGATGGGTGATGACACGCGACCACGTGATGCGCGTCGAGCGAACCAGGGATGACCCGCAGACGGGGCTCCTCGACGGCGCACCGCCCGTCGGCACGCCAGCAGCGAGGGTGGAATCGACAGCCCGGAGGGGGGGACGCAGGCGAGGCGACATCCCCTCCGAGGACGATGCGGTCCGACCGCTCCAGCCACGGCTCGGCCGGCAGGATCGCTGACAGCAGCGCCGTGGTGTAGGGGTGCTCGGGTCGCTCGAACAGGGTCTCGGTCGCGCCCTCCTCCACGATCCTGCCGAGATACATGACCGCGACACGCCGGGAGACATGCCGGACGACGGACAGGTCGTGCGAGATGAACAGATACGCGATGCCGAGCTCCCGCTGGAGATCCGAGAGCAGGTTGATGATCTGGGCCTGGATGGAGACGTCGAGCGCCGAGACCGGCTCGTCGCAGATGAGCAGGCGTGGCCGCAACGCGAGCGCCCTCGCGATCATGATCCGCTGACGCTGCCCGCCGGAGAACTGATGGGGATATCGATCCGCATGTGCAGGGTCGAGGCCGACGAGCGACAGGATCCGATCGACCTCTTCGGCGCGTCGCCGGGCAGGCACCACATCCGGATGGATGGCCCACGGCTCCGAGACGAGGCGTCGCACCGTCATCCTCGGGTCGAGGGATGCATAGGGATCCTGGAAGACCATCTGGACGGTCCTGCGCCAGACCCGTCGTTGCCCCGCATCCATGTTCGCGATGTCGACGCCATCGACGCGGATGGACCCACCCACGGGGGGCACCAGCCCCACGATCGCCCTCGCGACGGTGGACTTGCCGCAACCCGACTCGCCGACCAGGCCGAGCGTCTCACCAGGGCGGACCGTGAGGCTCACACCTGCGACCGCGCGGGTGGGCGGTGCGGCACGCGACAGCAGGGAGCCGCGTCCCGGGTAGGCCACGACCAGGTCGTCGATGGCAAGGAGGGACGGTACCGCCGGTGCCTCCACGACGCTCACGCGGGAGACTCGGGCGCGGTCACGTGGCACGCGGCGACATGTGCATCGCCGACGGTCACGAGGTCCGGCTGCACGACCCGGCAACGGTCGATCACGAGCGGGCACCGCGGGGCGAACGCACATCCGGATGGGAGCTCATCGAGCCGTGGCGGCATACCCGGTATGACGGGCAGCGAGGCCCCTGGCTGGGATCCCCTGGGCGCGGATGCGATGAGGCCGCGCGTGTATGGATGCGCTGCGTGCTCGAAGAGGTCTCGCAGACGACCCTGCTCGGCGACCCGTCCGGCGTACATGACGAGCACCCGCTCTGTGAGCGCGGCCGCAAGGCCGAGGTCGTGCGTGATGAGGATGAGTGCCATGCCGGCCTCCGAGCGGACCTGGTCGATCAGCCGGACGATCTGGGCCTGCACGGTCACATCGAGCGCCGTCGTGGGCTCGTCGGCGATGAGCAGGGCAGGCTCGAGGGCGATGGCCATCGCGATCATCGCCCGCTGACGCAAGCCGCCCGAGAGCTGGTGGGGATACTCGGATGCGCGCTGGCGGGGCTCGGGGACCCGCGCCCGCTCCATCGCCCTGATGGCCGCCTCCCGAGCGTCACGCCGACCCATCCGCCGGTGGCGGATGAACATCTCGGCCACCTGGTCGCCGATGCGCTTGAGCGGATCGAGGCTGCTCATCGGGTCCTGGAAGATCATCGCGATGCGTGCCCCGCGCAGGTCCTCGAGGTCCTCTCGTCGACGGCCCAGGATCTCCTCGTCCTCGAAGCGCACCGAGCCCGTGACCGTGGTCGCGCGCCCGTGATTGAGCCCCAGCAGGGCGAGACCGAGACTCGTCTTGCCGGAACCGGACTCCCCGAGGATCGCCAGCGACTCACCCCGGGCGAGGCCGAACGCGAGGTCATCGACCGCGACGAGCGGGCCCGAGCGGCCGCGATAGGTGACCCGAAGGCCTTCGACCCGCAGCAGCGGGTCGAAGGTGCCCTCGGCGCGTCGGGCGAAGGGTGGCGCGACCGCCCGGCCGTCCACCCCGTCGACGCTCGCGAACGTCATCCGCCGATCGTGACCGACGTGAAGTTCGGGATCCCGCTCGCGGGCGGGACGAAGCCCTGCACACGGTCGTTCATGGCATAGGTGCCGTTGACTCCCATGATGCTGACCCCGACGGCCTGTTCCCAGATGATGGTCTGGGCCTCGCCCCAGTGCTGTGCCCGCTCGGCATCGTCCAGGGAGCCCCGCGCCGCCGTGATGGCCGCGTCGAGCTCCTCACTGCAGTAGCCGGTGCGATTGGCCGCGCACGTGTAGAGGCGACCGACCGTGAAGTTCGCGTCGCCGGTCGTGGTCACGTTGTAGGCGACATTCATGTCCCAGTTGAGCGCGAGGAGATCCTCGACCCACTGGGCCTGCTCCTTCTCGAGGGGCTCGACGGTCACGCCGATCTCGGCCCACTGGGAGATCATGGCCTGGGCGAGCTCGCGGATCCCCGCGCAGCAGGTGGACGCGAACTGGATGCTCGTGGAGAAACCGTCGGGATACCCGGCCTCCGCGAGGAGCCGCTTGGCCAGCTCGGGATCGTAGCTGTACGGCTGCTGCGCAAGGAAGCCGAACACGCCCGGCTGGATGGAGGACTGGCTGACGGTCCCGACCCCGGGGAACAGTGCGGAGACGATCGTGTCGAGGTCGAGCGCATGCCACATCGCCTGACGCACCCGCACATCGTCGAACGGCTTGTGCGTCGAGTTGAACCACTGGTAATACAGCGCATAGCTCGGAGCGGTCACCAGCGTGAGCCCGTCGGTGACCTCGATGACAGGGAGCTGGTCGGCGGGCAGACCCCAAGTGAAGTCGATCTCGCCGGTCGTCAGCGCGGTGATCCGACTCGAGACCTCGGGGATCTCCGTGATCACGAGTTGGTCGAGCGACGGGGCGCCGCCCCAGTAGTCCGCGTTCCGGTCGAGGACGAGACGCTCGCCGGGCTCGAACGAGGCCACCTTGAACGGACCGCTGCCGATCGGCGCCCGGAAGAAGCCCTCGTTCGAGGAGGATGCCGCCGGCGTGACGAAGAGGAGGGACATGTTGGTGAGCATCCCGCCGAACGCACCATCGGTCGTGAGGATGAGCGTCGCGGGGTCCGGCGCCTCCGCTGAGGTGACCGCAGCCCACAGTGGGGCAAGGGGCCCATCGAGGGCCTTCACCCGATCGATGGAAGCCTTGATGTCGATCGCCGTGAGGGGCGTCCCATCCGTGAACGCCACGTCGTCACGGATCGTGAACTGCCAGGTCGTCTCGTCCGGTGTCGACCACGCGGTCGCGAGCGAGGGCTCGTACTCGTCGCCGACGTGCTTCACGACGGTATCGAAGATGTGCTGGGCGACCTGGGTCGTCGGGTCCTCGACCGCATTGGGTCCATGGGGATCGAGGTCGACCAGGGCGACGGGACCCGCCACCGTCAGGACCTGAGGGCTCGCCTGCTCGACGCTGGGCGGCTCTGCCACGGACTGGGGCACGGCGGCAGCGAATGCTGTCCCGCCGGCGATCATCGAGACTGAAAGGGCCATGATGCCGACCGTGGCGAAGCCACGTGCTCGGCGATGTCGGGCTGCGGTCATCGGGTTGACTGTGCTCCTCCGGTTGCTGGGTGTCCTGGCAGATGTGTACGGCTCAGTCGGTCGACCACCTCCTTCGGCGCGCGGCACGCATCACGCCACCTCCATGTGCGGGTCGAGGTGATCGCGAAGCGCGTCACCGAAGATCCCGAACGTCACCGTCACGATCGCGAGCACCACCCCGGGGAGTGTCGAGATCCACCAGGCCATCGGCAGCAGATCCCGCCCGTTCGCGATCGTCTGGCCCCATGAGGGCGTGGACGCTGGCGTGCCCAGACCGAGGAAGGAGAGCGATGCCTCCGCCAGGACCACGAGCCCGAATGACGATGAGGCGACCACGAGCAGCGGCGCGATGCACGCCGGGACGATGTGGACCACCGTGACGCGCAGGGGCGATGCACCCAGGATCCGAGCGGAGTCCACGAACTCGCGATGGCGGACGGCGAGGGCAGCGCTGCGCGCGACGCGCGCGAACACGACCCAGCGGGTCAGCGCGAGGGTGATGATGACGTTGGTCACACTGGGGCCGATGACGGCCGCCGTCAGGATCGCCAGCAGGAACGCCGGCAGTGCGAGCTGGATGTCCGCGACACGCATCAGGAGCGAGTCCAGCTTCCCGCCGGCGACCCCGGCAGCGATGCCCAGGATGCTGCCCACCAGTCCTGCGACGACGACCGTCGCGAACCCGACGACCAGGCTGACTCGGGCGCCATACAGGACCTGGCGGAAGACGTCCCGTCCGAC
>JAHBUZ010000015.1 GCA_019637815.1 Chloroflexota bacterium
AGGCGCCGATCGCATGATCGGACGACGCGATCGTATACTCGCCGCGTGACAGCACAGCCGTGGATGCATGACGAGCGTGGGCGTGTGGGCCGCAGAGGCAAGCGTGACCGACAGCTCATCGTGCGGGAGCTCATCGGCCGGCATCCGGTCTCCAGCCAGCAGGAGCTGGTGGACCTGCTGGCTGAGCGCGGGTTCAGCGTGACCCAGGCCACCGTGAGCCGGGACATCGCGGAGCTCGGCCTCGTCAAGGTCGCCCGTGCGGACCGCCACGTCTATGCGGCCCCCGAGGATCTGACCCAGGCGACCGCGAGCGACGCACCGCTCATCCGCCTGCTGGCGGACCTGCCCGTGACGATCCGGCGCTCCGGCCTCACCCTGTTGCTCATCACCTCGGCGGGCATGGCCAGCGCGCTCTCCCAGGCGATCGACGAATCGACCTTCCAGGAGCAGGAGGGCACGCTCGCCGGCGAGAACACGGTGCTCGTCCTGTTCGCGGATGAGACCCGGCTCGAGCGCTGGCGCGCGACCCTGGAGCGATACCGTCGCGGGGACGCCGAGCCAGGCGCGCGACGGGACGTGACCCGACGACCGACATGACACGTATCGAATGCATCGAACGGAGGACGGATGCCCACCACCGCTGATGGGTCCCTGAAGATCCTCGTCGTCGACGATGAGCCCGCCATGGTGGGCGCGCTCGGCGCGCTGCTCGGCCAGGCCGGGCATCGCATCGTGGCCGCGTACGACGGCGATGAGGCGCTGCGCCGCTTCAACGAGGACGAGCCTGACCTGGTGCTGCTGGACCTCGCCATGCCGGGGCTCGATGGCGCCACGGTCTGCCAGCGCATCCGCGAGCACAGCGATGTGCCCATCGTCGTGGTCTCCGGGGAACGGGACCGGGCGGCGACGGTCGAGCTGCTCGACCTGGGCGCCGATGACTACATCCGCAAGCCGTTCCGCGCGGACGAGCTGCTGGCGCGCGTGCGCGCCGTCGCCCGTCGGACCGCCAGCACACCCCGGACACGCCCCACCCCGGACACGGAGCCTGCCGCTCCGACCGGCTGGGAGCTCGACCGTCGCCGCCATGAGATCCGCTGGCAGGGCACCCCGGTGCCGGCCACGGTGACCGAGTTCCGGTTGCTCCGCGAGCTGGTCGGTCGCCTGGGCGAGGTCGTCTCCCACGACGACCTGCTGAAGGCGGGCTGGCCCGATGTTCCCGATCCCGACCCACTGTGGCTGAAGCCGCACCTGGCACGCCTGCGCGAGAAGCTCGTGCATGCGGGGGCACCCATCCCGGTGGCCGTGCGGGGCGTGGGCTACATCCTCGAGGAATCTCCGGCAGCCTGAGACCGGGGAGTCGGAGCGCGTCGGTGCGGATGTGCCCGATCACGCAACCGAAGTGCCCCCGAAGCGCTCCTGAAGGTCCACCGCCTCGGTGCTGACCCAGCGCCCACGCGCTCCTAGCCTCTGGCGATCGCACGGGCCCGGTGTGTTAGCCCTTCTGACGCCCGGCGAAGAGGAGGTGCGCTCGCATGAACAACGGAGATACCGCCTGGCTGCTCGTCTCGGCAGCCCTGGTGATGCTGATGCTGCCGGGCCTGGCCCTGTTCTATGGGGGTCTGGTCCGGCGCAAGAACGTGCTGTCGACGATCATGCACAGCTTCTTCGGGCTGGCGCTCGTGACCATCGTGTGGGTGGTCGTCGGCTTCGGTATCGCGTTCGGCCCGTCCGTCGGCGGGTGGGGGCTCTTCGGTGACCCGACGTCACTGCTGTTCCTGAACGGCGTGGGCATGGAGCCCAGTGAGACCTACGCCGACACCATCCCGTTCGTGCTGTTCGCGGGCTTCCAGCTGATGTTCGCGGCCATCACACCCGCGCTCATCACCGGGGCGTTCGCGGAGCGCAAGAAGTTCGCCGCGTTCGTGACCTTCACCATCGTGTGGTCCATCTTCATCTACTCGCCGCTCGCCCACATGGTCTGGTCGACGGATGGCTGGCTGGCTGGCCTGGGTGCCCTGGACTTCGCCGGCGGCACGGTGGTCCATATCTCGTCGGGCGTCTCCGCGCTCGTGGTCGCACTCATGATCGGCTCGCGCCGCAAGAACGGCGAGAAGATGGATCCGCACGATGTGCCCATGACGGTCCTTGGCGCGGGCCTGCTGTGGTTCGGCTGGTTCGGCTTCAATGCCGGCTCTGCCGTCGCCGCCAACGGTGCGGCCGCGATGGCCTTCGTGGTCACGACCATCGCCGCCTCGGCCGGCATGATCAGCTGGGTCGGTGTCCAGTACGCGCGCACCAAGAAGGTCTCGGTGGTCGGTGCCGCAGCCGGTGCGGTCGCGGGCCTCGTGGCCATCACGCCGGCAGCCGGCTTCGTGGGCGTCGCTGGCGCGCTGGTCATCGGCTTCGTGGTCGGTGGCCTCTCGTACCTGGTCGCTGGCCTGCTCCGGGAGCGGCTCCACATCGACGACGCGCTCGACGTCTTCGCGGTCCACGGCGCTGGCGGCATGTGGGGCGCCATCGCGACCGGTATCTTCGCGACCACGGCCGTCACCGGCGTGGACGGTGCCAAGGGCCTCCTTGAAGGTGACCCGCAGCAGCTCGTCAACCAGATCATCGCGGTCGCCTTCACGGTGGTGTTCGCAGCCGTCGGGACCGCGATCATCATGACCATCGTGAACACGGTCTTCGGGGCACGTGTCCCCGAGGAGCACGAGGAGATCGGGCTGGACCTCGCGGTCCATGGCGAGGCGGCCTACCAGGCCTGACACATCGGGATGGTCGATCACGACCAGCGCCCCGGGTCCGAGGAGGGGCCCGGGGCGTTCCCGTGTCCAGGAGCGATCCCCATCGAGCGGGCGATCCATCGGACGGATGCCACGCACGACCGCGGGCCATCCCTCGGGCTGCAACCGTCTCGCAACCGATCCGACACCCACCGGGCGCCTGTCGCCGTGGTCGGGCGGGCGTACCCTCGGCATCCCCCTGCCGGACCGGGCGCCGTGCCCATCCCGTCCCGTCGACCCGTGGTCGAGCCGGCAGCGAGCAGCACGCGAGCGACCGACATGATCACCAACTGGCTCCCCGCTCCCGATGCCCGCGGTCCGGTCACGTGTGACCGGTGCGGCTGTCGACTCCAGCAGGTCGGCGTCGAGGTGTGGCGGCACTTCCCGTCGACCGAGTCGGACCAGGACGCGCGTGGCTGCCGACCGGTGTGCGTCGACGATGAGCACGATCGGTTCGGTCACGTGCTGGAGACCGCACCGCTCCACTGAGCGCTCGCGGCCACGGCGCTCCACGGGCTCGGGGCCACTGCGCTCCCTGAGCGATCGCGGCCGCGCCGCTCCCCCGAGCGTCGGCCGCTCCTAGACGGCCGGCTCGGGCCTCGTCTGCCGGAGCGTCAGCACGAACTGCGATCCCGCAGGCTCCCGGTCCTCGACCACCAGGTCCCCGTGCATCGCGCGTGCCAGGTGACGCGCGGCGAACAGGCCGATGCCCGCACCCCGCGGTGAGTCGTCCAGCCGCACGAACGGCTCGAAGATGCGCTCCCGCCACTCGCGGGGGATACCCGGCCCATCGTCCGTGACCGCGATGTGGGCGAGTCCGTCCCACTGCCAGCCGTAGATGTCGATGGTGCCGCCCACGGGTGCGTACTTGGATGCGTTCTCGAGCATGTAGCCCAGGAGGCGTCGGAGCATCTCGTCTGAGCCCCACGCCAGGAGCGGGTCGTCCCGGAAGGTCGTCTCGAGCGTGTGCCGGCGGAGCATCGGTGACAGGATGCGTGCCTCCTCCTGGACCAGCGCAGCGAGGTCCAGGCGTGCCAGCTCCACGCGGGCGTTCGGGAAGACCCGGAGGCTGTCGAGGATGGAGTCCACGGTCCGGTCGAGCCGGTCCACCTGGGTGAGCGCCTCCGACTCCCAGACCGCGGCGTCCGGCTGCTCGGTCGCCTGGACCCGACCACCCAGCAGCTCCACGTACGCGCGGACCACCGCGAGCGGCGTGCGCAGCGCATGCGTCACCACGGCGATGAGGTTCGCGCGCGCCTCGTCGATGGCCCGCAGCGCCTCCACCTGGGCGACCGCCTCCTGCTGGAGTCGCTGCTTCTCGAGGGTGCCCGCGAGCAGACCCGCGAGCGTCTCCAGGAAGTCCACATCGGCAGGCCCGAACTCGCGGCGCTCGATGGTCTGGACGTTGAGCACCCCCACGACCTCGTCGCCCCACAGCAGGGGCACCGAGCACATCGAGGTGTAGCGCGCCTGGTCCACCTCCCGGATCCACGCGAAGCGGGGATCCACGTTCACGTCCACGCTCGTGATGGGTGAGCGCTGCCGAGCGGCGAGACCGGTGAGCCCCTCCCCCAGGCCCAGCCACGCCCGACCCACGGCCTCCTGGTCGAGGCCGTCGGTGGCGGCGAGCGTGAGCCCGGCCCGGTCACGGTCCATGAGATAGAGCGAGCACACATCGGCCCGCGCTGCGGCCCGCGCGCGATCGAGGATCGTGCCCATCAGCTCCTCGAAGGTGCGCGCGGAGGCCATCACTCGTGCCACCTCCGCGAGGAACGTCAGCTCATCGAGACGGCGGGTCGTCTCCGCGGGAGGCAGGGCCTCGGTGGCGGTCACGTCCCTGCCGGCCGCCGGTTCCGGCGCGGCGGGTGGCTCCGGCACCGCAGGCGGCGGCGGTGTGGCGATGGGTCGGGCGATCTCGGGCACAGGGGGATGGTGGGCCGATGACGCGGAACGGTCAAACGCCGCCGGGGCGCGGCGGATCGGCGTCACTGCCGGTCGAGCGGGTGAACGTGGATCGAGCCATGGCATACGGGCGGCCGCTGCGACCACGCAGACCCTGGGCGATGGCCTCCGCCTCGCGCATGCTGACACCGAAGCGCGTGAGCACGTAGCGCGTCATCTGGACCGCCACCTCCAGCTCGCCCAGGACGGCCTGGGTGTCACCGCCCATGCCCACGAACACGTCGCGCTCATGCTCGCTGTGGGTGCGCACCACGACCGGCACCCGGGGCGCCACCTGGCGAGCACGATCCACGATGAGTCGCGCTGCGTGGGCGTCGCTGATGGCCACGATGAGCACCCGCGCCGAATCGATGTGCGCGTGCTGGAGGATCTCCGGGTTGGCCGCGTCGCCGAAGAGCGTGACGGTGCCCTGGGCACGCAGGCGCGTCGTCTCGTGCCGGTCGTCGGTGATGACCGCGTACGTGAAGCCACGTCGCTCCAGGGCGGACGTGATGAGCCGACCCACGCGTCCGTGGCCACACACGATGGCGTGGTTGCGGAGCGCCTCCTCGGGATGCGACCGGTCGAGCGTCGTGACGTCCCGGTCCGAGCGGTGGCTGAGCCGCTCCAGCACGGGCACGCCCTCCGCCCAGCGGGTGAGCGGGTCCACCAGCCGGAACATCAGCGGGTTGAGCGTGATGGAGATGAGCGCCGCCGCCACCACGACCTGGAGCGCATCGTCCGGCACCAGCCCGAGGGTCACGCCGAGCGTCACGAGGATGAACGTGAACTCGCCCACCTGGGACAGGGCGGCTGCCACCGTGATGCCGATGCGCGACGGATAGCCGAGACCCAGCACGACGCCATACGCCGCCACGAACTTCACGAGGATGACCACGGCGGTCACGATGAGCACCGGCAGCGGGTTCTGGAAGATCCAGCCCGGATCGACCATCATGCCCACGGACACGAAGAACAGCACCGAGAACGTATCCCGCAGGGGTGTCGCCTCGGCGGCCGCCTGATGGCTGAGGTCCGACTCGCTGACCACGGCACCCGCCAGGAACCCACCCAGGGCGAGCGACACGCCGAACACCTCGTAGCCGAGGTACGAGACGCCGATGGCGAGGGTCAGCACCGCGAGCACGAACAGCTCGCGCGAGCGCTCGCGGGCGACGAGATCGAGGATCCGGGGCACGAGACGCATCCCCACGACGAGCATGATCGCCGCGAAGATCCCGGCGAGGACGAGCGCCACGACGAGCTCCTGGAGCGCCTCCACGAGGGAGCCACCGGCACCCGTGAGCAGGGGTGCCGCGCTCGGCAGCAGCACCAGGATGACGATCGTGAACAGGTCCTCGACGATGAGCCAGCCGACGGCGACACGGCCCTGGACCGAATCCAGCTCACCCCGCTCGATGAGCGCCCGCAACAGCACCACGGTGCTCGCGACGGAGATGGCGAGACCGAGCACCAGGCCACCCACGATGCCCCAGCCCAGGAGCACGCCCACGACGGTCCCGAAGATGGTCGTCAGGAGGCTCTGGCCGACCGCTCCCGGGATCGCCACGCCCCGCACCGCGAGCAGGTCCTTGATGGAGAAGTGGATGCCGGTGCCGAACATGAGCAGCACCACGCCCAGCTCCGCGAGCTCGATGGCGATGGCGCCATCCGCCACGTAGCCCACGGTATAGGGACCGATGAGCACGCCCGCCGCGAGATAGCCGATGAGCGTCGGGAGCCGGAGCCGGCGCGCCACCATACCGAGCGCGAATGCCAGCGACAGACCCACGGCGATGGTGGCGATGACGACGGGCGTGTGGTGGTCCACGAACGAGGCTCCGGGTCCGGCGGGGTGGAGGACTCCTGCTGCGCTGGCTGCGGTCGCTGGACAGCGAGGATATCATACCCGGCAGTATGGATACGGAGCAGCCGCTGCGGCCGGGCCGGAGCGGACGTCCTCGCAGCCGTGCCGCGGATCAGGCGATCCTGCGCGCCACCGTGGAGCTCATCGCGGACAGCGGCATCCACGCCGTGAGCCTCGATGCGGTCGCAGCGCGCGCGCACGCCGGCAAGGACACCATCTATCGGCGCTGGGCCCACAAGGATGAGCTCATGGAGGCGGCCCTGCGCCACGCCCTCCGGCCGAGCCCACGGATCAGCCTGAGCACGGACGCCCGAGCGGACCTGCGCGCCCACCTCCAGGCACTCGCACGCGCGCTGTCCCGACCGCCGCTGCGGACGGTGCTGCGCGAGGCGATCGCCGAGGCACCCCGCGACCCGATGGTGGCCGCGAGCCTCGATCGCTTCCGGATGGGCCATGAGGCCGCGATGGCGCGGCTCGTGGGTCGCTGCCTGGATGACGCACGAGCGGACGACGACCCTCGGCCCGACGACCAGGACGCCCGGACGCTCGCGGCCCTGTTCCTGGGCGCCCTGGTGGGTGACCGGCTGATGCCCGGCGTGGCCACCGACCCGGACGGCGAGATCCTGCTCCCGTGGGTCGTGGCAGCCCTCCTGGACGGGGCTCGCCACCAGGCCTGACCCTCGGCGAACCGCCGCGCGCGAGACGCCGTAACCCATTCGCAACCGTGTCAGAACCCTGCTGGTGCTGACCACCCCGTCCATGCGGCGTACGGTCACGGTCCATCCCGAGCACGACGGGGTCCGGAGGGGCCGGATCCCGTCGGGTCGCCGTCCCCGCGAGGTCCTCATCGATGCCGTTCGATCCCGCCTACCCGCTGTACGATCCGCGTTTCGAGCATGACGCCTGTGGCGTCGGTTTCGTGGCGGACGCAGCAGGCACTGGTCGGGAGCGGGTGCTGCCACTGGCGCTGGCGGGCCTCGGTGCCCTCGGCCACCGCGGCGCGTTCGGCGCGGATGGCGCATCGAGCGACGGTGCGGGCATCCTGCTGCCCCTGGACCCCTCGGTGCGTGCCCACCTGGCACCGGGTCTGGCGGGTGAGTTCGGCGTGCTGATGGTGTTCCTGCCCACGGACGCTGCGGCGCGGGCCCAGGCGCGCACCGCCATCGAGACCGCGCTCGCCGCCGAGGGTCTGGCCCTCGATCGCTGGCGTGACGTGCCTGTGGACGCCGACGCCCTGGGTCGTGTCGCCCGCTCGAGCCTGCCCGTCGTGGCGCAGGCGATCGTGACCGCGCCATCGCGCACACCCCGGACGGACCTCGACCGCCGGCTGCTGCTGGTGCGCCAGCGCGCCGGCATCGCGTGTCGCGAGCTGGGCCTCGAGGGTTTCGCGGTCGTCTCCGCCTCGTCGCGCACCGTCGTCTACAAGGGGCTCGTGTCGGGTCCTGCGCTGGGTGACCTGTACCCGGACCTGACGGCGGGCCTCGCGGTGAGCCACGCGGTGTTCCACCAGCGCTTCGCCACGAACACCCATCCCACGTGGGCGCTCGCGCAGCCGTTCCGGATGCTCGCCCACAACGGCGAGATCAACACGGTGCGTGGCAACCGGGAGCAGGTGCGTGGTCGCCGCGCGAAGCTGGGTGGCAGGATCGGTGATCGCCTCGCCGCCCTCGGCCCCATCCTGGACCCCGGTGCATCGGACTCGCTGTCCCTGGACGAGGTGCTGGACCTGCTCGTGGCATCCGGCTGGCGCCTGGACGCGGCGCTGCTCATCGCCATCCCGGACGCGCAGGGCCTGCGCACGGACATGGTGCCGGAGCTGGACGCGCTGCGACGCCGCGCGGCGGGTCTCATGGCGCCCTGGGACGGCCCGGCGGCGCTCTGCTTCAGCGATGGCGTGCGGGTGGGTGCCCTGCTCGACCGCAACGGCCTGCGACCACTGTCGGTCACGGTGACCGCGAGCGGCATCGTGGCCGCGGCCTCGGAGGCGGGGGCCGTGCCCCTCGACGCCGCGGACATCATCGAGCAGCGTCGACTGGGCCCCGGCGAGATGCTCATCGTGGACGTGGAGCGCCACGCCATCCGCCACGACCACGAGGCACGCGAGGACGCCGCCCGATCCATGGTGCGCGCGGAGAGCCGCCGCCAGGTGGTGCCACCCCCCGATGCCCACGTGGATCCCGTGGACCTGCCGGTCGTGGCGCCCACCAGCCAGACCTCGCTCACGGCCCGCTGGGTGGCGGGGCTCGACGCCGAGCGGCAGCGCCTCGACATCAAGACCATGGCCCTCGAGGCGCACGAGCCGCTCTGGTCGATGGGTGACGACACGCCCGTCCCGGGCGCGAGCCACATGGACCGGCCGGTCGCCGATCACCTGCGCCAGAGCTTCGCCCAGGTGACCAACCCGGCCATCGACCCCGAGCGCGAGCGCATCGTCATGGACCTGACGGTCGACCTCGGTCGACGCGCCCCGCTCCTGGCGCCCCTGCCGCCGCATGGCCGGACGCTCCGGCTCCCCTCCCCGTTCGTGGCGGACCTCGCGTCGCTCCAGCACATGTTCGTGGGTGGCCGCGCGGGCAACGGCGATGGACGGCGCCGTCGGGTGCGCACGCTCGACACGAGCTGGGACCCGGGGCTCGGCGCTGAGGGCCTCGCGGCTGCCGTGGAGCGGCTGGGCGTCGAGGCCCGGACCGCCGCCGAGGACGGCATCGAGCTGGTCATCCTCAGCGACCGCCGATATGCCACGCACGGCCGGCTGCCGGTCGGCGCGGTGCTCGCCGCCGGTGCGGTCCATGCCGCGCTCACGGACGCGGGGCTGCGGGGCCAGACGGACATCGTGGTCGATGGCGCGGACATCCTGGACGTCCACACGGCGGCCATGACCCTCGCCAGCGGCGCCAGCGCCGTCGTGCCCTGGCTCGCCGTGGAGCTCGCCGCGGAGCTGGCGGGCACGCGCGGCGCGGAGGACGTGACCCCGGAGGCGGCCATCGTCAACCTGCTGCGCGCGTTCGAGGCGGGCCTCCGCAAGGTGCTCGCGCGGATGGGCATCAGCACCGCGGCGTCATACCTCGGCGGCCAGCTGTTCGAGATCCTGGAGCTCGCACCGGAGGTCACGGCGCGCTGCTTCCCGGCCGCGCCCGCATGGCCCGGCACCGTGGACTTCGGGGTCCTCGCCGAGCGCCAGCTGCGACGGCTCGCGGCGGCCCCCGTGGCCGCACCCGGCGTCAGGCTCCACGATCCGGGCTGGGCGCGCTATCGCTCGGACGGCGAGCGACACCTGTACGCGCCGCCCATCGTCAAGGCGGTCCAGGATCTCGCGGCACGTGGCCCGCAGGACCAGGGCGCGCTGTCGGACTACCTGACCGCGCTCCGACGCGACCCGGCCACGGTCCGCGACCAGCTGGAGCTGGTGCAGGCCGCCCAGCCGCGTCACCTGTCCGAGGTCGAGGACGCGTCGCGCATCCTGCGTCGCTTCGTGGGCGCGGCGATGAGCCTGGGTGCCCTCAGCCCGGAGGCGCACCAGGCGCTGACCATCGGTCTGCGTCGCCTGGGCATGGCGCCCAACAGCGGCGAGGGCGGCGAGGACCCGGCGTGGTATGACGACCATGACGGCATCCGCCACGACGCGGCCATCAAGCAGGTCGCGTCCGCCCGGTTCGGCGTCACCGCGCAGTACCTCGCCCGCGCCGAGCAGCTGGAGATCAAGATCTCGCAGGGCTCCAAGCCCGGCGAGGGTGGCCAGCTCCCGGCCAGGAAGGTGACGCCCCTCATCGCGCGGCTCCGTCGCGCCCAGACGGGCATCTCGCTCATCAGCCCGCCGCCCCACCACGACATCTACTCCATCGAGGACCTGGCACAGCTCATCGCGGACCTGCGGGCCATCAACCCGAGCGCCCGCATCGGCGTCAAGCTGGTCGCAGCGCTGGGCATCGGGACCATCGCGGCGGGTGTCGCGAAGGCGGGCGCGGACTACATCCAGGTGAGCGGTCACGTGGGTGGCACAGGTGCCAGCCCACTCAGCTCCATCAAGCACGTGGGCATCCCCTGGGAGCTCGGTCTCGCCGAGGTCCACCAGGTGCTGATGCGCAACGACCTGCGTGATCGCGTCGCGCTGCGCACGGACGGTGGGCTCCAGACGGGCCGGGACGTGGTCATCGCGGCGCTCCTGGGTGCCGAGGAGTACGGCTTCGGCACGGCGGCGCTCGTGGCCATCGGCTGCGACATGGCGCGCCAGTGCCATCTCGATACCTGCCCCACGGGCATCGCGACCCAGCGGGAGGACCTGCGGGCGAAGTTCACGGGCACGCCCGAGGACGTGGTGCGCTACTTCACCGCGGTCGCCGAGGATGTCCGCTCGGTGCTGTCACGGCTCGGCCGGAGCAGCCTCGCGGAGGTCGTGGGTGACGTGTCGCTCCTGCGTGCGGGCGACGAGGGGTCCCGGACGCTCGACCTCGAGCGGCTGCTGGGTGCTCCCCTGTGGGGCGCCGGCGCGGCCCGACGCGAGGACCCCGCGCATGCCCGCCTGGAGGTGGTGCGCGAGCCCGCCTCGGCTGCGGAGGCGCGGCTCTCCGCCTCGTACGTCCACCTGCCGGCGGTCGGTCGTGACGCGACCGTCCAGACGCTGGAGCATCCGGTGGGCGCCCATGACCCCGACCCGTTGGGCATCGCAGCGACCATCACCACCGCGGAGCGCTCGTTCGGGGCCCACACGTCGGGCCTCATCCAGCGCGAGCAGATCAAGCGACCCGTGCGCTGGCGGCTCGCCGGCTCCGCGGGCCAGAGCTTCGGTGCCTTCACCGATGACCGGGTGCGCCTGGAGCTGGTGGGCCAGGCGAACGACTACGTGGGCAAGGGCCTGTCCGGCGGCACGGTCGTCATCCGACCGGCCGAGGCGCTCCTCGAGCGCGCGAACGAGCTGGCCATCGCGGGCAACGCGTGTCTGTACGGGGCCACGGGTGGGCGACTCCACCTGGTGGGTCGCGCGGGCATCCGGTTCGCGGTCCGCAACAGTGGTGCGGAGGCCGTGGTCGAGGGCGTGGGCGCCCACGGCTGCGAGTACATGACCGGTGGCGTGATCGTCATCCTGGGCCCGGCCGGGCAGAACCTGGGTGCGGGCATGACCGGCGGTCGGATGTACCTGTGGGACCCCGATGGCGCGACCATCGCGGGAGCGGACGCGAGCTCCGTCCGGTGGACGCGGCTGCGCACCGTGGTCAGCGACCGGGTCGATGGCGCGGAGCGCGCCGCCGAGCTGCGCCACCTCCTGGAGGGGCAGCGCGACGCCGGGTCGGTGCTGGCCCGGTCGATCCTCGGCCGACCTGCCCAGCTGGGTGATGGCATGTGGCTCGTGGAGCCGGTCGGCACGATCGTGCCCATGATCGGCGAGGTCGAGACCGATGCGGCCGTGGCGACCGGCGACGTCACCGAGGTGCCCGCCGGCCGCTGACCGGGTGATGGCCCGACCACCGACGCGAGCGTCGGTCCGGGCGATCGTCGGCGAGCGCGGGCTATGCTGGCGGTCGGGCAGCGGCTTCCGGCGGCCGTTGCGCGAACCATCTGCCGACCGAAGGGGATCCGATGCGCATCGTGGGCTGGCTGGCCATGGTCGTGGGGGTCGTGGGCATCGTGGCGTGCCTCGCCATCGCCGTGGGCGCGTGGTTCGTCCGACCCACCATCGATCACGCCATCGACCAGGTCGTGTCGGTCGCCGCCGACGGCATGGAGCAGGCGGAGGGGATCACCGACGAGGTCCGCACGTCGCTCGGTGAGATCGGCACCGCGCTCGATGACATCGCGACCAGGGCACAGGAGGCGGCAGCCGTGCCCACGGTCGACCCGCTGGTCGCGAGCGGCCTGCGGCTCGCAGTCGAGCGGCTCGCCGCCGGTCCGGTCGGTGAGCTCGCGTCGGATGCCGCGCTCCTTCGACAGCGCGCCACGACGCTCTCCGCGACCATCCAGCGCCTCGATGAGGCGATCCCCCTGGTGTCCCTGCCGGGCGTGGTGACCGGGGCGATCGACGAGCTCGATGCGCGCCTGGCACCCCTCGACCGCGCGGTGGACACCCTCCAGCAGCTGACCGCCACCCCGGCCATCGACCCGACGCAGGCCGCACGCATCGCCACCGCGGCCACGGATGCCGGCGCCCAGATCGATGGCATCACCGACGGGCTGGGCGCGATCCACCTGGAGATGGAGCGTGTCCACTCCGATGTCGTCGCCGCGGGTGAGCAGGTCCAGGGCCTGGTGGGGATCGGGGTCATCGCCGCGGTGCTCGCCGCGATCTGGGTCGGGCTGCTCCACCTGCTCCTCGTGGCCCAGGGCAGGCGCTGGACACGGGACGAGGACTGACCACGAGGCGGGTCGTCGTCGCGGACACCGACGGACCGCACACGGCGACGATGCCGATGCGGACGCGCCTCCTCGCCGTGCTGGCTGGCGTGCTCCTCGCCACCCCCCTCGCGCTGGTCGCGGGTGATCCACCGGCTGCGCGAGCGGCGCCCGGCAACGGCGGCCGACCGTGGGTCATGGTCGACCGGGACGGACGCGCCGCACCGGGTGACTGTGACGCGCGGACGCGGACCCATCGACGCATCCAGGACGCGCTGGACGCCGCGCGGGACGGCGAACGCATCGCCGTGTGTCCGGGCCGCTACCCGGAAGCGCTGCGCGTCGACGGGCATGCCCGGGACGTCTACCTGGCCGCGGAGGAGTCGTTCCAGGCCGTGCTCACGCCACCCGGCACCGAGCGCGCGCCAGCGGTCGACATCGAGCGCGTGGCCGGGTTCGAGATCCGGGGCTTCCGGCTGCGTGTCTCGGGTCGTGTCGGACCGGTGATCATCGGTCCCATCACCATCCCGGGCACCCGGGTCTGCACGCCCGCATCCGTGGCCATCCGGATCCGGGACGCGACGGACGCGATCGTGCGCGGGATGCGCATCGAGGAAGGCACCGGCTGCGGCTATCGCGTCGGCATCCAGGTCGAACGCTCGCGGGCGCGTGTCTCCGCGAACGTCGTGGCCAACTTCCTGTCCCAGGGCATCACCGTGCGGGACGGGTCGGACGTGGACCTCGAGGCGACGGACATCCGATTCCTCCATGCGGACCTCGTGGAGCATCTGCCCGGTGCCGCGCTGGACCGGGCGGCCACCGGGCTGGTCATCGATCACGCGCGGGCCGCGCGCATCCGCACCATCACGGTGTTCTCCAAGGTCCCCGCGCGCGACGAGGAGCTGCCACCCCAGCTGTGGGAGGGCATCGTCATCAGTGATGTCTCGGGGCCCGTCCTCATCCGTGGTGACACCGTGGTGCGCCGCGTGGGCCTCACCGGGATCCGCATCGAGCGGTCCCACCAGGTGACCATCCGCAACACGCTCGTCGAGCGAGCGTTCGGCGACGCCTACCGGCTGGACGATCTCAGCGGTGCCCGCATCATCGGCAGTGACGCGGAGCGCAGCACGACCGGCTTCCGCCTGGGGGCCGGCACCAGTGGCGTCGTGATGCGCCAGGTGCGGGGCATCCGCAACGTCGTCGCGGACTGTGTCGACCTGTCACGCGGGACGCGCACGGCCGGCACCGCCAACACGTGGCGACGATCGGAAGGCCGGACGAGCGTGCCCGGGGGACTCTGCGCGCCGGCTGCCGACTGACGGGTCAGTCGCCCTCCTCGAACGAGCGGCGGCGCCAGAGCGGCACCACGAACCAGAACCAGAGGAACCAGAGGGCGGTGGCTCCCGCGAGGATGACGGCCGGCAGGTCACCGAGCGCGATGTCGATGACGAGCGCCACCGCGAGCGTGACGCCGAGCGCGATGAGTGCCATGCCGCCGATGAGCAGCCCGTTCGCCCAGCGGATCATGCCGCCCTTCATGGGCCGCCGGAAGTTCAGGCGGTGATACGAGGATGGCGCGATGAGCAGCGCGATGGCCGCCGCGCTCGCCATGAGCGCGCCCGCGTAGAGGTCCCGCTGGAGGTCGGTCAGCATCTCGAAGCGTGCCTGGAACGGCAGCACGAGCAGGAACGCGAACAGGACCTGGGCGCCGGGCAGCGCCACCCGGACCTCGTTCAGGAGCTCGATGAGCTCCCGGTCGAGCCGTTCCTTGGGCGACTCGTCGGGATCCAGCTCCTCACCCGGATGCCGTGGGTCGGGCGTCGTCGTCGGGGCCGTCATCCGCCCATGATCCCGCCGACCAGGTTCGGGGCGAGCCAGCGCTCGGCCTCCGCGATGGTCCAGCCCTTCCGGCCAGCGTACTCCTCCAGCTGGTCGCGGTCGATGCGACCGAGGCCGAAGTAGTGGGCGTCGGGATGCCACAGATAGAGGCCGCTGACCGACGCACCGGGCAGCATCGCCATGGATTCGGTGAGCGTGATGCCCGCGGCGCGTTCCGCGTCCAGCAGTCGGAAGATGGTCGCCTTCTCCGTGTGGTCCGGACACGCCGGGTAGCCCGGCGCGGGCCGGATCCCCTGGTAGCGCTCCGCGATGAGCGCGTCGTTGTCGAGGATCTCGTCCGGCACGTAGCCCCACAGCTCCCGACGCACCAGCTCGTGGAGCCGCTCCGCGAAGGCCTCCGCGAGTCGATCGGCGAGGGCCGCGGCCATGATCGAGGCGTAGTCATCGTGGTCACGCAGCGCCGCGGCACGCAGCTCCTCGAGCCCGATACCCGCGGTAACGGCGAACATGCCGATGTGGTCCGGCACCCCGGACGCGATCGGCGCCACGAAGTCGGACAGCGCGAGGTCCGGTCGGTCGCCCGTCTTCGCGAACTGCTGGCGCAGGGTGTGGATGGTGGCGATGACCTCGGTCCGCGCCGCGTCGCCGTAGATCGCGATGTCATCGGTGTCCGTGGCGCCGGCCGGCCAGAAGCCGGTCACCGCGTTGGCGTGGAGCGATCGGTCACGCACGATGCGTTCGAGCATCCGCTGTGCGTCATGGAAGAGGGCTGTGGCCGCGGAGCCCACGGTCGGATCGGTGAGGATGTCCGGGTAGCGGCCGGACAGCTCCCACGCCTGGAAGAACGGCCCCCAGTCCAGGCGCTGCACCAGGTCCTCGAGGGGGTGATCGAGGAGCACCCGGGTGCCGATGAAGGTCGGTGCGGGCGGGACGGGCCCGGCCTGCCAGTCGATGCGCAGGCGTCGGTCGCGGGCCTGCTCCAGGGTGAGTCGCTGCTCCTTGCGGTCGCGACCCTCGTGCGCAGTGCGGACGCTCGCGTACTCGTCACGGGTGCGGGCCACGAACCCGTCGTGCTGCGCGGGATCAAGGAGCGCTCGTGCCACACCCACCGCCCGGGACGCATCCACGACGTGGACCACCGGGCCGCTGTAGGCCGGCTCGATGCGCACGGCGGTGTGCGCCCGGGACGTGGTGGCACCGCCGATGAGCAGCGGCACGGTGAAGCCCTCGCGCTCCATCTCGGCGGCGACGCCCCGCATCTCCTCGAGCGACGGCGTGATGAGCCCGGACAGGCCGATGAGGTCCGCGTGCTGCTCCCGCGCGACCTCGAGGATGCGCGCCGCCGGCACCATCACCCCGAGATCGATGACCTCGTAGTCGTTGCAGCCGAGCACGACCCCCACGATGTTCTTGCCGATGTCGTGGACATCGCCCTTGACCGTGGCCATGACCACGCGGCCCGCACCGCCCCGGGCGGGTCCCTCGGCGGCCTCGCCACGGTCCGCGCGTGCCTGGCGCTCCTGCTCGATGAAGGGGATGAGATGGGCCACCGCCTGCTTCATGACCCGGGCGCTCTTGACCACCTGGGGCAGGAACATCCGGCCCTGGCCGAACAGGTCGCCCACGACGTCCATGCCCGCCATGAGCGGCCCCTCGATGACCTCGATGGGCCGTGCCGCAGCGAGCCGTGCTTCCTCCGTATCCGCCACGATCCAGTCGCCGATGCCCTCCACCAGGGCGTGTCGCAGCCGCTCCTCCACGAGCGCCTCACGCCAGGCGAGGTCCGCGCCACCCCCACCGGTCGCGGACGAGCGGATGGTGTCCGCGACCTCCAGCAATCGCTCGGTGGCATCCGACCGACGCGCGAGCACCAGATCCTCCACCCGCTCCCGCAGGTCCGCGTCCAGCTCATCGATGACCGGCAGGGCGCCCGCGTTGACGATGCCCATGTCCATGCCCGCCGCGATGGCGTGGACCAGGAACACCGCGTGGATCGCCTCTCGGACCGGGTCGTTGCCCCGGAAGGAGAACGAGACGTTGGACACGCCGCCGCTCACGAGCACGCCCGGCAGCTCCGCCTTGATGCGTCGGGTGGCCTCGATATAGGCGACCGCGTAGCCCGCGTGCTCCTCGATGCCGGTACCGATGGCGAAGATGTTGGGGTCGAGGATGATCTCCTCGGGCCGGAAGCCGACCTCCTGGGTGAGCAGCCGGACGACCCGATGGGCGATGGCCAGCCGCTGCTCGACCGTCTCCGCCTGGCCCTGCTCATCGAAGGCCATGACCACGACGACCGCTCCGTATCGACGGGCCAGCCGTGCCTGGCGCAGGAGCTCCGCCTCCCCCTCCTTGAGCGAGATCGAGTTGACGACCGACCGACCCTGGGTCACCTGGAGCCCGGCCTCGATGACCGACCACTTCGAGGAATCGATCATCACCGGCACCCGCGCGATGTCCGGCTCGGATGCGATGAGCCGCAGGAAGCGACCCATGGCCGCCTCCGAGTCCAGGAGCGCCTCGTCGAAGTTGACGTCGATGACCTGGGCGCCCGCCTCCACCTGCTGTCGGGCGACCTCGACCGCCTCCGCGTAGCGCTCCTCCGCGATGAGCCGCGCGAACCTGCGGGAGCCGGTGACGTTGGTCCGCTCGCCCACGTTCACGAACAGCGACTCCGGGCCGATGGTCAGCGACTCGAGTCCCGATAGGTGGGTACGCGGCGGCAGCACCGGGATGGCGCGCGGGCGCTTGCTGGCGACCGCTGCCGCGATGGCCGCGATGTGGTCGGGCGTGGTGCCGCAGCAGCCACCGACCAGGTTGAGATGGCCACCGTCCACCAGCTCGCGCAGGATGCCGGCGGTGTCATCGGGCTCCTCGTCATAGCCGCCGAAGGCGTTGGGCAGGCCGGCGTTGGGATAGCCGGACACGAACGTATCCGCGAGCCCGGACAGCTCCTGGAGGTACGGGCGGAGCTGCTTGCCGCCCAGGGCGCAGTTGAGCCCCACGATGAGCGGTCGGGCATGGCGCACGCTGTCCCAGAAGGCGCTCAGCGTCTGGCCCGAGAGCGTCCGGCCCGATGCGTCCGTGATGGTGCCGCTGATCATGAGCGGCAACCGGAAGCCGAGCTCGTCGAAGAGCTCCTCCACCGCGACGATGGCGGCCTTCGCGTTGAGCGTGTCGAAGATGGTCTCGATGAGCAGGATGTCCGCGCCACCCGCGACCAGGCCCGCAGCGGCCTCCCGGTACGCGGCGACCAGCTCCGGGAAGGTCACGTTGCGGGCGCCCGGATCCTCCACGTCCGGTGACAGCGACGCCGTGCGGTTCGTGGGACCGAGCGCTCCCGCGACATAGCGTGGCCGCTCGGGGTCGCTCGCTCCGGCGGCGTCCGCCGCCTCCCGGGCGAGTCGTGCGGCCGCCTCGTTCATCTCGCGGACCCACGGCTCGAGGGCGTAGTCCGCCATGGAGATGGCGTTCGCGTTGAACGTGTTCGTGGAGATCACGTCCGCGCCCGCGGCGAGGTACGCAGCGTGGATGTCCCGGATGATCGCGGGCTGCGTCAGGACCAGCAGGTCGTTGGCGCCACGCAGCTCCCGGGGATGGTCACCGAATCGGTCGCCACGGAAGGCGGCCTCGTCCAGCTCATGCGTCTGGATCATCGTGCCCATCGCGCCGTCGAGCACCAGGATGCGTTCGCGGAGCAGGTCGGGGAGCAGCGCGACGCGGTGTGCGCGGCGCTCGTCGGGATCGTGGGCCATCGACTGCCGAGTGTACTCGCGACAGCGGCCGCGGCCATGGGCGTGGCACGGCCCTGGGGAGTGGCACGGCCCTGGACCTGTGGCGCTCTGGCCGCGGCACGGTCGGTGGCCGCGAGCATCCCGCCACGGCGACCCGCTGCAGCGCTCCGGCCGCGGCGCGATCCGTGGACCGGGAGCATCGGCCACGCGCCGCGTATCCTGCGATCGTCAGGTCGCGGGGCTGCCGAAGTCATCGCCCGAGCCGGAGGGACCGTTCGCTCATGACCGCCGCCGGGCGCATCGTCGCCGACCCCATCTGCAGCGTCCCCGAGCGTGGGTGGGCAGCGTGACGAGCCCGAGCGTCGCACCACGACCGTTCGCCACGGCCGACGTGGTGGTCGTGGGATCGGGCGCCGCCGGATCCACGGCGGCCATCGCGGCGGCACGCACCGGGGCATCCGTGCTGCTCATCGAGAAGCTGCCGTTCCTGGGTGGCAACAGCACCGCGGTGCTCGACACGTTCTACGGCTTCTACACGCCGGGTGCGGTCCCGCACAAGGTCGTGGGGGGCATCCCCGACGAGGTCGTGGCGGGTCTGCGCCAGCTGGGACCCGTGATCGAGCGCCCCAACACCTACGGAGCGGGCACCGGGGTCACCTATCTCGCCGAGCATCTCAAGGTGGTCTGGGAGCGCCTGGTCACCGACGCGGGTGCGCGACCGCTGCTCCATGCCTTCCTCCAGGCCGCCACGGTCCGGGACGGGCGGGTCGACGAGGTGCTGGTCGCCACCAAGGCGGGCCTCGTGCGCGTGGCGGGCCGGGTGTTCGTGGACGCCTCGGGTGACGCGGACCTGTGCTTCCACGCCGGGTTCGGCTACGAGCAGGCGGGGGAGCTCGATGCTGCCCAGACCCTGACCACCACGTTCCGGTTGGTGGGCGTCGACATGACCCGGCGGCGGCAGATCCCCAAGGCGGAGCTCCATCGGCTCATGGCCGAGGCAGCAGCATCGGGTGCGTACGACCTGCCACGGCGCGAGGGCTCCGACCACATCACGCCCGTCGAGGGCATGGTCGCGACCGTGATGACCCGGCTCGACTCGTACCGCCGCGAGGGCGACCGGGTCGTCAATGCGACCGACCCCGAGCTGCTGACCCAAGCCGAGATCGCCGGCCGGCGCCAGGCGCTCGAGTACGTCCGCTTCCTGGTCGACCGGGTGCCCGGCTACGAGCATGCGTCGCTCGCCGCGTTCTCGACGCAGATCGGGGTGCGCGAGACGCGGCGCGTGTACGGCGATCATCGCCTGACCCGCGACGAGGTCCTGGGCGCGACCCGGTTCGAGGACCAGGTCGCCCTGTGCGGGGCACCCATCGAGGACCACCACGGCGGCGCCGACACGGTCTGGCAGTACCTCCCCGAGGGCGAGGTGGTGGGGATCCCGTATCGGACGCTCCTGGTCCGCGACGCGGCAAACGTGCTCGTGGCGGGCCGCTGCTTCTCGGCGACGCACGATGCGCAGGCGTCGGTGCGCTCGATGGCACAGTGCATGGCCATGGGCCAGGCAGCGGGCACCGCCGCCGGGCTCGCCGCGCTCGCGGCCACCGACCCGCGCGACGTCCCGGTCCAGCGGTTGCAGGACCGCCTGCGCCACGATGGTGCGGTGCTGGAGCCGCCGACCACGACCGTCGTCGAGGCGCCCGACGCGGCCATCCCATCGGCCCCCTAGCGAGGACACGTCCATGCCCTTCGTCCGTACCGTGCTCGGTGACATCGACCCCGCGGAGCTCGGCGTGACCTACGCCCACGAGCACCTCGTGATCGCCGGCAGCCGGACCGTCGAGCACTATCCGGACTTCCGGCTCGATGACGTGGACAAGGCCATCGAGGAGCTGGCCAGCGCCCAGGCCCTCGGCCTCCGGTCGGTCGTCGATGCCATGCCCGCCGACACCGGGCGTGATGTGGAGCTCCTGGCCGAGGTGAGCCGCCGATCGGGTGTCCACCTGGTCGCACCCACGGGCGTCCATCACCAGCGCTACTACCCGGAGCGTCACTGGAGCGAGCGGCTCTCGATCGAGGAGGTGACGGGGCTGCTGGTGGCGGACATCACCGACGGCATCGACGCGCTCGACTACGGCTCCCCCATCGTCAAGCGGACGCCGTACCAGGCTGGCGTCATCAAGGTGGCGGGGTCGACCGATGGCCCATCGGCTCGGGACGCACGCTTCTTCGAGGCCGCCACGGCGGCGCAGCAGCAGACCGGCTGCCCGATCCTGACCCACTGCGAGAACGGCACCGGGGCGCTCGAGCAGGCGGCGCTGTTCGCGACGCTGGGGGCGAGGCTCGATCACGTCGCCCTGTCACACGTCGACAGGATCGTCGACCGGGGGCATCAGCGGGAGCTGTTCGCGAGCGGTGTATCCGTGGAGTACGACCAGGGCTTCCGCTGGAAGGATGCCCCCAACGGCACGCTCCAGCTCCTCGAGTGGGCCGCCGAGGACGGGCATCTCGACCAGGTGGTCCTGGGGCTCGACGCGGCGCGCCAGGGCTACTGGGCGGCGTACGGCGGCGCCCCGGGCATGGCGTTCCTGCTGGGTGACTTCGCGGCCTCGATGCGCGACCGCGGGCTGGGCGACGCCGAGCAGCACCAGCTGTTCGTCACCAACCCAGCGCGCCTCTACGCGTTCGCGGACGCCTGAGGGGTCGCATCCGCGGCAGCGCCTCGACCGCGGCTGGGCTCGGCCCGCGGCACTCCCCGACGGCCGTGGCACTCCCCGTGTCCCGCGGCACTCGCCCAAGATCGGCGGCCCCTCCACCGCAGACCCGAAAACCGACCCGCCCTCCCTCGACGTAGTCGGGTGCAGGAGCCGTCACCGGGCCACCTGGTCCCGGGCGACCCAGTGGGAGGACAGCCGTGTCATCCAGTCATCCATCCATCGCCCATCGGCCGATGCGCCTGGCCGGCAGCATCGTCGCCATGGCCGCCCTCGGCGCGCTCGCGTTCGGCAGCGTCGCCCAGGCCCAGTCGGCGGAGCCGATGGGCGTGGCACGCACCGTCAGCACCGCGACCACGGACCTGGGCACCTTCCTCACGGGCGCGGACGGTCGTACGCTCTACTTCTTCGCCAACGACACGGCGCCCGGCGCCAGCGTGTGCGAGGGGGACTGTGTCACGAACTGGCCGCTGTTCACCCTTGACGCGGGTGACACGCTCGCGCCGGACGCCGGCGTGACGGGCGTCCTGGCCAGCTTCGCGCGTGCCGATGGCACGACCCAGGTGAGCTATGACGGCCGACCGCTCTACTACTTCGCGGGTGACCAGGCAGCCGGCGACGTCAACGGCCAGGGCCGTGGCGACGTCTGGTTCGTGGCGCTCACGGACGGCTCGATGCCCATCGCGGCCCCATCGCCCGCCGAGGGGGACCTCGTCATCGGCACGGCCACCAGCGACCTGGGCACGTTCCTGGTCGACAGCGCGGGCATGACCCTCTACTTCTTCACGCCCGACGGTCCGGGCATGAGCGTCTGCGAGGGCGACTGCCTCGCCAACTGGCCAGCGTTCGGCATCGCCGAGGGCCAGGGCTTCGCACCCGGCGACGGGGTCGAGGGCGTGCTCGGCGCGTTCACCCGCTCGGATGGCACGCTCCAGGTCACGTACGACGGTCGACCGCTGTACTACTGGGTCGCCGACCAGGCCGCGGGTGACACGACCGGCCAGGGCGTCGGGGGTGTCTGGTTCGTGGCGCTCACGGACGGCTCCGTCCCGGCTCCTGACGCCAGCCCGGCTTCCTGAGCATCTCGCTCCCTCTCTCCCCACGACCCCCTCGGCCAGCCGGTCGAGGGGGTCGACCATCGCCCACATGGCACGCACCCGGTGCTCGAAGGGGCTTGTCAGGCGGCCGGTGGCCCGTATCATCCGCGCCATGCATCGAACCAGCCGTCTCCTCACGTCCATCGCCCTGGCCGTGCCCCTCGCGCTCGCTGCGAGCGGTGCCGCCGCCCAGAGCCCGAGCCCGGTCCCGGTGCTCGGTGTCGAGTGGTCCGTCACCAGCCTCGACGGTGAACGCATCCCCGCGGATGCCGGCATCACCGCGACCTTCACGACCAGCGACACGCCACCGGGCGCCCTCACCGGCAACGGCGGCTGCAACACGTACAACGCCAGCTGGACGAGCGACGGCGTCGCGCTGAGCATCACCGACCTCGCTGCCACCCGCATGGCCTGCGGCGACGAACTGTCCCAGCGCGAGGCGCGCTACTTCGATCTGCTCCAGGACGCGTCGGGATGGCGGCTCGATGGTGCCGTCCTGGTCATCGACACCGCGAGTGGCTCGAGCATCGCATTCGGCGAAGAGGTCGCCGCGCCCACCGAGGGCATCACCGGCACCTGGACGCTCGAGCGCATCGATGGCGAGTCGGTGCCCGCTGGGGTCGGTGCCATCGCGACGTTCGGCGAGGACGGCAGCCTGACCGGCTTCGGCGGCTGCAACAGCTTCAGCGGCAGCTACACCATCGAGGGCGGGCTCATCACGGTCGGCCCGCTCGCGGCCACGCTCAAGCTCTGCCCGGACACCAGCGACACCGAGCGGCTGTATCTCGATGCGCTCCAGGGCGCCACCACCTGGTCCACCACGGGTGGCAGCCTGGTGCTCGATGGCGCGGGCGAGCTCGTGCTCTCCGGCGAGGGCGTGCCGGGTGGCGATGCGACCCTGACGGGCCAGGAGTGGTGGGTCATCGCGGTCGACGGCGAGCCGTTCGACCCCACTCTCGGCGCCAGCGCGACCTTCGGCGATGACGGCAGCCTCACCGGCTCCGGTGGCTGCAACCGGTTCATGGGCGACTACACCGTGGATGCGGAATCCCTCGAGGTCGGCCCGCTCGCGTCCACCCGGATGGCCTGCGCTCCCCACATCATGGACGCCGAATCGCGATACCTGGCAGCACTCCAGGCCGCCGCGACCTACGTCATCGTGGACGACACGATGTTCCTCGACACCGCGGATGGCGGCAGCGTGGAGCTCTCCACCCAGCGCGACCCAGCACCTGCACCGACCGCGACCCCGCGGTCGACCCCCGAACCGCTGCCGACCCCGGTGGCCATCGCGAACGACGGCATCATCGGCACATGGCGGATGACGGACTACGCGGGCGCGCCCGGTCTCCGGCTCGATATCGACATCACGTTCTTCGAGACCGGTGAGCTCGCCGGGTTCGGCGGCTGCAACGACTACATGGCCGAGTGGGACCTCGATGGCACCCGCCTGACCATCAGCGGCCTGGAATTCGCATCGAGCGGCTCGTGTGACCAGATCGCCTCGGGTCTCGAACAGGGCTACTTCGCGCTCCTGCCGTTCCTCGACACGGCGGAGGTCGGCGCGGATGGCTCCCTGTCGCTGGTGAGCACGCTGGGCGGGGGCCAGGGCTTCGTCTTCGCCCCCGCGGAGTAGCCTGGACGCAGGCGAGGACGAGGCACGGGGCCGGGGCGCCGTCCTCGTCCGTGGTCCGGGATCCGGCCCTCAGTCGGGGACCCGGATCGCGAACATCGTCGGCCAGTACTTGCCGGTCACCAGGAACGTCCGGGTGACCGGGTCCCAGGCGATGCCGTTGAGCCAGCCGATGCGGGTGCCGATGGCCGGGTCATGGGTGACCAGCTCGCGCATGTCGAGGATGCCGGTCACCACACCCGTGCCCGGGTCGATGCGCAGGATGAAGGGCGTCTCCCAGACGTTCGACCAGACGACCCCCTCGACGCACTCGAGCTCGTTGAGCTTGGGCACGGGCTGCCCCTCGAACGTCACCTCCACGGAGCCGATGACCTCGAAGGTGGCCCGGTCCCGGAAGGTGAGCGCGGTGCTGCCATCGGTCATCACGAGCCGGGCGCCGTCGTCACACAGGCCCCAGCCCTCACCCTCGTAGGTGTGGCTGCCGGTGACCCGGAGCGTCTCCGGGTCCCACTCGAGCGCGACGCCGTCCGTCCAGGTGATCTGGAGCAGTCGGTCGTCGACCATCGCGAGCCCTTCGCCGTACTCGTCACCGGGCGGCGGCGCCTGACGCAGCACGGCGCCCGTCGCCCGGTCGACCTCGCGCACGGACGTGGCGCCGATGATGCCCGTCGACTCCCAGAGGCGACCCTGGTCGTCGATGAGCAGGCCCTGCGTCCAGGCCTCGGTGTCGTGCGGGATGCTGCCCACGACCTCCCACGACAGGAGGGCGGGCACGACCGGCGAGGCCGACGCGATCGGGGATGGCGCTGCGCCCGGGGATGCCGGCACGGCCGATGGACCGGGCACGGCCGATGGACCGGGCACGGCCGACCGAGCGGGCACGACCGATGGATCCGAGCCGGGTGCTGCCGCCCCTGCCCCGCCACCCATGCAGCCGAGCACGATCCCCAGCACCAGGACGCGTCGCAGACGGCTCATCCGCCCAGCGTACCGCGCGCCCGACCGATGCCCCGCAGCGACCAGGCCGGCACGAGCGCGAGCGCGATGCACACCGCAGAGACCAGCCACAGCACGCGCAGGTCCCCCGACGCGTCCTCGAGGATGCGCACCGCGAGCAGCGACCCCACGATGCCGGACAGGTACATCGGCACGAGCGACAGGTTGAGCACGGACGAGCGGATGGTGTCCGGCAGTCCCGTGGCGAGCATCGCGAACAGCATCGAGCCCGCCGTCGCGAAGCCGATGCCCAGGATCGCGTAGTCGACCATGAACGGCAGCAGCTCCTCGGTGAGCGCCGCGAGTCCGGACGTGACCGCCGTGATGCCGATCGCGACCAGCAGCACCCGCCCGAAGCCCCGGCGGTCCGCGGCGGCACCCGCGATCGGGGCACCCACCGCGGCCGCCAGCCCGTACACGCCGGCCACGATGCCCACCGTGGAGCCCAGCAGCAGCGGCCCGTTGATGTGCTCCACGAACAGGGCCAGGAACGGCGCCACCACCCGCTGGCCCATGAGCAGCAGGAAGTAGGTCAGGAACACGGTCCGCGCGAGGGGTGTCCGGATGACCGCCGTCAGGCTGCGCCGGACCAGCGTCATGACCCGCTCCGTGGTGCGTCGTCGGTCGGCACGCTCGTGATACCACAGGACGAGGGCCGCGACCGCCACGCCGCTCAGGAGCGCGTCCACCAGGAACAGCACCTGGACACCGAGATGGTCCACGACCGGCCCGCCGAGCGCGGGCCCGACCGCCAGGCCCAGCGGCCCGGACGCACCGACCAGGCTGATGGCGAAGCCGAGTCGCGCCCGGGGTGCCCGGTCGGTGATCTCGGCGAGCATCACGCCCGTGTTGCCGAGCACGAGGCCCACGAGCGGCACCAGCAGGAACAGGTGCATCGTGTCCCCGACGAACGCCAGCAGCAGGAACAGGACCGCCTCCACCACCGCGCTGCGCACGATGATCGCCTTGCGACTGTACTTGTCCGCCCACGCGCCCCAGAACGGCACGAGCGGCAGGCCGGCCAGGAGCGACGCGGTGGAGAGCAGCCCCACCATGCCCGCGATGTCGATCTCGGCGACCCCGAGGTCCCGCACGAGGATGGGCAGGAACGTGAGGTAGTGGCCGAAGGCCATCGACTCCACGAAGCCCGCGAACGCGAACAGGAGCGTGAGGCGCATCCACCCCGGATCCACGACCCTGGGCGGGGTGGCCCCGGGATCAGGACCCGTGGGGCGTGTCCGCCGTGGCGGCCTCCAGCTCGTGGCCCAGCTCGTCCGTGCGCCGATAGGCCGCCCAGACCGCCTCGGAGAGCACCGTGCGCAATCGGCCGCGCTCCAGCTCGTGGATCGCTGCGGCGGACGTGCCGCCGGGTGAGGTCACCATGTTGCGCAGCTGGGCGGGATGGATCCCGCTCGCCTTCGCGAAGAGCGTGCTCCCCTCGAGCGTCTCGATGACCAGGTCGTGGGCCACGTGGCGCGGGAAGCCGAGATGCACGGCCGCGTCGATGAGCGCCTCCATGACCAGGAACACGTACGCCGGCCCGGTGCCGCTCACCGCGGTGGCCATGGCCACGAACTTCTCGTCCTCCACCTCGAGCTGATGACCGAGCGTCGACAGCAGCGCGGCCGCCTGGGCGCGTCGCTGCGCCCCCACCTCGGGTGTCGCGTACCAGACCGTCATGCCTCGGCCCAGCTGGGCAGGGGTGTTGGGCATGCTCCGAACCAGCGCGCGGTGGCGCAGGACGTTGGCGAGCGCGGCCGTGGTGGCCCCACCGATGACGCTGATGACCAGCTGCTCGGGACGCAGGACGGGTGCCAGCTCGGCCCCCACGCGGCGGAGCATCTGGGGCTTGATGCCGAGCACGATGACGTCCGCCGCCTGGACCGCCTCCACGTTGGAGGCCGTCGTGCGGATGCCGTGGGTCGTGGTGAGATGGTCGCGCCGCTCCGGGCGCGGATGGCTCGCGATGACCCGCTCGGGCGTGACCTCAGCGGCCTTGAGCAGCCCGGTAATCATCGATTCGGCCATCACGCCCGTGCCGATGGTCGCGACGGTGACATCCTTGAGTGACACGCGCCGGAGTATAGGCGGCGCGCGCCATGCCACGGAGACTGGAGACCACGTGACCCTGCCGACCCTGGGCGACCTCGACTGGCGACCTGCGATCGACCACCCGGAGCTGCTCGCGGTCACGACCCACGCGGCGCTCGTCGCCTGGATGGTCACGGAGCCCGCCGTGCGGGACGTAGTCGGGGTCGCGGCCATCGATCCCGCGTTGGCGGACACCGCCGCGCTCGTCGCGGCACATCGGCTGCCGCTCGGCGCGTCGGTCAACTGCGTGCTCGTCGCGGGGACGCGCGACGGCGTCACGCGCGTGGCGGCTGCCGCGGTCCCGGCCGATACCCGCGCCGATGTCAACCACGTCATCAAGCGTCTGCTGGATGTGCGCAAGGCGTCCTTCATGCACCACGAGGAGGCGGTCGCCGGGTCCACGATGGAGTACGGCGGCATCACACCCATCGGCCTGCCCACCGACTGGCGCGTGCTCGTGGACGGACGGGTGCCCGCGATCCCCGCGATCATCATCGGTAGCGGGATCCGGGCCTCCAAGCTGATCCTGCCGGGCGAGCTGCTCGCCCGGTTGCCCGGGGCAGAGGTGGTCGAGGCCCTGGCGACCTCGATGCCCGTCAGCTGAACCCGGCTATCGAGATCCCCTCACCAGTGTCGACGCGTGTCTCCGTGTGACGACCGTGCCCGTCGCGCGTCATCCGGTGTGATGTCAGCGATCACCATGACCTGCGGTGCGAGGCGGCTGGTCCGCCTCCTGGTCGTCGTCGCGCTGGTCGCGGCCACGCCAGCGGCGACGACCGGCGCGTCACCGAGCCATGACCCAGCGTCGACCGAGCCATGGCCCACGCCCGTTCCCATGACCCTCGAGGAGGCGCTCGACGCCACCTTGTGGGTGGAGGCGGACGACGCGGGCTCAGGCTGGATCTTTGGATCATACGGCGGGATGCGCACGGTGCTCGACATCCCTGGCGCCGCACAGGTCGAGACCGCCTTCGGGCATGTCGCTGGCTGGTTCGAGACCGCCGATGGCCGATTCCAGACCTTCCTCGTCGACCCACGCACCGGCGAGCGGACCGATCTGGTGCGGTTCGCCCGCCGACCATGGGCCGTGACACCTGCCCCCGATGGCCAGGCGCTCTATGTCACTGCTCCGGAGGGGCCTGATGGCCAGGACCGGGGGGTGCGACGCGTCGATGCCGCAGGCCGCACGATGGCCATCCCGGGCCAGGGACGACCCGACACGTCCAGGAACGAGCTGAGCTGGTCGCCCGATGGACGGTATCTCGCGTCGTGGTCGTGTCCGGACGGTGGCGGGCAGCCCTGCATGGTCGACATCCTCGACACCGTCACCGGGGACGTTACGGAGGCGGGGCCGCTGCACTCGACGACCACCGATGGGCGTCACTTGATCGGACACCTCGACGAGACGGAGGATGGCATGCGTCCGTGGGTCGCCCTCGAGGTCGCCACAGGGGAGATGCACGAGATCGCCACCGACACGATCGACCGGACCGGGGGCGGCTGGTTCCTGCCGGACGGCACCCTGCTCCTCAGTGGTTTCACGACCGACGCCTCCATCTATCGCATCGTCATCGCCGATCGCGACACCGGTGAGGTGCTCCGCGTCCTCCGCGAGGAGCCCTATGACGAGGACGCCCTGTCGCTGCGTCACGTCCTCGGACGATCGGGTGAGGCGCCGTGGGCGCTGCTCTGGGTGCCCGACGACGAGGGACCCATGCCGACCGGCTCGACCTGGCGGGTGCTCGACCTGCGCACCGGCGAGCTCCTGCCCGACCCGCTGGTCATGGCGCCATAGCGGACACGGACGATCCCGACCGGTCGCGGTCCAGGGAACACCGCCGATGGCCGGTCAACGCGCGGGTGCCAGCGCCTCCAGGGTGGCGAGATGCTGGGTCGTGCCATCGGGCTGGAGCGGGATGATGGCCACGTGGTCGGCGCCGGCCGCATGGAGCTCGTCGATACGTGTCCGGATGTCCGTCTCGGTCCCCCACGCGATCATCGCGTCGATGAGTCGGTCGGAGCCCGGTTGCTCCCAGTCGGCCGCCGCGAAGCCCTGTGCTTCCCAGCTCGCCTGGTAGTTGGGCGCCCGGAGATACGGCACCAGGTAGGCGCGTGCCGCGGCGCGTGCGGCCGTCGCGTCGCCGAGCACGACCGCGAGCGTCACGGCGAGCAACGGTCGACCTTCGGGCCTGACCACGTCGACATCGCCCGCACCATCCGCGGCGATGCCATCGGCGGTGTCGGTGGTCCCGGTCGTCGCCGCGTCGAGGATCCCACGCATCCACGCGATGCGCTCCGGCGTGACGAGGTACGGGAACGCGCCATCGGCGGCGGTCGCCGACAGGCCCAGCATCCGCTCCCGGAGCGCCGCCAGCAGGATCGACGGCTCCGTGGGTGACGCCTCGCCGGGGAGCCGCGGGCCCATGTAGGGCATCCGCCGGTACGCCTCGAGGTACTCCCGCATCCGCGTCAGCGGCCGGTCATACGTGTGACCCCGGAGCTTCTGGGCCAGGTGCGGGTGCGACACGCCGAGACCCAGCACGAACCGTCCACCGGTGAGCTCGTGGAGCGTCTGGGCGCCCATGCGGGCCGCCATCGGGTCACGGGCCCAGATGGACGCGATGCTCGTGCCCAGCCACATCGAGCCGACATCGGTGCTGATCGCGCCGAGCAGCGCGAAGGGCTCCCGGCCCACGGTCTCGGGCACCCACAGGGCTCCATATCCCAGCTCCGCGATCCGCTGCGCGTACGCATGCAGGTCAGGGGCCGCCAACGTATCCAGGTGGCCCCACGCACCGAGACGGCCGAGCGAGGTCGCGAGGTCGATCATGGCTGGAGCATACGCCGAGGCCCACCTTCCCGGGGTGGCGGCGGTCCTCATCCATCGGTCGGACGACCATCGTTCGGACGATATCCCTATCATGTCGATGGGCTTTATGCGATATCATCCGCCGGTCCCGACCGGGAAGTGCCCAGCCGGTCATCCAGCACCTCGTTCGCCCGTGGTTGCGAGCGAACGATCGAGCGGAGACCGCATGACCGAGTCCCTCCTCCCGACGTCGGCACCGGGGTCGCCCCGCGACCGCGTCCGGCGCGACACCACCATCAGCGCACCGGGCTTCCACGCGGCGCCGGGCAGCCCCATCCGGGGGCAGCTCAGCGTCCGGCGCATGGACCACGCGACGGCTCCCATCGGCGACGGCTTCGACTGGACGGCGTACCTGGCCGACGCCGGGGCTGGTCCGTGGTACCTCGTGGTCTTCCGCTCGATCCGACGGGCCGGCGCGGACGCGGAGCTGCTGACCGAGTTCGACGACCTCGCCCACATCGAGGCGCGCCTGTCCGGTGGCCTCCACTGCTACTTCAAGGGCACACCAGACGAGCGGGGTGCGTGCCTGTCCCTGTGTCTCTGGGACTCGCGGGAGCAGGCGCTGGCCGCGCTCCGGCTGCCGCGTCACCACGATGCCGCGCGGCTGGCGGGCGTCATGTACGCCTCCTTCCGCCTCGAGCGATACCAGGTGTCGCGCGACCCCGTGCGCGGGACGGTCCGCTTCAAGCCGGTCTGACGGCGGCCCCCAGCAGGAAGAAGCGGGCGGTCGCACGCAGGGTCTCGGGTCGCAGGCCGGCACGCTGCAGCGCCGCGTCGAGCCAGCCGGCGTCGCGGTCAGGGATCCCCGGATCGTGCGTCTCGTCAGCGGTGGCGCCCACCGGCCCGGTCATCGGGTCGGGACGCGGCTCGATGACCACCAGGCGGCCACCAGGTCGCAGCCAGCGACCCGCGAGGGCGAGTGCCGCATCCGCGCGATGGTCGTCCAGCTGCCACAGCGTCGCCGCGAGGACCACGCCGTCCACGGGTCGGTCGGGCTCGGCCCACCGGTCGCGGACATGCAGGTGGGCGCGCAGTCGATGCGCCACGAGACGGTCACGGGCGCGATCGAGCGCGTCGGCGGATGCGTCGTACACGGACAGCTCGCCCTTGCCCGCGAGGAGCGGTGACCACCAGCCCGTCCCCGCCGCGAGCTCCACGATGCTGCCGCTCAGTGGCTGGCCGTCGAGCCACGCGGTGACCTCATCCAGCTCCGCGTGCCAGGCGAGGTCGAGGGCGGGGCCACGTGCGAACCGACCACGTCGCAGGTACCAGTCGTCGGAGCCGATACCGACCGATGGGGCAGGGGCGGCTGCCGGAGCCGGGGTGATCGGCGGAGCCGGGGTGATCGGCGGAGCCGGGGCGACCGGCGGGGCAGCCGGGCCCCCCGCCCCGGACACGGCCGACGGCCCAGGCATGGGCGACAGGCCAGGCGCGGCCGACGGGATGGGTACGACGGCCATCGCCAGCGGCTGCCCGGATCGACGCCCGGGCGCCACCCCTCCGCCCTCCGTCGGTGCCGCGCCCGCGGTCCGTGCCGCGCTCGTGGTCGTCCCTCCCCCGCCCGACCGCTCGCGCAGGGCCGCGCGGACCCGGTATCGGAGGAAACCGTTGTCCTGCGCCCGGTCGACGCACTCGGCGCACAGCATCGCCCAGCCGGTCAGGTCGCCCTCGTCCCTCGCCTGCCAGGAGCGGCCACACCACAGGCAGTCGAAGGTCGCCCGGAAGGGCATCAGCGACCACGCTCCCGCGACGCACCCGCGACCCGGCGCCAGGAGCCCGGTGGTGCGGCGCCATCGAGCCCGTGCGGGTCGAACACCTCCGCGAGCATGCCGATGCCGTCCACGATGCGGGGGCCCGGTCGGCTCAGCAGCCCACCGCCGTCGACCGCGACCAGTCGGTCCGCCGCGAACGCCGGCAGCTCCGGCACCCAGGCGGGCACATCGGCCTCGTGGAACGCCGCCACGGCCTGCGCCGCGTCCAGCCCGCAGGGCGCGAGGATCACGCGCTCCGGATCCACCTCGCGCAATCGCTCCCAGGTGATCTCCACCGACGGCATCCCCTCCACGCCCAGCAGGTCCCAGCCGCCGGCACGCCGCACCATCTCGGGGACCCAGTGGCCCGCCGAGAATGGCGGCGAGATCCACTCCAGGATCACGACGCGCGGTGGCGCGATCCCCGCGAGACGGCGCTCCAGCACCCGGTCCTCGATGGCCGCGAGCCGATGCCGCAGGATCTCCAGGAGACCCACCGCTTCGTCCTCCGCCTCCGCGAACGCACCCACGGTCGAGATGCTGTTGAACACGCCCTCGACGGTGGACGCCTCGAGCGCCACGATGGTCGTGTCGATGCCCAGGTCGCGGACCACCCGCTCCACCTGGTCGACATGGACCGCGCACACGCGGCACAACCGCTGGGTGAGGATGAGGTCCGGTCGCGCATCGGCGAGCACCGCGGGGACCAGTCGGTGGGACGTCCGTGCCAGCGCGTCGGGCGTGCCCTCGAGCAGCGCGGACGGCAGGCTGTCGGTCGTGTCGGGACCGGCTGGATCGTCGATGGACCAGGCGACCACGGGTACCTCGAGCGCCTCCGCGGGGTGGTCGCAGTCGGATGACCGGCCCACGAGCTCATCACCCAGACCCAGGGCGAACACGATCTCGGTCGCGGCAGGCAGCAGGGACACGATGCGCATGCCCCGATCGTCCCACCGATGCGCGCGGACCGCACGGGCGCGGCATCGGCTCGTTGCCGCCACGGACCGGTCGTCAGCTTCGCGCGGACCAGGAGGGAGCGTCGTCAGCCTCCCATCGCCCCGGGACCCGTCGTTCGGCCCTCGTGTAGGCTGCGCCGGATGACCTCGACCGTCGCGACCTCCGCTGCCGTCGACCAGGCGGTCGTGGTGGATGACATCTGGAAGCGGTTCGGACGGGTCGACGTCGTCCAGGGTCTCTCGTTCGAGGTCCGGCGCGGCGAGCTGCTGGGCTTCCTGGGGCCCAACGGGGCCGGCAAGACCACCACGATGCGCATGATCCTCGACATCATCCGGCCGGACCGGGGCCGCATCTCGGTCCTGGGTGGCGAGCCGGGCGTGGCCCGGCAGTCCCGCATCGGCTACCTGCCGGAGGATCGGGGCCTGTATCGGGACGTGCCGGTCGTGGACACGCTCACCTACTTCGGCGCGCTGCGGGGCATGCGCCTGTCCGAGAGCCGTGCCCGGGCGACGGAGCTGCTGGAGCAGGTGGGCCTCGGTGATTCGCTGCGCAAGAAGGCCGCCGAGCTGTCGCGCGGCATGCACCAGAAGGCGCAGCTCATGGCGACCGTGATGAACGAGCCGGACCTGCTCATCGTGGACGAGCCGTTCCAGGGCCTGGACCCGGTCAACGCCGAGCTGCTCAAGGGGGTCCTGCTCTCTCAGCGCGAGCGGGGTGCGGCGGTGGTCATGAGCACCCACGACATGGGCGACGCCCAGACCCTGTGTGACCGGATCCTGCTCATCGATGGCGGTCGGCGGGTGCTCTACGGCACCGTGCCGGACATCCGGCGGGCCTTCAGCGACGGGGCCGTGGAGGTCATCGGCCAGGGCGTGCCCACGGACGCGACGCTGTACCGGAGCGTGAGCCACATCTCCCCCATGGACGGCCGGATCCGGTTCCTGCTGCGCGACGGCGCGACCGCGCAGGACCTGTTCCGGGAGCTCGCCGCCACCGATGCCATCGTGGAGCGCTTCTCGCTCGATGCGCCCGACCTGTCCGAGGTCTTCCTGCGCGCGGTCGCGGGCGACCCACGCGCGGCGGCCGTGGCATGAGTGGCCCGATGCCGGCCACCGATCATGCTGCTGAGGGCGCCGGGTTCCTGCGGCTCGCCACGATCGTGGCGCGTCGTGACTATCTGCGCACGGTGCGTCGGCGGGGCTACATCTTCGGTACGTTGCTGCTGCCGATCGGCTTCCTGGCGCTGTTCGGGTTGTCTGCGGTGCTGGGCGGGGGCACCACCACCGGACCGATCACCGGCACCAGCCCCATCGTCATCGTGGACGCCTCGAGCGTCGACCTGTCGACCGTCGAGACACCGGGCGCGGTCCGCATCATGAGCGAGGCGGAGGCCGAGGCAGCGCTCCGTGCCGGCGAGATCCACGAGTTCTACCGCGTCCCCGCCACCTGGCCGACGCAGCCGGATGTGGAACGCGTCACGGGTGGCTCCAGCGCGTTCAGCCTGGGGGACGCACAGCGTCGCGAAGAGCAGACGCAGCTCCTGGCAGCGACCCTCCGTGCCGGCCTGCTCCTCCCCGCAGGAGTGCCGCCGGAGACGGTGACACGGGTCATCGTGCCGGTCCGCATCCAGGCCGTGACCCTCGACGATGCGGCTGCGACCTCGGACGCGGCCATGGTGGCGAGCGCCATCGTGCCCTTCGCGTTCACGCTCCTGTTCGTGATGAGCATCTTCATCACGAGCGGCTATCTCCTCCAGTCGGTGACCGAGGAGAAGGAGAACCGGGTCGTGGAGATCCTCCTGAGCTCCGTGCCGTCCCTGCCGCTCATGGCGGGCAAGATCATCGGGCTGGGTGCGGCGGGTCTCACCCAGGTGCTCATCTGGATCGCCGCTGCACTCGTCGCGCTGCCCCTCATCGGGTCACAGGTGGGCGGCCTCGGTGACCTCGCCATCTCGCCGGCCATGATCATCCTGGCGGTCGTCTACTTCGTGCTCGGGTATCTCGCCTTCGGTGCCGTGTTCGCAGCCATCGGTGCGATCGCGCCGGGCAACCGCGAGGCGCAGCAGTACTCCGGCTTCTTCGGCTTCGTGGCCGTCATCCCGATCATCTTCAGCAGCCTGTTCCTGACCGACCTACAGTCGCCCGTGGTCACCGTGCTCGCGATCATCCCGGTGACCGCGACCGCGGCCATGCTCATGATCCTCGCGCTGTCACCGACCGTGCCGGTGGGGCTGGTCGTACTGTCCCTGGTGAGCCTCACGGTGTTCGTGGTGCTCGCCACGATCGCCTCCGCGCGCGTGTTCCGCGCGACGCTCCTGCTGTACGGCGTGCGGCCGAGCATCGGTCGCATCGTCAGCGCCATCCTCGCCCGCGACTGATCAGCGCGTCAGCGAGCGGCCTCGTAACCGCGAGCCCACGGCCGTCAGGCCGCTCAGGCGCGCATCAGCGCACGGGGCTAGGCGGGCTTCCACTCGTCGACCGTCGCCCGCGCCGACCCCTTGTCCTTGTACCAGCGAGCGTTCAGCTCGGTGTACCCGGCCCACTCGGCGGGCAGCGAGTCCTCGGGATAGATCGCGTTCACCGGGCACTCCGGCTCGCAGGCCCCGCAATCGATGCACTCATCGGGATCGATGGACAGCATCCGGTCCGTGCCCTGCTCGAAGTGGATGCAGTCGACGGGGCAGACGGACACGCACGACTGGTCCATCACGTCGATGCACGGCTCGCTGATGACGTAGGCCATGACTGTTGCCTCCGATGGACCCGTCCGCCGGACGGTGGGATATGGTCTCGATGCGTCGACAGGGTCGGCCCGGCGACCTCGACATCTTATCGTGCACGCTCGTGCTCCGATGTGCCCACCCACGCACACGCGTGCCGACGCATCCCGACGCCGTCCGGGCGCATACGCGTGCCGATGCATCCCCGACGCCCTCCGGGTGAGGATCCCTGCCAGATGGTCCGACTGGTCGGCCACGTGTCGGGCCGCGTCGAGCCCGGCTGTCGTGCCCACGCTCAGGGGGATCGCCGATCGCTCCACCAGTCGGGCATCTGGCCAGGAAGTCGCCTCGATGGCCCGGCAGGTGCGCAACCGGTCGGGCATCTGGCCAGGTATCGGTGGCAGGGACGTCGGGCCAGGTATCGGTGGCCGAGACGATCGAGGAGCATCGCCATCAGGGGCCTGACCCTCGTCGCGGAGGCTCGACCGCTTCCCGTCCGTCCTCGGCGACCTCGGCGGGTCAGGGCGCGCCGCTCGGCCCGACCTCGGGCGCTGGGCGCAGCTCGACGCGTCCGATCATCCCCTGCTCGATATGCCCGGGGATGTGACACATCAGCTGGAGCTCCTGGTCCACGGGCACCTCGTAGATCACCGTCTCGCTCTGGCCCTGGTCGAGCCACACGCGCACGCCGCCCACATCCGGTGCGACGCTCGCGGGCGGTCGGGTCGCGAACGGCGCCGGGGGCGTCGCCGCGGCATTCGCGGCCGACCAGGCGGCCTGGACGGCAGCATCGCCGAGCACCATCTCGTGTGGCTCCAGGCCCGCGTCGATGACCGTGATGGCCACCGTCTCACCCGCCACGAGCACGAACGGCGTGGGGTCGAACAGGAAGTCCCGCATCAGGATCACGACCGGCCGCGGGGATGCCGGGGTGCCCGGACGGTCGATGCGGACGGAGGGCGGCGGCGCACCCGACCGCTGCGCGCCGATGAGCACCAGGGTGATGGCCACGACCATGAATCCGGCCACGACGACGACCGGCGCGAGCGACGGTCGTCGTGGCTCGACGGCCCCGGACGGCCCGGCGCCCGTCTCCTGGTCGGTCGGGGTGGGCCGCGGGTCGCTGGACGGAGGCTCGGACACACCATGGATGGTACCGACCCTGGGACTGCCGGGGTCACCGGCGCGTCCGCGTCAGGCGTTCCGACGGATCGAGTCCCACCGGAATGGCGCGAGCAGTGGCTCACCGTCCGCCGGGTGCGGGACGATGCCGCCGAGCACGACGACCCCGACGAGCAGGAGCAACGCGGTCACGATGAGGACCGCGAGCATCGCTGGGAGGGGCAGCAGCAGGGCGCGCTGGAAGACGGGCGACGATCCGATGTCCATGGCTCTCCATCCGTGTGCCTTCCTGGGCGACGCTCCTCTGGCGTCGCGAGGCAGCGAACGGTAGCGACGGCCACTTACCAGCGGATCACCGGGCGATCGTGGATGGATCGTCCCCGAGCGACGTCACCAGACGCGGGCCATCGATGCCACGCACGATGGACGCCCACGCACGCGGCGCGCATGGCCGGTCGGCCCGAGGCACCGCGGGTCGCCATGGACGAGGAAGGTCGACCGCCGCGGGTGACCCGTCCCGCGGCGCCGACGTGCTAGCGCTTGCTCTGGAAGCAGTCGCTGCAATAGACCGGCCGCGCGCCGGTCGGCTGGAACGGGACCTGGGCCGTTCGCCCGCATTCGGCACAGACGGCCGAATGCATCTCGCGGGGACGCCGCTCGGCGTATCCGCCATATCCTCCCGATGACCGCTCATACCCCCCGGATGAGCCATCTCCATCGCCCGCGAACCCCCCGCCCGCGTTGCGCTGGGTCTTGCGCGCTGCGCGACAGCTCGCACACCGCTTGGGTGGCTCGCTGAAACCACGCTGTGCATAGAACTCCTGCTCACCCGCGGTGAAGACGAACTCCATGCCGCAGTCGACGCAGGTGATCCCCCGATCGGTATAGGCCAATGAACGAACCTCCGCCGGACCTGGATGTCACGCACGGACGGGAACGATCGTCGGAGCTCGATGTGCACGGCACGGCCGGCCGGGTCATGACCGGACCGGGAACGCGCACCCTCCTCCCTTCGATGGTGCCGTCCGAGGATCGCGAGACTATAGCGACGGTCGTGGCGCTTGTGAAGGCGCTACCTGCGATCGCGGCGCGCGCGGTCCACACCGCGCAGGTCCGACGTCGCTCTCAGACCGATCACAGACGGCTCTCAGGGAGCGTCCCTCGCACCCCGATCGGCACCCTGGTCCCCCACCGACGCCTCGACCGTCTCCCGCAGGTTGCGCAGGTCGGATCGGAACACGATGGTCAGCGGCACCACGAGCAGCGGGTCGGCGATGCGTGCCAGGATCCGCGCCGCCAGGCGTGCCGGACGACCCACGACCCGCACCCGGAACAGCCGCGGCAGGACCGGCACGGCATGCACCGTCACGTGCAGGTCCTCGCGCCAGCGCACGTGCGTGGCACGACCGTCGTCCATCGGCCAGAGCCGGAACTCACCCGTCCCTGCCACGGGCCCCAGATGGCGGATGGCGTACCGCGAGCCGGCATCGAGCGCCACGACCTCGATCGGATCGGGCTGGGACAGGCCGAACACGCGCACGACCGCCGTCGCCCGACCGCCGACCCGGAGCGGCCCGGGTGTCTCGATGCGCAGGTCGCGCAGGTCGCGCATCCACGACGGCTGACGAGGCAGGTCGATGAGCACGCTCCACACCACGTCGGGCGGCGCGTCGATCCGGATATGGCGATCGATGCAGGGCATGCATCGGATGGTCGCGCACCCGTCGGGAGCGTGCTTGCGTCGCCCCGACCCCACGGATGCAGGACATCAGCGCCGCCTTGGGTATCCTCCGCAGCGATGCGCATCGTCGTCGCGGCCGACCACGCCGGCTTCCCCCTCAAGGCACCCATCCTCGACCTGCTCGCGGCCGCCGGCCATGAGGCGGTCGATCTGGGGACCCACGACACCACGCCCGTGGACTACCCGGACGTCATCGCACCCGCGGCGCGTGCCGTAGCGGCCGGTCACGCGGACCTCGGCATCGTGCTCGGTGGCAGCGGGACCGGCGAGCAGATCACGGCCAACAAGATCCGGGGCATCCGCTGCGTCGAGGCGGCCGACCCGGTCACGGCACGGCTCGGTCGTGAGCACAACGACGCGAACATGCTCGCGATGGGTGCGCGCATCCTGGGCACGGAGGTCGCGCTCGCCTGTGTGCGCGCCTTCATCGAGGGCGAGTTCCAGGGTGGTCGTCACGTGCGGCGCATCGAGAAGCTGATGGCGCTCGAGTCGACACCGGACGGCGACGACAGCGCCTCCGACACTCCGAGCACATGATCGACAGGGGACGCCGGCTCCACGCCATCGTGGTCGCCCTGCTGGCCATCGCGATCGCGGTCCCGGGCACCCTGGCCGCGACGCCCGAGCCGGGTAGCCCCACCGTCTCGGCGCAGGCGGACCTGCCGGCGTGGCACCACGTCGGCCTCGCATCGCTCGGCGGCGCGATCGAGGGCGTCATCGATCGGGAGCCCGACGGACCCGACCCATCCGCCACCATCCGACCGCAGCCCACCAGCACCCCCAGACCGACGCCGTCGCGCACGCCGAAGCCGGAGGCGACCCGGACGGCGAAGCCATCGGCGACGCGCACCCCGAAGCCATCGGCCACGCGGACACCGAAGCCGTCCAGGACCCCCAGGCCGACCCGGACGGCGAAGCCCCGGGCCACGCGTGACCCGGGCACCATCCGCACCCGGTCGGGCGTCGCCTACATGGACCGCCAGGCGTGTGGCGAGCACGCCAAGGGCTGCATCAACCGCGCCAACATCCTCTACCCATCGAAGCGGGGCCCCTGGCCGGTCATCGTGACCATCCATGGTCGCCCTCGGACCCAGCGGGACATGGCGGAGGTAGCGATGGCGCTCGCTCGCAAGGGCGCCGTCGTCTACAACGTCGACTATCGGGGTGTGCGGCCTGCCTACACCAAGGGATTCCCGGGGGCGATCGAGGATGTCGCCTGCGCGATCCGCTATGCCCGGGCGACCGCGACGCGCTACGGCGGCGACCCGGACCACGTGGTCCTCGTGGGTCACTCCATGGGCGGCTACGTGGGCATGATGGTCGCGCTGGCCGGTGACACGTTCGGTGGCAACCGGGCCGCGTGCCATGCGAACCTCCCCATGAAGGCGTCCCTGCCGGATGGATTCGTGCACGTCGCGGGCGTGTCGACCATCCACAAGAGCTACCGCATCGACCAGGTGTTCGTCGGGGGCACATACGCCGAGATCCCGAAGGTCTGGCGACGCGCCACCATCTACACCCACATGGGCGGCAATCCCGGCCTGGAGGTGGGCATCATCTTCGAGCGTCGGGACCCCTTCCTTGGCGTGGGGCACGCCACGAACCTCCATCGCGCCCTGCGTCGCCATGGCTACCGGGCGAGGCTGGAGCTGCTCGATGCGGGCACCACCCACTTCGACATCCTGGACACGGACCTGGCCATCGGCAGACGGGTGGTCGACCTCGTCTGGCGCATCGTGCGTCGGACCACGCCCGACTGACGACCGCGACGTCCGGGTCGTGCGCCGGCGCCCGGCTCGGGCCCCATCCAGCCCTGGTTCGTGAAGGACCCTGAACCGATCCACCACCCTCCCTTGGGTGTCCTGGCGCGAGCGCCGGGGTAGGGTCGAGGGAGGAGGTCCTCATGCGCATCGCACGCTCGTCCCTGGCTGTCGCGCCCCTCACCATCGCCACGGTCCTCGCCGCGTCCGCGTCGCTCGTGTCGACCGTGCCCGCGGCCGCGGCCGGTGCCACGTTCACCGTCCGCTCCACGGGTGACAAACCCGACCGGAAACCCGGGGATGGCAAGTGCGAGACCCAGGGCCAGACCACCGCGGCGCGTCGCTGCACGCTGCGTGCCGCCATCCAGGAGGCCAACGCCAGCCCGGACCAGGACCGGATCCGGTTCAACATCACGACGGGCAGCAACGCGTGGAAGACCATCCGACCCAGGTCGGCGCTGCCCACCATCACGGCGCCGCTCGTCATCGACGGCACCACGCAGTCCGGTGCCACCGCGAACGCGAGCGCCTCGGGGACCGACGCGCGGATGCGCATCATCCTCCTGGGCACGGACGCAGGGAGTGTCGCCGGCCTCCAGGCGACGGCGCCGGTAACCATCCGGGGCATCGTCGTCAGCCGCTTCGCGCGGGGCATCCAGCTGTCCGCGGGCTCGGATGGCAGCCGCGTGCTGGGGACGTGGGTGGGCGTGGACCGCACCGGCGCGCTGGACCGCGGCAACACCGGCTCGGGCATCCTCGTCAATGCCAGGGATGTGCGCATCGGCTCCGTCGCGCGGGCCGATCGCAACCTCATCGCCGGCAACGACAGCGCGGGTATCAGCCTCGGGATCGCGGCGCGTGACGCGGTCGTGCAGGGCAACCTCATCGGCACCACGCGGGACGGGCGGAGCGCGCTCCCCAATCGCGGCGACGGCGTGTTCGTGACCGGCTCCCGAGGGCATCTCATCGGCGGCCAGTCCACCGGCCAGGGCAACGTCATCGCCCACAACGGCGGGGCGGGTGTGAGCCTGCTGCGCATCAGCAGCCCCAGCCTGGACCTCACGCCTCGGTCCGTGCGCATCCTGGGCAACTCCATCACAGGCAACGCCGGCATCGGCATCGACCTGGGCGCGGACGGCACCACGCCCAATGACCGGGCACCGGACGCGGATGGCGGGCCGAACCGTCTCCAGAACAAGCCCCGCGTCGTCTCGGCGGTCGTCGGCAACGCCCGCACCACCATCGAGGGACTGCTCACGTCACGTCGCTCGAAGGCGTATCGCATCGAGCTGTTCCAGAACAGCGCGGGGGACCCGGAGGGACGGACCTATCTCGGCGCCATCGAGGTCACGACCGGTCAGGACGGCAAGGTCAGCTGGCGATACCGGATCGGGGCGCGGCTCGCGCTGGGCACCGTCATCACCGCGACCGCGACGGACCTGGTCCGCGCCGAGACCTCCGAGATCAGCGGCGGACGACGCGTCACCGACTGATCGCGATCGCCGGATGGCGTACCGTGGGTGGGACGTGGCTTGGCGATCCGGTCGGGCCCACCCTCGGGGAGACACGCGGTGAGCGAGGTGGCGGACGACGAGACGCTCGGGGCACTCGGCCGGGTCGAGGCCTACGACCGTGGCGTCGACGGACCGGACCGCTACACCATCGTGTTCCCGGACCTCGCACGACGGTCAGCCAGCCCGGCCTGCGAGCTCATCGAGGTGCTGGCCGTCGGTCGACCGGGCGGGGAGTCGTCAGCGGACGCGACCTGGACCGTGGCAGCCCACGGCGAACGACCTGGCGAGCGGATCCGCTTCGACCACCTGCCAGAGAGCGTCCAGCAACAGGTCAGGGACGCCCTCGACCGGCAGACGCCGTCCTGAAGGAAGGGTTGGAGCGGGAGACGGGGTTCGAACCCGCGACATCCAGCTTGGAAGGCTGGCGCTCCACCAACTGAGCTACTCCCGCCCGAGACCCGCCTCGCGTCGGTCATACGTCCGAGCGCGATGGCAGTTCGCGCACACGATATCGCACTTCGCGACCTCTGCCATGATCGTCGTGGTCCCCGCCCGCCCGATCATCCGACTGACAGCCATCCGCTTGGTGTCAGGGTCCCGATGGTCGAAGTCCATGGCGCATGGCGGGAACCGGCCACCGCAGTCCGCGCATGGCCTGGACTTGATCCCGTCGAGGAGCTGCGCTTGGGAGCGCCAGTAGGGTCGCTTCCGGACGAGCTCGGCGGACGCATCGGGGACCCGCCGTGCAGATGGGTCATCGCGTCGCATCGTGCGGATCCGGTGGCAGTTGGCACAGACCACGTCACATTTCCCGACCTCGAGCACCAGCCGAGCGCGTGAGGCAAGCATCACCCGACCTTCCGTCACGCGGAACGCCTTCGTGCCGACGTCGCGGTGATCGAAGTCCATCTGATGTGCCTCGAAAACGCCGCCACAGTCGGCGCATGGTGTCTCGCGGAGCCCTCGCAAGAAGTCCCGGGTCGCGTCCTGTCGCGCGCGGACCCGCGCGATCTCTCGCGCCCGGTGACGTCGGTAGTAGGCACGGTTCGTGGAGCGCTGATCCCGGCCCGTCACTCGCGCACGATAGCACATGTGTTCTATTTGTCCCTCCCGTGCCTGGCGGGATCGACAGCGGTCGACGGATCCCGACGTGGTGACACGCGAGCTGGCACGGCCACGCGTGATGCTGGGCCGTGCCGGTCGTGGACGTCAGCCGTCGCGACCGGATGCACGGGAGGGACACGGCCCGGTGGACGATGACGACTACATCGAGGACCTGTTCATCGCCGCCCTCATGGACGACGAGGAGGAAGAGGATGAGCGACCCTCCGTGCGTCGCAGAGCGGTCCCGTTCGTGCCGGCCCCAGCACCGCCGAGCCGGGACGGCGCCGTGTTGCGGGCGCTTCGCCTCCAGTATGGCGTGACGCTGGCGGACCTCGGTAGGGAGCTCGACCTGCCGGTACCGGCGCTCACGGCCATCGAGTCCAGCACCACGCCGGTGCCCCAGGCGCAGACGTGGGCCCTCGTGGCCGCGATCGCGAGGGTCGCCGCGAGGCGCTAGTGTCGACGCGTGTCATCCCAGCCACCCGGCCCCGCCGATCCGAGGGCACCGCGCCTGGCGTTCAGTGAGCCACGGGTCGTGGACGCGACCGACCACGGCTTGCTCGTCGCGCAGGACGAGCGCGCCGCCGAGCGATGGGTGTCCGCGGACCTGACCGATCGGGACCTGACCGGGATCGCCCTCACGGGATGCGTCCTCCAGACACCCGTCCTCACTGGCGCGACCCTGCGCGGCGCGCGCATCGTGGGATCGCGCATGAGCGATGGGTTCGCGACGTCCCTCCGCGCTGCGCAGAGCCTGTGGCGGGATGTGCTCCTCGAGCGGATGCGCATCGGCTCGGGTGAGCTGTTCGATGCCGACCTCGTCTCTGTCCAGCTCCGGGGCGGCAAGGTGGATGACCTCAACGGCCGCGGCTCGCGCTGGTCCGATGTGCGCGTCGAAGGCTGCATCATCACGACGCTCGACCTCGCGGGCGCTCGTCTCGAACGCGTGGCCTTCCCGGGTTGTCGCATCGGGACGCTCGAGCTGTCCGGGACGACCTGCACGGACGTCGACCTGCGGGGCGCGACCATCGGCCACGTCAATGGGCTCGAGGGGATGCGCGGCGCGACCATCGATGCCGGGCAGCTCATCGACCTCGCGCCACTCCTGGCACGCCATGTGGGCGTGAGGGTGGTATAGGCGGCACCGGAACGCACCTGGTCGGCCCCTCCGGCTCGCCTCGGTCAGCCGGCTCCCAGGAATCGCTCGATGAGCCGGTGACGCCACGCGAGCCGGACGCTCAGCACCCACGCCGCCACGAGGGCGATGACCATGAGCGCGTACTCGAGCGGCAGCGGCTCCAGCTGGAAGAACTGGTTGACGAGCGGCACGTTGAGGAGCAGCGGGATGGCGACCAACAGGGCGACCGCGAGGATGGTCGGTTTCCAGTCACCGGACAGCTCGGTGCCGCCGGTCCACCACTCGGTCGGTGGCTCCACGAAGATGACCAGGAACAGGCCCACGGCGATGAGGAAGGCGGTCACCGCGGTCTGGGCCATGGGGATCGCGCTCTCGAGCACCATCGCGTACTCCATGGTGTCGATGTTCCGGCGCACCTCCCACTCGAGGACGCCATAGAAGGCGACCATGCCCAGCAGGCTGGACAGGATGGCAGCCGGCGCCACGAACCGGAGCAGCGAGCGCATCAGGCCCTCCCGTGGCCCGGGTCCCGGTCGCGCCCAGATGACGAGCAGGATCGTGGGGATGCCCACGGTCATGAGCGTCACGGCGGACCCGTTGCGGATCGAGAGCGGGAAGATGCCCACGATGAGCGATGACACGATGAGCAGCGCCACCGTGCTGATGCGCGTCAGGAACAGCTTGAGGATGTCCTGCATGCCGTTGCGGATGCGCTGACCCTCCAGCACCGCCGGTGCGAGCGCCGCGAACGAGTCGTTGGTCAGGATCAGGTCCGCGACGCCGCGCGTCGCCTGCGAGCCGCTCTGCATCGCGATGCCCAGCTGGGCCTTCTTGAGCGGCAGCACGTCGTTGACGCCGTCGCCGATCATGGCGACGTAGTGACCGTTGGCGCGGAGCGCGTCGACGAGGCGCTCCTTCTGCTGGGGCGTGATGCGCCCGAAGATCGTGGTGGTCTCCACCGCCGCCCGCAGCTCGATATCGTCCAGCGTGTCGATCTCCGGGCCGGACAGCAGCTCCAGCTCGGGACCGAGGCCCGCCTGGCGTGCGAGCGCGGTCACGGTCTCCGGATCGTCGCCCGAGATGATGCGCGGCGAGACGCCGGCCGTGATGAATGCCTCGAGCGCCTCCCTCGCCTCCGCCCGCAGCTCGTCGCGGAGCGTGACCAGGCCGAGCGGGATCATGCCCTCCGGCAGCACGGAGTCGTCGTCCCGATCCTCGAGGGTCGTGGCGTCCGACCCCAGCACCAGCAGCACCCGCAGACCCTGCCGGGCGAGCTCGGTGACCTGCTGGTCGATGGCCCCCCAGGTCGGTCGACCGTCCTGGCCGTCCGCGAGGGCGTATCGCTCGAGCATCGTGGGAGCGCCGAGGGCGATGACACCCCGCATCGGGCCACCGGGCGCGTCCGGCGCATCGACGAGCACCGCGCTCCACTTGCGCGCCGACGAGAAGGGCACCTCCGCGCTGATGGGCAGCGGTGACGCATCCAGGCCTTCCGCGATGGCCGTGCTCGTGGTGTTCGCGGCGCTGCCGCTGGCGGTCGCCGCACCCAGGCGGCGGCGCAGCTCCGGCTCGTCCACGGCGAGGGGGTGGAGCGCATCGAACGAGAGCTTGTTGGCGGTGAGCGTGCCGGTCTTGTCGAGGCACAGCACGTCCACGTGGCTCAGCGACTCCACGGCGTTCGACTGCTGGACGAGCGCTCCGAACCGCAGGATGCGCACGGCCGCGAGCGCGTACGCGATGGCGATGGACACGAACAGCCCATTGGGCACGAGGCTCGCGAGGATGCTCGCCTCCCCCACCGTGTCCGCGAGATCCGTGGCCTTGATGACCGCGTTGAACACGAGCATCAGCTCCAGGTACACCACGATGAGCAGCACCACCCGGATCGCGACGTACACCTCGCGCTGGAGCGGCGTCAGGACGCGTCGGAAGGTCCGCGCGCCCGAGGTGATCTGGTTCGCGAGGCTCGATTCGCCGACCTTCTCGGCGATGTATCGACCCGACCCGGAGACCGCGAAGCTGCCCGAGTAGACGTCGGCACCGGGGGTCTTGACGATGAGGTCCGATTCACCCGTGAGCTGCGATTCGTCGACCTGCATCCGACCACTGGCCATCCGGCCATCGAGCACGATCTGGTCGCCCGCGCCGACCTCCAGGAGGTCGCCCACGACCAGCTGCTCGGGTGCGACCTCGGTGGCCTCGCCATCGCGGATGACCGTGGCCGTGGGCCGGTGGAGCAGCGCGACGCGGTCCAGGGTGCGCTTGGCGCGGATCTCCTGGACCACGCTCACGACGATGTTCGTGGAGATCACGCCGACCGACACGATCGCGTCGATGGGCCGCCCGACGAGGACCAGCGCGATGCCCAGCAGGAACAGCACGTTGTTGATGAACGTGAACACGTTCTCGCGGACGATCTGCCAGTACGTCCGCGTCGTGGGCGGCGGCGGCGTGTTGCGCAGCCCTGCGGCGCGGCGTGTCTCGACCTCCGCGGCCGTGAGGCCGCGGTCGGGATCCGTGGGCGCGAGCTGACCCGGAGCGGCGATGCCCGTGGCGGCGGTCATGCCAGGCGGATGGGTGCCGGTCCGGGCGGGATGGAGCGGTCCTGTGTGACCGCTACTTCATCCGGTAGGTGATGCGGCCACGGGTCAGGTCGTACGGCGAGAGCTCGACCTTCACCCGGTCACCGGGAAGCACCTTGATGTAGTTGACCCGCAGCTTCCCGCCAAGGGTCGCGAGGATCTTGTGGTCGTTCTGGAGGGTGATGCCGAACATCGCGTTCGGGAGGGCTTCCGAGACCACGCCCTCGACCTCGATCATGTCTGCCCTGGGCAAGCGGTGTACTCCTTCGTTCATGGGACAGGGATGGATGCCGCGGCGTCCACGCGGTCCGTCGCGAGGATCGCGGCGTCCGTGCCGTCCTCACGTGTCCGAGGGCACGCGCGACCGAGCCTGATGCGGCTTCCATATCATCCCACGATCGGTGTGTCATGGCGAGTGGAGCGCCGGACTGGGTGGAGTGCCCCGGGCGGCGTGTCGCAGTGGTCGCGGGCGACAGCGGCACGGATACCCTGCCATTCGCCCCTCGATCCGGGTCACGGCACGGCCGGATGCGGGCTCGACACCACCGCGTCGGTATGATACTTTCCCGATCGATGTACCAGACTTCGCGCCGGGTCCGGGCGCTCCTGCACAGCGCCGGCGGCAGCCCATGGTGTCCGCGGCTCGCGACGGACGTCGCCGCCCTGGGCTGATCAGCCCACGCCGCCCCGGGATGGGCGCGCCCTGCATCCGTCCCTGCCCGACCCCACCCTGCCGACCGAGGTACCGACCCGTGATCCTTCGCCGCCCCGCAACCATCGTCGCCACCCTTGCGCTCTGCCTCACAGCAGCTGCGCCGGTGGCCGCCCAGTCGCCGGCCGCGTCGGCCAGCGACGCCGTCGTCTCCGCCGACTGGCTGGAACAGCACCTCGACGACCCCTCAGTGCGTGTCCTGGAGGTGTCCGTCGTGCCCGGCGTGTATGACCGTGGACACATCCCCGGTGCCGTCAACGTCGCGTGGCATACCGACCTGGTGGACCCGGTGCGGCGCGATATCGCGTCCGGCGAGTCGATCCAGTCGCTGCTGCGCGCGGCGGGCGTGAATGACGACTCCACCATCGTGCTCTATGGCGACAACAACAACTGGTTCGCCGCGTGGGGCGCGTGGGTGCTCGACGTCTACGGCGCGGATGACGTCCGGCTCCTCGACGGCGGCCGCGTGAAGTGGGAGGCCGATGGCCGACCGCTCGAGGTCGCACCGCCCACCCCCGCGGAAGGCTCGTTCACCGCCGCCGAGGCCGATGGCGACCTGCGCGCGTTCCTGCCCGAGGTCCTCGCGGTGGTCGAGGGCAGCGACCAGGCACAGCTGGTGGACATCCGGGGTCCCGCCGAGTTCAGCGGCGAGATCTTCGCGCCCGAGGGCGTCCAGGAGCTGTCCATCCGGGCGGGCCACATCCCGGGTGCCATCAACGTCCCGTGGGGCCAGAACGTGACCGAGGACGGCACGTTCAAGAGCCCCGACGACCTGCGCGCGCTGTACGCGGCGGTGGGCATCGACGGCAGCCAGCCGATCATCACCTACTGCCGCATCGGCGAGCGCGCCAGCCTCACCTGGTTCGTGCTCCATCGCATCCTGGGCTATGACGCCCAGGTCTACGACGGCAGCTGGACCGAGTACGGCAACTCGGTGGGCCTGCCCGTCGAGAACCCGGCCGGCACCGTCTGGGGCGGCCAGTAGACGTCACGACACGGGTCGTTCGACGGGGCGCGCCAGCCCGGTCGCTCGTCGCCCATCCGTGACCGTCGCGGTCCCCCCATCCGACGACCCCGCCCAGGGCGGGGTCGTCGGCATCTCCGGTCCCTCGACGCGCGTCGTCGCCCAGCGCCTGGCGGCGGGCGGCCTCGTCGCGGTCGTGCTGGTCGTCGTCGCGGGGCTGCTCGTGGGGACACCCGGCCAGGGGGTCCCGGCGGCCACGTCGCTCGCCATCGGTGCCGCCCTCGGCGTCGTGTTCGCGCGGGGACGCTTCTGCTTCTTCTGCATCCTGCGCGACCTCATCGAGCATCGCGACAGCGCGCCCACGTACGCCATCCTCGCGGCCCTCGCGGTGGGCGGCGTGGGGTACGCGGTGGTGTTCGGCATGTTCCTGCCCGACCCGTCGACCGGCCGGCTCCCGGCGCAGGCGTTCATCGGCCCCGTCAGCTGGGTCCTGGTCGCCGGCGGCCTCTGTTTCGGGGTCGGCATGGCGCTCAGCGGTGGCTGCATCAGCGCGCTGCTCTACCGCATGGGCGAGGGATACGGCCGGGCACCCATCGGCCTGCTGGGCGCGCTCGTGGGGTTCGGCCTGGGCTTCCTGTCGTGGCAGCCGCTGTATCTCGCGACCATCGTGCGGGCGCCCGAGATGTGGCTGCCCGCCGAGCTCGGCTACGTGGGCGCGCTCGTGGTCCATCTCGGAGCCCTCGGCGTCCTCGCGCTGCTCCTGATGCGCTGGCTGCCACCGACCCGGCCGACCGAGACCGCCCGCCCGACGCTCGGCGCGGTGTATCGACGCGTGTTCGTGTGGCGCTGGCCGGCGCTCGTGACGGGTGCCCTCGTGGGCCTCATCGGTGCCGTCGCCTACCTGCGCGTGGCGCCCCTCGGCGTGACACAGCAGCTGGGCACGCTCAGCCGCAGCGTGATGACCGACGCGGGACTCATCGGGGATCGCCTCAACGGGCTGGACGCCTTCTCCGGCTGCGTCGCAGTGGTGGGTGAGCTGCTCGTGGACAACGGCTGGCTCGTCGGTGCGATGGTCCTCGGGTCGTTCGGCGTGTCCATCGCCGGGGGTCGCTTCCGGATCACGGGCGTGACCCTCCGGAACGGGACCACGGCCCTCCTCGGCGGTGTGCTCATGGGCTGGGGCGCCATGGTCGCCCTCGGCTGCACCGTCGGCACACTGCTGTCCGGGATCTCCGCGTTCGCCATCGCGGGCTGGGTCTTCGGGGCCGCGGTGGTGGCGGGTGTCTGGCTGGGTATCCGGCTTCGACTGCACACCATCTGAGTCCGATCCCGGCGTTGACGCCGAGCCGGACGCCGGGACCGGCCCAGGTGCCGGACCACGCCACGCACGGTCGGCTCAGGTGCTCGTCGCCGGCACCTCGCGTGCCAGCCGGATGGCGTCGTCCGTCACGATGCGTCGAGCGACCACGAGCCCACCGATGAGCAGCGCGCCCACCACGAACACGGCACGCAGCCCGAACAGCTCGGCGATGATGCCGCCCGCCAGCGCGCCGATGGGCTGGGTGCCCCACGCGAACAGTCGATAGGTCGCGTTGACCCGGCCCAGCAGCGCGTCCGGCACGATGCGCTGGCGGAGCGTGACGGTGATGATGTTCCAGGCCACGATGGCCACGCCTTCCAGGACCATCGCCCCGCCCACCACCCATGGGTCCGCGCTGAACGCCGGGATGATGATCGGCACGGCCGTGCACAGCACCGCCAGCCACAGGGTCCGAGCGGATCCCAGGCGATCCTCGAGGTGTGGCGTGACCACCGAGCCCACGATGCTGCCGATGGCCATCGCGGTCAGGAGCACCCCGAACCCGACCTCCGACAGGCCCATCGGTCCGGGTGCGAGGGCGTACAGCACGAACACCGCCCAGATGGCGCTGCCGGCGAGGTTCATGACGCCGACCATGATCGCGAACGTCCGGAGCAGGCGATGACCCACCAGGAACCGCCAGCCCGCCCGGATGTCCTCCACGATGTCGGTCGGTGGCCCCTCCCTGACCGCCCGGAAGGAGCCGGCGATGAGCGTGAGGCCGATCGCCGCGAGCCCGAAGCCGAGCGCCGACCCACCGAGCGCGAGCGGCACCGAGATGCCCACGAGCACGCCACCGAGGGGCGGGCCCACGAACTGGTTCATGACCATCTCGGCCGCGTACAGCCGGCCGTTGGCACGGCTCAGCTGGTCCGGGCGGACGATGTTGGGCAGGATCGACTGCGCCGCGGTATCGAACAGCGTCTCGCCCACGCCGAGCGCGAACGCCGCGACATAGAGCCAGGGCATCGAGAGCTGCTCGGTGAGCGCGAGCGCAGCGAGCACGCCCACGATGACGACGCGTGCCACCTGGACGTTGCGCATCGTGCGTCGACGATCGAGGCGATCCGCGAGCGCCCCCGCGACGAGCACGAACAGGAGCCATGGCAGCCGGCCCACGATGGCCACGCCGGCCACCTCCAGGGGCGACGACGTGAGCCGCGCGGCGATGACGGGCAGCGCCACCTGGAAGATGCCATCCGCGAGGTTCGAGGACGCGGACGCGACGAGCACCTTGTGGAAGGCACCGCCGAGCGACCGGCCTCCGGCCGTCACCTGCTGGTCCAGGGATCCCCTCCGATCACGCGTCGCATGATGCCCCCTCGCCGGGAACCGGGCACGGCTCGCGAAATCACGGAGCCGGCCCGGTGACCCGTGGCAGACCGGCCGACGGCGCCCGGTCCGGGATCATGGGATGATTGAGCGTGCAATGACCTCGTCGACCGCGACCCAGGCGCCACCAGCGCTCGCGCTGTGGCAGGCGCTCGTGGGCGCGCACACGGCGCTCGTGGCGCGGCTGGATCCCGAGACGCCCGACTGCGCCGTCGTCGGCTCGGACACCATCGAGGTGCTGCTGCCGCTGTCCACGGCACCCGACCGTCGGATGCGGATGCACGAGCTGGCGGACCGCTCCCATGTGACGCGCAGCGGTCTGACGCGCCGCGTGGACCGCCTGGTCGCGGACGGCTGGGTGGAGCGGGAGTACTGCGATGCCGACCGCCGGGGCGCATACGCCCGGCTCACCGAGACGGGCGCCGCGGAGCTGGCGCGAGCCCTGCCGCACCACGTCGGCGCCCTCGAGCGACATCTCTCGGACCGACTGAGCCGGACCGAGATGGCGACCCTCACCGAGCTGCTGTCCCGGCTGTAGCGACGGTCGCCGACGCACGACCGTGACGCCCGGGGGTCGCTCCCGCCCGAGGCTCGTCCGTGTGGTCAGCGCAGCCAGTCGTCCAGGTGCTGTGCCACGAAGTCGTCGTCGGTGAGGTCGGGCCACGCCCGGATGACCCGGTCGATCGCGTCCGCCTGTCCGGGCGACAGGTCCTCCGCGGGATCGAGACACCATCGACCGGCCAGCAGCCCCTGGCGCCGCAGCACCTCGTGGATGCCCGCGATGGAGCCCGCGAACCCATGCGCCGGATCGAACAGCGCCGCGTTGGCGGCCGTGGTGCGCACCGCGAGATCGAGCAGCGCCGGCGGCACGGGCCCGTCCGCGGCGACCACGGCATGCACCCGCTCGAGCATCGCGACGGCTCGCGAGGTCCAGACCGCCCAGTGACCGAGCAGCCCGCCCACGATGCGCAGGCCGCCATCGGCGCCGGAGTCAGGACCCCGGCCGGTGCCGCTGCCGCCCGCCGCGCGCCGCGCATCCTCGAGGTCCGGCACCGGGAACCGCTTGAGCAGGTCCAGCACGATGTCATCGTCGTTGCCCGTGTAGAGCGCGATCCCCCCGGCGCGACCGGAGGCGGCGACGCCCTCGATCACGTCGAGCGTGGCATATCGGTCGAACGGGGCGATCTTGATGGCCATCGCGTTCGGGATGGCCGCGAAACGACGCCAGAAGTCCCGACCCAGCCGCCGCCCGCCCACCGCCGGCTGGAGATAGAACCCGAACAGCGGCAGCACCTCCGCCACGCGCTCGCAATGCGCCACCAGCTCGTCATCGGGAGCATCCGCGAAGGCACCCAGCTGGACCAGCGCGAGGTGATAGCCGAGGTCCCGCGCGAGCGATGCCTCCGCGACCGCCTGCTCGGTCCGACCGATGACGCCCGCCACGCGGATGACCGGACGACCCGCCGCCGACCCGCCATCCCGCTGCTGCTCCGCGACGGTCTCGGCCGCCAGCTCCAGCACCGGTCGCAGGAGACCCACGCCCGGATCACGGATCGCGAACTGGGTCGTGTGGACCGCCACGGCGACGCCTCCGGCGCCGGACGCGAGGTAGTAGCGGGTCAGGGCGCGTTGCCGTCGTTCGTCGAGCCGGCGCTCGGCGGTCAGCGCGAGCGGATGGGCCGGGATGACCACGCCCCCGGCGAGCGCCTCGGTGATCGCCGGGTCGAGGCCCGGGAACGCGCCGCCCACCTCTAGAACCGCCCGTCCCGCGTCTGGAACCCGGTGGGCTTGCCGAGCAGTGGCCGACCCCGGGCGACCCATTCGGCCGTCCAGGCGAGCAGCTGGTCGAGCGGCACCTGCGGCGCACCGGATCGCTCCCGCATCCGCGACGCGTCACTCAGGAGCGCGGTCGGTGCCTCCGTGCCCGTGATGCGTGGCGCCGGACGACCCAGGAGCGCCGCGAACCGCTCCGCGATCGTGCGGACCCGGACGGTCTCCGGGCCCGTGACGTTGAGCACGGCCGGGGGCGAGGCACACATCCCGAACGCGTCCAGGATCGCGGCACATGCGTCACCCTGCCAGATGACGTTGACGCTGCCCATGGCCACATCCACGGGCTCGTCCGCGAGCACCTGCTGGCAGATGTCCACGAGCACCCCGTAGCGCAGCGCGTTCGCGTAGTTGAGCCGGATGAGCGCGACGGGCATCCCCGTGGTCCGCGACTGGTGCTCGAACATGCGCTCTCGTCCCAGGCACGTGAGCGCGTACTCCCCCACGGGTGCCGGCTCGTCCTCCTCGCGACAGCCGGGGCCTGCCGCATCCGTGAACGGGTACACGTTGCCCGTGGAGAGCGCCACGGTGCGCGCGTGCGGATAGCGCCGCGCCACGAGACCTGGCAGCAGCACGTTCATGGCCCACGTCTGCGATCGTGCGCCGCTGCTGCCGAACTTCATGCCCGCAAGGAACAGCACGTTGGAGGCATCGGGTAGCGCGGCGAGCGCCGTGTCATCCATGAGGTCCGCGGCGATGGTCTCGACACCCGCGGCATGGAACCGCTCGACGCCGTCGTGGAACCGCGACACGGCGATGACCCGCCGCGACGACCCACTCGCGCGCAGCGAACGAGCCGCCATGGCCGCGAAGCTGAGCCCCATCTTGCCCCCGGCGCCGAGGACGAGCAGGTCGCCATCGAGCCCGGCGAGGGCCTCGACCGTGGAGGCGCGGTGGCGCGAGAGGTACTCGTCCAGCTGGTCGTCGTCGGCGGGCGCGGGCGCGCCCGTGAGCGACGCGAGCTCACTGTGGTCCGCCACGGCCGCCTCCTGTGTGTCTCGGGGTCCTGATCGGGTGGTGCTGCTTCCGTATCCTACCGAGGTCGCATCGGCCCAGGTCCCGGACCACGGGACCGGTCGCGCTCGCGGGGGAGGGTCATGGCACAGGCAGGCGACCGGGTGCCGTTCACGATCGACATCGCGCGCACGGCGCTCATCGTCGTGGACATGCAGAACGACTTCGTGCGGGTGGGCGCGCCCCAGGAGGTGCCCGACGCGCGCACGACGATCCCGGTCATCCGGTCGCTCCTCGACCGGTTCCACGCGCTCGAGCGACCCGTGGTCTACACCCGGTTCCTCGCCGGACCCGCCGAGACGCTGATGTGGCGCTGGTCCCCGGAGCTGGCACCACCGCGGCAGAGCTGCTGGCTGGGCGTCCGGCGGACCTACGGCGACGTCGAGGGCGAGCGCGAGGGCCCAGCGGTCATCGATGAGCTGACGCCCACACCCGGCGACAGCGTCATCGACAAGTACGGCTATGGCGCGTTCCATCGCACGCGGCTGCACGACCTGCTGCTCGCCCACGGTGTGGACACGGTCGTCGTGGTGGGCACCGTCACCCAGATCTGTGTCGATGAGACGGTCCGCGGTGCCTTCGAGCTCGGTCTCCGGGCGGTGCTGGTCGAGGACGGGGTCTCCTCGTTCGACCCGGCGCTCCACGACGCGACGATCCGGAACGTGGCCATGAAGTTCGGGCGCGTCATGACCGCCGCCGAGCTGCTCACGGAGCTGCCCGGCACATGACCTCCGTCCCGGCATCCCCGACGGCACGACCAGGGCTCTCCGGGTTCGACCTGCGCGAGCAGGTGGCACGCCTCGGGGTCTGGGTCGCCCTCGGCGTGGTGCTGGTCGTGGGCATCGTGGCGGTGCCCAACTTCGCGACCGCCGCGAACGCGGATGCGATCCTGCGCCAGGCGGCGGTGCTGGGCATCGTGGCGCTGGGCCAGACGTTCGTGGTGCTCACGGGTGGCATCGACCTCTCCGTGGGCATGCTCATGGGTCTCGTCACGGTGCTCGCGAACGGCATCATGGGCGGCGACCCGGCGCTCATCCTGCCGATCGTGCTGCTCGCGCTCGGCTGCGGGCTCGTGACCGGCGTCGCGAACGGCCTGGGCGTGGTGGCAGCACGCGTCGACCCGCTCATCGTCACGCTCGCGATGCTCTCGGTGCTCCAGGGGGTCATCTTCATCTATACCGACCGGACGGTGGGCAGCGCACCCGCCGAGTTCCGCGACCTGGCGTACGGCAGCATCGGCCCCATCCCGACACCGGCGCTGCTCCTCGGGGGCCTCGCGGTGGTCTGCTGGGTGATCCTCGCGCGGACCCCCTTCGGTCGCTATGTCCACGCCGTCGGCAGCTCCGCCCAGGATGCGCGCAAGGCGGGCATCCCCATCGACCGCATCCGGCTCGCGGCCTATGTCGTGTGCAGCGTCCTCGCAGCCATCGCCGGACTCGTGCTGGCAGCACGACTCGGCTCCGGCTTCACGGGCGCCGGTGCCGGGTTCGAGCTGTCGAGCATCGTGGCGGTGGTGGTCGGCGGCACGGCACTCTCGGGTGGTCGGGGCGGGGTCGCGGGCACGCTCGCGGCAGTGCTGCTGCTGACCATCCTCGCCACGATGCTCAACCTGCTGGGCATCTCGCCCTTCGCACAGCGCGTCGTCAACGGCGTCGTCATCGTCGTGGCGGTCGCCGTCTACACCGCCCAGCGGCGCGAGGCATGAGCACCGCGACCGTCCCGGAGGGCGCTTTCGCAGGGCTCCGCCAACGGGTGCCCGTGGGCAGCCTGGGGCTGTGGCTGGGGCTGCTCGTCCTGGTGGTCATCGCGGCGACCCTGTCGCCCGGCTTCCTCAACCCCGTGAACCTGCTGAACATCGTGCGCCAGGCGAGCGTCGTGGGCATCACGGCGGTGGGTGTCACGCTGGTCATGGTCACGGGCGGCGTGGACCTCTCGGTGGGCGCGGTCATCGTGTTCGGCTCGGTCCTCGCGGCGACGGTCATGGCCGGCCAGGACGCCAACATCCCGCTCGCCTGTGGCGTGGTGCTGCTCATGGGGCTCGTGGTCGGCCTGCTCAACGGGACCATCGTGGCGCGCTGGCGGGTGCCCTCGTTCATCCTCACCCTGGGCATGGCCACGGCGATCTCGGGAATCACCCAGATGTACACGGGCGGCACCGCCGCGGGTGCCGTGGCACCCGCGTTCCGTGCCCTGTTCAACGGCCGCATCGGCATCGTGCCCGTGCTCGCGCTCGTGTTCGTCGCGGTCGTGCTGCTGGGGCTGTACGTGCAGACCCGCACGGTCGTCGGACGACGCATCTACCTCGTGGGCGCCAACCCCCGTGCGGCGCTGCTCTCCGGCGTGCCGGTCACCCGCACACGACTCACGGTCTTCGCGATCTCGGGCGTGTGTGCCGCGCTCGCGGGCCTCGCGCTCCTGGCGCGATCCGGGGTCTCCAGCACGTTCGCGGGACAGGGCTTCGAGTTCGACGCGCTCGCCGCGGTGGTGCTCGGCGGGACGACCTTCGCGGGTGGTCGGGGCGGCATCGGCGGGACCGTCGCGGGCGTGCTCATCCTCGCCGTATCGTTCAACCTCGTGAACATCATCGGCCTGCCGTTCGACATGGAGCTGCTGGTCAAGGGGGCCATCATCCTCGGTGTCGCCGCGCTGCACGTCGCGGCACAGCGCAAGGAGGGGCTCATGACGTGATGCGCCGGCACCGTAGGCCCCGCTGACCACGCCCCGACCGGGATCCATCCCGGCTGGCGACCACCACCCACCTCGAAGGAGTCGTTGCATGGATCGTCGCATCCCCATCGTCGGGACGACCCTCGTCGCGCTCGCCCTCGCTGCCGGACCCGTGGCGGCACAGGATGCGAGCGGCGAGAGCGGCCAGCCCATCGTCATCCCGGAGCAGTACGTGTCGCCGGAGGCCCTGACCGCTGACACGGTCGTGGACACCAGCGCCTTTGCCAAGGAGGGGCCCTGGAAGCTGTGCGTGAGCTCCGGCTACCTCGTCAACTCGTGGGTCGTGTTCGCGCTCCAGCACATCCGCTACCAAGCGTCACTGGAGCCACGCTACGAGTCCGAGATCGTGGTCACGGACGCCAACTTCGACCCCAACAAGCAGATCGGCGACATCACGGACCTCATCAACCAGGGCTGCGACGCGATCATCTACTGGCCCGTTGATGACACGGCGATCGAGCCGGGCCTGGAGCAGGCGGTCGCCGCGGGTATCCCGACCGTGAACGTCGGCGGCGGGTACGCGGACCTGCCGGGCATCGTCTCGAACGCCTACATCGACCAGTACGAGCTGGGTGCGGCGGGTGCGCTCCGACTCGCGGAGGCGCTCGGCGGCCAGGGCAAGATCGTGTCCATGCTGCCCATCGCCGGCACCACGGCCGCGGTGGACCAGGACAAGGCGCTCCGTGATGTGCTCGCGGACTACCCGGGCATCGAGCTGCTCGACACCCAGAACGGCGACTGGAACCGCGCCAAGGCCAAGGAGCTGACCGAGACCTGGCTCCAGCGGTATCCCCAGATCGACGGTGTGTTCACGCCTGCGGGTCAGATGTCCGCGGGTGTCGCGGAGGCGTTCGATGAGGCCGGCCGCCTGGGCGAGGTCCGCTTCTCGCCGGGTGACGAGTACAACGGCTGGCTGAAGTGGATCGCGGCCCATCCGGAGAGCAACGGCGGCGTGGTCACGTTCCCGCCCTCCGCGGGTGGCGTGGGCGTCCAGCAGATGACCCGCATCCTGTCGGGCGAGGAGGTCACCAAGGGCATCCACGTGCCGTCCCTGTGGTACGCGCCGGAGGACGCGGCCGCGCTCGCGGACGAGGCGGCACCGGACGACTGGTGGGCCAACGACCTGCCCGCCGAGTTCCTGCCCGCGTCCTGACGACGTGGGACCGGCCACGGACCGGGAGCCACACGCTCCCGGTCCACCCGGGCACCTGGACGAGCCGCCGGTCATCGAGCTCCGGGGGGTCGCCAAGGCGTTCGGCATCGTGCGCGCGCTCGATGGCGTGGACCTCGCGGTGCGCCCCGGCTCCGTGCACGCGCTCGTGGGCGAGAACGGGGCCGGCAAGTCGACCTGCATCGGCATCATCGCGGGGGTCCATCGACCGGACGCGGGCACCGTCCTGGTGCGTGGCACGCCCACCCGGTTCGCGGGGCCCGCGGCCGCGGAGGCGGCGGGGATCTCGGTCGTGTACCAGGAGCAGAGCCTGGTGCCGGACCTGGACGTCGCCCAGAACATCTATCTCCACCGGGAACCACGGCGCGGGCCGTTCCTGGACACACGCCGCCTGTATCGCGACTGCACCGCGCACCTGGAGCGACTCGCCATCCCGGTCGCGGCACGGGCGCCGGTGCGCGGCCTCTCGGTCGCCGAGCGACAGCTCGTGGAGATCGCGAAGGCCCTCTCGCGGGATGCGTCGCTCATCGTCATGGACGAGCCCACCGCGTCGCTGACCTCGGTCGAGCAGGAGCACCTGTTCCGGGTCATCGAGGACCTCCGGGCCGCGGGTCGCGCGGTGCTCTACGTGTCCCACCGGCTCGACGAGATCCTCGCCATCACGGACACCGCGACCGTGCTCAAGGACGGTCGCCTGGTGCGCACGATGCCCACGGCCGCCACGAGCCACCAGGAGCTGGTGACGCTCATGGTCGGCCGGGAGCTGGTCGCGGACCTGTATCCGCCACGTCCCGCGAGCATCGACCGGAGCGGACCGCCACGGCTGTCGGTGCGGGACGCGACCATCGCGGCGGGCGGCCAGAGTGCCATCGAGGACATCTCGCTCGATGTCTGGCCGGGCGAGATCGTGGGCCTGGCGGGCCTCATCGGCTCCGGGCGCACGACGCTGCTGCGCACCATCGTGGGGGTCGAGCCGGGCGCCACCCGCGGCGTGCAGGTCGATGGGGTGGAGGTGGACCCCTCCCCCAGCGCAGCCATCGCGGCCGGCATCGGCTTCGTGACCGAGGACCGCAAGCTGGAAGGGCTGGCGCTCGACCTCACGAACCTCGCGAACCTGGTCTCGACGACGCTGCCGGCACGACGCGGCGTCTACCAGGCGGCCGCCGGGCGCGCCATCGCGGAGACCGCCGCGGATCGAGCGAGCCTGCCACGGCGCGTGCTCGGGGCACGGTCGCGCACGCTCTCGGGCGGCAACCAGCAGCGGGTGGTGGTCGGCAAGTGGCTCGCCATCGGGCCACGGGTGCTGCTGTGTGACGAGCCGACCCGGGGCATCGACGTGGGCGCCAAGGCGGATATCCACGCGCTGCTGCGCGGGCTCGCGGAGTCGGGCATGGCCATCGTCATGGCGAGCTCGGACCTGCCGGAGGTGCTGGGTGTGGCCGACCGCGTCCTCGTCCTGCGCGAGGGACGGCTGGTGGCCGAGCTGCCCGGCGGGGTGACGGAGGCGACGGTGATGGCGGCAGCCGCCGTGGGCGGCGACACGCTCGGGGACAGCGGCGCGGCCGGGGCCGGAGGTACTGCCGGGAACGATGGCACGATGACGGCCGGAGATGCCGACGAGCCACCGATGGGGGGTCGATGATGGACGTGCGGGTGGCGGTCGCCCAGATGGACTGCGTGCTGGGCGATGTGGACGCGAACCTCGCGCACATCGAGCGGCTCGTGACCCGCGCGGTGCACGACGAGCAGGCCCAGCTGGTCATCCTCCCCGAGTGCGCCACCACCGGCTACTTCGTGGGTGACCGGGCGCGATCGCTCGCGACGACCGCCGATGGACCCGTCGTGGGCCGGCTGGCGACGCTCTCGGCGGCGGTCGGGGCGCACGTCGCGGTGGGGCTCATCGAGGTCGAGGGCGACGACCTGTACGACTGCCTGGCGCTGTTCGGTCCGGGCGAGGGCCTGCTGGCGATGTATCGCAAGGTCCACCTGTTCGCGGGCGAGCGCGGGATGTTCCGACCGGGCGAGACGCCCTGCCTCGTGGACACGCCACTCGGCCGCCTGGGTCTCACCGTCTGCTACGACCTGATGTTCCCGGAGTACATCCGAGGGCTCGTGCTGGGTGGCGCGGAGCTCATCGTCAACGGCACGGACTGGATCACCGACCCGTGGCAGGTGGGCATGGGCTGGACGGGCGAGAGCGTCCGCGGGCTGGCACGCACCCGAGCGCTCGAGAACGGTGTCCACGTGGCGATGGCCGCACGGGTCGGAGAGGAGGCCGGGTTCACGAGCGTCGGTCACTCCACCATCGCAGGGCCGACCGGCGCGCTGCTCGCGGCGCTCGGTGACGGCGAAGCGATCGGTGTGGCACAGGTCACCGACCCCACGCCCGACCTCGATCGCTGGCGCAGCTACGCGACGTACCTCGGGGACCGGCGGCCGGGCCTGTACGCGGACATGGGCGTGACCCGGGAGTCCTGACGACCGATCGCGGCCGACGTCGGGGGGTGACCCGGCGCCGTCCTGGAGGCGACGCGGATCGATCGAGCCGCTACGCTTGGTGGTGATGGTCGCTGGCCATCCCCAAGCCGCCCAGGAGCCCGCCCGAGCATGATCATCCTCGCCTTCATCGTCATCGCCCTCGTCGCCGGCTTCGTCGCCAACTACCTCGTGGCGGGCAAGCGGAAGTACGAGAACTGGGAGCTGTTCGTCATCGGCATCGTCGGCTCCTTCGTGGGTGGCCTGATCTTCTCGATGATCGGCGACGGCGACCTGGAGATCCGGCCGACCGGTCTCATCGGCTCCTGCATCGGCGCCATCGTGGCGCTGGTCATCTATGGGCCGGTGCGCGACCAGCTGCGCAAGCGCAACATCGGCTGAGTCGAGCGGCTCCCGGAGCCGCGCTCGGCTCCGAGTCGACCGTCCACCGGGACATCGGTCGGTTCCTGCGCCCGGGCGCGGAGGATGATCGTCGCTCAGGCCGCGACCGAGACCTCGATCGTGTGATGACCGCGGGCACCATCGGGCGCCGGCCGGGTGATGTCCGCGGTCTGGACCTCGCCCGTGCCATCGGTCGCCCGTGCCGCGATCGTATGGGTCCCGGGTGCCGCATCCCAGGTCAGGAGCCACTGCACCCAGGTCGCGTCCGAGAGCGGGGTCGAGATGCTGGCCGGCAGCCAGTCGCCGCCATCGACCTGCACCTCGACGCCATCGACGCCTCGATCGGGCGCCCAGGCGACGCCCGCGATGGACACCGGTCCCGGGGACACGGTCGATCCCGGCCTGGGCACGTCGATCCGGCTCTGGGTGAGGATGGGACCCTGCTTGGCCCAGCCGAGCGGCACCCAGTACGCGTCGAAGTCCTCCCAGCGCGTGAGCACGATCTCGCTCAGCCACTTGGTGGCGCTCACGTAGCCGAACAGCCCCGGGATGATGAGGCGGGCCGGGTAGCCATGGTCGCCGGGCAGCGGCGTGCCGTTCATGCCCACGGCGATCATCGGGTCACGCGTGGGCTCCATCGCCCACTGCGTCGGGAAGCCGGCCGTGAAGCCATCCACCGATCGACCCACCAGCTGGGTGGCCTCGGCCTGGACGCCCGCCATCTCCAGCACGTCGCGGAGGTGGACGCCGGTCCAGAGCGCGTTCCCCACGAGCCGACCACCGACCTCGTTGGAGACGCACGCGATGGTCACGTACTGGTCGAACAGGGGCATCGAGAGCAGCTGGTCGTAGGTCAGCGTGACCGGCGTGTCCACCATGCCTGTGACGGTCAGGGTCCAGGTCGAGACATCGACGCGGGGCACGATGAGGGCCGTGTCGATGCGGTAGAAGCGGTCATTGGGCATGACGAGCGGCGTGATGCCCGGCACGTCCAGCTCGCTGCCGGGTGGAAGGCTCGGCATCGGGCGGCCGGTCTGACCGGGCGCCGGTGAGCCGGTAGCGGTGCTCGGCGGCAGGGTGCTGCCGGCCGGCGGCCCACCCGCTCGACCCTCGAGCAGACCGCGACCGACGACGCCGGCCACGAGCGCGCCAGCGGTGGCCGCACCACCCGTGATGAGGAAGCGGCGACGATCCCAGTCGGGCATGGCGGCGGTGGGGACGCCACGGGGCGTGGCACCGGGCCCGGGAGTGGCGACGCCACGGGGCGTGCCGGTGACCCCGGGCCGGCCGGTGACCCCGGGCGTGGCGCCGATCCCGGGCGTGGCGCCGATCCCGGCCGGGGCATCGACCATGGGCGTGTCGGCGACCTGCGCCGTGCCGGCCACCGGGACCCCTCTCGTCCGCTGCCACGCGGGCTCGGTCATGCTCACCAGGATGCGCAGCACTCCCAGCCCTGCCGCGACCGCGAGCGCCACGGTCAGCACCGCGAGCGGCCGATCGGTGAGCGGCTGGCGCAAGGCCGCGATCGCGGCGAACCCGCCCGCCACCAGGAACCCGATGACCGCCGCCGACCAGCGACGACGCGCTGCGACCCCCAGCGCTGCCGCGATGCCCACCGCCGCGACCACGATGACGACATTGAGCACGAGCTTGTCGGCATCCCCGAACAGCTCGACCATGAGGTCCTTGGCACCCGGCGGCTGGAGGTCGATGACCAGGTCGCCGATGGCGATGACCAGCGACGGCGCTCCGGACAGGATGCCGGCGAGCAGCTCCCCGACCCCGATGGCGACGAGCGCGGCGATGGCGCCCGCGAGGGCCGCGGCGAGATCGGCGGATCGACTGGCGAGTGGGGACATGACACCAGATACGTGTGGGGCGGCTGCGCGGATCATGGCGCGATCGTCGGCGAGGTGCATGACGATCGGATGACACCCCACCAGCGTCATCGTGACGTCACGTTCGTCACGTAGCATCGGCGCGTGCGTCCAGCCGCTCCCGCCCCCACCGTCCTCGTCGTCGATGATGACGCCAAGATCCGGCGTCTCGTGCGCACCTACCTCGAGCGTGACGGGCATCGGGTGGTGGAGGCCGCGGACGGCCCCGCCGCGAACGATCTGCTGCGCCGGGAGCGACCAGCCGCGGTCGTCCTCGACCTGATGCTGCCGGGCATCGACGGCCTGTCCATCATCCGGGACCTGCGGGCGGCGGTACAGGACCCGGCCCGACGACCCCCGGTCATCGTGGTGTCGGCTCGCGGGCTCACCTCGGACCGGATCGAGGGACTCGCCGTCGGCGCTGATGACTACCTCGCCAAGCCGTTCTCACCCGCCGAGCTGGCGCTTCGAGTCCGACGACTGCTCGAACGGACCGGCGGCAGCGCGGGTGACGGTGCTCGCGCCGCACGACCCCCATTGCGACTGCGTGACCTGGTAGTGGATCGTGACCGCCACGAGGTGACGGTGGACGGACGGACCATCGACCTCTCGCCGACCGGCTTCCGCCTGCTGGTGGCGCTCCTCGAAGCGGGAGGCCGGGTGCTCACCCGGGACCAGCTGCTCGACGCGCTCTACGGGACCGACGAGGATGGCGTCCTCGACCGGACCATCGACGCCAACATCCGACGGCTTCGCGTCCAGCTGGGCGACGACGCCGATGAGCCGCGCTACATCGCGACCGTGCGCGGCGTCGGGTATCGGGCGGTCCTCGGCTCCGGATCCACCGAGTGAGTCGCTTCGATGGGATCGCCGCTCGCGTCGCGATCGCGGCGCTGGTGGTCGCGGTGGCGGCGATGGGCGTGCTGGGTCTGGGCGTCCTGGTCATCGGCGGCCAGACGTTCAGCGAGCTCATGGTCGCCCTGGGTGTGGATGTCTCGAAGAGCGAGTCGATGTTCCAGGACTCGGTCGGTCGAGTGGTCGTCATGGGCCTCCTCGTGGCGGTCGGGCTCGCGGTCGGGCTGGCGGTCGTCGTCGGACAGCGGCTCGCGAAGCCGGTGCGCGAGGCCAGCGACGCCGCCCAGCGCATCGCTCGGGGCGACTTCGAGACGCGCCTGCCGCGCCAGGGCCCCAGGGAGATGCGCGACCTCGCGGAGTCCATCGACCGGATGGCTGCGACGCTCGCGGAGCAGCGTGCCGCACGTGACCGGTTCATCCGCGACGCGGCACACGAGCTGCGCACCCCGCTGGCCAACCTCCAGGGTTATCTCGAGGCGCTGCGCGACGGGGTCCTCCAGCCCGACGAGACCCAGTTCGACTCGCTGCTGGAGGAGACGGCCCGACTCGTCCGACTCGCGCACTCGCTCGACGCGCTCGCCGACGGCGACGCCGGTCGGATGCTCCGCCGCGCCCGGATCGACCTCGTGGCGCACGTCCGGACCGCCATCGGTCTCGTCGAGCCTGGCCTCCGTGCACGCGACATCTCGATCGAGGTGGATGCGCCGTCCGCCCGATCGGTCGACATCGATCCGGACGCGCTCGCCCAGGTCCTCGGCAACCTGTGCTCGAACGTCGCTCGATACACGCCGGTCGGAGGCCGCGCTGAGGTCGTGGTCTCGCCGATCGGGATCGATGGGGCGCGGGTCGCCATCAGCAACACCGGACCCGGCATCCCGGCCGCGGACCTGCCACACGTATTCGAGCGGTTCTATCGCGTCGACCCCTCGCGATCGACCGAGAGCGGCGGGGCGGGCATCGGGCTGTCCATCGTGGCGCAGTTCGTCGCCGCATGGGGTGGCGAGGTGGGTGTGGAGTCCTCGGATGGCCTGACCCGGTTCTGGTTCACCATCACCGGCTGATCACCGTCGGAGCGATCCGCGGGACGGACCGGCCCGATCGCGATGGGTCGCGGCGATCGTCACAGCATCGCAACACGCGACGTGGAGGATGCGCCCCTGAAGGACCGGCGGCGTCGCCCGTCGGACTCGTGAACGCGCGCTGCTGCGCGGCGCGCGATGCAGGAGGCAGCGTGATGCGTTCCTCGATCGTGGGTCTGTCACTGGCCACGGCCGTCATCCTGGGCGGCAACGGTCTCGCGCTGGCACAGGACATGTCGGCCGAGCCGATGATGTCGCCGGCCGGGATGGTCGACTGTCCGCACCCGATGATGTCCGCGGAGCCGATGCCGATGATGTCGGCAGAGCCGATGGAGCCGATGGAGCCGGCCAGGCCCATGATGTCGGCGGATCCGATGGAGCCGATGGATCCCGCCGAGCCCATGGATCCGGGCGAGTCGATGATGTCACCGGACCCGATGATGTCGGCGGACCCCATGGACCCCTCGGATCCGATGGACCCCGCGGATCCGATGGACCCGTGTGCGTCCCCGGCGCCCATGGATCCGATGATGTCCCCCGCCATGTGACCCGGCCCTGCCTGAGAGTCGTCTCAGACTCAGACACACCTCAGGTGATCCTCAGGATCGGTCCCGATGGTGGGACCTGTCACCGCCAGCGACCCGGCCCGGACCTCCGATCGATCGAGGCCGACCCCGGCCTGACGGGGACGGAAGGAGTCGCGAGATGCGCACATCATCGATCCAGCGGACCGTCACCACGGCCGCCGCCATCACCGCCCTCACACTCGCCGCGCTGCCGGTCGACACGTTCGCCCAGGACGCGTCGGCCACGGCGGCAGCCGAGGTCACTGCCACGATCGTGCTCGGCGAGACGACCACCATCGACGGCACGGGTGCCAGCGTCACCGCGGACGGCGTGGACATCACGGCCGGCGGCACCTATCAGGTGAGTGGCACGCTCACGGACGGGATGCTCCATGTCGACGCGGCGGACGCGGCGGTCACCCTCATCCTCGATGACGCGACGATCACCAACACGGACGGCCCCGCCATCTATATCGAGGCGGCCAGCGAGGCCACGCTCCTGACCACGGCCGCCACCACCAGCACGCTCACCGACGGCGGCACGAGCGAGCAGGACGCGGCGCTCTACAGCGTGCCCACCGTGATCCTCGGCGGCGACGGCACGCTCATCGTCCACGCCACCTACGAGGGCATCTCCAGCACGGTCGACATCCGCATGGAGAGCGGCACCGTCCGGGTGCTCGCGGGCGAGGATGGCCTCAACGCCAACGAGGACGGCGTCTCGGACATCACCATCTCGGGCGGCGACCTGTACGTCGAGACCGTCGCCGGTGACGGCATCGACTCCAACGGCACCATCCACATCAGCGGTGGGCACATCGTGACCCTCGGCAGCCTGACCGATGCGAACGCCGGGATCGACGCGGATGGTGAGATCACCATCACGGGTGGCACGCTCGTGGCCACCGGTTCCATGATGGGCATCCCCGGGGCGACCTCCACCCAGGAGTCCGTGGTCGTCTCCTTCGACACCACCCTCGCCGCCGACACCCTGATCTCCATCCAGGCCGACGGCATCGAGCTGCTGACCTTCGCGCCCGGCATCGACGCCCGGACGCTCCTCTTCAGCAGCGCGGACCTGGCGGACGGCGTCACGTACGACGTGTATCTCGGTGGCTCGAGCAGCACCACATCGGTGGATGGCGTGTACCCACCGGGCGGCTACACCCCCGGCGAGCTGTCCGGGACCACCACGACCGAGCTGCCCGAGGGTGGCTTCGGGCCAGGTGGCTTCCGCGGCGGCCGACCCGGCGAGGGAGGACCGGGCACGGCACCCTGACCTGGGCCGAGCGGCACGCCGATGCCCTGCCCGACCACCCCTCCTCTCCCTCCTCCTCGCTGCGGCCCCGGCGTCGATGCCGGGGCCGCGGTGCGCAGGTCAGACCAGGTCGTCGAGGTCAGTCCGGGTCGTCGATGTACGCCCAGCAGTCGATCTCGACCAGCATGTCCGGCCGAGCCAGACCATCGATGATGAGACCGGTCCCGCAGGGCGGCATCTTGAAGTAGCTCTTGAAGATCTTGCCCATCGGGAACCGATAGGCCCGGTCGGTGACATAGGTCACGTACCGCACGATGTCGTCCATCGTGCCGCCGGCCATCTCCATGAGCTGCTTGATGTTCTCGCACGCCTGGCGCGTCTGGCCCTCGATGTCATAGGGGTAGCGCATCTCGCCATCGAGCGTCAGGCCGGTCTGGCCGGTCAGCCACACGAGGTTGCCCGCCCGATAGCACTGGGCGCCGGGACCACCGATACCGTCGTCGGCACCGCGGTTGGGGATCCCCTCCATCATCCGGGTCGTGTCCGGCATCGCGTAGATGAGCTGCTTCTTGGCCATGGGAACGTGGGCTCCTTCGAATATCCGTTGGGGTTGCGGGAGGTGAGCGGGAGCACCGGGTCCGTCGACCCGGGTCGAGGCTCGGGTGGTCCGGGTCAGATGGTCCGGATGGTGCCGCGCAGGATGTCCGCTGCGGGTGAGGCCAGGAACGCGAGGACCTCGGCGACCTGGGCGGGCTCGATCCAGCGGGCCGTGACGGCGTCACGGTACGAGGCATCGCCGGCACGCCGGGTCGCCTCCGCCAGGGATGCCTCCAGGAGCGGGGTGTGGACGGACCCGGGGCACAGCTCGGTCACCCGGATGCCGGTGCCCTGGAGCCGCTCCTCGAGCGTCATCGCGAGCCCGTGCATGCCGCCCTTGCTGGCACCGTAGGGGAACGAGCCGCTGCCCACGAAGACGCCCGCCACCGAGCTGACGAGCACGAGGGCGCCACCCCCCGGCGGCAGACGCGGGATGACGTGCTTGACCATCAGGAACGTGCCCCGCAGGTTCACGCTCATGACCTCGTCCCAGACGTCGACCGGGATCTCGTGGACGGGGGCCCGCTGGGCGCGCATGATGCCCGCCACGTGGACCAGCACGTCCACCTGGCCACCCAGCCACTCGGCGGCCTCCGCCGTGGCTGCGGCCACGTCCGGCTCCTGTGCGACATCGACCCGCCACCAGCGGACGGTCTCGACATCCGTCCCCTCGGCAGGCGGCGCCACGTCGAAGGCAGCCACCCGGGCACCTCCTCGCTCCAGCCGCTCGACCGTCGCCCTGCCGATGCCGCTCGCGGCACCGGTGACCAGGACGCGCCGCCCTTCCAGCTCCATCTCACTCCTTGCTCGTGCTCGAACGATGTGCCCGACCCCACGATGACGAGGGGCCGGGCGTGCGGGTCTCGGGGCACCGCGATCGGCGGTGCCCCGGTGGGTCACTCCACGGCGTCCGCGAGACCGGCGATGATCTCGTCGGCTGCCTGCTCCACCGACTTCTGGCCGGTGAGCACCTCCTGGAGCGCCGGCAGCAGGACATCGGCCTGGAACCCCGGCAGGCCCGCGAACTGGGTCTCCGGGATGCCCGCGGCCGCGGCCTCCGCTGCGGGCGCCATGATGGGGTCGTTGGCGATGAACGGATCCTGCTGGGCGGACGTGCTCGGCGGGAAGTAGCCGGTCGCCTTCATGAAGTCGATCTGGGCATCATCCCGACCCCAGTGCGCGAGCCACTCCCAGGCGGCATCCGCGTTGGCGTCGGACATCATGCCGTTGTAGAGCGCGGACAGCCGACCCGAGGGACCGCCCGGGCCACTGGGCATCGGTGCGCTCAGGAACTGCTCCCCGGCGGTGAGGCCGGAGCTGATGTCGGCGAGGGCACCGGTGCTCTGGAACAGGATGCCCGTGCCACCCGTCTTGAAGCTGGTCACGGTCTCCGTGTAGCCATCACCTGCGGTGCTCGGCGGGACCGCGCCGTGCTCCGTCGCGAGACCCGTGTAGAAGGCCAGGCCCGCGATGAGCGCATCCCGATCGATGGCCGGCTGGCCGCTCTCGTCCAGCCACTGGACACCGAACGACTCCAGCACCTTCATGGCCCAGCCGGCGCCGCCCGGGCCACCCCGGAGCGCGAAGCCGTACCGGCCCTGGGAGGCATCGGTCAGCGCGATGGCGGTCGCCTGGAAGTCGTCCCAGTCGGTGGGCGGCGTGAGGCCCTGCTCCGCGAACCAGTCGGAGCGGTAGAACATGACGTCCACGAACGAGAACGCCGGGATGCCGTAGATCTCACCCTGGTAGGTGATGGCGTCCCAGATCGCCGGGCTGAACGCGTCGTAGTGCTCCCATGCCTTGACGCGATCGGTGATCGGCAGCAGCGCGCCCATCTCCACCATGTCCGCGAGCCGGTCCACGGACACCATGGCGGTATCCGGTCGCTGGCCCGACTGGACCGCGGTCACGATCTTGGTCATGTAGTCCGGGTTGGGGACCGTCTCGGAGGTCACCGTGACCCCCGGATGATCCGCCTCGAACACCGATTCGGCGTGCTCGAGACCGAGCATCTCGTTCTCTTCGGTGAAGTGGTGCCAATAGGTGATGTCACCGCTGATGGGGTCCTGCGCGGCGACCCCGATACCGAGCGAGGCCGTCGCGAGGACCGCCCCCAGGGTGCCGACCATCAGCCGGGAGTGGCGCCGTGTCGCGCCGGTCCCGGTCCGTTGCTGGATCATGACGAGCTTCCTCCATCCCATCGATCACGAGTGGTCCGACGCGGTCAACCCTTCATGGCGCCTCCCATGAGGCCGCGGACCATGTTCCGGCCCACGAGCAGGTAGGCGAGCAGGATCGGGATGACCGTGATGATCCCGGTGGCGGCGAGCTGGCCGTACGGCAGCTGGAACTCGCCGACCAGGAGGGACACACCGACCGGCCAGGTGCGACTGCCCTTGCTGGTCGTGAGCATCAGCGCGAACAGGTACTCGCTCCAGGCGCCGATGCCGATGAACACGCCGGTCGCCATGAGGCCCGGCCGCGTGAGCGGCAGTGCGATGCGTCGGAAGGTCGTGAAGCGACCCGAGCCGTCGATGCGCGCCGCCTCCTCGATCTCGGCCGGGATGGCATCGAAGAAGGTCTTCATGAACCAGACCGCGGCCGGCAGCGAGAACGTCGTGTAGGCAAGCGCGAGACCCAGCCGACTGTCCAGCAGCCCCAGGTCGCGCAGGATGATGTAGGCCGGGATGAGCATCAGCAGGAACGGGAACATGCGCGTGGACAGGAACAGCACCAGGACCAACCCACGGCCCCGATAGCGACTCCGCGACAGGCTGTACGCAGCGAGCGGCGCCACCGCCATCGAGATGGTCACGGTCAGGGCCGCCACCACGAGGCTGTTGAGCATCAGGTCCGGGAAGTCCCCCCGTCGCCAGACGGTCGTGAAGTTGTCGAACGTGAGCGTGCTCGGCAGGTACGCCGGCCCCGAGATGATCTGCTCCTCGGGCGTGAACGAGGTGAGCAGGATCCAGAGGAGCGGCAGCAGCGCCCCCGCCACCGCGAGCGCGACCAGCAGCCACACCAGGAGCCCGTGGCGGCGTGCCCCCGAGTGGCGTGGCGCTACGGGCCGTGCCGCCGGTGGTCGTGCATCCGAGGGTCGTGCGGGCACGGCGAGCTCAGACATCGACCGCTCCGGACCGGCGGATATAGACGACCGCGAAGATGGAAAGTCCGATGAGCAGCACGACCGAGATGGCTGCCGCGTAGCCGAAGTCGAACTTCTGGTATGCCGTCCGGTACGCGTACAGCGACAGGGTCATGGACGCGCGGCCCGGCCCGCCACCCGTGAGGATGTTGAGCAGGTCGGGCGCGTTCGTGAGGCGGATGACCTGGAGCACCACGGCGACCACGATCACCGGCTGGATGAAGGGCAGGGTCAGGTATCGCAGCCGCTGGAGACCCGAGGCACCGTCGACCCGGGTCGCGTCCACGAGGTCATCGGGGATGGACTGCATGCCCGCGAGCAGGAACAGGGCGAAGAACGGGACGGACCACCACAGCTCGACGACCATCACCGTCAGCAGCGCGGTGGCCGGGTCCGCGAACCACGACCGCTGTGTGTCGATGAGGCCGATCCGGGCGAGGATGTCGTTGATGACCCCGAACCGGGCGTCGAGCATCATCGCCCACATGTGGGCGACCACGACCGAGGGCAGGAACCAGGGCAGGAACACGAGCACCCGCACCGGCCCCACACCGCGGTACCGGCCGTCGAGGAGGAGCGCGATGCCGAGGCCCACCGCGAGCTGGATGAGGACGCCCCCGCCCACCCAGACCAGGGTGTTGACGAGAGCCGTCCACGCGACCGGGTCATCGAGCAGCTCGGCGAAGTTGTCGAGACCCACGAACCCGTTGCGGGCGGGCCGCAGCAGCTCCGCGTTGTGGAAGCTGAGCAGGATGCCCGACGCGAGCGGGTACAGGATCGCGACGGCCACGAGGAGCAGGGCGGGCACCAGGAACAGGTATGGCCATGCCCGGCCGTCCACCCATGCGGACAGACGTGCCCGGATGCCGCGTGACCGATCGTCGATCGAGGCGGCACCCGCGGCGGTCATGCGAGGTCGATGCCGCAGCGCCGGGCCTGCTCCCGGACGAACCCGAGTGCCCGCTCCGTGGTGACGCCGTCGAGGTGCTCCACGATGAGCGCGGCGCCGTCGCCGAGCGTGGCGCAGACCCCGAAGTAGGCATCCCAGTCCATGCAGCCGTCGCCGGGTGGCACCTCGTCGAGGTGGAGCACGAACGCGGCGGCGGGTCGGATGTCCTTGACGTGTGCGCTGGGGCCCAGGTATCGCCCGATGCGAGCGTGGATACGGCCGAGCGCGGCGGGCGTGTCGTACACGTCGGCGAGCGTGCCCAGCAGGTTCACCGGGTCGAAGTTGACACGCAGCGCCGGATGCCCGACGCCCTCCACGATGTCCCCGATGGTCGCCGGGTCACCGATCGTGGTCAGCAGGTGGGGCTCGAGCGAGAGCAGCAGGCCACGGTCCTGTGCCTCTGGGCACAGCTCGCGGAGGTTCCCGATGAGCGTGTCGATCGACCGGGCCGAGTGGTTCTCGGGATGCGGCCCATATGCGGACGTCGGGTGGTGCGAGCCGACACCCGTGTTGACCATGACTGCGCCCAGGGCCTCCGCCACCGCGAGGCCTCGACGGACCTTCGCGAGGGCCTCCTGGCGGGTCGCCGGGGCCGGGTCCACGAGATCCGGGGCGTAGCCCGTCGACTGGGCGACCACGATGTCGTGGTCCGCGAGGATGCCCCGGACGCGTGCCGCGCCGCCCGCGAGCAGCACATCCGTGTCGCCGAGATGGAACGCGACGGACCGGATGCCGAGCGCCGTCAGCTGGTCAGCGAGCGCCGGGGTGACACCGTCCGATGCGAGCGGCAGCGGCCCGTTTGCGATGCCCAGCCGCATGGCCATGTGCTCGGTGGCCCTCCACGTGGATGACGGGCGACGCCCGGGGACGGCGTCGCGGCCGATGGGCCGAAACTAGCACTAATCAGACCGAAACTCAAGCACGGCGACCGCGGTGCCCGTGCGCCTCCCTGGGCGCCTCATTGCGTGGGCAGGAGCCGCTCCACATCCACCCGGTACACGGTCTGGGGTCGACCCGCACCGGGCCCTCCCTGCACGCCCATGCGGTGCGCCACGCCCGCCCGCACGAGCGAGGTCATGAGGCGCCTCGCGGATCGTGGCTCGATGCCGTACGCCCGGGCCAGCTCCGATGCGGTCACCGAGGTCACGTCCACCTGGCGCAGGGCCCGCACGAGACGCGCGAAGGCGAGCGGCCCGAGCCCCAGGTCCTGGGCGATCCGGAGCGTCGGCTGATGGGTCTCGCGCAGGCGATAGCCGGTGCGATCGGCATCGGCCGTGGCCAGCGCCACCTCCCCGTCCGGGAGCGCCACGTGCAGCTCGCCGTATCGGTCGCCCATGGCGAGCGCCCGGCGCGCGTGCTCCTCCGCCGCCGGGATCGTGGCGCCGATGCCGATGCCGAGGGCGCTGTCGGGTCCCCGCCGGCCCGGCGCGAACGGACCGCTGCCGTCGGTCGCGAGGCGCGCGAGGGATGCCTCCACGGCCGCCCGCGTGGCGTAGACGATGAGCGTGTCCTCGTCGAGGTCCACGACCCGGCCCTGGAGCCCCTCCGCGAGCGCGACGACGGCCATCCGACCCGCGAGCCGGCGACGCATCACGTCATAGGCGGTGGCATCGTCCGTGGCCGCCGTCGCGGTGCCCAGCTTGACCAGGACCGCGGCGGGCTGGCTCGCCTCGGTGATGGCCAGGCGTGCCGCGAGATGGGCCTGGCGCAACGCATCGCGCAGCACCGTCCGGGAGTGCGAGATCCGCCACGCCGGGATCCCCAGCGCCTCCAGCTCCCGGTGCACCGAGCCCAGGCAGGTCACGCAGACATCCACCTCACCGCGCTCGAAGCAGGCGCGGTGGAAGGCCGTGATGTCCGCCGCGGGTCGGGGACGGTCCACGTGGTCGGCCGGCTCCGCGGACAGGACGTGGGTCGGCGGCTCGAGGCCCAGGTCCTGCCAGACCTCGCTGATGATGGCCGGCTCGATGGTGTCCAGGCTGACCCGGGGCAGCTCGCCGCGATGCGACCGCTGGAGATGCACGATGGCCCGGTAGAGGTCCGCACCCGAGTGGGGCACGTACTGGAGCGTCGCCCGATGGGGCCCATCCGCCATCGCGAGCAGATAGGGCACGCGACCCGTGAACAGGATGACCTGGCACACCTGGTCGAGCTCCGCCGCGATGGGCGGGGCGTCCTCCACCCGCACGTAGTGACGCGGCAGGACCTCCGCATCGATCCCCTCGTCCCGCGCGACCGCGAGCATCAGCGCCGTGGAGTCGGCGGGGCCGACGATGCCGATCAACTCTCCCGCGTGGCCTCCGGATCGGGTGGTGGAGCCGAACGATACCCGTGTCCGGGACCTGACGCAGCCCGAACGTTGCGGGTCGGTCCATTTTCGGTCTCATTCGTGGTAGGCTCCTGCGGACGCCGCGCCTCCCGGAGCCATGGGAGGGTCCCGCGGAGCCACCAGGAGTCCGATGAACCGCACGACCGCAGGGCCGTCCGCATCCGCGCATCTCGTCGAGCTTCGGCGTGACCTGCATCGCCATCCCGAGCTCCGGTTCGCGGAGCATCGGACGGCGGGCATCCTCGCCGAGCGGCTGGAGCAGGCGGGCTATGTCGTCCGGCGGGGGGTCGGCGGGACGGGCGTGGTCGGCACCTGGCAGGGCGTCGGGGATGGCCCCCACGTGGTGCTGCGCGCGGACATGGACGCGATGCCCGTCGCGGACACCAAGCCCGTGGCCTATGCCTCGGTACACGACGGTGTCTCGCACGCCTGTGGCCATGACGTGCACATGGTGGTGATCCTCGGCGTGGCGGAGCGGCTGGCGGCCGACCCGGCACCCGTGGGCCGGCTGACCATCCTGTTCCAGCCGGCCGAGGAGCGGCCCTTCGGCGAGCCGAGCGGCGCCGCTGCCATGCTCGCCGCGGGTGCCATCGATGGCCCGGCACCCACGGCCATCATCGGCCTGCACTGCTGGCCGGAGCTGCCCGCCGGGTCGATGGGCGTCGATCGGCGTGTCGCGATGGCGGCCAAGGACGCGTTCTCCGTCCGGCTGAGGGGACGGGCCGCGCATGCCGCGACCCCCAGCCCGGGCAGGGACGCGGTCCTGGGCGTCGCTGAGCTCATCACGGCACTCCACCAGCACGTGGCGCGTGCCCGCGATCCGCATGACGTCGCGGCGTTCAACGTGGGCACCGTGTCCGGTGGCCGCTCCCAGAGCGTGGTCGCCGACGAAGCGGAGATCACGGGCACCCTGCGCACCCTGGAGCCTGTGGTGCGCGCCCGCCTCCGGGAGACCGTCGAGCGCACCGTGGATGGCGTGGCGACCGCCGCGGACCTGGTCCATCAGCTCCGCTGGGCGGACGAGATGCCACCCGTCCTCAACGATCCGGCGCTGGTGACGCGAGCCCTCCGATGCGCCGCGTCGACCCTCGGCCAGGACCAGGTCCACCACCTCGCGGAGCCACCCATGACGGCCGATGACTTCGCGCTCTACGGCGAGCTCGGGCCGTCCCTGTACCTGAAGCTGGGCGTGGCAGGCAGCGAGCCCGCGGTCTCGCTCCACAGCGCCGGGTTCGACGTGGACGAGCGGTGCATCGGCACCGGTGTGGCCGTCCTCGAGACACTCACCCGGGACGTGCTCGCGGCATCGATCCCGGCGGCGGATGGCGCGGTCATGGCGTCCGTCGGTGCTGCCGGATCGGATCTCGGGCGCCTCGCGTCCTGAGTCGATATCGCTCGGACGTCGGGTCACGGCGCCGCATACTCGTCGCATGACACGACGGCTCATCAGCTCCGGATCCCCCTACGAGGCGGCGATCGGCTACTCCCGTGCGGTCGTCGATGACGAGTGGGTGTTCGTGGCTGGCACGACCGGGTTCGACTACGCGACCATGACCATCGCGGACGATGTCGTGGCACAGGCTGACCAGGCGCTCCGGAACATCGCCGCGGCCCTCGCGGAGGCCGGGGCCACGATCGCGGACGTGGTGCGGGTCACGTATGTGCTGCCGGATGCGACCGAGTTCGAGCGATGCTGGCCCGTGCTGCGTCGCTGGTTCGGCGAGGTGCGACCCGCCGCCATGATGATCAGCGCCGGGCTCGCGGATCCGCGGATGCGCATCGAGATCGAGGTCACCGCACGGATGCGACGACCAGGCGGTTGACAGCCGCTCGCTCAGCCGCCCTCCCCCGTGAGGTCCTTGTCCTCCATCTCCCACGCGTGGTCGAGCGTGTGGAACGCGCTGTGGCGGATGAGGAACGGCAGTGACCAGGAGTACATCGGTCGCGTGATCTCGCCCGCATCGAAGGCACGGATCGCGGCGAGATACGCCTGCCGGTACGGCGCGAGCGCTCCGGGCTCGAGCACGCCACCCTCCGGGATCACCAGACCGACGCGCTTCGCGAAGTCCTCGCTCTCGGTCCGGAGGGTGTGTCGGATGATCCGATCGCGGTCGCGGCCACCACCCCGGGGTCCCTTGCGCATCTCCGGTGACACGCGCGCGGCGACGCCGTCGAAGAACGCCCAGGCCGCCTCCAGCAGCGCGAGTCGCCGCTCGAGGTCGACGGGTGCCATCTGCCCGTGCTCGGTCGAGGACGGCGCGAAGGAGATGCCCCAGAAGTCGGTCGAGCCGGGGCCCACCCGATCCTCGATCACCTCCAGCGGACCCGCCGCGTCGAGCTCATCGCCCATGCCGGCGAGCGCCGCCACGGGGCGATAGCGGTCGCGGTACGCCTCGAGTGTCTCGAGCGCCAGCTCGGGCGTCTTCGCGCCGCGGCTCCAGCCGGGCCAGTCGAGCGCGAATGCCACCACGCGCTTGCCCTTGGGCCCCCGTTCGACCACCGTCCGGACTGCCATGGGCCACATGATGTCAGTGGTGCGCGGGCGCGTCAGCCCCTTCGCCATGGAGCTGCCGCTCCGCGCTCCGGAAGGCCAGTCGCTTGGCCTCCGCGAACTCGTCGTCGGTCAGGGCCCCTCGGTCGCGCAGGTTCGCCAGCCGGTCGATCTCGCCCGCGAGGTCGGTACCGGATGGCCCGCGCCCGCCATCGTCATCGTCGATGAGGACGCTCGTGATGGTCGCCGTGATGGCCGAGAACAGGAGCACGCTGACGATCATCAGCACGACCGCCGCGACACGTCCCTCGATGGTCACCGGGAACACGTCCGAGCCGACCTGGGTGAGCGAGCCGATGCCCCACCAGACCGCATCGATGGGGTCGTCCACGAGGCTCTCCGCGGCCTCGAACTCGGCCACGAAGAACGCGAGCGAGCACACGATGCCCACACCCAGCCAGACCGCCATGAGTGACAGGAACCCGCGGTGCCGGGCGAGCGGTCGGAACTCCATGCCCGCTCGATAGAAGCCCGCGAACACGCGCAGGAGCCGGAACAGGCGCAGGGCGCGCAGGACATGGACCGGCGGCGCGAGCGCGATCAGGTCGATGAAGTGTCGACGGAGGTGCGAGGCGCGGTCATGCGCCGCCCACAGGCGTGTGAAGAACTCGACGGCGAGGATGACGGTCAGCGAGAGCTCCGCGGTCGCGATCGTCTCCGGCGGGACGTGCTCCGGCTGGACGAACGCGAGCGCCACGTACACCAGCGCGACGACCGCGAACGTGATCTCCCAGAGCGTCGCGTGTCGTGCGATGAACTGGTTGTAGCGATCACGGATCGACCGGGTGTGGTCCCCGCGCCGATCCGCCGCCGCATGGGCAGCCCGTAGCTCCCGTCTGTCCATCGACCCCTCCCTGTGCCTCGGCTGGACCACCAGAGGATGCCATCGGAGCGGGATGCCCGGTTGGCCCACGATGGCGCCGCCCGGGGCGAACGTCCTTGATGGCGATGGGTCGCGGGTCGCCTAGTCGGCGATCTCCACGATCGCCTCGATCTCCACGGCCATGCCCAGGGGCAGCTCCGCCAGCCCCACGGCCGAGCGGGCATGTGCCCCGCGATCGTGCCCGAAGACCTCCACGAGCAGGTCGGAGCAGCCGTTGATGACCGCGGGGGTCTGGGTGAATCCCGGCGCGACGTTGACCATCCCCAGCAGCTTGACCCAGGCCGCTGCCCGATCGAGCGAGCCGAGCTGGTCGCGGACGGTGGCCAGCAGGAGGAGACCCGTGAGCCGGGCGGCGTCATATCCCTGCTCGAGCGTCAGGTCGCTGCCCACCTTGCCCTGGTAGACCAGCTCCCCGTCCCGGAACGGGCCCGATCCGGAGATGTACAGGAAGCCGCGGGACTGCCGTGCGATGAGGAACCGACCCGCCACGCTGGCCGACAGGGTCGGTGGGGGCGGCAGCTCGATGCCCAGCTCGATGAGACGCTCGTCCGGCGTCATGCGGGCACCGGGCCGGGCAGCTCGGCGCCGTACGTGTCACGCAGGAGGCCGAGGACGGCATCGAGGTCGGGCTCTCCGAGCGGGATGGCCGGGAGCTGGGCAAGGGTGGTGTCTGGGTCCTTGAGACCCGATGAGGTCAGCACAGCGACGATCGTCGCATCCGGGTCAAGGACGCCGCGCTCCACCATGCCCGCCAGGGCGGCCAGGCTGAGCACGGACGACGCCTCCGCGTAGATGCCCTCGGTCGCAGCCAGCCGCTGCTGTATCGCAAGGATCGCGTCATCCGAGGCGCTCCCGGCAGCCCCGCCGGACGCCCGCAGGACCGCGAGCGCCTGGTATGCGCTCGTGTCGAGCCCGACCGAGATGGCCGGTGTGGGCCCCCAGGGCACCTTGCCCACATCCTCGGCGCCTGCCTCGAGCGCGGCCTGGAGCGGCCCGAACACCTCGGCGGCCAGCATGGTCGGCAGGCGGTCCGTGACCCCCAGCTCGTGGTACTCCCGGAACCCCTTCCAGGCACCCGCGAATGCGTCGCCGGCGCCGACCGGGAACACGACATGGTCGGGCACCCGACCCAGCTGCTCGACGAGCTCGAAGGCGATGGTCTTGTAGCCCTCGATGCCGTGCGGGTTGCTGCCTACGAGCGGGACCATGAAGATCGTGGCCGGGAACCAGCCGAGCCGCTCGACGCCCGCCTGGACCATCGTCCAGCGGTCCGCGATGGTGGGCATCGCCACCAGGAGCGTGCCGTACACGGCCATGCCCACGCGCATCGCGGCGGGGAACTGCTGGGTCGTGAACATGACGCACGGCAACCCGGCCCGGGCGCTGTACGCGGCCGTCGCGGCACCCGCGTTGCCGGACGAGGACCCGGTGATGACCCGGCTGCCCATGGCACGGGCCACGGACACGGCGCTCGACGCAAGGCGGTCCTTGAACGACCACGACGGGTTGCCGCCCTCCACCTTGGCGTGGAGGTTCGGCAGACCCAGCTCCCGGCCCAGTCGTGGCAGCGGCACGAGCGGGGTCATCCCCTCGCCCATCGTGACCGCGGCGTCCGGATCCACGGGCAGCAGCTCGTGGTAGCGCCACATCGAGGTCGGCCGGGACGCGAGTCGGCCGGGGTCGAAGCTCGCACGTGCCCGATCGAGGTCGATGACCACCTCGAGGTTCGCCGGGTGGCCGTCCGTCCGGCATCGCGGACAGCCCGTGAACATCAGCCCGGGCGGATAGTCGGTCCCGCAACGGACGCATCGATATCCCGTGTAGCTCCCCATGGATCCCCCCTGCTGGTTCAGCCGCGCAGCGCGCGGACGCGTGGCACCACCTCGAGCGCGAACCGGCGGATGGCCGGCTCCGGATCGACGGACATCGGCTGGAGGAGCACCACGATGTCCCGGAACCCCGCATCCGCGACCGCCGCGATGCGCGTCGCGACCTGCGCCGGCGTCCCGGTCCAGGCGTACTGCTCCACGTACGCGTCCGGGACCAGGTGGCCCGAGGCGAACGCGAGCGCCTCCTCCTTGCGGGCCGCCATCGCCGCGAGCTCCGGCGTCAGCTCCAGGCCGGCGTGCCCCAGGAACGCGGTGTCCGGGTAGCTCGCCATGACCATGGCCGCGATCATCGGGCGCACGGCGTCCCGGGCCGCGACCGGATCGTCGGTGAGCGCCACGTCCACGCGCGTGGCCCATCCGAAGCCGTCCGGTGAGCGGCCCGCGGTGGCCAGCCCGGCGAGCACCATGTCACGGCCGTGACGCAGCCCCTCGGGCGTGGCGTAGGTCGCGATCATGGCGCCATCGGCGACCGCGCCGGCCGCCTGGAGGACCCGGTCGCCGCGCGACGCGACGATGATCGGGATGTCCGGCCGCGGCGAGAGGCCGTGCAGGGACACGCCCCGCGCCACGGTGGTCTCGCCCACGAGGTCGACCGTCCGCCCCGCGAGCAGTGGTCGGATGACCTCGACGGCCTCCCGGATGGCGACCGCCGGCCGTTCCATCCGGATGCCCAGCTCCCGGAAGTTGGCGCCGCCGGCACCCAGGCCCAGGATGACCCGTCCGCCCGACAGCTCGTCGAGCGCGGCGATCGCCGCGGCCACCAGCGCCGGATGCTGGGCGTACGGCTCGGCCACGAAGCTGCCGACACCGATGCGCGTGGTCGCGGACACCACGGCCGCCATGGCCACGAACATGTCCGCGTAGAGCTTGTGGTTGGAGACCCAGACATGGTCCAGACCGACCGATTCGGCGACCGACGCGAGCTCGGCCATGCGCCGGACACCCACGCCCTGCCACAGGCCGATGCCGTACCGCAGCCCGTCCACGTCCATGGTCCCGTCGCCGCTCAGGCGCCGACCACGATGAGGTCGCGGTCGAGCGTGGTCAGGATGCGGGCCTCGCCGTCGGTGACGAGCACCGTGTCCTCGATGAACGCGCCGCCGAAGCCCAGCTCGTAGTAGGGCGTCTCCACCTCGAAGATCATGTTCGGCTCCAGCGGGATGTCCGTGGACGGCGTGAGGATCGGCAGGTCATACGTCTCGATGCCGATGCCGTGGCCCACGTGATGCCGCTGGTAATGCGGGATGCCCGACTCGCGGACCCGCTCCACGGCACCCGTGAACACGTCCCGGGCGAGCACACCGGGGCGCATCAGCTCGATGGCCCGGTCCTGGCCCGCGCGGCTGGCACCCTGGACGAGCCGGAGCCGGTCCGACGGCTCCCCGAAGGACACGACCCGCCCGATGTCCGACTGGTAGCCGGAGACGCGGCAGCCGATGTCGAACCAGACGTAGTCGCCCTTGCGGAGGGCCGCGTCGGTGGGCAGCGACTGGCCCACGGCCATCGAGCGACCGAGGCGGATGAGCGCGAACGCGGGATGACCACCCTCGTCCACGATGGCACGGTCGAAGATCCGGACCAGCTCCCGCTCCGTGATCCCCTCGCGGAACTCGGCCACCGTCGCGCGGAAGGCGTGCTCCGTGACCCGCACCGTCTCCTGCATCCGCGTGATCTCGTCCGCGGTCTTGACCATCCGGATGCGTCGGAACAGCTGGGATGCGGGCGTGATGCGCATCCGCGGGAAGCGTGCCTGGAGCGCCTCGATGAGGCCGCGGTTGGGGCCCCGCTCATCGACCGCCACCGCGCGCTCGGCCAGACCCGCCTCCTCGAGCGCCGCGGCGAGCGCATCCACCGATGTCCGATGGGGCGCCCGCTGGAGGCTGATGGCCCGGACCCGCTCCTCCTCGGGGCTGAGGGTCGAGTCGACCCCGTCGGGCGGCATCGCCCGCTCGAAGGCACCCCACAGGCTCACCCGCTCGATGGTCGGGTTCGCGTCCAGGATGAGATCCGCCTCGCCGATCGACGACACCCAGATGCCGGCCTCCGGCCGGTCCGGTGTCGCCACCACGTACCCCTCGGCGTCGTAGCGGAAGAGCTCGGCGCCGAGCGACCAGATGCCGCTCAGGTAGAACACGTTCTCGAGCGTGGAGGCGACGATGCCGTCCACCTCCGCGGCGGCCATCTGGTTCCTGATCCGGGCGGTATCCATGAGCACGGTGCGGACTCCCTCGGGTGATGGGACGGGATCGGTCCGATGGGACCGATGGACGGGGCGCGAAACGGTCAGATGGACGCCTCCATGAGCGCAGCTGCCCTCGGGGCGGCAGGCCGGGCGGTGCGGAGCCGGTTGGTCCGGTCGTCGATGCGGATGCAGGCGGCGCTGTGGCCGGGTCCCACGGACCGGTCCTCCGGCGGCGCCGTCCGACAGGCATCGAGCGCGATGGGGCAGCGGGACGCGAACAGACACCCCGGCGGCAGGTCGATGGGGCTCGGGATCTCCCCCTGGAGCAGGATCCGGGAGGGTCGCACCGTGGGGTCCGCGGAGAGCGTGGCGGACAGCAGCGCCTGGGTGTACGGGTGCTCCGGATGCTCGAACACCTCGCGTGCGGGACCGGTCTCCACGATGCGACCGAGGTACATCACGGCGACCTGGTCGGCGTGCGCCGCGACCATGTGCAGGTCGTGGGAGATGAGCAGGTACGTGAGGCCGCGCTCCTGCTGGAGCGTGTCCAGCAGGGTCAGGATGCTCCGTCGGACGTGCAGGTCGAGCGAGGAGGTGGGCTCGTCGAGCACCAGGAACGTGGGGTCGGTGGCCAGCGCCCGCGCGATCGCGACACGCTGCGCCTCCCCGCCGCTCAGCCGACGCGGCGAACGGGTGAGATATCCCTCGTCCAGGCGCACCGACCGAAGGAGCTGCACCACCCGCTCCAGCCGGGCCGTCGCGTCCAGGTCCGTGTGGAGCCGGAGCGGCTCCTCGATGAGCGTCCGCACGTCCATGCGGGGCGAGAGCGCGTCCCGCGGGTCCTGGAACACGACCTGGGCACGGGCACGCCAGGCACGGAGGGCGCCGCCGCCCAGCCGCGTGATGTCCTGGCCCTCGAACCGGATGCGTCCCTGTGTCGGCTCCAGGAGACGGAGAGCCATGCGACCCAGCGTCGACTTGCCGGAGCCGCTCTCCCCCACGACGCCCAGCGTCTCGCCGGGCGCGATGGCCAGCGAGACGCCGTTGACGGCATGGACCACACCACCGCGGCGGCCCATCGGGAACTCCTTGACCAGGCCATCCAGCTCCAGCACGGGCGTCATGGCTCGGTCCTCGCGAGCCGCCCGCCCGCCCGTCGGGTCGACCGGGCCTCGGCCGCCTCCGCCGATGAGCGGGGCGTCTCGGCCACCTCGGCCTGGGACGACGGCATGGACCGGTCGCGTCGGCGTCGCTCGGGCACGTCACGGTCGCGCGCCAGACCCACCAGCTCGCGGGTGTAGGGATGGCTGGGCGCCGAGAAGATGGTGCGCACGTCCGCCTGCTCCACGATCTCGCCCTGGAGCATCACGGCCACCCGGTCGCAGTACTGCGCGACGATGCCCAGGTCGTGGGTCACGAACAGGACCGCGGCATCGGTCGCCTGGACGCGGCGCTGGAGCGTGTCCAGGAACTGCGCCTGGACCGTGACGTCCAGACCGGTCGTCGGCTCGTCCGCGATGAGCAGCACCGGGTCGTGGACGGTCGCGATGGCGATGAGCACCCGCTGGGCCATGCCGCCACTCAGCTCGTGGGGATAGGCCCGGACGCGGCGCTCCGGGTCCGGGATGCCCACCGCGCGGAGGGCCTCCACCGCGCGGCGTCGGGCGGTCGTCCCGTCCACCCGCGCGTGCGCCCGGACCACGTTCGCGACCTGGTCGCCGATGCGCACCAGGGGGTTGAGCGCCGCACGGGCGTCCTGGGTGATGAGCCCGATCTCGCGGCCCCGCACGCCACGCAGCTGCGCGTCCGACCGGCCCAGCAGATCCTGGCCGCGGAGTCGGACGTGGCCCGCCGTGACCCGGCCCGGTGGCCGGACGAGCCCCATGAGCGCGAGCGCTGCCGTGGACTTGCCCGAGCCGCTCTCGCCCACCAGGCCCACCAGCTCGCGCTCGCGGATGACCAGGTCGAACGTGCGCACGGCCCGGATGGGGTCGCCCTCGCCGGGGTACTCCACCTGGAGACCGTCGACCTCCAGGAGCACCTCGCCGGGTGGTCGGGCGGTGTGGGGCACAGCGATGGGCGGGTCCGGCGGCGTGCCCTCCGGCGGCGTGCCCTCTGGCGGCGTCGGTGCCGGCGTCGGATCAGCCACGGAAGCGTGCCTCCAGCCGGTCACCCACGACGGCGAAGCCGAAGACCGTGATGGAGATGGCGATGCCCGGGAACAGGGACGGCCACCACTGGCCCAGGATGAGCAGGTTGGCGCCACTCGCGATCATGCCGCCCCATTCCGCGGTCGGTGGGCGGACGCCGGCACCCAGGAACGTCAGGCCCGCCGTGAACAGGATCGCCCAGCCGATGGTCACCGATGCCTGGACCAGGGCGGGTGTCAGGGCGTTGGGCAGCACATGCCGGAAGGCCGTGACCAGCTCCCGGTTGCCGATGGCCCGTGATGCCTCCACATGGCGGCGGGCCGCCTGCGCCGCGACCTCGCTCGCGGTGAGTCGGAGGTAGATGGGCGTGTACAGGATGGCGAGCGTGACGATGATGGCCATCGTGCTGCGACCCGTGAACACCACCACGATCATGGCGAGCACGAAGATGGGGATCGACTGGAACACATCCGAGGCACGCGCGATGAACCCCGCGCTGCGACCCCGGAAGTAGCCCGCCAGCAGACCCAGGGTGGTCCCCAGCAGCAGGGCCAGCGCGGTCGCCGCGACCCCGATGAGCACATCCACCTGGGGCGCCGCCAGGACCCGCGAGAAGATGTCCAGACCGGTCTGGTCGGTGCCGAACCAGTGGACCGGCCGCTCCAGCGAGCCGCCGATGGTCTGCGCGATGAGCGACGGGATGTCACCCAGCGCCGGCGGCGGCACGAGCACGTCCCCCGTGGGCTCGATGGGGTCGTACGGCGCGATGGCCGGACCGACCACCGCGAGCACGAGCGAGACGCTCACGATGGCACCGCCGAGGAGCAGCAGCGGGGAGCGACGGGCTCGGGCGGCGGCCCGCCATCGACCCGGCGTGGGTGGCGCGATGGGCACCGCCTGCCCCGTCATCGGGCCACCGCGGAGCTCGCCGGGCGCGCCGCTCGACCGGTCATCGGGCCACCCGCGGGTCGATGCGCGCGTGGAGCAGATCCACCGCCAACAACACCAGGAGCGTGCCCACGGTGATGACCAGCACGATGCCCTGGATGGCCGGGAAGTCGAACGACAGCACGGACGCCACGGCCCACTGCCCCAGGCCACCCAGCGAGAACACCTGCTCCACGAGCACCGCGCCACCGAGCATGTACGCGAACAGGATCGCGATGAGCGTCACGGACGGTGCGAGGCTGTTCCGGAACGTGTAGGCCGCGATCTGTCGGGTGGGCAGGCCACAGCCACGGGCGTACAGCACGTACTCGGATGCCATGGCCTTGGCCACGTTCTGGCGGACCATCTTGATGATGGGTCCCGTGAGCACGAACGCGAGGGTGACGACGGGCAGCACGAGATGCGCCGCCGCGTCCCGGAACGCCGCGAGGTTGCCGGCCAGCAGGCTGTCGACGGTGAGCATGCCCGTGACCCGGGGTGGTGGCGCGGTCAGGAAGTCCAGCCGACCCAGGGGCGCCGGCGCGACCTGCCACGTGACATAGAACAGGAAGATGAACGCGAGGCCCCACCAGAACTCGGGCTGGGCCCCCGCGAACAGGCCGTAGAACCGGATGCCCGCATCCAGCCGACCGGAGCCACGCACCGCCGCCAGGACGCCCAGCGGCACCGCGACCAGCAGTGCCGCCACGAACGCGAGGATGATGAGCTCGAGCGTGACCGGCAGGTACTGCGCGATCTGGTCGACGACCGGCGCACCCGTGTTCCACGAGTCACCCAGGCTGCCCTGGAGCAGACCCGGGCTCTGGTCGCCCTCGCGCAGACCCAGATAGATGAGCAGCTGGTCCGGCAGTGACTCGTCCAGGTCCAGCTTGTCGCGGGTGAGCGCGATGGTCTCCGGTGACGCCGTGAAGCCCACCAGGCGGCCGACCGGGTCGGCGGGCAGGAAGCGCATCACGACGAACACGAGCACCGTGATGGCCGCCAGCTGGAGGACGCCCACGCCCAGGCGTCGCAGCGCGTAGCCGGTCACGCCACCGGGTCCGCCTCGCCGGTCAGGGATGCTCGTGGCATGTCAGGCGCGGAACAAGTCGTGGGGCAGGAACGCGGACACCACCCAGTTGGGCGCGTCGACGACCTCGCTGATGCGCAGGTCCACGGCGACCGAGCACAGCGCGTACGCCTCCTGGCGGTCCACGCCCCGATGTGCCACCAGATGCTCGATCATGCGCGCCACGCTGTCCCGTGCGGCACGCCGCAGGTCCGGCCCGATACCCGTCGTCACGTGATAGCCGGCCGCGGCGGCGGATGGCCGCTCGATGGGGCCACGGACATCCAGCTCCGGACCGTCGATGGACAGGTCGCGGCGGAGGGTGACCCGGATGGTGCAGTCGATGGCGCCCTCGATGGCACTGCCGCACACCTCGCCATCGCCCTGCGCCCAGTGCGGGTCGCCGATGGACAGGAGCGCCCCTTCCACCTCCACCGGGAGGTAGATGGAGGACCCGGCGACCAGCTGCTTGAGGTCCAGGTTGCCACCCACCCGGATGGGCACGTGCGTGGCGGGATACGGCGGATCGACGGCTGCGGCCGTGCACACCACACCCGGGAACGGCGCGAGCGGCACCCGGATGTCGTCCCGGAACCAGCCCTCGCCGTCCTCGATGTGCCAGATGTGGATCCAGGGGTCGGGATACAGGTCCGGCAGGATGCCGTTGCCCGGGAACTGGACCGTGTAGGCCCAGGTCTGGGGTCGTGCCTCGAGGATGTCCACCTGGACCACGTCACCCGGCCGGGCGTCATGGACCAGGATCGGGCCGAGCGTGGGGTTCGCCCGGCTGATGTCGAGACCGGGGACATCGGCGACGGTCGAGCCCTGGTGCAGCTGTCCCCCCGATGAGTCCACCAGGTCCAGCTCGAGCACGTCGCCGCTGTCGATGGTCGCGATCGGTGGCAGCTCGCGGCTATGGCCGTTGTAGGTCCGATCGCGATCGATGTGGATGGTCCGGCCAAGGCTGCCCACGATGTCGTTCTCCGTCCCGGCCGGACCGGCCGGATGTGTGTCGGGCCCCGGCCGGGAGGAGGCTCGGCCGGGGCCCTGGGAGGTGGACTACGGCTCCACCTTGAGGTCGTACCAGCGAAGCTGGAGGTCGGGATGCCACGTGAGACCGCTCACGCCGTCACGGACACCCCACTGGGTGGCGTACTCGGCGATGGGCAGCCAGTTCGGCGTCGCCATGATGATCTCCTGGATCTCGGCGAGCATCTGGTCCTGCTTCGCCGGGTCGGTCTCCTCGTAGACCGCCGGGAAGTAGGCGTCCACGGCCGGGTCCGAGAACAGGGTGTAGTTGCCAGGGCCGCCGGTGGTCATGAAGGGACCCAGCGCGTACTCAGCGGTCGGTAGGTCCGGCTTGTCCTGGTCGTCGAGGAACATGCCCACGTCGTGCTTGGAGAACACCCGGTCGGCGAACTGCGCCTGGGGCATCGGGTCCAGCTCCAGCTCCACGCCGATCTGTCGGAACGAGGACTGGATGAGCGTGGCGATGGGGCCCAGGGTGGACTCCCGCTCGGCCACGTAGGCCAGCCGGAGCACGCCCGGGTACTGGTCGAGACCCGCGCCGCCCGGGAAGCCGGCCTCGTCGAGCAGGTGGGCCGCCTTCTCGAGGTCCGTCGTGTACTGCGCGTCCGTCCGATGGAAGCCGACATAGCTCGAGGGGACGGTCCCCTCCCACTTGGTCGCCTGCCCGCCGTAGCCGGTCGACAGGATCTCCTCGTACGGGATCGCATACGCGAACGCCTGGCGGAGCGCCTGGTTCTCGAACGGCGGGACGTTCCAGGACAGGCCCAGGAACAGGAACTGGTTGCCCACGATGCTGTCGACATGGACGCCGTTGCCCGCCTGGCGCAGGAACTCGTAGTCACGCGGGGTCAGGTTCTGGACGATGTGTGCCTGCCCGGCCTGGAGGGCGGCGATCCGGTTGGCCGTCTCGGGGACCTTGCGGAACACGATGCGGTCGATGGCCGCGGGGCCGCGGTAGTAGCTCGGGTTGGCGACCGCCGTGAGCTCGGACCCCTTGGTCCAGGACTCCAGGCAGTAGGGACCGAAGCTGGGCGCGTTGGTCGTGGTGGCGTACTCGTGGGACCAGGGGTCGGCCTCGGTCGCGTGGGCCTGCATCTCCTTGCTGTCCCAGATGAACACGAAGAAGTCCGTGAGGACCGGCAGGAACAGGCGTCGCTGGCTGGCGACCTTGATGTCGACGGTGAAGTCGTCCACCTTGGTGACCTCGTCACCCAGGGAGCGGTCCGCGTCGGGCGCCAGGACGTCCGGCGTGAACCCGGCGACGCCGCCGGTGTTGAACATGAACCAGCCCAGCGGGCCGAGCGTCCCGGACGCCGACTTGGCGCGTGCGAACGTGTACAGCACGTCATCCGCGGTGAACTCGTTGCCGGAGCAGCCGATGACGCCCTGCCGGAGATGGAACCGGTACGTCAGCGTGTCCGGATCGAACTCCCAGGACTCGGCGAGCCGGCCCTCGAAGCTCGTGAAGTCGAGCTGGTGGACGCCGCCCTCGCTGTGGGTGCCGGCGGGTGCGAACTCGACCAGCGGCTCCATCAGGTTCACGAGGGCCGCCATGCTCTCCAGCACCAGCGTGCCCGGTGCCTCCGTGTCCAAGGCGGCCACGGCGTCGGGTGACAGGATGACCAGCTGGGTCTGGTCCTGCGCCGTCACGGCGGCCGGTGCGAGGAGCGATGTCGCGACCGTCGCGGTCAGCAGGATCGATGTGCCCTTGCGCATGTGTCCCTCTCTGGCAGCAGGGTGGGCGGAGCGGATCGTGTGAGCGTAGCCCAGAGATGGCCCGCCAACCATCGGTCTGTATCAGCAGGAACGCCCCTTGATCTGTGAGGACATCACGATCCGTGACGCGCGTCGGTTGCGGGGTCGTTGCGGCCGAGTGAGGACAGCGGCAGCAGCTTAAGGGCCAGCTGCACCCGGAAGCAGAACTCGCCGTCCTGGAGTGAGCCGCCCAGGAGCTCCTCGATGCGCTTCGTCCGATAGGTGAGGGTGTTGGCGTGCACTCGGAGCCGCTGTGCCGCGAGCTTCCGGTTGAGTGCGTCCGCGAACAGCGCCTCGAGGGTGCGGGCGTGCTCCGTGTGGCGCTCCCGGTCACGTCGGATGAGCCTGCCCAGGACCTCGTTGACGAACGCGTCGATGGACTCGCCCGTCCGGAACAGGTCGAACAGACGCAGCTCGTCATAGCGCGACACGAGCGACGTGGGCTGGAGGATGGATCCCAGCGCCTGGGCCCGCTGTGCCTCCGCGTAGCTCGCCACGATGCCCGTGGGCCCCGCACGCGGCGTCCCGAACGCGATGCTCGTCTGGTCGTCGCGCGTCTGACCGGCGAGCGCCATGAGCACGGCCGGCGCGACCTCGTCCACCGTGTCCCCCGGCACCGCCGCCACGAGACCGGTCCGCATCACCACCGCGGCGGCCTGGGGCAGGTATCGCTGGAGCTGGGCACGACAGCGCTCCAGACCCAGGTCCCGAGCCACCGTCAGCGGCCGTGTCCGGTCGCGATGCGAGACGAGCGCCACGACGTGCGTGGAGCCGAGATCGAACCCGAACGACCGTCCCTCTCGGGTGACCGCCTCCTCGTCCACCAGCTCGCCGGACAGCAGGCGCGCCAGGAACAGGCGCCAGGCACCCTCGTGCGACTCTGCCTGGCGGGCACGCTCCTGGATATAGCCCTCGGACGCGGCGGCGCTCACCATGTCCGCGAACCGGAACGTGAGGTCGCCGAGGCGCGCCATGTCCGCGGTAGGCTCCGCGACCTCGATGAGACACGACCAGAGGACCCGTGCACCGATGCGATAGGCATGCAGGATCGACTCCAGAGGCACGCCCTGGCGGAGTCGTCGACGACCCGCGTCCGCGAGCTCCGCGAGCTCGCTCGGCGTGGGCAGCCGGTCCTCCCGGAGCGCCCGGAAGTAGAGCTCCACGTGACGGGCGTTCATGGCGCTCACGTCCTGGTCGAGCACCGGGTCGGCGGACGCGCCGTACGTGGTGACCTCCGCCCGGACGGACGCGTTCAGGCGATGCGCGAACTCGTCCACCTGTGCCGCGGTCAGCGAGAGACGGCCCGCTGACGGGGTCACAGCGGGTGCTGGAGCGGCCGATCGGGGATCCATCACCATGACAGGTCGCTCACTCGTGAGGAGTCACCAGTACCCTGGCGACGCGGCGAGTGAGACTATCACAAGCCATGCGGGTGGCGGACCGCCCGCGAGAGGAGTCGAGCATGCGCTTCGGAGTCGCCATCCCCACCTGCACGGAGGGCATGATCACGCCCATCCCCTTCGCGGGACCGGATGACATCGTGGCGCTCGCGGTGGAGGCCGAGCGCCTGGGCTACGACGCGGTCATGGGCAACGACCACCTGACCACGCAGCGCTACGTGCGGGCACGCTGGGACGAGCCGCCCAGCTACTACGAGCCGCTCATCGCGCTCACGGCGTGCGCCGCCGCGACATCGCGGATCGGGCTCATGACGGGCGTCATCGTGCTGCCGATGCGCGATCCGATCCTGCTCGCCAAACAGGCCGCCACGCTCGACCGGTTCAGCCACGGTCGACTCATCCTGGGCGTCGGCGTGGGCGCCTATCGCGAGGAGATGGAGGCCACCTATCCCGATCGGCGGGAGGCGCCCCGCGCGGCGTGGATGGACGAGTCGATCCAGGCACTGCGGCTGCTGGCCACCGAGCGACGCGTGGACTTCGAGGGTCGCTGGATCCGCTTCCGTGACGTGGAGATGTATCCCAAGCCGGCGCAGGATCCGCTGCCCATCTATTCGGCAGGCAACGCGGAAGGGTCCATCCGACGCGCGGCCACCTGGTGCCAGGGCTGGATCCCGGCGGCCATCGGCCCGACACGCGTCGCGGACGGGCGAGCGCGGCTGCGCGCGTATGCCGCGGAGGCCGGGCGCGATCCGGACGCCATCGAGATCGCGCCCCAGCTGGTGGCCTGCATCGGACGCACGACCGAGGAGGCGGAGGCGCATTTCCGGGCGTCGCAGGTGTACGAGCATCTCGTCTCGCTCCAGGCGTCCACGCTCAAGGGGTTCGATGTCTCGAGCTACGTGTCCATGAACCTCATCGGCTCCGTGGCAGAGGTCGTGGAGCGGGTGGAGCGCTATCGGGAGGCCGGCGCGGACCACCTCTCCGGGCTGCTGTTCGTGGGCGACACCCTCGACGCGCTTCGGGAGCAGGTCACCACGTTCGCGACCGAGGTCATGCCGCGCTTCCGGGACTGACCCGTGGTCGGACCTCGGTCCGAGCGGCCGGGACGGCGTCGAGGCGTCGCTGGCGCGACCCAGGTCCCGCCGGCGCGAGGATCAGGCACCGGCGGCTCCGGGATCAGGCGCCGGCGGTCGCGGTCACGAACTCGATGATCTCCGCGGCGTAGCGCTCGGGCACCCGGGACGGCATCTGGCCCGCGATGCCCTCGACGTGGACCACCCGCGCGTCGGGCAGCATGCCCGCCACACGCTCGTCGAGGTACGCGAGCGGGTCGTCCGCGGCGTTCAGCAGCAGCACCGGGCAGCGGAGACCAGTCAGCGCGGGGATGGGGTCGTAGGCCCAGACCGCCCGGTAGCCCCAGTTGTATCGAGGTCCGGCGAGCAGCAGCTGCATCACGGCCATGTGGACCAGCTCGATGGGTGAGTCGGGTGGCCAGTCCTTCCGGCCACGGGCGGCGGTCCGGTCCCAGGCCCACTGGAGATGACCACCGTCACGTCGCAGCTCGATGTCCGGCGCGAAGACCTCCTTGGCGCTCGCGCTCGTCGCCGCGACGCCCGGCCCCAGCACCCGCTCGGCCAGCCAGGGCTCCCACTCGTCGGGCCGGAACAGGGGCACGCCACTCAGGACGACATGCGTGACGCGTTCCGGGCCCGCCTGTCGCGCGAGCTCGAGACCGATGCCCGCGCCCGTGTGACAGCCGGTCATGACGAACCGGTCGATGCCCAGGTCGTCCATCGCCCCCAGGAGGATCGCGGCGTACTCGGGCACGCTCGGCGGGGCCGGTGGTGCGTCCGACTGGCCGTAGCCGGGCGTATCGAACGCATAGGCGCGCATCGTGCGGCCCAGGTACGGCAGGGCCGGTGCGAAGATCGCCGACGAGAGCGGCGATTCGTGGAACAGGACGATGGCCGGGCCGCTGTCCCCCTCGTGTCGATAGTGGACCTGGCCGATGCTCGTGGTGGCGTATCCGCGCATGGCGCGGAAGGATAGCGAGCGGACCGCCGCACGGTCCGACAGCGGCCAGGAGCGGGCGG
>JAHBUZ010000016.1 GCA_019637815.1 Chloroflexota bacterium
CCGGACGTCAACACCAACGCCCAGGTTATGGCCTGGATGATGGACACCTACTCGATGCACGCGGGGTACACCGTGCCCGGCGTGGTCACCGGCAAGCCCGTGTCGCTGGGTGGCTCGGAGGGCCGCGCGGAGGCGACCGGCCGGGGCACCCTCTACTGCTTGGAGGACGCGCTGCGCCACGTCGGCGAGCAGCTGCCGGGGCAGCGCATCGTGGTCCAGGGGTTCGGCAACGTGGGCGGCACCGTGGCGCGCCTCGCGCACGAGGCGGGCGCGCGGGTGGTCGGGGTCTCGGACGTGACCGGGGGCATCCATCACCCGGACGGGCTGGACCTGAAGGCGCTCACCCGCTGGCACGCCGAGCACGGCAGCGTGACCGGCTTCCCCGGCACCCGCAGCGTCTCCAACGCGGAGCTGCTGGAGCTCGAGTGCGACGTGCTCGTGCCCGCGGCCCTCGAGAACCAGATCACCGCCCAGAACGCGCCGCGCATCAAGGCGCGCATCCTCGCGGAGGCGGCGAACGGCCCCACCACCCCGGACGCGGATGACATCCTCACCGCACGGGGCGTATTCCTCATCCCGGACATCCTGTGCAACGCCGGTGGCGTGACGGTGTCCTACTTCGAGTGGGTCCAGGATCTCAACCGCGACCACTGGACCGAGGAGGTCGTCAACGCCAAGCTGCGCGAGATCATGGACCGCTCGTTCGGTGAGGTCGTGGCGATGGCCGGTCGCGAGGCGGTCGACATGCGCACCGCCGCGTATCTGCTGGCGGTGGATCGCGTCGCATCGGCGACCGCGCTGCGCGGGCTGTATCCCTAGCCTTCATCGATCGCTCGATGCTGGAGCTCATGGGAGCAGCAGGCGCACGCCGTTGGTCTCCGCGAGGTTCGCGTCCATGAGCGCGTTGGTCCGTTCGAGGTCGCGCTCCGCGGTCATCCGGTCCGTGAAGTCCACCCGCGCGGTGTAGCGGCGCGCGAACCCGATGGCCGCGTAGAGGGCCTCGAATACCGCGTTGTGGGTCGCGCCCCGCAAGGCCGCGAGGACGTCGTTCCGGTAGATGGTCGGGATGATGATCCGGACCTCGGCGGCGGACACCAGCTCAGCATTCATCATCAGGCGGGCGACCCGGCCGTTGCCGTCAGCGAAGGGGTGGACCTCCGAGACCAGGAACATGAGGAAGACCGCCCTGGCCAGGGGGGCCAGCACCGACGAGCCGACCTCGAAGCCGGCACGCAACGTTCCGATCACTCTGTCCGGGGCCACGAAGTGGGTCGTCCCGGCACGGTTCGCCAGAGCCTTCCATTCGCCCGGCCGCTGGTCCGGCCGACCCTCCATCACCACACGGTGGCGACTTCGGAGGAGGGCCAGCAGCTGGTCCGCGTCCGCGGGCACCCGCGACATCTCGGCTCGATCCGATGTCAGCCGATAGGTCCCGGCGACGTCATGGGCGTCCGCCGGACGGTCGACCGGGATGCGTCCGGCGAGAGCGATGTCCGCGGCCTCGTCCAGCGTGAACTCGGTGCCCTCGATGTAGTTCGAGAAGTACGCCTCGTAGAAGGGCAGCAGGGTCCGACGGCCGGTGAGATCGGGCTCATCGAGGAGGATGTCCGGTGCCTGGTCGCGAAGGTAGGCGGCGAGGCGCTCGAAGCGCTCGATGCGTGCCGGATCGATGGGGTCGCCCGATGCACGGGACCGCAGCGCCGGCGTCGCGAGGACGGCGTCCGGTCCGGTCGACAGTGCAGCGGCGATGATGCGATCCAGTCGCTTCATGGCGCCACGGCGGCCGATGACCGGCGCAAGGCCGCGGGCCTCATCCCGGATCGCGTTCAGCCGGTCGGCCCCGTGGTCGTCCAGGATGTCGGTGATCCACCGCTCGACCTCGGCGAGATCGAAGTATCGCTGGCCATCACCAGCGAGGTTGTCCAGGAGCCCGCGGGCGATGGAGCTCTGCCGAAGGCCGTCTCCGATGTCGATGTCCCCGTCGACCTGGGTCGGCCCACGGCGCGGCAGGATGGATAGTCCGGGCATGACCAGCGGACGCGATCGGGGGTGCGCCACGAACACACGGCCCTGGTCGTCCGGCATGGTCCGGCGTGCCGAACGGTCGACGAGCACCGCGCCGGGCAGCTCGTGCGCCAGGATCTCGCGCCAGTGCTCGCGGGCCACGCGTCCGGGATCGGACAGGCGGAGCCCGGAGTAGATGCCGGTCGTGAGCCGGACGATCGACCCAGTCTTCGCTGCCTTGGCCAGGTTCGCCCGCGTCGCACGGTCGGCGAAGATGATGTCCGGCCAGGCGCGTCGCGCGGTCACCAAGGTCGGTCCAGCCGCTGGTCTCGATGACGGCATCGCGCACGGCGACCGCCATGTGTCACCACGCTGTCCGTGTCCATGGTTGACATTCTGCGCACTGACTACAGGATGTCAACCTGAACGACCCATCGATGGTTGACATCCTGCGCAGCGAAAGACGACGCACCGCCGGGCCAAGGTCATCGATCGGGTACGTCGGCACGCCATGTGTCGACACCGAGCGGACCGGCGCGGGGGTTCGCAGTAGTCTCTGCCGACCATGACCGAGGCTGGACCGGCTCCGGACGCACGACGACCCGCCCTCGCGTGCCGACGTGCCCTGGCCGTCATCATCGGGTCGCTGCTCGTCGTCGCGCTCCTGGGATCAGGCTGGGCGCTCTACACGTACGGCAGCCTCGATCCGTCCGTGCTCCCGCAGCGCATGCACGTCTTCGCAGGGGTCTACCGGACGCAGGGCGAGGTCGAGCACGGTCTGCGCGACCCACGCGCGGTCGTCCTGGAGCCCGGCATCGGACAGTGGCCGCTCGTGATGCCGTGGGACCGCCCGGACATGCCCGCCGGAGCGACCCCCACGGTGGTCTGGCTGCGGACCGGGTCGGATGCGTACGTGGCCTACGAGCTCTCCGGGGGTCCCTAGCGGGATCGGCTCGGCACGGGCCGCGGTGTACCATCCGGCGCGATGCTCGACCACGAAGAACAGTTCCTGTTCAAGGAGGAGATCCTCCACCTGTCCAACGCCGTCGCGGAGCCCGGCATGCTCGACAACGTCGAGGACCTGCTGACGGACGTCATCACGAGCCCGCGGTTCGATTCCGAGGTGTTCACGCTCGAGCGCTCGCTCCAGGTGATGCTTGGCGCCCGCGCCGGCACGACCCTGGTGGGGCTGCTGACCGTGAGCCCCGATGTGTTCGACCAGGTCGCGGAGGTGCGCATCCCGGGCGAGGTCCATGAGCGACTGACCGCCTGGCGGGCGCGCTTCGGCCTGGCCATCGACAATGCGCTCAACTTCCTCAACAACCCCGACGGCATCCAGGGCCACAACTTCGCGACCCAGGTCGCCCACGTCGACGACCGGCGCGTCCTCCAGGGTCGACTGACGCTCGTGCGCTACAACAACGAGCCGCAGTTCTTCCTCGCCGACGCGAACGTGTTCGTGGGGCTCATCGTGGACCTGCTCGAGCGGCTCGGCCCCCACGCCGACCAGGACACCATCGACGAGGACACCCTGATGCGCCTCAAGGACGCCGTGGCCCTCGTGGAGCGACGACTGGCGGCACGCGACCGCGCGTAGCTCGGCCGCTGCGGCGCGAGCCGATCGGGCCAAGGCTGGTGGCCGGTCGAGACCTATTGACGATCGATCGATATCAATCGATAGTCGATGGATGCACACCCTCGCTATCCAGTCGCTTCGGGTCGCCCTGGTCATCCTGCTGCTGGGCTCGGTGCTCGTCCAGGTCCTGCTGCCCGTGATGGCATCGGGGTTCGGTGAGGGGACGCCGGAGGTCGCGTACCTCGTCGTCCCGTACTCGCTGGCCGCGATCCTGTTCATCGGGTGCGTCCAGGTGGCGCTGCTCGCGGTCTGGCGGCTGCTGTCCATGATCCGTGGGGAGGCCATCTTCACCGGTCGCGCCGTGCGCTGGGTCGACATCATCATCGCCTGCGCATCGGTCGCCACCGTGCTCACCGTGGGCGTCCTGGTGCACATGCTCGGCTTCGTCCCCGGCGGTGGTGGGCCGACGGTCTACTTCATGGCCGCCACGATCTTCGGTGGCCTGACGTTCCTGCTGCTCATGGTCGTCATGCGCGGCCTGCTCGTGTCCGCGGTCGCCGACCGGACCGAGCTGGATGAGGTCATCTGACCATGGCCGTCATCGTCGATCTCGATGTCATGCTGGTCCGGCGCAAGCTGTCCGTGGGTGACTTCGCGAAGGCCGTGGGCATCACCCCGGCGAACGTGGCCGTGCTCAAGAACGGTCGTGCCAGGGCGATCCGGTTCAGCACCCTGGACGCGATCTGCCGGGTGCTCGAGTGTCAGCCGGGTGACATCCTCCGCTGGACCGACGAACCCGACTGAGGCTCGCGTCCATCCTGGGCCCGGCGGCCAGGCCCCGCCTCGCTCAGACCGCGGGCAGCACCCCGAGCTCGATCAGGCGACTTCGGAGCTGCTCCGGCGACTCGAAGCGGATGGCGTGGAAGCCGAACGTGGCCGCGACCCGGGCGTTCTCGGGCACGTCATCGATGTAGACGGCAGCCGTGGGATCCACGGCGTACCGCTCGATGAGCCGGCGCCAGATCTCCGGGTCGGGCTTCTTCACGCGCTCGTCGCCGGACACCACGATGCCCTCGAACCAGGCGAGGAACGGGAAGATGCCGCGCGCCCGTGGGAAGGTCTCGGCTGACCAGTTGGTGAGCGCGAGGACCCGGTGGCCGCGATCGATGACCTCGCGCAGGATGGCCACGGTCCCCTCGATGGGCCCGGCGAGCATGTCCTGCCACCGGTCGACATAGACCTGGATCATCTCCGCCTGGTCCGGGTACTGGCGGAGGAGCAGCTCGGTCGCTTCCGCCCAGGTGCGACCCGCGTCCTGCTCCGCGTTCCAGTCCGGGCTGACCACGTCGCGCAGGAACACCTCCATCTCCTGGGGATCCGCGAACAGCTCGCGATACAGATGGCGGGGATCCCAGTCGATGAGCACACCGCCGAGGTCGAACACGACGGTGGAGATGGGCCGCTGCGTGGTGTCAGGCATGCCCCGATGGTACCGGCCCCCGCGCAGGGACAGCGCTCGCTGTCGAGCCCGACGCGCCGACAGACATCGGCTATCGTCGGAGGATGGACAAGCTGACGCCCGTCCATCCGGGCGAGGTGCTCCTGGAGGAGTTCATCGACCCGATGGGCCTATCCCAGAACCGCGTCGCGGTCGCCATCGGCGTGCCGCCCCGGCGGGTCAATGAGATCGTGCACGGCAAGCGGCGTGTGACGGCGGACACCGCCCTGCGGCTGGCCCGGTACTTCGGCACGAGCGACGAGTTCTGGCTCAACCTGCAGTCGCGCTTCGACCTCGAGGTGGAGCGCGATCATCTGGGCGCATCCCTGGACTCGATCGGGCCGCTCCAGGTGGCGTGATCGGAACGGCTGGCCGCTCGTCGGCCGGGCTTCCTCCGACGACGTTGCCGGGATACGACGCAGGATGTCCCCGGTCGGGTCTCGGGCCGGCTCAGATCCGCCGGCGGGCGACGCGCTGCCAGGTGACGAGCATCGCGGCGATCGTCGCGAGGACGATGACGGCCAGACGCGTGTCCGGACCGGCAGACGGCTGGGTACCGATGCCCGGCTGCGCGTCCGTCCGGGGCAGCTCGGCGAGCTCGATGATGCGTGCCAGCGGCAGCTGCTCGATCCGGGGTGCCAGGTCCCGGTCCGGCCGGCTGTCATCCACGAACGCGACCGGGCCGATGCGCCCGCGGATGCCGGGCACCCGGGCATCGGTCGCGAACGCCAGCCGGTCGCCGACATGGACCCAGAGCGCCGAGTCTCCTGGGCAGTACGGTTGCGGTGCGCCCGACCGATACCCCCTGACCTCCAGCTCGTCGGGTCCCTCGCCCCGCAGCACCGTCTCCACCTCGATCCGGAATAGCGGAGTGGGGGCTCTGGGACCATCGAACGTGTCGTGCAGGCTCTCGACCACCCGCACCACGTAGATGTCCCGGGCGGATGGCGCGCCCGCCACGAACGACGGCCACGGCGAGAGGCGAGTGCACTCCGCCGCCACGGGTGCAGCGGTGCCCGTCAGCAGCAGGCCCACCACGGCCAGCAGTGGCGTGAGCCTCGCACTCCGTCCGGTCGCCATCTCGTCCTCCCGGGTCCTCGGCGGTCGGTCGTGCCGAGGATCAGCGCTCGTATCGACGCATGACGCTCGCCGATGTCACGGGGTACACCGCAGCGCCTCGGCGCGTGGCATGCTGACGCGACCGCAGGCGCCATGAGGACGAGACACCGATGACCATCCAGCTCCCCGTCGCGGACCAGGGCCTCACCTGGGCCGTCACCCGCAACGAGTATCCGCTGCCGGCTGCCGATCGCGAGGCGATCCTCGCGGACCCGGGCTTCGGCAAGTTCTTCACCGACCACATGGTGGACATCTGCTGGTCGAAGGGCGGCGGCTGGCATCGACCGCGCGTCCAGCCGTACGGGCCCATCCAGCTCGACCCGGCGGCCGCGGTGCTCCACTACGCGCAGGAGATCTTCGAGGGGCTCAAGGCGTATCGCCACGCGGACGGCTCCATCTGGACCTTCCGGCCGGAGGCGAACGCGGCCCGGATGCAGCGCTCGGCTCGTCGCGTGGCGCTGCCGGAGCTGCCGACCGAGTACTTCCTGGACGCGCTCCGTCAGCTGGTCGCGGTGGATGCCGCGTGGGTGCCCAGCACGCCTGAGACGAGCCTCTACCTGCGGCCGTACATGTATGCCAAGGAGGCCTTCCTGGGCGTCCGGCCCGCGGACAAGATCGCCTTCTATGTCATCGCGAGCCCGGCGGGCGCGTACTTCACCGGCGGTGTCGCACCGGTCCGCATCTGGCTCTCGTCCCGATATGCGCGCGCCGCCCGCGGTGGCACGGGTGCCGCCAAGACGGGTGGCAACTACGCGGCGAGCCTGCTGCCCCAGGCGGAGGCGTACCAGCAGGGCTGCCAGCAGGTGCTGTTCCTCGACGACCAGGGCAACCTGGAGGAGCTGGGCGGCATGAACATCGTGCTCGTCCGGAAGGACGGCTCCATCCTCACGCCCGATTCGGACTCCATCCTCGAGGGCATCACCCGCGATTCGGTGCTGCGACTCGCCACTGACCGGGGCATCACCGTCGAGCAGCGACCGATCTCGCTCGCCGAATGGCGGGATGGCGCCGCGTCCGGGGACATCGTGGGGGCCTTCGCGTGTGGCACCGCGGCGGTCATCGTGCCCATCGGGACGCTCCTCGGCGACGGGGTGGAGATCGTCCACGACGGACCCGCATCCCAGGAGCTCGCGATGTCGCTCCGCGAGGAGCTGACGGGGATCCAGCACGGGCGGGTCGAGGACCGCCACGGCTGGCTCACCCGCCTGGACGGCTGACCGGCTCGACGCTCCGGCGGACCGTGGCCCCACCCCGCCGACGCTGAACCCGATGCGCCAGGTCTATCTCGCCGCCACGGGCATGAACCGGGGCAAGACCACGTTCGCGCTGGGGCTGCTGTCCGCGCTCCTCGACCAGGGTCTCCACACGGGCTTCATCAAGCCCGTCGGCCAGCGCTACGCGATCGTCGATGACGTGCCCGCGGACGAGGACGCGATCCTCATGCGGGACGTGTTCGGCATGACCGACGAGCTGGCTCTCATGAGCCCGGTCCACATCCCGCGTGGCTTCACCAAGGCCTGGATCGAGGGCCGCGTGACGGAGGACCTCGGCGCGCGCATCACGGCCGCCCAGCGGACCCTGGCAGCGCGCCACGAGATGCTCGTGGTGGAGGGGACCGGGCACGCGGGCGTCGGCTCGGTCATCGGTCTCTCGAACGCGGACGTGGCGGCGCTGCTCGGCGCGCCCGCGGTCATCGTGTCCGAGGCGGGGGTCGGCCGGCCCATCGATGAGATCGTGCTCAACCACGCGCTGTTCGCGCGACGGGGCGTCCAGGTCCTGGGCGCGGTCGTCAACAAGGTGGACGCGGATGCCCACCCGAGCCTGCCGGAGATCCTGCGCAAGGGCCTCGCGCGCCACGGCATCGAGTTGCTGGGCACGTTGCCATACCGGCCGATCCTGTCCAACCCGACGGTGTCGATGCTCGTCACCCAGATGCCCGGCGAGCTGCTCCACGCGGGCGAGGACCTCGACCGACGCATCGAGCACGTGGCCATCGGCGCGATGCAGCCGCGACACCTCATCGAGCGCATCGGCCCCGGCAGCCTGCTCATCGTCCCAGGCGACCGCGCGGACGTCATCCACGCCACCATCGCGGCCACGCGCCGGCAGCGGGAGGCACAGCGCGAGCCGCGGCTGTTCGACCGGTTCCGCGACCGGGCGCGCTTCGGCCGCAGCTCCGCGGAACCCGGCCGCGTGGATCTCGCGGGCATCGTGTTCACCGGGGGGTACCGACCGCGTCCGCGGGAGATGGAGGCGCTCCGGGCGGCCGGCATGTTCGCCTACCTCGTGGAGCAGGACACGTATGCCGCGGCATCCACGGTCCACGACCTGCTGGTCAAGACGCACCCCGCCGACCGCGACAAGATCGCCGAGATCCGCCGCCTGGTCGCCAGCAGCTTCGATGTCGACGCGCTCCTCGACCGGCTGGACCATCAGCCACGAACGATCGCTGGTGCCGACGGTGTCGACCCTCGTCGACCCCACGAGCGGGGCCTGCTCGCCCGACTCCGGGGCCTCCGCGACCGATAGACCCCGGATGTGACACCTCTCTCGGCCGAACGTCTGAGACCTTGTGCGGGCGACGGCGCCCGCGTATGGCAAGGAGGCGTAGCGCCGTGCCCTGCATGGTGGCGTCATGTTGAGGAATCCCAGGTATCAGCGCCGCATCCTGTCGGCGACCCTCGCAGTTGGAATGGCGCTCGGTCTCGGTGGCGCACCGGCGATGAGTGAGAGTTGCGCCGAGACACTCCCTCGGCGCGTGGCAGATGCCCGCGGCTACACGTGGGTTGGGACGGTCACCGACGTCAGGGAGCGCAAGCCTGGCGACTTCCGCCTCACGTACTACACGTTCGATGTGGAGCGGGTCTACGCGGGAGGAGGTCGAATCAGTGCCGACCGGTCGGTGACATTCTACGGCGAGCCCTGCGCCCCGATCGTCCTTGAGAACGGCGCCCGGTATCTCTTTAGCACGTCCGACATCCGGGTGGCTCGTCCTTGGGAGTCGGTCGCCTGGGAACTGCACGGGTCGGATGCGGATTTGGTGATGTGGTACGACTCGGACGTGTACGACCCACGACTGGCCCGCGCCGACACGCTGCGGGAGGCGCTGGCGCTCATGGTCCCCGGCGCGCTGCCGCCCACGGACTCGGTTCAGCAGACTCTGACCGACGGCGATCCGGCATCCGGCATCCCGCCCGTCGGGGGCCTGCTGGCACTCCTGGCGGCGGGATGGGTCTCTTGGTCTCTCGCCCGCCGACGTCGGCCATCCACGCCATCGCGACAGATGGACAGGTGAGACTCCCTCAGGTATGCGCATCGCCCGGGACTCCCGGGCATGCGCCACCCGGTCGAACGATGGTCGCGACATGCTGACTCGTCGGTCGCTCCGGGTCATCGCGATGGCATGCGCTGGACTCGGTGCCACGCTCGGCTTCGGCGGCGCGCCGGTCGCGGCGGAGGTCTGCCCGCTGGAGTTCCCTCGCCGGCTCGCTGATGCACGTGGCTACACGTGGATCGGAACGGTCACCGAGGTCAAGCAGCGCAAGCCTGGACAGTACCGCCTCACCTACTACACCTTCGACGTCGAGCGGGTATACCAAGGTGGGCGCCCTGTTCGGCCCGGTCGACCCCTCACGTTCTACGCGAATACCTGTCGCGGGGTGGAGCTGGAGAAGGGTGCACGATACCTCTACAGCACCTCCCTCATCGAGCCGGCCGGTACCGGGCGAACGCTTGCGTGGAAGCTCCACGGATCGGAGGCCGACCTGATCGAGTGGTTCGATTCGGACGTCACCGACCCACGGCTGGTCCGCGCCGACACGCTGCGGGAGGCGCTGGCGCTCATGGTCCCCGGCGCTCTACCGGATACGGATGCGACAGCCCTGACGACGGGTGGCTCCAGCGACCAGGCGCCTGTCATCCAGCTGTCCGCCGGCCTGCTGGGGCTCCTCGCAGCGGGGTGGGTCTCCTGGTCCATCGCGCGCAGGCGTCGGAGGGCGATGGGCGAACCGGTCCGTGGTGAGCAGATGTGATGGTCAGGCCTCGGTGGGGTCGACCTCCAGGACCTCGTTGTCGATGAGGCGGGTCGGGCCGAAGCGCACCGCCAGCGACAGGAGTGCCGGACCATCGATCGTGTCGAGCTCCCGGAGCGTCCGGCCGTCCGCGACCGAGACGTAGTCGACATCCGCGAGGGGTTCGCCGGCCAGCACGGCCCGCATCCGCTCGCGGATCGTCGCCGCGGATCGCTCGCCGTGCTCCCATGCCTCACGGCCTGCGGCCAGTGCGCGGTGGAGCACGGGCGCGGCGGCTCGCTGCTCCGCGGTCAGATGCACGTTGCGGGAGGACAGGGCCAGGCCGTCCGGCTCCCGCACGGTGGGACAGGCGATGACCGCGGTGGGCAGCGCGAGGTCGCGTGCCATCTGCCGGATGACCATCACCTGCTGGGCGTCCTTCTGGCCGAAGTACGCATGCTCCGCACCGACGAGCGCGAACAGGATCGCGACCACGGTCGCCACGCCATCGAAGTGACCGGGCCGGGCGGACCCTTCCAGTGGCGACGCCACCTGGCCGACCGAGACGGTGGTGTCGAAGCCCGGCGGATAGACCTCCTCCACGGGTGGCGCCCACACGAGGTCCACCCGCTCCTCCTCGCAGATGGCGAGGTCGCGCGCTTCGCTGCGCGGATACTTGGCGAGATCCGCGGGGTCCCCGAACTGGCGGGGGTTGACGAAGATGGTCACGACCGTGGTCGCGTCCGCCTCGCGCGCGCGACGCATGAGCGAGCGATGGCCCTCGTGGAGCCAGCCCATGGTGGGCACGAGGCCGATGGGTCGTGGCGTGTCGGCGAGCGCGGCACGCAGCTCGGCCCGGGTGCGCAGGACTCGGGTCATGGGGTCTCGATGTCGATGTCTGCGGGCGGGGAGGTCGGTCGTCGGCTGGCCGATGGCGTGGGCTACAGGTCGCGGTCGAGCGGGATGCCCACCAGCTCGTCGGTCGGTGCCTGGTCCGCCTGACCCTGGCCGAGCGCCTCCGCGAGGATGGCCTCGTCCATGCGACTGGTCTGCTCGGGACCCGGATAGGTACCGGCCACGACGTCCGCGGCATAGGCGCCCAGCGCCTGTCCGATCTGCTCGCGCAGGCGGATGTAGGGCCGTGCGTGACGCGGGATGAACGAGCCGAGCCCCAGGATGTCCGTGACGACCTGGATCTGGCCGGAGCAGTCCGGCCCCGCCCCGATGCCGATGGTCGGGATGCGCAGCCGCTCGGTGATCGCAGCGGCGAGCTGCTGGGGCATCAGCTCCAGCACGATCGCGAAGGCACCTGCCTCCTGGACCGCGAACGCATCGGCGAGCTGTCGACGTGCCTGCTCCCGGTCCTTGCCCTGGACGCCGGTCTTGCCGCCCATGCCGTACTTCGCCTGGGGGGTCCAGCCGATGTGGCCCATCACGGGGATGCCCGCCTTCACGAGCGTCTCGATGATGCGCGCGCTGCGCACGCCACCCTCCACCTTGACGGCGCCCGTGCCGGCGTCACGCATGAAGCGGGCCGCGTTCTCGAGCGCCTCGTCCTCCGTGGCGTAGGTGAGGAAGGGCATGTCCCCCACGATGAGCGCCCGCTTGGTGCCGCGCACCACGGCCTTGGTGTGGTGGAGCATCTCGTCGAGGCTGACACGGACGGTTGACTCGTAGCCCAGCATCACCTCGCCCAGCGAGTCACCCACGAGGATCGCCGGGATGCCCGCCTCGTCCACGAGCTGTGCCGTGGGGAAGTCATACGCGGTGATCATCGGGATGGTCTGGCCGTCACGGTACATGCGCGTGAGGTCGGAGACGGTCAGTCGTCGCTCGGGCGTGGTCGCACTCATGTGCGGATGATGCCACCCCGGCGGACTCGGGCAGCAGCGTGTGGAAGGCGTGCGGCCTCGACGGGCCGGGTATGGCATCGGATACCGCTGTCTGGTAGTATGCAAGGTGTGGCACGTGGGAAGGTGACGATCACCCTGGATCGGGACAAGGCGGAGCAGGCGATGCGATGGAGCGGGCATCGGACCGTGTCGGGTGTCATCGACGCGGCGCTGGATGCGTATATCCGGACGGAGCGCAACCAGCGGGACGCGGAGATCTACGAGCGGATGCCGATCACGGCGGACGAGTTCCCCACGGACTATTTCGGCGGCAAGCTGGACCTGGGGGACGATGACGTCGACTACGAGGAGTCCTACGGCTCCAAGGACTTGCAGCGGGAGGACCCGAGGTGACGCTGCCGAGGCCATCCCGCGGCGATGTCTGGTACGCGGACGTCCCCACGGACAAGCAGCGGCCGGTACTCGTCCTGACACGGGACCCGATGGGCAGGATCCTGGAGCAGGTCATCTGTGCGCCCATCACGCGCCAGGTCCGCGGATTGAGCACGGAGGTCCAGATCGGGCCAGAGGCCGGACTCCCACACCCATCGGTCGTCAACCTCGACAACACGATGCTGATCCATCGTGGTCACCTGGTGCGACGGATCGGTCAGGCGTCGGCGGCCACGATGGAAGCGGCCTGCGAGGCGCTCGCGATCGCCGTGGACTGCCACTGGCGCTCGCCGGCGGCTTGAGCGAACCTCCGGGTACCGCGTGTGTGTCCACGATCACACAGTTACTGTGAGAATGTGGTAGATTGGCACCATGAGGAACATCACGGTCACGGTCCCTGATGCCGTCTACAAGGCTGCGCGCATCCGCGCCGCCGAGGCAGACACGTCCATCAGTGCGCTCGTCGCGGAGTACCTGACCGCGCTCGCCGCAGAGAACGACACCTTCAGCGCGCTCGAGGAACGACAGCAGGTCATCACCGAGAGCATCGGGCGATTCCGGGCTGCCGACCGATCGTCACGGGAGGACGTGCACCGCCGTGCGGTTCGTTGACACCAATGTCCTGCTGTACGGGATCTCACGCGATGCGAGCGAATCCGGCAAGGCGGCTCGGGCGCAGTCGCTGCTGCGGGATCGCGACCTGGGGCTCTCCGTGCAGGTCCTCCAGGAGTTCTATGTCCAGGCGACACGGCCCACACGCCCGGACGCACTGACCCACGGCCAGGCGAGTGGACTCGTCGAATCCTTCCTGCGCTTCCGAGTCCAGTCGGTGGATGTCCGACTGATGCGCGCGGCGTTGGTCACGCGCGATCGCTACCGGCTGTCGTACTGGGATGCGGCGATCATCGAGGCGGCTCGCGCGCTCGGCTGCGGGGTGGTCCTGTCGGAGGATCTGGCACACGGCCAGGACTACGGTGGTGTGCAGGTCGTCGACCCGTTCCGCGACTGATCGCTGCCCAGGGGGCGCGGCGTCCCATCCATGTCGTGCGAGCACGGAGGTCCAGCGTCCGACCGATCGCTGCTCAGTGGCGGCGGGGCGTGGGCCGAAGCCGGAGCAGCTCGTCGAGGAGGCGATGGCCGACCTCCAGCTTGGTCAGCTGAGGCCACGGCTCGGGCTCGGCGCCGGGGCGCACGATGGTCACCCGATTGGTCGACGTCCCGAAGCCTGACCCGGGTTCCGACACGTCGTTGGCGACGAGCAGGTCGACGCGCTTGCGGGCGGCCTTCGCCGGCGCCCGCTCCAGCGAGCCGGTCTCGGCGGCGAAGCCCACCAGGAGTGGTCGTGCGTCGGGGTCGCCGGCTGCTTCGGCTCGCCCGTGCGCCAGCGCGGACGCCTCCGCGAGGATGTCCTCGGTCGGCTCCAGCTGGAGGGTCATGCCCTGGTCGCGCCCGACCTTCGTGTCGGCGGTCTTGACGGGTCGGAAGTCCGCGACGGCAGCGGCCATCACGAGCGCGTCCGCATCCGGCAGCACGGCGAGCACCGCGTCCCGCATGCGTGCCGTGGTCGGCGCCTCCACGATCGTGGCCGTTTCCGGCAGCGGCACGGACGTCATGCCCACGATGAGCGTCACGCGCGCGCCACGCGCGAGCGCTGCCTCCGCGATGGCGACCCCCATGCGCCCCGTGGAGCGATTGCCCAGGAAGCGCACCGGGTCGATGGGCTCGGCGGTGCCACCCGCGGTCACCACGATGTGCCGGCCCGCGAGATCCGGCTCGGGGGTCATGCTCGAGGTGGGCGGCCAGGCGCTCCGGTCGGGCGCACGGACGGGTCGATCGTGCAGCACGTCCTCGACGGCCGAGACGAGCGCCGGCAGCTCCGCGAGTCGACCCTGACCCACGCTGCCCGAGGCGAGCGCACCGACCTCCGGCTCCACGATGCGATAGCCGAAGCCGGCGAGCGTCGCCGCGTTCGCGCGCGTGGCGGGATGCGCGTACATCTCGCCGTCCATGGCCGGGGCCACGATGACTGGCGCCGTGGTGGCGAGACACGTCGCGGTCACCACGTCATCCGAGAGCCCGTTCGCCATGGCCGCCATCCAGCGCGCGGTGGCGGGTGCCACGAGCACGGCATCCGCGGTGTCCGCGGCGACGATGTGACCGATGCGTCGATCGGGCAGCAGCTCCAGCGGGTCGAGCATCACGGGCCGACGACTCAACGTCTCCAGCGTGAGCGGCCCGATGAACGCGGTCGCGGTGTGGGTCATGAGCACCTGGACCTCGGCACCCGCCGCGGTCAGCAGGCGCACCAGCTCCGCGGCCTTGTACGCGGCGATCGATCCGGTGATGCCGAGCAGCACCAGCCGACCGGCGAGCGGCTGGCCGGACGTGGGGCCCGACGGATGCGTGGTCATGACTGCGCACCCGTCGTGGCCCGCGTGGCAGGGCTCGCGGCGAGCATGCCCAGACCGCGCAGCAGGAGCAGTGGATCCACTCGATCCGCCCAGTCGGCCGGGCCGAGCGCTTCGGCGTCGCCACCCGTGAGGACCACCTGCGGGCGGGTGCCCCCGAGCTCGTCCGTGATGCGTGCCAGGAGCCCCTCGATGGCGGCCGCGTGGCCACCCACGACGCCTGCCTGGATCGCCTCCACGGTGTCCCGACCGATGGTCCGCTCCGGTGCCTCGAGGGAGACCTCCGGCAGGAGCGCCGTGCCGCCACCCAGCGAGCGGAGCGCGAGAGCGGGTCCCGGCAGGATCGCGCCCCCCACGAAGTCACCCGAACCGTCCACGACATCGAGCGTCGTCGCGGTGCCGACGTCCACGACCACCACCGGCGCACCGACCAGCTCCCGCGCGGTCCAGGCGCCCAGCAGCCGGTCAGCGCCGACACGGTCCGGATGGGCGAGTCGCACGTGCATGGGGATGGTGGCCGGGCCGGCTTCCAGCAGCTCGAGGCCACGGGCGGCGCACACGGCCCGGATCCGCTCGGTCCACGCGGGCACCACGCTCACGAGCGCCACGGGACCCTCGTCGCCGGTGGCCTCGATGGCCGACTTCAGTCGGAGGTCGGTGACCATGGCGACCTCGGCGGCGGTCCCGTCGGTCATGCGGGTCATCAGATGTGCCAGGAGCTCGGGCTCGGACGTGCCCCGGATGCGGGCCACCTTGACCGTGCTGTTGCCGACGTCGATCGCGATCATGACCGCCCGATCATACGGGCGCGGGGTACCATCCCGTGGTCGATGCCACGCCGTGTCCGGCATCGGCGATGAGGAGGGTGACGTGTCAGTCGAGCCGGCCGCGCGCTTCTTCGTCAACCATGGGATCGTGTCCGGGCGGACGGACATGGAGCACCTGCTGCGGCCGCTGCTCAAGCAGACCGTGATGTATCGCTATGTCCGGGCCGGCCAGGTGGTGAGCCATGGCACCGGCTGGGTGGAGCGCATCGTGGCGGGGCAGCCGGGCGTGTCCTCGTTCTTCACGCCGCTCTCGATCTGCATCAACGTCGACTCCTGGGAGCACCTCGAGTTCGACACGCGTCCCGACCAGCTGCTGTCCTACGTGCTGGTCCAGGGGGACGAGCGGGTGACCATCGAGTTCGCGGCCATGGTCCACGGCGGCGATGACACGCCGGTCCAGGAATCGCTGCGCCTCGACCCGATGTCCCAGTACATCCAGATGGAGCTGGCGGGCATGGGCGTGGATGTCGCCACCTCGGAGCCGGCCGCTCCCCGGTCATCCGGTCCCGAGACGCCGGCCGCGGGTGACCCGGACGCCTTGCCACCGGAGGCGTCCTGATCCTCGTCACGGGGCGCCCCGGGGTCCGCGTGTAGCATGCCCTCGATGTTCCAGCGCACCCAGATCCCGGATGGGCCGCGTGTGATCTCGGCCCGGATGCCGGGTGCGCGCTCGCTCGCGGTCGCCGTCCACGTGCTCGTCGGGTCCCGCCATGAGGCGCGCCGCGATTCGGGGCTTGCCCACTTCATGGAGCACATCACGTTCCGCGGGACGCGCTCGATGCCGTCGTCGCGGGCGGTCTCGGAGGCGATCGAGGGCGTCGGCGGTGTCTCGAACGCCTCGACGGGTCGCGAATCCACGGTCTACTGGGCACGTCTCCCGGTGCGTCATGCGGCACAGGCGTTCCGGGTGCTCGGCGAGCTCGTGACCCAGCCCTTGCTGCGCGATGACGACGTGGTCAAGGAGCGCGACATCATCGTCGAAGAGATCCGCTCCTACCAGGACGACCCGGCGCAGCACGTGTTCGACCTGTTCGACCGGACGTGGTTCGGGGACACGCCGCTCGGCTGGGAGATCGCCGGGGACGAGGCCAGCGTGGCGACCCTGGAACCGGCACGTATCCAGCGCTTCTGGGCGGAGCACTATCGACCCGGCCGGATGGTCGTGGCGGTGGCCGGTGACATCGACCACGACGAGGCGGTGGCGCTCGCCGGTGATGCGCTGGGCACCGGTCCCGCGCCAGCGGAGCCATGGCTGCCCGCACCGCCCGCGCCCTGTGCCCGGCTGGCCATCCAGCGTCGCCGGACGGCCCAGGCGCATCTGTGCGTGGGTCTGCCGGGGCTGCCTCGGGAGCATCCGGACCAGTGGACCCTCACCCTGCTGGAGGCCGTCCTGGGCGATGGCTCATCCTCGCGGCTGTTCCTGTCCGTCCGGGAGGAGGCTGGCCTCGCGTATGACGTCCACTCGTTCCAGGTCGACTATGCGGACGCGGGTGTCCTGGGCGTGTATGCGGGGGTGGATCCGGACGACCAGGAGCAGGCACTCGGCGCGATCCTGGTCGAGCTCGCGCGCATCCGTGACGAGCGCATCGGCGATGCCGAGCTGGAGAAGGCACGCGCCTATGTCAGCGGGCGCCTGGAGCTGCGCCTCGAGGACACGCGGCACGTCTGCGCATGGCTCGGTGACCAGGAGGCGCTCCACGAGCGGGTCCTGACGCTGGATGAGGCGCTCGAGCGGCTCGCGGCGGTCACCGCGACGGAGATCCAGGACCTCGCTGGCCGGCTGATCCGGGATGAGGCGCTGTCCCTCGCCATCATCTCGCCCCGGACGGGAGGGCGCGCGCTCGATCGCGCGCTGCGGTTGCCATGAGCCGGTCGAAGGACGCCACCGGGGCCGTCCGCAGCGGCCAGCGCGGTGATGCACAGCGGGCCGACCCACAGCGGGGAGGGTCCACCGCGAAGGCGGCCGACGCCGGCGCCACGCGTGCCGAGCGGTTGCCGGACGCCACGTCCACGGGTGGTCGGCGACAGCGCACCACGGCACCCGCACCACCACCCCGACCGGCTCGGTCGGTCGAGGGTCGACTGGCCCGCATGCACCTGCGCGGTGGCATGGTGGCGCTCGCCCGGGCGGAGCTCGAGCACATGGCCGGCGCCGGCACGCTCGACGGGGAGGCGCTCGTGGACCTCGCCGAGGCGCGCTGGCGGAGCGGTGACCTGGAGGGTGCCGCGGAGGCCGCGGAGGCGCATCTCGCGGCGGGTGGCGATGAGCCCATCGCGTCGGTCATCGTGGCCGAGCAGGCGGAGCGCGAGGGACGCATCCTCGACGCGCGCCAGATGGCGACCCAGGTCCAGGGTCGGGTGGGGGAGGGCCTCGAGCGGCTGTTCGCGGGCGAGCCCCGCAGCACCGTCTGGCCGCCACCGGTGACCGCGTGGATGGACACACGGGCCGTCGAAGCGGGCCGCTGGGGTCTGCTCGTGGGGGGTGCCGAGGTGGTCGACCCGGATGCCTCCACCTGGCCCGGGGTGCCCATCGAGAGCCTCGAGGACCGACCCCTGCGTGCCGGGGCACTCACACGGCCGGTGATCACGGACCCTCCAGCCCTGCCCGGCAGCACCGTGGGCGGCACCCGCAGCGCCGAGGCCAGCCGGGAGGCCGACCAGCAGCTCCAGGCGGCGGAGCGGGACCTCGAGCGGCACGACCTCGTGTCCCTCGCCGGACGGCTGGGTCTGCTGCTGCGGGCCGATCCCGCGCTCGCTTCTGTCATCCTGTCCATCGCCGACCACGCGCTGGAGGTCACCGCGGAACGGACCGCGGACCAGGCACCGACGGTCCCGGGCGGGCCGATGACGCTCCCCGGTGGCATGACCGGTGTCGCGTCGCTCCAGCTGCTGCGCGGCGACATCCTGCGAGCCCTCGGCCGCGAGGCCGAGGCGACGGATGCCTATCAGGAAGCCCTGCACGCCCTGCCGGGACGTGCCCTCACCATGGAGTCATCGTGACCGAGCGGACCCTCATCCTCATCAAGCCCGACGGTGTCCAGCGCCAGCTCGTGGGCCGGATCCTCGAGCGATACGAGCAGCGCGGTCTCAAGATCGTCGGTCTCAAGCTGATGGTCGCGTCGCGCGCCATCGCGGAGGAGCACTACACCGAGCATCGTGAGCGGCCGTTCTTCGGCTCGCTCGTGGACTTCATCACGTCCGCGCCGCTCGTCGCCATCGCGGTGGAGGGCCTGAACGCGGTCGCGGTGTGCCGTGCCATCAATGGCGCCACGCGGCCCCACGAGGCGGCACCCGGCAGCATCCGGGGCGACTTCGCGCTCGAGACCGGGCAGAACCTGGTCCACGCCTCCGATAGCACGGAGAGTGCCACGCGCGAGCTGGGCATCTGGTTCGCCGATGGCGACCTGATCGACTACACGCGCTCGATCGAACCGTGGGTCGCCGGGAGCTGATGCGGCCCATGCGGGCGTTGGGCCTGCGCGCGCTCGCTCACGCACCAGGAGGTGCGCTTCGCTCGCGTGCTCGGCCCGCCTTCGCCTGGACCGCCTGAGCTCCCGGCGGGTCGCGGGGGATGCCGCTCGCTGCTGCGGGCAACATCGCGGCGTCGCGAGCGTGTGTGAGGCCCGTCTGACCATCGATCCGTGGGCCGGATCGCGGTGATCCATCGATCCGATCGGTGGGGGACCGGTGATCGGTCGTGCAAGCCTGCTACACTCGCGGGCGCCCGCCGGATCACCGTGGTTCCGGCATGTCCGAGGCCATCCACGTTCACGGCCCGAGCGTGGGGCCCAGGCGTGACCGGTCGACGGACCGCACGCACACACCAGGACCGATCGACCCGAGGGACGCACCCAGCGACCCGACGGGTTCGCACCAGAGGGGGAGGCACGCCGCATCGTGGCTGACGCCATCAACTGGATCATCCCCATCGCCGGCATCGCGGCCGTCGTGTTCGCGTTGTACCTGGCGCGGGATGTCCTTGCACGGGACAAGGGTCCCCAGGCGATGCAGGACGTCGCCGGCACCATCTATGAGGGTGCCGTCGCGTTCATCCGTCGCCAGTATCTGACCATCGCGATCCTCGCAGTCGTGGGCGCGGTCGTCATCGGCGCCATCATCGCGGTGGTCGAGACCGAGGACGTCGCGGAGACGACCATCTTCGGCACGGAGCTCGGCTTCCGGACCGGGGTCGCGTTCCTGGTGGGCGCGATCTGCTCGATGCTCTCGGGCATCATCGGCATGTTCATCAGCGTCAAGGCGAACCTGCGGACCGCAGCGGCGGCTCGCCACAGCCTCGTGGGCGCGGTCCAGACCGCGATGCGGGGTGGTGCTGTCTCCGGTTTCCTCGTCGTCGCGCTCTCACTGCTCGGCGTGTGGGGCATCTTCGCGGCGTTCGGTGGACTGGAAGGGGGTCGGGCGACCGCCCAAGCCCCGTTCCTCATCGTCGGCTTCGGCTTCGGTGCCTCCTTCGTGGCCCTGTTCGCGCAGCTGGGCGGCGGCATCTACACCAAGGCTGCCGACGTCGGCTCGGACCTCGTGGGCAAGGTCGAGGCCGGTATCCCCGAGGATGACCCACGGAACGCGGGCGTGGTCGCGGACCTCGTGGGTGACAACGTCGGTGACTGCGCCGGTCGTGGCGCTGACCTCTTCGAGTCCACCGCTGCCGAGAACATCGGCGCGATGATCCTGGGCGTGGCGGTGTTCGGCATCGCCAGCAATCTGGGCTGGCCCCACCCGGAAGCCTGGATCTTCTTCCCACTCGTCGTACGTGCCTTCGGGCTCCTCGCGACCATCGCCGCGATGTACTTCGTGCGCGGTCGCGAGGACGAGGATCCGATGAGGATCCTCAACCGCGGCTACTGGGCCACGACCATCCTGTCGGTGGTCGGCCTCGCCGTCACCACGTTCGTGATGATGGACACGGCGGGCGCGACAGGTGCCAACGGGATCCCGGCCTGGATCTGGTTCTTCCTCGCGGGCGTCGTGGGTCTCGCCACGAGCATCGCCTTCGTCTACATCACCCAGTACTACACGGCCGGCAACTGGCGACCCGTCAAGGAGATCGCCGAGGCGTCCAAGACGGGCCCGGCGACCAACATCATCTCGGGCACCGCGGTGGGCTTCGAGACCACGTTCGTGACCGCTATCACCATCGGCATCGCGTTGCTCGTCAGCTACTTCCTGGGCGACCAAGCGGGCCTGGTGACGGCAGATGGGCACAATGTGGGTGGTGTGTTCGGCACCGCCGTCGCGACCATGGGCATGCTCATGACCACGGCCTACATCCTGGCCATGGACACCTTCGGCCCCATCACGGACAACGCCGGCGGCATCGCCGAGTTCTCCAAGGAGGAGGGGAGCGCCCGCGAGATCACGGACAAGCTGGACGCCGTCGGCAACACCACCAAGGCGCTCACCAAGGGCTATGCCATCGCGTCAGCGAGCCTGGCCGCGTTCCTGCTGTTCAGCGCGTACATCGACAAGGTCAACCTGATCCTCAGGGGCCAGGGCAAGCCGCTCATGGAGGCGGTCAACCTCGCCGACGTGAGCGTGTTCGTGGCCGCCTTCCTTGCAGCGATGCTCGTCTACTTCTTCAGCTCGCTCGCCATCCGCGCCGTGGGCACGACCGCCCAGTCGATCATCGTCGAGGTCCGGCGCCAGTTCCGCGAGATGCCAGGCATCATGGACTACAGCCAGCGGCCCGACTACGCTCGGGTCGTCGACATCACGACGAAGGCGGCACTCCGGCAGATGATCCTGCCCGGTGCGGTCGCGGTGGCCACGCCCATCGTCGTGGGTCTGCTGCTGGGCCATGAGGCTGTGGCGGGCTTCCTGATGGTCGGCACCATCTCGGGCGTGCTCCTGGCGACCTACCTGAACAACTCGGGTGGTGCCTGGGACAACGCCAAGAAGTACATCGAGTCCGGACAGCTCAAGGATGCTGCCGGCGCCGTCCTCGGCAAGCGCACCGACGCGCACGCCGCGGCGGTCGTGGGCGACACCGTGGGTGACCCGTTCAAGGACACCGCCGGCCCGTCGCTGCACGTGCTGGTGAAGCTGCTCGCCACCATCACCCTGGTGCTCGCGCCGCTGTTCATCCGCTGACCGGTCGGCGGCCCGTTGGGCGGGTCGCTGCCTGATCCGATCCGTTCTCGAGGCCCCGGCGATCCCGCCGGGGCCTCCGTGTGTCCGCGGGATCCGTATGTCCCCAGGACGGCCTCGGCGTGTCCGCGGGGCGGCGCCCGAGGAGCGATAGCCCGTGAAGGGCTGCGGGTGCACCCAGGGCCTGGTTCGCAGGCACCAGAGGTCCGGCACGGCCGCGGGGACCGGGTCGTCCGGGAGGCGTCATAGCCCGTGAAGGGCTGCGGGTGCACCCATGGCCCGGGCGCGCACGAGGCATAGCCCGTGTACGGCTCGTCAGGCGACCGTCCCCGGTCCATTGGGGCCGGCGCCGGTCATGGGACCGGTTCCGACTGCCTCCGAGTGGGCCGTCCGGCGCTTCGTCACCTCCAGGGCGCTGGCGCGTGGTACCGAACGGGACCTGGAAGCACCTCGCCGCTGCCAGGCGAGCACTACACGGGCTCCGACCCGGCCGCTGGTGCCACCTCCCGCCAGGCGAGCACTACACGGGCTCGGACCCCGCTGCGCGCGCCACCCACCCGCCAGGCGAGCACTACACGGGCTATCGCCTAGCCCGTCGGTGCCCCCGGCGCCCCGGAGACGGGACGCAGAGGGGCTCTGCTGCGATCTTGGGTAGACTCGGCTCGACGGCCCGGGCGCTCTCGCACCCGGGCTTCCGGATGACCGGCCGGCGACCGGTCCCCGCCCACGAGCAGGCCCGACGACCCGTATCGGTCGACGGGTCCAGCCCACAGGGAAGCCGACATGGACCCCATCCTCCAGGCGGTCATCATCGGGGCGATCCAGGGTCTCACCGAGTTCCTGCCGATCTCCTCGTCCGCCCATCTCATCACCGTGCCGCAGCTGCTCGGCTGGGACGACCCGTTCCTCAACAGCGCCACGTTCGACGTGATGCTCCACGCGGGCACGCTCGTGGCGCTGCTCGTGTTCTTCTGGCGGGACGTGGTGCGTCTCCTGGGTGCGGCGTGGGCCGCGCTCCGAGAGCGATCGCTGGCGGGCGACCCCGATCGACGCCTTGCCCTCTGCCTGCTCATCAGCATCATCCCGGCCGGGTTGCTGGGGGTCGCCTTCGAGTCGTTCTTCGACACCTGGTTCCGGGAGAACCTGCTGTCCATCCCGCTCGTGATGGTCCTGGGCGCCCTGTTCCTGTGGGTCGCTGACCGCTTCGGTCGGGGCGAGCGCGATCTCGACCGGGTGGACGTGCCGGATGCCGTCGTCATCGGTGTGGCCCAGGCGTTCGCCCTGTTCCCGGGGGCCAGCCGCTCCGGTGTCACCATCGCGACGGGGTTGCTGCGAGGGCTCCGCCGGGATGCCGCCGCGCGCTTCGCGTTCCTGATGGGCATCCCGGTCATCGGTGGCGCCACGGTCTGGAAGCTGCGACATCTCGCGGGCGCCGGCCTCGACGGCGACCAGCTGGGTGCGCTCCTCGCGGGCATGGCGTCCTCGGCGCTGTTCGGGCTGCTCGCCATCCGGGTCCTGCTGCGCTATCTGCGGAGCCATGACCTCGGCGTGTTCGTGGCCTATCGGCTCGTGTTCGCCGCCGTGGTCGCGGTCCTCCTGGTGATCCGCTGATGACCACCGAGCAGGACACGCCCGGTGGCCGCCCGATGGACGTCATGAAGCGTCTCCGTCAGCAGGCCATCCGCGACCTGCTGACGCAGCGGAGTGTGCGCACCCAGCAGGAGCTCGTGGCGGCACTCCGCGATCGTGGCTTCCGGGCGACCCAGGCCACGGTCAGTCGGGATGTCGCGGAGCTGGGCCTCGTCAAGCGTGGTCATCGTGGGGTCCAGGTGTATGCCCTGCCGAGTCGCGCCGACGAGCGCGAGCAGACCGGCGAGGACCGACTCTCGGCGCTGCTCCGCGACCTGCCCGTGGAGATCCGGCCGGCCGGCCTGATGCTGGTCATCCGGACGGTGCCCGGCAGCGCGCACGCGATCGCCGCGACCCTCGATCGGTGTCGCTGGCCGGAGATCGTGGGCAGCATCGCGGGCGATGACACGGTGTTCCTCGCCTGCAACGAGCGGGCCGCCCTCCAGCGCGTGCGGCAGCGACTGACGCGCCTGCTCAGCGCCTGAGGTCACCACCGGGCCACGGACCGCCACTGCGCCCCGGGGGCGCCACCCGGCCGCGGACCGCCACTGCGCCCCGGGGCCGCCATCCGGCCGCGGACCGCCACTGCGCCCCGGGGCCGCCATCCGGCCACGCGGCACCACCGCGCGGCCAGTGTCACCACCCGGCCACCGCACCGCCACCGTCCCGGCCCTCGTTCGTTGCGCCGAACGGGCCGAACGTGTACGATCCCGACTCCGGCTGACCCGTGGCGACGCGTGCTGCGCGTGCCCTGGTCATGCCGTTTCGTTCGTGAATCCCCCGGGACCGGACGCGCCCGGGAGCATCCTCCACGTTTGACGGGGTCTCCACATGAACAACAAGCCCCAGTACGTCTCCCGCCAGGGCCTCGAGGATCTCCGCGCCGAGCTCGACGAGCTCGTGAACGTCCGGCGCGCAGAGGTGGCCGCCCGCATCCAGGAGGCGAAGGAGCACGGCGACATCTCCGAGAACGCGGAATACGAGGACGCCAAGAACGAGCAGGCGTTCATCGAGGGCCGTATCCAGGGACTGTCCGCGCTCATCAAGAACGCGGTCATCATCGACGAGCACACCTCGACGACCCACGTCCAGATCGGCTCCACCGTGGAGCTCCAGGGCACCGACGGTCCGGAGACCTACACCATCGTGGGCTCCGCGGAGGCTGCCCCCGCGGAGGGCCGCATCTCCAACGAGTCACCCGTCGGTCGGGCCCTGCTGGGCCGCAAGAAGGGTGACAAGGTCAAGGTGTCGGTGCCTGCCGGCGACCAGGTGTATACGATCCTCACCATCAGCTGAGCGGGGAGGTCCCACGGATGTTCTGGGCGGACGAGCTGGCGGCCGGCCTCAGCGGACCGCAGGTCGTCAACGACTCCAAGACGCCCTCGGGGACCGTCCACGTCGGCAGCCTCCGAGGTGTGGTGCTGCACGACGCGATCGCGCGTGCGCTCCGCGACCACGGCCTGCCCACCGAGTTCCGCTACGGGGTCGATGACCTCGACCCGATGGACGCCCAGGCGCTCCTGACGCCCGATGCGGTCGATCGATACATGGGTGTGCCCCTCGCGAACGTCCCGGCGCCGGAGGGCAGCTCCGCCCCGTCCTATGCCCGCCACTTCGTGGGCGAGCTGTTCATGGGCACGTTCGAAGGGCTGGGCATCACGCCCGTCATCTACTGGATGAGCGAGCTGTACACGAACGGCACGATGGACCCCTACATCCGGACCGCGCTCGACCACGCGGACGTCATCCGCGACCTGTACTGGTCGGTGAGCAAGGTGGCCAAGGAGCCGGACTGGCTGCCCCTCTCGGTCATCTGCGAGCAGTGCGGCAAGGTCGGCACGACGTTCGCCACGGACTGGAACGGCTCCACGGTCGCGTACGTCTGCAAGCCGGACCTCGTGACGTGGGCGAAGGGCTGCGGCTACCGCGGTCGGGTGCTGCCCACCTCGGGTCGCGTCAAGCTGCCCTTCAACGTGGACTGGGCCGCCAAGTGGACCCTGTTCGACATCACCGTGGAGGGCTGCGGCAAGGACCTCGCCACGGCCGGCGGGTCGCGGGACCGCTCCGACGCCATCAGCCGCGCGGTGTTCCAGCGTGAGCCGCCGCTCAACGTCGCCTACGAGTTCCTGAACATCGGCGGCCGCAAGATGTCCACCTCCAAGGGGACCGGCGCCACCGCCCACGGCATCGCGGACCTGCTGCCCCCGGAGCTGCTGCGCTTCCTGTTCCTGCGCCACAAGCCCAGGCGGGCCATCGAGTTCGACCCGGAAGGGGACACCATCCCGGGTCTGTTCGACGAGTTCGACCGCATCGCGGACGCCGTGGCTGGTCGACCCACACGCGGCGAGCTGCCCGCGGACCCCAAGGCCATCCTGCGCCAGAGCCTCGTGGATCCCGACGCGGACGTGGTGGCCGAGGCCGGGCGGTTCCGGCCGCCCTTCCGGCATCTCGCGCTGCTGGCACAGGTGCCGGGGGTCGATGTCGCCGCGCGCATGGCTGCCGAGAAGGGCACACCGCTCGATGCACGGGAGCAGGCGATCCTCGACGAGCGGATCCGGGTCGCCCGGGCCTGGCTGGAGTCCTTCGCACCCGACCGTTATCGGGTGGTGGTCCAGGAGTCGCTGCCGGCCGGTATCGCGGGCCTGACCGATGCCCAGCGGCTGATGCTCGGTGCCCTCGCGTCCGCGGCGGAGGGCGCGACGCCCGATTCGGGTGCTGCGTGGCAGGACCTCATCTTCGGCATGTCCCAGACGTACGGCGTGTCCTCCGGCGACGCGTTCGGGGCGGTCTACCTCGCGTTCCTCGACCGATCGAACGGGCCGCGTGCCGGCTGGCTGCTGGCGAGCCTCGATCGGGACTTCGTGCTGCGCCGACTGCGTGACGCGGCCGGTGACGTGCCCCTGCGCACCCCATCGGAGCTGGCGGAGGCATCCGCCGAGGACGACCGGTGAGCGTCGGGGCGCAGCGGCTGCGCGAGGATGCCGCCACGATCCGAGCAGGTGCGGTCGCCAAGGGCGAGGACCCGACCCGGGTGGACGCGGCGCTCGCCGCCGATGCGCGACGTCGGGAGGTGCTCGGCGAGGCGGACCGCCTGCGTGCCGAGCGGAAGGTGCTGAGCGAGCAGACGGGCGCCGCCATCAAGGGCGGGGCGAAGCCGGACTCCCCGGAGGTCGCGGACCTGCGGGCTCGCTCGACCGCGCTCGGGACGCGTATCAGCGAGCTGGATACCGTGGTCACCGAGGTCGAGTCGGAGCTCGAGGAGCTGCTGCTCCAGATCCCGAACCCACCGGATGCGGATGTACCCGTGGGCGATGAGAAGGCCAGCATCATCGTGCGCGCGTGGGGCGAGCCGCGGCCGCACATCGGCGAGGGCGGCATCGCCGTCCGGCCCCACTGGGAGGTCGCCGACGAGCTCGGCCTGTTCGACCTCGCCGCGGGTGCCAAGGTCACCGGCTCCGGCTTCCCCATCTACAAGGGTGCCGGCGCGGCGCTCCAGCGGGCGCTCATCGACCTGTTCCTGGAGCTCCATACCCGCGAGCACGGCTTCACCGAGGTGTGGCCGCCTGCCGTGGTCAACACCGCGTCCGCGCGCGGCACCGGGCAGATCCCCGACAAGGAGGATCTGATGTACGTGGTGGGTCGTGACGATCTCTATCTCGTGCCCACCGCCGAGGTGCCAGTCACCAACATCCACCGCGACGAGATCATCGAGGCGGACCGGCTGCCGATCCGGTACGTCGCCTACTCGCCCTGCTTCCGACGCGAGGCCGGTGCGGCGGGCAAGGCGACCCGGGGCATCCTGCGTGTCCACCAGTTCGACAAGGTGGAGATGGTCTGCTTCGAGCGACCGTCGGATTCCGGTGACACGCTGGAGTGGCTGACCGAGCGCGCGGAGATCGCGCTCCAGCGGCTGGGCCTGCCGTATCGCGTCAAGCTCATGGCGACCGGTGACATGGGCTTCACCCAGGCGAAGAAGTACGACCTGGAGGTCTGGGCGCCGGGCGTGGAGGACTGGCTGGAGGTCAGCTCCGTGTCCAACTTCCGGGACTACCAGGCGCGGCGCATGGACATCCGCTGGCGGCCGGAGCCGGGTGCCAAGCCGGAGGTGCTCCATACCCTCAACGGCTCGGGGCTCGCGCTGGCACGCACGGTCGCGGCCATCCTCGAGGTGTACCAGGAGCCGGACGGCAGCGTCCGCGTGCCGGACGCGCTGCGCCCACGACTCGGGGAGCGGCTCGGCGGCTGATGCCCGCATCGGGCGAGGTGGTGCTGTTTTGCTGACGGCATAGAATCAACCCTCCGGAGAGGTGGCCGAGTGGTTGATGGCTCTGGTCTTGAAAACCAGCGGGCGAAAGCCTCGTGGGTTCGAATCCCACCCTCTCCGCCAGCTCCCAGGGCATGTGCCGCGCCGTGAGGTACGGTCTCGCGATGCGCTACGGGTTCATCTATCCGGGTGACGACCCGGTCGTCGCCGTCGAGCTCGCGGTCCTCGCCGAGGAGTCGGGCTGGGATGCGTTCTTCGTGTGGGAGGGCGTCTGGGCGACGGACCCGTGGGCGGTCCTCGCGGCCGCTGCGGTCCGTACCTCGGGCATCCGACTGGGCACGATGCTCACGCCGGTGCCCCGGCGTCGACCGTGGGAGCTGGCCAGCCAGACCATGACCGTCGACCGGCTCTCGGGCGGGCGGCTGATCCTGTCGGTCGGGCTGGGTGTGCCGCAGTCGGTCGAGGAGCGGTTCTGGCTGTTCGAGGACGATCCGGGCCGACGTCAGCGCGCGGAGCTCCTGGACGAGTCGCTCGAACTGCTCGAGCACCTCTGGCGCGCCCAGCCCTTCGAGTATCGGGGCGCCCACTATCACGCGCGACGGACCGACCAGATGCTGCCGCCTCCCGCGATCCAGCAGCCGCGCATCCCGATCTGGGTCGTGGGTGTCTGGCCGCGTCCGCGATCCATGGCCCGCGTGGCTCGCTATGACGGCTGGCTGCCGAACTTCGCACCGCCCGGTGGCGAGGTCCAGGCGGGTGAGGGTGACACGCCGGAGGCCGCCGCCGAGGGCATCGCGTGGCTGCGGGCAGAGCGCGAGCGTCTGGGTGTGGCCGAGCGTCCGTTCGCGTTCACCCATGAAGGCACGACCTCGGGGTCCGATGCGGCCGGGGATGCCACCATCGTCCAGCCGTGGGCGGACGTGGGCATGGACTGGTGGCTGGAGGCAGACTGGTCACAGCCGGCGGACCGCATCGAGTCGTATGCCCGCGCGCGGCTCGCCGCGGGTCCACCGCGGATCCCGCTCTCCGCCGCCGACCTGGGGGCCGCCTGACCCGCCGCCGTGTGATGTTCACATCGGATCGACGATCCGTTGATGACCCGGAGGGGTGCTGCGGCGCATGCTCGGAGCGCACCACCTCCTCTCCCGACACGGGGCCGGACCCAGGCACATGGGCCGGCCCCGTCAACGTCCCTGCCGCGGTCCTGGCCGCACCTCGATATCATCGGTGGCCGGGACGCATCATCGGTCTCCGGGACGCGCCGGGAGGATCACATGGCCATTCCTGACGATGGCGAGGACCTGGTGCTGGAGGCGCAGATCGCGGCCCCGACCGAGGATGGGCCGCGACCCGACACGCCGGACACCGAGCCGGCCGAGGCGCATCCGCCGGACGTCCCACCCGACGATCCGCAGCCCGGGGATCCGCCACCCTCCGTACGCGGCGTGGCACAGGAGCTCGTGGACCCGCCCGGTGATGCCGCCGATGACGGGGTGCGCCGCTGGGACCCACGCACCGTGCGTGCCCCGCAGCGCGAGGGCGGCTGACGATCCCGTCCAGCCGGACACCCGAGGACCGGGCGCGGTCGGGGATACTGCCGACCATGGAGGACCGACCGACCTGGGCGTCACTGCCACCCGGCGCCAGGGCGTTCCGCATCGCCCATGGCGGATGGGCCGTCGTGAGCCTCCTGGCGCTCGCCCGGATCTGGGGTCACGCCCGGGCCGGCGGGCGCATCGACCGGCCGACCGGTCTGTCCATCGCGTGGCTGGCACTGGAGGGCGGTGCGCTCGTGGTGGGACGAGGTGACTGCCCGATGGGTCCGCTCCAGGCACGCCTGGGTGACCCGGTCCCGCTGTTCCGGCTGGTGCTGCCACCGCGCGCCGCCAAGGCCGCGATCCCGGTGCTCACGGTCGTGGCCGTGGCCGGGATCGCGGGTGCGCTCGGGCGACATCTGCGTGCCGGGCGACCCGGGGCCACCTGGTCCGCGTCCGGAGGCCCGGTGACCGTGGATCCGAGCCCCCGGTCAGAGCCCGGAGATGCGTCCGAGGCCTCGACGATGAGGCCCCGTCACGCGTCGCTCAGGGTCGGAAGCGACGGTCCACCCACTTGCGGACATCGGCCAGCTTGAGCTTGTAGGTGTAGGTCCCCACGTAGGTCGCCCACCGACGCGGCCCGAACACCTTGCCGTCCGCAGCCGCGAACTTCGACCCCTTCGCCACGTTGTAGAGCGCGAGCGCGCCCGACGTGGTCGTCGGCAGGTTGGTGTAGATCCGGCCCTTCGACGCCTGGAGGAGGCTGCTGAGCGCCGACCCCGACCCGCGCGCCAGGACCCGCTTGGTGACCGCGAAGATGACCGACTGCTGTCGGCGCAGGCGCCGGTAGTCGGTGTTGGAGGCGCCGCCCTCGGTGCCCTTGCGGCTGCGGACGTACATCAGGGCGTTGCGGCACTTCACGGGCTTCTTGCCGCAGGCCCCACCACCCGAGAACTGATAGTTCGAGGTCTTGGGCACGAACACCTTGTGCTTCTTGTTCTTGCGGCTGTAGTCGATGAGCGTCGCCTTGACGTTCATCCGGAAGCCGCCGACCTGGTTGACCATCTGCTGGAACTGGTCCATCCGGACCATCGCGTAGTACGGGATCTGGGTGTCGAGGGCCTTGGCGATGTCCCGCCGGACGCGGTCGAGGGCCTTGCAGTCGACCGCATGTCGACCGACGCTGCTCCGCTTGTAGCCGATGTACAGCGCGTTGACGCGTCGGGATCCGCTGTTGCCGCCACCCGCGAGCGGGACCCGGACGGTGTCCCGGGGGATCGCGGCCATCGCGATGCGACCGTTCCGGGCCACGTTGAGCACGATGAGTGTGTCCATGCGCTCACCGATGTAGGGCGAACGGCGGTAGTCCGAGCCCATGAGCAGGATCGTGAAGCTGCCATTGGAGGTCTTCTTCAGCGCGCCGCTCCCGGCACACGGGTTCGTCGCGGCGATGCCGATGGCGTCGAGCGTCCGGCCGATGTCACCGCCGAGCGTGCCGACGCCCAGCGCGTCGACGACCTGCGAGGCCAACCCGGCGATGCCGAGGGTGGGGATGCTGGCGGGCTCGGCCGCGGTCACGGGATCGGTCGGCGTCACGGCCTCCTCGGCCGCTGCGGGTGACGCGACGGCGAGACCCAGCAGGAGCGCGAACGCGGCCAGTCGGCCGGCGGGGCGTCGGGTCATGTGGTCCTCCTGGTCCGGTTCGAGCCGTCCTGGTGCCGGGGGTCAGCCCTCAGCGTGCGAGCCGCGCGATGCGTTCGGCAGCGGCCAGGACGCGCCTCGCGACGGTGGGTGACACCCGCGAGACCGCGTCGATGGTAGTCGCCAGATCCTCCTCCGGCAACGAGCCCAGCAATCGGAGCAGTCGGTCGAGCGATTCATCGGGCAGACGGGCGAGCACCGCGAAGCCGCGTCCGATCTGGGTGGAGTCCGCGCGCGCGACCACGCCCACGGCCCGCTCGAAGAGCCGCAGGAAGCCCAGCAGCTCGATCATCCAGTCCCGGAGCCGGGCGACCTCCGGATCCCCGGGTGCCACGAGGGCCGCCTCGTCCGCGAGCGCGAGACAGGTCTCCACGCGGCCCAGGAGTGGATCGGTCTCGCGTGCCGCACGCTGCTCGGCGATGCGCTGGAGCCACAGCCAGCGATCGGCCACGGCCCGCCAGCCGCTCGCCGAGGGTCCGCGATGGGCGTTCGGTCGCGGGTCCGGCACGCGCTCCACGAGCCCCCAGCGCTCCAGCTGACCGAGCGCGAGGCTGGTGGCCCGGTGGCTCAGGTCGAGGGCCTCCCGGATCTCGCGCTCCGTGAGCACGTCCCGGTGGACCAGCAGATAGCCATGGACGAGGGCAGCGGACGGCTGGACGCCCCACGCCGGACCCATGTCCCCCCAGGCACGTGCGAAGGCGAGACGGACGGCCTCCGGGTCCGGCCGCTCGCCCGATGACGCGGCCTCGGTCCGATCGAGGTCCGATGGGGCGCCTGGGCGATGGGTCGGCGCGTCCGGCGCACGGGAGACCATGCCTCGACGATAGCAGGCGATCTCCACTCCGGCCGACCGCTCGACCGTGGCACGATGGATGCGTGACGGAGCCCAAGCCGCCGCCGGACCCATCCGCCGCGATCGCCCAGCCGGCGGACGGGATCGCATCCCGGTTCCGGGCGACCGCGTGTCGACATCCCTTCCGGCACTACCAGGAGCTGGCGCTCGACGCGACGACGCGTGCCCTCACCGCCGGGGACCGGCACCTGTACCTGACGATGCCACCCGGCAGCGGCAAGACGCTCCTGGGGCTGGAGGTCGGCCGGCGACTGGCTCGCCCGGTCGTGGCGCTGGCACCGACGAGTGCCATCCAGGCGCAGTGGGTGGCGCGGTGGCGCAGCACCTTCACACCCGCCACCGTGTCGGCCAGCGATGAGCCACGCCAGGTCGCGAGGCTGGGCCAGGACATCGGCGTGCTGGCGCTCACCTACCAGTCGATCGTGGTGCGGCAGCGGCCGGACGCCGACGAGCCCGACGAGCCCGAGGAGCCCGACGAGACGCACGGACCCGCGACCGACGAGACGACCCCGGAGCGCCCGACGGACGCGCTCGATGGCATCCACGCGAATGGCCTCGCCATCATCGAGGCGCTCGCCGCTGCCGGTCCCATCACGCTCGTGCTGGACGAGTGCCACCACCTGCTGCGTCTCTGGGGTCGGGTGCTCCAGGTCGTCGTGGAGCGGCTGCATCCCGAGTCGGTCGTCATCGGTCTGACCGCGACGCCACCCGCCGAGCTGGGTGCCCGGGAGGCGGCCCTGGCCCGGGCGCTGTTCGGCGATGGCGCCGACTTCGAGGTCGTGACGCCGGCCGTGGTGCGGGACGGCTATCTCGCGCCGTACCAGGAGCTGGCGCTGCTCGTGGAGCCGCTGCCCGCGGAGCGGGCGTTCATCGATGCGGAGGCGGAGCGGTTCGCGCGACTGCGGGGCGACATCCAGGACGCCGGCTTCGCGACGACCTCGTTCCCGGCCTGGTTCGCGACGCGCTTCCTCGCCCGACGTTCGGCGGAGGGTGCGAGCGCCGGCTGGGAGGTGACCGAGCGGTCCGATCCACGGCTCGCCCTGGCGGCGCTCCGGCTCGCCTGGTCGCGGGGTGACCCACCACCCCACGGCGCGCATCTCCGGGAGCAGCATCGACGGGAGCCCGAGACGGCCGACTGGATCGCGCTCATCGACGCTTGGGTGCGAGAGATCCTCCGACCCAGCGCCGAGCCGGTCGATGCGGCGGCCATCGAGCACATCCGGGTGGCCCTGCCATCGGTCGGCCATCGCCTGACGCGCCACGGCATCGCGGCGATGGCATCGGTCACGGACCGGGTGCTGCGCGATTCGGCGGCCAAGCCCACGGCCGTGCTGCGCATCCTCGCCGCGGAGGAGGCGGCGCTCGGGGAGCGGCTGCGGGCGGTCGTGCTGTGTGACCTGGAACGCGCGAGCCTCGTCTCGGGTCGACTCCGGGGCGTGCTGGAGCCGGGTGCCGGGAGCGCGGCACTGATGCTCCGGACGCTCCTCGCGACGCCGAGCGGTCGCCGCCTCGATCCGGTGCTCGTGACGGGCCGCACGGTGGCGTGTGCCCGGGGCACCGCGAGCGCGCTCATCGCGTTCGCGAAGGCCACCGACCCGGATGTGCATGCGATCCTGGCGAGCTTCGATCCGGTCAGCGCGACGGGGACCGGGGAGGGCACCTCGTGGGATGACGCGGTCCGCATCGAGGTCGCCCACCCGGCATGGACGTCACGGACCTGGGTGCCGTTCCTGACCCGCTTCCTCGAGTCGGGTGGCACGCGCTGCCTCGTGGGCACGCGCGGGCTCCTGGGGGAAGGGTGGGACTGCCCGGCCGTCAACGTCCTGGTGGACCTGGGCTCGGCGTCGACCCGGGTCGCGACCCACCAGGTCCGGGGCCGGAGCCTGCGGCTCGATCCCGGTGACCCGACCAAGGTCGCCGACAACTGGGACGTCGTGTGCGTCTCACCGGGCCACGAGCGGGGTGCCGACGACTACGCCCGCTTCGTGCGCCGACACGCGGACTACTTCGCGCTCGACGAGGACGGTGAGGTGACGTCCGGGGTCGCGCATGTCGACGCGTCGCTGTCGCCGTTCGGCCCTCCGGATGCGGCGGCGTTCCCCGGGGTCGCCGCCCGGATGCTGGCACGGCCCACGGAGCGTGCGACCGTCCGCGACTCGTGGCGCATCGGTGAGCCGTATCGGGATGTCGCCGTGCCCACGCTCCGGGTGCGTGCCGCGCGGTCCCCGGGGTTGCCGGCCCGAGATCGGTGGCGAGGTGACGGATCGATCGGTCGCGCCGCAGGCGCCGACCCACGGGCGGTGCTCGGCCTCGGGGCCGCGGGCGCGGTGACGGCGATGGGTGTCGGACAGCTCGCGAGCCTGGCGGTGCCGGGTGCCCTGCTCGGGATGGTGCTGCTCGTCCTGGCGGGTGCCTGGTCGGTGGTGACGACCCGTCGCGCGCTCGCTGCGCTCGGACCGGGTGACACCCTCGGGGACATCGGGAGGGCCGTGGCGGACGCGCTCGCGGCCACCGGCTCGATCGACGCCCGGCATCGGGCCGCCTCGGTGCGGGTCGTGCCCCAGCCCGACGGCTATCACCGATGCCTGCTCGCCGATGCCAGCGAGGCCGATGCGGGTCGCTTCGCCGAGGCGCTCGAGCAGACGCTCGAACCGATCTGGGATCCGCGCTGGATGGTGCCGAGGCGGATCCTCGACGAACGCGCCACGACCCGCGTCGCCACCGCCGCGCTTGCGGGCATCCTGACCGGTGGTCGCGCACCCGGCCGGGTGATCCATCACGCGGTGCCGGACATCCTGGCGCGGCGCAAGGACCAGGTCGCCGCGTTCGAGACGGCATGGGCATGCTGGGTGAGCCCGGGCGCTCGGGCCGTGCGGGCCACCGATCCGGCCGGCGTCGCGATCCTCGCGGCCCATCGCGGGGAGGACCCGTTCCGTATCGAGACACAGCTCCGGACCCTCTGGACCTGACAGCGGATCGAGGGTGACCGCGTACCTGCGTGCGCCTTGGGGTCGCCGCGCGCCGGGAGCCCGCTCGGGGAGCAGGTGACCCGCGCGGGCTCGGCTTGCGGACTCTCGCGTCCCCGCCTAGACTCGGCGATCTGGACCCCACGGGTGATGACCCGGGAGGAGTACCCGACGCCACGCGGCCTGCCGCGTGGGCCCCTCGTCACAGAGAGCCGGCGGCGCTGCGAGCCCGGCACGAGGACGGCGGTGAATGGACCCGCGAGCCGGCGGGGTCCGGGTGAGTGCAGCGTCGGCCACGTGCCCGTCGCTGAAGACGGGTGGCACCGCGGGAGGACCGACCTTCCGTCCCGGCTGATGGTCGGCAGCGAACGGTCGGAGCCCAGGCAGCCAGGAGCCCAGCGGAGTCCCGTGACCCACACCCCCGCCGAGTCGGATATCGCGCACCAGGCGCTCGCCATCGTGGCGCGCGGTGAGCCGCTGTCCCGTGAGCAGTCCCGGACCTTCATGGCCGCTGTGCTGGATGGCGATGTCACGCCCGCGCAGCTGGCCGGCGTGCTCCTCGCGATCCGGGTGCGCACCGAGACGACCGACGAGCTGGCGGGCTTCGTGGAGGCGATGCGCTCGCGGGTGCTCGTGGTGGACGCGCCGGCGGGCGCCATCGACACCTGTGGCACGGGCGGCGACGTGCGGGGCACGTTCAACATCTCCACCGCGACCTCGGTCGTGACGGCGGCCGCGGGGGTGCCGGTCGCCAAGCACGGCAACCGCGCGGTGAGCTCGCAGAGCGGCAGCTCGGACGCGATCGCGGCGCTCGGCCTGACCGTGGAGCAGACGACCGACGCGGCCGAGGCATCCCTGCGCGAGACGGGCTACGCGTATCTCCACGCACCCGCGTTCCATCCCGGCATGCGCCACGCGGGACCCGTGCGTCGGGAGCTCGCGGTGCGCACCGCGTTCAACCTGTGTGGCCCCATGGCCAACCCGGCGCTCGTGTCGCGACAGCTCATGGGCGTGCCGGACGCGGTATCCGCGGAGCGGGTCGCCAACGTGCTCCACGCCATCGGCATCGAGCGGGCCTTCGTGGTCCATGGTGACGGGGTCGATGAGCTGCCCCTCGATGACTCGGGCATCGTGCGCGAGGTCACGCCCGAGGGTGTCCGCACCTGGGGCGTGCGCGCCGCCGACGCCGGTCTGCGCCACGCCGAGACCACGCAGCTCATCGGTGGGGATGGCGCCACGAACGCGGCCATCATCCGGGCCATCCTCGAGGGCGCCGAATCGGGACCGCGTCGCGACGTGGTGATCCTCAACGCCGCCGCCGCGCTCGTCGTCGCAGGACGCGCGGACACGCTCCCGCAGGGTGCCGAGCTCGCTGCGTCCACCATCGACTCCGGCGCCGCCGGCGAGCTGCTGTCCCGACTCCAGGCGCGCGCCTGGATCCCCGTGCCCGAGGAGGGTGCCCCATGACGCTCCGACAGCAGGCGCCCGCCACGGATCCGGCCGCTGCCGTTGGCGCGGGCAGGCCCTCCACGGACCAGGGCGCGGCCCGCCGTCATCGCTCGGTGGTCCACGAGATCGCGGCACGCCGACGGTCGGATCTGGTCGCGGAGCTCGGCGATCGCGGGCTGCGGGCGCTCGGTCGGCTCGCAGCGACCGCCCCCGATCCACGTCCCGTCGCGCTGCGGCTCGCGCGGCCCGGGCTCCACGTCATCACCGAGATCAAGCGCCGCTCCCCGTCCGCCGGGGCGCTCATCGACGTCCCCGTCGATGTCGCGGATCGTGCCCGCGCCTACGCCGCGGGCGGCGCGTCGATGGTCTCGGTGCTCGTGGAGCCGCACTGGTTCGGCGGGTCCGTGGAGGACCTGCGGACCGCCCGCGGCGCCATCGACCTGCCGGTGCTCGCCAAGGAGTTCGTGGTCGATGACCGGCAGCTGCCGCTGCTGCGTGCGGCGGGTGCGGACGCGGTGCTGCTGCTCGCTGCCATCCATCGGCCGGCGACCCTCCGGCGGCTCGTGCGTCGCGCGCTCGACCTGGGCCTGGAGCCGCTCCTGGAGGTCCACGACGCGCGGGAGCTGGAGGCCGCGCTGACCACCGATGCGCGACTCATCGGCGTCAACAACCGCGACCTGCGCACCCTCCGCGTGGATACCACGACCGCCGAGATGCTCCGAGCCGCCATCCCGGACGATCGCATCGTCATCGCCGAGTCGGGGGTCCGTGAGCCCGCGCTGCTGCGTCGCTGGCGGGCGCTGGGCGTCGATGCCGCGCTCATCGGCGAGGACCTCATGCGCCAGGGCACGGACGCCGAGGCGATCACCGCCCGCGTCGCGGCGTTCGTGGCCGCGGGCACGGTCCCGGGTCCGGGCGTGGACCCGGCGGCGGATGAGCGGATCCCGCTCGTCAAGATCTGTGGCGTCACCGATGCCGCGGGGATGGCAGCGGCCATCGCGGCGGGTGCGGACATGGTCGGCCTCAACCTGGTGCCGGGTGGCAAGCGTGCCCTGCGCGAGCCGGAGGCGGCGGCGCTCATCGCGCAGGCACGCCGCTCCAGCCTGCCGGGTGCCGGTCCCCGGATCGTGGGCGTGTTCGCCGACCAGGACCCGGCCGACGTCGCGGCGATCGCGGCCCGTCTCGGTCTCGACCTGGTCCAGCTGCACGGCGCGGAGCCGCCCGAGGCGCTCGATGTCATCCCGCTGCCGGTCATCAAGGCGGTCCATCTGCCGGGCGCGGACACCGCGGTCGCCGATGCGGCCGCAGCGGCCACGGACGTCGTGGCACGCGCCGATGCCTACCGCGCGAAGCCCAATCTCGAGGCGATCCTGCTGGACACGTCCGACCCATCGGCACGCGGCGGCACCGGGCGTCGTGCGGACACGGCCGTCGCAGCGGAGGTCGCCCGACAGGTGCCGGTCATCCTCGCCGGTGGGCTCCACGCGGGCAACGTCACCGGGGCGCTGCTGGCGATCCCGGCCATCGGCGTGGACACCGCGGGTGGGGTCGAGGGGGCCACGCCATCCCGCGCGACGCGGTCCGTGCCGGCGCGACCTGTCAAGGACCCGGTGCGCGTCGCCATGTTCACCAAGCGTGCCCGGGCGGCACGGCGGCATCGACCGAACACGCCGTTCGGCCCCGCCCCGGTCCACGCCGGGCTCCTGGAGGTGGACGGCGCCGGTCGATGGGGCATGGAGCGCGACTTCGGTGGCCGATACGTCCCCGAGACGCTCATGGCAGCGCTGGTCCAGCTGGAGGAGGCATGGGCCGCGATCCGGCACGACCCGGTCTTCTGGGCGGAGCTGGATGACCTGCTGGCCCACTTCGCGGGTCGACCGACCGCGCTGTATCGCGCGGACCGGCTGGCAGGTGCCGTCCTCGCCGAGGCTGCTCGTCTCGCGACGGCCGCCGGGCGCAGGACGAGCATCCCGAGCGGCATCCGGCTGTACCTCAAGCGCGAGGATCTCGCCCACACCGGGGCCCACAAGATCAACAACGCCCTCGGCCAGGCGCTGCTCACGCGTCGGCTCGGCAAGTCGCGGGTCATCGCCGAGACCGGCGCCGGGCAGCATGGTGTGGCGACGGCCACCGCGTGCGCGCTGCTGGGGCTGCCGTGTGTCGTGTTCATGGGCGAGGAGGACATCCGTCGCCAGGCCCCGAACGTGCTCCGGATGCGTGCCCTCGGCGCGGAGGTCCAGAGCGTGACGAGCGGCACGGCCACCCTCAAGGACGCGGTCAACGAGGCGATGCGCGACTGGGTGACCAACGTCTCGACGACCCACTACGTGCTCGGCTCCGCGATGGGCCCGCACCCGTATCCGACCATGGTGCGCGACCTCCAGCGGCGCATCGGTGACGAGGCCGCGGGGCAGCTGCGCTCGTTGGAGGGGCGGCTGCCGGACCTCGCGCTCGCGTGCGTGGGCGGCGGCTCGAACGCCATCGGGCTGCTGTCGCGGTTCATCGGCGAGCCGTCGGTCCGACTCGCTGTGTCGGAGGCGGCCGGGGATGGCATCGAGACCGGTCGTCATGCGGCGGCCATCGCGGGCGGCACGGCGGGCATCCTGCACGGCTCCCGGTCGCTCATGCTCCAGGATCGTGACGGCCAGGTCATCGAGGCGATCTCCGCCTCGGCAGGGCTCGACTACCCGGGTGTGGGACCCCAGCTCGCGGCGCTCGCGGAGGCCGGACGCATCGAGGTCGCCACGGCGACCGACCGTGAGGCGGTCGCGGCGATGCGCAGCGTGACCCGGACCGAGGGCATCCTGCCCGCGCTCGAGACCTCGCATGCGGTGGCGGCACTGCCCAAGCTGGTGGCGGGGCTGGAGGGTGGCGGGCCGCTGGCGGACGGCGCCCTCGTGCTGGTGGGCTTCTCGGGTCGTGGTGACAAGGACATGGCCGCGCTGGAGCGCTTCGCGGACGTCGACGCGTGGGAGGGTGTCCGATGAGCGGCGCGGCCGTGGCGCAGGCGATCGCTTCGGTGCCGCACACGAACGACACGCCCGGCGCGCATCGGATCGCCTCGGCGTTCCGGGCAGCGGCGGAGGACGGCCGCGCGGCGCTCATCCCGTACGTCGTGGCGGGCTATCCGGACGTCGAGACCAGCGTCGCGGTGGCCTGTGCCGCGATCGATTCGGGCGCCGACCTGCTGGAGGTGGGTCTTCCGTACTCCGATCCGCTCGCGGACGGGGCGACCAACCAGCGGGCATCCCAGGCGGCGCTCCGGGCCGGCATCACGTTCGAGGGCTCGCTGGCGCTCGTGGCGCGCATCAGCGCCGCACGCCCGGGCGTGCCCATCGTGACGATGGGCTATGCCAACCAGCTCATCAGCGGTGGGGACGGTCGGGAACGGGCGCAGGCGCTGGCACGCGCCGGTGTCGCGGGCACCATCGTGGTGGACCTGACGCCTGATGAGGGGGCACCGTTCGAGTCGGCGGCCGTCGAGGCCGGCATCAGCGTCGTGTACCTCGTGGCACCGACCACGTCAGCCGCTCGTCGGGCGGCGGTCGCGGCCCGCAGCGGTGGCTTCCTGTACTGCGTGTCCCTGGTCGGGGTGACCGGTGCGCGCACCGCGTTGCCGGCGAGCGTCGCGAGGCTGGTCGCGGACGTCAAGGCGGTCTCCCCGGTGCCGGTCGCCGTCGGCTTCGGCGTCTCGAAGGCAGCGCACGCGCAGGTCATCGCCCGCGCCGGCGCGGATGGCGTGGTCGTGGGGTCCGCCCTGGTCGCGGCGCTGGGCCCGGACGGCACCGATGTCGGTCGGTTGGCGGCGCTCGTCGCATCGCTCCGCGAGGGCACGCGCCGACCATGAGCGACCCAGGGCCGACGGCACCCGACCCCGGGGCCGTGGCGCCGCGGGACGACGCGCTCCTCCGGCAGGCCGCAGCGGAGCTGGCGGACGTCGCCGGGCACCTGGACCCCGACGCGCTGGACCCCGTGGTCGAGGCGATCGTGCAGGCACGCCGGGTGATGCTCTACGGCTGCGGGCGTGAGGGGCTCATGATGCGCGCGCTCGCGATGCGTCTCCACCACTTGGGTCGCAGCGTGTGCATGCAGGGCGACATGACCGCGTTCCCGCTGGCGGCAGGTGACCTGTTCCTGTGCGCTGCCGGCCCGGGTGCGCTCGCGACGGCCACGGCACTGTGCGGGGTGGCGCGGGATGCGGGTGCGCGGGTGCTGGTCGTGACGGCCGAGCCGTCCGGCGAGACCGCGCGCCTGGCGCATGACCTGCTGGTCATCCCGGCACAGACGATGGCCCGTGACATGGGCGGCCCATCCGTGCTGCCGATGGGCTCGCTGTTCGAGGCGGCGATGCTCCTGGTGTCGGAGGTCCTGGTGCTCCGGCTGCGCGATGTCCTGGGTGAGACGCCCGAGACGATGCGTGCCCGCCACACGAACATGGAGTGAGTCCGCACACCGACCGACGGCGTGTCCGACCCCAGGCTCAGCCCTTGGTGGCGCCCGCGGCCATCCCCTTGATGAGGTACTTCTCCAGCAGGACGCCCACCACCAGCAGGGGCAGCACGGACGCGAACGAGATGGCGGCCATGGTCCACCACGAGATGCCCTGGCTCCCGGTCTGGCTGGCCACCATCACCGGCAGGGTCCGGGAGCCGCTGGACGTGATGAGCGCCGAGAAGAAGTACTCGTTCCAGGTGAGCACCAGCGACAGCACGAAGGCCGCGACCATGCCCGGCAGCGCGATGGGCAGGATGATCCGGAAGAACGCGCCCCAGACCCCCTGGCCATCCACCAGGGCGGCCTCCTCCAGCTCCGGCGGGATGGACTGGAACTGGTCACGCATGATCCAGATGACGATGGGCAGCACGATGAGCGTGTACAGCAGGATGAGGCCCAGGTGCGTGTCCAACAGGCCCAGCTGCTTGTAGAGCACCAGGAACGGCAGCGCGAGCACCACCGGCGGCAGGATGAGCTGGCTGATGAAGAAGAACGAGATGTCCTGGTTGCGCATGAACAGGAAGCGATACCCGAAGCGCGACAGGCCATAGCCGGTCATCGACCCCAGGGCCACCGCCAGGAAGGAGGCCGTGAACGACACGAGCAGCGTGTTGCTGAAGCGGCTCAGGAACTCGTCACGGGGGGTGCTCGCCGCCCCGATGGTGTCCGGTGACAGGCCCAGCGAACGCCAGCCCAGCCAGGCGGGCTCGAAGTCCAGGAACGGGATGAGGGCGCCCTGCATCACGTCCGGCGCGGTCTTGAAGCTGGTCGTGAAGGTCCAGTAGATGGGGAACAGGGCCACGAGCGTCCAGCCGATGAGGACGAGATAGATGACCGCTCGACTGGTCCACCAACGCGCGCGATAGGCGCGGTCCGCATCGGTGTCGCGCATGATGGCCTGGCTCGTGTCGCTCATCCGTAGGGCCTCAAGCGCCGACCCAGGGGTCGCAGCAGGACCGTCAGCACGACCACGATGAGCACGAGATAGAACACGGCGAGCAGGGTGCCGTAGCCCACGTTGGACCGGTCACGGTACTCCCGGTAGATGAAGCTGGTGACCGTGTCCGTGGCGCCACCCGGGCCACCGGACGTGATGTTGATGACCAGGTCCGCGAGCTTGAGCTTGAAGATGATGCGCACGATGAGCGCGGTGAGCGTCACCGGCAGCATGAGCGGGAAGACGATGCGCCAGAACGTCTGCCAGGCGGTCGCCCCATCGACCCGGGCGGCTTCGACCACCTCGTGGGAGAGCGCCTGGAGCCCGGCGAGGAGCATGATCATCATGAACGGGATGAAGATCCAGGCGTCGATGACCATCATCGTCACCTTGGCCAGCTCGTTGGACGCGAAGAACGCGGGGCTGTCCCAGCCGAGGGCACGCGCGAGCTGGGGCACGGGACCGAAGCGGAACTCCAGCATCGACTTGCCGATCATCCAGGACACCGCGACCGGTGACAGCATCAGCGGCAGCAGGAACGCGACGCGGAAGAAGCGGCGCGCCCGGATCTGGGCGTTGAGCAGCAGCGCGAGCCCGAACGCGACCGCGATCTCCACTACGACCGCGAGCACGTACCAGACCATGTTGCCCAGCGCGTTCCAGTAGAACCGATCGTTGAGCATCCGCTCGATGTTGCCGAGGCCCGCGAACCGCGGCCCGTCCCGGGATGACAGGTTCCAGTCGGAGAACGCGATGGCGATGCCCAGGATCAGCGGGATGACCGTGAGCGAGACCACGAGCAGCGCCGAGGGCAGCACGAACAGGATCCGCTTGCCCTGTTCGCCGCGGATGAGCACCTGACCCACGCACAGGCACACGGCCCAGACGACCCACGCGATCGCCGTGGGCTGCCAGTCCCGGAAGCCCAGCGCGACGATGCCCAGGGCATCGAGCGCCTGGAGGCCCAGGACGACCACGAGGATCGCGAAGGATCCCCGGGTGAGGATCCGGCCCGCACGCCGACGGGTCGCCGAGATGCTCTCGTCGGTGACGACGTGGATGAGGTCGCCGCTACTGGTCATGGGTGGATCCCCGGACGGTGGGACCAGGCGCCGGGCGAGACCGCCCGACGCGTGGGACACAGGATGGGGTGCGCGGAGGCCGCGCACCCCATGTGCTGGTCAGGACCCTCGGGTCGGTGGGCGCGCCGGTCCGTCCGGACACGCCCGACCCCATCAGTCGCTCAGGCCGAGCGACGCTCGATAGAGCTCCAGCTGGGACTCCCGACCGATCTGGTCGGTGGTCTCCTCCCACGCCGCCGCGATCTCATCGGCGATCTCCTGCGCCGTGGCACCGCTGCCCAGGCCGTTGACGAGGATGTCCTCGGCTCGGGAGTAGTACTGGAAGATGCCCGGGATACGCGGCTCGTTCGCCGCGTTCGGGTGGTTGTAGCTGTCGAGGTTGGACGAGAGGTAGTCCTCGATGAACTCGCGGTCGTAGCCGGCCGCTTCCCACTCGTCGTAGTTGAAGTGCGAGTTCCGGTACGGCTGATAGCCGGACGGATAGGCGACCGTCCACAGGGACAGGTCCTTGCCACCCAGGTGCGCCGCGGCGGACCAGGCGCACTTGCGCTTCAGCTCATCGCCGGAGACCTGATTGGTGACATAGATGCCCCAGCCGATGTAGGCGTTGGACGGCGCCCGGTTGGGGGTCTCCTCCCATGCCTCGGTCATCCAGTTGTAGACCCGGTCGGCGCCGGGGTTGATGTCGAAGCCCACCACGGGGCCCACGACGGACGTATCCGAGGTCCGGGCGTTGGAGCCCACGTCGCCCCACCACATGACCGCAGCGCCGGTGCCGGCCAGGAACTGGTCGAAGCCGGTCCCGTTGGGATCCTTGCTGAGCTGGTCCGCCGGGTAGGCGCCGGGCGTGTCCTTGAGGTCGATGACGTCCTGGATCGCCTGCACCCAGCCGGGGGTGTTGATCAGCGGCCGCATGTCCGCCGGGTCGAACAGGAAGGCGGGGCTGTCCGGGTGCTTGGCGTAGGCCACGGCACGGTCGGTCAGGAAGTAGAGGCCGAAGCCGCCCCACAGGTAGTTGAGCGGGTCGACGACGCCATGGGCATCGAGACCCGTGAGCGGATCCTTCTTGCCGGCCAGGAACTTCGACTGCTCGTTGACCTGCTCCCAGGTGGTGGGCGGTGCCCATTCACCGGCATGGCCCTCGGCGGTCCATGCCTCGGCGAGCGCGGCGTCCGCGTAGTAGTCGGTCCGATAGGCGAGCGTGTGCGTATCGCCGTCGATGGAGATGCGATACGTCTCGCCACCCCAGGTGCCGACCGGCGGCTTCAGGTAGTCCACGTAGTCGTCGATGTCGATCTGTTCCTTCACCCAGTCGGGCATCGGGTCCAGCAGACCGCGACCGGCGGTGTCGCCCTCGAACGGCGAGCCCATGGCCAGGATGTCGAAGTCGACGGTCCCGGTGGCGATCGCCTGCTGGAGGCGGCCGTTGTAGTCGGCCTGCGCCAGGTCGATCCATTCGATGTTCGCGCCGGTGTAGTCCACCCATGCCCGCAGGAAGCCGCGGAACAGGAAGTTGTGGAGCCCCTGGTTGTTGAGGCCCAGGAAGGTGAGGTTCACCCCTGCGCACTCACCTTCGGCGACGTTCGCCCTGGTGGGTCCCAGGGTCAGCTCGCCGACCCGCTGCCAGTCGGCGTCCGTCGGGCTGCCAGCGCCCACGCCCGGGATCTTGAGCAGCTCGGCGCGCAGCTCCGCCGACGAGTCCTGTGCGGCGGCCGGCAGACCGCCGACCACCAGGGCGGTCGCTGCGCCGATGGCGACCGCACCCTGGAGCGCCCTGCGATGACGCGTCTCCCCACGCGTCGCACGTCCCTTGAGTCCGAACCTCACGGTCTCCTCCTCCTGCACCCAGCTGGCGACCGGACCGCCTCCGGCCGCCGCCCGAGTGCCCGGGAGCATCGCGAGTACGACGCGCGCTGTCAAGCCAGCGAGCCCTGGCCGGAGCGCACGACCGGTCCCGGATCTGGCTATCCGAGGCCCCCGGGATGGTCGACAGCCGGAGGGGTTCGCGGTGGGGCCCGAGCCGCTCGCGATGCTGGCGCATGGCATCCTGTCGAGTGTCTGCGCGACGGTGATGGACACCACGGGCCCGCCGCGCGCGACGGGAGGAGGAGAGGAGTCGAGATGCTCAAGGGGATCGATCACCGACTCAACGCCGAGGTGCTGGGATGCCTCCGCGCGATGGGGCACGGCGACATGCTCATCGTGTCCGATACCAACTTCCCGGCGGATTCCGTGGCGCGTGCCACCGTGACCGGCAGCCTCCTGCGGATGGAGAACCTGACGGCGGCGGAGGCCGTGGGGGCGATCCTGTCCGTGCTGCCGCTCGATACCGCGGTGGACGACTTCGCGGGCCGCATGGAGATGAGCGGTCATCCCGACGAGATCCCGCCCGTGCAGGCCGAGGTCCAGGCGGCGATCGACCGGGCGGAAGGCCGGCCACGACCCATGGTGGGCATCGAGCGCTTCGCCTTCTATGACCTCGCGCGGACCGCCTACGCCGTCATCCAGACCGGCGAACGACGGTTCTGGGGGTGCTTCATGCTCCGCAAGGGCGTCATCCCGCCGGAGGACTGAGCGGGTCAGCGCGTGGCGAGCACCTCGCGGGCGGCATCGACGACCGCCCCATGGATGGCCGCGGGCGCCGCGATGATGCCCCGGTTCGCCGTCAGGCGGCGCCCGGTGGTCCAGTCGAGCGTCCGGCCATCGACATCGGTCACCACGCCGCCAGCCTCCTCGACGACGAGCGCGCCCGCCGCGTGGTCCCAGATGTTCTCGACGTACCCGCCCCGCGGGATGCGCAGATAGATCGATGCGTCACCACGTGCCACGAGCGCGTACTTGGCCTGGCTGTCGAGCCGCGATGGCTGCGCGGTGATGCCCAGGATGGACCCGATCCGCGCGGCCTCCTCCTGGCCACTGTGGGCCGCTTCCACGGACTCCGCGTAGCAGGCCTCCGCGGGATCGCTGATCGCCGCGACCGAGATCCGGGCAGGGGAGGGCGTGTCGTCCAGCGCTTCCTCCCAGGCGCCTTCGCCACGGACCGCGACGAACAGGCTGCCGATGCGCCCATCCGGGCGTTCGAGTGCCGGGCAGCCGAGGACCCCCATGACGACCTCGCCGTCCTCCACGAGCGCCAGCGCGATGGCGTACTGGCCACCCCGCAGGAAGCCCTTGGTGCCATCGACGGGGTCGAGCGTCCACCAGCGACCCGCTGGCCCGCCGGTCGCTCCGCCTCGGTCGAGCGCCGCCGCGACCCGGTCGAACGGGACCTCCGGCGCGCAGGCCCGGAGATGTCGTTCGACACCAGCCCGGATCGCCGGGTCGGTCGTCACCTGGGACGCGTCCTCCTCGCCCACGAGCGGGTCATGGGGGAATGCCTCCGCGAGCGCGAGGCTCACGAGGACCTGGGCACCCAGGTCCGCCACGGTGACCGGCGAGCGATCGCCCTTGGCGGTCGACTGGCTGGGGTCGAAGCCGTCGCGGACGGACCGGGTCAGGGTCGCTGCGGCACGGACCGCGGCGGTGGCCGCGGCACGTTCCGCGTGGTATGGGGCGGTCACGCCTCCTCGGCGCCCGCCGGTGCGGGCTGGGCGTCACGGGCCGTCTCGAGCGTCTCGGTCAGGAGCTCCAGCGGGGCCTGCTGTCCGGTCCACAGCTGGAACGCCGCCGCGCTCTGGTTGAGCAGCATCGTGTCACCGTTGAGGACCGTCGCGCCGGCAGCCTGCGCCTCGCGCATGAGGCGCGTCTCGCGGGGCGTGTAGAGCAGGTCCAGGACCAGCAGGTCCGGGGGCAGCAGCTCCGCCGGGATGGGCGTCTCGTCCGCGGTGCGACCCAGCGAGCTCGCATTGATCAGGAGCTTGGTGCGGGCGAGCTCCGCTTCCAGCACCGACTCGTGCCAGGGCTTGGCCCGCAGCTCCATGTGGGACGCGCTCTTGCCGAAGTGCTTGGTCAGCGCCTCCGCGCGATGGAGATGGCGGTTGAACACGATGACGTGCTGGAAGCCGGACGTGATGAGCGCGTACACCGCCGCGCGCGCCCCGCCGCCCGCACCGAGCACGACCGCCGCCTTGGGCATCTTCTGCTTGCCCACCAGCTCCTCCAGGGCGACCCGGAATCCCGGCACGTCCGTGTTGTGGCCGATGAGCCGCGAGCCCTCGCGGGTCACCGTGTCCACGGCGCCGGTCGCCTGGGCGTCCTCGGACAGGCGGTCCATCATCGGTACGACCCGCTCCTTGTAGGGCACCGTGATGTTGGCGCCGAGCGTGTCCGCGTCCTTGAGGCCCGCGATCGTGTCCGCGAGCTCGATGAGCGGCTTGTCCACGAGCTCGTAGCGTGCGTCGATACCCGCCGCATCGAAGGCGGCCTGCTGGAGGACGCCGGACAGCGAATGGGTCACCGGGTGCCCGATGAGGGCGACTCGTTTGGTCATCACAGGCTCCAGCAGGTTGCGGGTATGGGTCGACCGCGGTCGGCTACGCTCGGGCCCCTCGCGCCGCGGCAACATCGGCCATTCCCCCGGTGCAGCGCGGTGGGGGTCTCGATGATACCCCGCTCCGGCGGGGGAGGGTCGCAGCGGCGTCGGGGATCGGCGGCACCGCCTTCGCGTCCGGCCTGCGTCCACGGCCACCGGTGCTATGATCGGCGCCGCATGAGGCACGGAGAGGTCGCATAGAGGCCTAGTGCGGCGGTTTGCTAAACCGTTGAGTGGGGTAACCTGCTCCGAGGGTTCGAATCCCTCCCTCTCCGCCATCCCGCATCGCCTCGATGCAGCGCGTGCGCCCGTAGCTCAGTGGATAGAGCGTCAGGTTGCGGACCTGAAGGTCGTGAGTTCGAGTCTCGCCGGGCGCGCCAAGATCCAGACTCGGAACGGCCCTGCCGGGATCCCGGCAGGGCCTTCTTTCATGTCCTCCCGGAGGCTCCTGGTCACGATCGCGGGGTTCCGGATAGCCCGATCGGACGGTCGAGGGGCACTTCCGTGCCCTCCGGAACCGCGTCCGTGGGGCCTATCCTGCGTGCGACCCGACCCACAGCAGCGAGGGAGGTTCGACCGATGGATGCACCCCAGCCGGAACAGCGCATCGAGTGGTTCCATGACGGTTTCCGAGTCATCCGGGTCTTCGTGCAGGACCCCATGGACATGGCCACCAGGGAGCACGTCATGGCGGCCGTGGCGCGGTTTCGCGAGATCACGGACCTCGCGACGCTCAAGGCGGAGGTGGCAGCCATCGCGGCCGCGACGGGGCTGGCATCGACGGTCGTCCACCAGGCGGACCACGTCGATCCGTTCGGGGAGTGGGTGACCATCGGTTTCTGGAGTCGTGGCGGCGCGCTGCCGGCCGGTGCCGGTCGGTCGGCGATGCTCGACGATCCGTGGCGGACGTGACGTCGCCCCTGGGATGACCCGTTCCCGAGCCGCCGACCGAGCCTCGGACTGACGCCAGCCTCGATCACGGGGTCGTGCTGGTCCGGTCAGTCCTTCGGCAGGAAGCGGCCCCAGTAGTCGCGGATGGCGCGCTCCACCAGCGTCGCATCCGCCTGGTCGAGCTCGACGAGCCGCGGCAGTGCCTCGACGTGTGCGGCGATCGCGGCCCGCTGCCCGGGCGTCCAGCCGTCGAACATGGCGTACCGTTCCGCTCGAGACTCCTTGCCGGGCGCGATCACGGACATGGTCCCGATCACCGCCATGTCTGCGTCGTCGAACCAGGGGTCCTCGTCGTAGTCGTCGAGCAGCCAGACCATGAACGCCGGCAGGTAGTAGCGCAGGCCCTCGTCATCGAGGTGGGCGATGCAGTCCCGCAGGAGCTCGGACTCGGGGACCTGCGACCAGTCGTCGGTGACCTCGACGCCCGGCCAGGCTGCATAGTCGGTATCCCGGCCCAAGGATCCAGTTGTCGGTCGCCTGCGCCTGCCGGAGGCTCACACCACCTCCGAGTCGCACCCCGGCGAACGCCGTCCTGATCCCTGCGATGACTCGCTCGCGCTCCATCCGCCGCAGGATAGTGGTCGAGGCGACGCTCCCATGGCGATGGGCCGAGCGCCCGCTCGGCGGTGCGTCGGAGCCTCGGCGCGCACCGTCTTCAGGCCGATTCGGCGGCTTGCTTCATGCCATCGGCCTCGAGCTCCATGTAGCGCTGGGTCCGCGCCTTCTGGAACAGCGCGATGACCGGCACGAGCAGCCCGCGCATCTCGATCGTCAATGTGAGCCGTGCCTGGTCCTCGCCCAGCGCCTCGACGCGATGCCCGGCGACGATGGTGATACCGCCCGTCCGCTGGACCCATTCGAAGAAGGATGGCGCGTTCCAGGCCGTGACCTCCCAGGTGCCTTCCGGAAGCTTCGGCTGCTTGAGCCGCACGCGGCTCCCCGCGGTGATGGGCGTCGGTGTCAGGAGTTCGACGGTATCGACGGTCTCGATGCGCTGCGGCCAGGCCTCGATGGCGCTGAGCACGTCCCAGACGCGCTGCTGGGACGCCTCGATGTCGATGGACTGCTCGAAACGCATATCGCGATCCTCCTCCGAGGCACCAGGGCGCTCGATGTCGACGCAGTCTAGTCGGACGCATCGTCGTCGATCGACGAGGGAACGCTCCCCGCGACGTCATCGATGGACGACGGATCCAGGCACGCGACGCTGGACGCCGTGACCCAGGACGCGCACAGTAGGCACGAGCCGGGCCCGCTCGTGGTGACCGGCGGATCATGGACGAGGGGATCCCCATGCCGAGGATTGCGACCTGGGCGCTGGTCATCTGGACGGTCCTCATGGGCGTGCTCGCCCTCATCGGGCTCGCGACCGCTGCTCCTGACCCGTGCGGCTACGACCTCGGGTCGATCGCCTACTGCGCCGCGGACCAGGGCGCCGGACCGGTCCTGGGCATGCAGACGCTCGGGCGCATCTGGGGGATCGGGATGGTCGTCCTCGGCGCGACCTGGGTGATGACGCGGCCGACCCGTCACGCAGCCCACTGAACCGGGACGAGTGAGCAGTCCCGGAGAAGCCAGCGTGACCCTCGTGGTCCTAGCATCGTCACGGACACCCACCGACACGGACGCGACATGACGAGCCCACGGAGGACCACCTGATGGCCACGAAAGGCACCGCGACGAAGCGGACCGAGACGACCACGACCTTCACCGACGACGAGAAGGCCGCGATGCAGGAGCGCGCCCGCGAGCTGAAGAAGGCCAAGGCACGCGGCGGCAAGACGGATGGCACCGCGGACGTGCTCGAGAAGATCGCCGAGATGGACCCCGCCGACCGCGCGATCGCGGAGCGGATCCACGCGATCGTCACGGAGCACGCACCGCAGCTGCAGCCGCGGACGTGGTACGGCATGCCCGCCTACGGCATCGCCGGCAAGGCGACCGTCTTCTTCCAGGCGGCGTCGAAGTTCAAGGCCCGCTACGCCACCCTCGGCTTCAACGACGACGCGCAGCTCGATGACGGCGACATGTGGCCCACGGCCTACGCGATCGCCGAGCTGAACGAGACCGTCGAGGCGCGCATCATCGAGCTCATCCGGAGGCTCGCGAGCTGATGGCGGATCACCCGCCGCTGGGCCTCCCGCCCGCCACCGACGGCGCACCGGTCGCCGACTGGGCACCGGTCATCGATGACCCCGCGTTCGAGACCCTCCTGCGCCCCGACGCCGTGCTCCACCGGCTGGCCACGGGCGCGGTGTGGGCCGAGGGCCCGGTGTGGCTCGCGGCGGATGGCTCGGTGCTCTGGAGCGACATCCCGAACGACCGCGTCCTGCGCTGGCATCCGGACGAGGGCGTGTCGACCTTCCTGGCGCCCGCGGAGTACCAGAACGGGCACACGCTCCACCACGACGGCTCCATCATCGCCTGCTCGCACGGCCGGCGGCGCGTCGAGCGGATGGGCCTCGATGGATCGCTCACGTCGATCGTCGACCACCTCGGGGATCGGCGGCTGAACTCCCCGAATGACGTGGTCGTCGCGTCGGACGGGGCGATCTGGTTCACCGATCCACCGTACGGCATCCTCAGCGACTGGGAAGGCCACCAGGCCGAGTCGGAGATCGGCGACTGCCTGGTCTTCCGATACGACCCACGCACCGACGACCTCACCGCCGTGACCGACCAGCTCGACCATCCGAACGGTCTGGCGTTCTCGCCGGACGAGTCGATCCTGTACGTCTCGGACACCTCGCCGCGTGGGCACACGGCAACGGGTGACGCGTTCCCCATCGTCGCGTTCGACGTGGTCGATGGCCGGTCCCTCGAGCGACCACGCGTGTTCTATACCTGCACGACCGGTGCCGCGGATGGCTTCCGCGTGGATGTCGATGGCAACGTCTGGACGTCCGCAGGGGACGGCATCCATGTCGTGGCGCCGGATGGACATCTGCTGGGTCGACTGCCAGTGCCGGAGCGGACCGCCAACTGCGTCTTCGGCGGGCTCGATGGCGACCGCCTGTTCATCACGGCCACGTCCTCGCTGTACGCGATCGAGGTGGCGACGCGGGGGGCCGGCCCGTCCGCCGCGCAGCGCCCCTCATGAGGCAGTCCGCACGGGATCGGTGCTGACCGCACCCGGGCAACGACCACGCAGCCCTTGCGCCTCCGCGCGAGATCCGATCACCCGGCCCTCGTCGTATCCCTTCATGACGGCCCGCCGTGGGATGCCGTGCCCGGGCCCTGCATCGAGGAGGTCCCATGCGACGCTTGCGACGCCTGACCGCCATCCTGACAGCCGCCGCGCTCGGTGCGCTCGCATCGCCCACGGTGCTGGCCCAGGACGCGACGGGTCCCCAGGACGAACTCATCGAGGTCGCGCCCGGCGCCTATGCCTTCGTGGCCAGCAACTACGTCTCGCTCGTGGTCGTCACGGACGAGGGCGTCATCGTCACGGAGCCTGCCAGCCAGTTCGACACGGGCCGCGCGGCACGCCTCGAGGCCGCCGTCGGGGAGCTGACCGACCAGCCGGTGCGCTATGTCATCTATAGCCACGACCACGCCGACCACTCGACGGGCGGTGACGTGTTCGCGGACACCGCGACCTTCATCTCCCATCGCGATGCGGCGCCCAAGCTCGCGGCGCGTGCCGAGGCCGTGACACCCGTGCCGGACCTCACGTTCAGCGACGCGATGACCCTGGAGCTCGGCGGCACCGTCCTGGAGCTGCGCTTCATGGGTCGCAACCACTCGGACAACAGCATCGTGGTGCTCCTCCCGGAGGCGCGCGTGGCGCACGCGGTCGACTTCATCCCCATCGAGTCACTGCCCTTCCAGACGCTGCCTGACGCGTATCCGACCGAGTGGATCGAGTCGCTGCGGGCGGTCGAGGCCCTCGACTTCGACATCCTGGTCGCGGGTCACCCGCCGGTGACGGGCACGAAGGAGGACGTGGTCGAGATGCGCGGCTACCTGGAGGCGCTGGGCACGGCCGTGGAAGCATCACGGACAGCGGGTCATGCCGACGGGTCACCGGAGATGGTCGAGGCGGTCCGAGCTGCGCTCGAGCCGACCTACGGCACCTGGGCGAACTTCGACGCCTGGCTGCCCCTGAACATCGAGGGCCTCATCGCTGGCTGGGCGCGCGCGGACGCGGCAGCCGATCCCTCGCCCGCGCCCTGATCGGGTGCCGGTCACGTCCCGACCGGACATGACCGTGATCCCTGTGGCGGCGCCGGTCCCCGGACGGCACCGGTCCCGACGCCGCCACCCACACCGGTCACCACCAGACGACGTGCTACCGTCCCGCGCATGGACGGTCGACTGCTGCGGGACGCCTTCGCGCACCACGTCTGGGCGACCCTCACCGTGCTCGACACCTGCGCCGAGCTCGATCCCATCCAGCTCGAGGCATCTGCGCCCGGGACCTTCGGGCCCATCGTCGAGACGCTGCGTCACCTGGTCTCCGCAGACACCTCGTACCTGTGGTTGCTCTCGGGCGGTGAGGTCGAGCCGATGGATGACGCGACCGAGGCGACCGCGGACATCGCCACCCTGCGCGCCACGATGGTCGCGGACGGGGAGGCGTGGATGCGCGTCCTCGACCGGGATCTCGACCCCGATCTGATCATCGTGCGGCATCGTGATGACGGCTCGGAGGGGCACGCGGCGCTGGGCATCCGCCTCGCGCAGGTCATCCACCACGGCACCGACCATCGCAGCCAGGTCTGCACGGCGCTCACGACGCTGGGTGTCACGCCGCCCGAGATCGATGTCTGGGACTACGCGCTCCGCCACGACCGCATGACCGACGTCCCGCCACCCGATCCCGCCGCCTGAGCCGCACGGTCGGGATCCCGCGCGGCGGATCCCGCTACCTGAGCCGCCCCGCGGACCCAGCGCAGCGACCCTCGCACCCCGGGCCGCTCAGGGCCAGAGGTCGACCTGGCGCAGACCGGCGCGACCCAGGATCTCGTTCACCTCGGTGATGTGCGAGATGTCGTGGGCGAACACCCGCTGGATGACGAAGCCCCGCGTGTGGACCCACTCGTCCGTGCCGAAGGTCCGTCGCACCACCTCGTCGAGCATGTCCATGGTCCAGGTGTCCAGCACCCGCTCCACGATGGCGAAGGTCGACGCCAGTGCCGCCATCAGCTGCGCCGCGTCCAGGACGTGTTCCAGGTCCTCATCGCCGGGGCAGGAGTAGAGCGCGTCCGGGAAGGGCGTGGTCTCGGCGCCGGGCTCCCCGAGGAAGCCGCACAGCCAGGAGACGCGCTGGCAGGCGAGATGGCCGATGGTGGCCCACAGCGGCCACCGTTCGGGCGTGGGCTGGATGGCCAGCTGCGCGGGGGTCAGCTCCGCTACGACATCGCGGAGCGCCTGGTCGATGACCGGCCAGGAGCTGTAGGCCGGACGGATGTGGGGACTGCGCATGCGCCCGACGATACGACCCTGGGTGTCGATCGGTGTCAGGTTCCCGAGGGCCGGGACGGGTCGACCTGACGGTCGGGGTCCGCTTCGGGGACCCAGATGTTGTCGTGGCGCAGGTAGAACGCCTCGCGCTCCTCGTCCGACATCGCTGCCACGGACGGTCCTCCCTCGAAGTACGCCTCGCGAGGCGCCCCGGGTGCGAACAGGATGAGCATGCTCGCGGGCTCCCCGGACACGTTCCGGAAGCCGTGGATGCCGCCCTCCGGCACGTACACGAAGTCCCCCGGCACGGCGTCGATCCAGCGCCGTCCGTCGAGGATGCGCACCGTGCCGGTCAGGACGTGGAACGCCTCGGACATGGTCCGATGGAAGTGCGGTCCGGGGCCACTCGGTTCCGGACCCATCTCCCAGCGGTAGAGGCCGTACCGCCCGCGGGTCGTCGCGCCCGTGGCGAGGTAATGGGCGCGGGTCCCGGTCGGGGATGTGAAGTCGGGTGGTGCCGAGATGGGCCGGAGGGTGGCGCTCGTCTCGCCGCGGTCGCCCAGGTACACCGGGTCGGGATACGACATCGTCCGAGTATCGGTCGATCGTCGAGGTGGCTCGGCGTGTGACCGGTGGCTCGGCGTCAGTCGGCGCTCCGCGCGGGGAGCGTCACGCGCCCGGGTCGTCGCCACACCTGGGCACCGATGACCCCGACGGTCACGATGATCATGCCCAGCCACTGGACGGGCGCCGGGGCCTCGCCCAGGAAGACCCAGGCGAGCGCGGCGATCTGGAGCAGCATCAGGTTGTTGATCGCTGCGGACTCGGTCGCGGACAGGTGCCGCAGGCTCTCGTTCCACCAGGTGAACGCCATCGCGGTGTTCACGACCGCCATCCACACGATGATCGCCCAGCCGGTCGGATCGAGGTGCGGCGGCCCCTCCACGACCCACGCGATCGCCACCAGGGTGACCGCCCCGATGAGCATGCTGATGGTCGTCACGACCCGGGGCGACACCCGACTGCTCCGGTTGACGGCTCGTCCCAGGAGCGCGCTCACGACGTTCGCGATCAGGGCGACGGCTGCCGCCAGCATGCCGACCAGCGTGGCGCCCAGGCCATCGGACAGGTAGAGCGCCGCCCCGACCACGATGGCGATGGTGGCCGCGACCTGGACCGCGGTCGGTGGCTCGCCGAGCAGCGCGCGTGAGACCAGCGCGACCAGCAGCGGGGTCGCCGCGAGCACCAGGCTCGTCGTGGCTGCCGGCTGGGAGACGAGCGCGATCATCTGCGCGCCCTGGGTGACGGTGATGAACATGAGGCCCAGGATCGCCAGGCCGGCCAGCTGTCGTCGGTCGAGACGTGCCGGCTGGGAGCGTTCGGCCGGCAACGCGGCGACGACGGCGACCAGCACCAGGCCACCCAGGAGGTAGCGGATGCCGGCACCCAGGAGGGGCGTCATGCCGTGGTCCTCGATGGCCCAGCGGACCAGGATCCAGGAGGAGCTCCACAGCACGGTGACCACGACCGCCAGCAGGATCGCCCGGCGATGCGCCACGTGGTCATGGCTCGTCGTGGACATCGTGTCGATCGTAGCGGGCCCGCCGGGTGACGACGCAGCGGTGCGCGCATCGCAGGAGCTTCACGGCCGCCGGGGCCGCCGGGGCCGCCGGGGCCGCCGGGGCCGCCGGGGCCGCCGGGGCCGCCGGAGACCGCCGGAGACCGCGCATGTGCCCGGGCGCCCGCCACTGCCACGCGCCGACGGGACCTGCCTGCCCCGAACGTGACCTTCGGCCCTACCGGCCGTCCGGCCCGGCCGACACGATGGGGCCATGAACGACGTCGTCACGGGCGACCGGGCCACCGCCCTCACCGAGATCGTGGCCCGACCGGACGTTCCGCTCACCCCGGATCATGCCGCCGAGGTCCTGGGCGACCTGGGGTTCCTGGTGGTGCCCTCGGTGCCCGGTCGTGCCACCAGGGCATACCTGCTGGTCGCCCTTCGGGACCGCCCGACGTTCGCCCACTACGACCCGGAGTCGGTGCTCCTGTGGACCCACGAAGGGCTCCACGATGCGCCCACGGTCCTCGATCGCACCACGCCCCTGCCATTCCGTACCCGGTTCTCGTGGGGAGCCGTGCGCATCTCCGATCGGGTGGGTGCCACCAACGAGTACCTCGCGTTCGGTGGCGACATCCACATGGCACGCGTCGACGGGATGCGGGTCGTGGTCATCGCCACGCCCGGACCCATGCTCCGGCGCGGCGGCCACTCCCAGGGCTGGGATGCCGGGGCGGCGCATCTCGATGGCTACTTCGCGCGGCTCCGGGCGCACATCGGTGATGACCGGGACCTGGAGTCGCTGGTCGTCACGATGCCGCCGCGCGCCCGGTATGCGGGCTATCTCACCGGCGCCATCGGCGGTTTCGCGGAATCACCGACGCTGGCCGCGGACCGGCACCAGGATCTGCGTCACCTGCGGGCGGAGGCCGACCGGATCCGCCACGATCACCCGACCGACTGGGCAGCCGGTCTGCGGCTCCTGGACGCGCTCCACGGACCCGACCCCGACACAGGGGCGACCGCGGACGATCAGGACAGCCTGATCGGGGCCCCGGACGCGCTGCTGGTGTAGCTCGCCAGGGCCAGGCGCACCGCCTCGCGACCGTCCTCGCCGGTGCAGGGGACCGGACGTTCGCCCCGGATGGCGGCCACGAACGCCGCCACGGCACGCGTGTGGTCGGTGCCTGCGGGCGTGGTCCAGGTGGTGGCGATCGTGCTGTCCCAGGTCAGGTCACCCGGCTCCCGTCGCGTGTGACGCAACCGGGGCGGGCCACCACGCTCCGTGTACTCGAGCGTGCCCGCGGTGCCATCGACGAGGAACGACTGGTCCCAGCCGGTGCTCGTCCAGGCGGTCTCGATGGAGCCGAGCGCGCCACTCCCGAAGCGCAGGCTCACCGCCGCGGTGTCCTCCACTTCCGCCTCGAACTTGAGGGTCGCGACCCGCGCGAACACCTCGTCCACGTCACCAGCGAGGAAGCGCGCCAGGTCGAACAGGTGGCAGCCGTTGTCGAGGAGCGTGCCGCCACCCGCCAGCGCCGCGGTCCGGAAGCCGAACGGCACCTCCGGCAGGCCGGCCCAGTCGTGTGCCTGGCGTAGCCGCACGAACGTGATCCGCCCCAGCTCCCCCGAGGCGATGATGGCGTGCATCCGCTCCACCGACGGGTTGGACCGGAGGTGATGGTCGACCTGGAGCAGCACGCCGGCATCGCGGCACGCGTCGATCATCGCGTCCGCCTCCGCGAGCGACAGCGAGATCGGCTTCTCGCACAGGACATGGAGACCTGCCGCGGCCGCGGCGATGGTCGCGGGCGCATGGGCGGCGTTCGGCGTACACACGGACACGGCATCCAGACCGGGGAGGGCGAGCAGCTCGCCGACCTCCGTGAAGGTCCGCTCGACGCGCCACTCGAGCGAGCGCCGGGCGAGCACCGCAGCGTCGATGTCCACGAGGCCCACGATCTCGGCGCCAGCCGCCTGGTAGCCCTCGACGTGGTTCCGGGCGATGTTGCCGGAGCCGATGATGCCGACCCGGACCGGCCGGTCCGGGGGCACGAAGCGCGTGGGGGTCACGCGTCGCCCGTCGACGGAGCGGTGCGTGGCTCGCGGGGCTGCGCGTTGAGCGAGGTCGGTGCCGCACCCCGGATCCGGGGCGCCGCCCACCGACACGCGTTGCCGATGATGCGCTGGATGTCCGGATGGTGGTACGTGGGATGGGTCTCGTGACCGGGCTGGAGATACACGATCCGACCTGCGCCGCGCGTCCAGGTGCACAGGCTCCGGAACACCTCGCCGCCCGGGAACCAGCCGATCATCAGCAGCTCGTCCGGGTCCGGGATCGCGAACGGCTCGCCGTACATCTCCTCCTCGGCGAGCTCCACCGCGTCCCCGATGCCGGCCAGCACCGGATGGTCCGGTCGCAGGTTCCAGAGCCGCTCGTGCTCCCCCGATTCGCGCCAGCGGAGGCTGCACGTCGTGCCCATGAGCCGCCGGAAGATGCGCGACTCATGACCCGAGTGGAGGACCACCAGGCCCATGCCGCCGAGCACCGCCGCCTGGACCCGGTCGACGACGGCATCGGCCACCTGGTCGTGGGCGACGTGGCCCCACCACACCAGCGTGTCCGTCGCGGCGAGCACCGCATCGGTCAGCCCGTGCTCGGGGTCCGCGAGGGTCGCGGTGCGGACCTCCAGGCCGTCCATCGCTCCCAGCGCGGCCGCGATGGCTCCGTGGATCCCGTCGGGATAGATGGCGGCGACGGCCGGCTCCGTGCGCTCGTGGATGTGCTCGTTCCAGATGGTGACGCGGACCTGCTCCATGCCCCCGACGATACGCGGATCGCCCGTCGGACGCGGTGCCCGGGTCGCCTCGGCCCCGGACCCTGCCGGTGCGCTCAGGGGACGGGTGGTGTCAGGTCGCACAGGCTCGCCGGATCGCTGCTGTTCCCCCGGTTCCGGTCGAACGCGTTGCCGCTCGACCCGCTCACCACGTACGCGGACTCGCCCTTGCAGTCATGGAGGGCGCCGTTCGCGGACGAGCGGAAGTCGTTGTCACGGACGTCCACGCCCGTGGTCCGCTGGGCGTCGGTCCCACCACTGATGCCGCTGATGTAGAAGCCATGGAGCGTGGCGCCCGAGCTGGTGTTGCCGTAGGCGACCACACCGTCGCCATCGAGCAGCTGGAGGCCGACCTGGCCGCCGTGGATCGCGTTGTCGCGGATCGTGCCGCCCTTGACGTTGCGCGCCTCGATACCCGACGCGAACGTCGTGACGTCCATGTCCCGGACCACGCTGGTGGCCGCTGCCTGGTGGAGTCGGACACCCGCGGCGGCGTACCCGGCCAGACCCACGAGCGAGCCGTCCCGGATGACACCACGGGCGCCTGCCGACACGAGGACGGCGGCTCCACCCGCGGGCTTGGGGCTGATGCCGCTGTGCGCGAACGTCACGTCCACGTTCCGGACGGTCACGTTGGTGCCGGCGCCCGAAGCCTGGAGCCCGACCTCGCGGTAGTCCTTGATGACGGAGTCGCGGACCGTGCCGGTGGTGCCATCCGCGAGGATGACGCCGCTCGCGACGCCGCAGAAGGGGCCCGAGCCGGTCGGTCGGATGTCCACGTTCCGGACCTGGATGCCGGTCGCGCCCGTCGCGCGGATGCCGTTGGACCACGAGCAGAAGCTGTGGCTGCTGGCGCGGATGGGTCGCAGCTTGAGGTCGCGGATGGTGACGCCGGCCACGCCCTGGACGCTGATGAGCGTGGTCGCGCTCCCGGAGAACTCGCTGACCGCCTTGATCACGGGCAGCGTCGAGGTCGCCGCGCGCAGCACCAGGCCCTTCCGGGCGCCGCTGATGGTGACCTTGCCCACGTATGTGCCCGGACAGATCTTGATGACGTCGTTCGCATCGGCCGCCTTGACCGCCTTCTGGATCGTCTTCGCGGCGGACTTGGTACCGCTGCAGCTGCTCGGACCGGCCTTGCCGTCGTCATCGACCCAGCGGGTCGTGACGCCCGCGGCGCTCACGGGGACAGCGAGCATGCCGACGGCGAGGCTCGCGAGGACGAGGCCGCTGGCGGCACGGGACACCATGGATCGGGTCATCTGGTCGTCTCCTGGGTGCCCGGGTCATGCGGCTCCGGGAACGCCGACAGGGGACCACGCCCCGATCGCGGTGTCCATCGGGCGATCGCCCGGGCTCGGGCAGGACGGATGACGTAGTCCGCGGCGGCCGCCCGGGGGGCTGCCAGGGTCAGACCGTCGCGGTGCCGCGCACGGGGTCGACATCCGAGCGGGAGCCACCTGCTCCCAGGATCCATGCCTCGATACGCTGGCGCTCCAGGGCGACGCTCCCCGCGAGCAGCGCGAAGCTGCCCCACCACACGACGGGCATCGCGAGCAGCACCCCGATGGGCAGCAGCCATCGGATGTCCCGTCGCGCGGCCCACGCGATGACCAGCGCTGCCACCGGCAGACGGACCAGCAGCGGGATGGGCACCGAGCCGGGCACCGTGCTGGAGCCCGTGCTCGATCGGAGCAGGTCGATCCAGTCCCGCCACAGCTCCGGCGCCACCACGAACGAGACGGCCACGATGGCCAGGGTCGCCACGCCGGCCTCCACGAGGGCGCGCCACTCGCGGCGCACCGCGAACCACAGGAGCCCCACGGCGGGCGTCACCTTCGTGAGCAGCGCGAGCGCCCACGCTCCCGGACGTCGGAACCCGACCACGACCATCGCCGCCAGCAGGATCGTGATGTTGCCGCCCCACAGCTCCGGGAAGGTGAGCACGATGAGCGGGCCGAACAGGAGGGGGCCGGACAGCCAGCGCAGGACCAGCAGCAGGAGCACGGTCCAGATGCACACGAACACCGGCCACGGCAGGACCCGGAGCGGCGTCAGGGCCTGGAGGAACGCGGGAGAGTAGAGGTAGGCGCTCTCATGGCCCACGGAGCCCGGCTGGTAGGGTGCGTCCCTCGGCACCGCCCAGTAGGCGCGCGCATCCTGGGCCGGCCCCAGCGCATCCGGCTCGAACGGCTCCGCGGTCACGGTCATCACGATCACGAGCGCGACCGAGAGGACCACCCCGCAGGCGACCAGCACCCGGCGCCACAGGAGCATCCGGGGGCCGGTCACGGGCGCGATCAGGCCGGCGCCGGTCCGAGCGGCTGGCCGAGCAGCATGGGATGACCCAGCAGGCCCGTGTAGCGCGGCCGGTACCGCTCGAGGTTGTACATCGTCGCGATGTCGACATGTCGTGCGCCGAGCGCGGGGTCGGGGAGCGGGGAGTGGGTGTACTTGCCGTCGCGGATGGCGGTCATGCGCCCGCTCACATCGTCGGCGATGAGATCGAGGGCGATGTTCGCGAACGTGAACGCGACGATGGTGTCGATGGCGTCCGGCTCGCCCGACCGCAGGTCATAGGTCAGCTCGGAGGCGACGCTCTCGATGCCCGACCGGCGCTTGATCTCCGCGGCGAGCGTCTCGCCGATGTTCGCCTTGTGACGATGGCCGAACATGTCCGCGTCGCCCACCTCCGTGAGCGAGCCACCGGCCCACATCGCACCCTCCGCGGCGATCACGAACGCGTAGTGGCTGGGGTTGAGGCGGTGGTCCTCGGCGAGCACCGAGACCAGGTGGTCGAGGTCGAAGGGCGCTTCCGGGATGAGGCAGCGGCCCGCGGTCACGAACGCCGTGTAGAGCGCGGAGAAGCCGGCGTCCCGTCCGAAGATCCGGAACACGCCGATGCGCTCGTGGGAGCCGAGCGTCGTGCGCTGCCGGTTGATGGCGTCCTTGGCGCGGGTGATGGCCGTGGAGAAGCCGATGCAGTACTCGGTGCCCTGGACGTCGTTGTCCATCGTCTTGGGGATGGCGATGAGGCGCACGCCGTTGTCCGCGAGCGTCTGCGAGAAGCTGAGCGTGTCGTCGCCCCCGATGGGCACCAGGTAGTCGAGGCCCAGCCGCTCGATGTTCTCGAGCACGACGGGCGTGAGGTCGTACGTCTCGCCATCGGTCGTCAGGCTCGCGCGTCGCTCGGTGCCGAGGTGCTCCGGGAGCCCGGCCGCGCGCATCCGTCGAGGGTTCGTGCGCGAGGTGTGGAGCCAGGTGCCGCCCGTCCGGTCGATGGTCCGCGTGTTGATGCGGTCGAGCGGCACGACATAGCGCGGATCGGGACGGTCGCCGTCCCAGCGCTGATGGGTCATCCCCTCCCAGCCGCGCCGGATGCCCACGACCTCGTAGCCCAGGTCGGTGGCGCGATACGTGACGCTCTTGATGACGCCGTTGAGACCGGGGACATCGCCTCCTCCGGTCAGGATGCCGATGCGTCGGGTGCGGGCCATGGCGGAACCTCGCGATGATGCGGTCGATGTCAGGCTCGCGGCACGCCACAAGGCGCCGCGGTCCGGTGCGTCCCTCCCCATCGCCCGGCAGGGTCATCGTACCGCCGCGGGACGCAGGTCGCAGCCACGGTCGCCTGGACGCACGCCCGCGACGCCGGATGCGTGGGCGGATGACGCGGATCGGGCAGCGCCGGCATCGCCGATCGGGCCGCGCCGATGTCGCGGGGTCCGCTGGTACGATCGGATCGTGAACTACGAGCTGTACATGGGCGCGGCCCTCGCGGAGGCACAGGCGGCGGTCGCCGATGGCGAGGTGGGTGACGGTGCTGCCGCGGTCGTGGACGAGGCGCTCGTCGCCCGTGCCCGACGGACGAGTGCCGGCAGCGGGGACCCCACGGCACATGCCGTGCTCGCGGTCATCCGCGAGACCAGCCAGCGTCTCGGGCGGCCCTCCCTCGCGGGCGTCACCGTGTTCAGCGTCGTGGAGCCGTGCGCCATGTGCGCGGGTGCGCTGCTGGAGGCGGACGTGGACCGAGTCGTGTTCGCGCTCGCCGACCCGCGGGATGGCGCCTGTGGCTCGGCCCGCCAGCTCCTTGGCCAGGGGGTCGCGGGCAGTCGGGTGCGGGTCGTCTCGGGCATCCTCGCCGACGAGGCGGCGGAGCTGCGGCCGGAGCTGCTGCGCACCGCCACGGAGCGGGGCGGCCATCGGGAGACGTCCGCCTGACCGAACGTGGAGGGGTCGCGCGACGGCCATCGGACGGGCCTTTGCTATGCTTGCCCGTGGAGAGGTGTCCGAGTGGTTGATGGTGCCGCTCTCGAAAAGCGGTGTGCGAAAGCACCGTGGGTTCGAATCCCACCCTCTCCGCCACTCTGACACCCCGGCCGGCCAGCACGGCCCGGACACCCGCCCCGGAGAGGTCGCCTAGTGGCCGAGGGCGCCGCACTGGAAATGCGGTATGGGGCAACCCATCGAGGGTTCGAATCCCTCCCTCTCCGCCAGTTCCCCTCGTCCCCCCCCACCGCGCCCAGCGCGTCGTTCCCGGACCGTCCTGCCCTGCGCGGGAGGGCTTGCATCGGCAGGTAGTATGTCGTCCTACGACTTGCCCGCACGCGTGCCCTACGACCCGCGCCGGCAGGCGTGTGTGGAGATGAGGTGGCCAGATGCCTCGACGTCGGTCCATGCGAGTGCTGGCGGTGCTCGCGTCCCTGATCCTGGTGGCGTTGCCGGGGCTCCCGACGACGGCTGCGTCGCCCGTCCGCTTCGGTGCCAAGCTCGACCGCTTCACCGAGCCCACGCCCGCGGAGCGCTGTGCCCAGCACGGCAGCATCCCGGCCGGTAGCACCTGCACCTGGGTGGCCGCGGTCGCCTTCCAGAACGCGGGCAAGCACAAGGCGCCCAAGAACGGCACCATCGGCAAGATCCGGCTCATCTCGTGCGTGGCGGGCAGCTTCACCGTCCAGGCCGCGCGCAAGCAGTCGGGATCACAGAAGTTCAAGGTGGTCCGGAGCGGGCCGACCATCAACTACAAGAAGGACACCCGCAGCCAGTGCGGCGGGGACGGCTTCGACGACTTCAAGATCCAGAGCTTCAACGTGAACTTCACCGTGAAGAAGGGCGACTACATCGCCGTGAAGGCGAAGAAGGTCGGCTTCATGCGCAACTCCAGCAGCGGCGACACGCTCCTGTTCGAGCCACCGCTCAAGGTGGGTGGCGGCTTCAAGTCGAAGGACACGACCACCGGCAGCATGCTCATCCAGTTCCAGTACAAGTAGGTCGCGGTACCCGGGCGCGACCCGTGCCGCCAGGCCGTGCTCGCGCCCGCTCCGCTCGCCGGCCGGTCCCGGGGTATCATCCCCGGGCCGTGCTAGGCGGGGAACTAGCGGTGCCCTGTACCTGCAAACCGCTTCAGCAGGGCTGAATCCCCTCTCGAGGCCCGCGTTCGCGGATGCCGACGGGACGAGCAGTGTTGAGGATCGGGTCCCGCGCAGCGGCGACGCGTGAACCACGTCAGGTCCGGAAGGAAGCAGCGTTAAGCGCTGCTCGCCGGGTGCCGCGGATCGGCCTGGTCCGAGCTGTTCGACCCGGATGGGCCCACGGGTGTCGTGGTCGACAGAGGGTGCACGGCAACTCCCTCCGCTCGCGTGGGTCCGGCCCTGTCCGGCTATCCTGACGAGGATGCCCTCCGGAACCGACGCTCCCACGACCGCGACCCTCGACTCGGTCGCCTCGCACCAGGCGATCTATCGCCGGTTCCGCGCCCAGACCTTCTCGCAGATGGTCGGTCAGCGGGCGGTCGTGGAGACCCTCCGCAACGCCATCCGGCTCGGCCGGCTGGGCCATGGTCTGCTGTTCGTGGGGCCACGTGGGACGGGCAAGACCTCCACGGCGCGCATCCTCGCCAAGGCCGTCAACTGCACGGACCTGCGGGATGGCGAGCCGTGCGACGCCTGCCCCTCGTGCGTGTCCATCCGGGAAGGGCGGACGCTCGACGTCATCGAGATGGACGCGGCATCCAACAACCGCGTGGACGACATGCGCGAGCTCGTGCAGCGGGTGTCCACGGCGGCCGCGGACCTGCGGCGCAAGGTGTTCATCATCGACGAGGTCCAGCGCATCAAGGATGGCTGGGACGTCCTGCTCAAGCCGCTCGAGGAGCCGCCGGACGGCGTCCTGTTCGTGTTCTGCACCACCGACCCGAGCCAGATCCGGCCGGCGGTCGTGTCCCGGTTGCAGCGCTACACCTTTCGACCCCTGGCGCCCGACGAGATCGAGGGCAAGCTGTCACGCATCCTCGAGGCGGAAGGGCGGGTGGCGACGCCCGATGCCCTGACCCTCATCGCGCGACTCGCGGGCGGCGGCATGCGGGACGCGGAGTCGCTGCTCGACCAGGTGCTCTCGATGGCCGACGAGACCATCGACGCGGCGCTCGTGGAGGATCTCCTGGGCCTGGCGCAGGAGGGCGCGGTCGACGGCTATATCGATGCCCTCGCGACCGGTGACGTCCTGTCCGGTGTGCGCATCCTCGATGCCCTCGACGGCGAGGGCAGGGACCTGGTGGCCTTCGCCGACCAGGTCGTGACGCGGTTGCGCGGGCGGCTGCTGGCGGCCATGACGGAGCAGGGCGGGGCGTCCATCGCGCCGCTCGCGGCCGCTGCCCGACGCCTGACCGGCATCGATGCGAGTCGGAGCGGCCTGGGCGGCTATCGGTGGCAGCTGGAGCTGGCACTCCTGGGAGCAGCGGCAGGGCCCACGGTGGCCGGCGCATCCCTCGCCGCGGCGAGCCCGAGCGCGCTCGCCCCCGTCGGGCCGTCGCCGAGTACGGCGGTCCGACGCACGCCGTCGACGAGTGCCGCGGCACCGGCCCGCGCGCCGGTGCCTGTGGCGAGCGCGCCGTCATCGCCGGATGCGGCGCCCGTGCCGGACGCCACGATCCCACCGAGCGATGGCCCTGCGCCGAGCGCCTCGTCGGCGCGGGGTGACGGCCCCGCGCCGAGCAGCGCCGTACCGCCGAGCGCCTCGTCCGCGCGGCGTGACGCACCACCGCCGAGCGTCGCACCACCGCCGAGCGCCGGCCCGGCGTCGAGCGTCGCACCACCGCCGAGCACCGCCCAACCGCCGAGCACCGCCCAACCGCTGAGTGCCGCACCCACGACCGACGGCGACCTGCTGGCCGACCTGCGTCAGCGCTGGCCCGAGATCGTCAGCGCCATCGGTCGCAACCCCGCCAACCGGCCGCTCGTGGCCAGCTGTCGTCCGGTGGAGGTCCGCGATGGCGTCGTCATCCTCGGCTTCCCGGAGGACCAGCCGTTCCTGCGCGAGAAGGCGGAGCAGCGTCGCCAGCAGTTCGAGGACGGCCTGCGGCAGGTGCTCGGGCGGAGTGTCGGGGTACGCTGCGTGGGGACGAACGTCGAGCTGGGTGATCCGACCGACGCCGCCACCGAGGACATCGACCTCGTCTCCCACGTCATGCAGGTGTTCGGGGGCGATATCGCCCGTATCGAGGAGATCGACTGAGCCGGCTCCCGCCGGCCCCACCAGGAGGACCCATGGGCTTCGGCAACCTCGCGAAGATGGCGCAGCAGATGCAGGCCGACATGGCCCGGGTCGACCGTGAGCTCCAGGAGCTCCAGGTGGAGGGCTCGGCCGGCGGCGGTGCGGTCACGGCGGTCGTGACCGGCAAGCAGGATCTCGTCTCCGTGACCATCGATCCCGGTGTCGTCGACCCCGACGATGTCGAGATGCTCCAGGACCTGGTCCTCGCGGCCGTGCGCGAGGCGCTCGACCAGGCGAAGGCCGCCGCGGAGCAGAAGGTCGGTCGGGTGACCGGGGGCCTGCGCATCCCGGGCATGTGACGCGCATCGACCGACCCTGCGTCATCCAGGCACCATCCGCGTCCCGCCCATGACCGCAATCGTCGAGCCGGTCGCGCGTCTCATCGAGGCGCTCTCGCGGCTGCCCGGCATCGGACCCAAGTCCGCGCAGCGACTGACCTATCACCTGCTGCGCGCGCCCGAGGCCGAGGCGCGATCGCTGGCGGCCGCGCTCGTGGCGGTACGCGACGAGGTCGTGTTCTGCGACGTGTGCTTCAACATCAGCACGGGTCCGGAGTGCCCCATCTGCCTCGATCCGGCTCGCGACGCATCGAGGCTGTGTGTCGTGGAGGAGCCGCTCGACGTGCTCGCCCTCGAACGCTCGGGCGCGTATCGCGGCCGATATCACGTGCTGCACGGAGCGATCTCGCCGATGGATGGCATCGGTCCGGACCGGCTGCGCATCCGGGAGCTGCTGGGCCGGGTGGCCGACCAGGAGCGCGAGGGTGCGCCGTTCGTGGAGGTGGTGCTGGCCACCAACCCGACCCTCGAAGGGGAGGCGACCGCGATGTACCTCGCGGAGCGCCTGACCGGGCACGTGGGCAGCGTCACGCGCATCGCGCGGGGCATCCCCGTGGGCGGCGACCTGGAGTACGCCGACGAGGTGACCCTGGTGCGCGCGCTCCAGGGACGTCGTGAGCTGGAGGTCGCAGGCGAGCGATGAGCTACCTCGTCAACGAGGCGCTGCTGCGTCTCATCAAGCCGGTCATCGCGCTGGTGCTGGCCGTGATCCTCTACTGGGTGCTCACGGGGCCGCTGGGCGAGGCCGGCTCGGCGGTGCTGTTCCTCGCCTGCTGGATCTCATCCGCCGCGCTCATCCTGCTGCTGGAGACCGGCGTCATCTGACGTGTCGGGTCGTCCGGGTCGAGGTCTGGCGACCGGCACGACGGCGGACCCGCCGTGCGCCACCCGGCCCGCCCAGCGGCAACGGGCCGCCACTCCCTCGCTTCCTCTCCGTCCATCCGTCGCCGGCCCAGGCTGTCTCTCGGTGGCGTCGTCTCCGTCGCTCCGCCACCCGACCCGCCACGCCCTGTCGGTGGGGTCCGTCGCTCCGCCGCCCGGGCCCGGAGCTCGCGACCTTCATGCCGATCGGTCGAACTGGTGGATCACGAGCCGTGCCTCCGGACCTACTTCCGAGCCAGAAGGCCCAACGGTCGAGCGATCGGCGATCCGGCGTGAGCGTGGACCGGACCCCGGGCCGGACCCCGGCTGGCTCCTGGTCAGCCAGTCGGATCGACTGGCCAGGTGACCGCCGCCTCCGTGGCTCGCTCTCGATCCACGGCGCTGTCGGGGCCGTTCACGAGGCGGCCTGGCCCCGCCGCCGGTCCACGGAGAGCCCCCACGCACGTCTCCAGGCACGTCCGGACGGCCGGGGGCACGCTGAGAGGCCACCCGTTTGACAGCCTGCCGCGGGGGCGCTAGTGTTCCACCTCGTTGCGCCTGACCCACGCGGTCCGGCCACCGGCGCCCCGGGTCCCACACCGACCCGCCCGGCGCGGACACGACCCCGGTCGTTGACAGCGGCGTCGCCTCGTGCGACAATGTGTCGCTCGGCCGTGGCACGCCTGCCTCGGATCGAGGGCTGCACCTTAACAAGTGAAGAGTGGCAGACGATCCTAAGTAAACGAGCGGGGCAAACCCCGAGACTTGAGGTCTGGTTTCGGCCAGGCCTTTCATTCGGAGAGTTTGATCCTGGCTCAGGATAAACGCTGGCGGCGTGCATGAGACATGCAAGTCGAACGGACGGTACGGGCTTGCTCGCACCGTTAGTGGCGGACGGCTGAGTAACGCGTAGGTGACCTGCCCCGAAGTGGGGAACAACCGCCCGAAAGGGTGGCTAATACCGCATGTGGTCGCACGTTCGGTCGTGCGAGTAAAGCCGCAAGGCGCTTCGGGAGGGGCCTGCGTCCGATTAGCTCGTTGGTGGGGTAATGGCTCACCAAGGCGACGATCGGTAGGTGGTCTGAGAGGACGATCACCCAGACTGGGACTGAGACACGGCCCAGACTCCTACGGGAGGCAGCAGTCGGGAATTTTGCTCAATGGGGGAAACCCTGAAGCAGCAACGCCGCGTGAGGGATGAAGGCCTTCGGGTCGTAAACCTCTTTTGCCGGGGACGATGATGACGGTACCCGGTGAATAAGCCACGGCTAACTACGTGCCAGCAGCCGCGGTAATACGTAGGTGGCAAGCGTTGTCCGGATTTACTGGGCGTAAAGAGCGCGCAGGCGGTCGTCCAAGTCGAATGTGAAAGCCCCCGGCTCAACTGGGGAGGGTCATTCGATACTGTTCGACTCGAAGACAGGAGAGGGAAGTGGAATTCCGGGTGTAGTGGTGAAATGCGTAGATATCCGGAGGAACACCAGTGGCGAAGGCGACTTTCTGGCCTGTTCTTGACGCTGAGGCGCGAAAGCTAGGGGAGCAAACGGGATTAGATACCCCGGTAGTCCTAGCCGTAAACGATGGACACTAGGTGTTGGTGGTATCAACCCCGCCAGTGCCGTAGCTAACGCATTAAGTGTCCCGCCTGGGGAGTACGGCCGCAAGGCTAAAACTCAAAGGAATTGACGGGGGCCCGCACAAGCAGCGGAGCGTGGGGTTTAATTCGATGCAACGCGAAGAACCTTACCAGGGCTTGACATGACCAGGAATCCGGCGGAAACGTCGGCGGCCCGCAAGGGACCTGGCCACAGGTGTTGCATGGCTGTCGTCAGCTCGTGTCGTGAGATGTTGGGTTAAGTCCCGCAACGAGCGCAACCCCTACTGTGTGTTGTACCACTCACACGGGACTGCCGAGAGAAACTCGGAGGAAGGCGGGGATGACGTCAAGTCAGCATGGCCCTTACGTCCTGGGCTACACCCACGCTACAATGGCCGGTACAACGGGCTGCGAAACCGCGAGGTGGAGCTAATCCCTGAAAGCCGGTCTCAGTTCGGATCGCAGGCTGCAACTCGCCTGCGTGAAGCCGGAGTTGCTAGTAACCGCCGGTCAGCATACGGCGGTGAATATGTTCCCGGGCCTTGTACACACCGCCCGTCACGTCATGGAAGCCGACAACACCCGAAGCCGGTGGGCCAACCGCAAGGAGGCAGCCGTCGAAGGTGGGGTTGGTGACTGGGACGAAGTCGTAACAAGGTAGCCGTACCGGAAGGTGCGGCTGGATCACCTCCTTTCTAGGGAGAGGGAGCAGAGGTCGCCGGTGTGACCACTGCGTCAACACCCTCCCAGGTTGATCGCACGATCCTCGCCGTGTCCCCGCTGGGTGGGACCGGAGTCCGGCTTGCCGGGCGGAACGTGCGACCCAGCACCGAACACCGAACCTCGTTCGTGTGTGGATCGTCTGTCACTCTTCAAGTGTCAGGGTGCAGCCCACCCTCCGTTCTCCGGAGGGTGCGGCGCGAACCCTCGGGCGTTTAGCTCAGCTGGTTAGAGCACTGCCCTGATAAGGCAGAGGTCTCTGGTTCGAGTCCAGAAACGCCCACCACCGAACATCACCCGATAGCCGTCCTCGGGGACGTAGCTCAGTTGGCAGAGCATCTCCTTTGCAAGGAGAGGGTCAGGAGTTCGAGTCTCCTCGTCTCCACCACCGCCACCAGCGCGAACCCTGGCATCGGGTCCATCATCAGGTCCGAAGCACTCCCTCGTCGTGTCGGCACGCGCCGGCATGCTGGCCCCTGATCCCAGGCTCCGAGCATCGGCTCGGGTCCTCGGACCAGCGGCTCGCTGGGATGACCCGCACGGGTCGTCGGACGTGTGGCCGGCAACGGTCGTGCGTGCACCTTTCCAAGTGAAGATGTCGATCGGAAGATCGAGTCTCCTAATCATTGAACTTCGATTTCCGTCGCGTCGACGCCGTCTGGCGTCTGCGCGGCTGTGCATCGAGAAATGCACAAGGATCAGTATCCCGAGACCATCCGACGCAATCGCCCGCTGGGTGAGTTGCTGAAGTGGTCAAGCTACACAGGGCACGGGGTGGATGCCTTGGCGCCAGGAGCCGATGAAGGACGTGGCAGGCGACGATACGCCTCGGGGAGCTGCGAGCAAGCGTCGATCCGAGGATTTCCGAATGGGGAAACCCGGCCGGGGTAATGCCCGGTCACGGCAGGCTGAATATATAGGCCTGCCCGAGGTAAGTCCGCGAACTGAAACATCTCAGTAGCGGGAGGAAAGGAGATCATTCCCTGAGTAGTGGCGAGCGAAACGGGAATAGCCCAAACCGAACTCAGCGTGATAGGTAGCAGCCGTTTCTGAGTCGGGGTTGTAGGAGTCAGCATCGGGTCCCTGCATGGACCCACTGGAGTCACAAAGTCGATCGTGAGTCGAACCCGTCAGGAAAGGCGGGCCAGAGAGGGTGATAGCCCCGTAGGCGAAGCGACTCGACCTCCAGGTCTGACCACCTGAGTACCACGTGGAAGGTCTCTCATGTGGGAAGCTGGGCGGACCACCGTCCAAGGCTAAATACTCCTGGCGACCGATAGCGAACGAGTACCGTGAGGGAAAGGTGAAAAGTACCCCGGGAGGGGAGTGAAATAGCACCTGAAACCACGTGCCCACAAGCAGTCAGAGCGTGTTGCCGGTCGCAAGGCCGGTAGCGTGATGGCGTGCCTTTTGAAGAATGAGCCGACGAGTTACTAGTCTGTGGCGAGGTTAAGTCCGCAAAGGACGGAGCCGAAGCGAAAGCGAGTCTGAATAGGGCGTCAAGTCGCAGGCTGTAGACCCGAAACCGGGTGACCTACCCATGGCCAGGTTGAAGCGGGAGTAATGCCCCGTGGAGGACCGAACCCACTAGCGTTGAAAAGCTAGGGGATGAGCTGTGGATAGCGGTGAAATGCCAATCGAACCCGGAGATAGCTGGTTCTCCCCGAAATAGCTTTAGGGCTAGCCTCGGGCGTTCAATCATGGGGGTAGAGCACTGAATGGGCTAGGGGGCTTCCCGCTTACCAACCCCAATCAAACTCCGAATCCCGTGATTCCAGAGCCCGGGAGTCAGACTGCGAGGGCTAAGCTTCGTGGTCAAAAGGAAAACAGTCCGGACCGTCAGCTAAGGTCCCTAAATCCAGGCTAAGTGGTAAAGGATGTGGAGTCGCATAGACAACCAGGATGTTGGCTCAGAAGCAGCCATCATTGAAAGAGTGCGTAACAGCTCACTGGTCAAGTGGTTCCGCGCCGAAGATCCAACGGGGCTCAAGCCTGGTACCGAAGCTACGGGTCTGTGGTCCGGTTCGCCGGACCTCGGGCGGTAGGGGAGCGTCCCGCTCTGCTGTGAAGGTCGATCGTAAGGACGGCTGGAGCGTGCGGGAGTGCGAATGTCGGCATGAGTAGCGCAATGTGGGTGAGAAACCCACACGCCGTATGCCTAAGGTTTCCTGAGGAAGGCTTGTCCGCTCAGGGTTAGTCGGGCCTAAGCCGAGGACGGCACGTCGTAGGCGATGGACATCCGGTTGATATTCCGGAACCACCGGAGATCGTTTGCACCGCAAGGTGTCGCCTGGCGGAGGCGATCCGTGGTTGACCTGGCGAAAGTCAGGTCGAAGCGGTGAGTCGAACCCAGGTGAGAGCAAGGGCATGACCCAGCATGGTAGTCCGAGCGCGTTTTGGCTATACGCGTCCAAGCCGGTAGGCGGGGGAGATAGGTAAATCCGTTTCCCCACTCAACGCCGAGAAGCGAATGAAAGCGGCATCTGCTGCGATTCGGGTGAGCCAAGCTGGCAAGAAAAGTGTCTAGCGAGATCAAAGGTGACCGTACCGCAATCCGACACAGGTAGGCGGGTAGAGAATACCAAGGCGATCGGGAGAACCCTCGTTAAGGAACTCGGCAAATTGGCCCCGTAACTTCGGGAGAAGGGGCGCCTCGCAACTGATGCTTGCATTTGGTTGATCGAGGCCGCAGTGAAAAGGCCCAGGCGACTGTTTAGCAAAAACACAGGTCCGTGCTAAAGCGAAAGCTGACATATACGGGCTGACGCCTGCCCAGTGCCGGAAGGTTAAGAGGAGGGGTGCAAGCTCTGAATCGAAGCCCCGGTAAACGGCGGCCGTAACTATAACGGTCCTAAGGTAGCGAAATTCCTTGTCGGGTAAGTTCCGACCCGCACGAATGGCGTAACGATCTGGGCGCTGTCTCAACGAGGGATCCGGCGAAATTGAAGTACGAGTGAAGATGCTCGTTACCCACGATAGGGCAAAAAGACCCCGTGGAGCTTTACTACACCCTGTCATTGGATCGGGGTTCTGCGTGTGTAGGATAGGTGGGAGGCTGAGAAGCTGGGGCGCTAGCCTCGGTGGAGCCAACGTTGAAATACCACCCTCGCTGGACTTTGACTCTAACCGCGACCCGTGATCCGGGCGCGGAACAGTGGCAGGCGGGTAGTTTGACTGGGGCGGTCGCCTCCTAAAGAGTAACGGAGGCGCCCAAAGGTTCCCTCAGGCTGAATGGAAACCAGCCGAAGAGTGCAAAGGCATAAGGGAGCTTGACTGCGAGACCTACAAGTCGAGCAGGGACGAAAGTCGGGCTTAGTGATCTGGTACCTCCGAGTGGAAGGGGTATCACTCAACGGATAAAAGCTACCCCGGGGATAACAGGCTTATAGCGCCCAAGAGTTCATATCGACGGCGCTGTTTGGCACCTCGATGTCGGCTCGTCGCATCCTGGGGCGGAAGTACGTCCCAAGGGTTTGGCTGTTCGCCAATCAAAGCGGTACGTGAGCTGGGTTCAAAACGTCGTGAGACAGTTTGGTCTCTATCCATCGTGGGCGTAGGAAACTTGCGAGGAGCTGCTCCTAGTACGAGAGGACCGGAGTGGACGAACCTCTGGTGTGCCAGTCGTCCTGCCAAGGGCGCCGCTGGGTAGCTATGTTCGGTCGGGATAAGCACTGAAAGCATCTAAGTGCGAAGCTCGCCTCAAGATGAGGTTTCCCACCGGGTCAACCGGGTAAGACCGCAGGGAGAACACCTGCTCGATAGGCGGCATGTGGAAGCCGGGCAACCGGTGCAGCTGAGCCGTACTAATGGTCGAGGGCTTGACCGCTTCCGCAGCCCACCCAGGCGCGGATGCGTGGATGCTCGGGACGGTGACGAGGACGTCACCGCGGATCCCGGGGATCGAGGTTCATGCAGTCAGGAGACTCGAGAGCGCCAGCGCAGGCCCGCAGGTCGGGTGTGCGCCGGGCGACCGATCGCGTCGATCACAACGCAAGGATCCTGGTGACTCAAGCGGAGAGGCCACACCCGTTCCCATCCCGAACACGGTCGTTAAGCTCTCCAGCGCCGAAGATACTGAGGGGGCAGCTCCTCGGGAACATAGGCCGTCGCCAGGATCCTTTCGATTCCACGGGGGATCGGATGTCAGCGAGATGGGCACCTACACCTCGTGCCGGATCGTCGTCCACGGGGATACCCGTCTGCCCGTAGGCCCGGGCGCCCCTGGGGCGATGCGCGCGGTGCCGGCGTATGATGGCCGCATGGCTGCGGAACCCCGGTCCCCGGAGCGCCTGTCGTGACGGTGCGTGGACCTGCCGAGGCCTTCCGGGCGTCGACCGACGAGGAGGTCGACGCGATCCCTGAGACCGCGACGGTCGCCACGGTGCCCATGGTGCTGCCGGTGATGCCCATGTCCGGTCCCGGGACGGGCGTCTGCCGCTACCTCCGCGCGGCGGACGGGTCACACCGCACGATGGCCGCCAGCCGTGAGCATCGGTGCTGGGCGGTCGAGCCACCCTCCACGTTGCCCACGGGGACCCAGCAGGAGCTGTGCCTCGGTGCTGGCCACACGGCCTGTGAGCGATATCAGGCGCTCCGGGATCGACGCGCCATCGCGCTCGCAGCGGACCAGATCCCGGTCCAGCTGCTGGAGACGCCCCGGTTCGCGCCCCCCGTGAGCACCATCCCCATCGCGGTGGACGCACGTCCGAGCGGCCGGGATGCGAACGCCGGCGAGGATCGACAGCGACGGCTCCCGACGATGCTCATCGGGATCGGCGTGATCCTGGTGGCGGTCGTGGCCATCGTGGCGCTCTTCGGTGGGGGCGCGTTCCTGGGAGGTGAGCCGACGCCCACCGCGCCGGCCATCGCCGGGGGCGCGACGGACGGTCCGGATCGGACCCAGCGACCCACGCCACCACCCACGCCGGTGCGGACGGTCGCACCGACCGGGCCGACACCGACGACCTCCGTGCCGGCCACGTCCGTGCCCGCGACGCAGGCACCGGTCCCCTCGTTCACGCTGCGTCGGCGATACACGGTCAAGGACGGCGAGACGTGGCGCACCATCGCGCGCCGCTTCGACCTGCGGCCACGCGACCTGCGTGCCGTCAATCCCATCCGGGGACAGCTCGAGGCCGGCATGGTGATCCTCATCCCCGATGCGCCCGTGGTGACGGACGACTAGCCAGACCGAGGAGGACCACATCCTCACCGCTGGCAGGTGCGACACCAGCTCGTGACGAAGCCGCCCGGCGAGATCTCGGAGATCGTGGTGCCGCACCGGGGACAGGGCTCGCCCCCCTTGCGGTGGACCCGCAGGAAGTCGCGCACCTCCACCTCGAAGCGCGGCGGGACCCGCGCCCGGAGCTCCTCGATGGCCCAGGGCAGCACCATCCGGACCGCGGCGTACAGCGCGTCCACCTCGTCGGCCGCCAGCGACGACCGCTTGCGGAGCGGCGCCAGGCGTGCCTCCCAGAGGATCTCGTCGGCGTAGCCGTTGCCGATCCCCGCCACGAACGACTGCTCCTTGAGCAGGTTCTTGAGCTCGCCCCGGTGACGGCGGATACGCTCGCGCCACGCCTCGAGGTCGAGCGCCGGGTCGTCCGCGTCCGGTCCCCGGTCCCCCCAGCCCGCGATGACCCGCTCCACGCCCTCCGGGACCACGTACACCTTGCCCATCCGCGTCGCGTCCCGGTAACGCATCTCCACGGACGCCTGGTCAGCGGGCAGCCACGTGGCGTCGCTGGTCCACGCGGCGCTGTCCGCAGGCGCGCCGGATCGCGCACCGAGGGTCATCACGCACGCCGTCGACCCGAAAGCCTTCGCCCCCGGCGACGCCATGCCCAGGCGTCCGGTGAGCATGGGATTGATGACCACGCGATCACGGTCGAGCTGGAACACCAGGAACTTGCCGGTCCGGCGCACGGAGTCCAGTCGCTGTCCCTCGAGGGCTCGCAGCTCCGCGGACGTCGCACGCATCACGAGCGGCTGCGTCACGTCCACGCCCACCACGGCTCGGCCCACCAGTCCGACGTGGAGCGCATCGGCCAGGATGTCGAGGTCCGGCAGCTCGGGCATCCATCCATCCTATGCGCACTTGTGCGTGTGTGATAGGCTTCGTGGGCACTGCCCGTCACGGGAGGGCAGAGCCGCGCGCGCGCCGGGATACGGAGGAGTCTGTCGAGCCGACCAGCCACACGGACGACCAGCCGAAGCAGGAAGCCCGGGCGTGTGACCCGGGCTCTGTCGTCCCCGGGGTGGGAGCCTGACATCCGAGGAGACCACACGACCTTGACCGAACCACAGCAGGCCGACGCCGACACCGAGCCGACGGCGACCACCAGCACCGAGGACGCGCCGATCGCCGTCGCATCGGACGCGAGCGTCGACACATCGGCTCCCACGACGGACGCCGTCGTGGAGGACACCCCGGCTGTCGCTCCCGAGGAGGCACCGGCCGCCGTCGACGAGACCCCGGCCGCCGCCGCCGTCGACGAGACCCCGACGGCAGCCCCTGTCGTCGAGGACGCCCCAGACCCGGTCGCTGCAGAGGCCACCCCGGTCGAGGCATCGGACGTCGAGGACGTGTCGAGCGGTCTGTCCGCGGATGACCTGGCCGCCGCTCCGGCTGCGGACGAGGAGGACGTACCCGCCCCCCGCGTGGACCCGCGCCCCGAGCCGACCACCATGGAGGAGCTGCTCAACGAGCAGGAAGGCGACATCCGGAGCCTCAAGCACGGAGACGTCGTCGAAGGCACCGTGGTGCGCATCGACAAGGACGAGATGCTCGTCGACATCGGTGCCAAGTCAGAGGGTGTCGTCAGCAACCGTGAGCTGTATGGCCGCAACACCGAGACCCAGCCCCAGCTGAACATCGGTGACACGGTCCTCGTGTACGTGCTCCAGCCCGAGTCCAACGAGGGCCACGCGGTCCTGTCGCTCCGGCGCGCCGGTCTCGAGCGCAAGTGGCGCGCGATGCAGGAGCAGCTGGACGCCGGCGCGATCATCGAGGCCCCGGTCATCGACCACAACAAGGGCGGTCTCATCGTCGACTGCGGCATCCGCGGCTTCGTGCCCATCAGCCAGATCGTCGACTTCCCGCGCCGCCCTCAGAACGAGCAGCCGCGCGACGCGGCCCAGGAGATCGCCGAGAAGCTCCAGCCGTACGTCGGCCGCAAGCTCCGGCTCAAGATCCTCGAGGTCAATCGCAAGGCGAACCGCCTCATCCTGTCCGAGAAGGTCGCCCTCTACGAGGAGCGCCGCGAGAAGCGGGACGAGCTGTTCAGCAGTCTCCAGGTCGGCCAGCACGTCAAGGGCAACGTCCGGTCCATCGCGCCGTTCGGCGTGTTCGTGGACCTGGGCGGCATCGACGGGCTCGTCCACAAGAGCGAGCTGTCGTGGAACAAGGTCAACAACCCCGAGTCCGGCTATCACGTCGGCGAGGAGGTCGAGGCCGAGGTCATCGACATCAACCACGAGCGTGGCCGCATCAGCCTGTCCATCCGACGGCTGCAGCCCGATCCGTGGAACTCGACCGTGGCGGACCTCAAGGTCGGCGACATCATCGAGGGCACCGTCACCAAGATCGTGAACTTCGGTGCCTTCGTGCGGGTGCGGGAGGGCCTCGAAGGCCTCATCCACATCAGCGAGCTGTCGCACCAGCGCGTCGCCCATCCGGGTGACGTGGTCCACGAGGGCCAACGCCTCAAGCTCAAGGTCATCTCGCTCGATTCCGAGCGGCATCGCCTGGGCCTCAGCCTCAAGCAGGCGGAGGAGGCACCCGCCCGACCGGAGCCGCGTGAGCGCCGGCCGCGACCCGAGCGGAGCTACGATCCCTCGCAGGCGGTCCAGGAGCCGGAGGGCGGCATCGACAACACGCTCGCCGCTGCGTTCGCGCAGGTGCGGGCCCAGGTCGCCCAGCAGGAGTCGGCGCGTGCGTCGGCGGCCGCTGCCGAGACCGAGGATGTCGTGGGGCTCGTCGCCGAAACGGTCGCGGATGATGTGGCTGCCGTCGCGGAGGCGGAGGTCGTCGCGGAAGCCGATGTCGCCGCCGATGTGGCAGAGCTTGCCGTCGCCGAGGAGGCGATCGAGGCCGCGGTCGCCGCGGATGTCGCGGACGTGATCGAGGCCGAGGAGGCCGCCGAGGCGGCACTCGCCGCAGCAGCTCCGGAGCTGACCACCGACGAGCTCGTCGAGGCGGTCGAGGAGCTGGCCGAAGCGGAGACGGTCGCCGAGGCCGCCATCGCCGAGGAGGTCGCCGAAGCCGAGGCCATCACCGAGGAGACGGTCGCCGACGAGACGGTCGCCGAGGCCGTCGATGCGGTCACGGACGAGACGGAGGAGGGCGCCGGCTGACGCCAGCGTCACCCGTCACGCACTGACGACCCGCCGGGACCGGCGGGTCGTTCGCTTCCCGGCTCGGGTCGCCTTGGCCGGTGCGGGGCCCCTCGGGTGGTACCATCGAGGACGAGGTGCCAGCAGGTCCCTCAGAGAAACGGAACGGTGTTCGTCGCCCATGGATCGGTTCGACAAGTTCACGGATCGCGCACGCAAGGTCCTGACGCTCGCGCAGGATGAGGCACAGCGGTTCAACCACAACTACATCGGCACGGAGCATCTGCTCCTCGGCCTCGTGCGCGAGGGCGAGGGTGTGGCCGCGCGCGTGCTCGAGAACATGAACGTCGAGCTGGCCAAGGTGCGCACCGCGGTGGAGTTCATCATCGGCCGCGGGGATCGACCGGTCGTGGGCGAGGTCGGCCTGACGCCGCGCGCCAAGCGGGTCATCGAGCTGGCCATCGACGAGGCCCGCCGCCTTGGCCACAACTACATCGGCACGGAGCATCTGCTGCTCGGACTCGTGCGCGAGGGCGAGGGCATCGCCGCGGGTGTCCTGGAGTCGCTCGGTGTCAACCTGGACAAGGTGCGCCACGAGGTCATCCGGGTCCTCTCCCAGTCGAGCGCATCGGCGCCCGCGCAGGAGACCAAGCGCGCCAGCAAGACGCCCACCATCGACCAGCTGGGCATCAACCTCACGGACGCCGTCCGGGCCGGCAAGATCGATCCCATCATCGGCCGGGAGAAGGAGATCGAGCGGGTCATCCAGATCCTGTCACGGCGCACCAAGAACAACCCGGCGCTCATCGGTGAGCCGGGGGTCGGCAAGACCGCCATCGCGGAGGGTCTCGCGCAGCGCATCGTGGCGGGTGACGTGCCCGAGACGCTCGCGGACAAGCGCGTCCTGACGCTGGACATCGGCTCGCTCGTGGCGGGTACCAAGTACCGCGGTGAGTTCGAGGAGCGGCTCAAGAAGATCATCGAGGAGCTGCGCAGCACGAGTGACGCGGTGCTGTTCATCGATGAGCTCCACACGCTCGTGGGCGCGGGTGCCGCGGAGGGCGCCATCGATGCCGCGAACATCCTCAAGCCACCCCTGGCACGCGGCGAGCTCCAGTGCATCGGCGCCACGACCCTCGATGAGTACCGCAAGTACATCGAGCGGGATGCCGCCCTCGAGCGTCGCTTCCAGCCCGTGATGGTGGAGGAGCCCACGCTCGAGCAGACCGTGGAGATCCTGTTCGGCATCCGGGGTGGCTACGAGACGCATCACAAGGTGCGTATCACGGACGAGGCGATCCGGGCCGCCGCGGACCTCTCCATCCGCTACATCACGGACCGCCACCTGCCGGACAAGGCCATCGACCTCATCGATGAGGCGGCGAGCCGGGTCCGCCTGCGCCACAGCCTCGCACCCCAGGAGCTGCGGGACGCGCAGAAGGAGCTCGACCGCATCACGACCGAGAAGGAGGCCGCGGTCACCGACCAGGAGTACGACCGCGCCCAGCAGCTGCGGGACGCGGAGACCTCCGCACGGGCGACCATCGACCAGCTCCGCTCGGACTGGCAGGCGCGGCTCGCCGAGCACACCCCCGAGGTGGGCGAGGAGGACATCGCGCAGGTCGTCTCGATGTGGACCGGCATCCCGGTGACGCGTATCGCGCAGGAGGAATCGGAGCGACTGCTGCACATGGAGGACGCGCTCCACAAGCGGGTCATCGGGCAGCAGGAGGCGATCGACACCATCTCCCGCGCGGTCCGTCGGGCACGCGCCGGCCTCAAGGACCCCAAGCGGCCCATCGGCTCGTTCATCTTCCTGGGCCCCACGGGCGTGGGCAAGACGGAGCTCGCCAAGGCCGTCGCGGAGTTCATGTTCGGGAGCGAGGACGCGCTCATCAAGATCGACATGAGCGAGTTCATGGAGCGCCACAACGTGAGCCGCCTGGTGGGCGCGCCTCCGGGCTACGTGGGCTTCGAGGAAGGCGGTCAGCTGACCGAGGCGGTCCGCCGCAAGAGCTATTCCGTGGTGCTGCTCGACGAGATCGAGAAGGCGCACCCGGAGGTGTTCAACATCCTGCTCCAGATCCTCGAGGACGGGCATCTCACGGATGCCAAGGGCCGGCGCGTGGACTTCCGGAACACGGTCATCATCATGACCAGCAACATCGGCGCCAAGTCGCTGCTCAAGGACACGACCCTCGGCTTCCGGCCCACCGCGACCTCGGAGGACCTGGAGCGCGACCGGCAGTACGACCGGATGAAGGACAAGGTCATGGAGCAGCTGAAGACGCAGTTCCGACCCGAGTTCCTCAACCGCGTCGACTCGTTCGTGGTCTTCCGCTCGCTGACCGTCGAGGAGATCCGCCAGATCGTGGACCTGCTGCTCCACCGCGTGCGTGAGCAGCTACGGGCCCAGCAGATCAGCCTTGAGATCACCCAGGCTGCCAAGGACTACATCATCGACCAGGGCTACGACGCCGACTACGGAGCGCGACCCCTCAAGCGGGTCATCCAGAGCAGCGTCGAGGACCCGCTCGCGGAGGCGCTCCTGCTGGGTCGCTATGGCCCGGGCCAGACGGTCGTCGTGGATCGTGATCTCGATGGTGGTCTGACCATCGAGCCGATCGAGGAGAAGACCCCGGTCGAGGCGTAGCCCGCGAGGCGACGCCCCACGTCCGGCGTCGCGCCCACGCATGGCCCGCGTCGAGAGTCGCTACGTCTGCCAGTCCTGTGGCGCCGTGTCGGCGGCGTGGGAAGGACGCTGTCATGTCTGCGGGACGTGGGACTCGCTCGTGGAGACCCTGGTGCGTCCCGAGTCGCGTGCCACATCCCGCGGTGCCGTGCGCTCGGAGGCGGCCATCCCGCGTCCTCTCGGTGACATGGCGGGCCAGGTGCTGCCGCGTGTCCCCGTCGGTATCGGGGAGCTCGACCGCGTGCTGGGAGGCGGGCTGGTACCGGGTGCCATCGCGCTGCTCGGCGGGGAGCCGGGCATCGGCAAGTCCACGCTCGTGCTGGAGCTCGCTGCGGGGGTCGCGGCCGCCGCCGGCCCAGTCCTGGTGGCGACCGGCGAGGAATCCGCGGAGCAGCTCCATCTGCGGGCGGATCGCCTGGGTCTCGCGACGGGATCGGCGGGTGCTGGCATCCATGTGCTCGCCGAGACATCGGTGGACCTCGTGCTCGCCGCGGCCGAGTCGCTGCGGCCCGGGCTGCTGGTGGTGGACTCGGTGCAGACCGTCACGGTGGATGGCCTCGATGGACCGGCGGGCTCGGTCGGCCAGGTGCGGGAAGCCGCGTCACGGCTCGCTGGCTGGGCACACGCGACAGGCACCCCGGTCGTGCTCGTTGGGCACGTGACCAAGGACGGCAGCCTCGCGGGACCACGCACGCTGGAGCATCTCGTGGACGTGGTGCTCACGCTCGAGGGCGATCGATATGGTGGTCTGCGACTCCTGCGCAGCGCCAAGAACCGTTTCGGCTCCACGGAGGAGACCGGCGTCCTCGAGATGACCGGCACGGGCCTCCGCGACGTGCCGGACCCGGCCCGCGCGTTCCTGGGCGGTGGCGGGACCTCGCAGGAGCCGGGCGTCATCATCGCGGCGACCATGGAGGGCACGCGGCCGGTGCTCGTGGAGGTCCAGGCGCTCGTGGCCCCGGCGGGCATCGGGGTGCCGCGTCGAGCGCTCGTGGGACTCCCCGCGGATCGGCTGGCACTGCTGGTGGCCGTGATGGGCCGGCGGTGCGGCCTCGATGTGGGTCGCCACGACCTGTATCTGTCGCTGGCGGGTGGTGCCACGGTCGATGAGCCGGCACTCGACCTGCCGGTGGCGCTGGCGCTCGCGTCGACGGCGCGGGACCTGCCCGTGGACGCCGCCACGGTGGCGTGCGGGGAGGTGACGCTCCTCGGTGGCCTGCGACCGGTCCGAGGGCTGGAGCGGCGCGTGCGAGAGGCGGCGCGGCTCGGGTTCCGTCGCGCCATCGTGCCGGCGGGCGACGAGGCGGATCGTATCGGTCGGGATGTGTCAGGCACCGCCGGGTCGCGTCTGGAGGTGGTCGCGGTCCCCACCCTGCGGGAGGCCCTCGCGGTGACGCTTGGCCAGCCCGCTGGTCGCGATCCGGTACCACTGGGGTAGGGTGTTCCGCGGGGACGTCTGGTAGCCTCGCGTCGATATGGACCGCTTCGTCCGATTGCTCGGCGGCAGCCTCGGGCTCATCGTCGCCATCGCACTCGCGGGGGTGGCGGACTGGGCCTCCGGCTTCGCTGGCTCACCCGGTGGCTTCGCGCTGCTGCTGCTCTGGCTCGTGGCCTGGGTGGCGGCGGGATATCTCATCCTGCCCCACATCACCGTGCAGCCCGCGCATCGCATCATCGAGCGGGTCGGTGACCTCTCGGCGGGCGAGTTCGTGGCGGCGGTCATCGGCCTCACGGTGGGCCTGTTCCTGGGCATCCTGCTCGGCTTGCCGCTGTCCAACTTCCCCGATCCGCTCGGCTGGCTGCTGCCCATCGGTGTGTCGGTCGTGCTGGGGCTGGGCATGATGGGCCTCACGGTCGCCAAGCGGGACGATCTGATGGCCGCGGCCCGCGATGCGGGACTGCTGCGCACGCCGGAGGCCCGCCCCACGACCGATGGGGAGGTGCCCGGACCACCCGTGTACGTGGACACCAGCGCCATCATCGACGGACGGCTCGTGGATGTCGTGGCGTCCGGGTTCCTCGGCGGGACGCTCGTGGTGCCGCGGTTCGTGCTGGGGGAGCTCCAGCACATCGCCGATGACGAGGACACCTCGCGACGGACCCGCGGCCGACGGGGTCTCGATGTGCTCTCGGTGCTCCAGAAGGACCACCGCGTGGAGCTCGACCTGTCCGACGAGGATGCGCCCGACGTCAAGGCGGTCGATGCCAAGCTGGTCGCGCTCGCCAGGGCGCACGGTGGCGCCGTGCTGACCACGGACTACAACCTCAACCGCGTCGCGCAGCTCCAGGGCGTCCGGGTGATGAACCTCAACCAGCTCGCGAACGCGATGAAGCCGGCGTTCCTGCCGGGTGAGGCGCTCCGGGTCAAGGTCATCCAGGAAGGCAAGGAGCCGGGGCAGGGGGTGGGCTTCCTCGACGACGGGACCATGATCGTGGTGGAGGGCGGCAGCTCGTTCCTCCAGCGGGAGCTCGAGGTGCACGTTACCCGCGTGCTCCAGACCGTGGCCGGCCGGATGGTCTTCGCGCAGCCGGTGCACAGCCCGTCCTGATCCGCGGGAGTGCCGGTCGCGACCGTGCCGGTCGGTCGCGGACGTGGTCGCCTGCGGCCATGCCGACCGCCAGGGCCGGAGGGCCCCTGGGCCGTGGGATCGCGTGGCCGTGCCGATGGCCCGCTGACATGCCGGCCGCCTGCGGCCGTGCCGGCGAGTCCCATTCGTGCTCCGTGTCGGGATGGCGCCCTGGTGCCTGAGGCATATCGGAGCATCAGCGTCGATGGATCGAGTCTGCTACCAGCATCGATCCGTGGCGAGCGACGACGTCCTGGAGTCGGTGCACGTTCGATCGAGATCGGACAGCAAGGACCACGCAGCGCTGACACCGATGGATGCCCCTCAGGAACCCGCTGCGTGTTCGTCGGGTGTCGTGCCACTTCGTGGGGCCCGCGTTCTCACAGGATGGGCGTATCGGCGAAGCACCATCCCGGAGCGGCACGGCGAGGGGCAGGAACGACAAGGCGGATGGCACGCTCGACCCTGGTCCGTCGTCGGGCCAGCCACATGATGGGCAGGATGACGACGCACTTGGTCCGCGCGCGGTCATGGACAGCTCGTCGCAAGCCATGCTTCGTCCATATGCCCAGTTCCCGCGAGGGCGGGGCGGCCACACCAAGGGCCCGGCAAGGTTCACGCCCCGGGGAACGTGCCGCGCCCCGCGGCCGTGCCACTCCACCCGGCCGCGCCCCGCGCCCCAAGCAGGGACCGCGTTCCCTGCGGCACACTGGGCGCATGACCCCCGAGTCCGGCGGATACGCCGATGCCGTGATCGTCGCTGCCGGCTCCGGCGTGCGCATGGGCGGCGTGGACAAGGGCGCGCTCGACCTCGCGGGTCGGCCCTTGCTGCGCTGGGCGGTCGAGCGGATGCGCGCCGCACGGAGCGTCCGACGCGTGGTCGTCGTCACGGCCCCGGAGCGCATCGCGGATCTCCGAGCCCAGCCGTGGCTCGGGTCATCGGACCTTGTCGTGCCCGGCGGCGCGCGTCGCCAGGACTCGGTGACCACCGGCGTCCGCGCCACGGATGCGGAGGTGGTGCTGGTCCACGATGCGGCACGTCCGCTCGCCTCGTCCGACCTTGCCGATCGCGTGGCGGCCGCGGCCCTCGAGCATGGTGCGGCGATCCCGGTGCTGCCGGTCCCGGACTCCCTGAAGCGTATCGAGGACGGCTTCGTGGTCGCACCCGTCGACCGGACGTACGTGGTCCGTGCCCAGACCCCCCAGGGTGCCCGGCGAGCGCTCCTGCTCGCGGCCCTGGAGGCACATGCGACGGGCCCCGAGGCGTTCGGGGACGAGGCGGAGGTCCTGGCCCGCGCCGGCATCCGCGTGACCACGCTGTCGGGCGAGCCGACCGCGCTCAAGGTGACCGAGCCGGCCGACCTGTCGCTGCTCCGGACGATGCTGCCCACGGAGCGTCGTCATGGCTGGGGCTCGGACAGCCATCCCTTCGGACCACGCGATGGCCTGCGCCTGGGTGGCATCGAGATCCCGGACGCACCGCGGCTCCACGGTCACTCGGACGGCGATGTCGCGCTCCACGCGCTGTGTGGTGGCCTCCTCGCCGCCGCGGGCATGGGCGACCTGGGTCGGCTGTTCCCGGCCGGGGAGTCGAGCACCCGTGACATCGACAGCCGCGAGATCGTCGTCTCGATCGTCGGTCGGCTGCGGGATGCGGGCATCACCCCGATGACCGCGGATGTCCATCTTGCCGCGGCGCGGCCACGGCTCGGCGGCGCGCGCCTCGACGCCATGCGTGCCACCATGGCCGCACTGCTGGGCATCGAACCGGATCGGATCGCGGTGGCCGCCTCGACGGGCAACCTGTCGGGGGATGAGGGAGCGGGTCGGGTCATCTCGGCGACCGCGCTGGTGGAGGTGACGAGCTCGTGAGCCTACGGTTCCGGAACACGCTCGGCGGGGCGCTCGAGGAGTTCCAGCCGCTGGATCCCGCGAACGTGCGGATGTACTCCTGCGGTCCGACCGTGTATGCCCCGGCCCACATCGGCAACTTCCGGAGCTTCGTGTTCGCCGACCTGGTCCGGCGCTACCTCGCCTGGAAGGGCTACCGCGTCACGTGGGTCATGAACATCACGGACGTGGACGACAAGATCATCCGAGACGCCGCTGCGGAGGGCATCGCGATCGGCACGCTGACCTCGCGCTACACGGACGGCTTCCTGGACGACATGACCCGGCTGCGCATCACGCGACCGGACGCCATGCCCCGAGCCACCGAGCACATCCCGGAGATGGCGACGCTCATCGCCACGCTCCTGGAACGGGGGCATGCGTATCGCACGGACGATGGCTCGATCTTCTTCCGGATCGCCTCGTGGCCGGCGTATGGCACGCTCGCCCGCCTCGACCCCACCACACAGCGGGTCGGGGAGCGGGTGGAGACGGACGAGTACGACAAGGACGACGTCCGCGACTTCGCGCTCTGGAAGGGACCGCGGGACGGTGAGCCCAGCTGGTCGACCCCCATCGGCGACGGACGTCCGGGCTGGCACATCGAGTGCTCCGCGATGAGCATGCGCTACCTGGGCCCCAGCTTCGACATCCACACCGGGGGCATCGACCTGGTGTTCCCGCATCACGAGGACGAGATCGCCCAGTCGGAGGCGGCCACGGGGGAGCCCTTCGTGCGCACCTGGCTCCACTGCGACCACCTGCGCCTGGGCGGCGAGAAGATGGCCAAGCGGACCGGCCGACTGCTCCGACCTGCCGAGGCCTATGCCCAGGGCTGGTCCCCACGCGCGCTTCGGTACGCCCTCCTGGCTGCCCACTACCGCGCGCCGCTCGAGTTCACCGAGGACTCCCTGGTCGCGGCGACGTCCGCGGTGGAGCGGCTGTCCACGGTGCTCGCTGCGCTCGACCAGTACGAGTCGGACCGCCTCGATGACCCGGGCGTGGCGCAGGCGCTGGAGGCCGCCCACGACGCCTTCGAGGATGCCCTGGACGATGACCTGTCCATCGCGCCGGCGCTCGCCGCCGTGTTCGACCTGGTGCGGGACCTCAATCGACGGATCGGTGACCGGAGCCTGTCCTCGGATGACGCCCGGCGCGCTGCAGAGGAGCTGCGTGACATCGACCAGGTGCTCGCCGTGATGTCACCCGATGACGGGCCAGCACGGGAGGTGTCGGGCTTGGTCATGACGCTGCTCGAGGAGCGGGTCGCGGCGCGCGCAGCACGTGACTGGGCACGCTCCGATGCGCTGCGGGACGATCTCGCCGCGCTCGGCATCCTGGTCGAGGACACCCGGGACGGCCAGCGCTGGCGCGTCCAGGAGGGACACGATGGCACGGCCTGAGGGGCCGCGGCGCGACGGACCGGGACGGGAGGGTCCGCGGCGCGATGGACCTCGGCGCGAGGGGCCCGGTGATCGGCCGTGGGGCCCGCGAGAGGGTGGGCATCCTGGGGCCGGTCCGCGCCCCGGTGGTCCTCGGCCCGGCGGGTCGTATGGATCCGGCCCCCGGCCCGGCGGATCGTATGGGTCCGGCCCCCGGTCCGGCGGCGCCCGACCGAGCGGTCCTCGCCCCGGTGGACCGTACGGCGGTCCTCGCCCGGGCGGTGCCCGGCCCGGCGGCTTCCGGGAGTGGAACGAGCATCCGGGCCGCCGCCCGGGATCCGAGCCGTGGCGCGATGCCACGGACCGTCCGGGCCGTGATGAGGACGCGCCCTGGTCCGGCGGCCGCATCCGACGCATGGACGAAGGTGATGCGCCCCCAGGTCGTGGTCACGATCGTGGTCGGTCGGCCCCCTGGGAGCGGCGCCGGGACGATGCCCCACGCGACGATGCCCGGCGCGACGGCCCACGCCGCGACGCACCACGCTACGACCCGCTACGTTCTGATGGCCCGCGGCCCGCGGCCCCACGCCACGATGGACCCCGCCGCGACGCACCACGCCCGGATGATCCACGCGACGACACACCACGACCCGACGGCCCGCGCCACGACGCGTCACGTCCCGACGGCCCGCGACCCACGACCCCACGACATGACGGTCCCCGCCGCGACGGCCCACGGCCCACTGGCCGTGATCGGTATCGCAGCGATCGGCCGTGGGAGCGACGCCCTGCCGGTGGCCCGGGTCATCGCCCGCGCCCCCCGATCGTCGTGGCCGGGGTGGATGCGCCCGAGCAGCTCGCGGAGGGCGAGGATCTCGTGGCTGGCCGCCGGCCCGTGGAGGAGGCGTTCGCCGCTCGCCGACCGGCGCGTCGCCTGCTCGTCGTGCCCGAGCGACGTGCTGCCCTCGAGGCGCTCGTGCTCCACGCCACCGCGCTGCGCATCCCCGTCGTGGAGGTGGAGGGCGGCAGCCTTACAGCACTGACCGGCTTCGATGGCCACCAGGGCGTGGCGCTCGTGGTCGAGCCACGCCGCTGGGCGACCCTCGACGAGGTGCTCGCGCGTGCTCGTGAGCGGGGTGAGCCGCCCTTCGTCCTGGTGCTCGACTCGCTCGAGGATCCCCAGAACGTGGGCACCCTGCTGCGCAGCGCCGAGGCGTGCGGCGTCCATGGCGTCGTGTTCCCGACGCGCCGCTCCGCACCCATCGGCCCGGCTGCTATCAAGGCCTCGGCAGGCGCCGTGGAGCATCTCCTCCTGGTGCCGCTCGATGACCTCGGCGGCGGGCTCGCGGAGCTCCACGGTCGCGGTCTGCGTCTCGTGGGTGCGGACGAGTCCGCCTCGCTGTCCTTCCGCGACGCGGACCTGCGTGGACCGCTCGCGCTGGTGGTCGGCAGCGAGGGGAGGGGGATCGCGGGCCACGTCCGCCGTCGCCTGGACCTCGCGGTGCGCATCCCGATGCGTGGACGCGTGGGTTCGCTCAACGCGTCGGTGGCGGGATCGGTGCTGCTGTTCGAGGCGGCTGGCCAGCGGCCGATGACTGGGGATGCGGAGCGCGCCGCCGCGGCGCTCATCGCGACCGAGCCACCCCTCGAGCCCGAGACGGCCGCGGCCATCGAGGACGACATCCCCGCATCGACGCCCGGGATCGAGATGCCCGAACCCGAGACGCCCGAGACCGAGACGCTCGGATCCGCCGCCACCGATGCGATGTCCTCGGGGACGCTCGCCGACGCGGATGCCGAACCTGCAGCCGCCGCCACCGAGGCCGCCGACCCCGACCCCGATGCCGCCGACCCTGCGGCCGCCGACGGTGTCGGAGTCGGCATCGAGACCGCAGGAGTGGGCCCGGCCGACGCGGACGACCTGCTGCCGGGCGAGCCTGCCTGATCGAGACGGCGGGATCTCGTCGCGGATGCCGAACCTGCAGCCGCTGAGGCCGAGGCCGACCCCGACGCTGAGGCCAAACCTGTGACCGGCGACGCCGAGGTCGCCGACCCCGACCCCGACCCCGCGGCCGCCGATGGTGTCGGAGTCGGCATCGAGACCGCAGGAGTGGGCCCGGCCGACGCGGACGACCTGCTGCCGGGCGAGCCTGCCTGATCGAGACGGCGGGATCTCGTCGCGGATCGGGTCGGCCACGATCCACGTAGTGACGATGGGCCGCTGCGCATGCTGCGACAGGCGAGCGCCCGGTGCTCGTGCGACCGGGGTCGCTGGTGCGACGTGCCCATCGCGGGCCCGGTTCCAGGCCGATCGAACCGACTGGTCGATCACCTGCCACGTCGTTCCGGCCGTTCCCTTGCCATCTGCCCCACTGGTCGAGCGATCGGCCATCCGCTCGAGCGTGGAACAGCACAAGGGACCCCTGGCCCCGCGGCACAGGGTCCACCAGTCGGACCATCTGGCAGGGAATCGGCTCCGACCCACCACCGCCGAGCGCCCCGCCACCGCCGAGCGACCCGCCGCCGCCGAGCGCCCCGCCACCGCCGAGCGACCCACCGCCGCCGCCACTCCCGACGCGCCGGACCGGGGTGTCGGATCGGAGCCGCGGGGCGGCTGACCGCTCGCCGCGCTCGCTGAGAGCGTGCCCCATGCCCACGGTCGAGCCAGTCGGCCGTCCGCGTCGCGCCATGCGCACGCGCGGCCGCCGATCGGGGTACGCTTCCGGGGACGCGACCCATCAGGGTCGTGTCGTTGCGCGCTCTGGCGGGTGTACGGTATCCTTCGGAGTCGCCGCCGACGTAGCTCAATTGGTAGAGCAGCGGTTTTGTAAACCGCCGGTTCCGGGTTCGAGTCCCGTCGTCGGCTCCAATCGAAGAGGCCGCTGCGCCGGCCACCCTCCTCACCACGGGGCCCCGGCTCCAGGGAGGGATGCGCAGTCCGTGGGTAGGTTGAGCAGGTGGTGAGCTCCGCTGACTGTAGATCAGCCGTCTTCGACTGTGGGGGTTCGATTCCCTCCCTGCCCACCACTTCCCCTCGATCGGTCGAGACCACCCGGCCCACATAGCTCAGTGGCAGAGCACTTCCTTGGTAAGGAAGAGGTCTTGGGTTCAAATCCCAATGTGGGCTCCACCCCCAGCCCCCCAGGCTGGCGAAGCCCTGCACAGGAGTCGTCAGA
>JAHBUZ010000017.1 GCA_019637815.1 Chloroflexota bacterium
GTCGAGCGGGCCGTCGCGGCAGCGACGTCGATCCCGGCCCGCGCCCTCGGCCTCGAGCGGGAGGTGGGCGCCATCGAGGCGGGCGGGCAGGCGGACCTGGTGGTCGTGGATGGGGACCCGGCCACCGACCCGGACGCGCTCACACGCGTGCGCCATGTCCTCCAGGGTGGTCGCCGTGTGGTGAAGGACGGGCGACTCGTCGGGGCGTGATCCGGGTCAGGCGATGAGGTCCGGCGCGTAGGCGAACAGCGCTGGCAAGCCGCCGGTGTGGATGAACACCACGGTGTCCCGAGGTGTCAGCTCCCCGGCGCGCACGAGCGCGATGAGGCCCGCCATGCCCGTCGCGGTGTAGACCGGATCGAGCAGCAGCCCCTCGGTCTCGATGGCCAGCCGCATCGCCTCACGCCGGCCGTCCGACAGGTGGCCATACGCAGGCCCTGCCGCCCGGTCGTCGTTCCGGACCGTGATCGGGTCGATGCGCAGGGGCGCACCGATGAGCCCCGAGGCCTCGCCCGCGAGCGTGGCCACCCAGGTGGGTCCCTGGCCCCCGGTGGGCAGGTACGCCAGGCCCTGGACACGGCAGGGCTCGCCGAGCAGCCGGTTCGCGAGCTCGATGCCGGCCTGCGTCGCGCCTGCCGAGGTCACCGCCACGACCGGCCGCTCGATCCCCAGGGCGCGCAGCTGAGCCTCGAGCTCGAGGGTCCCCGCGACATAGCCGAGCACGCCGAGGGGCACCGACGTGCCGGTGATGACGTATGGCACGTGTCCCGCCGCACGCTGCTCCTCCGCGAGCCGCTCGAACACCCGCGCCCGATGGGCGACCTCGCCCAGGCGGTCACCGGGAGCCTCGGCGAGCTCGTCCAGCACCCGGATCTCGGTGGCGAGCAGGCGGGTCAGGAGACCGTTGCCCTGGGCGCCCGGATGCGTGCCGCCCGGTCGCGCCACGATGACCGACCGGAGGCCCGCGGCACGCGCCGCGGCGGCCGTCACCCGGGCGTGGTTCGACTGGTCATAGCTGCCACCGGCGATGACGGTGTCCGCGCCCGCGGCCCGGGCGGCACCCAGGAAGAAGGCCAGCTGGCGCACCTTGTTGCCGCCGAACGCAAGGCCGGTCAGATCGTCGCGCTTGACGAGCAACCGCCCCACGCCGATGGCCGCCGCGAGACGAGGCGCCTCCACGAGCGGCGTGGGCAGCGTGCCGAGCGCGACCTGGGGCACCGCGGCCAGGGCATCGGCGAGCCGATCGGGCGTGAGCGTCACGAGATACCTCCCATGCCCGGCAGGTCGGCGATGCGGACGGGCGCACCCTCGAGCGCGATGGATCGGTCGGCGGCCTCGCACACGGCGACGGCCCGGATCGCCTCGACCGGGGACACGAACGGCGCGGCGTCACCCCGGATGGCGTCCCGGAAGCTGGTCAGCTCGGCGGTGACCGCGTCATCGAGCCCCCATACCTCGGTCTCGATCACCTCCCGGACCAGCTCGCCATCGATGCGCTGGTGCTCGATCCGCCCGGTGGCGATGTCGAACGCGAGGCCACCCTCCGAGCCCACGATGCGCGCCGAGCTCGTGCCACCGGGGCTGAACAGCGGGTCGCTGACTGTCGCGCCCAGGCTCCCGACACCTCCCGCCTCGTGACCCACGAGGATGGACGCGATGTCGGGGTACTCGATGGGCTGGATGGGTGGCGCCGCCAACGCGCTGACGGTCCGGGCGGGGCCCAGGATGCGCAGCAGCAGGTCCACGTTGTGGACGGCGGGCGAGTGCAGCAGCATCCCGAAGTCGGCACGCCGGGTCATCCAGCCACGTCGGGTGAGCGGCTGGTGGCGGATCATCCATGCCCCGAGCGGCCGCCCGATGACACCCTCGTCCAGCAGCTCCAGGGCGCGCGCCGCCACCGGCAGGAGACGCGTGACATGGCCCACGACCAGGGTCACCCCGGCGGTGTGTGCGGCGTCCGTGATGGCACGCGCGCCCGCGGTCGTGACCGCGAGCGGCTTCTCCACGAACAGGTGGTGCCCTGCGGCCGCGGCCCCGATCGCGAGCTCGGCGTGGCTGGCGTGCGGCGTCGCGATGATCACTGCCTGCACATCGGGTCGCTCGATGAGCTCCCTCACGCTGACCGTGGCCGGCACCCCGAGCGCCGCGGACGCGGCCGCCGCGGTGTCCGGATGCGCGTCATGGAGCGCCACGAGCCGCAGATCCGGCACGCTCGGCAGGCGGGCCGCGAGCCGCCGCCCGAACGACCCGGCACCGATGAGCCCGATGCCGATGGTCGAGCGGGACCCGTCGCCCTGTCCGCCGCCGGTCATGCGAGACGCTCCGTGAGCTCGGTCCGGATGACGCGACGCTGCTCGGGGCTGGTCCGCTCCAGTCCCGCGAGCATGGCGCCCGGCAGCCCTGCGTCCACGATGGCCCGGCACATCCGGGCCAGCCGAGCGGGCTCCGGTGGCCCGGCGATGGGTGGATACGCTGGTACGCCACCACGCGCCAGCGCCATCGCGCGCACCTGGTCCACGAAGGCATCGTCATCGGTGGTCGGGTCCGGTTCGGCACGCGCGCCGACGAGCGCGGCGACGACCCGCATCCCTGCCTCCATCGTCATCCCCGGCACGAGCGCGGCCAGCGCGGGGCCCAGGGACTCGACCGTCACCCGGCCCACGCTGCCCCAGCCGATGCGGGGACCGAAGCCACCCGTCAGGTAGGTCGCCGTGGTCGTCCATCGGTCGTAGCGCTGCCCGCCGAGGAGCGCGACGCTGGGCGGGAACACGTCGCTGCCGAAGTCCACCGGCCGGGGCGATGCCGCCTGGACCGCCGCGCCCAGCTCACCGAACCGGAGGGCCAGGATGGCCGCCCGGACCTCCAGCCACGCGAGGACACCGGGCCAGCGATCGAGCCACGCCAGCACGGCTGCTGGTCCGGCAGCGGCCAGCGCGTCGAGATGGTCCGGGTCGCTGCGTCCGAGCGCCGCGGCCAGCCGCAGGAGATCCTCGCGACAGGTCCCGAACGACACGCCCAGCTCGCGACCCGCGACCTCGCAGTCGCCACAGCCACAGGCCAGGAGCGCGGGTGCGAAGCCCGGCGAGGGGTATCGCGCGTGGTCCAGGAACCAGCCGTCCAGGTCGTAGCGGCCGGCGGCATCCGCGAGCGATGCCGCGATCCAGGCACGCGGCGCCGGAGCGCTGGGGCAGAACATGGTGCCCCACGGCAGGGACCCGGGCAGCAGCGGTCGTCCGAGCAGGTCCACCGCCGCGTGCTCGGGGAACACCTCCGCGCCATAGCACCAGACGCCCGCATGACCCCAGACCTCGATGCCCAGCCGGCGGCACTCCTCGATGATGCGCAGGAGCGGCGCGTCATCCACGCCACCGACGATGCCCGGCAGCACCGCCATGGCGGGTTCCGCGACCCCGAACCCCGCCCGATGGTCGGCCAGACCCGGCTGGTCCCGCCACGCCTCGAAGGGCCCGGATGCGGCGACCGCCGCGGATGCCCGGAAGGCGGACGTATGGCTGATGTGGCTCTCCGGGACGAGCGTCGTGAGCCCGATCTCGTCGCGCAGCTCCCCGAGGACCTCGATCCGGTCGGCGACCGCCTCGAGGTCGGCGAACCAGGCGACGCGGGATGGCGGGATGGGGGTCATGCAGGGTCTCCGGTGACGAGCGGGACGGGCCACGTGTCGGGCATCCGCCAACCGCTCGGGATGCTCGCGCTGAAGTCGTGCCGTGGTCGCCAGCCGAGCTCCTGCTCGGCCGGTCCGGGATCCACGAGCGCGCGGCCGATCGGGTTGGCCATGAGGGGGAACACCGGCGCGCCCTGGAGCGGGACCTCGAGCGCCCGCACGCAGGCATCCGCGAGGTCATGGCGGTCGATCCAGCCGAAGCACCCGTCGTGGGCGACCGGGTCGGTCACGGCATCGATGGGGACACCCGTGCGCAGCCGCCGCGTCGTGGCATCCACCACGACCCACGGTCGGAGGATCGGGGCGCACAGGGACGGTCCGCCGGCACCCGCCGCGAAGCGCCGCGCGACCTCCTCCTGGAGCCACTTGGCGAGTGGGTAGGGTCCCTCGAACGCGGGTGGTGTGCCACGGTCGATCCAGGTCCCCCGGGGATGCCCCGCGACGACCGCGCCGCTGCTCATGAGCACGGCCCGACCGATGCCCGCCGCCGCTGCTGCCTGGTACAGCAGCATCGTGGCCACGACCGAGGCCTCGAGACTGGTCCGCAGGTCCACGGCGTCGGCCCAGTGACCGCCCGCCAGATGGAGCACCGCGTCGACGCCCCGGACGGCCTCCGCCACGACCGAGGCGTCGGTGAGCGCACCGGGCACGACCTCGACGTCACTCGTGGCGTGGATGGGCGCCACGTCCGATGCCCGCACGGCATGTCCGGCGGCCACCAGCGCGGCGACCGCGGCCTCGCCCGCGAACCCTGCTGCGCCCGTGACCAGGACGCGCATCTAGCGGGTCCCGCCGTACACCCCGGCCGGTCGTCGCTCGAGGGCGTCCTCCCGCAGCGCGGCGCCGAGCCCCGGCCGATCGTCGAGGGTGAGCACCCCCTGTTCGATGCGGGGCGGGGTGTCCACGATCTCCGCGAACATCGCGAGGTCCGCCTCCGAGCCGACGGTCTCGAGCAGATAGCCGTTGGGGATGGACGACAGCACATGACCCGCCGCGAGCGTCGCGAACGGGCCGTTCGGGTTGTGCGGCGCGTAGGGCAGGTAATAGGCCTCCGCCATCGCGGCGATGCGGCGGGCACCCGTGAAGCCGCCGCAGTTGACGATGTCGCACTGGAGGACACCCAGGGCGCGCCGCTCCAGCCACGGCTTCACGTCATAGACGCTCACCAGCCGCTCCCCCGCCGCGATGGGCGTGGAGGAGCGCGCGCTGAGCGCCGCGTACTCGTCCACCGCCTCGGGCGGCAGCGGCTCCTCGATCCAGAGCAACCGATACGGCGCCAGCGCGTCGCACAGGCGCACGGCGTTCGGCAGGTTCAGGCGGCCGTGGCAGTCGACCGCGATCTCCAGGTCGGGATACGCGGCCCGGGCCGCAGCGAACCACTCGGCGATGCGGTCGAACGTCCGGGTGGGCAGGAACTCGGTCTCCTTGAGCGATGCCTCGATGACCCCCTGGGTCCCGAAGTAGCCGCTCCGTTCGATGCTCTCGCGGGGTGACCGCGCGCCATAGAACAGGGGCAGCCCGGTCTTCACCGCGCCGTAGCCCCGGGCGACGAGCGGCGCGAGGTTGCGCACGAACTCCTCGGGATCGGCGCCGCAGGCGACATGGGCGTACGTGGGCACGGACGCCCGGCTGGGGCCACCGAACAGCTGGTAGAGCGGCGCGCCATAGCGCTGGCCCTTGATGTCCCAGAGCGCGATGTCGACCGCGCTCCGCCCTGCCGCGTGGAGCGGTCCACCCGACCAGAAGGTGTCCCGATACAGCTTCTCGAAGTGGTCCTCGATGGCCATGGGGTCCTTGCCCACGAGGTACTCGCCGATCTGCTCGAGGTTCGCGATGACGCTCCGATCGCGTCGTCGGAGCACCGTCTCCCCGGTCCCCACGAGATCCGTGTCGGTCTCGATGCGCACCACGATCGCGTTCACGCGACCCATGTCCACGAGATCCGCCCGGACATGCCGGATACGCACGCTGCCGCTCCCTTCCCTGTCGGTGGCTCAGTCGATCGTGGCGCGGCCGAGCCGGAGCGCCCGACCCGGCGTCGCGCCGGTGTGCCGCGACCCGTCCACGACGCTCACCCCGTCGACGAGCACGTGCTCGATGCCGATGGGTGCCTGTCGCGGCTGCTCGTAGGTCGCCGTGGCCCGGACCGTGGCGGGATCGAACACCACGATGTCCGCCGCTGCCCCGTCCACCAGCAGGCCACGGCCGACGAGGCCGAGGCGAGCGGCGGGGAACGAGGTCATGCGTCGGATGGCATCGGGCAGGCTGAGCACCCGCTCCTCCCGCACGTAGTCACCCAGGACCCGCGGATAGCTGCCGAAGGCACGCGGGCTGGGCAGGCTGCCGATGAGCACCGAGTCGGTCGCGATCATGGATAGCGGATGGGCCACGAACGCGGGCAGCGTGGTGCCCTGCGGGCTCGGCCGGACGAACGTGACCCGGAGGTCCTCGGCGAGCAGCAGGTCCGCGATCACGTCCGCGATGTGACGCTCGTCCGCCGCCGCGACCTCCGCGAGCGTCCGTCCATCGAGGTGGGCGTGCTCCGGTCGTCGGAGGTTGGTCAGCCGGACATCCGCGAACGGTCGGCTGGTCACGTACGCTCGATATGCGCCACTCGTCTCGACCGCCTCGCGCAGTCGTGGTCGGAGCGCGACGTCCGCGAGTCGCTCTCGCATCCGGTCCGGACCACCTGCCTGGAGCCAGTCGGGCAGCAGGCGCATGAGCCGCGTGCCGCCCCACTCGTAGGGATACGTGTCGAAGGTGACGTCCAGGCCCTCGTCACGCGCCGTCTCCAGCAGCTCCAGCATCGCACGGGCGCCACCCGGGTGGGCGCTCCGCGACGACCGCGAGAAGTGGGTCACGTGGACCGGGATGCCAGACCGCCGGCCGATGTCGAGCGCCTCGCGGAACGGGTCGAGATAGGCGTCCCCCAGGCTGTAGCGGACGTGGGTGTGGTAGATGCCGCCATGGGCCGCGGCGACCTCCGCGAGCGCGACCAGCTCCTCGGTCGTGGCGTAGCCCCCGGGTGGGTAGTCGAGACCCGTCGACAGACCCAGGGCGCCCTGCTCCATGGCGGTCCGGAGCGCCTGCTGCTGTGCACGGAGCGCGGCGCCGTCCGCGGGCGCGTCATCCCAGCCGACGGCGGCGACGCGCAGCGCGGTGTTGCCCACGAACGTGGCGATGTTGGGTGACACCTGGCGGTCCACGCGGTCGAGATAGCCCGCGACGTCCGTCCAGTCGTATGCCAGATCCGGGTCGCCGTCGATGCCGCTGTTGAGGGCCACGAAGCGACGCAGGTCGGCGAGGTCCGGGAAGGGCGCGTAGCCCAGGCCGTCGACGCCCACGACCTCGGTGGTGACGCCCTGGAGCAGCTTGCCCGCGAGCGTCGGCTCGTCCAGCACCACGAGGGCCGAGTGGGAATGGGGATCGATGAAGCCGGGGCACACCACGCGGCCCGTGGCGTCGATCCGACGTGCGGCAGCCACCTCCCGCACGTCCCCGCGCAGGATCCGGATACCCCCCTCCACCACCGCGATGGCGGCATGGAAGCCGGGGCTGCCGCTGCCGTCCACGACCAGACCGCCCTCGATGAGGGTGGAGATCGCAGGGCTGCCGCCGGTGATGCTCATCCGACGCCGAGGCTACCGGGTGCCGCCACGGTCGTACTCCAGCCGCGGCGGGTTGCGCACGAGCTCCTCGATGCGCAGCCGCGCACCCAGACCCGGCTCGTCATCGACCACCCACTCCCCATCCTCGATGCGTGGCGCGCCATCGGTGTAGCGCGTCCAGAGCGCCTGCTGCTTCGGATCGGCCATGCACTCGGAGATGAGCAGGTTAGGCAGGGTCGCGGCGAGGTGGAGCGTGGCGGCCGAGGTGAGCGGTCCGAACGGGTTGTGGAACGCGATGCCGATGGCGTGCGCCTCCGCGATGGCCGCGATCTTGCGGCCGCTGGTGATGCCGCCACAGATGGACACGTCCGGTTGCGCGACCGCCACGCTGTGGCTCTCGAGGAACGGCGCGGAATCGTGGTGGGCTCCCCAGCGCTCACCCGCGGCGATGGGGATGCTCGTGTGCTGACCCACCTCCCGCAGCCAGTCGGGCCGCTCGTAGGGGGTGGGCTCCTCGATGAACAGGAGGTCGTAGGGCTCGAGCGCCTCGCACAGGCGGATGGCGTTGGCGACGCTCAGGCGGCCATGGCAGTCGACCATCAGCTGGACGCTCGGGCCGACCGCCTCACGCGCCGCCGCGAACCACTCCGCGATGCGCCGGAAGATGCCGGGCGGCAGGATGGCCGTCTCGGGATGCCGCGCCGGGACCGAGGCGGGCACCTCGTGGTGCATGCTGGTCCACTTGCTGTAGAAGCCGGGCAGCGTGGTCTTGATGGCCTTGAACCCCTGGTCCACCCAGTCGCGACAGGTCCCCGCGAACGCCTCCGGCGTCTCGCCCGCCGCCGCATGGCAGTAGATGGGGATGCGGTCCCGGAAGCGACCTCCCAGCAGGCGATGGACCGGCTGGCCCAGGGCTCGCCCGTTGAGGTCCCACAACGCCATGTCCATGGCGCTGATGCCGATGAGCAGCAGCGTTCCCCCCAGGAAGGCGTCACGGTAGAGGCGCTCCCAGATGAGCTCGATGCGGGTCGGGTCCTCGCCCACGAGCTGGTCCCCCAGCTCCTCCACGAGCGCTGCCACGGAGCGCGTCCGGCGGCGCATGGCCACCTCCGCCTCGCCCACGACCCCCTCGTCCGTCTCGATGCGCACGTAAATCGCGTTGTAGAAGCCGAAGTCCACCACCCAGTGGCGGACCGCCGTGATGCGCACCGGCTCAGGCCTCCAGGAGCCCGAACGGCTCGAGGATCGAGCGCAGGCGCGTGACCTGGTCGTCGCTCAGCTCGAGCACGGGCGCCCGGCAATGACCGGCGACCTGGCCGCGGAGCCGGAGGATGGTGCGGTACATCGCGATGTCGCTCACGTGCCCCAGCTGGGAGCGGGTCCACAGGAGCTTGATGGGCAGGATGCGCGCCCATGCCGCCCGAGCGGCCACCAGGTCCCCCGCCTGCATCGCTGCGTGGAGCGCCACGGCGTCGCGGGCCGCCACGTTGAGGATGCCGCTCACCCAGCCGTGGGCGCCTCCCGCCATGCCCTCGAGGGGTGCCATGAAGCTGCCGTAGAACACCCGGAACCCCTCGTCGGTGAGCGCGCGCAGCTCATGGACCTGGTGGACCGTGGGGAAGGTGCTCTTGACCGAGGCGACCAGGCCGTCGTGATAGAGCTCCGCGAGCGCAGGCGGCTCGATGGCCGGTGCCGCGGAGTTGGCCGGGTTGTTGTAGACCATGATGGGCACGGGTGACGCGGCCCCCACGGCGCGGAAATGGCCGAGGATCTCGGCCATGGTGGGCTTGAGGTAGTAGGGCAGGATCACGATCGCGCCCACCGCGCCGGCTGCCGCGGCCTGCTCCGTGAGCGCGATGGTCTCGTGTGTCGCGGCCGCGCCGGTGCCCGCGATGACCGGCACCCGGCCAGCGGCGCCCGCGATCGCGGCACGGATCACCCGCAGCCGCTCATCGGCATCGAGGAGGATGAACTCGCCACTGGTGCCGGCCGCGACGAGGCCCTGCACCCCCTCGTGCACGAGGCGATCCGCGTGCGCCGCCGTGGCGTCCTCGTCCACGCGCCCCTGCGCGTCGAACATGGTCATCATCGCGGGGTACGTGCCTGCCCAGTCGACCATCCAGCCCTCCGAGTCGTTCCCGTGGCGGCACCCGGGCGAACCCTTGAACCGACCGGCCCCAGCGCCTATCATCCGGCCGAGTCCTGCAATCATCACACCATTCGATCGGTAGCGTCCAGTGCGCCGGACGGACAGGCAGAGCCGGGCGCCACTGGTCCATCATCGTTCCTGGAGGAACGCCTCCTCATCACGGGTCGTCCACTACACGCCAGCTGAGGAGACGAGCTGTATGACGGGCCACCAGCCGTGGTGACACGCCTGCCGGCCGGATCGCTGCGTCAGCTGGGGCCGGCCACCACCTTCTACGCCGTGTTCTTCGGCATCCCGCTGATGATCCTGTTCGTCCTCAGCTTCTGGACGCAGCAGGGCTTCGAGCGGGTGCCTGACCTGACCCTCCGGAACTACCTGGACGGGCTGACCGACCGCCTTTACCTCCAGGTCTTCCTGCGCACCATCCTGGTCGGCCTCGTCACCAGCTTCATCGTGGTGCCGCTCGCCTATGTGATGGCCTACCTGATGCGGTTCACCTTCGAGCGCCGCGGCCAGCTGCTGCTGACCCTCGTCCTCATCTCCCTGTTCAGCGGCTACCTGGTGCGCATCTACGCGTGGCGCACGATCCTGGGCACGGGCGGCCTGCTCAACACGGCCCTCATGCACCTTGGCCTCATCGCCGAGCCCATCACGGCGCTCATCTTCAGTCCCTGGGCGGTCATGATCACGCTCATCGGCCTGCTGCTGCCCCTCGCGCTGCTGCCCATCTGGTCGTCCATGGCGAACGTCTCGCGTGACCACCTGGAGGCGGCCCGCGATCTGGGTGCGAACGGCTGGCGGCTGCATCGGACCGTGCTCCTGCCCATGGTCCTGCCGGGCGTCAGCACCGCGTTCGCGATCGCGTTCGTGCTGGCGGCGGGCGACTTCGTGGTGCCCGCGATGGTCGGCGGCACGTCCGGCGGGACCCTGGTGGGCAACCTCATCGCCAACCAGTTCCGGGGATCGGGCGCCGACTGGCCGCTGGGCGCCGCGCTCGCGTTCATGATCATGGCGCTCCTGGTGTTCGTGTATCTCATCAGCGTCCGGCTGCTGCGCTCGGTGGCACGGTGGTAGGCGTCGGCCGCCGGTCCGTCGGTGCCGGCCATGACACCACGCGCGGTCCCGGGACGTCCGCCCGCTCCGTCTGGGCGGCCCGGCTGTTCATCGCCGTGGTGCTCGTCTATCTCTTCGCGCCGGTCGTGGTCACGGTGCTGTTCTCGTTCACGACATCGCGTCGGTTGAGCCTGCCCATCGAGGGCCTCACGCTCGACTGGTATCGCGAGGCGTTCGCCGACCCGCTGTTCACCTCGGCGCTCACCAACTCCCTGGTGCTCGCGGCGGTGACAGCCGTCGTGTCCGTGGTCCTGGGGGTGACCTTCTCGTTCGGCCTGGCTCGCCTCGGTCGGCGCGCCCGGGGTCCCCTGCTGACGGCCAGCCTGCTCCCGGCGGCCGTGCCTGCGCTGGTGATGGGGATCGCGCTCGCGGTCTTCTTCACGGCGCTCGGCCGTCCGCCGGGGCTCCCCAACGCGGCGATCGGGCACATCCTCGTGGCGCTGCCCTTCGTCATCCTCACGTTGAACGCGCGTCTCGAGACTTTCGACTTCAGCGTCACGGAGGCTGCCCGGGACCTGGGCGCGTCACCACTGCGGACGTTCCGGGACATCACCCTGCCCATCATCCGGCCGTCCGTCATCGGCGCGGCACTGCTCGCGATGGCCCTGTCCATCGACGAGTTCGTGGTCACCTGGTTCACGGTCGGCAACCAGCAGACGTTGCCGGTCCTCATCTGGGGGCTGCTGCGGCGGGGCATCGACCCGACCGTGAACGCGCTGGCCACCGTGGTCCTGGTGGCCCTCGTGTGCCTCGTGGTCCTGTCCAATCTGCTGTCCAGGAGACGTCGATGACCATGGAGACGTCGATGACCGGCCCCGCGGTGCGCCTGACGGGCGTGCAGAAGCGATTCGGGGACCAGGCGGTGCTCCACGGCATCGATCTGGACGTCGCGCCCAACGAGTTCGTCTCGCTGCTGGGCCCCAGCGGCTGCGGCAAGACGACCCTGCTGCGCATCATCGCCGGCTTCGAGCAGGTGTCGGCCGGGCGGGTGGAGGTCGCCGGTGTCGATGTGACCGGGATGCCGCCCCACAAGCGGCCCACCAACCTCGTGTTCCAGCGCGGTGCGCTATTCCCTCACATGACCGTGGCCGAGAACATCGGCTACAGCCTCAAGCTGCGTGGCTGGCCGAAGGGGCGGATCGCTGCCCGTGTCGAGGAGCTCCTGGCCCTGGTCCGCCTGGAGGGCCTCGGCGGCCGGGGCTCCACGCAGCTCTCGGGCGGCCAGATCCAGCGTGCCGCGCTGGCCCGGGCGCTCGCACCCCAGCCCACGGTGCTGCTGCTCGATGAGCCACTGTCCGCCCTGGACCTCAAGCTGCGCCAGCACATGCAGCTCGAGCTGCGCGCCCTGCAGCGTCAGCTCGCCGCGACGTTCATCTACGTGACCCACGACCAGACCGAGGCGCTCGTGATGTCCGACCGCATCGCGATCATGGACGCGGGTCGCCTGGTGCAGGTCGGCACGCCGCGCGAGATCTACACCCGGCCGGCGAGCGTCTTCGCCTCCGACTTCATCGGCGAGACCAACCTGGTGCCGGGGACCGTGATGGAGGTGCACGATGGGCTGGTGACGCTCACCGCGGGGCGCGTCACGCGGCTCCGGGGCCGGGCAGACAGCCCCATCGCGGTGGGCGCGGCGGCGACGCTCTCGGTGCGGCCCGAAGCGATCCGCCTGACGCGGAGCGATGCGTCGATGGATACCGTCCCGCCGGTCGATGGCTGCCGAGGTCAGGTCAGGCAGGTCGTCTATCTCGGATCGCGGGTGCGCGTCGAGGTGGTCACCGAGGACGGCATCACGACCTGGACGGACCTCCGCGAGGACGAGGCGGACGGCCTGTCCGCGGACGACTGGGTGTCACTCCACTGGAACCCGGAGGCAGCGAGCATCTGGGCCGGCGAGACCATCAGAACGGAGGCGTGACGGGACGATCTGCATCGGGATCCGGGCGCATGACGCGCTCCACGACCACGACCACGACGCGGGTCATCACGACCCGTCGACAGCGGGAGAGACACGGAGATGGACGATCGCATCAGGACGTTGTACGACGCTCGGCTGGACCGCCGGACCTTCCTCCAGGGCACGGCAGGCGCGGTGGCGCTGAGCGTGCTCGGTCCCCGACTCGTGACGCGTGGTCAGAGCCTGGGTGGACAGCTCAACTTCATCGGCTACGACGGCGAGGACGCCCGCAACGTGGCCAAGCCGTTCTTCGAGGCGAATGGCATCCAGGTCAACCCGACGTTCATCGCGGACGCGTTCGAGCCGTTGACGCGGTTCCAGACCGGTGGCCGTGGCCAGATGGACATCGTCTCGGACAACAAGGACTTCATGCGCGCGGTGCTCGACGGAGGCGTCGAGTTCTTCATGCCCCTCGATCTCACGCGCATCCCCAACGCGGCCGGCCTGTTCGAGGGCCTCAAGACCCCGTCGTGGCTCTATCGCGACGGCGTCACCTACGGCATCCCGCTCATCTGGGGTGACGAGCCGTGCGTCTTCGACCCGGCCGTGTGGGACGGCCCGCCGGCCAGGTACACCGACTTCGCGGACCCGTCCTGGGCGGGTGCCCTGGTCCTCGTGGACGACCCGATCGCGAACACCTGGCTCTGGGCCACGTCCCTGGGGTTCGAGCAGCCGAACCGACTGACCCAGGCGCAGCTCGACCAGACCATCGACGAGATGCTCAAGACCAAGCCCAACGTGGTGACCTTCGCTGCCACGCTCGGTGACCAGGCGGATGTGCTCATCCGGGGCGATGCGACCATGGCCGTCGGCGGCTGGGCGTACCAGATCCTCATCGCGAGGGAGAAGGGGGTCACCCTCAGCTCCGCCTCGCCGGCCACGGACGGGACCTTCTTCTGGTCGGACGCCTACTCCATCGCCCTCGACGCGCCGAACCTGGACAACGCCTACGCGTTCATCGACTTCATGATGTCCCCCGAGGCGAACGCGGCCATCGCGTCGGAGCTGGGCTCCGCCTGCACCATCGAGGCGGCGCTGCCGCTGGTCGACCCGCTGGTGGCGGCGCTGTACCCCTACGACGAGGTGCGGGCGCCCGGCGGCGTCCTGGATACCCAGGTCGTGTCGCCGCCGACCGAGGACGACGGCGACATCGTGGGCGTCGCCAGGTGGCAGGAGGCGTGGCAGCGCTTCAAGCTCAGCTGACCCAGGCACATCCATGGGCGGCGGGAACGCCGCCCATGCCATCCCACACCGCCTTCCCGAGAGGTATGCCGTGTCCGGCGCCACGCCCCCCACCCCCGTCGACCTGCTCATCCGCCATGCGTACCTCATCACCATGGATGACGCCGGCACGCAGATCGCGGACGGCGCGGTGGCGGTCACCGGCCGTCGCATCAGCCATGTCGGGCCGGATGCCGAGGTGACCGGCCGGGTCACGGCGACCCGGACCATCGACGCGAAGGGCGGGCCCATCCACCCGGGCATGGTGGAGACCCACCTCCACGCCTCGTACCAGACGTTCCGGAGCGTGGTCCCCGACCTGATCCGGGAGGTGGACACCTTCCCGACCGTCGAGCAGAAGTTCTACGACGTGGTCACCTCGGAGGACGAGGAGCTCGCGGGCCTGCTCGCCTCGATGGAGATGGTGCGCAACGGCACGACCTGCTTCCTGGAGGCGGGCACCTTCCTGTTCCCCGACGCGGGCGCCGCGGCCGCATCCACCGTGGGCATCCGGGCGCTCCTGGGCGACGTCTGCATCAACGACCAGCCGGGTGGCTTCGCCCAGGGCAAGGAGGCACGCGCCCAGGGGTCCGGGTTCATCACGCGCGCTCCGTATGACCTCGACTCCGCGCTCGCGATCCTGGGCACGCAGCTCGCCCGCAACGCGGACCCGGACGCGCTGGTCCGGGGGCACATCGCGGTGATGGGGCTGGGCACGGCCTCCCAGGCGCTCCTGCTGGAAGCCAAGCGTCTCGCGCGGGATGCGGGCGTCGTGCTCAACATGCACCACGCCTACTCCGTGGCGGACACCGACGCCGATCGCGCCCGTTACGGCAAGGACCCGGTGCTGCACCTGGCGGAGATCGGGGTGATCGACCGCTCGACCACCCTGGGCCACGCCAACCACCTCACGGACGCGGAGACCGAGGTGCTCCTCGAGACCGGTGCGAGTCTCGCCTGGGCGCCCGCCGCGAGCATGATGTGGGGCCACGGCGGCACGCTCCACGGACGCCATGCCGAGCTCTGGCGGCGGGGCGCGAACATCGGCCTGGGGTCCGATTCCGCGAACTGGAGCAACGACTTCGACCTGTTCCGGCAGGCCAACCTCGCGGTGCTCACCGCACGCGACGCCCACGAGGACCGGACCTATCTGCTGGCCGAGGACGGCCTCCGGATGGCGACGCGCGGTGGCGCCCGAGCGGCGGGCATGGAGGACACCATCGGCTCGATCGAGGTGGGCAGGAAGGCGGACCTGGTGCTGCACACCCTGGACCGGCCGGAGATGCGGCCCACGTCCGACATGGTCCGCAACCTGGTCTTCTCCAGTCGCGCCAAGTCCATCCGGTCGGTGGTCATCGATGGCCGGGTGGTGCTGGATGACGGGGTCTTCCCGCACCTGGACGAGCCGGCCCTGCTCGCGCGGATCGACGAGGGCGCGCACGCCCTGTGGGACCGCATGGGCTACACGCCCTTCAGCGAGCGTGTCGACCGGCGCGCGCACGACCGCGCCTGATGGACACGCACGGGCCGACGGACACGAGCGACACCACACCGGTGGACCTGCTCATCCGGCACGCCCACATCATCACCATGGATGACGCCGGGACGCGCATCCCGGACGGGGCGGTGGCGATCGCCGGCAACCGCATCAGCCACGTGGGCCCGGACGCGGACGTGGCAACGAAGATCGTCGCGGCGCGCACCATCGATGCGCGAGGTGGCCCGCTCCATCCCGGCCTGGTGGAGACCCACCTCCACGCCTCGTTCCAGTCGATCCGGGGTGTCCACCTCGAGGACACCATCGAGGACGACATCCTGGACGCGTTCTACCTGCCCTGGTTCGACGTCGTCACCTCCGAGGAGGAGGGCTCGGCGTGTCTCCTCGCCTCGCTGGAGATGATCCGCAACGGGACGACCTGCTTCATGGAGGCGGGCACCGTGCTGGATACCGAGGCGGCCGCCAGCGCGGCGCGGACCGTGGGCATCCGGGCGGTCCTGGGCGATCCGTTCATCTGGGACCGTCCCGCGTCGGTCGTCCAGGGCAAGGCATCCCTGGAGACGGCGCGCCGGACGGAACGGCCGCGTGTGCAGCGGGCGCCGCAGGACCTGGAGGACGCGCTCGCCGTGCTCGGCGGCGAGCTGCGCCGCAACGAGGATCCCGAGGCCCTCGTGACCGGGCATATCGCGGTCAACGGGCTGGGCACCGCGTCCGAGGCCCTGCTGGTGGAGGCGAAACGCGTCGCGCGTGCAGCGGGCGTGACCCTGGACATGCATCACGCGTACAGCCCCGCGGACACCGCGGCGGACCGTGACCGCTACGGTCGGGACCCGCTCATCCATCTGGCCGAGCTGGGCATCCTCGACAGCCACACGACGCTCGCCCACGCGAACCACCTCACGGACGTGGAAGCGGACCTGGTCGTGGAGACCGGCGTGAATCTCGCCTGGGCACCCGCCGCGAGCATGCTCTGGGGCCATGGCGGGACGCTCCACGGACGACACGCGGAGATCTGGCGACGGGGCGGGAACATCGGCCTCGGATCGGACTCCGCGAACTGGAGCAACGACTTCGACCTGTTCAAGCAGGCGATGCTGGCGCTGCTGACCGCCCGCGATGTCCACCAGGACCGCACGTATCTGGTAGCGGACGACGTGTTGCGCATGGCCACCCGTGGCGGCGCGCGAGCGGTCGGCCTGGAGGACCGGATCGGCTCCATCGAGGTCGGCAAGAAGGCCGACCTGGTCCTCCACACCCTCGACCGACCGGAGCTCCGCCCGGTGACGGACATGGTGCGCAACCTGGTCCATGCCGCTCGATCCAAGTCGGTGCGCACGGTGGTGGTGGACGGCCGGGTGGTGCTGGATGACGGGGTCTTCCCGCACCTGGACGAACCGGCGCTGCTGGCCCGCATCGACGAGCGTGCACAGGCGATGCTGCGCCGGATGGGTCAACAGGCGCTGCCCGACCCGATGCCCGGCCGCCGATGACGCGCGAGGGCGGGCGAGGGTCCCGTCAGGGATCCGTCGGCGCCGGTGGCAGGGGGCCGCGCAACACCTCCCGATACACCGTGACCGCCCGCTCCAGCTGGTCGATGGCGACCCACTCATCCGCAGCATGGGCCTGTGCGATGTCACCGGGGCCCAGCACCAACGCGGGGATGCCGAGGGCGCCGAGGTCGGCGGCATCCGTGCCGTACGCCACCCCGACACCCTCCGGGTCGAGACCCAGTCGCGCGAGCGTCGCACCCACGATCGTGGCCCATGACGCGTTCGTATCGGGGTCCAGGCAGCCATGGATGACCGGGTCGGTGAGCTCCACCTCCAGCATCGGGTCAGCCGACCGCATCCGGTCCAGGAACGCCACCAGGTCCGCCATCACCGCCTGACCGGATTCCCCGGGCACGGTGCGCCGGTCCACGTGGATCTCGCACGCGGCGGGGATGATGTTCACCTGCTCGCCGCCGCGGATGACATTGACGCTGCCCACGGCGGCTCCGGTCAGCGGATGCGAGGCCGTGATGGCCGGGAACATCTCCTCCTCCAGCGACCGGACGATGGGCAGCATCGCGCTGATCGCCGAGCGCCCCAGACCGGGGTCCGAGGAGTGCGCCGCGATGCCCCGCGTCCGGATGACGGCCCGGACCAGGCCGTTGTGCGCCACGACCATCCGCAACCGTGTCGGCTCACCCGAGATGACCGCCGCGGGTCGCCACGGCAGCGTCGCGAGATGGGTGTCCAGGAACCGCCGGATGCCGGCCCGGGTGATCTCCTCATCCACCGTGAACAGCACGGCGCCATTCACCGCCGCGGGCTGTCCGGCGAGCGTCCGAGCGTGCGCCGCGAGCGCGACGAGCATCGCGGCGCCGCTGGCCTTCGCGTCGCACGCGCCCCGGCCATGGATCCTTCCCGGCGTCCCGGTGGCTTCGAACGGCGGGACGGACATGCCCTCGACGCCCACCGTGTCGACATGGCATTCCAGCAGCAGCCAGGGCCCCTCCACGGTGACCGGCGCGGTCACCAGCAGGTCATCCGCCTCGCCGGCCACCGGCAACCGCTCGGTCACCAGGCCCAGCCGACCCGCGACCCGCTCCAGCAGGTCGATCATGCCCGACTCCGCGGCCGCCCGGCCGCTGATGTGTCGGTTCACCGAGTCGACCCCGATCATGGCACCCAGCAACGCACGGACGTCCGCCATCCGGGGGTCGTCCAGGCCCGACCCGGGGTCAGCCAGATCCGGACCGGAGCCAGCCAGGCCAGACCCGGAGTCAGCCAGACCCGGACCGTCGGTCACGGGATGATCCATGCCGGTGCGCGCACGTGATCCCTGCTCAGTCCAGGCGGAAGACCTCCACCAGCGGGGTGACCCCGTCGGTGGCGACCTCCGGCAGGAACAGCTCCCGCATCCGTGCCCGCCACCTCCTGGTGGCCTCGGCGTCACCCTCGATGCGCGCCGCTTCCTCTGGGTCGTCGCACTCGTACTGGGCGAAGACGCGGTCCTCGAACAGCCAGATCGAGTAGTCGCGGATCCCGGCGGCCCGGATCGCCGCCAGCGCGTCCGGCCACACCTCCGCGTGCGCTGCCACGTACTCGTCGATCCGGTCCGGGCGCAGCCGGGCGGTCCAGGCGACACGAGCCATCGGTGATCCTCCCATGCGCGGTCTGACGGCCCGATCCGATGGCGGGATCCCATCGACGGCGGATCCCGGTGCGCGGCCGTTCGTCGGATGATGCCCCGCCGCCCTGCGGCGTGCAGGCCGTGCGGCGAGCGGACGGACCCTGACGGATCGCGCCGCCCACGGGCCACGGCTGGTGGATACTGCGTGTCATCGAGGCGGAGGAGGATGGGGGCACGGTGATCGATCGCGACGTCGCGCTGGTCGTGGACACCCCGGTATGAGCGACCTGGTGCGGATCGGCGTGGTCGGCGCCGGGGCCATGGGCGAAGCGCACCTCGCGGCATACGCGGCGCTCCCCGGGGTCCGTCTCGTCGGCATCGCGACCCGGAGCCCGGCTCGCGGCGAGGCGCTGGCGGCACGGTTCGGCATCGACGCCGTGTACCCGGACGCAGCGGCGCTGCTCGATGGCGGCCGCCCGGATGGCATCAGCGTCACCACCCAGGACCATCAGCACGTCGGACCGGCGTCCGCGGCACTGGATCGCGGTGTGGCCGTGCTCCTGGAGAAGCCCATCGCGGGAGATGTCGCGGGCGCGGAGGCCATCGCGGCCGCGGTCCATCGGACGGGCGGCCTGCTCCTTCCGGGTCACATCCTGCGGTTCGCGCTGCCCTATCAGCGCCTGCACGCGGAGATCACCGCGGGTCGTATCGGGACGGTCGTGGGGGTGGCGGCGCGGCGCGACCGGACGCGTGCCATCCATGAGCACTACGCGCACATCCACCCGGCGTTCCTGACGTGCGTCCATGACATCGACCTGGCGCTCTGGATGACCGGCTCGAGGGTCGTGCGGGTGCGCTCCATGGAGCACTGGTCCCCGGGCGACGCGCAACCGGACATCGTGTGGGCGCAGGCCGAGCTCGCATCGGGCGCCATCGCGTCGTTCTCGACCGCCTACCTCCATCCCGCCGACGTCGCGGTGCCGACCTCGGACCGGTTCGAGGTCTATGGGACCGCGGGCGTGGCGGCGATCGACCTCACGACCCCCGCGCTGATGGTCCACGCGTTGCCATCGACCGCCCCTGACTGGCTCATCGGGCTGGGCGACGGGACCGGAGCGATGCTCGCAGAGGTGTCGCACTTCGTGGCCTGCGTCCGAGCCGGGACGCCATCGCCCGTGATCTCGGTGGACGACGCCCTGGCCGGCATCCGAGTCGCCGACGCGATCGTCCGCTCCGCGATGTCGGGCGGCACGGACATCCGCCTGGAGGCCTGACGACCCCCTCCGAGTCGTTCCCGTGGCGGCACCCGGGCGGACCCTTGTACCGACCGGCCCCAGCGCCTATCATCCGGCCGAGTCCTGCAATCATCACACCATTCGATCCGCAGCGTCCAGCGACGCGGACCGGGGGCGCAGGACGACGGGAACCAGCTGGGTCACACGGAGGAGCGTGCGCACCATGAGTCGAACCCGGACGGCGAGATTGCTCGCCGCCAGTAGCGCGCTCGCGCTGCTGGTGGGGACGGCGGCCACCCCTGCCCTGGCGCAGGAGCCGGCTGCCGGCACCATCCGCGTCATCACGGTCGAGCCCACCCAGGGCCTCGATCCGGCCATCGCGGCGGCGGACGCCTCGCGGACCCTGATGACGCTCATCTACGACAACCTCGTCGACTTCGACGAGAGCGGCGCCCTGACCGGCGGTATCGCCGAGTCCTGGGAGCCGAACGAGGATCTGACCTCGTGGACCTTCCACCTGCGGTCCGGGGCCACCTTCAGCGATGGCTCGCCCATCAGCGCGGCGGACGTCGTCTGGTCCATCGAGCGGATGCGGACGAGCGAGAGCCTCAAGGGCGCGCTCGCCAACGTCACCAGCGTCGAGGCGACCGATGACGCGACCGTGGTCGTGTCCCTCTCGGCGGCCTCCCGGGCCCTGCCCCTGACGCTGTCGCGGGGCGGCAACGCCGCCATCCTGTCGCAGGCGGCGGTCGAGGCGAGCGCGGACTACTTCGCGATGCCGACCGTCACCTCGGGGCCGTACACCCTGGAGTCCCTGGCACCCAAGGACCGGGCCATCCTCCAGGCGAACACCGCCTACTGGCGCGAGGGCTACCCGAAGACCGCCACCATCGAGTACATCTTCAGCGAGGACCAGAACTCCTGGGCCGCGGCGATCGAGTCCGGTGCGGCCGACGTCGCCAACGTGGGCTACAACGATGCCCAGCGACTGCGCGAGGCGGGCACCATCCCGGTCGAGCAGAGCGACCGGCTGACGCCCCTGTTCTGGGGCTTCGACACCACGACGCCGCCGTTCGACAGCAAGCTGGTGCGCCAGGCGATCGCCTACGCGGTCGACCGCCAGGGCCGCATCGACGCCTGCTGGTTCGGCACGGGTGCCGTCACCTACGGCAACATCCTGCGGCCGTGGGACCCCAACTTCGTGGAGATCTCCACGTACGACGACTCCGATCGAGCCGCATCCCTGGCCAAGGCCGGTGAGCTGCTCGACCAGGCCGGCTGGGTCGTGGGTGCGGACGGCACGCGAGAGGCCAGTGGCGTCGCGGGTGTCGAGGACGGCACCAGGTTCTCCGTGTCGGTGCCCTACGAGGGCAACTGGCCGGCCGCGGAGTGCAACACGCTGCTGCTCCAGCAGACCCTCAAGGAGGTCGGCCTGGACATCCAGCCCAACAAGTACGACCCGGCGCCCTTCTGGGGTGACGTGGCCGCGGGCCAGTTCCAGATGTACCACGGCGGCGCCGGTGCCACCGACTCCGATGACCTGTACCTCAACTGGTTCCGGAGTGGTGGTGCGCTGACACCGCTGACGACGCACCTGACGGACCCGGAGATCGACGCCAAGATCGACGCGGCCATCGCCGGCGACGCCGAGACGGCCAAGGCGATCTACGCGGAGCTGGAGGCGTGGCAGGCGGACGAGCTGCCGATGCTCGTCACGGGCTACCAGTGGCCGCAGGTGGCCATGGCGCCCGGCCTCGAGGGCTACTACTCCATCCCGGACACGTCCCTCAAGTGGCTCGCCAACGCGACCATCACGGCACCCTGACCTCCTCCAGGGTGCATCGGTCCTCGTGACCGCCCGAGGCCCCCGTCGGCGCCCGCCGACGGGGGCCTCCCAGCACAGGAGCACCTGATCGACCCGTGGCTCGATACGCCCTGCAACGCATCCTGCTCGCGCTGCCGCTGCTGTTCGGCCTGTCGCTCCTCGTGTTCTTCTACGTGCGCATCATCCCCGGCGACCCGGTCACCGCGATGCTCGGTGTGCAGGCCAACCCGGACCTGGTCGCTCGGCTGCGGGCGCAGTACGGCTTCGATGAGCCCATCCTCGACCAGTACCTGATGTGGCTGGGCAACGTCCTCCAGGGCGACTTCGGTATCTCGTTCCGGTCACGGCAGGCGGTGGCGCCCATCATCGTGGACCGCATCCCCGCGACGCTCCAGCTGATGCTCGGGGGCCTGTTCGTGTCGCTCGTCGTGGCCATCCCGTTCGGCATCCGGGCCGGCATGAAGTACCGCCAGCGCTCGGACACCGTCATCTCCACCATCACCCTCGTGGGACTCGGCTCGCCCGGCTTCTGGCTGGGCACGATCCTGATGGTCATCTTCGCGCTCGTGCTGAAGTGGCTGCCATCCCAGGGCTATACGCCCTTCACCCAGGACCCCGTGGCCAGCATCCGCTACATGATCCTGCCCTCGGTGGCCATCGGGCTCGTGGGCGCGCCGTTCCTCGTGCGCGTCGTGCGCTCGACGGTCGTGGAGATCATGAAGGAGCCCTTCGTGCCCTACGCGGACGCACGCGGGCTGCGCGAGCAGGTCATCTTCTGGCGCTACATCATCCGCAACCTGCTGCCCCAGTTCGTGGTCGTGCTGGGCGTGCTGGTGGGTGCCCTCCTCGCCGGCTCGGTCGCCATCGAGGCGCTCTTCAACTGGCCGGGCATGGGTCGCATCTTCATCGGCGCGGTGACCGAGCGGGACTACGCGATGATCCAGGCGCTCATCCTGGTGTACGGCGTCATCTTCGTGGTCATCAACCTCATCGCGGAGATCGCCCAGGCCGCGCTCGATCCGAGGATCCGGCTCAAGTGAACGTCATCCGACGCCTGTGGCGGATCCGGTCGGCACGCGTGGGCGTGGTCCTGGCGGTGCTGCTCCTGACCACGGCCATCCTGGGACCGATGCTGCTGCCCCTCGATCCCAACGCCATCGATGTGCGCGCCCGGTTCGCCGGACCCAGCACCGCCCACTGGCTGGGCACGGACGACCTGGGTCGCGACACGTTCACGCGTCTCGTCCACGGCAGCCGGATGTCGCTGTTCATCGCGGCCCTGTCCGCACTCCTGGGCACGCTGCTCGGCGTGACCCTGGGGGTGATCACCGGGTTCCTGGGCGGCTGGGTGGACGTGGCCGGCATGCGCGTGGTGGACCTGTTCTTCGCCATCCCCACGCTGCTCGTGGCCATCGGCATCGTGGCGCTCTTCGGGCCATCCGCGACCACCACCATCCTGGCGCTGGGCATCGCGTACACGCCGCTCTACGCACGACTCGTGCGCGGCACCGTGGTCAGCGTCCGGTCGCGCACGTACGTGGATGCGTCGCGGGTCCTGGGCGCGCGTGGTGTCCGCCTGCTGCGCACGGACATCCTGCCCGGGATCGTGCCCATCGCCCTCGTCCAGACGACCGCCCTGCTCGGCTTCGCGCTCGTCGACGAGGCGTCCCTGGGCTTCCTGGGCCTGGGCGTCCAGCCACCGGACGCGTCGTGGGGCCAGATGATCAACGCGGGCCGCCAGTTCATCTTCCAGGCGCCCTGGCTGACGCTCATCCCGGGCTTCGCGGTGATCCTCGCGGTGTTCTCCATCAACCTCATCGGCGACGGCCTCCGCGACGCCCTCGACCCCCGCGCATCCCAGCGGGTGGGGGACACGTGATGCACGAGCGCACATCAGCGACAGGGTCCCGGGAGCCGGATGCGCCCGTGCTCGAGGTGACCGATCTCGCGGTGGAGTTCATGACCCGGTCGGGTCCCATCCGGGTCGTCGAGGAGGTGGCGTTCCGCGTCCGGCCCGGCGAGATCGTCGGCCTCGTGGGCGAGTCCGGATCGGGCAAGACGGTGACCATGATGAGCGTGCTGCGCCTGGTGCCGCCACCCGGCCGCATCACCGCCGGCCGGATCATCGTGGACGGCACGGATGTGCGCAGCCTGTCCCGGGACGGGATGCGCGGGCTGCGCGGATCCGCCGTCGCGCTCATCCCGCCGGACGCGACGGCCGCGCTCAACCCCGTGGTCAAGGTGGGCGACCAGGTGATGGAGGGCGTCCGGTCGCATCGTCCCCAGGTGTCCGAGGCGGAGGCCCGGACACTCGCCCTCGAGATGTTCCGACGGGTGGGCCTGCCACGACCCGAGCAGCGCCTTCGACGCTATCCGCACGAGCTCTCGGGGGGCATGCAGCAGCGCGTGCTCATCGCGTCCGCGCTCCAGATGGCGCCCCGGCTCATCCTCGCCGACGAGCCCACGACCGCGCTGGACGTCACCATCCAGGCACAGATCCTGCGGCTGCTCCTGGCCGTGCGGGACGAGTTCGGGACGGCCATCCTGTTCGTGACCCATGACCTCGCGGCGGTCGCGGAGATCTGCGACCGGGTGCTCGTGATGTATTCCGGACGGCTCGTGGAGAGCGCGCCCGTGGCCGACCTCTTCGGGCAGCCGCTACACCCGTACACGCGCGCGCTCATGGCGTCCATCCCGCCCCTGAGCGCCGACCCGCCGGACCGTCTCCAGACGGTCGCGGGCGCGCCCCCGGAACCCGGCTCGTGGCCGGAGGGCTGTCGCTTCGCGCCACGCTGCGACCTGCGCACGCAGCTGGGTGGGCCGGACGTGTGCACCACGAGCCAACCGCCGCTCGTCGAGGTCCGGCCGGGTCATCACGCGGCGTGCCACTTCGCGACCAGCGAGGCGGGCGTGCGCGCCGCCACGGACCTTGCGGCGACCGTGGAGGAGGCAGAGGCCGTGGTGCTCCCGGAGTCCGTCCAGCCGGGAGGCGCCGCGTGAGCGGCATCGGGCGGCCCCTGCTGGAGCTCGACCATGTCGAGCGCATGTTCGGTGGCTCGTGGCTGGGTCGGCTGGGCGGTGACAACGTCGTGCGCGCCGTGGACGACGTGACCCTCTCGATCGCCGCCGGCGAGGCCTTCGGCATCGTGGGCGAGTCCGGTTCGGGCAAGACCACGGTGGGCCGGATGATCGTCCGGCTCCTGGACCCGACCGCGGGTGCCATCCGCTTCGAGGGTCAGGACATCACGCGGCTCAGGGGCGGGGCGCTGCTCGCCTACCGCCGCTCGGTCCAGATGGTGTTCCAGAACCCCTATCTGTCCCTGAACCCCCGCAGGCGCGTCCGGGACATGCTCCTCGACGCCTACCGGATCCATCATCTCGCGAGCGGCCGGGACGCGGAGGAGCGGGTCGCGGCGCTCATGGAGATGGTCGGCCTGCGGCGGACCATGCTCGACCGATACCCCCACGAGTTCAGCAGCGGCCAGCGGCAGCGCATCGGCATCGCACGCGCCCTGTCCGTGGAGCCCCGGCTCATCGTCGCGGACGAGCCGGTGTCCGCGCTCGACGTGTCCGTCCAGGCCCAGGTCCTCAATCTCCTGCGAGGGCTCCAGGAGGAGCTCGGCCTCACGGTCGTGTTCATCTCCCACGACCTGCGGGCGGTGTCGTTCCTGTGCTCCCGCGTCGCGGTGCTGTACCTCGGCCAGGTCATGGAGGTCGCCCCGCGGCGGGCACTCGTGGAGCGCGCCGCGCATCCCTACACCCAGGCGCTCATGGGCTCCATGCCCTCGCTCGCGCCGGGCAGCGGCATCACCCGCGAGGTGATCCGTGGCGACATCGCGGACCAGCAGCCACCGCCGGGTGGGTGCGTGTTCGCGCCCCGCTGCGAGCTGCGCCGACGACTCGGCGACCCGGACCGGTGCCTGACCGAGCGGCCATGGCCACGCGAGCTGTCCGAGGGGCATGCGGTCGCCTGCCACTTCGCGGACGCGGAGGCGCGACCGGACACGGACGCGCGACCGGAGGCGACCGGCGCGGCGGCCGGCCCCACGACACCCACCACACCGACCATGGTCGGCATCAGCGACCCGACCCGGGTCCCGGCGGTCACATCCACAGGAGCGACGACATGACGGACCTGCCGCGCATCGGCTGGATCGGCCTGGGCATCATGGGCGAGCGGATGCTGCGCCATCTCGCGGCGGCCGGTCATCCCATCGGCGTATACGCCCGGCGTCCGGGTGTCACGGACGCGTTCCCGGAGGCGACCGTCGCGGCCACCCCGGCCGCGCTCGCCGCCTGGAGTGACGTGGTCATCACGATCGTGGGCGAGCCCGCGGACGTGGAGCAGGTGATGCTCGGACCGGACGGGGTGCTCGCCGGCGCACGTCCCGGCAGCCTCGTCATCGACTGCACCACCAGCAGCCCGGCGCTCGCGGCACGCATCGCGGATGCCGCCGCGGCGATCGGCGTGGACGCGGTGGATGCCCCGGTGAGCGGCGGACCCGCCGGCGCGGAGCGCGCCTCGCTCTCGGTGATGATCGGTGGCACGGACACGGCCGTCGCGCGGGCGATGCCCATCCTGTCCCGGCTCGGCACCACCATCGTGCATCACGGACCACCCGGCGCGGGCCAGTCGGCCAAGATCGCCAACCAGATCGTCGTCGGCCTCTCGATGCTCGGCCTCACGGAGGCGTTCCTGTTCGCCGAGGCGTCGGGCCTCGATCCGGAGCGCGTCCTCGAGACGCTCGGCGCAGGGATCGCAGGCTCGGACCTGCTGCGCGTGATGTGGCCCAAGGTCGCCGCCGGTGATCTCGAGCCGGGGTTCCGGGTCGAGCATCTCATCAAGGACCTGGGTCTTGCACTGGATGCCGGTCACGCGGCGACCATCACCATGCCCGGCACCGCGCTCACCCGCGAGCTGTATCACGCGGTCCGCGCGGCGGGTCATGCGGGTCGGGGGACCCAGGCGCTCATCACGGCCTACGACCGACCGGCTGACCGTGCCGTGGGGACGGAGCCATGACTCGGACGCTGGAGCTCACGGCACGGTCCTATCGCATCGCGCCGCCACCCGCCGGCGAGGTGGAGGAGCCACTCCGGGTGGACGTCGACCGATGCGCGCTCCTGGTGGTGGATGTCTACGGCGCTCACTGGGCGGAGCAGCCGCCGTCGGAGGATGGGCTGCCCGCCATCTATCGGTCGTGGCCGGACGCGGATCATGCCCGTGACGTGATGCGCGGCCACATCCAGCCCGTGCTCGCGGCGGCACGCCGAGCCGGCCTCCACGTGGTGTATCTCACCAACGCCCTGCGGTCCGGCCTCTCCGCGGGCAACGAGTGGCGCACGATGTCCATCCGGACCTGCGGCGTGGATGTCCTGGAGGCGTGGGTGCCCCCGAACGACATCCTCGCGTTCGCGCCCGAGTTCGCGCCCCAGCCCGGTGAGCCGCTCATCGAGAAGCAGGTGTACTCCGGGTTCTTCGAGACGCATCTCGAGTCGGCCCTGCGGGGTATCGGCGCCCGGGACCTGTTCCTGGTGGGTGGCGACGGGCAGGTCTGCCTGGGCACGACCGCCATCGATGCGATGTATCGCGACCATCGCGTCATCGGCATCCGGGACGCGATCCTCACTGGCGAGTACCCCGAGACCCGGGAACGACGCCTCCGGCACTGGTTCGCGATGCGCCAGCTGGAGGCGACCGTCGGCTACACGACCACCACCGATGCCTTCCTCGCCGCGTGCGCGGCGATCACCCCCGCCTGACCGGCACCGACCCCTGGAGGACCACCGATGACCGACCGACCGACGCTCCGCCTCGATGGCCGCTACTGGCGCTACTACCCGCCCGAGCAGCCACTCGGATACGCGGAGGATCCCATCGAGCTGCCCATCGACGAGACGGTGTTCCTGCTCATCGATGTCTATGGCGCCCACATCGAGCCCGGCTACCAGCAGCCCGCCGGGACACCCGCGTTCTATCAGCACGCCGAGGATGACCCGGTGGCGCGCATCGTGCGTGAGCGCATCGTGCCCGCGAAGACCGCCGCCAAGGCTGCCGGGCTCCAGGTGGTCTATGTCACGAACTACCTCTCCCCCGGCCTCTCGGAGGGGAACGAGTGGCGCAACATGTCCATCCGGACCTGCGGCGTGGACGTCCTGGAGGAGTGGCGGCCACCCACGCCGATCCTGGAGCACGCCCCCATCATCGCGCCCGGCCCGGACGAGCCGCTCGTGCGGAAGCAGCTGTACAGCGGCTTCTTCGAGACCAACCTCGACTCGGTGCTGCGTGGCTACGGCGCGCGGAACCTCGTCGTGGTCGGCTTCGACAGCCGGATCTGCCTGGGCACCACGGTGACCGACGCGATGTATCGCGACTACCGCGTCGTGGTCCTGCGGGACGCGACCCGCACCATGGAGTACCCCGAGACCGCCGAGGGCGAGTGGGCGAACTGGATGGCCATCCGGTTCATCGAGAGCAACGTGGGGTACACCATCACGACGGATGCGTTCATCGCCGCGTGCGAGGCGGTCACCGCGGCCGCGGATGCGGGTACGGGCGTCGGCACGGGCGCGCCCTCGGGCGCGAGCACGGTCGCGAACAATGGCACGGCTACCGGCGCGAGCACGGCCTCGGGCGCGAGCACGGCCACGTCCGCATGACCCGACGCGTCTTCCTGCCAGCGGACGTGCGCATCGTCGACAGCCACGTCCATGCGTGGCCCCACGGACTCGTCCACCCCGCCCAGCGTGTCCAGGAGCCGATGGCGGCCTCCCCGGCGGACCTCCTCGCCACCCTCGATGCGAGCGGTGTGGATGCCGTGCTCGTGAGCCCGGCGATGGTCCATCCGGACAACGGGTACATCCAGGGAGCGGCCGGTGCCGTGCCCACGCGCATCCTCGCCGTCGCGGGCGTGGACCCGCGTGATCCGTCGGCCGTGGCGGGCATCCCGGACCACGCCGCTGCCGGGGTCGTCGCGGTGCGGGTCAACCTCGGGCCCAGCCCGCTGGAGACCGAGGCGGATCTCGCCGGGCTGGATGCCCTCGTGGACGCGACCGCGGCGGCGGGGCTCGTGCTCCAGTGGACCATGCGGCTGCCGGGCGCGGCACTCATCGAGCGGGCCGCGGCCAGGCGACCGGATGTCCCCCAGGTGTTCGACCACCTGGGCCTGCCGGTGGATGCCCGCGACCTCGGCCAGCTGGCGCGCATCCGTGACCTCGCCGGGATCCCGACGCTCCACATCAAGCTGTCCGGGATGTACGCCCTCTCGCAGGACGGCTACCCGTATCGGGACACCTGGCCATGGGCGGAAGGCGTGCTCGAGGCGTTCGGCGCCTCCCGCACGATGTGGGCGTCCGACTGGCCGCTGGCCGGTGAGTCCGCGTCGCACGCGGAGCATCTGGCGCTCGTGGGGATGCTGCCCTTCCTGGATGACGCGGCACGCGATCACCTGCTGCGGCGGACCGCGCTCTCCCTGTGGGGCGAGCCACGAGCCGGCGGATCCTGACCACGGACGACCGACCCCGATGACCGACCGACCGGACCTGCGCGGCCTCTGGGGATTCGCGCTCACCCCCTTCGACGAGCACGACCGGATCGATGCGGACGCGTTCGTCGCCGGCGTGCGCGCCCTCGGGCCACACGCCGATGTGATCTGTGCGGCGGGCACCCTGGGCCAGGGTGACCGGATGACCATCGAGGAGCGTCGTCGGTGCGTGGAGCTGGCGCGCGCCGCGGGCACCGGACGACCGGTCATGGGCACGCTCATGGCCGGACAGGACGACGCGCAGGCGGCGGTCGCGCTCCTGGAGGCCGGGGCCGCGGCGGTCCTGCTGCTGCCCACGACCGACGATGTCGCGGATGCCGCCGGGTCCCTCGGGCGGATCGGTGTCGCGACCGGTGGCGCGCTCCCGGTGGTGCTGTATCAGCGGGGACCGCTCCGGCTCACGCCGGCCGACCTCCTGGACCTGTGTCGGTCGGAGCACCTGGTCGGGCTCAAGGATGCCCACGGGGACCTGCGCGCGTTCCATCGGCTGCGCGGCGCGGTCGGCGACCGACTCACCTGGATCGGTGCGTCGGAGGACCTGGCGCTCGGCTACTGGGCCATGGGTGCCGATGCCTGGTCGCCCGCCAGCCTCGCGTACGCGCCGTGGTACGCGAGGGCGTGGTCCGATGCGCTCCACCAAGGCGACATCGCGACGGCCCGTCACCTCATGGAGCGGATCGCGTGGCCCATCACGGACCTGCGGCTCTCGCGTCCGGACATCGACATCACGGTGGTGCGGACCCTTGCGGCGTGGGCCGGGCTGGCGGTCGGGCGGGCACGGCCGCCGGCGGCACCACTGACCGCGGCGGAGATCACCCGCCTTGAAGAGCTGGCGCGCGTCCTGGACGAGGAACACGCCCGAGCCTCGGTGGACGCGGGCACGCCCCGCTGATGGCAGGCATCATCCGGACCGTCGCGGGCGATATCGATCCGCGCTGGCTGGGCCGGACGATGGCCCACGAGCACGTCCTGTGCGACCTGTCGTTCCGATGGCGTCCATCGGGCCACCCCGCCGATGATGGCCCCGTCCGGCTGGGCAACCTCCAGCGGATCCGACGTGCGCAATGGGCATCACGCGACAACCTGCGACTCTGCGATCCCCTGGTGGCGGGTGCGGAGCTGGCGGCGTTCGCGCGGGCCGGCGGGCAGAGCGTCGTGGAGCTCTCCAACCGGTCCATCGGCCGGGATCTCCGCGGGCTCCTCGCGGTCTCCCGCGCCAGCGGCGTCCAGGTCGTCGCGGGCACCGGCCTGTATGTGGCCGGCAGCATCCCCGCGGACATGGTCACCGCGAGCGTGTCGCAGATCGCGGATGCGCTGGAGCGGGACCTCACCGTGGGCGCGGACGGCAGCCCTGTGCGCTGCGGCGTCATCGGCGAGGTCGGCGCAGGCGCGTATCCCATGGCGGACATCGAGCGCCGCTCGCTCCGGGCGGCCGCCCTCGCATCCCTGCGGACCGGAGCCGCCATCGTCGTCCACCCGGCGCCCGGGACCGAGTCCGCCGTCGAGGTGCTGGACGTGCTGCTGGACGGTGGCGCTGACCCTGCGCGGATCTGCGTGGCGCACATCGACGAGCGGCTGCGCGCCGATGTCGATGCCGTCAGACGGATCGTCGCGCGTGGCTGCACGATCGGCTATGACACCTTCGGACGCGAGGCCTACTACCAGCCGCGGGACCGCCAGCACCCCACCGATACCCAGCGCCTGGAGACCCTCGTGCGGCTGCTGGACGCCGGGCTGGAGGGGCGCATCGTGCTCTCACAGGACGTGTGCATGCGCATCGACCTGGGTGCGTTCGGCGGACCCGGCTACGACCACATCCTCGTGACCATCGTGCCGCGACTCCATGCGGCCGGGGTCCCGGCGACGACCATCGACCGGCTGCTCATCGAGAACCCGGCCCGGCTGCTGACGATGCCCGCCTGAGGACCGGACGCCGCGCGACCTGGTCCGATCAGCCCTCGACCCACGCCGTATAGCCGGGGCACGAGCCTGACTCCACCAGCCCGGCCGTGGAGCCCGCCACGACGAGGTACCGATCGACCCGATGTCGCGCGGTCCCTTCGACCTTGCTGCCGCGGTACCAGATCATCTTCACGAGGACCCGGAACGACGGCCCCGGTGACGAGGGCCCGCTGACCGCCACCCGCTGCCGGCCGAGCTTGGCGTCCTTGCCCGTGGTCGCTGTCGCCGTCACCACCGCCGTCCGCCGCACCGTGGTCCACGACTGTCCGGGCCGCTTGCGCTGGACGATCACCCGCCAGCCCACGCGCTGCGTCCCCGATCGTGCGCGGATGCGGGGCGCCCGCACGTTGATGGCGGTCAGCGGCCCCTCGAACGACGTCGAGGAGCTCGCCCCCGTGTAGCGGCAGCGCGCGCCGGGCTGCGCGAAGGTGTCCTGCAGGGAGTGCGCACCCACCTTGCCCGTGTCGCGCAGCTCCGTGTCCGCGGCGGCCGGAGCGACGGACGAGACGGCCAGCATCCCTGCCAGCAAGGCGACGGACATGCGCCGCCGCCAGGACCGGACCTGCATGTGTGCCTCCGTACCGGGGTGTCCAGGTCCCGGGCATGCGATGGACCCGCGAAGCCTGACACACCAGATGCCCACCACGCCATCCGTGGCAGTACGGAGCGCCCTACGGATCCGATCGTCCGTAGGGTGAGTCGCCCGAGGCTGACGCGCGAGGATCGCCCTCGGAGCCAGCGTCGATCGGAGGTGAGCGGGGTGTGACAGCCCGTATGCGATCGGCGACGAGCGGGATCCCGAAGCCGTGCTGGCACGCCGTGCGGCGCCGTACCATCCCGATGCCTCATGCGTGACAGGCGCACGAGTGACGACCCGGGAGGGATCCGGACATGATCGACGACGGTCGCGATGGCTTCGACCTCGCGGGCGGCACATGAACGCTATCTCGACGCGTTCCATCAGAGGTGGGCGGCCCTCGACGGGCCCTTCAGGCCGGGTTTTCCGCCCTTGAGCCCGAAACGCGACTTGGGTCTCGATCTCGATTCGAGTCCCGACCCCGATGGGCTCGTCCCGCGGACGAGCGAGCGCCTGCACAGTGGACCGCACGTGGCACCGCAACTCGAGGCGCTCATCCCCACGTCGCTCTGGCAGGATGGCGCGGAGATCGACTCGCAGACCGCATCCCAATGGGCGTCAGGGTTGTTGGATCGCGCACTGCAACGTCTCTCGGTGCGACCCCGGGATGTCGTGGTGGTGTGTGGCATGGGTCTCCGAGAGGCCGGGTTGATCGTGAACGTCTACCGCGTCCCCGGCGTGGATGAGGTGGCACTCGATCGGGAGTTCCGCATCGTCATCACCCGTCCGCATCGCGGCTCGACATGGCAGCGCCGCATGGTCGGCGGTCGAGAGGTCTGGTGGTCGGCGCCGCCTGCGAATAGCCCTGATCATGATCCGGGGTTCCACGTCGCCTTCTGGGTAGCAGATGCCTGCGTCGTGCATGTCGCAGGCGACGAAGACCGCATCGAGGCGGCGATCCCCATGCTGCCGTGAACTATCGAGCCTCCCCACGGCGGTCACCAGGCACGGCCACCACACCGCTCCCCAGGGCCGGCGTCGCCGCGGCACTATCGGGCTCGTCGAGGACGCTCGCTGCGAGCGAGCCCCAGATGCGCTCGTGCGAGACCAGCGTGCCGGTCTCCGATGTGGCGTGTGAGACTTGCGGACAAGACTGCGAGGAGCATCGTCACGTCATGGCTGGATCGGATGGTCGGGTATCGACGACGCGCGGTCCCTTGACCTGCCACCTCCCGGATGATGGACGGTACGCGTGGTTCGCCGACTCGCGCGGGAATCTCGTTGCGGTCCTCGACCACATGGACCGGGCATCGCTTCGTGCTGAGGTGGACCGCACGATCGAGAGCCTCTCCACGGACGTCCAGGCGGTCAGTATCGTCAGGACGGCAACGGTCCAGCTACCGAGCGCCGGAGCAGGGGTGACGATCGTGGACGCGGATCTGTCTCCGTCGGGCCGACTGCTGTTGCTGCTCTCGGATGGCGAGCGATCCTGGATCCTGGGCGGATCATCGGACCAGCTCCATCGTAACGAGCTGCCAACGGGGTACATGGCACGGTGGTACGAGGATGGCGTGATCGTCTGCGGTGGCCCGATCGAGGGCGGGGACACGATCATGCTGGACGACGGGTTCCGGGAACAGGCTCGCCTCGCCCTGGACACACCGACCGAGGTCGTCGCCTTCGACCATGACCTCCTTGCCGCCTATTCGGCGTATGGCAGTCGAGCCACACCAGAGGTGACGCGGTGGTCTCCTCGAACCGGAACCTCGTGGACATACGATGACCTCCCGGTCGATTCCCAGGACGAATGCATCGCGGCCCTGTCGAGGGTGGATGCCAGAAGGGTGTGCCTCGTCGTCGAGGACTCCGGGTCGCTCGTGGTCATGGAGGTCGCGTCGGGCTCGTTCAGCATGCATGCGCTTCCTCGTCTCCTCGTCGGCCTGGGAGGCATCGGGACGCTCGATGGGGGCGGCTGGATGTCCCGTGTCGTGCCCGAGGAGGTCTGGAGCTGGGTCGACCAGGATCGCGTGATGCGCACGAGCCTTGCGCCGGTGCCTGCCGATGCCCTGGTCCGACCATCGAGCGGTGGGCTCCTGGTCGCCTGGCGCGACTTGACGTATTGGGTCATCCGGATCGACGGTCATCCCTGATCGATGAGCTCGGACACATCGTGCCGGAAGCTGACGGACCCACTTCGGCACGGGACTCGTACGGGGTGGAGCCATGACGGACGAGGATGACGTCGCAGCGATCCGGGATCGAGTGCTGCTGTACCTCGCGGATCGACGGGCCTTCGAGGAACAGGCACCACGGACGTTCAAGTCGCACCGCAAGGATCCGGAGCGCGATCGGATCCTGCAGGATGCCTACGACTCCTCCCGTTCGAAGCACATATCCTCGACCATCGAGGGCATCGTGCACTGGAACATGCCGCCGGCCGTCGATCCGAGCACGACGGTGTTCGTCGACATCAAGGTCAACGGCGACCGTGCGGTGGTGCTGACCGACGAGTCACTGCCGTGGCTGGATGCCCCGGCGAGGTTCAAGTATCGCCTCGATCGGGAGCACGACGGGTGGCGGCTGAGCGACCGTCGAGGGTATTACCCTTCGGACCGAATCTGGATCCAGGATGTCCTCTAGTCGTTGGCCCTGGTGGTAGCACCATGACCCGGACACAGGGGCAACCATGAGCGTCACGAAGGCGACCGCCGGGGGCGAACCGCGTCCGTCCGACGATCGGCGCGCGGCCGCATACGTCGTGGATCTGGTCATCTTCGTGCCGATCCTCTGGGCGATCTTCGCGGTCCAGGTCTGGCTCGGGATCATCCGTCCGGAGCTCAGCGGGTGGGACCTTGACCCCACGGCACTGATCGTGGACCTGCCGCACCTGATCGTGCCGGCGGTCTACTTCATCGGCTGCTGGACACGCAGCGGGCGGACCATCGGGATGCGTCTGTGTGGCATCCGGGTGGTCCGGGACGACGGCCTCGGCCTCCTGACCGTGCGGGCGGCCCTGAAGCGATGGCTCGCACTCCAGGGGGTCGTCCTCATCGTCTTCCTGCTGATCGACCGTTCCGGCGACCTCTGGTTCTGGGTGGAGATACCCAAGATGGCCTGGCTCGGCTTCCTGTACTGGTCGATCCACCGTGACCCCCTGGGCCGGGGCTTCCACGATCGCGTGAGCGGGAGCCGGGTCATCCGTGACACGGGCGTGAGCTGACCCATGCATGTGGTGGCTACCTTTCCCCGTCGAACCCTTGGACCCTGTAGGCGGGTGACGAGATGCTGCCGGCGAGCGAGCTGCATGCCATCGGGCGACGGACCCTGCGCGACCGCATGACGTCGCTCGGCTTCCGCAGGGATCGCAGGACGGGACGTGCCAGCTGGCGACGGACCGAGGAGGGCGTGGAGACCGACCTCGTCGTCGTCCCGTCCGCCCACGACTTCTTCCAGGGTCGGGGACGGTTCACCATCGAGGTGTCGGAGTGGGACCCGGTCAGCGGCCGTGTGACGAACGAGCGGCTGGCCGTCCTGCTGGACGATGACCAGCGGGAGCGTCTGCGCGCCCTGATCGACGAGGTGCGCCGCCGGATGCCGCGGCCGGACCCGGATCTCCTGGACGAGCTCACGGAGGACGAGCGCCGCTGGTACCTCTCGGGGTTCGACCCGGTGAGAGCGCCGTTCCTCCTGTCGGAGGATGTCTGGTTCGAGTACGTGGACGAGCAGGACGCGGCGGCCGCGTTCACGTTCGTGGGCGAGGTCCTGCCCACGTGCCTGGGCATCCTCACCCGGGTCGGCATCGAGGAGCACGCGCGACGATCCGCGGCAGGCGCGGACGACGATGGATCGCGTCACCTGCTATGGGGCCTCGACGCCGTGCTGGGCTCCGGGAGCCGGGACCCCCACGACGCCCCTAGACCTGTGCGCTCCGCCGATGACCGGTGACGGGGCCGATCGCGCGAGCATGAACCCATGAGCCGAGGACTCACCGAGCGCTACCGCGAGACCATCGCCCGGGCGATCGCCGGGCATGGACCCGAGGACCCAGTGGAGCTCTGGATGATCCACGAGGCGGTGGACTACCGGGAGCGGGACATGATCGATGCCGCGGAGCTCAACGCGTCGCTCGCGTCGCTCGCGGCCGAGGGTCGTGTCCGGGAGCTCCCGGGACATCGGTACATCGAGGGCCGCGAGACGGTGGGCTCCACCACCATGACGCCCGTGACGACCGCGGAGTGGGCGGAGGCGCGGCAGGCCTACAGCGACTGGTTCGCGCGGGCGTACGCGAGCCTGCCACGGGAGCCCGATGAGGGTCCCCTGCCGGTCCGTCTCCTGGTCGAGCTCCCGGAGCGTGGGGGTCACCAGGACGCTCGGGTGATCGATGCGCTCGGCAGGGCGCTGGTCGACAGCGCGGGGCGACTCGGCCTCGAGGCGATCCCGATGGCGGGGTTCGATGAGCGCGCCTTCGAGGTCTGGACGACCCCGGAGCACCGGGATCGGGTGGTCGGACTCATCGGTGACCTCGCGGCCGACCTCGGCCGGCCGGACATCACGGTCGTCGCCAAGCCAGGATGAGCCGCGGCCGGGTCAGGACCATCTCCCTGTTCTGGCCACGGACCCGCTGACCTCGATCCCGCTTGGCGGACCGTCGCAGCGGATGTGAGGCGGGCGAGGGCGACCGTCCACCGCCGATCCCGCGGCTTCGGGTCGCGATGCGGGATCCGCGCCGAACCTAGCGGCCGAGTCGATGGATCCCGATGCGGTGGAGCGGTCTTCCGGTCGACACCCGCCGTTTACATAGGGTATTCGCGGTCGACGGCGCATGTCACACGTGGGCGTGGAGTTCGCCACCGCGATCGACTGGCCGGTGTAGGGCCGCGCTGTCCAGGCTCCCCACGAGCTGTGGGAGGACGCGGTAAGGGCGTGGTAAGCCCTGCCCGCTACGATGCGCCCATGCGAACGACGTTCGTGATGGACCCGCCACCCATCGTCGAGGACTGGCTCGCGCAGCGACGCGCGCTCGGCCAGGACCGCTATGACGAGGTCTGGGAGGGCGAGTACCGCGTGGCACCCATGCCCAAGGGACGACACGGTCGTGTCGAGGTCGAGCTGGTGCGGATCCTGATGCCGCGTGCCGCTCGCGCTGGCCTGGTGGGCAGTGGCGGCTGCAACATCGGTGCGCCGGGCGACTACCGTGGCCCGGATCAGGCGTACTTCCGCGATTGGCAGGACCTCACCTACTACCCCACGGCGGCCATCGTGGTGGAGATCCTGTCGCCAGACGACGAGTCCCGCCACAAGCTCGGCTTCTACTTCCGCGCCGGTGTCGAGGAGGTGCTGCTGGTCGACCCGGACTCGCACACCGTCGAATGGCTCATGCGAGGGAGGGACGGCCTCGAACCTGCTGACGGGAGCGCGATCCTGGGCATCTCGAGCGTCGACCTGGCCGCCGCGATCGACTGGCCGGCATAGGGGCGCGCTGTCCGAGGCTCCCACGAGCTGTGGGAGGACGCGGTAAGGGCGTGGTAAGCCCTGCCCGCTACGATGCGCCCATGCGAACGACGTTCGTGATGGACCCGCCACCCATCGTCGAGGACTGGCTCGCGCAGCGACGTGCGCTCGGCCAGGACCGCTACGACGAGGTCTGGGAGGGCGAGTACCACGTGTCACCAGGACCCACCGACCGGCATGGCGATGTCGACTACCAGGTGGTCGGCATCCTCGGTCCACAAGCCCGTGCGGCCAGCCTCCACGGGCGCACAGCAGGCAATATCGGGAGGCCAGGCGACTTCCGCGTGCCGGACCAGCTGTACGTTCGGGACCGCGGGGGCGGCCTGTGGCATACGACCGCTGTCATCGTGGTGGAGGTCCTCTCCCCCGGTGATGAGTCCCGCCACAAGCTCGGCTTCTACTTCCGCGCAGGCGTGGAGGAGGTGCTGCTGGTCGACCCGGATCAGCGGACCGTCGAGTGGCTCATGCGAGGGCGGGACGGCTTCGAACCTGCTGACGGGAGCGCGATCCTGGACATCTCGAGCGTCGACCTGGCCGCCGCGATCGACTGGCCGATATAGGTCCGGGACACATCATCGGGGACGGGCCGATCGCTCGAGAGCCCGGCACGCCACCGAGGGATCGGGTTCCCGCTGCATCCGCTGACGGTCAGGATGGCCGCCGCGGGTCCGATCGCCACGACCGTGGCACACCGGCCGTCACCGTACCCGTTGACTGGGATCTCGGCCCGCCAGCTCGCGCCGCCATCCCGGCTGGAGGCGACCCAGGGAGCCGCTTCGAGCCCTCGCGCTCCGTAGCGGATCGAGCCGGCCACGACCACGGTCTCGTCACGCACGGTCACCCCGTCGAGCCGCAGGCCCACGGAGCCATCGAGGGTCCTGGTCCAGGAAGCACCGTCGTCCGAGGAGACCCAGACCTCGATGGGCGCGATCACCGAGCGCCCGAACGCCGCGACGACCCTCCCCGTGGACGTCTCACCGATGGACATCGTCGCGGCCCGACCGACCGGTAGCGCCGCCAGGGTCGTCCAGCGACGCCCGTCCGGGGAACCGACCAGCAGGTCGGGGAGCGCCGGATCATCGGGTCGCGCGACACCCAGCAGCCGGGATGCACCAGCGGACACCGCCACGAGCGACGTCCCGTCCGGCGTCCTCGGCACGATCCCGGTCCACGTCCGCCCGTCGGTGCTCGACCACGCGAAGCCACCGGTCGTCCCGTCCCCGTCCGCGAGCGCGAACCATCGGTCGTCCGCCGCGACCAGCGAGCGCAGCACGAGGGATGTCGCGGGAGGCCGACCGGACGCCGCCGTGACCGTGGCTGTGGCCCATCTGCGCGCATCCGAGCTGCGCCAGGCCGTGAACCGGTCACCGCCCAGGCCATCGGTGACGATCCCCGCCAGGACCACGCGACCACCAGCCGTGGCGATCCGCGGCCCCCGGACGGCGTCGCGTCGGAGGGGTGCCGGGAGTCGAGCGTCGGTGGCGTCCCGCCAGCGCAGCCCGTCCCTCGATCGCGCGACACTCCACCCGCGCTCGTACGTCCGCTCGATGACGATGAAGCCCGTCCGAATGGCTGCGGGCAGTGACGGCGTGACCGGTCGGTCGCGACGGAACGACTCCACCGCCACCAGCCAAGCCAACGGGTCCGGCGGCGCAGGCAGCGGCTCCGAGACCGACGCCACGGTGAGGGTGCCGTCGGCCGTCTCGTCACCGTCCGCAGCGGTCCGACACGCGACCGTGGCCGCCAGGATCCGGTCCTCGCCCTGGACATCCACCGTGCCGACCACCGTCCCACCGACGGCCACCGACCACGACGTGCGATCCGGGACGGCCGCGAGGATGCCCGCGGGTCCCACCGTCGCGATGGAGCCGGCGAGCGGGAGCGTGCCCCACGCGTCCACGAGCTGGACCGCCTGGTGCGCACGGCAACCGGTCGCCTGGACGTCCAGCCGGACCGTGACCGTCGGCACGGGTGCCGATCCCGGCCCAGCCGGGTCGAGCAGCCGCGTCAGCTCATCGATGCCGAGGTTCGGTCCATCTCGGAGCCCCGTGATGTGCGCCTCACCCGTCGGGACCACCGCCGCTTGCGGGATCCAGCCCTCCGCGGCGGTGAGCCGCGAGACCGGCTGGGAGCGCAGTCCGTCCTCCAGATCCTGGGTCGTCGACACCTGCAGCCACTCACCCTCGCCGAACGTGCGCACAAGGGTGAAGCCGATGACGACCACCGGGGACTCGATGTCGCGTATCGAGGCGATGAGACGGCGCGCCGGACGCAGCCGGACGGTCACGTCCGCGGTGTAGCTGCACGGATCACCCGCACAGTCCTCCATCGGCGTCCAGGTGAAGCCGAGCCGCTGTCCGTAGCCAACATCGCCGCCGCTCCGCCTCCCGTACTCGACACCGACACCCGTCACGAGCGACGCTGGTCCGGGGCCAAGGACCGGGTTCACCGGGGGCGGGGTGATGGTCACTCGGAGCCGCAGGCGGTCGCCCTGACGCGTCGGTTCGGCCGTCCAACTCCCGGGCTCGGCAATCCCGCTGCCTCCCTCGCCCGTGTCGGCGTCCACGTCGTCGCCGAACATGCGCCACGACGGCTCGTAGCCGCCGATGTGGACCTGGAGGTCCGCGATGGATGGCGTGGCCGCCACGATCGGCATCGGCGTGGCGGCCATGGCCATGCAGAGGGCCACGGTGGGTACGGTCCACCATCGGCGCCTCATGCTGGGACCCCCCGGTCGGGCAGGTGCCCGCCATCCTCGCCGCTCATCGGGGACCCGGACGCGCACCGCGTGGGATCGTTACAGCGCGGTCCTTCGCGTCCGGTGGCGAGGGGACGCAGGGCGCACCTGGGGAGGTTGCGTATCCGTGGGGGATGTGCATGCTCGCGCAGCGCCCTGCACGTACCACCATAACGACTGGTCTAGAAATGCGCACGCGGCGGGCACGCGCGCATCCGATGGTCCCTGTCGTGGGTAGCCCGCTCGGGTCGGCGCCGCTCCGCGCCCGCGGGACCACGATCGCCGGTGCACGATGCTGGGCAGCAGGGCCGGTAGGGGCCGACGGTCCCGGTCCACCCGGTACCTCGGTTTCGAGTGGCGGTCTGGTGAGCGCGTGTACGGTCCGGGCATGTCCGTCGAGCAAGCGTCCGCCGTGACCATCGAGCTCCAGGGTGGCCCCCAGGACGGCGACCAGCTGACCGTGGAGGGGCTCATCCCGCCCGAGCGCCTGGCACAGCAGGACCAGGAACGCGGCTCCTATCGACGGCTGCGCGAGACCGGCCGACGCGCCTGGCTGTATCGCTGGGTGCCGCGGAGGGCCGGCCACCTCTGACGATCCGCTCGCACGAGCACGACCGCGCGAGGACGACCCTCGGCCACGCACCCGGTCCGTGGATCCCGCGAGGAGCGTCGTCGTCCGGTACCCTCCGAGGAGGAGGCACGACCGTGCATGAGCTGTCGTTGTGCATGCGGATCTCGGGCATCGTCGATCGCGCCGCGGAGGGGCGACCGGTGGCCGTGGTCCACCTCCAGGTGGGTCAGCTGCGGCAGGTGGTCCCCGAGACGCTCCGCTCCTGCTGGCGCCTCGTCGCGGAGGGGACGCCGCTCGCGGGTTCCGTGCTGGACGTGGAATCCGTGCCGGTGGCCGCGACCTGCCGCGACTGCGGCCACGTCACGACCATCGAGCAGGCGCTCATCCTGGTGTGCGCCGGATGCGACGGCACGGCGCTCGACATCACCACGGGTGAGGAGCTCCTCCTCACCGCGCTCGACCTCGCGGAGGTGTGACATGGGTCGATTCCATCGACACGAGGACGGCACGGAGCACACGCACACCGACCACGAGCACCCGCACGACGGCGGGGACCACTCCGGGTATGCCACCGGCCCGGAGCGTATCGCCGTCCTGGAGCGGATCTTCGACGAGAACGACCGGCAAGCCGCGCGCAACCGCCAGCGCCTGGACGCGGCGCACGTGGTCGCCATCAACCTCATGTCCTCGCCGGGTGCCGGCAAGACGGCGATCCTGGAGCGGACCTTCGCCCGGCTGGACGCCGGTCGGATCGGGGTCATCGAGGGCGATATCGAGACCTCCATCGACGCGGACCGCCTGGCCGCCGCGGGCGCCCGGGTCTCGCTCCTCAACACCGCGAACGGGTTCGGCGGCGAGTGCCACCTGGACGCGCCCATGGTCGCCAACGCCCTGGACCGGCTGGACCTCGACGGCCTGGACATGGTGTTCGTGGAGAACGTGGGCAACCTGGTGTGCCCCGCCGAGTTCGACGTGGGCGCCCACCACAGCGCGATGGTCGCCTCCGTCACCGAGGGCGAGGAGAAGCCGCTCAAGTACCCGGTCATGTTCCGGGCGTCGGAGGTCGTGCTGGTCAACAAGGTGGACCTGCTGCCCTACCTCGACTTCGACCTCGCGCTGTTCGAGCGCAACCTGGCCCAGGTCAACCCGGCCGCCACGGTCATCCGGCTGAGCGCACGCACCGGCGAGGGGCTCGACGCCTGGCTGGACTGGATCCGGAGCCGGATCACGGTGACGAGCGAACTGAACACACGTTCCACGTTCGCTTGATTCCTCGGCGGACGGTATCTGACGATAGGCGAATGACTTCGCGTGATCCCTCGGCGGACCTGTACCTCGAGCACTCGCTGTCACGCGAGATCGAGGAACGGCTCGACGCCTGGACGGCCCCGGTCGCGGCAGACCCACACGACCACCCGACCTGACCAAACTCAAGCCAGTCACCGAGGCCGGCATCGGGAGGTCAGACCTTCCCTCCCTAGGCCTACCGTGCGGGGTTGCCGCCAGCCTCGCGAATGCCGCAAGATGAGAGCCTGCCTAGGAGGAGGTTCTACCGGTATGAGACGAAGGGTACTGTCGATGGCATGCGCCATGGCACTGGCTAGCACCCTGACCTTGGGAGCTGCACCGACTTCTGCGGCCGGCTCCTACCAAGTGACGGTCCGGAAGAACGTCTGCACGACCTCGGGCGGGAAGTTCGGCTACGGCAAGGTGGCCCTCAAGCTGCGCGGATACGAGCACGGATCGACCCCCGTGAACTACATGAGGGCCCGGGGTGAACTCCAGCGATGGGACGGCTCCAAGTGGAAAGTCGTAGCCCGGAGCGCGTGGATGACCAGCAAGTCGTTCCCGGCGAACAGCGATTCCTACTACGTAACGTTCGGCCGTACGGGCTGGCACATCGGCCCTGCGGCGCGTAACTACTACCACCGCGTCCGTGGGGTCGTGCAGTTCTGGGACAAGCGGTCCGGACCCGACAAGCTGGTGCGGACGATCCGCAAGGTCAGCAAGTCCTGCTAAGAGATCACCCGCTGTGCAGTCGGCCCGGGGACCGATCGGTCATGACCAAGCCACGTCGTGGTACCTGATGGTGGCCCGGGACGCTCTGGGTCGGGCCTAAGGGCCTTCCGTTCCGGTGTCCGGGAAGCGCGGCCCGCTCTCAGGGCGCCCGCCTGCCTCTGACCGGGTCCATAGTGACTCCTGTCCGGGCAGGAGCTGTGGACTCACGAACCGCACCTCCTCGCGGAACTGCTCATGGCGAGCTGAACGATGCGTGTCGTCCTCGGAGGGCGATGCGGGACCCTGCTACACCACTTGACGGTAGGTGACCGGCGGCTCAGGTGGTACGCACCATGTCGAAGGGGCCCTCCCGGATACCCGGAAGGGCCGTATTCGTGCTCAGGAAGCTGGCTGGCGAGGAAGGATCGCCGCGATCCTTGGGATACCCGTCCCACTGGCGGCGGTCGTCGGCACCGTGGTCGCTGGCGTGGTCGTCATGGCCTACCTGCAGGGCCGAGACAAGGGGCGAGCCGAAGACCAGGCGAACAGTCAGCCCGGAGACACAGGCGCAAGCGGTGAGGCCGCGTCGTGGCACCTGACGGCGGCTCCAGGATGCTCCGAGAGGTGCTCGGGAGCGCGGCCTCGGCGCCAGGGTACCTGAGGACTCTTACCGGCGGCTTATACGCTGCCTGCTCATCGGCGGAGCTTCGGGGTCGAGGCTAGCGCCTGCCGGTCAGCTTGAGCGTCCAGGGGCAGCTCGAGATGACCTTGAGGTGGTTCCGGCCTGCGCCCACGTCGTAGGTCACGTCGGCGTTCCTCGTGAGGGTGCGTCGCCCGGAGAAGAACAGATCGAACTCGTCGATGGACTCGCGGCTGGACCCTGAACCGAAGTACACACCGGTCACGCAGCCGATGGAGTGGGTCGCGCGAACGGTGAAGCGAGCCCTGACGTCGTCGGCTGCTGGCAGCCGGATGAAACGGTCGTCGGCGCCGCTACCCCGATACGTCCGCGTCCAAGGCGGGAGAACGCATCCGATGTCGTCGATGTCCGCCCATTCGGCGCCCTCTTCGTCGGTCTCGATGACGAAACGGGCGACCTTGCCTGCGCCGAGCGCCTTGGTCCGGCGCAGCGTCACGTGGTCGACGAAATCCTCCTCGCCATCCTCGATGTCCACTTCGACCTCCAGTCCGTTCGGACAACCCTTGTCCGCTCGCACTGCCAGGCCCCAGCATCTGGTGGCCGAGGCCGAGCATTCGTACTCGCCGTCGGAGAGCCACCGCCACGACAGGTTGGCGTTCTCCCTCTCCCACACTGGCGATGCAGTAGGCATGGCGGACGGAGTCGGTTCCGGCGCGAGATCGCTCCGAGTGCAAGCATCCACGACCAGCAGCACTCGGACGGTGCGGTCCAGGATGCCGCGGACGAGCGGTGCAGACGTCATCGGTGCGTCTGTACCGGAGATGAAGACGCATAGCACGCGTACCGGCGACGGGCTTGGTCGCGCCTCCTGCGCCGCCGCCGCGGGCACGACCATCATCCCCGCTAGCAGGATCGCCACTGCCAGTCGTCGCATCCCCACTCCTCTGCCGTGTGTCGTCGAGGCGTCATCCTAGCGAACCGCCATGGCTACCACCCAGTGACCGGCATCGTGGAGACAGACGCGCTCGTGGCTCATCGCCGCCGTACCCCGCCCGAGCGGGCGTAGGACCTGGACAGGTACCTGTCCAGGTCGCGACCGATGGCCACGGGGTCGGTGCCCACGCCGGCCTGGGCCGGGCTACCCCGGCAGTCGTTCCACCAGCTCCGGCACGGGTACGCGACCCTGATGCTGGAGGCGGGCGAGGAGCTGGCGAACGTGTCCAAGGTGCTCGGGCACTCGACGTTCGCCACGAGCGTGGACTTCTACGGCCACCTCACGCCGACCATCAGCCGCAAGGCGGCCGACCGGATGCGGGGCATCCTGGCGGGCTGAATGGCGCCGCCCCAGGTGATACGCGCGGTGGTACGCCACCATGACGAAGGCCCCTCCGGTCGCCCGGAAGGGCCTCATTCGTGCTCAGGAAGCTGGCTGGCGAGGAAGGATTCGAACCTTCAATCCCCTGATCCAGAGTCAGGTGCCTTACCGTTAGGCCACTCGCCAGCGGGGTCCGCCGTGGACGGATGAAGAGTCTACCGCGCACGGCGCGATGCGGCATGCCGCATCGCGGTCGCGGCGACCAGGGTGGTGTCGTGTGGGAGGATGGCGACGTGCGCCTGAGCGTCGTGCCGGTCATCGCCCTCCTCGCCGCCATCGTCCTGCCCGGAGCGGGAGCGACGCAGGCGACCGAGCGGCCCTGGCTGGACACCTCCCGCCCCATCGAGGAGCGCGCCAGCGCCCTGATCGCCGAGATGACGCTCGACGAGCGGATCGGCCAGATGACCCAGCTGGAGATGGGTTCGGTGGACTCGGCTGGCGTGGCCTCACTCCACCTGGGGTCCGTGCTCAGCGGCGGTGGCGGTGCTCCCACCCGAAACGACGTCACCGACTGGCGCGAGATGGTCGCCGCGTACCAGGACGCCGCCCTCTCCACACGCCTCGCCATCCCGATGCTGTACGGCGTCGACGCGATCCACGGCCACAACAACGTGCGTGGCGCGACGATCTTCCCGCATGCCATCGGGCTGGGTGCGGCCGGTGACCCGGCGCTCGTCGAGCGGGTGGCGCGCGCGACCGCGGAGGAGATGGTCGCGACGGGCATCCGCTGGGACTTCGCGCCGGTCGTGGCGGTCCCCCAGGACGTGCGCTGGGGCCGCACCTACGAGGCATTCGGCGAGGATCCGACGCTCGTCAGCGAGCTGGGTGCGGCCGCGATCCAGGGTCTCCAGGGCACAGACCTGGCCGACCCGACCGCTGTCCTCGCCACGCCCAAGCACTTCCTGGGCGATGGCGGCACCGCCTTCGGCTCGGCGACCACCGGCGACTACCTCCTCGACCAGGGCGTCACCGATGTCGACGAGGTCACGCTCCGGGCCATCCACCTGCCGCCCTACGAAGCCGCACTCGCGGCGGGCGCCCGCATCGTCATGGCCTCCTTCTCGAGCACTCGGGACGGCAAGGTCCACGCCGACCACCGCCTGCTCACGGACCTGCTCAAGGGCGAGCTGGGCTTCACGGGCTTCGTGGTCTCCGACTGGGCGGGCGTCGACCAGGTCCATCCCGACTTCGACACAGCGGTGGCGATGGCCATCAGCGCCGGCATCGACATGGTCATGGTCCCGTATGACGGCCAGCGCTTCCAGGATGCGGTCCGCGCGGGTCTAACGACCGGGACCATCACCCAGGACCGCATCGAGGACGCGGTCCGGCGCATCCTGCGGGTCAAGCTGGAGATGGGCCTCTTCGAGCATCCGATGCCCCCGGCGACCGATCCGTCCGTGGTCGGGTCGGCGGTCCATCGAGCGCTCGCCCGCGAGGCGGTGGCACGGTCCGCGGTGCTCCTCGCCACGGACGGCAGCCTGCCCATCGACCCGGATGACACGGTCCTGCTCGTGGGCAGCGGCGCCAGTGACATCGGTGCCCAGTCGGGCGGCTGGACCATCACCTGGCAGGGCGGTCGGGGCGCCATCACCCCCGGCACCACGATCGCGGACGCGCTGCGTGACCGCATCGGTGGTCGGCTGCTGGCCGTGGGACCCGCAGCCGGAGCGGAGGGCCTCCTCGCGGACGTGGGGGTCGTGGTGCTCGCCGAGGAGCCGTACGCGGAGGGCGTCGGTGACTCGGCCACGCTGGCCATCCGGACGGGTGGCTTCCTCGATCAGCTGCGGCCCAAGGTGGACCGCTTGGTGGTCGTCCTCCTGTCGGGTCGACCGGTGCTGCTCGACGAGGTGCTGGCGTCAGCGGATGTCGTGATCGCGGCGTGGCTGCCGGGCACGGAGGGCGCGGGTGTGGTGGACGTGCTCGTCGGTGAGGCGCCATTCGGTGGCACCACCCCGTTCACGTGGCCACGCACGCCGGACGATGCGCGGCGCACCGGCAAGGCGCCCTGTGACGGGGCGCGGTTCCCGCGTGGCTACGGTCTGACCACGGACGGGACGCCCCTCGGACCGGCTGCCTGCCCCTGACCGCGCATCACATCCGGCGCTGTGCGAGAGTGGACGTCATGCAGCACAACGGACGCGTGGCGTGAGCAAGGTCCTCACCTCCCTGCCCATCGGAGAGCGCGTGGGCATCGCCTTCTCGGGCGGCCTCGATACCTCGGTCGCGGTCGCGTGGATGCGCGACAAGGGCGCCATCCCGTGCGCCTACACCGCGGACATCGGCCAATACGACGAGCCGGACATCAGCGGCGTCCCGGCCCGCGCCATCCAGTACGGCGCGGAGATCGCACGCGCGGTGGACTGCACCGCGCAGCTCGTCGAGGAGGGGTTCGCGGCGCTCGCCTGTGGTGCGTTCCACATCCGCTCCGCGGGTCGCGCGTACTTCAACACGACCCCGCTCGGTCGCGCGGTGACGGGCACGCTCCTGGTGCGCGCGATGCACGAGGACGGCGTCGATATCTGGGGTGACGGCTCCACGTTCAAGGGCAATGACATCGAACGGTTCTATCGCTATGGCCTGCTCGCCAATCCGGACCTGCGCATCTACAAGCCGTGGCTGGATGCGGACTTCGTGACCGAGCTGGGTGGTCGGGCGGAGATGAGCCAGTGGCTCGTGGAGCATGGCCTCCCCTACCGGGATGCGAAGGAGAAGGCCTACTCCACCGACGCGAACATCTGGGGCGCGACCCACGAGGCCAAGACCCTCGAGCACCTCGATGTCTCGCTCGAGACGGTCGAGCCCATCATGGGTGTCCGCTCCTGGGACCCATCCGTGGTCATCGAGCCGGAGGACGTGCGGGTCCGGTTCGAGCGTGGGCGCCCGGTGGGCCTCGACGGCATCGACCTCGACGACCCGGTCGCGCTCGTGCGCGAGGCGAACGCCATCGGCGGTCGACACGGTCTGGGCATGTCCGACCAGATCGAGAACCGCATCATCGAGGCCAAGTCACGGGGCATCTACGAGGCGCCCGGCATGGCGCTCCTGTGGATCGCGTACGAGCGACTGCTGTGCGCCATCCACAACGAGGGGACCCTCGCGAACTACGCGGAGGAAGGCCGACGCCTCGGCCGACTGCTGTACGAGGGTCGCTGGCTGGACCCCCAGGCGCTCATGCTCCGCGAGTCGATCCAGCGCTGGATCGCGTCAGCCGTGACGGGCGAGGTGACCATCCGTCTCCGGCGCGGCGACGACTACACCATCCTCGACACGACCGGTCCGGCGCTCACCTACCAGCCCGAGCGACTGACCATGGAGCGCGCCGAGAGCGCACCGTTCGGCCCGACCGACCGCATCGGCCAGCTGACCATGCGCAACCTGGACATCGCCGACTCACGCGCGAAGCTGGAGCTGTATGCCGCGCAGCGCCAGGAGCTGGTGGGCGGCGGGCAGCTGTTCGGGATGCTGGAGGCGGGTGGTGCCGAACGCATCGCCGCGAACCCGCGCGTGGAGGCGGACGAGGATGACGCCCTCGACGCGGCGGCCATGGAAGCCGGCACGGACTGACCCTCGCCGTGACCGTGCGGATCGCCCGCGCGTACGATCCGCCGGGGCCCGATGACGGTCATCGGGTGCTCGTCGATCGCGTCTGGCCGCGTGGGCGGTCGAAGGAGGCGTTGCGCCTCGACTCGTGGGATCGGGACATCGCGCCCAGCGACGAGCTGCGGCACTGGTTCGGTCATGACCCGGCGCGCTGGGACGAGTTCCAGCAGCGCTATCGGGCGGAGCTGTCGACGCCCGCGATGCAGGCACGCGTCGATGCGCTGGTGGCGATCGCGAGGTCGGGCACGCTGACCCTCGTGTACGGCGCGACGGACCGCGAGCACAACCAGGCCGTGGTGCTGGCGGAGGTGATCCGGGAGGCCGCCGGGTAGTCCACGCCAGGTGATCACGGACGGGATGCCAACACCGATCGATCGCCAGCCTGCGGGGCTTGGGCGACGCCGTTGACGGGTGTCGCGCGATACCATCAGCGACGACGCACGGCAGCGTCGATCGACCACATCGTTCGGCACGGAGCGAGACGGGCGGCCTGGGTCCGACCCGGTCGCCCTCCGGGCCTGGATGAACGGTGGAGGTAGCATGCGCGACATGGACAGCGTCGTGAGTCTGCTCGAACGACCGGTGTATGGCATGGCCGAGGTCGATGACGTGCTCAGACTGCGTCCAGGCACAGCGCGTCGGTGGATCGACGGGTACCAGCGCCGGCGGCCGTACCCACCCGTCGTGCGCCTCGAAGCCACGGGATCGGATGTCGTCACGTGGGGTGAGTTCGTCGAGACCCGCCTGCTTGCGGAGTACCGCGACGCCGGCGTCCCGATGGTCCACCTCCGGCCAACGGTCGAGCGTCTGCGGGACGAGCTCGGCGTCCGATACCCGCTCGCCTACGCGAGCACGTGGCTGGAGCCGCACGGCAACGAGCTCGTCCGGCGTGTGCAGGAGGAGGCCGGCACCAGTCAGCGACTCCGCTTCGTCGTCGTCAGGAACGACCAGCTCGTGCTGGCGCTCCCTGCGCAACGATTCGTCGACGCCGTCGAGTTCGACCAGGTGGTCCGGCGGCTCCAGCCCGAGCGAGGACTTCGGGTCTACATCGACCCCGAGCGGCAGGCGGGCAGGCCGGTCGTGCGGAGCGTCCCGACCGAGGTCATCGCGGAGCTGCATGAAGCGGGCGACCCCGTGGAGCAGATCGCCGAGCTCTATGCGCTGGATGTCGACCTGGTCAACGAGGCCATCCGCTACGAGTCGATACGACGGCCAAGGACGGCGACCGCGGTCTGAGCGGGCTCGGTCGTGGACACCGGTCAGCGAACCCGGCCGCGCTTCTTCATCGATGAGACCTCGCTTGACATCGCGCGGGCCCTTGCGAGCGTGCGTCGCGACGTCGTCCATCCGGGGCATCGCAGGCTCCCGGAGGTCCCTCTTGGCGCAAAGGATCCGGACTGGATGACGGTGGTCGCGGGCCGAGACCTGGTCGTCATCTCCAGGGACGCATCGATCCGGCGTCGCTTCGGGGAGCTGACCGTGTATCGATCGTACGGTCTGCGGTCGTTCTGGATCGCAGGCCGACGTGACCCGCCCGGCAGCAGCTGGACCTACCTGTGCCGCGTGGTTCGCCATTGGGACACACTGGAGGACATCATCGCGACGGTCGGTCCTGGTCCGTGGGCCTACGCGATCAACGAGGCCTCGGTCACACGGCTCACGATCCCGGAACCTCGCGCGCCACGGGATGCCGGCCCTTGATGCCGCGACTCCCCGCACGAAGGATCATCCACGACGCTCATTCGATCCGCCCAAGAGCCTCCTGGAGCGCATCCCAGGCGGGCTTCGGCGTGCCGTCGGCGTCGAACGGCGTGGCGGCGCCCTCCCCCGCGAAGAAGCCAGGGACCCAGGAGTAGGCGTCCGGCGAGCCCCAGAGCGTGATGGACGTGCACGCATCGACGGCCAGGCAGGCCTCGGCCACGCGTCGATAGATGTCCGCCTGCGCCGTCAGCTGCGTGTCGGTCGGATCGCCGGCCAACCGCATGCGCACATCGAGCTCCGTGATGGCGAGCTCCAGCCCCAGGTCCGCGAAGCGCTGGAGGTTCGCCTCGAGGGTCGAGGGGAACGGGTACTGGAGCGCGAGGTGTCCCTGGACGCCGAAGCCACCGACGGGTACACCCTCCGCCAGCAGGTCACGGGCGAGGGCGAGGTACGCATCGCTCTTGGGGCCGATGGCCTCCACGTTGTAGTCGTTGAGGAAGAGCGTCGCGTCCGGGTCCGCCGCGTGCGCCCAGCGGAACGCATCCGCCACGATGCCCATGCCCAGGCGCGCGATGAACGGGTTCTCCGAGCGGGCGTTCCCCGCATCATCGAGGATCTCGTTGGCCACGTCCCACTGGCCGATGCGCCCCGCGTACCGGCCGACGACGGTCGTGACGTGGTCCCGGAGGATGTCCCGCAGCTCGTCATCGGTGTAGCGATCCGCCACGAGCCACGCGGGGTTCTGGTTGTGCCACAGGAGGGCGTGGCCGCGCACCGGCATGCCATGCTCCTCCGCGAAGGCGACGATGGCGTCCGCCGGGCCGAAGTCATAGCGGTCCTGCACAGGGTGGACGACCTCCCACTTCAGCTGGTTCTCCGGCGTGAGGCCATCGAAGTGGTCGAGGAGCAGCTGGCGATAGGCAGGGTCCGTCACGAACGGCTGCGCCCTGCCCGAGCCCAGGAGATGCCCGAAGCCCACCACGGAGCTGCCGAGGGTGACCCGCCGAGCGGACGCGGGATCGGTGGCGGCCGGGGTCGCTGCGGTCACGGTGGTCCTCCTGTCGAGACCGGGCACGACCAGCAGGACGCCGGCGAGGAGCACTGCAACGCCTGGATGGCGGCGGCCGATCATGGCGCGTGCAGACCCGGCATCGCGGGCTGTCGCCAAGGTCCGCCTGGTCATCGGGCGAGCATGGGTCCAGTCCCGCCGTGCGTCAAACGTCTGTACCCGTCCACCGCGTGGATCCGTGGTGCGCTTGACCCATGGCCGGCCGCGACCCTACGATCGTCCGTGATGGCACGCCCTCTGCCCCACCGCCCACGGTTCGCAGCGCTCGTCGGGTGGCTGTGTGCCGTGGCGCTCGCCGCGGCTGTCGCCCCGGCCGCCGGCCAGACCCCCGAGCCCACGTCGACCCCCGGCCTCGGGACAGGACCTGCGTCGACCGTCGAGCCCGAACCGACCGCGTTCGGGGACACCTGGCCCATGACCATCACCGGCACGGTGCGCTCCGAGCACCTCGTGGCCGGCGGTCAGTCATACGCCGTCGCGAACGCGACAGACCTCGTCTTCCGCTACGTCCCTGGTGCCAGCGATGCGGTCTCGGCGCGGTACGACCTGGAGTCAGGCACCCTCACCTGGACCGTGGATTGGACGCCCGGGGGTGGCGCCTGCGAATCCTCCAAGGGCCATGGGACGGAGCCCCTCGTCCCGGACGAGGCAGAGATCATCGGCGGTGAGGCCGGGCCCGGATCCCCTGCGGAGAGCGCGTGGATCTCCGTGTATGCGGGCGACGAGTCCCAGCCGGGGCCGCTCGTCGCGTTGGCCTCGGCCATCGTCCGGCTCCACGGCACGGTGACCCACACCGGCTGCGACGGATCCTACGAGGGCGACGCCAACGTGGGGTTCGCGCCGCCCTCCTACTGGCTCCAGATGCCGTATGGCACCGCCTTCACGCCACGGATGGTCGGCCGATACGCGCCCCAGCCACACATCATCTACGACTGGGACCTGACGGCGCAGCCCTGAGGAGAGCAGGTCGGGCGTGATTCGCCTCGTCCTGTCTCACTCGATGCGTTGGATCGACGGCACCACATCGAAGTGGACGCCACCATCGTCTCGAGCGCCTTGTAGGCTGCGGCCAGATGGAGTCGGTCCGGGATGGCGAGCGAGCGGTACACGATCTCCTGAAAGGTCTCTGTGGTGCGTGTGGCTCGCCGGGCCGCGACGTCGGCCCCCGAGGCCGGTCAGGTCGGCCAGGCGATCGCGGCCACCAGCTCGTCGCCCGTGATGCCCAGGAGCGTGCTCCCGGCGGCAGAGCGGAAGGCCTCCGGACCGCGCTCCAGCCACTCGACGGTGTGGGTCGACGGGTCGACGATGAGGACCTCCTCCACGCCGACGCGGAAGAAGAAGCCCAGCTTGGCGCGGCTTTCATCGTCCGGGGACACGATCTCGACCACGATGGCAGCCGTGGGGTACCACGTCCGGTCCTGCCAGTCGCGGATGTACGCCTGGTCCGGGACACGGTAGTCGCCTGGCGTGCCGATGTTGCAGGGCCCACCCCCGACCAGACCCACTCGGTCAGCCAACGGTCCCAGGATCCGCGCCAGGAGGTGGTCCACCCGTGCATGAGGACCACTCGCTGCCGGTGCCACGTGGTACTCGCCCTCCCAGACCTCGTCATAGCGGTCCTGGTCCAGGGCGCGGCGGCGCTCCAGCCAGTGCTCGACGATGGGCGGCGGGTCCATCACGAACGTCGTTCGCATCCGGGCATCCTAGCGCGCGGTCCTTACCAGCGGCTTACATGCGGCGGCAGTGGCGTGCGTGCGGCGCCGGTCCCAGGCGAGCCGTGCAGAGGTCGATCGCCGACGTCACGCCACGATCACTTGCTCGGCCGGGCGTCGAGGGCTGGGTGTCAGCCGCGCCTTCGAATAGCCGACGCGGAACGCCATGACGGCCCCTGTCGCGGCCGGCAACAGGCCGTGCAGCGCCGCCGTGAACGTGCCTTCGTGACCCGTCGCGCGTTCCCGATCGACCCGCTCGAGGAGTTGGTTCAAGGGCTGCACCGCGACACCATCGAGGGTCGCCCGGAGGTGGAGTCGAGCGAACGACCGACCCGCCGCGATGCGCTCTGCCCGATCGGCGGGGTCTCGCACGACGATCACCCCGAACGCTGACGCGGTCCGCACGTGGCGATCACGGGTCGCGCTGACCCAGCCACGCTGGAGGGTCGTGCCGGGCATCGGCGGGCCCCAGCGCAGGAGGACGCGCACCGCGCTCGGCAGACCGACCGTATCGATCGTGATGCCGTCCCGGTCACGCTCGATGGCGTGCCAGTCCTGGCGGTACCAGTGCGCGTCGGCGGTCGCCTGCTCGGCGTCCTCCACGATGGCCGTGGTCGCGTCCACGGTGAGGTCGCCGAACCGCGTCGCTTCCTCGCCGGAGAGCCACACGACATGGGCCGGCCACACGGCTTCGTGCGCGAGCCGCACGAGGGCGGATGCGGTGACCGTGCGACTCGTGTCCCAGGCCGTGCGATCGGTATGGCGATGCGGGATCGCATCGAACAGTGGCTCGACAGGCGGTGCAGTGGCAGGCGGTGCCGTGACGGCCGCCGGCTCGCGGGTCAGCGCCACCCTGGCGATGAGGTCGGGCCGTGCATCGTCCGGCAGGATCGTGGCGTGGGCCGCGTAGCCGTTCGGTGGGCCAGCGAGGACCAGGTGTTCCAGGGCGGCGCCCAGCCCCAGGTCGCGCTCCCGGCCCAGCGGGTCGAGTGCACCGAGGGATCGGCCCTCATCCACCAGGAGCTCGATCGAGTCGTCGGTGATCCGGAAGCGCCACGGCTGGATGTCGTGGGCACTCGACGCGAGGACGGCCGCCCGCACGAGCGCGAGTGGTGTCCCTGCCCGGAGGTCCGCATGCCATGGCTCGTAGGCGGGCCCGGTGCCCGGCCGCAGGACGCGCTGGTCCCACAGGCGCCACGCCGCCGCGACGCCACCGAGGATGGCCACCCCTGCCACGCCGCCGGCGAGCCAGCCGATCGCACGCCCGTGCGGCCCTGCGTGAGCACCGGGTGACCGCTCGCGGGACGAGGTACTGGATGCGCTGACCATGGCGGACCCCTCGACGCGCTTGGCGACCCCGTGCGGTGTCGATGCGTCGGTCGGTCGTCGGTGTCCATCGAACCGCACCACGGGCGATCCGCGCATGAGCCCGATGGCCCGCAGTCGGGGGCCGTTGGGATCGGGCCCGACGACGCGGATCACAGCGACGACGAGCATCACACGACGATCGGCATCGAGGCCCCGCCCGATGAGGCCTACGCGATCCCGGGCCACCGCGACCGAGCTCTCGCCACCTATGCTCACGACCATGAGCAGCATCAAGCCCATGGACGAGCCCTCCACTCCCGTTCGATGGGCGCTCGCCGGCACCAGTGAGTTCGCGGTCGAATGGATCGGGCCCGCGATCCAGTCGTCACCGGACGCATCGCTCGTGGCGGTCGTCTCGGGGTCCCTCGCCAACGCGGAGGCGGCTGCCACGCGACTTGGCGTCCCGACCGCCACCGATGACCTGGGCGCGCTGGACCCCGACCTGGTCGATGTCGTCCACCTGGTGACCCCCAACCACCTCCATGCGCCCCAGGCGATCATGGCGCTCGAACGAGGGCTCCACGTCGTGGTGGAGAAGCCGATGGCGCTGGACATGACAGAGGCTGTCCGGATGGCCGACGCCGCGCGGCTCGCCGACCGACGCCTGTTCGTGGCGCACTGCATGGCCTGGGCCCCACCCGTCGCGGCAGCGGCCCGAGCGGTGGCGGCGGGGACCGTGGGCACCCCCATCGAGCTCCGGCTCGCGGCCGGCTTCGACTACCCCGATGCCGGCTACTGGCGTCAGATCCGGACCATGGAGCAGGGTGGCGGCCCCTGGATGGATCTCGGCCCGCATGCCGTGGATGCGGCCATCCGCATCCTCGGTCCGATCGAGTCCGTCTCGGCGACCACGAGCCGCCTGGCCCATGGCTACACGGCGGAGGACACCATGTGCGTCCTCCTGCGCTTCGTGTCGGGCGCCGTCGGCACCATCACCACCACGTTCGTGGCGGGCCAGAACGAGCTGCTGGTCCAGGGCACCGCGGGCAGTCTCCGGAGCCGCGACTGGCTCGGCCGGGAGTTCGCGGGCGACCTCGCCTTCGAACCGGTCGATTCGGACCTGCTGCACTTCCAGGACGACCCGCGGGACGGCCACCGACCCATCGCGCTCGAGCCCACGAACGTCTACCAGCACCAGGTCGCGGACGTGTCCAGCGAGATCCGTGACGGCGCCCCGAGCACGCTGGACCTCGCGGGCAGCCTCCACGTCATGGCCGTGATCGACGCCGCGATCCGCGCAGCACGCACGAGACGCACGGTCACGGTGACCGATCCCGCGTGATCCGTCGGTCCCGCGCGCCGCGCGGCAGCAGGGGCGCTCAGCGAGGGCACATCCCCGCGGGCGCTGGCTCGATCCGCAGGCTGGCCATGGCCGCCGCTGCGAACGCGGCGACCGGCAGCCCGGTCACGCTCATGCGATCGCCACGGATCGTGACCCGTGCCGAATAGGTGATGGGCACGTCCCCCAACGGGGCCGGCATGTCGACCACGCCGCTCGTGACGAAGCTGGTGGAGCCGCCCGGGGGGACCTGGAACCCGACCGGGAACTCCGCGACCGGGACCTCGAACCCGGCGTTCGCCGTGAGGGCACCGGTGCGCAGCACGCCCTCCCACGGACCATCGACGCCACGGCAGGCGACGAATTCCAGGATCCGCAGCGGAGCGACGCTGGTCACACCGTCGCCGAGGCCCGGCCGATCGAAGTGGACCCACACGGCCTGTGGTGGCGCCTCGGTCACGCCTGGTTCGGGGGTCGCGCGCTCGATGTGATACCGGACCAGGCCGGTGCTCGTCGTCTGTCGTCGGATGAGCCCGTCGAGCTCGGTCCGCAGCCTCGTGAAGGGTCCCTGGATGAGCGACCAGACGATCGGTCGCACGCGCTCCGGCAGCTGGCGCAGGATGCCGTCCACACCCAGTCGTGCGAGGTCACCCAGGCCGGCGCGCTGCACGCTCACATCAGCCTGGAACACGCCGGTGCGCACCTCCCACGGCCCGTCGCCGTCGTCGATGAGGGTCGTGAACGCGAGGTCACGACGGCCATCCGCGTCGAGCGTGAACACGCCGGGGTCCATGGCCATCAGATCGGCAGGCGATTGGCGCACGGCGAGACCGATGCGGTCACCCTCGGGTGAGATCTTCGGCAGGGCGATGCCCAGGTCGCGGGCGCATGACTCGAGGAACGCTGGCCAGCGCTGGAGACCACCCAACTCCACACGGACCCGGATGACACCCCGGTCCGGTGCCCTGCCCGGATAGCCCTTCTCGGTCACGGACGGGTCGACCGTCGCGACGAGGGTCCATGGTCGGAGCACCGACACGATGGTCGTGACGAACGCCGCCGTCGCCGCCGCCTGTGCGATGAGGCCGACCACCCGCTCCTGGAACTCCCCCACGATGGCCCGCACGGCGGCCCCGGTGACGCTGACCGCGAAGTTCCAGATGGTGACCAGCACGGACCCCACCGGGTCACTCGGGACATCGAGACGGAGCGCTTCGAACACGCGCACGAGCGCCCGGTCCACGAACCCGGCCACGTCGCCGCAGATGCTCGCCTGGGCGGTCCGAGGGCCTGCCACGACCTGTGCGAGTCCGGTGCTGGCCGTGGTGCCAGCGGCCCCGGCCCGGCCCACGGCCGGCGCGCGGTCGCGTCGGCCGACCGCAGCACGCGTCCCGGCCACGGCCGTCTGGCCATCGGCCTGGGCGCTGCGCTCGCGCGCGATGTCGGCCACGAACAGCGTGAGCACGAGCTGCGGGAACACGATGGAGGGCGCCTCGGCCCAGTCCTGGTCACCCATCAATGACCGCGCGAGTCGGGCACCGTCCGTCTCGACCGCGGCGACATATCCCGCCAGCAGGAAGGACGGTGGGACGAGGTCCTCATCGACCTCCATGAGCGCGTCCAGGTCGGCACCCAGGAGTCCACCACCCGCCCATGCCTCAAGGGCCATCGCCCGCACCTGGTCCTCCAGCAGGACCATCGGTGAGGCCTCGCCAACAGGAGCCAGGAGCGGCTCGAGGTCGGCGGGGCCGGCGTAGGTCCCCACGCCCGAGCGCGCCAGTCCCTCGATCGCGGCCGTGACCGTGTCGTCCGTGAACGACGCCGCTGTGAGGCGCCGCACGGTCGCATCGGGGTCTCCCGGCACGTCGCCGTCCGCCGTCAGGCGTCCGAGGGCCCGCCAGGTGAGCGCCCGCAGCACCACGGAACCCGGTCGCCCGCCACCGCCGAACGCGATGTACTGCGTGATGACCACGGTGTCGCCCTTGCGCACGAGGACATCGCCCGAGATACCCACGATGGCCGCGTCACCCAGCCCGCTCGCGGGCCTGCCGCCCATCGCACGCGCCTCCTCGTCGAAGCGCTCCCGGCCACCGCCGGACTGGAGGGCGAGGGTGAACGACCGGGTCGATGACGCTGGGTCATCCGCATCGAGGTCCCAGCGGCAACCGTTCGGGAGGACGTTCTGGGGACCTGGGGTCACGAGTACGGTGGTGGCGCCCGAGGCCCGGAGGACCTCGTCCTCGGTCAGCAGGGCACACACGTCCGCGTCGGTCGGCGCTTCGGTGATGCTCGGCCTGCTCGAGGGCAGGGGGTGGGTCGTGGCTGCGGCCGGCCCGATGGTGCCCAGCACCTGGACCGACGCCAGCAGCAGCGCGAGCACGCGGCGGCGAGCGAGCTGCGTACCGATGGCCGACATGGCATGTCTCATGGCAGACCTCGCAGAACCTCCCTGAGGATCTCCACCGGTGCATCGACGACCCAGAGCACATCACCCGAGACGAGCATGTGGCGCGGCACGCCCAGCGTCGCATCCTGGACCTCCGTGACGGGCCTGCCGTCGATCTGGATGTCCGATGTCCCGAGGGACATGCTCTCGGAGAGGACGAAGGGCATCACCACGAGGAGCGGACCGACGTCGCCATCCCGGAGGCGGAAGGCGGCGACGGTCACGCGTCCCGCGCCCGGCGGCTCCACCGACCCTGTCGCGGTCTCCATCTCATCAGGCGATCGGCCCTGACCCGTGATGGCGTCCCTGAACAGCCCCGCGCGGAAGGTGTCGATGGCGTCCAGCTCCGCGAGGAACGCGCCGCCCGTCCCGGGCGTGGGCACGAGCGGGACACCGGCGATCTCCCGCGGGAACCACGTGACGAGCGCCGCGGACGGGTCGATCGAAGGACCCGCGGACGGTGCCGCCACCGAGGGTCGCGGGCTCGCAGGCGCGGTGATGCCCAGTCGGCCAAGGGCCTCCTCGGCGAGTGGGACCACGATCGACGACGCGTCGGGTGTCTCGGTCGAGAAGAACAGGATCGGCAGCACCGCGAGCCGTCGATCGCCCAGGTCCACCCAGGCACCGTCATCGCTCACCCAGGCCGGCATGCCCCGGATGGACGTGGAGGTCCCGCCGGCCGCGAACTCGGCCATCACGCCCGGCATCCCTCGGTCCTCGAACCGGATATCGACCATGTACGACCCGGTCGGGTCGGCACCCTCGTAGATGCAGCCGGCGTCGCCGATGACGACCCGATCGAACGTGAGTCCCGTGATCCCGGCGACCTCGTCCAGTGCCAGGAGGCAGGGCGGATCGGTGGACCCATCGTCGACATCCTGGGCGACCGCGGGCGAGACAGGCGGCGCCAGGCCGACGGCGAGCGCCAGTCCGACGACGAGCGCCAGGGCGGGCAACACGCGGCGTTCGATCGAGCCGGCTCGATCCGGACGTCCCCGTTGCCCGACGGTTCGCCGCATGCGCGTCACGCTACGACACCGGTCAAGGGGCGGCCCGGAAGCGAACGAGACGCGCGAGGGAGACGCTACGCCGACCGGTCGGCCGCGTCAGGCAGCAGGCCGATGCGTGGCCCTCCGAACCGGGCACGACCGCCTACGGCGAGCAGGCCCCACACGCCACGCGTCCGGTCGTAGCCGCGCGTCGAGAGCGCCACGTCGTCGACGTACGCCACGATCGCTGACCCGTCCACGATGACCCGCACATGTGCGCGGCCGGAGGACACGTCCAGGGGGCGCTCGATCTCGTGGTCGGGCGCGTCCACGTACGCCCGGTCGGCCTCGGGGCCGAACGGGATGGTGATGTGATGTGGTCGCCGGTCGAGCACGAACCGCCCACGCCGTGGCTCGAGGCGCAGGTGGTAGCCCTCCTCCAGCCCCTCATCCGCCTGGAGCACGATCGCCAGCTCGTCGACATCGGAGGTCAGGTCGACCGTCACATCGAGCAGGCAGGTCGAGCCCATCGGACCCATCGGCAGCCAGCCGAGACCATCGCCGTCGAAGACGTGCGCGTCGCCGTCCGTCGTCCAGCCACCGAGGCCACGACCGGGCCGGGCCGGGGTCATCCGGAAGCGATCGAGGAGCGCCTGCACGGGTCGCACGCCGAGGGTCCCGTCCGGCCGGGCCACGAGCTCATGGACGAGCAGGTGCCCGCCCCACTGGCGATGGCCGGTATCCCGGTCGCCCGAGCGCGTCGCCAGCCATCCCATGAGATAGCGGCGATGCCCGTCGGACACGGTCTTCATGGCATAGACGTCCGGCGCCTCGAGGGCATCCCAGGTGGGCGTCCGCCACGGGCCGTCCTGGGCATCGGCGACCAGGTATCGAGTCGCGAACCGGTCCGAGTATCCGGCGTACACCAGATACCAGTGGTCGCCCATCGGGAACAGGTCGGGACACTCGGGTGCCCGGGTGGTGCCGGGCGTGAGCATCGGTGGGCGGACGGTCCAGGTCCGTCGGTCGGTGGAGGTGGCGAGACCGAACGTGCCCCGTCGATCGGACGGCCCGTCCGTGACGCGGGCGCACAGGACCATGTGCCACTGCCCGTCCGTGCCTCGCAGGATGTACGGGTCGCGCCAGTCATCGCGCTCGTACCAGCGCTCGTCCGCCTCGAGGATGAAGTCGCGATCCTTCGTCCAGGTGACCAGGTCCGGGCTCGTGGTGCGCAGCACGACCTGCTCCGGCCGGCCGCGCGTCGGGTTCGAGGGGTTGATGCCCGCGTAGTACGCCACGTAGCCACCGTCCGGGTCGGCGTCCACGGACCCGGTGCCCACGATGAGGTCCAGCTCGTCCGGGGTGCCGTGGGGGATCGCGACCGGCAGCTCGCGGAACGTGACCAGGTCCTCCGACACGAGGTGGTTCCAGGCGAGCCCCTGCCAAGCGCCGCGCGCATCACGGTCATCGACGATGTAGAACGCGTGGAACGCACCCTCGCCGAAGAACGGGATGACATCACCCACCCAGGCATCCGGGGGCCGATAGAGCAGCGACGGCTCCCCTGCCCTGCTGCCCTGCGGTGTGCGCACCTCGCTCATCGGAAGCGTGCCCGCAGGTCGCGTGCCGCATCACGGATCCCGATCTCCTCGCGCGCCGACCGGGCCGTCCGCTCGGCCATGCGCTGCGCCATGCGGTCGTCGTACTCGCGGGCTCGTTCGAGCGCGGCGGCGCGGGCGGCGGCCACCTCATCCTCGATGCCGGCAGGCACGGGACCGACCGGTGGTGGTCCGCCGGCGCTCGGTCGATGGGGCAGTCGCTGGGCGACGGGCAGGATGGTCGCCGTCGGCGAGGGTGGCAGCTGGTACCAGTAGGCGGTCGATGACCAGTCATCGGCGAGATGGTTCGCGTGACCGTGCTCGATGGTCACGCGGATGCGCCGCTGGAAGTGCACCGGGTCCGGGCCGTGGAAGCGGTAGCTCACGGCGTACCCGGGCACATCGCTCTCGTGGAGGATCGCGCCATGCCAGGGATAGGCTTGTCGCTGCATCCCCCATGCGTGGTTGAAGTAGTCCTCGGCGCCCGTGCCGTGGAGGCTCGGTGGCCACGTGTCGTCGTCGATCATGATCATGTCATCGCCCTCGCCCCACCAGCTTCCCTGGCGATGGAACACGGACAGGTTCATGCCCACGTAGTGGCCGGTCCCCTCCGTCTCCAGCACGACGTAGTTGTGGTCGGAGGTCAGGTTCGGGACGTTGGTCTCCGGGCTGTTCACCTGGAGGTCCGGCCCCCAGCCGGGGCACGGGTCCGAGCGACGCCACTGCGCGTGGAGATACGCCACGTCCTCCGGCAGGGGCTGGCGATACAGCTCGTAGTCGACGTGGAAGTACTGGCCGTACGGCACGTCGTTCTCGTTGACGAGCTCCACGCGGACATGCTCCCGGAAGGGCATCGGGAGATAGCTGTTGAGCGAAGCGCTGCCGCCGAACCGGAGCATCTCATCCGGCTTGGCGGTCACCGTGAAGAACGCGGACGCGTAGTTGGCGGGCATCGAGTGGCCCACGCCGAAGAAGTCGCCGAGGGGTACGAGGATGGCGGGCGTGTCCGCGCCGTCATACGTGACCCGCAGCAGCACCTTGCGGTAGTAGTCGGGATCGGCCTCCTCCCAGGTGTTGCCGAGCGCGGGATGGATCTCCAGCACCGGCGCCGCCTGGCCACCCGCGATGGGGTCGATCAGGCCCGGCCCCAGGGTGCGACGGCAGAACTGGGTCATCCAGATGTGGGTGATGGCACCGGGGCCCTCGAGGTCGGCGATGACCCGCGTCTCACCAGGGCCGATGATCCAGTTGTCCTGGTTGCGGCCCCGCTGGTCCCAGCTGGAGACACGGCCACTGCGGGCGTCACGGACACGAGCGAGCGCGAGCGTCGAGAACGGGGACGGGTCGGACATCGGGATCCTTTCGAGGTGGAGGGTGGTCAGCCGAGCGTTCGCCGACGGAGGTCGCGGACCTCCGCTCGGCTGGCGGCCTCGGCGGCGCGGGTGGCATCGAGTCGGTCACGGAGGTGGGCCTCCGCGGCCGCATGCTGGGTGACGAGGCGTTCGGCAGCGGTCGTCCGGGCAGCGGTCCGATCGGGCCGGTCGAGAGCCGACGAGGCGCCGGGCGGGCCGGGCGGGACGGGTGGAGCGGCCGAGTCAGGCGCGGCAGACGGACGGGGTCGAGCCCCGAGGCGGATGCTCGGCAGCCGCTCCGCGACCGGCGCGAGCGAGGCCGGCGGCGAGGCCGACCGCTGGTACCAGTACGCGGTCATCGACCAGTCATCGCCGAGGTGGTTGGCGTGACCGCGTTCCATGGACACGTGGATGCGCTCCCGGAAGCGCACCGGGTCGGTGAGGTGGAAGCGGTAGCTGACCTGGACCCCGGTGACATCGTCCTCGTGGACCACGGAGCCGGCGAACGGACCCGCGACCCGCTGCATCTCCCAGGCGTGGCCGAACATGTCCTCGCTGCCGGTGCCATGGAGCCGTGGCGGCCATGGCTCGCCGTCCACCACGATCATGTCGTCACCCTCGCCCCACCAGGAGGCCTCACCGGCGTGGAGGCCGTGTCGGTCCCCTCGATCGTGGACCACGGTGAGGTTGCAGCCGATGTACTGGCCGTCCCCCTCGACCTCCAGGATGGTGACGTTGTCCCGTGGATCCAACGTCGCTGCGGACAGCGTCTCGGGCGCGTTCACGGTGAGATCCGGGCCCCAGGCGTCCGTCCCACGATCGCGGCGCCATGCGGCATGGAGGCGTCCGGTGTCGGCCGGGCGGGGGTCGCCCTGGAGCTCGAAGTCGACCTGGAAGTACTGGCCCACCCAGTGCTCGCCCTCGTTCAGGATCTCGACCACCGCGCGCCGGTCGAAGGGCATCGGCAGATAGCAGTTCAGCGCGAGATGACCAGTACGGCGGAGCTCCGTGTCGGGCCGCGCGGACGTGGTGAACGGCAGGCTCGTGAACGTGGCGGCGATGCCGTCGCCGAGGCAGAAGAAGTCGCCGAGCGGCACCAGCACCGCGGGCTCGGGGTCATCGTCCCAGGTGATGCGCAGGACGAGGGTCCGCAGCAGGTCCGGGTCGGGGATCTCGTGATCGACCCCGACGCGGATGCTGGACCGCTGGGTGAGCCAGAGATGGGTGATGGTGCCCGGCCCCGGCAGGTCAGCGATGACCACCGAGCCGCCGGGTGGGATCGCCCACCAGTCATCGTTGCGGCCGCTCCGATCCCAGCTGGAGGTCCGGCCACTGACGACGTCCCGAAGCGACGCGATGCGGCCGAGCGGACCCGTGGGCGTGGTCATGCCGGGTCGTTCCCGCGGACGATCGCGGTGATGAGGGTCGCGGGGACATGGTCCATGAGTGGCGGCGCATCAGCGATCGGGCCTGCCAGGGCGTCGGGACGTGGGATCGGGAGCCGCGGCATCGGTCGTGGCTCGACCGCGGGCGTGCCGAGCACGAGATACGGCACCTGGTGGACCGCGGCGAGCACCGCGAGCGTCGTGGCACCCGCGGGAGCGAGGATGGACCCGTCCGCGCCCAACCACTCGGCACCCACCACGACGGCGGCGACCCGGTCGGTGCCGATGACGCTGGCCGCGGCGGCATCGGCGATGAGCGTGGCGCGTCCACCGGCCGCCGTGAGGTCGCCCCGGATCGCGAGCCCCTCCCCCGTGGGCGTCGAGGCGGTCACCAGAAGGTCCCGTGGCGGGATACCGGCGGTCCGGCACCCATCCAGCAGGGTCGCCGCCAGACCCAGCTCACCACTAGCGCGTGTCGAGAGCGCTCCGTGGAGCAGCAGATCCCCGGGCGGCAGGCCGGCGAGGAGCAGCGCGGCCTCCGCGGCCAGCGCCGGGATCGTGCTCGCGAGCGCTGCCGCGTGAGCGTCCCCGAGCGCCTCGAGCCGCGTGGCGAGGTCCATCGGGAGCCGGTCGATGGCCGGCGGGTCCGTCGCGTCCGGCTCCGCCAGGTCCGGCGCGGATGGGTCGCCACGCCACGCGGCCTCGGCCGCGTCCAGGACCGCAGCGAGCGCCGCGGATGCTGGTCGGGCGCCCCGAAGCAGCGATGCGGTGCCGGCGAGCGCGTTGCGTCTCAGCATGGGATCCATGTGCGCCACGGCCCGTGCCGTGCCCGCCATCGCCCAAGCACCGAGTGGACCGAGCGCCGGACCCGATCCCACCTGGTGTCTCGCGAGCAGGCGCACGAGCGCCGCGCCATCGGGACATGGCAGCCACGAGACGCCCTCCTCGGCCAGGCGGTCGGCGACCAGGAGGCCGCGAACAGGGTCGCGTCGCCACGCCGACCGCGTCGGTGGGGTCGATGGCGCCGGTGGCAGGGTCGACGGTGCCGGGACCTGCGTCGGTCGCTCCAGCGTGATCGCGCGGAGGGCCATCGTGCCGATGACGGAGGACGCGCCCACCAAGGTCCCTGTCACCCCGATCGCATCGCGCGAGACCGCCCGCAGGAAGTGTCGTCGCTCGACCCGTGCGGCGTCCTGTGGTCCGGGCAGCACCGCCGGTCCGGCCACCACGGTCCCCTCGTCGTCGCTCATCCCTTGAGCCCCGAGCTGGTCATGCTCGCGACGATCCAGCGCTGCGCGACGAGGAACACGATGAGCGCCGGCAGGATCGCGATGGTCGTGGCCGCCATGATCTCCGCCACGTTCCCGGACCGGTTCGGTCCCAGCATCAGCACGAGCGCGATGGGCATGGTCGCAGTGTTCACGTTGTTGAGGAAGATGAGCGGCACGAAGTAGGCGTTCCAGGCACCCAGGAACGAGATGATGCCCAGGGCCGTGAGCGCCGGCTTCGCCAGCGGCAGGGCGATCGCCCGGTACGTCGTGAACGCACCCGCACCATCGATACGACCGGCCTCCAGCAGCTCCCTGGGCAGCGACAGGAAGAACTGGCGCATGAGGAACACCCCGAAGGCGCCCGTGATGCCGGGCAGGATGAGGGCCAGCGGGTTGTTCACGAGGCCGATGTTCCGCATCAGGACGAACAACGGGATGATCGTCACGTGGATGGGCACCATGAGTGACGTCAGCAGGATGAGGAACAGCGCGTTGCGTCCCGGGAAGCGCAGCTTCGCGAACGCGTAGCCGGCCAGCGGGCAGGTGATGATCTGGCCGAGCGCGATGGCGATCGCGATGACGGCGCTGTTGAACATGTTGCGGGGCAGTGGCACCGGACCCGTCACGGCCGCCTCGAAGTTGTCGATCCGGGCGGGCCAGGGCAGCCAGCTGGGCGGCAGGTCGAACGCCTGGGTGGCAGGACGCATGGATGTCGCGAGCATCCACAGGAACGGCGCGACCATGCCGATCGCACCCGCCACGAGGATGGTCACCGCGATGGCGGTCGGCAGGGACCGTCGGACGCGTGTCCCGAGCCCCACGGGTCCCGAACCCCCTGCCATGGCACCCGTGGGCGCCGTGAGCTCACTCATGGAACACCCACGACCGTCGGACGCGGAACTGGATGAGCGTCACGACCATGATGATGGCGAACAGGGTCATCGCGATGGCGGACGCGTAGCCCACGCGGAACGACTGGAACCCCTGCTCGTAGATGTACATCGCGACGCTCCGGCTGGCATCCCCGGGTCCACCGCCGGTGAGCACCACGATGGACTCGAAGATCTGGAACGCACCGATGACGGTGAGCGTGACGTTGAAGAAGATGGCCGGGCTGATGAGCGGCACGGTCACCCGCCGGAAGATGGTCCAGGACCCGGCGCCGTCCACCTCGGCCGCTTCGGTGACCTCCTTGGGGACGTCCTGGAGCGCCGCGAGGAAGATGAGCATCCCGAAGCCCACGTTCTTCCAGACGTCCACGATGACCACGGCCGGCACCACCCATTCACGGCTCGTGGTCCACGGCACCCGGGGTCCGCCGAGCTGCGTCAGGTAGTAGTTGACGATGCCCACATCGGGCTGGAACAGGGCCTGCCAGATGATCGCGACATAGGCCAGTCCGACCAGCGACGGGAAGAAGTACGCGGAGCGCAGGATCGTGCGCAGCCACATCGGCAGCTTCCGATCGAGCATCACTGCGAGCGCGAGACCCATCACGTTCATGAGCACGACCGCGGCCGCGACATACACGAGCGTGTTGACGTACGACTGGTGGAGCCGCGTGTCGGTGAGTAGCCGCGCGTAGTTGTCGAGCCCGTTGAAGGTGGGCTGCGCGGTCAGGTCATAGCGCGTGAAGGAGATGACCAGGGCGCCCAGCAGCGGCCCCAGGACGAACGCGATGAACCCGATGTAGGTGGGGAGGATGAACAGATACCCCGCGATCGCCTCGCGGCGTCGCTCGGTCCAGCGACCGGGCATGGGCATCCGGGTGGCCGAGACGGTCACCTCACATCCTCCCCTCCGGGGTCAGGGGCGGCTCAGCCCGCGACGTCCGCGAACGCCTGGCTGACCTCCTGGTCGGCCGTCGCGAGCGCCTCGGCTGGGTCGCTGCCCGCCAGGACGGAGTCGAGCGCACGTCCCATGGCCGGGTCGAGCGTGCTGAACACGGTCGGCGCGGCGACCGGCAGGGCGTACTCGATGGCCTGGTAGAACAGCTCGGAGTTGGGCGCCTGGCCCAGGAACTCCGGGCTCTGTGCCGCGGCCCGCAGGGCGGGCGTGGCACCGCCGATGGCCACGAAGCCCATCTGCGTCTCGAGCCCGCCCAGGAGCTTGCAGTACTCCCACGCCAGCTCCGGATGCTGGCTGCCGGGGTGGACGGCGAAGCCGGACACGCCATAGACGGTCGCCTTGGTGGTCCGCTGGGGCCAGGGCAGGATGTCCCAGTCGGTGAAGCCGGCACCCTGGAACGAGCCCACCACCCAGTGACCAGCCCCGGTCATGGCCGCCTTGCCGGCCGGGAACAGCTGATACGGGTCGGCACCCTGCGGATGCGGCGCGACGCCGTGGGTCGTCACGAGGTCGCGGATCCACGCCACCGATTCGGCCATCTTCGGATCCGTCAGGTTGCTGGCCGTCCAGTCCGCGTTCAGCTGGGAGGTGCCGTTGCTGTAGTACCAGGGCGTCAGGCCGAAGTTGAAGTACGGCAGGACGAACCCGAACACCTTGGAGTCACCATCGCCGGTGGTCAGCTGCTGCGCGATGGCGAGGAAGTCGTCCCAGGTCCAGTCGTCGCTCGGCCGCTCGATGCCGGCGTCCGCGAACATCTTCGTGTTGTAGTAGATGAGCATCGTGTTCCAGGTGTTCGGCAGCAGGTAGAGCGTGCCGTCCTGGCTGAGACCGTCGAGCAGACGCTGGTCCACGTCGGCGACGAGCGCCGCGCCCTCCGGATCGCTGCCGACCCAGCCGGTGAGCGGCCGGAACAGGTCCCGCGAGATGCCCTGGCGCACCCCCTCGATGGCGATGTTGATGACGTCCGGGGCGCTCCCGGCCGCCACATCGGCGAGGATCTTGTTGATGTAGTCGGTCCACGTCGTGATGGGCACGAAGTTGTCGTTCACCGTCACGTTCGGGTACTTCGCCTTGAACCGCTCCGCGACCCCGGAGTAGACCGCCTGGTCGTTCGGGTCACCCCAGTTGGAGATGGTGAGGGTCGCGGTCGTGTCGGGCGCTGGGGGCGTGTAGCCGCCATCCACCTGGGGTACCGCAGGCGACTGTGCCGCCGCCATGGTCGGGAGCGCCGCCACGGCTGCCGCCCCGGCGGCGGTCGCCGCACCTGACTTGAGCAGGGTGCGTCGTGAGATCGGTCGGTCGATCATTTCGTCCAGTCCTCCATCGAGTGCGTGCGGGGAGCCGCCATTCCCGTCGCCCCGCCCTGATCCGTGGCCGGCGAGGCCCATCCAGCGAGGTCCGTCTAGGCATCGACCTCCAGCTCGGTGGCCGTTCCCGGCGGGCAGCCACAGGACTCGCGATGGACGATGCGCGGCATCAGGCGGACGGTGCGGACCTCCGCGTCGCGCTGCCGGATCCGCCGGAGCAGCAGGCGCATCCCCTGTCGGCCGACATCGAAGGCCGGCTGGACCGCGCTCGTGAGCCGGGGTCGGAAGACATCGGCATATGCCGGCTCGTCGAAGGTCACGAAGGCGATGTCGTTGGGGATGGACAGCCCCACGTCGCCCACCGCCTGGAGCGCGCCCATGCTCAGCACCATGCCCGCGCCCACGAGCGCGCTCGGCCGGTCGGCCCGGCGAAGCACGCGCCGGACCGCGGCCCGGCTCTGGTCCTGGTGCACCCCTTCGGCGGTCAGCAGCAGGTCGGGGTCGAGCTCGACGCCCGCCTCGGCGAACGCCTCGACGAAGCCCCGATGCCGCTCGGCGATCGTGGGCACGACCGGATCGCCACCCACGAGCGCGATGCGCCGATGCCCCAGCTCCAGCAGATGCCGCACCAGCGCCCGCATGGGCGCCGCGTTCTCCACGCCGACCTGGTCCACGCCCGGCGACGAGAGACGGTCGATGAGCACGAGCGGCAACGCGTCGTCCGTGATGCTCTCCACGAGCCGTGCGTCGGAACCGGAGACCTGGGCGAGCAGCAGGCCATCCACGCGTCGCTCCCGGAGCGCGCGCACGGATGCCCGTTCCAGCTCCCGGTCCTCGGCGGAGTTGGCGAGCAGGAGCGTGAAGCCGGCCGCGCGCGCCTCGTGCTCGACGCCCCGGATCATGTCCGCGAACACCGGCTGTCCGGTGTCGCTCACGATGAGGCCGATGGAGTCGGTGCGCGCCCGGCGCAGCGCTCGGGCGCCCAGGTTCGGCGAGTAGCCGCTCGCGGCGATCGCGTCCATCACGCGGGCGCGCGTGGCGTCGCTCACCGGGCGCGTGCCGTTCACGACATGTGAGACCGTGGACACGGACACCTGGGCGAGGCGGGCGACCTCGGTGATGGTCGACATGGACGCTCCTGCGCGGGTTGCGAACGGGTTCGGATGCGTGGTCGAAACGGTTGCGCGAAACGTTTGCGCGGACTATGCTCCGCGCTCGTCGGCGTGTCAAGGGAGAACTGACGATGGACGGTGGACAGGCGGACCGGGTGCGCTGGGCACTCGTCGGCACGAGCGAGTTCGCGGTCGAGTGGATCGCGCCGGCGATCATCGACTCGCCCGTGGCGACCCTCGCGGCGGTGGTCTCCAGCTCCGCGGAGCGCGCCCGGGAGGTGGCAGCGCGACTGGGTGCACCGATCGCGACCGATGACCTCGCGACGCTCGATCGGGGGGTCGTCGACGTGGTGCATCTGGTGACCCCGAACGCCCTCCATGAGCCGCTCACCCTCGCGGCGCTCGCGCAAGGCCTCGATGTCGTCGTGGAGAAGCCCATGGCGCTCGATGTGGCGGCGGGGCGGCGCATGGTGGCCGCCGCACGTGCGGCGGGGCGCCTGCTCGCGGTGGGCCACTGCATGGCCTGGGCACCACCGGTCGCAGCGGCTGCCCGGCTCGTCGCGGATGGCGCGATCGACACCCCCGTGGAGCTGCGCATCGCAGCCGGGTTCGACTACCCGCCCGCCGGGCTGTGGCGCCAGGTGGCGACCACCGAGGCCGGCGGCGGTCCGTGGGCGGACCTGGGCCCGCACGCCGTCGACGCCGCGGTGCGCATCATGGGACCCGTCACGTCCGTCGACGGCCTCATCGACCGGCTCGTCCACGACTACGCCGCGGAGGACACCGTCACCGCGCTGCTGCGGTTCGCGTCGGGCGCCCACGGCACCATCACGACCACGTTCGTGGCCGGTCAGAACGAGCTGCTGATCCAGGGCACCGGTGGCCGGCTGCGGAGCACGGACTGGCTGGGTCGGGACTTCGCGGGGGACCTCACGTTCGAGCCGGCGGAGGACGGCGTCATCCGCTTCGACATCGAGCGTCCGACCGAGCCGCGGGAGGTGCCGCTCGAGCGGACCAACGTCTATCGACCGCAGGTGGACGAGGTGTCACGCGCGATCCGCGATGGCGGGCCCACCCGTATCGACGGCGAGCGTGGCCTGCACGTCATGGAGATCCTGGAGGGGGTCGTCCGCGCTGCCCGGACGGGTGAGCGGGTGGCGGTCGGACGACCCATCGGATGAGCCGGAGCCCTGCCCACCTCCTGGGCCTGGACGGCCTGCCACTCCGGGCGGGGATGGTGTCCCGACAGGCATCCGCCGAGAACCCGACCGGAGCGCCCGGTGGCGGCTGTCAGCGGGATCCGGACCCCACGGACCCGGACCTCCCCTTCAGCGGACCCGCGATGGACCTGGGACGCGGCTGGAAGGTGCGGCCGTACGTGCCCCTGGCGGCCGGCGACACGCTCGTGCTCGCGGACGTCGATGGACCGGGCGTCATCCGGCAGCTGTTCCTGACCACGAACGCACCGGCGCTCCGACCACTCGTCCTGCGCTGCACCTGGGACCACGAGGACGAGCCGTCCATCGAGAGCCCGATGGGTGACTTCTTCGGCATCGGTCAGGATCCGGGCGACCACACCCTCGACTCGGCGGTGGTCACCGTGGCGCCCGCGCGCGGCTGCTCCGCCCACTGGCCGATGCCCTTCCGGCGTCATGCGCGCATCACGCTCACCAACGAGGGCGCGGTGGACGCGCCCATCGTCGCCTATCGCGTGGCCTGGGAGGAAGCGGCCATCCCGGAGGACGCCGCGTACCTCCACGCGCGCTGGCGTCGCACCCGCACCGGACCCGATCGACCGGAGCACGTCATCCTCGACGACGTCCGCGGTCGAGGCGCCTACGTCGGGACCACCATGACCTGGACCACGGACCAGCCCGGCTGGTGGGGCGAGGGCGAGGTCAAGTTCCACCTCGACGGGGACGGCGAGCACCCGTCCATCGTGGACAACGGCACCGAGGACTACTTCGGCGGCGCATGGGGGTTCGGACGCGACCTGTGGCCGCCGGGACCCGAGGGGCCACCGCCCGAGCAGGCGTGGAGCGGGACGTGGGCGGGCTGCCCGCTCGTGTCGGCACCGGACCTGCCCGTCCGACGGTTCGGCATGTATCGCTGGCACGTGCCCGACCCCATCGGCTTCCGCGAGTCGATCCGAGTGGCCGTGCAGTCGCTCGGCTGGGGGCCGGACGGGCGCTACGCCATCCGCTCGGACGAGATCGCATCGACCGCGTTCTGGTACCAGGTGCACCCAAACCCGGGCTGAGCAGCTGCATCCGGGAGCGAGCGGCAGGCCGGGAGCCACCACCGGACCTCGACCGCCGAGACCCGACGATGCGACGCGGACGTCAGACGGAGGCGCGCTCGATGTACGGGCACGGCAGCCGCTCCACCCCGCTGCCGGCCGCCCCGCCGTCGAGCAGGTCCAGCAGGCGGCTGATGCCCCGGTGGCCCATCTCGTAGTGCGGCAACGCGATCGTGGAGAGGGGTGGCCGGAGGTGGGCCGCGATCACCTCCTGGTCGTCGAACCCCATGACCGCGACGTCCCCGGGCACCGACAGGCCGCGCTCGCCGATCGCCGCGTAGGCCCCCATGGCGACGCGGTCGTTGTAGCAGAACAACGCGGTCGGCCGCTCGGCTCCCGCGAGCAGGGCGAGGGCGCCCGCATACCCACCCTCCTGGTCCGGCGTGACGACGTGGACCAGGTCGGGCTCGAACGGGAGGCCCGCATCGCCCAGGGCGTCCCGGTAGCCCTCGAGTCGCTCGGTCGTGGCGGGTGCGGCCGTCTCCGCATCGGTCAGGAACCCGATCCGACGATGGCCACGCTCGATGAGCACCTCCGTGGCACACCTGCCACCCTGCCGCTCGTCCGAGACCACCGCCGGCAGGTCCGCGTCCGGGACGAAGCAGTTGACGAGCATCACCGGGACCTCGTCGATACCCGCTGGCAGGGTGACCGGGCGGTGATACCAGGTCGAGTACACGATGGCCCGAACGCGATGCTCCAGCAGCATCGCGACCGCCTGTCGCTCCACCTCCGGCGCGGATTCCGTGTTGACGACGAGCAGCAGGTGCCGCTTGTCCCAGGCGGCGTCCTGGGCCCCGAGGATGACCTGCCCCGCGAAGGGCGTCGTGGCGATGGCATCGGTCACGAAGCCGATGACCGCGGATGTGCCCGACCGCAGGCCGGCGGCCATCGCGTTCCGTCGATAGCCGAGCTCCCGCACCGCGGCGAGCACCCGCTCCCGGGTCGCCGGCGCGATGCGCACCGAGGTGCTCTCGTTGAGCACGAACGAGACGGTCGACTGCGAGACGTTCGCGCGTCGCGCGACATCCCACATGGTGACCGGCCGCTCCCCGCGAGGACGGACCGCACCGTCCGGCGGGAGGCGATCGTCGGTCGTACCGGACATGCCTCCCCTCCGAACCATCAGCCCTTCGTCGCGCCGCTCTCCAGTCCATAGATTATGGCCCGGTTGAGCACCAGGAAGACCAGGAGCAGCGGCACGAGGGTCACGGACACGGCCGCGAAGGTCGCCGTCCAGTCGGTCGCACCCATCGCACCGATGAAGTCCTGGAGCCCGAGCGGGATGGTCTTGAGGTCCTGGTCGAAGATGAACGTGTTGGCGAAGATGAAGTCGTTCCAGATGAACACCGCGTTCACGAACGCGACGGTCACGATCGTGTTCGTGGACATGGGCAGGATGATCCTGCGGAAGGCGGTGAACGGGCCACAGCCGTCGAGCACGGCCGCCTCCAGGATCTCCCCCTGGATGAAGCCGTAGAAGCTCACGAACAGATAGACCGACATCGGCAGCGCGAAGCCCACCATGGGCAGGATGAGCGCCTGGTACGAGTCGAGCAGCCCGACGTTCGAGTAGCTGATGAACAGCGGGATGAGGACCACCTGGACGGGCACGATGATGCCCAGCAGGAACAGCGCCAGCACGACCTGGTTGCCACGGAAGCCGAGGATCCGGATGGCATACGCGGCCATCATGCTGAGCGCGGTCAGCAGGATGATGGACCCGCCCGCGACGATGAAGCTGTTCAGGAAGTAGCGGACGAGGTCGCTGTCCTGGAAGGCACGCACGTAGTTGTCGAGCGTCAGCTCGCTCGGCAGCGAGAACGGGTTGCTGCCGGCGAAGTCGGCCGGCGTGCGCAGGCTGGTGATGAAGATCCAGGCGATGGGATACGTCTGGATGAGCAGCACCACGAGCACGATGGCCGTGGAGGTCATCCGGGCGATACGCAGCCGACGCTCGGACGGGGTCCGGTCGACGGTGGCCACGGCGCCGGTCATCCGAGCGCACCCTCGCCCTGTCGTCCGCGCCGGAGGATCACGATGATCAGACCCACCGCGATGATGCATTCGATGACGATGAACACGGCGATGGCGCTCGCGTAGCCGAAGTCCACGCTTCGGAACGCCTTCTTGTACATGTACGTCGTGAGGAGCTCGGTGGAGGTCCCCGGACCACCGTTCGTCAACAGGTACGGGATGTCGAACCCGCGGAGGCTGTAGGTCGCCGCCATGATCATCACGGTCGCCCAGACCGGTCGGATGATCGGGAAGCGGATGCGCGAGAACACCTTCCACTCGGATGCGCCATCGATCCGCGCCGCCTCCTCGAGGTCCTTGGGCACAGCGAGCAGCGCCGCGTACAGGATCACCATGTACAGGCCCATGAAGCGCCAGCCCTCGGGGATGGAGACCGCCACCAGCGCCGTGCGGGTCGTGCCCAGCCACGCGGTCGCGAGGTCACCCAGACCGACCGCGTCGAGCGCGAGGTTGATGATGCCCATCGGCTCCAGGGCGTAGATGCGCTGGAACAGGAACGCGATGGCCACCGTGGACACGATGGTCGGCAGGAAGAACATGGTCTTGATGAGCTCGCGACCGCGCGTCACGGACAGCAGCAGGTTCGCGAGGAGCAGTGCCACCACGACCTGGAAGAACAGGTTGATGCCGAGGTAGACGAGCGAGTTCCGGAAGGAGCTCATGAACACCGGGTCGCGGGCCATGCGCGCGTAGTTGTCGAGGCTCGTCCACTTCATGGGACCGATGCCGTCCCACTCGAACAGGCTCAGCCAGAGCGACTGGAGGATGGGCATCACGACCGCGAGCAGGTACAGGATCACGGCCGGCGCCAGGAAGACGGTGACCGCACGCCGTGTGCTCAGGGTTCGCATCGCGACCTCTGGGATGTGTCGGTCGACGGGGGAAGCGCTGGGCGGCCGATGCGAGGAGCGGCCGCCCAGCCGTCGCGGCTACTCGCCGAAGAAGCGGGGTGCCTCCTCGGCGATCACCGCGTCGATGGTCTCGATGAACTGGTCGGGTGTGATCTCGCCCGTGGCCAGGAGCACCAGCTCCTGCTGCATCCGGGTGTTGCTCGTGGGGTCGAGCTGGGTGTCCCAGGGCACGCCCACGGTATCGCCCAGCCGGTCGAGCTCCTCGATGGCACGCACGAACAGCGGCGAGGCGCCGTCCGTGACCGCCTCGGACACGAGCGGGCTGAACTGGTGTCGCGCAGCGTAGCGGTCGGGGTACTCGGCGATGAGGAACTGCAGGAAGTCCTCGACGACCGGGTCGTACGTGTTGGCGTTGACGGCCATGCCGATGCCGGAGGGTGCGATGTACTCGGTCGGCTCGGTCGTGGCGCCCGCGGTCATGGGCAGGGTCACGAAGTCGATGTTGGACGTGACCGCGGGGTCGAGAGCGGCGTCCGTGAACGTGCCGATCTCCCAGGTGCCCATGTAGTACATGGCGGCCTGTCCGGAGGTGAACAGGTTGCGTGCCGCGACGTAGTCGTCCGCGGAGAAGCCGGCCTGGAAGCAGCCGTTCTGACCGAGGTCGTAGACCCACTGCACGGCGCGACGGCCGGGCTCATCACCCAGCGAGGCATCGCCTCGCTTCAGCGACTTGATGTAGTCGTTGCCGGTGAGCCGGAACGGGATGAGCGCCAGGTTGCGCATGAGCGGCCAGCCATCCACGCCATCGACCGTCAGGGGCACGAAACCGGCATCCCGCAGCGGCTGGCACATCGCGGGGATGTCCTCGAGCGTCGCGGGCGGCTGGAGACCAGCGGCGTCCAGCGCAGCACGGTTGAACCAGAGGTACTCCATCTGCATCTCGAGCGGCAGCATGTACACGCTGCCGTCGTCGAACATCTGGTAGCCCAGCGCCGCTGGTCGGAACGCGTCCCGAAGACCCCACTCGTCCAGCTTGGCGCCGACGTCCAGCATGTGGCCCGCGTTCCGGAGCTTCTCCGCGAACGGCGTGGCATCGGTATCGAACAGCTCCGGCAGCTGGTTGCCGGCCGCGAGCGTCTCCAGCCGCTGGAGATAGGACGGTCGATCGGGGGTCGTGACCTGTCGCAGCCGGAAGCCTGGGTGGCTCTGTGCGTACAGGTCCGCGACCTCCGTCACCGTCGCGATGACCGGTCCATCCGTGGGCCGGGAGAACAGCCACGTGATCTCGCGGCTGTCCTGGGCCGTGGCCGGTCCAGCGAAGGCCGCCAGCGCGGCCACCATGAGGCCGCCCACCGCGACCCGAGAACGTCCGTTCATCCGACCGTTCCTCCAACTATCGCCGCCACCATGCGGCTCATGCTCCGACAGGCCCGCGGACCCGCACCGACACGTCGGTGATGTCCACCGATCCCTCGCTGACGAACACGCCCCAGTCCCCGACGGGGCGATCGAGCATCCGACCGCTCATGGCCACGCGACCGTCCAGGTACGCGATGAGCGCGGACCCATCCACCAGGATCTCGAGGCGATGCGGGACACCTGCCGCCAGGTCCACCTCCCGCTCCAGCTCGACCGCGTGGCTCACGTCGCCCGAGACCTGCCACTGGTGGTCGCCGGTGCGCGGGCGCGGCCATCGATCGAACACCATCCGTGACCGGTCCGGCTCCAGACGCACGTAGTAGGCGACATCGGGATCGGCCGGATCCAGTCGCAGCGCGATGCCACAGCCGCGCGTCCCGGACGTGAACGTCACGTCCAGGGTGACCAGGCAGGATGTCGGCAGGACACCCATGCGGGCGAGCCCGAATCCGGACGGATGCGCCCCCACGACGTGCGTGTCGTCCACACGCCACGTCCCGGCGAGCGGCCGGGCCGTGGTCGGCACGTGCTCCGCGAACGAGGCGCGGATCGGCGCCGGCAGTGACACGTCGAGCGTCCCATCCGCCGATGCGGTCAGCGCATGGACCGCCATGGTCCCGGCCCACTGCCAGGCGCCATCGTCGCGGTCGCCGTCGCGGGTCGCGATCCAGCCGACGGCGTAGCGCGTGCCGTCCAGCACCGCGGTCCTGGGTGCGTACCAGGCACGACCGTCGAGGGTGTCCCGGGGTGGCGTCTCCCAGGGACCACGCGGATGCCTCGAGCGGCGGTACCGGGCACCGAATCGCTCCGAGAACTCGCTGAAGGTGAGATACCACCAGTCCCCCTCGCGGAAGACCTCCGGGCACTCATGGGTCAGGAACAGGCCGGGTGTCCAGTGGGGCGGCTCGGGCTGCCAGGACAGCAGGTCCGTGGAGCTGCAGATGGCGGTCGCACCCCGTCGGCGCGAGAGACCTTCGCTCGTCCGAGCGGCGAGATACATCAGCCACCGGTCCGCCTCCGGGTCCCGCATCACGAACGGGTCACGCCAGTCGTGCGTCTCGAAGCCGCCGAGCGCGCCGAACGTATCCTGCGGCTGCTTGACCCAGTGCACCAGGTCATCGCTCACCGCGTGCATCACCACCTGGATCGGCAGGCCATCGCTTCGGTCCACGATCGTCGGGTTGTAGCCCGTGGAGAAGAGGTGGAAACGCCCATCCGCCTCGACGACGCTGCCCGTGTAGCAGTTCCGGTCCTGGGCCTCGGCATCGCCGTGCGGCAGGACCTCCCCGATCTCCTCGTAGTGGACCAGGTCGCGCGTCCGCACCAGGTGCCATGACGTGGCGGGCGGGCGGGCGTCCACACCACGCCAGTCGTGGAGGTAATACAGCCACAGCCAGCCATCGTGAGCGAACGGTATGACGTCCCCGACCCAGCCCGCGGAGGGCTGCCAGAGCACGCTGTATCGCTCGTTCGCGTCGGCCGTGCTCCGAGGCGCTCGCTCAGCATCCGGCTCCGCGGTCGTGGTCATCGGAGCGCCTCCGCAGCGTCTCGGATCCGTCCCGTAACGTCCACGTGCTGCTTGGTCCCCTGCTCGTTCGTGCCCGCCCTGGGGCTATTCATACGTATGAGTCGTACGTATGTGCATCATACGCAAGGTGTCAAGAGGGTTGCGTCCCAGTTGCGTGGGCAGCTGGACATCGCGTCGGCGCCGAGTCGTCGACGACGCTGTGCTACTCTGTGCTACATGAGCGAGTCCGGACGGCGGCCCGCACGTGTCGGCGTCCGAGAGCTGCGTCAGAACCTGTCGGTGTACCTGGACCGGGTCAAGCAGGGTGAGGTCCTGGAGGTCACCGAGCACGGCCATCCTGTGGCTCATCTCACGCCGTGCCCGCCCGAACCGCGCTCGGTGCTGGACCGACTCATCGCGGAGGGGCGCGTGCGGCCGGCGACACGGGACCTGCTGGACATCGTGCCGCTCGTCCCAGACGCGCCGCCCGGGCGGCCACTCAGCGAGATCCTCCAGGAGATGCGCGACGAGGACGAGCGGTGAGCGCTGGCCCGGTCTATCTGGATGCCTCCGCGATCGTCAAGCTCGTCGTCGCGGAGGCCGGGACGTCCGAGGTCATCGACTTCCTGCGCACCCGCCCGACACGCGTGACGTGCGCGGTCAGCCCGGTCGAGGTCCGTCGTGCGGTGGTCCGTCGCCTGGGTCCATCCGCGGCCCGCGGCTCCGCGTTCGACGGCATCCTCGTGGTGGACCTGACGACCACGATCGTGGAACGGGCCGGCGACCTCGAGCCCGACGGCCTCCGGACCCTCGACGCGATCCACCTGGCCACCGCCCTCGAGCTTCGAGCCGAGCTGGAGGCCTTCATGACCTATGACCGCCGGCTCGCAGAGGCAGCACGCGCCGTGGGTCTGCCCGTGGTCGCGCCGGGCGGAGCCCTGTGATCGGGTCATGATGGGCACCGTGGACGAGCACCTCGTCGCACGGCCTGATGACCACTGACGATCCACATGGCACGGAGGACGCGAGACCATGGCCCACGACCTCGCCGGACTGCTCCGGGTCGCCCGCGAGCAGGCACCCGACGGCGATGTGATGCTGCGGGTGCATCTATTCGGTATCGAGCACGCCGATGCGCTCGAGCAGGTGGACCTCAAGCAGCTCGCTCGTTCCGCGGGGGTCCCGGAGTCGTTCGCGACCGAGATCCGGAAGGGCATGCGTCTCGCGGCCTACGTCACGCTTCGCCGCTGATCACCGGACGACCCCATGCAGACCTGGGTCGACCTCATGCGCGGCGGTCGACGGGCGGTCCGTGGAGCGACCAGCCCTTTCCTGATGCTAGCCGCGTGCCTGCACCTTCGCCCAGGTGTCCTTGAGGGTCACGGTCCGGTCGAACACGGGCGCGCCGGACGCCGAATCGGGGTCCTTGCAGAAGTAGCCCAGCCGTTCGAACTGGACGGTCTCGCCGACGGGCAGCTCCGCAAGCGAGCCCTCCAGCTGGCAGCCGGTCAGCACCCGCTCCGACTCGGGGTCGATGTCCGCGATCGGGTCATCGAGCGCGCCGGGGTCCGCCGATCGGAACAGGTGCCCGTACAGCCGGACCTCGGCGGGCACGGCGTGTGCGGCGGACACCCAGTGGAGCGTCGCCTTGGGTCGACGGCCGTCCGGCGCGTCGCCACCCCGCGTCGCCGGGTCATACGTGCATCGCAGCTCCACGACCCGCCCTGACTCGTCCTTGATGACGCCGATGCACGTCACGAGATATGCGGCCCGCAGCCGGACCTCCCGGCCCGGCGCGAGCCGGAAGAACTTCGGCGCGGGCTCCTCCATGAAGTCGTCGCGCTCGATCCAGAGCTCGCGCGAGAAGGGCACCTGGCGGGTCCCGGCCGTCGGATCCTCGGGATTGTTGGGGACCTCCATCAGCTCGACCTGGCCCTCGGGGTAGTCCTCGATCACGACCTTGATGGGGTCCAGCACGGCGAAGCGGCGCTGCGCGGTCCGGTTGAGCACGCTCCGCACGGCGTACTCGAGCATCCCGACCTCGATGATGTTGTCCGCCTTCGCGATGCCGACCATGGCCACGAAGTCCCGGAGACCCTGCGCCGGGAAGCCACGCCGACGCATGCCCGCCACGGTGGGCATCCGCGGGTCATCCCAGCCACGCACGTGCCCGTCCTGGACGAGCGTCCGCAGCGCGCGCTTGGACATCAGGGTATGGGTGAGGTTGAGCCGCGCGAACTCGATCTGGCGCGGTCGCGAGGGCACGGGCAGATGGTCCAGCAGCCAGTCGTAGAGCGGTCGATGCGCCTCGTACTCGAGCGTGCACAGCGAGTGCGTCACGCTCTCGATGGCATCCGACTGCCCATGCGCGAAGTCGTACATCGGGTAGATGCGCCAGTCGGTGCCGGTCCGGGGATGCGTCGTGTGCAGGATCCGGTACAGCACGGGATCACGCAGGTTGATGTTGGGCGAGGCCATGTCGATCCTGGCCCGCAGCACCCGTGACCCGTCGGGGAACTCGCCGGCGCGCATGCGCGCGAACAGGTCGAGGTTCTCCTCGACGCTCCGGTCCCGCCACGGGCTCGCCACGCCGGGCTCGGTCAGGGTGCCCCGGGTGGCCCGGATCTCTTCGGCCGACTGGTCATCGACGTAGGCGAGGCCGGTCCGGATGAGCTCGACCGCCCAGGCGTACAGCTGCTCGAAGTAGTCCGACGCGAAGTAGAGATGCTCGCCCCAGTCGAAGCCCAGCCAGCGGATGTCCGCCTCGATGGCGTCGATGTACTCCTGCTCCTCCTTGACCGGGTTCGTGTCATCGAACCGGAGGTGGCAGCGACCGCCGGTCTCCTGGGCGATGCCGAAGTCGAGCGCGATGGCCTTGACATGCCCGATGTGGAGATAGCCGTTGGGCTCCGGCGGGAAGCGCGTCACGATCGTGGTGTGCTTCCCGCTGCGCAGGTCCTCCGCGACGATGTCCCGGATGAAGTCGCTCCGCTCGGGAGCGGCGGCGTCAGCAGGTTCGGTGGTGGTCTGGGTGGTCACGTGGTCGGCGTGCTCGCATGCGGTCTGGGGACGGTCCCGAGTCTAGCGCGCGTGGGTCCCGGGTCGCCGACGACCGAGGGTCCGCACCAGAACGGGGGGCGGGCAGACTCCCAGTCAGCCTGCCCTGCCTCACCCCTACCCGTCACACGGCGGGCACGACCATGCTAGACCACTGTGACAAGTGGACCGATCACGGCATCGCGCCTCGGCATCACAGGAACGTGTCAGCTGGATCGCCGGTGCGCGCCAGGGTCGATCGTCCGTGCGGACGTCGCCGGGATGACCGCCTGCGCTCGGCGCTTCGTCGTAGGGCGGATCGGGTCGGGCGTCCATGGGATCCGCACGGCCGGCTGCCTACCGTGGTGACACACGGTCCCCGACCCGACGGGACCGACCACGAAGGATCCAGCAGCCATGATGGGCGTCCCCGACTACCAGATCATCCTCGCGATGGCGCCACGGCCGGAAGGCCTGCGATCGCCTGCCCGCGAGCCACGACCCGTGACCCCGAAGCCGACCGAGGCACCCCGCAGCCTGGCCGCCCGGATCCGCGCATTCCGTCGCCGGACCACGCTGGGACCGATCGGCGCCTGATCGACAGGCGAGCGCCACAGCCGCGATCCCCTGAGCCACCGCCGGCCGCAGTAGCCCGGGCCAGTCGGCGCCTGATGACTCAGCCGATCGCGACCATGCGTTCGATGGGCAGCCGCGCACGCGCTGCCAGCTCCGCCGGCACCCGCACCTCGTAGCGCAGGTCACGCAGCGAATCGCGCAGCTTCTCGAGCGTGATCATCTTCATGTAGCGGCACACGGCGTCCTCGCGGAGCGCCTCGAAGGTCGAGGTCGGTGCGGCCTTGCGCAGGCCGTGCAGGACGCCCGTCTCGGTCGCCACCAGGAACCGCCCACCGGGCGCCTGACGCGCGTGGGCGAGCATCCCCTCCGTGGACAGGATGTGGGTCCGCTCGTTCGCGAACGCCATCGCCTGGCTGGCACAGCCGCACTCAGGGTGGACCAGCAGGTCCGCACCGGCGTCCTCGGCGGTCCAGCGGTCGATGTCATCGGGTCGGATGCCCGCATGGACGTGGCACTCACCGGACCAGATGGTGAGCCGCCGACCCGTGACCCGCTCCAGCCACAGGCCCAGGAACATGTCCGGCAGGAACAGGATCTGGCGGTCCTCCGGGATCGCCTCGATGACGGAGCGTGCGTTGCCGGACGTGCAGCAGTAATCGGACTCGGCCTTCACCTCCGCGGTCGTGTTGACGTATGACACGACGATCGCCCCCGGATGCTCCGACTTCCAGCGCCGAAGCTGCTCCCCGGTGATGGAGTCGGCGAGCGAGCAACCGGCCTCGAGGTCCGGCAGCAGCACGGTCCGCTCCGGGTTGAGGATGGACGCGGTCTCGGCCATGAAGTGGACGCCGCAGAAGGCGATGACCGATGCCTCCGTGGTCGCGGCACGACGCGCGAGCCCCAGGGAATCGCCCACGTAGTCCGCCACGTCCTGGACATCGGGCACCTGGTAGTGATGCGCGAGGATGACCGCGTCACGCTGACGGGCGAGCTCCCGCACCTCGGCGGACAGGTCCGCGATGTGCTCGAGGCGCGCTCGCGCCTCCTCGTCGGTGCGCGGTGCGTCCGCGTCGAGCATGGGCAGGGCGAGCGCGGTCACGGTCGGACCTCCAGCGAGACATCGAGGGATCGGGCGGCGTGGGTGAGGGCACCCACGGAGATGTGGTCGACACCGGTGCGCGCGATGTCCCCGACGGTGTCGATCGTCACACCACCGGACGCCTCCAGGGGCACCCGACCGTCGGTGAGCACGACGGCGGCTCGCAGCTCGTCGAGCGTCATGTTGTCCAGCAGGATCCGATCCGCGCCCACCGCGAGCGCCTGGCGCACCTGGTCGAGCGTGTCGCACTCCACCTCGACGGGCAGCCCGGCGGCGCGTGCCCGCTCCACGGCCGTGGCGAGGTCCGCCACGAACAGCAGGTGGTTGTCCTTGATGAGCACCCCGTCATGGAGCCCCATCCGGTGGTTGGTGGCGCCCCCGCAGCGCACGGCCCACTTCTCCGCGACGCGCAGGCCGGGCGTGGTCTTGCGCGTGTCGAGGATCACGGCCCGCGTGTCCGCGACCGCCGCCACGTAGCGCGCCGTGAGCGTGGCGATGCCCGACAGCCGACCCAGCAGGTTGAGCGCGAGCCGCTCCCCGGTGAGCACGGCACGGGCGCTGGCCTCGAACCGGGCGACCTCCGTGCGCGTCCCATCGAGCCGCGTGCCATCGTCCGCGATCGCCTCCCAGCGGAGGCCGGGATCGAGCCGCTGGAACACCTGGCGAGCGAGGTCGAGGCCGGCCACGACGCCCGGCTCCTTGACCAGCAGCACGCCCGCCACCCGGGTCCCGACGGGCACGACCGACTCCGTGGTCCGGTCGCCATCGCCCACGTCCTCGGCCAGCCAGCGATCGATGTCCTCGGTCAGGTCCGGCGGCGCCCCGAGGATGGACGTCGCCACGGGGATGGGGGTCGCGATGGTCATGACCAGGTCTCCAGGACGGGTGCCGCCTCACCCCGGATGACGACATGGCGGCCGTCCAGCGCGGGGTCGATGGTGGGGTGGTCGGAGCGGTAGTGTCCGCCCCGGGATTCGGTGCGCGCCGCCGCGCTCCGGGCGATGAGCCGCACGAGCGGCTGCCGTGCGCCCATGAGTCGGGCCAGGCCGTCGGCGTCGCGGATGAGCCCCGCGTCCCGCCAGAGCGCCTCCCGGTCGTGCGCATCGAGCGCGAGATCCGTGTCCGACATCGAGGCGGGCACGACCGTACGGGCCGTGGATGGCGTCGTGGTCGCCTCGGATCGCGGGTCGGCACACGCGGCGAGCGCGGCGCGACGCCCGAACACGAGGCATTCCGCGAGCGAGTTGGACGCCAGACGGTTCGCGCCGTGCAACCCGGTCGTGGCGCATTCCCCGGCCGCGTACAGCCCGGGCACCGTGGTCCGACCATGCAGGTCGGTCACGATGCCACCCACCGTGAAGTGCGCCGCGGGAGACACGGGCACGGGCTCGCTCGCCGGGTGATAGCCCGCCGCCTCCAGGCGACCCATGAGCGACCGGAACCGATCCTGATCCACGGGTCGCAGATCGAGCAGCGCGGTCGACCGGGCGCCCACGGCACGCGCCACGACATCGCGGGGCGCAAGCTCATCGGTGAAGCGGGCGCCATCCTCGTCCACGAGCCAGGCACCCTCACCACGGAGCGCCTCGGACAGCAGCATGCTGGACTCGGCGACCACGGTCGGGTGGAACTGGACCAGCTCGAGGTCCGCGAGGTCGGCGCCCACGGCCCATGCCTGGACGATCCCCTCGCCCACCGACCCCGCGGGATTGGTGGTGCGACTCCAGAGCGCCGCATAGCCACCCGTGGCGAGGATCGTGCGGGGGGCCCGGAGCTCGCCACGATCGGTGATGACGCCGATCCCCGGCAGGAGGTGCTCCACGTGGGTCCGCTCCATCACCGCGATGGCGGGATGCGCCAGGACGCGCTCCAGGAGCGCCGCGGTGATGGCGCGACCGGTCTCGGCACCCGCCACATGCGCGATGCGTCGACGGCTGTGCCCTCCCTCGAGCGCCAGGTCCGCGTCGAACGGCACGCCCATGGCGCGCAGCTCCGCGACCCGGTCGGGCGCCTCCGCGACGAGCACCTCCACGGCGCTCGGCCGGCAGGTGCCACGGCCCGCCTCGAGCGTGTCCTGGAGGTGGAGCATCGGGTCGTCGGCCGGATCCTGGACCGCCGCCACGCCGCCCTGCGCGAGGAAGCTCGCCGAGATATCCAGGGGGCCCTTGGACAGGATCGTCACGCGAGCGCCCTGGTCCGCCGCGGTCAGCGCCGCGGTCAGCCCTGCGACCCCGGCGCCCACGACCAGGAGGTCGGCCGGCGGCGGGACGTCCGCCCGATCGAGACCCTCGTCCGGGAGTCGTTCGATGATGCTCATGCCCCTCGCTCCACGAGGAAGCCGAGCGTGCGCAGGGCGTCCTCCGCTGCATCCAGGATGGGTTCGTGGTCCGCCTCGAGCGTGTGCACGTGGTGACCGTCGGTCAGCTCGGACAGGAAGCGCGCACCGGTCTCGCGACACTGCGCCAGCCAAAGCTGGACATCGCGTCGTGACCGCAGGTCCAGGTCCGCACGCAGCTCGCCGTACACGGGATGCTCCACGACCACGTCCAGCACCCGGACACCCACGTCCACGAGCGCGGTCAGCTCCCGCTCCGTGTCGGCAGGCCCGTGCTGCACCGCCACGACCCGGCGAGGTGCGATCCCGGCCGTGCTGGCCGGTGCGAGGAGATAGCCACGCACCGTCGCCACGATGTCCAGGCCGCCGGCACGGAGCACCGCGATGTCCTGGACGATGACCTGGCGACTCACGCCCAGCTCGTGCGCGAACGCGTCGCCCGGGATGCACGCACCATCCGCGAGGTCACGCTGGATGCGCTCCCGTCGCTCGCCCGCGGAGAGTCGGGTCGCGGAGCGCTCCACGGACGAGCCCGTGGCCGTCATGGCCGAGGGCTCCGTGGCGGTGCGGGACTGATGGGTGGTGGTCGGCATGAGCACATGATACGACATCTGTCTTGTCAGTTGTCAAGGGCGAATCCGTGGCGGCTGCACCCGGATCGTGCGCTACGCTGCCGCCGATGACGCGCACCGCCGCCGCTCGATGACCCCCGACCTCCCGACGAGCGTCCTCGATGCGCCGGACCTCCAGACCCCCTGCCTGGTCCTGGACCTGGACGTCGTGAGCGGCTCGATCGCCGAGATGCAGCAGGCGATGGATGCGCGAGGCGTCGCGCTCCGGCCCCACGCCAAGACCCACAAGTCGGTCGCGGTGGGCCGGCTCCAGGTGGCGGCAGGCGCGAGCGGGCTGACCGTGGGCACCCTGGGCGAGGTGGAGGTCCTGGTGGACGGCGGGCTGACCGACCTGTTCCTCGCCTACCCGCTGTGGGCGGACGAGGGCAAGGCTCGACGACTCCGCGCCGTCGCCGATCGATGTCGACTCCGGGTCGGCGTCGATTCGATCGAAGGCGCGATGCGTCTGGGCCGGGCTGCCGAGGGTTCGCTCGAGGGCGTCCTGGTGGAGGTCGATTCGGGCGGTCATCGGACGGGGGTGCCGTCCGACGCGGTGGTCCAGGTGGCGCGTGCGGCCGACGCCGCCGGTCTGCGGGTGCTCGGCGTGTTCACCCACGGCGGTCATGGCTATGACGCGCCCGGCGCGTCCGCTGGCGCCGCCGACGACGAGGTGCGGGCGCTCACCGAGGCCTCCGGGGCGCTTCGCCTGGCCGGTTTCGACGCGCCCGTCCGGAGCGCGGGATCGACACCCACGGCCATCGGCTCCGCGCGGGACGGGATGACCGAGGAGCGGCCGGGCACCTACGTCTACGGCGATCGCCAGCAGGTGGCGCTCGGGGCGTGTCGAGCGGAGCGGGTCGGCCTGGTCGTGGTCGCCACCGTCGTGTCCGTGACGGCCGGCCGCTTCGTGCTGGACAGTGGCGCCAAGACGCTCACCAAGGACGGCAAGCCATGGATGGCGGGCTACGGCTGGCTGCCCCGCTACCCCGAGGTCGTGGTGCGGTCGCTCTCCGACTACCACGCGGTGTGTGACATCGGGGACGGCTCGGCACCGGCGCTCGGTGAGCGGGTGGTGGTGGTGCCGAACCATGTCTGTCCCGTCGTCGACCTGTTCGACGCGATGTGGGTGGTGGAGGGTGGCCGGCTCATGGGCCACTGGCCCATCGACGCACGCGGCCGGAGCGCCTGAGGGCCCGCACGCAGCGAGTGCCGGCCCCA
>JAHBUZ010000018.1 GCA_019637815.1 Chloroflexota bacterium
CGGCCGCGCGCCGGTCCCGGCGAACTCGAGCATCGGGATGTCGCCGTTGGAGTTGCCACCCACGATGAGCGGACGACGGCCGATGCGGCTCCAGATCCGGATGGGCTTGGCTGGTCCATCGTCGAAGACGTCGGGCGCGGCCGCGTACACGATCGACCCGTCACCATCGGCGACGTACGTCAGCTCGTTGGAGCTGCCGATGATGCGCTCCGGCGGCAGGCCGTAGACGTCCCATGCGAACCCACGCATGAAGTCACGGTTGCCACCCGATGCGATGTAGGTCGTGAACCCGCTCGCCTCAAGGTACCGGAGCAGCTCCACCATCGGCTGGAAGCCGACCGTGGTGAACGGCCGATCCAGCGTGGGATGGGCCACATCACGGACGAACGTCGCGGCTCGCGACCCGTACGTCTCCACGTCCAGGCCCGCGAAGGCGCCGATGACGCCGCCCATCAGCACCTGGAGGTCCGTGTCATCCCCCAGGTAGTGCTTGTCGAACGCGCCCGCGAGGAACGCGTAGTCCTGCTCCACGGCGGCCTGCCAGGGTTGCCGCTCGCGGAGGCTGGGATCGGCGTGGACCATCTCGACCCAGCGGTGGAGGATGAACACCAGCTCCACGGGCATGGGCTTCTCGGTCCACAGGGTGCCGTCGTTGTCGAAGACCGCGATGCGCTCCTCGACCGGGACGTGGTCCGGGCCACCCTCGGTGGTGACCCGGGTCACGAAGTCGACGATCGCCTGGCGCGTCCGTGTGTCGTTCCAGGAGGTGAGCTCGCTCATGGCCGTGTCGGTCAGCCCGCGCCGGCGAGCGCGGCTTCCATCTTCGCGAGCGCCTGGTCGATGGTGAAGCTCGCGGCCTTCTGGCGCGGTGGGAACTCCTGGAACGTCTGGAGGAACTCGGTGATGAGCGTCGTCCCGGCGAACACCAGGTAGGCGTTCTCGAAGACGTACTGGAAGTACGTGTTGGACGTGATGTCCGCGCGCTCGAATGGATCGGTGCGCAGGTTGAACAGCTTGGGGACCCGGAGCGGGATGAACGGCTCCAGCCAGACTTGGAGGGTCCCCTGCACGCGCTGCTCCATGAACACGAGCTTCCAGTTGTCGAAGCGCAGGGCCAGCACGTCGCCGTCATCCGAGAAGTACACGAACCCCTTGCGCGGGCTCTTCTCCTCCTCACCCGTGAGGTACGGCAGCAGGTCGAACCCGTCGATGTGGACCTTGTAGGTCCGGTCGCCGATCGTGTGACCGCTCTTCAGCTTGTCCACGATGCCCGGCTCGCCCGCGGCGGACAGGAACGTGGGCAGCCAGTCGTGATGCTGGACGATCTCGTTGGAGACCACGCCCGCGGTGATCCTGCCGGGCCACCGGATGAGCTCCGGGATGCGGAACGCGCCCTCCCAGTTGGAGTTCTTCTCGTTCCGGAAGGGGGTCATGCCACCGTCCGGCCAGGTGTTCATATGGGGCCCGTTGTCGGTGGAGTAGACGACGATGGTGTCGTCCGCGATGCCCAGCTCATCGAGCAGGTCGAGCACCTGGCCCACGTTCCGGTCGTGGTCGATCATCGTGTCGTGGTAGGGCGACTGCCAGCGCCCTGCCTGACCCAGGCTCTCCGCCTTGGTGTGGGTGAAGCAGTGCATGTGGGTGGTGTTCATCCACGTGAAGAACGGCTTGCCGGCCGCGTGCTGGCGCCGGATGAAGTCGACCGTCGCATCGGTGACCTCGTCATCGATGGTCTCCATGCGCGCCTTCGTCAGCGGCCCGGTGTCCTCGATGCGCTGCTTGCCCACGGGACCGAACCGACCCTGCTCCGTGGGGTCGTACTCGTCGGTCGCCCAGGAGCGGATGACGCCTCGCGGACGGGCCAGCTCGTTGAAGCGGGGGAAGTCCTCGGGTGACGGCCAGTTCGGCCGCTCGGGCTCCTCCTCCGCGTTGAGGTGATAGAGGTTGCCGAAGAACTCGTCGAAGCCGTGTGCGGTGGGCAGGAACTGGTTGAGGTCACCCAGGTGGTTCTTGCCGAACTGCCCGGTGGCATAGCCGAGCGGCTTGAGCAGCTCCGCGATGGTCGGGTCCTCCGCGGAGAGGCCGATCGGGGAACCGGGGATCCCCACCTTGCTGAGACCGGTGCGATACACGCTCTGGCCGGTGATGAACGAGGAACGGCCCGCGGTGCAGCTCTGCTCACCGTAGGAATCCGTGAACCGCATCCCCTCGTTCGCGATGCGGTCGATGTTGGGGGTCCGGTACCCCATGAGCCCATCGCTGTAGCAGCTGAGGTTGGTGATGCCGATGTCATCACCCCAGATGACCAGGATGTTGGGCTTGCCGTTGGGCATGTCGGTCGTCGTCCTCCCATGGACCTCGGGTCGTGTGGTCCTCGTGCCGCATCCGCGCCGATGCCCGGACGGCAGTCATGTGTATCGTGCCCTGTCGGCGCGACGGCGTCGACCACCCTATCGGGGTGATGACGGTCGAGTCGGCCGCGAGGTCGGTCCCGACCGAGGACCGGAGCCGGTCTTCGATCGCCGCCATCGGGCCGACATCACGCGGATCCCGGGCCGTTACTGGCGAGCGAGTGCCACTCGGAGCCTCTGCTCGGGGGTGATGAGGTGGGTGGCATCGTCCGTGGCGTCGCCCAGGTCGATCTCCACCCAATCCACCCGGCCCGTGAAGCGGACCGTAGTGCGGTCCAGCTGGTCGGTGACGGGCGTCGCGTCATCCGTGCCGATATCGGTGGTCTCGTCCGTGGAGAACAGCATGGGGACCGTTCGCTCGATCCGACCCTGTGCCACCTCCGCGCCGTCCACGTAGAGCGTCGCCGTGCCGCCCTTGGCCAGGCCGCCTCCGTCATAGGCGAACTCCATCCGAACCTGATGGTCCCCGGCAGGCATGGGCTCGATGCCGCAGACCGTGTAGCGCTCGATGCCGAACCAGTTGTAGTGGTACGTCAGCCGACCGTCCAGCAGATACAGGCTCCAACCCCCGAACGCGCCACCCTGGGCGATGATCGTGCCCGTGGCGCCATGATCGGGGATGGACACCTGCGCCGTCACCACGTGCGACTTGTTCTTGATCGCGACCACCGCGTTCTCGGACAGTCTGCCCATGCCCCCGAACAGGAGCTGCCGGTCGCCCGTGATGAGCGTCGGTCGTCCGGCGAGGTCCGGGTTGAACCGCTCGACGCGCCGATCATCGAGGGGCAGGACGCCATACTTGCCGGCCTCGATGAGGAACAGCCGCTGCAGGTGGGCGAGTCGATCCGGCTGGTCGGCCGCGAGGTCACGCGCCTGGGTCCAGTCGTCCGGACCGTACAGCTCCCACACGTCATCGTCGTAGGCTGGCAGTGGCGTGCTCGCGTCCCACGGCAACGAGTGTCTGGTGACCGCGGTCCAGCCCTGGTGGTAGATGCCCCGGTTGACGAACATCTCGAAGTACTGCGTGGTGTGACGGTCCGCGGCGTCCGCGGCGTCGAACGAATAGACCATCGACACGCCCTCGATGGGTGCCTGCTGGATGCCGTTCACGAAGCTGGGATGGGGCAGCCCCGCGACCTCCAGCACGGTGGGGGCCACGTCGATGACGTGGTGGAACTGGTGCCGGACCTCGCCCCTGCTGGCGATCCCCGTCGGCCAGTGCACGATGGTGCCGTTGCGGGTGCCACCCCAGTGCGACGCGACCTGCTTCGTCCACTGATAGGGCGTGTCCATGGCGTGCGCCCAGCCCACCGCGTAGTGGTTGTAGGCCGTCGGCGTGCCGAACTCGTCGATGTGGGCAGCCATGAACTCGGTCGTGTTGGGGATGCCGTTGAGGTTCATGAGCTCGTTGAAGGTGCCGTGAAGGTCGCCCTCACCAGATGCCCCGTTGTCCCCGATGATCACGTAGACGAGCGTGTCGTCGAGCACACCCAGGTCGCCGAGGGCATCCACCAGCCGGCCGAGGTGATGATCGGTGTGCTCGAGGAACCCGGCGTAGACCTCCATCTGGCGCGCCAGCACCGGCTTGAGGTCGTCGGGGATGTCGGCCCACGCGGGGATCTGCTCGGGCCGTGCCGTCAACTGCGCATCGGCCGGGATGACACCCAGCTCCTGCTGACGGGCGAGGGTCTCCTCGCGGATGGCGTCCCAGCCGGCGTCGAATCGACCCGCGTAACGGCCACTCCACTCCTCGGGCACGTGGTGCGGGGCGTGGGTCGCGCCGGGTGCCCAGTAGACGAAGAAGGGCTTGTCGGGCATGAGCGCCTTCTGCTGGCGGATCCAGCCGATGGCATGGTCGGTCATGTCCTCGGTGAAGTGATAGCCCTCCTCGGGCGTCCGGTCGGGCTCCACCGGGACCGTGTCCTCGTAGATGGCAGGGTAGTACTGGTTGGTCTCGCCGCCGATGAAGCCGTAGAAGTGCTCGAACCCGTTGCCTGGTGACGGCCATCGATCGAAGGGGCCCATCGGGCTCGTCTCCCAGACGGGTACCTCGTGGCACTTGCCGAAGTGCGCGGTGGAGTAGCCGTTCAGCTTGAGGATCTGGGCGACGGGTGCCTTGTCCTGGGGTCGCACGGAGCTGTAGCCGGGGGCCGAGGTGGCGATCTCGGTGATGCCCCCCATGCCCACGCTGTGGTGGTTGCGGCCGGTCAGCAGCGCCGCGCGGGTGGGCGAGCAGAGCGCCGTCGTGTGGAAACGGGTGTACTTGAGGCCATCGGCCGCCAGCCGCTCGAACGTCGGTGTCGCGCATGGCCCACCGAATGCGCTCGAGGCCCCGAACCCGCAATCATCGATGAGCGCGACGAGCACATTCGGCGCACCCGCGGGAGGTCGGACGGGCGTGATGGGCGGGAAGGCGGTGTCCGGGTCCTTCGCGTCGTAGGTGGTGACGCCCACATGCTGCGGGTCGGGGATGGGCAGATGCGTGCGGGGCAGCGGGTCGCGGCGGTGAGCGGTCATCGTGTCTTCCTCGGGCTGGGTGTCGACGTTCGACGGAGCGTTGGGATCAGGCGGTCGGGGGCGGTCGGATGAGGCACCGGAAGCCGATGTGACCTGTGGACGTGTCGATCGCCTCGCCCTGGCGCGCGGCGGGTCGATAGCGGTGGCAGTAGTTGGGAGCGCACAGGTGGGAGCCACCCTTGGTCACCCGACGCGGGATGGTCTCGCCCGGACGGCCCACGTCATAGCTGCCGTCGGGGATCGTGACCCTCGGGTTACGGGGCGCACAGCAGCTGTGCTCCGCCTCGTCGGGATGGCGGGGCGTGTAGAAGTCGGCGGTCCACTCCCAGACGTTGCCGGCCATGTCATACAGCCCGTAGCCGTTGGGTGGGAAGGTCCGGACAGGGCTCGTGCCCAGGTACTTGTCCAGGAGCAGGTTCTGCCACGGGAACTCGCCCTGCCACGTGTTCGCCATCATGCGGCCCCTGGGCGCGAACTCGTCACCCCAGGGATAGGTCTTCTGGTCGAGACCGCCCCGCGCCGCGAACTCCCACTCGGCCTCGGTCGGCAGCTCCTTGCCCGCCCACGTCGCGTAGGCGACCGCGTCCTCGTAGCCCACCTGGGTCACGGGGTGGCGATCGCGTCCCTGGACGTCGCTCCCCGGACCTTCTGGCTGGTCCCATCGGGCGCCGGGCACGTACGCCCACCACTGGTGGTAGTCGTCGAGGGGCACCGGGCCGCTGGTGCCCTGGAACACGAGCGCGCCCGGCACCAGCAGCTCCGGGATGGCGCCCGGATAGTCCGCTGCATCCAACGGCCGCTCGGCGAGCGTCACGTAGCCGGTCGCCTTCACGAACCGTCGGTACTCGGCGACCGTCACCTGGTGATCGTCCATCCAGAACCCGTCGACCGTCACGGTATGGACCGGTCGCTCCTCCGGGTACCAGTCCTCGGAGCCCATGCGGAACGTGCCTCCCGGGATCCAGACCATGTCCAGGTCGGGGGCCGAACCAGGCGCGGGCGAACCCTCGGTCGGATGCATGTCGATCCCTCAGGCCAACAGGTCGCGCACGATCCGACCACCCTTCAGGATGACCACGAAGCTGGTCGCCGGCTGGGCGATGAGCTCGAGGTCCGCGAGGGGATCCCCGTCCACGAGCAGCAGGTCCGCGACGGCTCCCTCCGCGACGACGCCCAGACGACCCGGGTAGGGCGACCGAAGGCCGGACAGGGCGAGCAGCTCGGCCGCCTCGGAGGTCGCCATGCGCAGCACCCCCGCGGGCGTGTGCCAGCGTGCGAGCTTGGTGAGCTGGGCGCCCTGGCGGGTCGCGAGCGCGGCGCTCCCCAGCGTGTCGGTGCCGAACGCCGTGCGGATGCCGAACCGCTTGGCGAGCTCGAACGCCCTGACCGTCCCCGTCGCGACCATCTCCTGCTTGGCGCGGCCCACCGGATCGCTCTTGGGGTTGGCGTCCGCATCCCCCAGGAAGGGCTGGAGGCACAGCCAGACCCCTTCGTCCGCCAGCAGGCGAGCGGTGTCCTCGTCCATGAGCTGGCCATGCTCGATGCAGCGGACGCCCGCCGCCACGGCGTTCCGGATGGCTCGCGGCGTGTACGCATGGACCATCACGTAGGTGCCCCAATCCGTCGCGGCCTCCACCGCGGCGCGCAACTCGCGCTCCGTGTACTGCGTCGCGTCGAGTGGATCGTAGTGCGACGAGACACCGCCGCCGGCCATCAGCTTGAGCTGGCTGGCGCCCTGCCGCAGCTGCTCGCGGGAGCGCCGGAGCACCTCGTCCGCACCATCCGCGATCACCGCCAGGCCGATCCGCTCGGCGTAGCTCAGGTCGCCGTCCGCGCGGGGCACCTCGAACGGCAGTCGGAAGTCGCCGTGGCCGCTGGTCTGGGAGATCATGGCGCCCGACGGCCAGATCCGGGGCCCCGCGATGGTGCCGTCGTCGATGGCGCGCTTGATGCCGAAGACGGGTCCGCCCGCATCCCGCACCGAGGTGAAGCCGCGCAGCAGGGTCCGCTCCGCCTCCACGATCGCGTGTGCGGTGAGGTAGCCCATGTCCGCGGTCATCGCGGCCGCCATCGGCATCGCGGCCATGAAGGTGTGCCAGTGGGCATCGATGAGCCCGGGCATGAGGACGCGTCCTGCCCCGTCGATGGCGCGAGTCCCCTCCCCCGGCTCGACGGGTGCCTCGGAGATCCGTTCGATGGTCGACCCGGACACCAGCACCGAAACGGGCGGCGTCAGCGTGTCGGCCAGACCATCGAAGACACGGACGTCGCGGAAGAGCACCGACCCGTCGCTCATGATCCGTGTCCCTCCGTCGTGGGCACCCGGGCATCGCGCCCGGTCGTGGGCCGCCATCCTACCCGGGGACGCGCTCCCGGCGTCGGGTCGGTCGCGATCGAGGCGTCGATCCGAGTGTCGGCTACCAGCCGAGGCCGCCAGCGACGGTCACCGACAGCACGATGGGCACCAGGATCCAGGCGACCACCATGAGCGCGGTCGCGCCCAGCGCCAGCTCCACGGAACGATCGCGTGGCGGCTCGCCACAGCCACCGATGGCCTGATACAGCCGACCGACCTCCGCCTCGCAGCCCAGCCGGATCCGACGCCGCGCCACGGCCGCCGCCATGAGCGCGCACCAGCTGAACGCGAGCATGCCCCCGAACAGCACGACCAGGACCAGGATGGCCACGACCCAGTCACGCACCGCGGCCCGCGCCACGCCCAGGGTCACCGACGCCAGCGTGCTCAGGACGACGCCGCCCGCGATGAGCGCGAGGATGCCTCGTCCGGTCCCGCGCAGGTCGAGCGCGACGAGGTGGACCTCCCGATACGCTCGCCGCAGCTCCGCACGCTCCTCGGTCCCGGGCGTGGCCGCGGCCGCCCGGAAGCCGTACAGCGTCTCCAGTCGACCCACGATGAGCATCAGGTAGGCCCGGACGATCGACCGTGTGAGCATGCCCACCAGGACCACGGCGACGGGGGTCAGCGGCCCCAGCCCACCCAGTGTCGGCGGGCGACCCCCGTTGCGCTCCAGCACCTCCAATGACCGGAGGGTCGCCCGATGGGCCGGTGGGAAGGCGGCTGGGTCGTGGAGGACCGACGATCGACCCTCCTCGATCTCCGCGACGATGTCCTGCTCCACGGGACCCTGGTCACCGACCCGCTCCAGCAGCTCCTCACGCTCGAACGCACTCGCCCGGACGAGACCGATCGCCTCCAGGTGATCGGTGACGAGCTCCTTGGCGCCGCTGCCGGGCTGGGGATTGGTCATCGCCCCGGCGTCCTCCTCCGGGGACCGGTCATCCGTGGCGTCGTCGTCGTGGCGCATCCGCGCAGGATGACGCGCGGACCTCCGCCCGTCCACGTCCTGTACTCGTCCGGTCCGCGTCCGGTCCGCGTCCCGTGCTCGTCCGCGTCACCGCTGCATCGCGCCCGGTGGTCGGCGTGGGCCACGGCTACCATCGACCACATGCCCGGACCGACCCGACTGCTGGAGCCGCTGCGCGCGTTCCTGCGTCAGGAGGCCGCGAGCGGCCTGCTGCTGATGCTGGCGGCGGTGGCCGCGTTGACCATCGCGAACTCCCCACTCGGCGATGACTGGGAGGCGCTGTGGCACACATCGCTCGGCGTGACCCTCGACGGCCGGACGTGGGGGATGTCCCTCGGCCACTGGGTCAACGACGGCCTGATGGCCATCTTCTTCCTGGTGGTCGGCCTCGAGATCAAGCGCGAGCTGGTGCTCGGCGAGCTGCGAGAGCCACGGACCGCGATGCTGCCGATGGGCGCCGCGGTCGGCGGGGCCGTGGTGCCCGCGGCCATCTTCCTCGCCCTGAACGCGGGCGGTCCCGGCCAGAGCGGCTGGGGCGTCCCCATGGCCACGGACATCGCCTTCGCGCTCGGGGTGCTGGCACTCGTCGGGAGCCGGGTGCCCACATCGGTCAAGGTCTTCCTGACGACCCTCGCCATCATGGACGACCTGCTCGCCGTGCTGGTCATCGCGGTGTTCTACACGGGCACGATCGAGCTGCTCGGGGTCGCGGAGGCGGTCATCTGCCTGGTCCTCCTGGTCATCGCCAACCGCGCGGGTGTCCGGTCGCTCCTCGTCTACGGCGTGCTCGGTGTCGCGCTCTGGGTGGGCGTCCTGGTCTCGGGGGTCCACGCGACGATCGCGGGCGTCCTCCTGGCCGCGACCATCCCGACGATGGTCGGCCAGCGGCCTGCGGACGGCCGTCCCACGCGCTCGCCGCTCATCAGCCTCGAGCACCGGCTGCATCCCTGGTCGGCGTTCGTGATCGTGCCGGTGTTCGCGCTCGCGAACGCAGGCGTGCCCCTCACGGGGGACCTCGCGATCCTCGTCGAGCCCGTGACCCTGGGCATCCTCCTGGGGCTCGTGGTCGGCAAGCCCATCGGCATCGTGGGCACGACGTGGATCCTCGCCCGCCTCGCCGGGCGCGGCCTGCCCGGGGACATGACCTGGGCGCAGGTGGGTGCGCTCGGGGTCCTCGCCGGGATCGGCTTCACGATGTCGCTGTTCATCGCGGAGCTCGCGACCCTCGACGAGGCCGGTCACCGGGGTGCCAAGATCGGCATCCTCGCAGCGTCGGTGGTGGCGGGGATCCTTGGCTGGGCGGCGATGCGGATGACCACGCGTCGCACCTGAGGTCCGGTCGTCGCGCCGCGCGCGCCACGCGATGACCCCGGGATGCGGATCGCCGCCCGGGCGGATCCGGACGGCGATCGAGCTGCGAGACCCGGCGACGGGCCAGGCGGGATGTCAGGCGCCGAGGAGCTTGGCCTTGGCCGCCTCGAACTGCTCGTCGCTGAGGATGCCGTTGGCCTTCATCTCGGCGAGCTGCGTGAGCTGCGTCATGAGGTCAGGGCCACCCGCCGGCGCCGGGGCGACCGCGGGTGCCGGTGCCGGCGGGGGCGCAGCGGCCGCCACGGCGGCAGCCGCCTGCTGGGCCTCCATCTGGGCGACCTGCTGCTGGAGCGCCTGGACGTCGGCCGCCTGCTGGGCCGCGGCCTGCTGGGCCATCGCCTTCTTCTGGCCGGCGCCCTGGACCGCGTTCACGGTCACGGCGGCGGTGCCGGCCACGACCGCGGTGCGGGCCATCGTGCCCATGAGACCAGGTCCGCGCCGGGGCGGGGGGCGTCGCATCATCGTTCGATCCTCCGTGTGTCAGGGTTGGTGTGTCGGTTCGGCGCCGGTCAGACCGCGGCTTCGAGCTCGTCGATGACCGACTTGGGGATGCGCTGATTGAGGAGCACCTCGCCGCCGGCACCGAGCAATGCGTCCCGGAACCGGGTCGCCCACACGTTCTCGAACAGCAGCACGGCGCCCGAGGAGTCCGGGCCGAGCTGGGCGGCGAGCGACCGGGCATCGTCATGGGACAACAGCCCGGTCTGGTCCGTGACGAGCGGGTCGAACTCGCCATAGGCGGCGCCTTCGAGGTCGCTCAGCTCGACCACCGAGATGTTGCCCTGTGGGTCGGTGATCGCGAACAGCAGGTCGATGACCCGGATCATGCCGCTGTCCACGAGCTCCTTGAGCGCTGGACCGAGCTCGCCGGTGAACTGGTTGCCGGGGAACTTCACCACCAGCAGCTCGACGGGACCGATGGACATGCTGTGGGACCTCCTGCGCGGGACGCGCGCTCATGGCGCGCTCATGTGGACGTGGCCGTCGATGAGGACTGTAGCGCTCGCTCGGGACTGCCGCCATCACCATATCTGGGTGATGCCGTGAGCGCCGCCACGCCGTCACCCACCTCGAGGAAGATGTGCGCCGTGCCGATGCGCATGGTCAGCCCCGCTCGATCGAGCCGTGCCCGGACCGGCGCCTTCACGCGCGCGAAGGCCAGCCGAACACCCATGCCGTCGAGCGTGTCGAGCAGCTCGTCGAGCGCCTGGACGGCGGTGGAGTCGGCGCCCGTGATCGCCTCGGCATCGACCAGCACCACCGTGCGACCCGGGCTCACCGCGAGTCGGGTCACGTCCGCCACGAAGGTCTCCACGTTGGCGAAGAACAGCGGGGCATCGAAGCGATAGGCCGCGACGCGCGGGTCCATGTCCACCGTGGTCGCGGGATCCGCGCGACGGTAGGTATCGGTGCCGCGCACCCGCTCCAGGACGGCCGTGCCGGGGACCGCGGCGCGACGCGCCACGTCCAGCAGCGACAGCACGATGACGAGCAGGATGCCCGTCAGCATGCCCACCCAGACGACGAGGGCCGCGGTGGTCAGGGCGAGCAGCAGGTCGATGCGGTCGAACGCGCCGATGCGGCGCAGCTCCGGCAGGTCGATGAGGCTGATGGCGACCACGATGGTGACGCCACCCAGCGCGGCGAGCGGCATCGGCGCGAACAGCGGCGCCAGGATGGCCAGCGTGAGCACGACGAGACCGATCCCCACGAGGCCCGTGACCTGGCTCCGGCCACCCGCCTCCGCCACCGCGAAGGAACGGCTCGCCGAGCCGTTGACGGCGAAGCCCTGGACCAGGCCCGATGCGATGCCGGCCGCGCCCATGCCCAGCATGTGCTGATCCTGGTCCACGCGGTCCCGGGTCCGTCGGCCCAGCGCGCGGGCCGTGATGCCACTGTCCGCGAAGCTCAGGAGCGCGATGCCGACGGCGGGCAGGAGCAGCGTTGCCAGCGTGTCCAGGTCCACGTCCGGTGGCCCGAACGCGGGCAGGCCGGCCGGGAAGCTGCCCACGATCGCCACCCCCTGGGTGGCCTCCAGCGACAGCAGCGCGCTGACACCGGTGGCGAGCGCGATGGCGACCAGATAGGCGGGCGCCCGGGGTGCCAGCCGCCTGACCGCCACGATGCACCCGATGACCCCGAGGCCGAGCGCCAGCGAGGTCAGGTTGGCGTCCGGCCACGCATCGCGGAGCCGCCCGATGATGGTCGGCCCGTCATACGCAGCGAGGTCGAGGCCCAGCAGCTTGTCCAGCTGGCTGCCGATCATGGTCAGGCCGGTCCCCGCGAGGTAGCCCACGAGCACCGGCCGCGACAGCAGGCGAGCCAGGAAGCCCAGCCGCAGCAATCCCAGGACCAGGCACACGATGCCCGTCAGGATCGCCAGCGCCGCGCTCAGGACCGCGAACCGCGATGGGTCGGCGAGCGCGAGCGGCGCGAGCACCGTGGCCGACAGGAGTCCGACCGTCGCCTCCGGTCCCACGTTCATGTGTCGAGAGGCGCCCAGCAGGGCATATCCGGCCATCGCCCCGAGGGCGGTATAGAGACCCGCCTCCGGCGGCATCCCCGCGGTCTGGGCATAGGCGAGCGCCTGGGGCACGAGCAGCGTCCACAGGATGACCGCGGCGCGGACATCGTCGCCCAGCCACGCCCGCCGATAGCCCCGGATGGTGGGCACGAGCCATCCCGGCAGGCGTGTCGGCGACCCCGGATCCGCTGGGGTGGTCATCCGGCGTATGGTGGCATGCCCTCGGCGCGTCGCGTCGCGTGCCGCCGGATCGTCGCGTAGCCTGCCCGTCGGCGCGTCCGAACGCCATCTAGCCAGCCACATCGACCGGAGCCCCATGCGCGCCTATCGCTGCCCCCGCTGCGCCGCCCTGCTCGATCTCGCCCGCAGCCGCTGCCCGCGCTGTGGGGCGCCCGTCGGGTTCGCGCTGCCGCTCGGCACGGTCCTGGACCTCGAGACCATGGGCGCTGGCTGGATGCGCTGCATCGGCTCGGGCGACGCCGGCTGCAACTGGCTGGTGCGCAGCGACGACGGACCGCGCTGCGAGTCCTGCCGCCTCACGCGCACCGTGCCCAGCGGCCGGAAGCCATCGGACGATGCCCACCTGGCCCGGACGGAGGGTGCCAAGCGGCGCGTCATCTACCAGCTGCACGACCTCGGCCTGCCCGTGGTCGACCGTGTCCGGGATCCCGAGCGCGGGCTCGCGTTCGACCTGTTGTCATCACGGGACGGGCCGGTGACCATCGGCCACGCCGACGGTGTCATCACCATCGACCTCGCGGAGTCGGATGATGCCCATCGCGTCATGCTCCAGGCGCAGCTCGATGAGCCATATCGGACCGTGGTCGGTCACATCCGCCACGAGATCGGCCACTACTACTGGATGGTCCTGGTGGACGCCGGCGGCCACCTGGACGCGTTCCGGGCGCGCTTCGGTGATGAACGTGCCTCCTACCAGGACGCGCTCCAGCGGCACTATCGCGAAGGAGCGCCCGCAGGCTGGCAGGCGTCATACGTGAGCGCGTACGCGACGATGCACCCCTGGGAGGACTGGGCCGAGACGTTCGCCCACTACCTCCACATCCGGGATACGCTCCAGACCGCGGCGGCCTGGGGCATCAGCGTGGCCGGTCCGGTCGGCGCCGTGGGGCCGTCCACGAGCGTGGTGCCGATGGACACGCTCACCGACGAGGACTTCGGGGCGGTCGCGGAGGGCTGGCGACGGGTGAGCGATGCCCTCAATGCGCTCAACCGCTCGATGGGTCACGCCGAGGCATACCCCTTCGAGCTCCCGCCCCCGGTCATCGAGCGACTGGACCTGATCCATCGACTGGTCCTGGGCGCCCGCCCCTGAGACGGTCGAGCCGGCGCGCTCGTCCGTCTCGACGTCGACCCGCCGTCGCGATCAGGCCTGGGCGCGTGCCTCCAGCGCCGCGTCCAGCGACTCGGCGAAGATGCTCACCACGCGGTCGATGAGGTCCCCCTCCGCGTGCGCCTCGCACATGAACCACGGCTCGCGTGAGTCCGGCTCGGGCATCGCGCCGCGGGCGATCATGCCCGTCGCAACCGCGTCGTACAGGTCGTGGTCGGTATCCGCCCAGCCACGGTAGTCCGGGGGCAGCTGCTCCGCGAACATGACCCCGAACATGGCCGGGATGCCCGTGAACACGTGCGGCAGCCCGCGTCGCGTGATGACCTCCGAGAGCCCCGCCTGGACCCGGAGACCGTTCCGGCGGACCGTCTCGAGCGCATCGGTGTCCCGCAGGATGGACAGCACCTGCGTGGCCGCCGCCGCCGCGACCCGGTTGCCGGCGTACGTGCCGCCGTGGCTCACCTTCGCGGGCAGCATCTCCATGATGTCGCGTCGCCCGCCGAAGGCCGCGGCCGGATAACCGTTGCCCATCGCCTTGGCGTACGTGGCGAGGTCCGGCGTGATGCCGAAGAGCTCCGCCGCGCCACCCGTCGCGGCGCGGAAGCCCGTCTTGACCTCGTCGAAGATGAGCAGCGCACCGAACTCGCGGGTGATGGCCCGGACCCCCTCCAGGAAGCCGGGCTGGGGCAGGATCCCCTGCGCGTTGCCGAGGATGGGCTCGATGAGCACCGCGGCGATGTGCTCCCCTTCCCGCTCGAAGATGCGCCGCAGGCCGTCCAGGTCGTTGTAGACCGCGGGCACGACCGTCTCCTGGATGGCCGCCGGGATGCCCCGACCCCATGCCAGCCGCACCGGCTCCGAGCGGTCGCCCAGCTCGCTCACGTCCGCGGGCAGCACGCTGATGAGCGCGTAGTCGTGGACCCCGTGGTACTGGCCCTCGAACTTCACGATCCGGTCCCGACCCGTGAACCCGCGGGCGACCCGGATGGCGTGCATCGTGGCCTCCGTGCCCGACACGGTGAGCCGTGCCATGTCGCAGAAGGTCAGCTCGCACACCAGCTCCGCGGCGGCCACCTCGTCCTCCGAGGTGAGGCTGAAGCTCACGCCTCGCTGCATCCGCTCGAGGACGTACCCGTCCACCCGCGGGTCCGCGTGGCCCAGGATCGCGGGGCCGTAGCCCATGCGCAGGTCGATGGACTCGTTGCCATCGAGGTCCCAGATCCGGCCGCCCTTGCCCCGGTCGATGTAGACCGTGTCCTCGCCCCACGCCCGGAAGTTGGAATCGGTGCCGCCCGGCAGCGTCCGGATGGCTCGCTGGTACATCGCCAGCTGGCGCGTCCGGGGGCGCGGCACGTGGGCCATGGTCGCGGCAGCGGGCTGGGCTGCCGGGGTGGTGTCAGTGGGCCGTGTGGCCGCGGTGGTGGGCTGCTGCGTGCCATCCCGCGCGGCGACCGGGCCGCCGGCCGGCCGAGCCGCATGGTGCTGGCCGCTGCTGCGGGAGGTGGACGGAACGACGCCGGACTTCTGGGTTGGCACGGACACGACAGACTCGCGTTGCGATTCCCGCGGCTGACAGGCCGGTCTGGCACGGATCGGCATGCCGCCTCAGCCAGCCTACCACGCGGTTCGCATCATTCTCAACCACTGGATGCGAATGGCCGACCATGACCTGTCGCGAAGGCGGGGCGATCGATGTCGATCACGCGGCCTGGCCCTCCTCGACGAGCGAGAAGCCCAGTGGGGGGACCACCACGGTGCCATCCTCGCTCCGGAGCCCCGGGATGACCCTGCCGTCCTGGGCGTGGTGGACGCGTCGATGCCCCTGCGCCGCGAGATCATCGATCCGGACCTGCACGGTCTGGGTCGTCCAGTTGGCGAGCACGTACGCGACCACCCCCGACCGTGCACGCCACGCGCCATGGAACACGCTCGGCATCTCGTGCTGCTCATCCCCGAAGCGCCATGCGGCCGTGGGGATCCCGATGTCCCGGAGCGGCCGCTCCATGCGGCCGTGCACCAGGTATTCGCGAGCGGGACCGGACCGGAACGCCACGGCATTCGCCAGCTGTGCCCGTGCTGCTCGCTCGTCACCCTCCGCCCGTCCCCACGGCCACCAGTTGACGCTGTCGCCCTGCTGGAACGTGCCGTCGCGCTCGATGACGCCGCCGGGGATGGCACCGACCACCACGTTGTACGCGTTCTTGGTGACCATGTGGAACGGTCGTGGTCCGAACCCGAAGCCGCCCTGGATGAGCGTGGACTCATGGAACAGGAAGTGGTACAGGGGGACGGTGTCCTGCCACAGCACGTCCTCCACCCTGGGGCCACCCACGTGATGTCCGGGCGGCACGATCCGCAGGTCGGCGAGGCCGATGTACCGGAGCGCGGGCTCCGATGTCGGTCCCTCCACCGACAGGACGGCGCCACGGACCGCCGCCTCCCGAGCCAGCGAGGCCATCAGCGAACCCATGCGCTCGGTCATCCAGGGCCCTGGGAACGGCGGGTGTCCGTGGGTCCCGGAGAAACACGGGAAGGCACAGCCGCCCAGGTTCTGGTCGAAGAACTGGATGACCGAGAAACCGAGGTCGCCGACCGCCCGGACGAACCCCTCCGCTGTCCGTCGGGTCCCATCCGCTGCGCAGCAGGCAGGCATGCTGGTGCGCCAACCCGCGTCCCACGGCTCGACCCAGGGGGACCCATCGGCCGTGCGGCAGACATCGTCGAGGGCACCCCGGTCCGCCAGCTCGGCCTGCACGTCGTAGCCGGTGGCCGGGAGTGCGCTCACCCAGCGGGTCCCGTTGCAGTAGGTCCCCAGCGCGGCGCCGGTCCGGGAGCGCCACGTCTCCGCGAAGGACCGCAGGCTGTCAGCACCACCCACCGGTGGCAGCGAGTCCGGGTAGACCCATGGACCGCCGTGCTCCCACGCCATCAGGAAGGGCAGGACGGTCCCTCCGATCTCGCGCGCGAGCGCGTCGAGGGTGGGCGTGATCCGCTGGTACGGCAGGAACTCGTCGTTGACCGGGGCGGGGCCGTCATCGACCTCGCCCCGGATACGGATCATGGCGACCGCACCGGTCTCCAGGACCGCTGGCGGGATGTCGCGGGACGCGACCGGGATCGCCCAGGACCGGGTGCTCGTCCAGTCACGATAGATGCCGGCCGCCTCGTACCAGTCCCCCTGGAACGGCTGCACCACCATGTCATATCCCAGGCCGCCGGGATGGTCCCACGCCCCCAGGTGGGCGAACCCCAACCGGACCCGGCGATCTCGGGTCACGGGCTGGATCACCTTGGGCACGCCCTCCTCGTCGCGCGCGTACACGAGGAGACCGGCCCGATCGTCCAGGTATGCCAGGAACTGCGCGAAGGTGAACCCCGGGTAGTGGAGGCAATCCAGGGCCTGGGGGGTCCGCTCCCAGACCTCCGGCCCATCCATCGCCAGGTCGCCGGGCGCAGGATGCCGCAGGAGCACGCCATTGCCTCGCGGCCAGAGCAGCACGTCCGATCGTGCCTCGCCGCGGGTCTCGGCGCCCAACCCGTGCGGCATCGCCAGGAACGGGAACCAGACCTGGGTCACGGTGGTTCCCATGAGCCGCGTGAGCTCGAGGGACCACACGGATGCCGGCTCGGTCGCAGCTCCGCGGACCGTCACGCGCACGTCGAGGTCCAGCCCACCCACGGAGCGGTGGTCCGTGACCACCGCCCACGCGTCGTCGTCACCGGTGACCCGCGTCTCCGAGGACCGCGCCGCGTGGGAGTCCAGGTACGCGAACCGGCCACCGCCGAGCGGGAGCTGGAGCGTGAACACGGGATCCTCCGGGTGCGACGCCACCAGGTCCGTGTCGTCGAGGCGGCACGCCTCGAGCGAACCGGTCGACCCGAAGCGAAGGCGTGCGGGACCTGCCGATCGCTCGACGCCATCGGGCAGCACGTCCATCCCGTCGCTCACCCGCATGGGACCTTCCTCTCCGTCGTCCGTATCGATACCGCTCGGTCCCCGACCGAGGATCCCCGAGACATCGGTCCCGCTGAGCCTGATCGTCGCCCGCGGCAAGGCGTCCGGTCAGTGCTCCGACGACTCCCCGATCGCGGTCGCCAGGGCCGCGGCGTGGAGTCGCAGCTCGGGGACCGCGGTGGATTCCCACTCGGCGCCCTTGCGCAGCGAACCCACCGCCCAGACGGGCCACGTGGCCCGACCCCCGGCATCACAGGCGCGTCCGGCAGCATCCACGGCGAGCCCCATGCCCAGCGGATGGGGCGCCAGCACGCCCTGTCGGATGGCGTCCGCGAGGACCGGTTCGCGCGCCGGATCGGCGCTCGGCCCGATGCACATGATCACCCGATCGGCCGGCAGCACCGCACCGTCCCGACCGAGCGTCACCCGGAGCGCCCCGTCCCGCTCCGTGACACCCGTCACCCGGCCGCGCCGCACCGCCAGTCGTCCCGCCGCCCGCAGCGCCTCGATGCGGGCCGCGACCTGGGGTGCCATGCGGTGTCGCCGCACCTCCCACAGCCGGCCGACGTGTCGCAGGGCGCGTCGCTGCTCCGACTCGGGCAGGCCTCGCCACACGGCCACGGTCGCGGGACGCGCCCCGTCGATGGTCTGTCGCCAGTCGTCGGCCGTGGCGGCATCCGCGCGCAGCGCCCGCACCAGGCCACGCACGGACGCGCTGTCCGGGGACCCCGGCGCGATCACCGGCGGTCGCGTCGGCAGGACCCGCTCCAGGTGCGGCATCGGCAGCAGCCCGTGGGACGAGGTCATGGTCATCGTCGCCCGGTGACCCCGGTCGACCAGCGAGAGCGACACGTCCACGGCCGTCAGACCGCTGCCCACGATGACCACCCGCTCGTCCAGGTCGATGGGGTCCAGCGCACCGGGCGCCCATGGGTCGACGATGACCGCGGGCGTGTCGGGCAGCCAGCCCGGGCGGGTCAACGCGTGACCGGTCGCGAGCACGAGCGCATCGGCGTCGAGCGTCCGGCCGTCATCGAGCGTCACGGCGGATGCCCGTGGGTCGATGGTGGCCACGCGCCCCCGGACGTGGTCCACCCGGGTGCCCGAGACGGCGCGAGCCGCGTCGAGCGTGTCACGGAGGTATCGGCCGAGCAGCATCCGGGGCTGGAATCCCGTGCCGTCCTCGTCGATGCCCTGACCCCGCAGCCACTCGGTGAAGTGGCCCGGCTGGTCCGGGAACGCGCTCATGCCCGATGACCGGACGTTGAGCAGGTGCGAGGACGAGCGGGTCGAATAGGCGACCCCCTCCCCCAGCGCCTCCGCGGGTTCGACCACCTGGACCCGGAGGGCGCCCGGGACCGCCTGCGCGGCGAGGTGGATGGCGACGAGCGTCCCGGCCGCACCACCGCCGACCACGACGACGCGTCGCCCGGAGGCGGCATCCGGGGACGGCTCCGAGGGTCGCGACGCGCCGGGGTCCGGCGTGGCCATGGGTCGCTCGGCAGGGTCCGGGGTGGTCACTCCGCGGCGGGGACCCAGCCCGGCAGCTCCCGGCGCAGGGTCGCAAGGGGCAGCGAGCCATGGCCGATGACCTGGTCGTGGAACGCGCGGCGATCGAACCGGACGCCGTCACGCGCCTCCAGCTGGGCACGCAGCGCCTGGATCTCCCGCTGACCGGTCATGTAGGCGAGCGCCTGGCCCGGCCACGTGATGTATCGGTCCGTCTCGGTCTCCGCCTCCACCTGGCTGAGCCCCACCCGCGACCGCAGCAGGTCGATGCTCTGCTGGCGCGTCCAGCGGAACGCATGCAGGCCCGTGTCCACCACCAGCCGGGCCGCCCGCCACGCCTCCGAGTCGAGCATGCCGAACCGCTCGCGGTCGTCCGCGTAGAGACCCATCTCGTCCGCGAGCCGCTCCGCGTACAGGCCCCAGCCTTCCGCATAGGCCATGCCCGCGAGGCGCGAGCCGAGCCGCCGGAAGCGGTTGAGCTCCGGCAGCTCCGCCTCCAGCGCGATCTGGAAGTGATGGCCCGGTGTCGCCTCGTGGAACGTCGTGGCGGCCAGCCGGTGGAGCGGTCGCGAGGTGGGCTCGTACGTGTTGATGTAGTAGCGCCCGGGTCGTGAGCCGTCCATGGCGGGCGGGAAGTAGAACGCGGGCGGGGCATCCCGCTCCTGGTGTGGCTCGACGGCCATCACCTCGCAGTCGCCGCTCGGCAGCCGGCCGAACCAGGCGGGTGCCGCCGCGAACGCCCGGCGGACCTGCTCGGTGGCGAGCCGGACCAGCTCGGCGGGATCCTCGGTGCGGTTGGTGGCATCGTCCTCGAGGAACAGCCGGTAGGCGGCTGCGTCCGGGTAACCCAGCCGCTGGGCGATCTCGGTGCGTTCCGCGTCCAGCTCGTCGAGGCGTGCCAGGCCATGGTCATGGAGCGCCTGCGCGGTCTCCGGCAGGGTCGTGCTGGCGAGGATGGCGTAGCCGTACAGCGCCTCACCATCCGGCAGCCAGCACAGGCCCTCGCCCGAGCGAGCGCTCGGCAGCGACGTCTCGAGCGCGGCGAGGAACTCGGCGAGGGCGGGCCGCACCGATGTCTCCACAGCGGCCGTCAGGCGTGCCCGGTCGGTGTCGGAGAGCTCCGGGTGCGCGACCACCAGCGTGGACGCCTCGGCCGGATCCTCGAGCAGCCGCCGGACCTGGGCGATGGTCCGCTCGACCGCGACCCGAGACGCGGTGCGCCCCGCGGCGACACCCTCGGCGATGTTGACCGCGTGGGCCCGGAGGTAGCCGGGATAGGCGGCGAGTCGCGCCAGCAGTCGCTCGAGGCGCTCGGGGGTGTCGACCCGCTGGAACCGGGCGAGCTCGGTCACGAGCGTCTGGGGCCCGGACATCTGGTCGACGCTCTCGAGCTGCCACAGCCGATGGGCGTGCGCCTGGCGTCGCATGTCCGCGACCACCCCCAGGATGTCCAGGGTGATGCGATCCTCGACGCCCAGGTCAGGGTGACGGGCGGCCTCGATGTCCGCCTCCAGCACATCGAGCGCGGCCAGCTCGGCCGCGCGACCCGTCTCGGATGGATCGTCGAAACGGTCGTCGAACCGTTCGTCGCCGAGCACCGTGGCCCACAGCGGGTTGCGCTCGAGGAAGCCGTCCCAGAAGCGGTCGGCGAGCTCGTCCACCGGGCTCGGGGTGAAGGTGGCGACGTCGGTCACGTGGTCCTCCATGCAGGTGTGGCGCGTCGGACGCGCCGGTCGGTCAGCCGAACAGCGGCAGCTGCTCGCCGAGTCGCTCGATGGGTGGGTCGAGCCCCAGCAACGGGGCCAGGTCATCGAGGCTGGGCGTCTCGCTCGCCATGAGGCTGCGCAGATGCTCGGCCTTGAGGATGTGCCAATTGTCCTGCTCGAGGCGCTCCCGTAGCAACGGTGATCGCTCGATCTTGAGCCGGACGAGCTCGGTGCGTGCGGCGGGGATGACCAGGAACCGCACCAGGGTATCCGTGGTCGGGATGGCGGCACCCCTGCGGAGCACCGGCTCACCGAGCATCGCCGTCCATTCCACCTCGAACATGAGGGTCGCCTTGCCGCGCAGGTACCAGATGCAGTCCACCTGCTCGACCGCCTCGACCGGACCCGACGCCACGAGTGGCAGGTAGGCGCGCAGCTCCAGCTCGTTGAGCAGGCTGCCCACGGGCCTGCCCCGATACATCCGCCGCTGCTCGCGGGGTGCCAGCCAGACCCGCAGCCCGAACCGATGCCCCAGCTCCGCGAGGCCCGCCACGAGATCACCGTGCTCCAGATACCGATCCTGGAGCGACCCCGGCGCCTGGACGAGGCCCTCCGAGTCCGGCACGTTCACCCGATAGCTGTCGACGCAGGCGCGGATGAGCTCCTCGTCCGGGGTGTCGTGGCCCCGGAACATGGACGTGATGCGGCGCGTGAAGGCCGCGGCCGGGATGCCACCGCTCGTCGAGAGGAGCGAGTAGACCGCCCACTCCACGCGATCGGCGAGCGGCGGACGCGCCCCCGCGACATCCGCTGGGTCCCGCAGCCACCAGCGACCCGGCTCGATCTCCATGAGCCGGGGATGATCCGCACGATGCAGCTCGTCGGCGACGGCGTCGAGCATCACCCGCACCGGGTCGTGGCCCGTCAGCGGGTCGACGAGCGGGGTCGTGGGAGAAGGGCGCGGGTCGGCCGGCGGTGTCGGGGTCGTCGGACCTGTGGGTGTCGGTGGTGCGGAGGCGGCGGTCGTCGGCGTGGGCGTCACGGGCGCGAGCGGATCGATGGGCCGCACCAGCTGGGAGAGCGGGATGTCCTGGGTCTCGTCGTCGGGACCGTCAGGCTCCGGCAGGGTCCATGCCACGTCACCACCCAGGGCGCCCGGCAGGGTGTCACGCACGGGATGGCGAGGGTCACGCCACGATCGCTCCCGGGGCATGGGCAGCAACCCGGAGCGCGCCAGACGCTCGTAGGCAGCGGTCTCCAGGCGAGGGTCGATCGCCCGGAGCGGGCCGGAGCCCACGGCATCGGCGGGTTCGGCGGAGCTCCGCGCCGGGTCGGCGACACGCGATCCGGGATCCTCGCCGCCCGTCACCGGGTCCGGCGCCCGAAGCACCGGGTCGTCTGCGGCGGACGATGCCGTCTCGGCGTCCGCCTCCCAGGACTGGGTGATGCCCGCGAGATGCCCGGACCGGTCGAGCCCCAGGAGCACCTCGCCCAGGAGCCGCTCGTAGCGGGCCGGCTCGCCGCGGGCCTGGAGGATACCCACCGCCAGCGATGCGATCGCCGAGCCCAGCGAGCGCCCGGGATCGATGGTCACCGGCAGGTCCCGGTCGACGGGTGGCGGGCCGCCGGGCGTGGTCAGCTCGATGGCGCCGGTGATGTCCTGGCCACTCTCGGTGAACGTGACGTCCCGCAGCCGATAGCCCGCACCCACGGCCCCCAGCACGCTCGCCACGACCGCGCCCGCGGGCTGCCGGTCGAGGAGCACCACGGCAGCGCCGTCCGCACCCAGCCCCGGGCGGACCGCACCGAGCGAGGCACGCAGCTCGGATGCATCCCGTGCCCACTCGCTGCGTGCGTCGTGACGCGCGGGGTCGAAGACAGCATCGAGCGGCAGGGTGAGGGCCGCCTCCAGCCCGAGCGCGAGGACGGTCGCGAGGTATCCGAAGGCGAGGTTCTCGGGCGACCAGTGGATGGGTGGCTGGGTCAGTGCCAGCCGGATGCACGAGCCACCACCGCCGACGGCGATGCTCGCTGCCTGGTCCTCATCGGTGAGCGTCATCCCCTGCCGCACGACCACGTTCGCGGCACCGTCCCGCAGCGCCATCAGGTCCGGGCCGAAGCGTGCCCGGAACTGGCCGTATCGGCTGACCTCCTGCCGCTGGACGAAGCCCCGGATCGTCCGGTAGCCGTCCTCGACCAGGAGCCACGGGTTGCGTTCCCGCCACTGGCGCTCACCCACGGGTCGCAACCGGCCCGCCACGATGCGCGGCTGCGCGACGCGACCCGGGAAGCTGTTGAGCTTGCTCGCCGGGAGCAGGACGCCCACCAGCAGGAGCCGCAGCGCTGCCTCGATACCCGGCGCCCGCAGGTCCCCCTCCAGACGCTCCAGGAAGTCCACGATCGCATCCAGGGTCCGCGCCGTGTACAGGTCCAGCAGCTGCTCGGGCAACTCGTGGTCCGCCTCGGGCACCGGGAACCGACCGATCAGCCGGTCACGCGCGGGCCACGGGTCCAGTGCCCGCGCGATCGCGATGTCATCGGCATCCACGGGGACCGTGCGAGTGTCACCCGCGCGCGACTCACGACAGTGCCCGCACCGATACGACCGGCGGGACGGCGACCGGGCGTCGCCCTCCCACACGAACTCCTCGACCACGACGGGTCCGCCGCAACCGCCGCAGCGCGAGGCGAACGCCCGGTCGATCGATTCCCGGAACGAGGCGCCGTTCCGCTGCTGATCGACGAGTGCCGTGAACGCCGCGTCGAGATGACGCAGGTCCGGGGGCCGCAGCACGAGCTCCGCCACGAGCCGGGTGAGCGCCGTGGACTCCAGGTCATACCCGCGTCGCAGGTCCTCGGCCGCGTTGCGGGTCGCCCAGCCGCCCCGGCCGTGGAGCTCCACCACGATGTCCGAGGCACTGCTGCGCGCCTCGATCCAGGCACGGACCTGGTCCTCCGGCGGTGGGGGTCCGAAGCGTTCGAGGGCGGGCAGGGACGAGCTGCGGGTGGCGCGCGGGAGCGTGGCCGGCCGCGGCTCTGTCATGACGCGTACCGTCCGGAGCGCCGGGCCCTGGGACGCGGACGGGGTCCTGACCGGGCCCCTGCGTCGATGTCCGGACGGCTCGGAGCGGGTCGGGGTCCCTGCCTCGCCGACGGCGGGTCGGCGCCGGCCGGCTAGTCCTCCTCGTCCTCGTCGGACTCCTCGGCCTCGAAGGCCTCGTCCTCGGTGACGTCCGCGGGCAGGACGGAGCCGATGTCCTCGATCTCCTCATCCTCCTCGTCCAGCTCCAGGTCCTCCTCCAGATCCATCTCCTCGCGCACGAGGGTGCCCTTGGTGTAGGGACGCAGGTCCGAGACGCGGGCGGCGGTCGGGAAGGAGACCTTGCCGTAGTTCTTGGGGTCCTGGTAGATCTCGCGGATGATGATGCGCACGTCCTTGTCGCCGAGGCTCGTGACGCCGGCCGCGTACTTGTTGCCCTCCGCGATGAGCTTCAGGAGACGGGCGGCCACCCGGGGCTCCACGACGCCGATGACCATGCCGTTGGACGTGGCGCGAAGACGCGGGCCGTCCGGCGTCAGCTCGACCGCATCACCCGGGTTGACCTGGGCGAGCTCCCGCGCGCTGGCGAGGTCCACGAGATGCGCGAAACCGGTCTTGCCGGTCTCCTCCACGAAGATCGTGACCGGTGCCTTGCTGCCCGGCTTGGCCGGGACCGTCTTCTTGCCGGCTTCCGCGAGCAGCGTCCGCAGGCGGTTGATGTTGCGCTCGGCGATGCGGTTCGTGGGATCGAGCGCGAGGGCGGACTGGTAGTGCTCACGTGCGTTGGCGAGCTCACCGAGCTCCCAGTACGCCTTGGCGAGCCGGTTCTCCGCCTCCGTGTCCGGGCCGAGCTCCAGCAGACGCTCGTTGATGCGCGCGGCCTCCTCCCAATCGGCGGCGGTCGCAGCGGCGATGGCCTGCTCGACCAGCTGTCGCTTCAGGCGGGTGGTGGTGAGGGCGTTCGACGGGCCAGCGCCGTCGGTCAGGCTGTTGAAGCTCATGGACTCCTCTGATCCGGCCGTGCCGGCAGATGGGCGCGCACGAACGCGCCCGGGTCAGGTACGGGGCGACTCCGAATGGTATCACGGCTCACCGAGCCGGCTGCGCGGCTGTGGTCGCTCAGTGATCCTGTCAGTCCGTGCTGCTCAGTGGGATCGTCAGTCTCGCCCGATGAGGGAAGGACCGACCTTGACGATGGGGGAACGGCAGCGGGTCGACGTGGTGACCCGCTGGGTGGCCGAACACCACCCGGGCATCCGGAGCGTCGACTTCCCGTCATACCCGACGACTGGTCTCGCGCTATACCGATGACCGGGAGCCGGCACACAGGCTCGACGCGCCCTCCACGCTCAGGCGGGACGGCGGATGGCGTCATGGGAACGACCAGTCGGCTCATATGACGGGTATCGAGCCGAGTGGCCGGTATACCCATCGACCAGTGTTCGCATATGACTGGAAGCCCCTCCCGAGAGAAGGGGTCGGGACCCGGGCCGGCGCCCGCTGCGAAGCAGGCCCGGGTCACATCGACGGCTCAGCCCGCCAGGAGCTCGTCGAGCTTCTGGTAGCCCTCCTGGACGCCGACCTCCATGCCACTCTGGAGCATCGCGTCACGCGCCTCGAACGAGTCCACGAGCGAGGTGGTGGTCAGGCGGGTGCGCCCATCACCGAGGTCCTCCAGCACCAGCCGCTCGAGGGCGACACCATCGGGCCACCCATCGAACGTGAAGGTCTGGACGATGACCTCGGACGGTCGGACGTCGTGGAACGAGCCGTGGAACCCGTACTCACCGCTCGCATCGGTGGCCACGTAGCGATACGCACCACCCGTCTGGCAGTCCCACCGATCGATGTGCATGGTGGTGCTGCGAGGACCCAGCCACTGGGCCACGAGCGCAGGGTCGGTATGGGCGCGGAAGACCTTGTCGCGCGGCGCATCGAACTCGCGGACGATGCGGATGATGGGCAGGTCGGGATCGGCGGTGATGGTCGCCTCGCGGGCGTCGGTGCTGGTCATCGTGATGCTCCTTCTTCGGGTCGTGCGGGGGGTATGGGGTCGATGTCGTCGGGCAGACGGGCCAGGAGGTCGTCGAGTCGTCGATATCGCTCCTCGGCGGCGCGGCGATAGCGCTCGAGCCAGCCGGTGGCCAGGTCGAGCACCGCCGCCTCCAGGTGCGCCGGGCGGCGCTGTGCGTCCCTCGATCGACTGACCAGACCGGCGTCCTCCAGCACCCGAAGGTGCTTGGACACCGCCTGGACCGTCACCCCGTAGGGCGCGGCAAGCTCGTTGAGGGTGGCGTCGCCTGCCGCGAGTCTCGCCACCATGTCACGCCGGGTGGGGTCGGCGAGTGCCGAGAACACCCGGGAGAGCGGATCCACCGCCACGCTGCGTCTCCTTGTTCAACCGATCGGTTGAGCAACCATAGCGCCCGGTGCGACCGTTGTCAACCATCTGGTTGATGACAGTCCGGAGCGGGCTCAGACGCGGTGCGGCTTCTCCGCCATCACGGCCAGGAAGGCTTCACGTGGCAGGGTGTTCGCCACGTGCCGGGCCTCCAGCCAGCCGCGGCGTGCCATGGCGGTCCCCCAGCGGACGTTGTCCCATTCGGACAGGTAGTGGGCGTCCGAGTCGATGGTGAAGCGACAGCCGGCATCGAGCGCCGCGCGCGCCCGTCGGTCGTCGAGATCGAGTCGCTCGTCCGACCCGTTCACCTCCAGCAGCGTGCCGGTCTCCGCGGCGAGTCGGTAGAAGCGGTCCCAGTCGAGGTCCAGGTCCGGCCGCTGGTCGATCTTGCGTCCGGACGGGTGCGCGATGATGTCCACGTGCGGGCTCCGCAGCGCGGTCTCGTAACGCGCCATCAGCTGCGCCCGTGACTGCCGCCGGCCCACATGGAGTGACGCGACGACGACATCGAAGCGCGCCAGGAGCGCATCGTCATAGTCCAGGCGCCCGTCGATACGGATCTCCATCTCGCAGCCATGGAGCAGCCGGAAGCCGCTCGGATGCGCGCCCGGTGGCGCCTCGCCGGCCGCCTCCTCGCGCGCGAAGCGCTCGTTCAGGTCGCCGATGACCCGCCGCTGCTGCTCCACCTGGGTGGGCGACAGGCCGTTCGCGATGGTCAGGCTCCAGGAGTGGTCGGTGAGCACCTGGTAGGCGTAGCCGAGCTGGCGGGCCGCCTGGGCCATGGTCTCGATCGATTCCTTGCCATCCGTCCACTCGGAGTGGGTGTGGCAGTCGCCCTGGAGGTCCTCCACGCGCACGAGCCGGGGCAGGGTGCCCGCGAGGGCTGCCTCGATCTCCCCCCGGTCCTCGCGCAGCTCCGGCTCGATCCAGGGCAGGCCCAGGAAGTCATAGACCTCCGCCTCCGTGGCGAAGGTGCGCAGCTCGGCACCGTCGCCGGTGACCACCTCGCCCGACTCGTCGATGCGTGCGAAGCCGTGCTCGGACAGGCTCCAGCCGAGGTCCCGGGCACGCTCCCGGAGCCGCACGTTGTGCGCCGCTGACCCGGTGAAGTGGACGAGATACGTGCCTTCCCGCCCCGGACGCATGGTCATCACGTCCAGCTGTGGGCCGCGGAGCAGCTGCACGGACGTCCGATAGCCACCGCCCCGGACCCCCGTCACGACCCGCTCGACGCCAGGTGCTCGATGCACCTCGTCCAGCACTGCCGCCTGGTCATCGGTGGCGACCAGCAGGTCGAGGTCACCGACCGTCTCCCGACCTCGACGCACCGAGCCGCCGGCCTGGGCGGAGGCCACGCCCGGCCAGGTCTCCGCGAGGGCAACGAGTCGATCCGCCAGCTCCCGTGCCTCGGCCATGTGCATCCGTTTCGGTGGCCGCGCCGCGACCTCCGCGATGCCTTCGAGGATGCGCTGCTCGGTCTTCGCGGAGATGCCCTTCACCGTCCGGAGGCGTCCTTCGCGAGCGGCGAGCTCCAGGTCGTCGAGGGTGGCGACGCCGAGGGCTCGCCACAGGTCGCCGGCCGTGCGAGGACCGACGCCCGGTACCCGCAGGAGCGTGACGAGGGACGGCGGGACGGCGGCCACCAGGCGCTCGTGATAGCCCATCCGCCCGGTCGCGGCGAGCTCGGCGAGCTTCTCGTCGATGGCCTTGCCCACGCCCGGCAGCCGAGGCGGGGTGCCGGCACGGTAGGCGGTCATGATGTCGATCGGGCTGTGGGCGATGGAATCGGCCGCGCGTCGGTAGGCGCCGATCTTGAACGGCAGCTCGCCCTGGATCTCCAGCACGTCCGCGATCTCGTGGAACAGCGAGGCGACCTGCTCGTTGGTGAGCGCCGCGGGGTTCGCACCCGGGGTCGCGGTGGCCTCGGCGGCGGTCGTCGGCTCCTGCCCATCGGCGCTACTCATGCGGCGAGCTCCACGCGGTCACGCCCGTGTCGCTTCGCCCGATAGAGCGCCTGGTCGGCCCGCTCGATGACCGTCGCCACATCCTCCTCCTCATCCGCCACGGCCACCCCGACCGAGGCGCTGACCCGCGTGGTGCCCCCCAGCGCGGTGGGCGCCAGCCCGGCCACGGCTGACCGGATGCGCTCCGCCACGTCGATGGCCTGCTCCTGCGTCGCGCGACGCAGGACCACCGCGAACTCCTCGCCACCGTAGCGGACCGGCGTGTCCTCCGCACGCAGCGCCCCCGCGACCGCGCCCGCCACCTCCCGCAGGACCTCGTCGCCGGCCGCATGCCCGTGCTGGTCGTTCAGACGCTTGAAGTGGTCGATGTCCACCATGAGCATGGCGAGCCCGTCATCAGCGCGTCGCCGGGAGCCGATCGCCCCCAGGAGCTGATCGAGATAGCGCCGGTTCGGCAGTCCCGTCAGCTGGTCGATGTTGGCGTCCCGCTCGGCCTCCTCGAGCGCGTAGGCACGTGCGAACGCCGCGGACACCTCGAGCGCCGCCCAGCCCAGGAGGCGCTCCTCGGTGTCGCCCCACGGCTCGCGGGTCCGGCGCGAGAGGATGAGCGCACCCAGGAAGCGTCGCTCCGCGATGAGCGGCTCGGTGAGCGTGTGGGGCAGGCCGTACGCCGAGCGGACCCGACGGGCGATCTCCTCGGCCGCGATGCGTGCCGGGGCCGCGGGCTCGTTCGGCAATGCATCGACCGCCTCCGGGACGGGCTCGGGTCGAGCGGCATGCCCCGCGGTGTCCCCACCCACGCCGGCCCGGGGCCGGACCACGGGTGGCGGCTCGGACAGCGGCAGCTCCGCGGATGCGGTGACGTCCCGGACCTCCGCCCGCAGCCAGGTGCGGGATGGCGGCACGCTCGCGCGCGCAGCGACCAGCGTCACCTCCACCACATGGTCGGGCCGCCGGACGCGTGCCACGACCACGTAGTCAGCACCGGCCGTCGAACGCAGCTCTGCCACGATCGCCTCCACGACCGCGTCGGGGGACATCGACCGCGAGAGACCCTGGAGGATGCGGGTCATGCCCGCCTCCCGGGAGCGACGACGACGAGCGAGGCTGACCTGGAGCCGGTCGTGGAGCAGGAGACCGCAGCCGAGCACCACGACCAGGCCGCTGCCGAGGATGTCCTCGAGGCTCAGCCGGCCGTCCAGCAGGCTGCCCACCGCGAGCAGGGCGAGACCGGCGACGGACACCGCGATGACGATGCGTACGATCTCCAGCCGATGGACGACCTGCTCGTCCGACTCGCGGGCGTCAGCGGGTCGACCACCCCGGATCACCGCGTCCAGGGAGGATCCGACCTGCTCCGACACGCCCCGGAGGATGGCACACGGCAGGCCCCCGTGACGCCGACGATGGTCCCAGCGGCGGCCCGCCGGCCGTCAGGCCCGCGGGGTCGGGACGGTGATCGAACGCACGGTGGGCCGCACCCTCAGCTGGGCGCTCAGGCGGTCCAGGCGAAGGCGCTCCGCCACGACCTCAGCGCGGCCGGAGGACGGTCGAGGGCAACGCGGGCCCGGCACTCCCCGCCAGCTGGGCGCTCAGGCGGTCCAGGCGAAGGCGCGGTCGAGCATCCTGAGCGAGCGTGCTCGTGCACGTGAGCGAAGGGGCGGAGGCCGCAACGCACGACTGGGCCGCATGGGCGCCCAGCGTCACTACATCATGACGAGGCCGCCATCAACGGCCACCACCTGCCCCGTGATGTATCCCGCCTCCTTCGAGGCGAGGAACGCGACGGCGTCCGCGATCTCCTCGGGCGTGCCGAAGCGACCCAGCGGGGTCCGCTTGGTGATCTCCTCCATCAGCTCGGCCGGCAGGTCCTGGGTCAGCTCGGTCAGCACGAACCCGGGTGCCACGGCGTTCACGGTGATGCCTCGACTGGCCAGCTCCCGCGCGGCCGCCTTGGTCAACCCGATCAACCCGGCCTTCGCGGAGGAGTAGTTGGCCTGCCCCATCTGTCCTGCCTGGCCGGACACGCTCGTGATGTTGATGATGCGTCCCGAGCGTGCCTTGAGCATCGGTCGGGTCACCGCCTTGAGCGTGTAGAACGCGCCGAAGAGGTTCGTCTCAAGGACCTCCCGCCAGGCATCGATGCCCATGCGCATGATGAGGTCGTCCCGCGTGATGCCCGCGTTGTTGACCAGGATGTCCACCTTGCCGAGCGTCTCGATGGTCGACTTGATGAGCGCCTCGGCCGCGTCCGGCTGGGTCACGTCCGCCTGGACGGCGAGCGCCCGTCGACCGAGCTCCTGGACCGCGGCGGCCGTCGCCTCCGCGGCGGCCGTGTTGCCCCGGAAGCTGAACGCCACATCCGCGCCCTGGGTCGCCAGCCGCTGGACCACGGCGCGCCCGATGCCCCGGGAGCCACCGGTCACGACGGCCACCTGGCCGGTCAGGTCGATCATGCGGGGACCTCCTGCTTGGTGCGTGCCAGGATCGCCGCCAGCGGACCCGGCACCGGGTCGCCTGCGTCCCAGTCCGCGGGTGCGTGGATGGATGGCTCGCTCGAGACCGCGTCGGCGCGCGATCCCAGCGCGGGGTCGGCCGTCCAGGTCACCGCGGCAGCGCCGCTCGTGAAGCCTGCCCCGAAGGCGACGAACACGATCTTGCTGCCCGGCTGGACGCGGCCCTCGCCCACCGCCTCGGCGAGCGCGATGGGGACCGATGCCGCCGAGGTGTTGCCGTATCGGTCGAGGTCCAGGTGGATGCGCTCCATGGGGATGCCCAGGCTCTTCGCCACGGACTCGATGATGCGCACGTTCGCCTGGTGGGGCACGAACAGGTCCACCTCCTCGGGGGTCCAGCCGGCCTTCTCGATAGCGGTCAGCGCGGTCGACGCGATGGTCCGGGTGGCATATCGATACGTCTCCCGGCCGTCCATGCGCAGGTACTGCTGGGCATCCGCGAGCACCTCGGGCGTGCTCGGTCGCCGGGCACCTCCCGCCGGGATCCAGAGTCGCCAGGCGCCCTCCGGATCGGCCGTCAGCTCCAGACCAGCGAGGCCCCCACCCTCCTCGTCCGAGGCGGACAGGAGCACCGCACCGGCACCGTCCCCGAACAGCACGCAGGTGTTGCGGTCGGTCCAGTCGAGGAACCGCGTGAGGACCTCCGAGCCGATGACCAGCGCGTGTCGTGCGAGCCCGCCCGAGACGTACGCGTGGGCGGTGGCGTACGCGTACACGAACCCGGAGCACGCCGCCCCCAGGTCGAAAGCCGCCGCGCGCGGGGTGCCCACGGCCTCCTTGACGAGCACCGCGGTGGCCGGTGTCAGGTGGTCCGGCGTGAGCGTCGCGACGATGATGAGGTCGACGTCCGCAGGGTCCACGCCCGAGACCGCGATCGCGCGCCGACCGGCGACCGCCGCCATGGTCGCGGTGGACTCGTGCGGACCGGCGACCCGTCGCTCCCGGATGCCGGTGCGGGTGCGGATCCACTCGTCCGAGGTCTCGACCACCTGTGCCAGGTCGTCGTTCGTGAGCACGTTCGGCGGCGCGTAGGCACCCCAGCCGGTGATGCGCACGCTGCGCGGGGGGTTCACGTCGGCTCCACCTCGATGAGCGTCTGGCGCGTCTTGACGAGCGCGCCGTGCTCGGCCGTGATGCGCCGCACCACCCCCGTGACATCGCTCCTGATCTCGTTGAACAGCTTCATCGCCTCCAGCAGGCCGATGACCTGGCCGGCGATGACCTCGCTGCCGACCTTGACGTACGGTGCCGCACCGGGCGAGGGCGAGAGATAGAAGACACCCGTGAGGGGCGCCACGATCGGCCGCAGCCGGCTGTGCGGCTCCTCGGCGCCGGACACACCGGCGATCGCCGCGGCCTGCCCGGCCGATGGGCCCCCGGCAGCCGAGCCCGACGCGGACACCGGAGCAGCGACCGCCGGGTCCCGGACGAGGGCACTCGGCGCACGGAGCACGATGGTCGTGTCACCGGTGCCGACCTCCAGCTCCGCGAGGCCCGAGCGCTCGAGCAGCGGCTCGAGGCGGTCGATGAGCGCGATGAGCGTCTCGACGTCCGAGGCGGATGTGCCACCCACGCCGCCAGGGCCGGCGTGCGCGCCCGCGACATCCTCGGTCGCGGTGGACGGGGCGTCCTCCTCCGGCTGACCGGGATCCCGGATCGCACCCGCCTCGTCGGTCATGCCTCGTCCCAGCGTCGGATGACGACCGCCGAGTTCTGGCCACCGAAGCCGAACGCGTTGACGAGCGCCACCCGCACGTCCCGCTGTCGGGCCACGAGCGGCGTCAGGTCCATGTCGCCGACGCCGGGATCGGGATCGGTCAGGTTCCGCGTCGGCGGCACGACACCGTCACGCATCGCGAGCAGCATCGTCACCGTCGCGATGGCGCCCGCCGCGCCGAGCGTGTGGCCGATGGCGCTCTTGGTCGCGGTCACCGACACCTGTGGCGCCCGCTCCCCGAGCAGCGACCGGATCGCGGCGAGCTCCTCCATGTCGCCCGCAGGCGTGCTCGTGGCGTGCGCCGACACGACATCGATCTCGTCGGGGCTCATGCCGGCCTTGTGGAGCGCCCGACGTGCCGCGCGGAGCGCCCCCTCACCGCCGGGTGCCGGCGACGTGATGTGGCTCGCATCCGCGGTCGCGGCATACCCGCACAGCTCCGCGAGGATGGTCGCGCCGCGTGCCCGGGCGTGGTCGAGCTCCTCGAGCACGAGCATCGCGGCACCCTCCGCGAGCACGAAGCCATCCCGACCGCTGTCGAAGGGGCGGCTGGAGCCCGCCGGGTCGTCGTTGCGGGTGGACAGCGCGCGCATCGCCGCGAAGCCACCGACCGTCGCCTCGTAGACCGTGGCCTCCGCGCCACCGGCCCAGGCCATCCGGGCATCGCCCCGCAGGATCATCTCGGCGGCCTCGCCGATGGCATGACCGCCGCTCGCACAGGCGCTCACGGTCGAGAAGTTGGGACCGCGGGCGTTGAAGCTGATGCCCACCTGCCCCGCCGCCATGTTACCGATGGCCATGGGGATGAAGAACGGGCTCAGCCGGTCGGGGCCCCGGGTGGCGTTGATGGAGATCTGCTCGATGAGCGATCCCGAGCCCCCGAGACCCGAGCCGATGACCACCGCCGTCTCCAGCGACTCTGCATCATCGAGGCGGTCGGGCAGACCCGCCATGTCCATCGCGGCGCGCGTCGCGACGAGCGCGAACTGGGTGGTCCGGTCGTTGCGCCGGATCTCCTTGCGATCGAGCACGCCGGACGCGTCGAAGTCGAGCACCTCGCCCGCGATGCGCGACGCGACGCGGGAGGCATCGAAGGCCGTGATCGGCCGGAGACCGGACTCCCCCGCCACCAGCGCCGCCCAGGACGTCTCCGCGTCGTTGCCGACGGGCGTGACCGCGCCGTATCCGGTGATGACGACGCGGCGCGGCTCGGTCATCGGACGAGCCGTCCGGTGCGCACCGTCGCCGCCCGGTACACGTCACCCGCGAGACCGCGTGCGGAGACCTCCTCCGCGACCGCCTGCGCGTCATACGTCGCGCGATGCAGCTCCGCGGTGGGCGCCTCGCCCTCGGTGAGCGTCACGAGCGCCCAGCCCGCGCCCGGATCGCCATCGAACGACCAGCCGCAGGACCCCGGGTTGACGATGAGCTTGCGACCCAGCTCGCGGATGTCCGCGACATGGGTGTGCCCGCAGCAGATGACGCGCGCCTCCGTCCGGGTGACACGCTCCACCGTCGTCGACGGATCGAGGTCCGCGGGCAGGCCGGCGGTCTGGCTGCCGGGTGAGGCATGGCACAGCAGCACGAGCGCATCGTCCGACCACAGCCGGCGCTCCGCGGGCAGACGGCGCACCCAGTCGAGCTGCTCATCGGACAGCTGGTCCCGGGCCCATTCCGCTGCGTCCCGCTGCGAGGGGCTCACCTCGTCCAGCCACGGGAACGCGGCGGTGTAGTCACCGTCCGTGACCGCGATGTCCGTGTTGCCAGAGATGACCCACGCACCCGCCCGCTCCAGCTCCTGGAGCCGGCTCACGACCTCGGCTGGTCGCGGACCCTGGAACAGGAGGTCACCCGCCACCCAGAGCCGGTCCGGTCGGTGCAGCGCGATGTCGGCCACGGCGGCGTCCAGCGCCGCGACGTTGCCATGGATATCGCTCAGCACGGCGATCGACAGACCCATCAGCGAAGCGCTCCTTCCGGCGGGATGATGAACGACAGGATGCCCTCGCAGGCGACCTCCCCGTCGACGCTCGCCACGGCCTTGCCGCGACCCATGCGTCGACCGAGCTTCTCCATGGTGACCTCGAGGGTGAGCCGGTCACCAGGCTGGACGATGCGCTTGAAGCGCACCTCGTCGATGGCCGCGAACAGGCCGATGCGGTCACCGAACCCATCGGTCCGGGCGACGTACACGGCCATGGTCTGGGCGAGCGCCTCCACCTGGAGGACGCCCGGCATCACGGGCAGCTGCGGGAAGTGGCCCTGGAAGAACCACTCGCTCGCGGTGACCCCCTTCTCGCCCCGGATGTAGCCCCGCTCGCGGTCCTCCTCGACGATCCGGTCGACGAGCAGGAACGGCCAGCGGTGCGGGATGAGCGCCTGGATCTGGGTCGTGGTCAGGAGCACCGCGGGGCGCTCCGGCGCATCGGGGCTCGGTTCGGTCATGGGGCCTCCGGGGTCGGCGGGACGGGACGGTGTGCGTGCCACGGTACCGCCCGGCCGGGTCGTGCGTGGCTCATGACGCCGTCGGGGTCAGGAACGCCGCGCTGCCCACCCGGTCGATGAGGTTCGTGGTGAACCCGCCATCCAGGAACGGGCGACTGTCCATGAGCGCCCGATGGAACTCGATGTTGGTGATGATGCCATCGACCACCAGCTCGTCGATGGCGACCTTGGCACGCTCGATGGCCGCGGTGCGGTCCTCACCCCAGACCACGAGCTTGCCCAGCAGCGAGTCGTAGAACGGGGGCACCTCGTAGCCCGCGTAGAGGTGGGAGTCCATGCGCACCCCCGGGCCACCCGGCGTCAGGTAGCGCTCCACGAGCCCGGCGCCCGGCCGGAAGTCGTGGCGCACGTCCTCCGCGTTGATGCGCAGCTCGATGGCGTGACCCCGCAGCTGGACATCCGCCTGGGTGTAGCCCAGGGGCTCGCCGGCCGCCAGCCGGATCTGCTCCACGACCAGGTCGATGCCCGACAGCATCTCGGTCACCGGATGCTCCACCTGGATGCGGCAGTTGATCTCGATGAAGTAGGCGTTGCCCTCCTGGTCCACCAGGAACTCGAGCGTGCCCAGGTTCTCGTAGCCGGCCGCCACGACCGCCCGGACCGCCGACTCCGCGAGCGCCTGGCGTGCCGCGGCATCGAGCGCGGGCGACGGACCCTCCTCCACGATCTTCTGGTGCCGCCGCTGGACCGAGCAGTCACGGTCGCCGACATGGACGCCGTTGCCATATCGGTCCACGATGACCTGGACCTCCACGTGGCGGTTGTCCTGGAGCCACTTCTCGAGGTACAGCGAGTCATCCCCGAAGGCGGCGCGCGCCTCCGAGCGGCACACCGTGAGCGCCTGCTGGAGCTCCCGCGCGGTGCGCACCATGCGCATGCCCCGGCCGCCACCCCCGGCGGAGGGCTTGATGAGCACCGGATAGCCGATGCGCTCCGCCTCGTCGAGGGCGTGGCCATCGTCGCGGAGCATGCCGTGGGAGCCCGGGATGGTCGGCAGCCCGTGCGCCGCGAGCAGCTCCCGGGTGCCCGCCTTGGACGCGAATCGCTCGAGCACCTCCGGCGGCGGCCCGATGAAGGTCAGGCCATGGGCGCGGGTCATCTCCGCGAACGCATCGTCCTCGGACAGGAAGCCGTAGCCCGGGTGGATCGCCTCGCAGCCCGTCACGAGCGCCGCGGACAGGATGGCCGCCGCGTTCAGGTAGCTGCGCCGGGATTCCGCGGGTCCCACGCAGATCGCCTCGTCCGCGAGTCGGACCGCGAGGGTGTCACGGTCGGCCTCGCTGTACGCCACGACCGCGGAGACGCCCATCCGGCGACAGGCACGCAGGATGCGCAGGGCGATCTCGCCGCGGTTGGCGATGAGGACACGGTTGAACATCAGGCGCTCGCCCGTGCGCTCGTCGCACCGTCCGCGGCCAGCAGGCGCAGGATGGACTGGCCGAACTCCACCGGATCCCCGGCAGCGACCAGCAGCTCACCCACGACCCCCTCGATGGGCGCCACGACCTCCTGGCGCACCCCCAGCACATCCACCCAGCCGACCGCGTCCCCGCGGGCGACCCGGTGACCCACCGCGAGGCCCGAGCGGTACGAGACATAGCCCACGCCCGGCGAGCTGACCGTCGGCTCATGGGGGACCGAGTGGGCGCCCGTGCCGGATCCTGCGGCCGTGCCGGAGTGGGCGGCCGTGCCGGATCCCGCTGCCGTGCCGCTCGAGGCGGTGGACCCGGTCGGCGTCGGTCGGCTCGTGGTGCCGGACGCTGCGCCACGGCGCACACGGACGTGCCAGCCGTCGTGGCGCACCTCGATCTCGCCGAGGCCACTCACACCGAGCCGTGCCACGAGCGCCGGCAGCACCTCGTCCGCGACACGAGCCAGGTCGGCCAGCAGCGTGGCGGATGGCGCGGTCGCCCCGGCGCGTCCGTCACCGACGCCCGTCGTCTCCACCCGGATCACCTCGCGCGCCACTACCCCTCCTCGTGGAGCGGCGCATCCGCCGCGTTCGTGCTCTCGACATCATCCGATGCCGTCTCGGTCGTCGTGGAGCCCTGGCCCGCCGACTCGCGTCGACCCGGCACCAGCAGGTCCCGCAGCCGGTCGGCCACGCCCTTGCGCTCCCGGCGCGGACGCCGCACCGGGCCCGCCGATGCCACCGTGCCCATCCGACGATACCGATCATGACGTGCCGCGAGCAGCGCGTCGGCGTGCTGCGGCACGAGCGCCGCGAGATGCCGTGCGATGACCTCGCGAAGTGCCCGTGCCGTGGCCTCCGGATCGGTGTGGGCGCCACCCTCCGGCTCGCCGATGACCTCGTCCACGACGCCCAGCTCCAGCTGGTCGGCGGCGGTCAGGCGCATCGCCACGGCCGCATCCTGGGCCGCCTCCGGGGTCCGCCACAGGATGCTCGCGCAGCCCTCCGGCGAGATGACCGAGTAGATCGCGTTCTCGAGCGCCAGCACCACGTCGCCCACGGCGACCGCGAGCGCACCACCAGAGCCACCCTCGCCCGTGATGACGGTCACCACGGGCACCCGCAGCGCGGTCATGGTCATGATGGAGCGCGCGATGGCCTCCGCCTGACCACGCTCCTCGGAGGCCGCGTCCGGCGAGGCACCAGGGGTGTCCACGAAGGTCACGACCGGCAGGCCCAGCCGCTCCGCGAGCGCCATCAGGCGCATCGCCTTGCGATACCCCTCCGGGTGGGGCATCCCGAAGTTGCGCCGGATGTTCTCCTCCACCTCGGCGCCCTTCTGGTGACCGATGAACACGATGCGCTGCCCCTCGATGGTGGCGAAGCCACCCACGATCGCCGCGTCATCGCCGAACGTCCGGTCACCGTGCAGCTCCACGACGTCGTCGGCCATGAGGCCGAGCAGCTCCAGGGTGTGCGGGCGCCGGACGTTGCGCGCCAGCTGGACCCGCGCCCACACCCGGGCGCGCAGCTCGGCACGATCCACGGGTGGTGCCGGCGGTGGTCCGGGGGGGATCTGCGGAGGTCCGGCGGAAGCCTGCGGGGACGCCGAGGGCGCCTCGGTCGTGGCCAGCTGGTCGGTCATGCGGGACCCCGGCCGTTGCGCCGATCGGCAGCGACCTCGACGAGCGGGTCACCGGTCACGACGGCCTCCGCCACGCCCACGATGGTCGGACGCTCCACGGGTCGGAGATAGCGCAGCAGCGTCACCAGCTCGTCGCGCAGCTCGTGCCGCGGCACGACCCGGTCCACGAAGCCATGACGGAACAGGAACTCGGCGCGCTGGAACCCCTCCGGAAGCGTCTCGCCCGTGGTCCCCGCCGCCACCCGGGAACCCGCGAACCCGATGAGCGAGCCAGGCTCGGCGATGTTCACGTCACCCAGCGCCGCGAACGAGGCGAACACGCCCCCGGTCGTGGGGTCGGTCATGAGGCTGATGTAGGGCACACCGTCCCCGGCGAGACGCGCCAGCTCGGCGCAGGTCCGGGCGAGCTGCATCAGGGCCAGCGTCCCCTCCTGCATCCGGGCGCCGCCGGATGCGCTCACCACGATGAGCGGGATGCGCTCCGTCCGTGCGTCCTCCGCGGCGCGCGTGACCTTCTCGCCCACCACCGCGCCCATGGACCCACCCATGAACGCGAAGTCCATGACACACACCGACACCGGCTGACCACCGATGCGTCCGACCCCGCGCACGGCAGCGTCCCGCGCACCCGTGGTCGCCTGCGCGGCCGTGAGCCGGTCCGGATAGGCCTTGGTGTCCACGAAGCCCAGCACGTCCACGGACACGAGGTCCGCGTCCCGCTCCTCCCACGTGTCGGGATCCAGGATGAGCGCGAGGCGGTCGCTCGCGCGCAGGCGGAAGTGATGGTTGCAGCGGGTGCAGACCCGGAGGTTCTTCTCCAGCTGCTTGTGATAGAGCATCTCGCCGCAGGAGGGGCACTGGGTCCACAGGTCCGTGGGCAGCGCGTCGCGGCGTGGCCGGAACGGCAGGTTGACGGGCATCAGAGCATCCGCTCCCAGCCGGTGTCCGACCGACCCCGCCGCCAGGCCACGAGGGCCGCCGCGCCCGCGAGGGAGGCGATCGACACGCCCGATGCGATGGCCCCGCCGAGGATGGCGCCACCCACGCGCCTGCTGCGCATCCGACCCGCCCGTGTCCCGGTCGCGGCCAGGTCCCGGAGCGGCCCCAGCGGGATGACCACGCCCATCGTCCGGGTGGTGCCCACCGGGTCGCGGGCGGCATCGCGCAGTCGCCGCGCGAGACGCTCCTCGAACCGGAACGAGGGGTGGAAGCGCGTCAGTGCCACATGGAGCACGTCCGCGGCGGCGCGCACGTCGTCATCGACCGGCTCCGGCGCGACGCCCGCCTGGAGGCCGGCCGCCTCGTGTGGCTGGTACGGCTGGAGCCCAGCCGCCTGGTGCGCGGATCCGGCCAGCAGGTCATCGACGTATCGGTCGAGCTGGATGACGTCCTCGTCCGATCCGTCGTCGTAGCGGTTCACGACCGGGGATGCCGCAGGTCCGCGGCCACCTGGCGCAGCGCCCGATGGAGCAGCACGCGCACCGAGCCCTCCGAGCGACCCATGACCTCGCCGATCTCGCGGGCCGTCATCTCCTCCACGAACCGGAGCACGACCGCCTGACGTCGATCGTCCGAGAGCCGGTCCACGGCCTGCCACGCACGGCCCATCTCGTCACGCGCGATGGCGGCGGCCGCCGGGTCGTCCGGCGCGGTGACCTCGATGGCCTGCTCCAGCGGTGCGACCGGGTGTCGTCGCGCGTGACGGCGCTCGTTGGCGATCGTGGTACGGGCGATCCGGAACAGCCACGCGCGGAAGGTGCTCCCTTCCCCCTCGCCACGCTCCTGGAACGAGGGCAGACCGCGGAGGGCGCGCAGGAACACCTGCTCGGTCACATCCTCCGCAGTGTGATGGTCGCGGGTCTCGTAGAGGGCGAAGCTGTACACCTGTGCCACGTACTTCCGATACAGCGTCTCGAACCGGAGCGGATCCCGACGCGCGGCTTCCACCGCGGCACGATCCGCATCGAGCGGCACCGGACGTGGCTGCGCCTCGGCCCCTCTCCCTCTGCTGAACACCGCGGCAGTCTATCCGTTACACGCTGATCGGCGCGCCCGTGCACCATGCACCGATGGCTCCGCCGACCGATCCCACCCCTCGCACGCACCAGGCCATCGCGCGCCCGATCATCCGGTCCGAGCAGCCGGGCGATGTACCGGCCATCCGGGCGCTCCACGAGGCGGCCTTCGGAGGGACGGTGGAACCAGGCATCGTCGATGCCCTGCGGGGGACGCCGGACTGGATCGAGGGCGGGTCCCTCGTCGCGATCGACCCGGACGGGATGCTCGTGGGTCACGTGCTCCTGAGCCGCGGCATCCTGACGACCGGCGACACCACCACACGCCCGATCTGGATGCTGGGGCCCATCGGCGTCCTGCCCGACCGGCAACGTCGTGGCACGGGTGCGGCACTCATGCACGCAGCGATCGATCTCGCGACGGAACGCGCGGAGCCCGTCATCTGCCTCGTGGGTCACGCCGACTACTACCCTCGGTTCGGCTTCCAGCCTGCCCGCGCCATGGGCATCGAGCCACCGGACCCGGGCTGGAGCAACGAGCACTGGATGGCGCTTCGGCTGCCAGCCTGGACACCCGATCTCCGCGGCACCGCCCGGTACGCCCCCGCGTTCGGGGTCTGACGGGATCGCCTCCGGCCGCGCGCGAGGCGGTGGTCCAGTCTCAGACCCTCCGCGCGAGGCCCGGCAGCGCCACGACCCTGCAGCGTGTGACGTCCCCGGCATCGATGGGTCGCGGCGCACCATCAGGTCCGGCGACCAGCAGCGCCCCGGACTCCGGGTCGACACCGAGCGCCTGCGCCACCGTGCGGCCGCCTGGTCCATCGACCTCCACCTGGTGACCGGTGGTGCGCTGACGGGATGACCAGCCGCCCGCGTCGAAGTGACCGCCGCGGAGCGCCTCGTAGCGGGGCTCCAGTCGGTCGAGCCATGCGTCGAGCAGCGTATCCCGGTCGATGGGTCGGCCACCGGACAGCTCCCGGAGGCTGGTCATGGACGGCGCGAGGTCGGCCGGGAACAGCTCCAGCGGCCAGTCGGCGTTGACCCCGAGGCCGATGACCGCCGTGTCGACGCGGTCGTCATCCAGCGTCGCCTCGCCCAGGACACCGGCCACCTTGCGCAGCAGCCCGTCCGGACCGTCCGCCACGATGTCGTTCGGCCACTTGAGGCCCAGCGTGCCGTCCCGGAGCCCGGCGACGTCCTCCGCCGCATCGAGCATCGCGAGCGCGGCCGTGGCACCCAGTCGCCAAGCGTGGCTGGCAGCCAGCCCGACCGGCCGGAACCCGACCGAGACCAGCAGCGCGGCGCCGATCGGCGCGGTCCAGGTGCGGCCGAGTCGCCCTCGGCCGTCCGTCTGCTCGTCGGCGACCGCGACCAGGACCTCCGGCGCGCCGTCCTCCAGCCAGCCACGGACGATGGGCTGGGTGGAGGGGACGCTGGGATATCGCTCCAGCCGCGTGACGAAGGGACCGGACGGGAACGGATCGGACACGCACCGACGATAGCGCGCTGCGGAGGACACGGTGAGCGCAGCACGCCCGCCATGACGTGGCCCCCGACCAGGCGGTAGGCGAGGTTCCCCGCAAGCGCGACGTAAGGGGCTCTCCATAGCCTCTCGTCGATGACGCACCCGGACAACCAGCCCATGCAAGAGCCATTGCCTTGACACGACAAGAGGTCTAGCCCAGCATCGTCAAGCGAGTCGACCTCCTCGACGAGATCAGCCTCGCGGCGAAGCGCCAAGGCATCGACTTCGTCCTCCGCCGACACGGAGGCGACCACGACATCTTCGACCTGGGCGGGATGCCGATCGTCGTCCCGCGTCATCGGGAGATCGGCCCGAGGACGGCGGCCTCGATCAGGACCCAGTGGGCGGCGAAGCTCGGAAGGAGCCCATGGCGATGACGACCTATCGTGTGATCGCGCAGCGAGATGAGCGCTACTGGTTCATGCGCGTGGAGGGGATCGGTGCGACCCAGGCTCGCTACCTGGGTGAAGCGACACACATGGCTCGGGACCTCGTGGTGACGTGGCTCGACCTGCCCATCGACACCGCGGACGTCGAGATCGATCTGGAGGTCCGCCTGCCGTCGGCATTGCGTGAGCGGGTCGACCGGGCCATCGATACGCGAGCAGCCGTCACCGAGGCGGCAGCACGAGCGAGTGCCGCGCTCCGCGATGCCACCTGGTCGCTCTCGGACGAGGGCATGACGACACGTGACATCGCGTTCGTGCTCGGCGTCACTCGGCAGCGGGTCCAGCAGTTGCTCGCTGAACGCGAGACCCCGTCGTCCGTCACGACGGCGCAGGCGGACGCCGAGCACGCGCGCCGCCGCGGACGTACGAGCCCGGCGAGCCTCCGCGGGATCTTCGTCGGACAGGCGGTCAGTGTCGCCAGCGACGAGGAGCTGTTCGGCACCGGCGAGGCGTGGGACGTGATGCAGTGAGCCAGTCCTGCCGCTCCTGACCGGTCCGCGCTGCGGGTCGACCATGGACCAGCGAGGCGGTCAGGACGCGAGACGTGCGCCGCTGTCGGTCGTCTCGGGCTCCTCCAGCCGGAAGGCGGCGTGGAGCGCGCGGGCCGCGTCCTCCACCTGGTCCTCGGCGATGATGCAGGTGATGCGGATCTCCGAGGTGGAGATCATCTCGATGTTCACCCCCGCATCCGCGAGCGCGCCGAACATGCGTGCCGCGTAGCCCGGCGTGTTGCCGATGCCCGCGCCGATGACGGACACCTTGGCCACCGCGGAATCGGTCGTCATGTCCGCGAAGCCGAGCTCCCGGACGATGGGGTCCAGCAGCCGGCGGGCCTTCGCGAGGTCGACATCCGGCACCGTGAACGACAGGTCGGTGGCGCCCGCGTGGCCCACGTTCTGGACGATGAGGTCGATGTTCACGCCGGCCTCCGCGAGCGGGTCGAACACGGCGCGTGCGATGCCCGGACGATCCGGCACCCCGACCAGGGTCACCTTGGCGACCTTGCGGTCGAGCGCCAGGCCGCGCACCTTGTCGCGGATCTCCATCGGGTCAGCCTCCTGGATGAGCGTGCCGGGGTGGTCAGAGAAGGTCGAGCGGACGGCGATGACGACACCGTTCACCCAGCCCAGCTCGACGGCGCGGGTCTGCATGACCTGGGCGCCCTGGTGGGCCAGCTCGAGCATCTCCTCGTAGCCGATGACCGGGATGAGCCGGGCCTCCGGGACGACGCGTGGGTCGGTCGTGAAGATGCCCTCGACGTCCGTGTAGATCTCGCAGCGGTCCGCCTGGAGGCGTGCGGCGAGCGCGACCGCCGTGGTGTCCGAGCCGCCACGACCGAGCGTCGTCACCTCACCGGTCCGATGCGACTCGTCCGTGGCGCCCTGGAACCCGGCCACGATGACCACCTTGCCGGCCGCGATCTCATCACGCACCCGGATCGGGTCGACGTTCGCGATGCGGGCACGACCGTGGGTCGAGTCAGTGCGGATCCCCGCCTGGGCACCGGTGAGGCTGATCGCGGGCACGCCGATCGCCTGGAGCGCCATCGCCACGAGGGTGCCGCTCATGTGCTCGCCGGTGGCGAGCAGCAGGTCCATCTCGCGCGGATCAGGCTCATCGGTGATGCGCGCAGCGAGGTCGAGGAGGTGGTCCGTGGTGTCGCCCATGGCGCTCACCACGACACACAGGTCGGCGCCGGCCGCCCGTTCACGCGCGATGCGTCGGGCGACATGGCGGATGCGGTCCGCGTCCGCGAGGGACGAACCGCCGTACTTCTGGACGACGAGCTGGGACATGCGCCCGATCATACCGAAGGCGGCCGGGGAGGCCTGCGGCCGGCGGCAGCGACCGTGGGGCAGCGCTGAGGGGCTGCTTCGGCAGCGCGGCGGGCAGACTCGGCCGATACCTTGCCAGATGGTCGAACAGCCGGGCACCTGACGATACATACAAGTCACCCGGGGGAGCCAGGAAGGTCGCCGGGCGCCGGGCACGGGAGCCACGGGTGACCTACCGTCGATCGGAAAACGGGGGACGGGCGATGGCGAAAAAGCGTGGCGGACCGACGAGCGGAGGCCACCCGGCGAGCGATGGTCGAGGCGGTCCGGGCAGGCGCCTCGATGCGCGCGGTCGCCCGACGGTGGGGCACGAGCCTGCTCACGGTCCAGCGGTGGGTCGCACGGGCCGCTGACCGGCCGCTCGACGAGGTGGACTGGGCGGACCGCCCACGCGCCCCGCACCGGACCCGACGGGTGGCCGACGACATCGAGGACGAGGTCCTCCGGCTCCGGGTCACGCTCGGGGAAGGGGTCCTGGGCGACATCGGACCCGATGCGATCCACGCGGCCCTCCGGACCGACGGGACGTTCGCGGACCGTGCCCCCTCGGTCCGCACGGTCGCCCGCATCCTCGGGCGTCGTGGCGCGACCGGACCGCGACACCACCATCGCGAGCCGCCACCGCCGCGCGGCTGGTACCTGCCCGGCCTCACCGGGCGGACGCTCGAGCTCGACTCGTTCGACACCATCGAGCACCACCACCTCGACCGGGGGGTCGATGTCACGGTGCTCACCGGGGTGTCGCTCCACGGCGGGCTGCCGGCCGCCTGGGTGGGCCCACCCTGCACCGCGCAGGTGATCCTCGAGCGCATCCTCGCGCACTGGGCCGTGTTCGGCCGACCCGCCTACGCCCAGTTCGACAACGACTCGCGCTTCCACGGGGGTCACGGCTACCCGGACATCCTCGGGCGGGTCGTGCGGGCGTGCCTCGCGCTGTCGGTCGTGCCCGTGTTCGCACCACCCGGGGAGCACGGCTTCCAGAACGCGGTCGAGGGCTTCAACGCGCTCTGGAAGCGACGCGTCCTGGAGCGCCGGTACCACGAGGACCTCGGGGCGCTCGTCGAGGCGTCCGACGCCTGGGTCGACGCGCTGCGCGCCAGCCGGGCGGCACGCATCGCTGCCGCACCCGTCCGGTCCCCGATGCCGGCGGTCCTGCCGCGGCCCGACCTGCCGCCGACCGGTCGGATGGCGTTCATCCGACGCACCGACGACGAGGGCCGGGCGACCGTGCTCGGTCGTCCCTACGACGTCGACCCGGCCTGGCCGAGCCTCCATGTCCGTGCCGACCTCGACCTCGGTGCCGGCACGCTCTCGTTCCACCGGCTCCGTCGCAGCGACCCGGCCGACCAGCCGCTCGTCCGGGTCCACCCATACCGGCCCGTCACCCGCCACACCCATCCGAGCCGTCGGTCGCGAGACCCTTCACCCGACCTGGATGCATCGACGTCCGACCTCGATGACCGAACCCCCCGGTGACTTGCATGTATTGGCATATGCCCCACTGGCTGACCACGAGCCGGGCCGGGACGAGCCTGGGAGGCGGCCCACGCTCCGGCCTGTTCGCCGATCGCCCGACCGGTTGGACCACCTGACATGGAACCGACCCAGACGGCGTGGCACATGCTCGACCAGTGCGATCGATCGTCAGAGAAGTCGGGCCACAGCGCCCGATCTGGTGCGCCGTCGGTTCAGGTTGACATGACCCATACCTGCGTGGCACGGTATAGGTGTACATGACCCGAACCACCCGACGACCGTCTGCGCACCACCGGCCAGACATGACCCTGCCCACCACCCGCCACCAGCCGGATGCCACGCCGCCTCCCGGCTACGACCCGCGCGCGTTCCCGGCGTTCGCGGTCACGGTGGACGTGGTCATCCTCACGCTCCGCGACGCACGGCTCCAGGTGCTGCTGATCCGCCGCGGTGGCGCTCCGTTCGAGGGCGCCTGGGCGATCCCGGGTGGCTTCAAGCGACCCACCGAGACGCTCGATGAGGCCGCCGCGCGTGAGCTCACCGAGGAGACCGGTGTCGACGCCGCTCCCCTCCTCCGCCAGTTCGGTGCGTACGGCGACCCCGATCGCGACCCGCGCATGAACGTGGTCACGGTCGGCTATCTCGCCGTGCTACGGGATGTGCCACCGCCGGTCGCCGGCACGGACGCGGCAGAGGCGGCACTGGTGCCGGTCGCGGAGATCCTGGACGGTCGCCGAACGCTGGCCTTCGACCACGAGCGCATCGTGCGGGATGCCGTGGATCGGGTCCGGCTGGAGCTGGAGGTCTCCGGGCTCGCCACCGAGTTCGTGGGGGACTCGTTCACGCTCGCCGAGCTGCGGAGCGTCTACGAGGCGGTCTGGGGCGTGCATCTGGATGCGGCCAACTTCCGCCGCAGCGTCGCCGGGGACGCATGGATCGTGCCCACTGGCCATCGGACGCGGCCCGGACCCAATGGCGGCCGGCCCGCCGAGCTGTATCGAGCAGGAGCCGCGTGGAGGACCGGTGGCCCCCTGCGCTCCCCTCGCACCATCGACCGAAGGAGCCCGACATGAAGGCAGCCGTCCACGACCGATACGGTCCCCCCGAGGTCCTGCGCATCGAGGACGTCCCCGAGCCGGTGGCCGGGCCGGGCGAGGTGCTCGTGCGGGTCCATCGGTCGACCGTGAACCGGACCGATTGTGGCTTCCGGGCCGCCGAGCCGGTCATCGTGCGGCCCTTCTCGGGCATCCGGCGGCCACGCCGCCGAGTCCTCGGCAACGAGTTCGCGGGGGTGGTCGAGGCCATCGGGCCGGGTGTCACCCGGTTCGCCGTCGGCGATCGCGTGTTCGGGGTGGACCAGGACCGCTTCGGCGCCAGTGCGGAGCTGATGGTGACGCGGGAGACCGCGCCCATCGCGACCATGCCCGACGACATGTCCTTCGATGACGCCGCCGCGATGTCCGATGGCTTCATCCTCGCCCACACCTGCCTGACCGGTGGCACGGGCGGCGCCGGGACGCGCGTCCTCGTCTACGGCGCGACCGGGTCGATCGGCACGGCGGCCGTGCAGCTGGCGCATGCCTGGGGCGCCCACGTGACCGCGGTCGCGGACGCATCGACGCTGGACCTGGTCCGGTCGCTGGGCGCCGAGGAGGTGATCGACCGCCGTGCGCAGGACTTCACCCGGCTGGGCCGGCAGTGGGATGTCGTGTTCGACGCGGTCGGCAAGCTGTCGTTCGCACACTGCCGCCGTGCCGTGGTCAAGGGCGGGCCGTACGTGACCACCGATCTCGGCCGGTTCTGGCACGTGCCACCGCTCGTGATCCTGACCGCGATCACCGGGCGACTCGGCACGCGACGGACCCTGCTGCCGCTGCCCACGTATCGCCAGTCGCACGTCGAGGAGCTGCGGCAGCTCTGGGTGGAGGGCCGGTATCGCGCAGTCATCGACCGGCACTTCCCGCTCGCGGACATCGTCGAGGCGACGCGCTATGTCCAGGCCGGCCAGAAGGTCGGCAACATCGTCATCGACGTGACGGACTGACCGACGACCATCTGCGCGAGGATGTCGGATATCGCCATCGCCGATCGTCAGTGGGGTGTCGCGGGAGTCGCGACGACCGATGCCGCGGTGATACGGCGACGAACGGAGGCTTTGAGATGCGCTTCATGATGCTGGTGTGCGTCGACGAGGACCACAGCGAGGCGGACGCTGCCGCGGCGCCCAGCCTGGAGGACTGGGACAAGACCATCGAAGCCCACGGCGAGTGGGTCATCGGGGACCGGCTCCGCCCGACCGAGGAGGCCCGCACCGTGCGGGTTCGGGGCGGCGAGCTGCTGGTGACCGACGGGCCATACACCGAGAGCAAGGAGTGGATCGCCGGCTTCGACGTCCTCGAGGCGCCGGACATCGACGCGGCGATCGCCATCGCGGCGGGCCATCCGATGGCCTACCAGGGCCGCATCGAGGTCCGAGCCTTCTGGCCCTTCGGTCCCGACGAGCGGGCCTGATGCGGTACCTCATGTTCGTGTGTGGTGATCCGGACCACACCGAGGCCGACGCCGCGGCAGCGCCGAGCATGGACGACTGGTTCACCGCCGCACGCGCCACCGGCGCGTATCGCCAGGGCATCCGGCTCCAGCCCACGGACGATGCCACGACGGTGCGGGTCCGGAACGGACAGCTGCTCGTCACGGACGGCCCGTTCACGGAGTCGAAGGAATGGATCGCGGGTGTCGCGGTCCTCGACTGCGCCGACCTGGACGAGGCCCTCGAGCTGGCAGCGAGGAATCCCATGGCCTGGGAGGGTCGCATCGAGCTGCGTCCCATCCACTCCGAGGGTGGGCCGGACGACTGAGCACCTCGTCCGAGGTCGCGGCGGTGGTCGCCGCCACCGTCGCGGCCGAACGGCTGGGGATCGTGGCCGGCCTCATCCGCACGACCCATGACTGGGAGCTCGCCGAGGACAGCGTCCAGGACGCCATCGAGCGTGCGCTCCAGCGATGGCCCGGCGACGGCATCCCGGCGAACCCGGGCGGCTGGCTCCGGGTCACCGCCCAGCGCCGCGCGACCGATGTGCTGCGTCGTCGGCGCACGGAGCAGGGCGTCGTCGAGGAGGTGGAGGCGATGACGTGGACCACCGCGCCACGGCCCGACCCGGAGGACGAGGGCCCCTACGGCGACGACCGGCTGCGGCTGCTGTTCGCCTGCTGCCACCCCGCGCTGCCGTTGGGAGGGCAGGTCGCGCTGACGCTGCGCACCGTGCTCGGTCGGTCGATCCGGGACATCGCCCGGGTCTTCCTGGTCAGCGAGGCCACGATGAGCCAGCGCATCCTGCGCACCCGGACCAAGATCCAGCACGCGGGCATCAGCCTGCGGGTACCGGAGCCGCATCGACTCGCGGAGCGGATGGCCGGGGTCCGCGCCGTCATCTACCTCCTGTTCACCGACGGCTACCCCACCACGGACGCCGACCCGCTGCGCGACGAGGTGGCGCGGGAGGCGATCGACCTGGCTGGGCTGGTGTCCCGGCTGCTCCCCGACGATGACGAGACGCACGCGCTGCGGGCACTGATGCTGTTCCAGCAATCGCGGCGCGCGGCACGGACCGATGACGCCGGCGAGCCCGTGACGATGGAGGAGCAGGACCGCTCTCGCTGGGACCGGGCACTGATCGACGATGGCCTGGACGCGCTCGAGCGGGCACGAACCACCGACCGACCCGCCGGGCCGTATCGACTCCAGGCGGAGATCGCCGCGCTGCACGCGACCGCTCCGGCTGCCGATGCGACCGACTGGCCGGCCATCGTGGTGCTGTTCGATGCGTTGCGGGTCGTCCAGCCGTCGCCCGTGGTGGCGCTCAACCGCGCGGTGGCGATCGCGTTCCGGGATGGCGCGACGGCCGGGCTCGAGGCACTCGATACGGTCGTGGCCGCGGGCGGGCCACTCGATGCCGCGCTGGTGACCACGATCCGGGCGGACCTGCTGCGGCGCGCCGGACGGAACGACGAGGCACGTGCTGTGTTCCAGGACGCCTACGCCGCGACGCCGGATGGCCCCGAGCGACGCCTCATCGCCCGGCGGCTCCGAGAGCTCGGCTGAGACCGCCGGGGCCTCCTTGGCCCTCGTGCCGCGGAGCCGCCATGCGGGGAGTGCGGTCAGTCGATGACGCGGGCGCCGGTGCTCCGGGGACGCACGACGACGCTGCGGCCGCCGAGGCCGCAGGCGGTCGCCGCCTCGGCCATCGCCTGACCCACGGCCGCGGCTCTCGTCGGATCGTCCGCGAACGCGATGACCGTCGATCCGGCTCCCGACATGCAGGCACCCAGCGCGCCCGCGGCGCGTGCCGCGCCCACGACGATAGGCAGCTCGGGGTAGACCGCCGCAGCTCGATACGGCTCGTGGAGCCGATCATCCGTGGCGCCCGCGAGCAGGTCCAGCCGACCGGTCGCGAACGCCGCCACCGCCAGCGCCGCCGCGCCCGTGTTGTGCACCGCGTCCGTGAACGGCACCTGCGCGGGCAGCGCGGCGCGCATCGCGGCCGTGGACAGCGGTCGATCGGGGATGAACAACGCCGCCACGAGGGCCTCCGGCACGTCCAACCGGACGGCACGCGCGTCCCCTGCCGCGTGGCTCACGACCACGAACCCGCCGAGGATCGCGGCCGCGGCGTTGTCCGCGTGCCCCTCCGCGCGGCAGGCGAGCGCGAGGAGATGGCCGTCGTCCATGTCCCGGCCGGTGAGCGCGGCCGCGGCCACGAGACCCGCCACGGTCGCCGACGCGGACGAGCCGAGCCCGCGCGACAGCGGGATCCGGTTGCGCATGGTGATGCGCAGGCCGAGCGTCGCGGGGTCGAGACCCAGCTCGGCGAGACCCATCCGCAGCGCCGCGGTGAACCGGTCGGTGCCGGTCGGCTCGAGCTGTCCTTCGCCCTCACCCTCGACGACCAGCTCCAGCGCGCCGGGTGCGTCCATCAGCACCTCGACGGTCATCCGGTTCGAGAGGTCGAGCGCCAGCGCCAGGCAGTCGAAACCGGCGCCCAGGTTCGCCGTCGTCGCGGGTGAATCGATGGTCACCCGGCTGCGCGCGAGCGGGCTCACGTGCCGGTCCGTCGGTCGTCGTCGCGGAGGTCCGCCTCGGGGTGACGCGCCCTCGACACCCAGGTCATGCCCAGCCGAGGACCCGTCGCACACCCTCCACCGTGGCCGGCGCCGAGACCGGCGGCTCGGTCATCCGATGTGCGGTCTCGGGATCCTTGAGCCCGTGGCCGGTCAGCACGCACACGATCGTGCCACCGGGGTCGATCGCCCCCTCCCGCACGAGCTTCCGGATCCCCGCCACGGACGCGGCGCTCGCGGGCTCGCAGAACACGCCCTCCATGCGTGCGAGGTCGCGCTGCGCATCGAGGATCTCCTCGTCCGACACGGCATCGATGCGACCGCTCGACTCGTCCCGGGCACGTACCGCCTTGGCCTCGCTCGCCGGAGCACCGATACGGATGGCCGTCGCGACCGTCTCCGGATGCTCCACCCGATGGCCGAGCACGATGGGTGCGGCTCCCTCCGCCTGGAAGCCGAGCATCACGGGGACCGTCTCGACCATGCCCGCGGCCCGATACTCGGTGAACCCCTGCCAGTAGGCGCTGATGTTGCCGGCGTTGCCGACCGGGATCGCGAGATGGTCCGGCGCGCCGCCGAGGTCCTCGCAGATCTCGAACGCAGCCGTCTTCTGGCCCTCCAGCCGATACGGATTGACGGAGTTGACGAGGGTCACGGGGTGGTCCGGGTCGGGCTCGGCGGTGAGGTCCCGGACGACCTGGAGGGCTTCGTCGAAGCCGCCCTCGATGGCCAGCACCCGGGCGCCCGCCACCTGGGCCTGGAGCAGCTTGCCCGCCGCGATCTTGCCCGCAGGCAGCACGACCACGACCTCCAGCCCAGCGCTCGCGCCATAGGCTGCTGCCGACGCCGAGGTGTTGCCGGTCGAGGCGCAGATGATCGCCTTCGCACCCTCCTCGAGCGCCTTGGCGACCGCGACCACCATGCCCCGGTCCTTGAACGAGCCGGTCGGGTTCGCGCCCTCGAACTTGAGGTGGAGGTTGGGCACGCCGATGGTCCGACCGAGTCGCCGGGCATGCACGAGGGGCGTCGCTCCCTCGCCCAGCGACAGCGGTGGCGTGTCCGGCGTCACGGGCAGGAACGAGGCGTAGCGCTGGAGCAGCCGCGGCCGGGCGCCGACGCTCGATTCCTCGGCGCGCAGCCGCTGGATCACCTGGCTCATGCGCATGCTCATGCCTCCGCGAGGACCGGGTACAGCGTCGTCCGGACGTCGAGCACGTCGAGTCGGTGGCGGATCGCCGTGAGGGACATGGGGCGGACCACGAACGCGTCGTCGTCACGAGCGAGGATCGTGTCACCCAGCTCGCCGAGCGGTCGACCGAGGGTCAGCTCGGGCGCCACGAACAGCCACGATCGCTCGAGCGGGATGTCCTCGCGCACGGAGAGGTGCTGCTCCGATGCGGGCGCCAGCCCTTCCCAGGTGGAGCCGGCGCCGCGGGCGAGCGCGAGCAGGTCCCCGAGCACCGCGCTGGCCGTGGCGGCGCCGCCCGCGCCGGGACCCTGGAACGCGACCCGGCCGACCGGATCGGCCACCACCTCCACGAGGTTGGTCACGCCATCCGTGCTGCCGAGGAGGCTCATCCTGCTCACGGCCATGGGCGAGACCGCGCCGCGCACCCCGCCGTCCGCCTCGCGCTCGGCACGCGCCACGAGCTTGATGGTGAGCCCCAGCCGCGCGGCACCGGCCATGTCGCGGGTGCTCACGCCGGTGATCCCGGGCGTGTCATCGACGGTCGCCGGGGACGCCCGACGGACCTGCCGGATGTCCGGCCAGCCACCGAAGGCGAGCCGCACGAGGATGGCGAGCTTGTGCGCCGCGTCGTGTCCCTCCACGTCCCCGCTCGGGTCGGCCTCCGCGTAGCCGCGCTCCTGGGCCTCCCGGAGCACGTCCGCATAGTCGCGGGCATCGCGTGCCATGGCGCTCAGGATGTGGTTCGTGGTGCCGTTGACGATGCCCCGGATCGCGAGCACCCGGTCCGCGGCGAGGTCGTTGACGAGTGGCCCGAGTACGGGGATGCCACCCGCGACGGCTGCCTCGCAGCGCACCGCGACGTCGGCGGTGCGTGCAGCCGCCTCGATGGCCGCGCCGTGGGTCGCGAGGAGCGCCTTGTTCGCGGTCACCACGGAGTGGCCCGCATCGATAGCGCCGCGCAGGGCGTGGCCCGCATCGTCCGTGCCACCGATGAGCTCCACGACGATATCCACGTCCGGGTCCGCGACGAGCTCGGCGATGTCCGCGGTGCGCCGGACCGTGTCCGGCAGGGTGGTGCCGCGTGGCCGCTCCGGATCGCGGACGCCGACCGCGACGAGCTCGGGCGGCTGGATGCCGCGTGCCTGCACGTGGGCGCGCCACTCGGCGTCGACGAGATGCGCGGCGACGGGACGGGCGACCGTGCCGAGGCCGAGCAGCGCGACACGCAGCGGGCGAGCGTGCCCGCTCGCCTGGGTGGCGCCCTGGCTGGGCAGCTGCGTCTGTGCGTCGGCATCCGGAGCAGGCGTCACGAGGGTCGGGGCACTGGGGTCCATCACCCCCGGATCATACGGGGAGCGGCATGATGGCCGCAGCGGCGGCGCTCAGATGGCCGCGGCGGCGGCGCTCAGATGGCCGCGGCGGCGGCGCTCGCAGGCAGGTCGTGCTCGTGAGGCCAGGTCGGGGCTCGCAGGCACACCGGCTCTCACAGGATGGGCAGATGGACGAAGGGATGGACCCGAGGCAAGGCCCCGAGCCGAGGCACGGTCGCATCCCGTGCTCGACGTCCGGAGACCGTGCTCGGCGTCCGGAGGCGCCTTTCCTCCCTGAGGCATATCGGAGCATCAGCGGGGATGGATCGAGTCAGCTACCAGCATCGACCGAGGGGATATGGAACCACGCGACCGCCCGGAACCACGCGACGCCCGCGGCCGCGCGCTAGACTCGGCCACCGTGACCTCCCCGAGCGGCTCCGCCGCGTCCCTCCAGGCCCTGCCACCCCTGCGGCGTGACCCTGCGCCGCTCGAACGCGTGTTCAGCGGCGTCCAGCCGTCGGGTCTGCCGCACGTCGGCAACTACCTCGGCGCGTTCCGCAACTACATCGCGATGCAGGACGGCCACGACGCGATCTACTGCATCGTGGACTACCACGCGCTCACGTCCACCCATGACGGCGAGGCGATCCGGCGCAACACGCACGAGATGGCGCTCGGCCTGCTCGCTCTCGGCCTCGATCCCGAGCGCGCCGTCCTGTTCCGCCAGTCGGATCGGCCGGAGCACCTAGAGCTGATGTGGCTGTTCGCGTCGGTCACCCCCGTGACCTGGGTCGAGCGGACACCGTCGTTCAAGGACAAGAAGCGCTCCCAGCCAGATGACATCAACCATGCCCTGCTGACCTATCCCATCCTCCAGGCGGCGGACATCGCGGTCTACAACGCGCGCTATGTGCCGGTCGGCAAGGACCAGGCGGCCCATCTGGAGCTGGCGCGGGAGATCGTGCGGGCGTTCAACACGCGCTACGGCGACATCTTCGTGGAGCCGCAGGCCGTGTTCACCGATTCACCCATCGTCCGGGGCACTGACGGCGGCGCCAAGATGTCCAAGTCCCAGGGCAACACCATCGACATCTTCGGTGACGAGGCGGACATCCGGAAGCAGGTCATGGGCATGGTCACGGACACCCAGCGCATCAAGCGCACCGACCCCGGTCGGCCCGAGGTCTGCAACGTGTGCCAGCTCCATCGGTTCTTCAGCCCGACCGACTACGAGACCATCTGGGATGGCGAGCGCACCGCGCGCACCGGCTGCGTGGACACCAAGCGCCTGCTGTCCGAGCGGATGCTCGACTTCTTCGCCGAGGCTCGCGAGCGACGTCGCGAGCTGGAGGCGCGTCCGGGGTATGTGGAGGACGTCCTTCAGGCCGGCGCTGCCCGACTTGCCCCCGTCGCTGCCGAGACGATGCGCATCTGCTACGACGCCGCAGGACTCGGCCCGCGCGCGTAGGTCACGCGCCCCAGACCCGCAGCGGGATGTGGCGGGCCGCATGCACGAAGTCCTGGTCGGTCGTCAGCAGAGCGAGGTCGTGGGCGATGGCCAGCTGGGCGATGAGCGCATCGATCGAGCTGAGCTGGACGCCGGCGCGCCGGCAGGTGTTGCTGAGCCCAGCCGCCGCCTCGTAGTCACTCCAGGAAGGCTCGACGACATCGAGCCCTCCAAGGCTCTCCCGGATCGTCTGCTGCGCGGACTCCGGCACGAAGCCACGGAGGAGTTCCAGCAGGATCACTCCCGTGGTGGCGACCCGGTCGCCTCCCGCGAGGGCGTCCCGGAGGATGCCCACCTCGCTGACCTCCGGTGGGCTGTCGCGCCGGTAGGCCAGCGACCACACGCTGGTGTCGACGAGCAGCGCCATCAGCGACGCGCTTCGAGCTTCCCGTCTCGCGAGCGCCGGTCCGCCTTGTGGTCGTACAGCGGATCCCAGTCGAGCGTGCCGAAGTGCTGCACGATCCTGGCCTGCTCGCGGCGCGCGATGTACTCCTCGAGGGCGGTCGTCACCGTCGCCTTCTTCGTTCGTTCGCCGCCCACCCTGAGCGCGCGGTCCAGCAACTCAGGGTCGATCGCGAGGTTGGTCGCCATGTGTACCTCCTCACACATCGTACCACACAGATCACCCCTGCCACGCTCAGGGTCGGCCAGCGTCACGAGTGGTCCATGACGTGTGCCGGCTCCATCGGTACTGGCTGGAGGCTCCGGATCGGCGGTGTCGGTCGGCGGGAGCGAGGGGACCATCAGCGCGATCGCCTGGGACAGCGTGCGCGGCCCCGCGAACCGAGGGTCCATGCGGGCCGAGCCGTACTGGCGGATGAGGCGGACGGAGCCATCGTCACGGACCTCCCATGCCACCGCCGTCATGGACGAGAGCGTCAGGAGGTCGCCGGCGCTGATGAGATAGGTCGGTCCCTTGGTCAGATGGCGCATGCCGAAGCAGCCACCCGAGAACGTGATCCGCCCGCCGGGTCGCAGCTCCCGCTGGACCGGCTCGGTCACCGGCCGGTCCTCGCCTGCGAACACCTCATCGATCGCGAACTCGTACTTCTGTACGTCACCGCGATCCCAGCGGACGAGGGTGCCTGTGAACGTGTAGTTCCTCGCGAACGACACCTGACGCGGCATCGAGGCGCTGCACGACTCCGCCGCCACCGGCGGTGGCGGAGTCCCGATCGTCAGGACCGCGACCATGGGCAGCCCCAGCAGCAGTAGGACACGACGCATCGCGCGAACCCCTCACCTCGCGGATCCCTCGGTCGGATCGTCTCGGAGTCGACCGTCACAGGTGGGACGCACGACGCTCGTCGTTGTTGCGGACCAGATTCACTCCGTCGTCGGTAGTAACACGTTCACGTCCGAGGCGGTGATGGTCGTGGTATCACCGCCGCGGCCGCCAGCCGTCGTGAGGCGCACGGACGCGCCGACGGTCACGTCGTCGCGGGTCGCGGTGGCCTGCCGGACATAGCGTGTCGCATCCGTCGTGGTCACGACGAGCGAGCCCATGGCGGTCTCGACGGTCACCGAGCCATCGTCGATGGCGCTCACGGTGCCGCTGAGGCCACCGCCGAAGCCACCGCGCATCCCCCGACCCCCCTGGCCGGCGCTGGATGCATCGGCGATGAGGAGCTCGACCTCCGTGGCGGTCATCGAGGTCTCGGTGGTCGCGCCATCCGGCGGCGCACCCATCGCATCCTGTCCTGGCCCGCCCTGGCCCCGACCGAAGCCGCCCGGGCCGCCGAAGCCACCATCGACCTCGACCCGCACGCTCGCCCCGACGACGACATCATCCCGGCTCGCCGCGATCTGCTGGTGGTAGGTGGTGTCCGCGGTGGTCGCGACCTCGACCTGCTGGCCATCAGTGGTGGTGAGGGTGAGGCCGGTGTCGGTGACCGCCGCGATGGTGCCACCACTGGCCAGGCCGAAGCCGCCGCGCCCGCCCTGGGGTGGACCACCCTGCTGGCCGGTGGAGCCGCCCTGGTCCGCGGTGCCCTGGCTGGTCGTGCCCTGGTCGTCGGCATCCGGGATGGAGGGCGCGCCACTCGGGGCGGCGACCTGGCCGGTCGTGCCCTGGCCATCGGTGGTGCCTCGTCCTGAGGTGGTCGTCTGCCCGCCGGTCGTGTCGGTGTCGTCGGTCGTGCCCGGGCCGCCACGTATCCCCTGGCCTTCGCGTCCTGCGAACCCGCCCAGGGCTGCGGACCCTGCTCCCCCACCGACCGACGCGGGTGCGGTCTGGCGACCCACGGCGAACCCGACGCCGCCCACGGCGACCATCAGACCCACCACGAGCAGCCCGTCCACGGCCTTGCTGGCCGTCGAGCGACGCTTGGGGGGTGCTGCGACGACCGGCGCAGGAGCCGTCGGAGGCGCCGCGACCGGCATGACCGGCATCGTGGCCACGAGCGGTGGCGCCACGGCCGGGGACATCGCCCCGGCTGCCAGGTCAGGCAGGGTCATGGCCACCCGCGGCCGATCGGCGACGGCCGGGGTCATCGGCGCCGGTCGATCGGCGACCGGCTGGGTCATCGGCGCCGGTCGATCGGCGACCGGCTGGGTCATCGGCGCCGGTCGATCGGCGACGGCCGGGGTCATCGGCGCCGGTCGATCGGCGACGGCCGGGGTCATCGGCGCCGGTCGATCGGCGACCGGCTGGGTCATCGGCACAGCCGGGTCCGGCGGCACGACCGCCCAGTCCGGCACGGCCGGCTGATCGGCCATGGCCGGCACCGACGCGGTCGAAGCCATCGGCGTGGCCCACCGATCCTCGACGGCCGGGCCCGGCGGCGCGGCTGGCTGATCCACCGACACCGGGGCCACCGGCGTGGCCGGCACATCCAGCTGATGGGTCGGCGTCGGAGCCACTGCCGCCGTCGGCGCCACGACCGGCGCCCCACCGACCATCGTCCAGACGGGTCGCCCCTGCACATCGGTGCCGAGCTGCCAGCCCGGCGGGGGCGCCCAGCCCTCGGGCAGCTGCCAGACCACGGGCGAGGCGGTCCGGCCATCGGTCGATCCATCACCATCGGTCGCCCCGTCGGGGACGGGCACCCGGGTGAAGCGTGGGTCATCGGGCGTCGCGCCGGACGCCGGGGTCGAGGTGTCCATGGGGATCTCCTGGGAGGTGGGACGCGGGTCACTCATAGCGCAGCGCCACGATGGGATCGAGCCGTGCCGCCTGGCGCGCCGGCCAGACGCCGAACACGACGCCGACGAGGAGGCTGAAGCCGACGGCCATCAACACCGTCATGGGTTGGAACTGGAAGCCCCAGCCGGCGACCTGGCCCACGACCATCGAGACCGCCACGCCCAGGAACACCCCGATGAGGCCCCCGATGACCGAGAGGGTCAGCGCCTCCACGAGGAACTGGGCGAGGATGTCCCGACCCCGCGCGCCGATGGCCTTGCGGATGCCGATCTCGCGCGTCCGCTCCCGGACCGAGACGAGCATGATGTTCATGATCCCGATGCCGCCGACCACGAGCGAGATGGAGGCGATCCCCGCGAGCAGGATGGTCAGCAGCGAGCTGATGGAGTCGACCGACTCGAGCAGCTGCGCCTGGTCGGCGATGGTGAAGTCATCGGAGCTGCCGGACGCGATCGCGTGACGCTCCCGGAGGAGCGTCGTGGCCTGTGCCTTGACGGTATCCATCTGCTCCGAGGTCGCCACCGAGATCGCGATCGACCGCACCGAGTCGGTGGCATTGAAGTAGTGCTGGACCGCCGTGATGGGCACCAGCACGATGTCGTCGTTGCTCGCGGCACCCGACGTGCCCTTGGGCTGGAGGATGCCCACCAGCTGGAACGGGATCCCCGCGATGCGGATGTCCGAGCCGACGTCGCTGGCGCCCAGCCCCAGGTTGGTCGCGGTGTCGGAGCCGATGACGGCGACCCGCAGGCCGGCGTCCACGGAGACACCGTTGAGGAACGAGCCCTGCCAGACCGTGTAGTTGCGGACCCGCGCGTAGTCCTCGTTGGTGCCCACGATGCTGGCGGTCTCGTTGGCGTCACCCGCCGTGACCAGCGCGCTGGTCGAGAGCTCCGGCGCGAGCGCCGCGACGCCATCGAGCTCCGCGAGCGCGGCCGCATCGTCGACCGTGAGTGTGGTCGCCGAGCCGAAGGCACCGCGCGTGAAGCCGCTCGTGGATGCGCCCGCGTTGACGGTCAGCAGGTTGGTGCCGAGCGACTGGAGGTTGGCGGAGATGCCCGCCGTGGCGCCCTGGCCCACGGCCACGAGCGCGACCACGGAGCCGACACCGATGATGATGCCGAGCATCGTGAGCAGCGCACGCATCCGCGATGCGGCGAGCCGCGAGAGGGCGAGACGGACGAGCTCGCTGGCGCTCACACCAGCTGCCCGTCCCGGACGTGGACCTGCCGGGGCGCCTGCGCGGCGACCTCGTGGTCGTGGGTGATGAGCACGATCGTGCGGCCCTGGCGGTGGAGCGCGTGGAAGCGCGCCATCACCTCCACGCCGGACGCCGTGTCCAGGTTGCCCGTGGGCTCGTCGGCGAGGATGATCGAGGGGTTCGTGACCAGCGCCCGGGCGATGGCCACGCGCTGCTGCTGACCGCCCGAGAGCTCGCTCGGCAGATGGTCGAGCCGCTCGCCGAGACCCAGCTCCGTGAGCGCCGCCCGCGACCGCTCGATGCGCTCGCGGCGACCCACCCCCTGGTAGAGCAGCGGCGTCGCCACGTTGTCCGTGGCGGATGTCCGTGCCAGCAGGTTGTAGCTCTGGAACACGAAGCCGATCTCGCGGCTCCGGAGTCGTGCCAGCTCATCATCCGAGAGCCCCTCCACGGACGTCCCCGCGAGCACGTAGCTGCCCGCGGACGGCCGGTCGAGACAGCCGATGATGTTCATGAGCGTCGACTTGCCCGAGCCGGACGGGCCCACGATGGCCACGAACTCCCCCTGGTGGACCTGGAGGCTCACGCCCCGGAGCGCCTCCACGGTCACCGAACCCAGGTGATAGACGCGCCACAGGTCGCGGATGTCGATGAGCGCGTGGTCCGCCGTGGGCGAGGCGTCCGCGTGGTCCCATCCCGCGGGCCCGGTGCGGCCCTCCACGGACGGCGCGAGGAGTGTCGCGCTCATGGCCGGTTGCTCCCACGGCCACCGCCGGGGAACCCACCACCGCCGGGGAACCCACCACCGCCACCCAGGCCACCGAGGTTGATGCCGCCGAGGCCACCCTGGGTGGTCGTGCCGCTGCCGCCGGACTGGGCGCTGGCCGTGCCTGTGATGACGGTCGTGCCCTCCGCGACGCCGCTCGTGATCGCGGCGAGGGTGTCGGTGACGAGGCCCACCTCCACCGGGACGAGCTGCTCGGCGCCATCGGAGCCGAGGGTACGCACCATGTACTGGCCACCCCGACCCACGAGCGCGGCCACCGGGACCGCGACCACGTCCGTCTGGCTCGCGGTGGTCACGGCCACCTCCGCGGACATGCCGGCCCGCAGCGTCTCGGGCGCGCCCTCGATGGTGATGGTCGCGGGATAGCTGACCACGGACGAGCTGCCGGAGCCGGATGCGACCGGATCGATCGCGGAGAGATGACCGACCAGCTCCGCGCCCACGGCATCGATGGTGACGGTGGCCGCCTGGCCCGATGCGAGCGCTGTGAGGTCCGACTCGGTGAAGGATGCGGTCACGACCATCGGCCCCGCCTGCATCGCGATCGCATCGCCCGCCGGGGCGGTGGCGCCGACGACGAGGTCGACCGTGGTCACGATGCCGTCCGCGGGCGCCACGATGGCCGAGGCGTCCGCAGCGGCCTGTGCCGCGTCGAGTGACTGCTGGGCGCTCGCGACCGCGGCGCGGGACGACTCGAGCGTCGCGGTGTCGGTGGGCGCGATCGCCTCCGCGTGGGTCCGCTCCGCATCGGCGAGCGCGAGCTCGGCGCTCGTGACCGCGTCGGTCGCATCCGCCAGCCGTGACGCGTTGTCCCGGCGGGTGGCGGTGAGGTTCCGCTTCGCATCGCGGACGTTGCGCCGATCCTGGCGGAGGATGGACGACGCCGCGTCATCGTCCTGGTCGTTGGCGAGCGTCACCTCCGCATCGTTGACGGACGTCTTCGCGGCGGTCAGGGATGCCGTGTTCGAGGCCTTCGTCTCCTCGAGCGACCGATTCGCGGCCTCGAGGCTCATCTGCGCCTTCTGCAACGCGGAATCCGCGGCGGCCCGGGCGGCGGCGGTCGGCTTCGCCTCCGCGTCGGTGAGCGTCTGGCGAGCGCTGGCGAGGGCGACCTGTGCCTGCTGGAGCGCGACCCGTGCCTCGGCGCTCTCGGCGGTCGCGAGGACGTCGCCGGCTGCCACGCGGTCGCCCACCGCGACGTCCACCTCGGTCACGGTCCAGGCGAGGCCGGTGGTGGCGCCCGAGCTCGTGGCGGCCGAGCCGATGGTCGCAGCGGCACGACCGAAGCCGAGGCCATACGTGGTGGATGCCGCGACGGTGCCCGTGGCGGCGGCCTGTCGGACCACGTCGGTCGTGGCGGCGGTGGCGGTGAGGAAGGTGGTCGCGGCGGCGGATCCCGTGGTCGGTGCCACCAGCACATAGCCGATGGCACCGAACCCGACGGCGAACAGGCCCGCGACCACGAGCAGCTTGCGCTTCACGCGTGGTCTCCCTGTGTCGGATCGGATGGCCGGCGAGACCCGACCTGTCCGCACGATCGCACGCGGGATCGAGGATCACATGAGATCCGGGGACGGCGCGCCCGGGAAGCGGACGCCGCCGTGACATAGCCTCGGCGCCCGTCGAGCGCGCGCTAGACTGCGCGCATGGTCAAGGGCCTGCTCCAGTCCGAGGGCCGCTGGATCCACGCGCTGCTGGTCCTCGGCACGCTGACCGTTGGCATGGTGCTCATCGGTCTCGTCTCGCAGGTGCTCGTCTTCTTCAGCGACATCCTGCTCATCCTCGTGATGGCATGGCTGTTCGCGTTCATCCTCGCGCCGCTCGCCAACTGGATCGAGCGGCGGATGCCGGTCCTGCCGCGGGTCGCCGTCGTGGGCGTCATCTATGGGCTGCTGTTCGTGGCCCTGTCCGCGATCATCGTGGTCATCGCGGTGAGCGTCGCCGGCTCCCTCAACGAGCTCATCCAGGACGAGCGCTGGCTTCCGGAGAACCTGCCGGCCACCCTGGCGCCGCTCCAGACCTGGCTCACGAGCGTGGGCATCCACGTGGACCTCACGGAAGCCGTCAAGCAGGCAGGCGACGCGCTCGGCACGATCGCCGGGGACCAGGTCGGCGCGGTGGCCAACCTCGCGACCGCGAGCCTGGGCATCATCGGCAACCTGCTCATGGTCGTGTTCCTGTCGGTGTTCATCCTCATCGACAAGGACCGCATCCTGGCGTTCTTCATCCGCCTCTCGCCGCAGCGCTACGCGGACGAGGTGCGATTGCTCCAGACGAGCGTCTCGTCCTCGTTCGGCGGCTTCCTGCGAGGCCAGGCCATCCAGGGGGTCGTGCTCGGTCTCGTGGCCGCCATCGGCGGGGCCGTCCTCAACGTGCCCTACTGGCCGGCGACGGCGGTCATCGTGGCGGTGCTCCAGATGATCCCGTTCTTCGGGCCCTTCGTGTCCTGGGCGCCACCGGTGGTCGCAGCGCTGCTGACCGGTGGCCCGGTCGTGGCGATGCTCATCATCATGGTGGCGGGCTGGTTCGTGGTCATGAACATCATCCAGCCACGCGTGATGGCGGACTCGGTGGGCATCCACCCGGTCGTGGTGCTGCTGTCCGTGCTCATCGGCCTCAAGCTCCAGGGCGTCGCGGGCGCGATCTTCGCGGTCCCCGTGGCAGCGGTCATCTCCGCGTTCTTCTTCTTCTACCTGGAGCGCTCGCCGGCGGGCGCACCGCGGGACGTGGCGAGCCGCGCTGCGCGGCGCGTGGAGGAGCGCCAGGGTCGACCGGTGCGGGTCCCCACGGCACCCGTCGTGGTCCCCGGCGGTCCCGGTGACCTGCGGCCGTCACCCGACGATCGGACGACGTGACCGACGACCCAGCGGGACGGGCGAGCCGGGAGCGGGTACCGCGACCCGGGCAGGGGTCCGACCGGCCCGATGACATCGGCCGTGAGCTCGCGGCAGCGTCGCGGGACCCCGGCCGCAGCGCCCCAGCTGACAGCGACGGCCTGCGCGAGGGCGAGCGGATCGAACGGCGGGCCATCGACCGGGACCGGGGCGAGCCGCTCGCTGCGGGCGAGCGGGAGCTGCCGGCACCGCGTGCCACCAGTCGCCAGGCGCGCCCTCTCGAGGAGTGGACGAGCCGGCCGCGCATCCTGGTCACCAACGACGACGGCATCGAGTCCCGGGGTCTCCTCGCGCTCAAGCAGGCGCTCGAGCCGCTGGGTCACGTGTATGTCATGGCGCCCGAGACCAACCAGTCCGCCGTGGGTCACCAGAAGACGTTCATGCGGCCGCTCCGTGTCCGCGAACGGACGCTCGCGGACGGCAGCATCGGCTGGTCCGTGGACGGCTCGCCGACCGACGCGGTGAGCCTCGCCTTCCTGGGCTACTTCGAGGTGGGCTTCGACCTGGTCGCCTCGGGCATCAACTACGGCGCGAACCTCGGCGATGACGTGACGTACTCGGGGACGGTCAGCGCGGCCATGGAGGCGGTCATCAACGAGTGCCCCGCGTTCGCGGTCTCGCAGGAGTACGACGGGCATCCCGACTTCGACCTCGCCGCACGCATCGCCCATCGCGTCGCGGTCAACATCCTGGAGCACGGCCTCGATCCCGGGGAGCTGCTCAACGTCAACGTGCCCGCGCGCCCCGATGACGACGATGTGCCCGTGGACGTGACCCGGATGGGCAAGCGCATCTACCACGATGCGCTCCTGCGACGGCTCGATCCGCGGGGCGTCCCCTACTACTGGATCGGCGGACCCGCGCCCTCGGGACATGCCGAGCCCGGCACCGACTTCCACGCGGTCGTCAACGGCCGCATCGCCATCACGCCCATCCAGCTCGACCTGACCGCGGGGCGCCTGCTGCGCCGGCTCTCCGAGTGGTCATGGGAGCTGCCGCTCGCCGTCCCGCCCGAGCAGGAGCTCGCGGAGAGCCTCGACCGGCCGTAGCCCGGGGTCGCCCCGGTCAGTCGCCTTGGCCGCTGGCGTCTGCGCGCCGGGCCCGACTCGGTCCCAGGACGCGGGGGTCGATCTCCACGGCCACCCAAGGAACGAAGCAGTCGGCCTCGGGGCCATAAGGGTCTGCCGGCTGATGGGGCTCCGCATCGCGCGCCGTATCTGGCAGGCAGACCTCGATCGCCGCCGCCGCACCCACTACGGCCGCTAGGGTGTCGATGCCTCCGATGACTGGCCCTTCGACAGGGGCCGCCCCAGTCATGGCCCTGGACTCGACGGAGTCGACCCTGACATCATCCGGCTCGTGCGCGGCCACAGCCACCGACCCGACCACCAGGAGACAACCGACCACCAGACCGACCCGTATGGATGACATCAGCAGCCGCCCTTCTGTCGTGCTTTCGGGATGCAGCCGATGCTGGGGCTCGATGATCGGCGAGAAGTGTCGCGGGCAGAAGTCTACGTGTCAAGGACCTGTGCCGCGGTCGTAAGCATCCCAACGTCTGTGACGGCGGGGCCCTGAGGGCACCGCGCGGCGATGGCGCTACGGTCGCTGCTGCTGGACGGTCAGGTCGCCGTTGCTGGTCGTCGCGCGGATGACGGTGACCGACGAGATGCCCGTGGTGCCGCGGATGGTCGTGTCCGACACCTGGAGGCGCGGGAACTCGGTGTAGGCACCACCATTGGAGGTGCTGCCCTCGATGGTGAACGAGGCGTCGCCCGGCAGGGTCAGCGAGAGCTTCGCGTTGCTGGTCCGGAACACGTGCTCACCAGGGCCCAGCGATCCGCTGAACGTGAGCGGCGCGTTGGAGGTCTCCGCGGTCACGTGTGTGTCACGCGCCGCGTTGATGTCCAGCGAGCCGTTGCTGGTCCGCGCGACCACCCGCCCCTGGGGGTTGTTGACCGAGACGGGGCCGTTCGAGGTATCGAGGTCCAGGTCACGACCACCGCGGGTCGTGATGGCGCCGTTGCTGGTCCGGGCGAGGATGCTGCCGTCCACGTTGGCCGCCTCCACGCGTCCGTTCGAGGTACGCAGCTGGAGCCGGGTCGCGGGCGGCACCACGAGCTCCACGTCCGCGCCGCTGTCGCCAAGCGCGACCGGATCATCGAGCCGACGCGCGGTGATGGTCACGCGATCACCGACCTGGGTGACCTCCACGCCCACCCGCGCGAGGTCACGTTCCGCGTCCGCTTCATCGGTGCCCGAGCCACGGCTGCTGACCCGGACATCCACCTGGGTCTCGGAGCCGGAGTTGACGGTGATACGGCCGTTGAAGGTGTCCACGACCACGAGCGGCGCGAGGCCCACCTGGACCGTCTGCCGCTCCTCGCGGGTCGCGTAGACGGTGCCCGTCACCTGGCAGCCGGCGAGGACCCCAGCGACGAGCAGCAGCGCCAGGAGGACCGCCGCACGGCGGGTGCGGGTCGACGGGCCGGACACGTCAGGCGCGGTGGTGGTCGGCCACGACCTCCCGGGCCGCGTTCCGACCCGGGATGCCCGTCACGCCACCACCGGGATGTGCGCCGGACGCGCACAGGTACAGCCCGGGCACGGGCAGCCGGTAGCGAGCGGCGCCGAGCATCGGCCGCCACGCGAACCACTGGTCGAGCGATGGCTCCCCGTGGAGCGGATGGCCGCCGGTCATGCCCAGGTCCCGCTCCAGATCCGGCGGCGTGACCACCTCGCGTGCCACGACCAGCGTCCCGATGCCCGGTGCCACCGACTCCAGCACCGCCATCGCCCGCGCGGCGAGGGTCTCACGCGCCTCGTCCCAGCTCCCCTCGCGCAGCGCGTACGGCGCGGACTGGACGATGACGCTCATCACGTGACGCACGCCGGACGCGGCCGCGCCATCCACGAGGAGCGGGTCCACGAGGCTGGGGATGGTCGCCTCCAGCCACGGCTGGTCACTGATGCGACCGTACTTCGCGGCATCGTGCGCGACGTCCAGGTAGCGGATGCTGGGCGCGACCACCAGCCGACCACGCAGCCGGAGGGTCGCATCGGCGTCCGGCAGTCCTCGGAAGCGCGGTAGCTCGGCCAGCGCCAGGTCCAGCTTCGCGGTCACACCGCCCAGGCGCAGGTTGCCCGCCTGCCAGCCGAGTCGGGGACCAAGGACCTCCGGGTCGATCAACTCCATCAGGGTGCGCTTGGGGTCGAGCCCGCTGACCACGATGGGCGCCAGCAGCTCCTCCCCCGATGCGAGCACGACACCGCTCACTCCGGCGTCCGTGGCGCGGATGGCGGTCACCGCGGATGACGTCCGGATCTCCGCGCCCGACCGACGCGCCGCGGACGCCAGTGCCGCCGCCAACGCACCCGGTCCGCCCCGGACATACACCGTCTCGCCGGCCGCGCCGGCATCGGTGCCTGCCGTGTCCGACAGGAACACCTGCGCCGTCCCCGCCGAGTGCGGTCCCATGGACGTGAATCGGACGCCCCGGACCGCGAGCATCGCCCGCAGCTGCTCGGACGCGAGGTGATCCTCCAGGAAGTCCGCGATGGACTGGGGCAGCACCCGCGTGAGGTCACGCATGTCCGCCTCCGCCATGCCCCGGACGTGCAGGCCCAGCCGCAGCAGACCGGCGACGCCCTGCAACCCCGCGGCATCCCGCGTCACGGCACCCGTCGGATCGGGTGGGGTCAGCGCCGCCAGCCGCGAGATGACCGACGCGATCGCCCGCACCCGCGCATCGAACGCCGGCCACGCATCCGCGTCCGCCGCGGAGAGCCGGCCGATCTCGCGCCGCGTGGCGGCCTCGTCCGCCCACAGCGTGAGCGCCGGGCCGTCCGGCAGCAGCGAGGTGACCCGCGCCTGGGGCTGGACGAGTCGCAGGCCGTTGGCGGCGAGCCCCAGGTCCCGGGCGATGGAGCCGCGCAGCCGGCCCACGGTATGCGCCCAGACCGGCACGCGAGCCCCGGGCACGAGCTCGTGGGTGGCCAGCGCACCGCCCACCGCGTCACGTGCCTCCAGCACGATCGTGCGCAGCCCGGCGCGCGCGAGGTAGGCAGCACACACGAGGCCGTTGTGGCCACCACCGACCACGATGGCGTCCCAGCGACGCGGCACCGGCAGCTGGGTCACGGTCGCCATGCTCATGCCGCGCGTCCCTTGGTGCGCAGCAGCTCGAACGCCGCGATGCGGCCGGGCGCGCCCATGATGCCGCCGCCCGGATGCGCGGACGAGCCACACAGCCACAGGTCACGCACCGGGGTCCGGAAGCGTGCCCAGCCGGGCGCCGGTCGGTTGAGGAACAGCTGCTCGAGCGACAGCTCGCCCTGGAAGATGTTGCCCTCCGTGAGCCCCATCGTCCGCTCGATGTCCAGCGGCGTCAGCACCTGGCGACCCACGATGAGGCTCCGGATGTTCGGAGCGCGCTCGGCGATGGTGTCGATGACGGCATCGCCGAAGGCCTCCCGCTGGTCGTCCCAGGTCCCCTCTGCGAGATGGTACGGGGCGTACTGCACGAAGCAGCTGATGATGTGCTTGCCGGGTGGCGCCATCCGCGGGTCCACCAGCGTCGGGATGATCATGTCGATGTACGGGCGTCGGCTGAAGCGACCCGCCTTCGCGTCGTCGTAGGCCTGCTCCATGTAGTCGAGCGAGGGCGAGAAGCTGATGGCGCCCCGAAGGTGCTCGCCGACCCCGGGCAGGCAGGTGAAATCCGGCAGCCCGTCGAGCGCGAGATTGACCTTGCCGGACGAGCCCCGGAACCGGAATCGGCGGATGCTCGCCTCGGTCTCCGGTTCGAGCGTGCCCGGCTCCAGGAGGTCCAGGAACGTCACCTTGGCGTCCGTGGAGGCGAGGACGCTGGTCGCCTCGATCTCCTCGCCGCTCTCCAGGACCACCCCGGTCGCGCGGCCGTCCTTGACCAGGATACGAGCGACCGGAGCTTCCGTTCGGATCTCCGCGCCGAACGCGCGTGCGGATGATGCGATCGACTCGCTGACGCCGCCCGTGCCACCCTTGGGGATGCCCCACGCGCGGAAGGCGCCGTCGATCTCGCCCATGTAGTGATGGAGCAGCACGTACGCGGTGCCCGGCGAGCGCACCCCCTGGTACGTGCCGATGATGCCCGAGGCAGACATGGTCCCCTTGAGCGGCTGCGTCTGGAACCACTGGTCCAGGAAGTCCGCGGCGCTCATGGTCATGAGCTGGACGAACGCCGTCTGCTGCCGCTGTGGCAGCTGCGAGAAGGCGCGCAGGAGGCTGCCCAGCGGTGCCCCATCCCGCGGGTCCGGTCGGCGCGGATCGAGCGGCGTGATGCCGAGGATGGGCTTGATGAAGCGCGCCATCTCCACCATGAGCATCCCGTATTCGCTGTACGCCTCCGCGTCGGCGGCGTTCCAGCGGCGGATCTCACGCATCGTGTGGGCGTGGTCGTCCGTGCGCCACAGGTAGTCGTCATCGAGCGGCGTGAACGTGCCGTCCAGGGGCAGGATGCGCAGCCCGTGGCCCGGCAGGTCCAGGTCGCGGATGATCTCCGGCCGCAGCAGGCTCACGACATAGCTCGCGACGCTGAACCGGAAGCCGGGCACGATCTCCTCGGTCACCGCCGCGCCACCCAGGACGTGACGCCGCTCGAGGACCAGCGTCCGCAGCCCGGCGCGCGCCAGGTAGGCCGCGCTCACGAGGCCGTTGTGACCACCACCGATGACCACCGCGTCGTAGCGCTGGGGCACGATCCCTCCTCACCTGGTCCGATACCCCGGCATGGTACCCGGGCGCCGTCGGAGGGGCACGGGCATGCGTTGACGTACCGGATCGTCATATACATACTTGTGAACGCTGCGTACGTATACAGGATCACGATATGTCGAACGTCGTCGGCGAGCGGTTCCAGATCACGATCGACAAGAAGGTGCGCGAGGAGCTGGGCATCCGGCCGGGCGACCAGGCGGTGGAGATCGTCGAGGGCGGTCGGATGGTCGTCTACTTCATGCCCAAGCCCCACAGGGACTCGTTGATGGGGGTCCTGCATCGCCCAGGGATGGAGCCCGTCACGGACTGGGGCGCGGTCCGGGAACGAGCATGGGACATGCGCGCAGCAGAGATCATGGAAGTCCTCGAGGAGGACAGCCGGCGGCATCAGGAGCAGGCAGGGGCCGAGGACGACAGCGCCCATGAGTGAGCGGGTCTTCCTCGACACCAGCGTGCTCCTCCGCTATCTCGGCAATGACGACCCGCCCCGGACCTGGGCTGCCACGGAGCTCATCGACAGCGACCGGGTCCTCGTGATCTCCGGCGTGGTGGTCACCGAGGCCATCCATGTGCTGCGTGTCCAACGGACGGCGACGGACTCGGCGATCGTCGCCTGGCTGGTCGCGTTCCTGGCCAGGGAGAACGTCGAGGTCATCGACGCGGACAAGGCCCATGTCGCGGCCGCGCTCCAGCACGTCATGCACGTGTCGGCTCGGCGCATCCCGGACGCGCTCATCGCGTCTGCCGCGGACCAGGCGGGCTGCGACTGGATCGCCACGTTCGACGAGGGCTTCGCGTCCATGCAGGTGCCGTCGCGCCTGCTCTGACGCCGCGGCCCGAGGTGGCCCGGTAGGATGCCCACGAGCACCCATCCCAGACGGAGGTCCCTGCCCATGTCCCGCGCCCGCTCCCTGGGCCTCGCCCTCCTGCTCGGCGCGACGACCGCGCTGCCCGCATCGGCGTCGGAGCCCGTGGAGGCGATGCTCGACACCGTCGCGGCGTCGGCTTTCGACGGCCAGGCGAACGTCGCCGGCTTCATCGACTTCACGGCGCTGTACGAGGAGCATGGCCTGGAGGTCTCGGGTGCCACCCTGCCCGCCCTCCTGGCAGGTGATCCCGACGACCAGCATCGCCTCATCACCGCGCTGCGTCGGATCGGGTATCCCGCGGCGTTCCTCTCGTTCATCTTCGTGGAGGATGGCGGCTGGCATCGCTGGTACGGCTTCGACATGCTGGACGTCGCGTGGACCCTTGAGGGCGGCCAGCTGCCGGACCAGCTCCTGTATCTCGGCCTCGACACCACCGCCCGGGCCGAGGCGATCAGGGCGGTGCTGGTCGCACGTGACTTCACGGTCGACACGATCGGCGACATCCCGCTCTTCAGCAGGGGGACGGACGGCGGCGTCGACATCAGGAACCGCGAGCCCGGCCGCCCGTTCGGCGGCGAGCTGGGTGGCGCCGAGTTCCTCGCCCTGTTGCCCCAGGCGCTGCTGGGCAGCCGCTTCAGCGAAGTGACGGCGACCGCCGCCCCGGCACCGCGCGCGGCTGACGACCCCAGCCTGACGGCGGGCATCCGGGCGGTCGACTCCGATGCGCTGCCGGGCCGCCTGATGCAGTTCGTGGTGGTGCGTTCGAACTTCTCACCGGAGCATGCGTTGTCGCTGCTGGCCCCTGACCTGTCCCCGACGGAGGCCCAGGCGACACTGGACACACAGGTGCCGGGACCCCTGCCCGCCTTCGAGACCCTGCTGTTCGCGGACCGTCAGGACGGCGGGGCCGAGGAGGCGCTCGTCGCCCTGGTCTACGACAGCGCCGAGGACGCCGCGCGGGCAGCGGAGACCCTGCCGCTGCGCGTGGACGCCTATCAGATGATCGCGCGGACCCATACCCTGGGTGACCTGCTCGGCGGCGCCCGCTCCGTCGAGGTGGTCGAGCAGGACGGCAAGCACGTCGTCCTGCTGCGCATCGCGTACCAGGCCGACGAGATCGAGGAGGGCCGGGGCGCCCTCGGCTACCAGCGCCTGCTCTCGACGATCATGACCCGCGATACCGCCTGGCTCACCTGGACGGACTGAGCGAGGAGGTGGCTCCACGGATCCGCACCGCAGCCTCGCGATGATGGGTGCGGCCGGGTCGCCTATCCTGTGGCGGCCATGACCCTCGGATCGCCCATCGACAGCCGCGCCCTCCCGCTCAACGTCAAGCGCCAGTGGCGTGAGTGGTCGGGACGCTTCGCGTCGAGCGCGTATGCGCCACATCACGACATCGAGGTCAACGCCATCCGGAACGCGGCCGCCGTCATCGACGTGTCACCGCTGTTCAAGTACCGTGTGGCGGGGCCGGATGCGCAGCGGCTCGTGGATCGGGTCATCACCCGGGACGCCACGAAGCTGGCACGCGGCCAGGTGTTCTACACGCCGTGGTGTGACGAGCACGGCAAGGTGCTCGATGACGGGACGGTCCATCGGCTCGATGACGACAGCTACCGCTGGACGGCGGCCGACCCACAGCTCCGCTGGCTGCGCCTGAACGCGCGCGGCCTGGACGTCACCATCGAGGAGCAGACGGACGACATCGCGGCGCTGGCGCTCCAGGGACCGCTCTCGCGGGACGTGCTGGAGGCTGCCACCGGCGAGTCGTTCGCGGACCTGCGCTACTTCCGGCGACGCGCCTCGACGGTCGGCGAGCTGCCGATCGACGTGAGCCGCACGGGCTACACCGGCGACCTGGGCTACGAGCTGTGGGTGGAGGCAGCACGCGCCACCGAGCTGTGGGACGCACTGTTCGAGGTCGGTCGGGCGTATGCCCTGCGGCCCGCCGGGATGCTGGCGCTCGATGTCGTGCGCATCGAGGCCGGGCTCATCCTGCTCGAGGTGGACTACACGTCCGCGGCACACGCGCTCATCCCCGAGCAGAGCTACTCGCCCGGTGAGATCGGCCTCGGTCGCCTCGTGGACCTCGACAAGCAGACGCCCTTCGTGGGCCGCGCCGCGCTGCGACGGGAGGCGGCGGCCGGTGGTCCGCCGCGGCGCCTGGTCGGCCTCGAGCTCGACTGGGAGGACCTCGAGCGGCTGTATCACACGCAGGACCTGACCCCGGCGCTGTCCGCGGCCGCATGGCGCGAGCAGGTGCCGGTGTACGCGGGGGAGCGGCAGGTGGGTCGTGCCACGAGCGGCACCTGGAGCCCGGGGCTCAAGCGCAACATCGCGCTCGCCTCCGTGGAGGCGCGCTCCGAGCCCGTCGGCACACAGCTCCAGATGGAGTGGACCGTGGAGGGCCGGCGCGGTCGGGTCGCGGCTCGGGTCGTGCCACTCCCCTTCTTCGACCCACCCCACAAGCGCGCCTGACGCGCGCAGGGTCATGATGTACGGACTGGTCGGACGGATGACCGCGGTCGCCGGCCAGCGCGATGCCCTCGTCGCCATCCTGCTGGACGGCACCGATGGGATGCCCGGGTGCCACAGCTACGTGGTCGCGCTCGACCCCGGCGATCCGGACACGATCTGGATCACCGAGGTCTGGGACGGTCCGGAGAGTCACCGGGCGTCGCTCGCACTGCCATCCGTGCAGGCGGCGATCGCGAGAGCGAGACCGCTCATCAGGGGCATGGAGCAGGTCGCCGAGACGACACCCGTCGGTGGGCACGGCCTGGTCGACGTCTCGGCGTGACCTGACCGGACGGCGAGCCCATGCCGGCACCCAGGACCCCCGCGACCCGTCCGGCCAACGCCAGCATGGCGGTGCTGCACGAGCGCAAGGCTCGGTTCGCGGCGCTCGGCGACGGGCTCCCGGAGACCGTGGTGTCCAGCCCGTGGGGCAACGAGCATCTCACCCTCGAGGTCGCGGGCAAGCGCTTCGGCTACTACCTGTCCCAGCACCACGGTGACGATGGGCGCAGCGGCGCGGTGCTGAAGGCCGCACCCGGCGTCCAGGAGCTGCTCGTCGAGGCCGACCCCGACCGGTTCTGGGTGCCGGCCTTCCTTGGTCGACACGGCTGGGTCGGCATCCGCCTGGACCTCGAGGAGCCCGACTGGGACGAGCTCGAGACGCTCCTCCGCGATGCCTGGCGCCTGGCTGCGCCGAGGCGACTGCGGGACGCCGACCAGGCGGGCTGACGCCGTGCCACCGATGCGTTCGGCGGCTCTCAGGCCCCCAGGTCGAGGCGCATGACCGGGCGGCCGGGTGCCCGGGCGATGCGCCGTGGCTCGGGACCGGACGCTGCCGGCACGGCATCCCATCGGTCGAATCGACCCACCTCCCGGAACCCCGCCCGCTCGAACATCGATCGCACGCCGGGGAACGCGGACGAGGCGCTCCGCGGCGTCTCCACCGGGTATCCCTCGATGGCCGCCGCCCCTCGGTCGCGGGCATGGGCCACGGCCGCATCCAGGAGCGCGACGCTGACCCCGGACCGCCGCTCGCTCGGCCGGACCACGAAGCAGGTGACCGCCCAGATGGTGCCTGGCTCATGCTCCACGGGCGGCCGGTCGGGCGGCTCGATCCGATCGAGGGTCCGCCTGGGCACGATGGACACCCAGCCGATCGCCTGACCATCGCGTGACGCCAGGAGTCCCGGTCGCGCCTCCGCTGCGACGAAATCGTGGAGCGCACCGCGCTTGTCTGCCACGGTCGTGGCCGAGTACGCCTTGTTGGGCATCCGGAACCAGGCGCACCAGCAGCCCGCGGAGTCGCCGCTCGTCCGGAGGAGGTCCGCAAGGTCCTCCCAACGGTCGGCGGTGACCGGTGCGATGGTCAGGACGCTGGTCGACATATGCGGACGCTACCCCCCACACCCGGTCAGGACCCGTCAGGTTCTCCAGTGCGGTTCTTGTATGATGCATATTCATATGACTTCGCATACTCCAGGGAGACACGATGGCACTCGCGCGGACGACGGTGACGCTCCCGGAGGAGCTGCTGTGCGAAGTGGATGCGCTCGCGGGACCACGTGGCCGGAGTGCGTTCGTCACGGAGGCGGTCCAGGCGCGTGTCAAGCGTGAGCGGCTCCGCAAGGCACTCGAGCGCGCCCAAGGCGTCTACATCGGGACACCGTTCGAGATGGACGACGAACAGGCATACCGCTGGGTGCGCGAGCTCCGGGAGGGGCCCGATCCATGGCAGCGCTGAGGTATCTCCTGGACACCACGGTCATCGTCGACTACACGCTCGGTCGCCCTGGCGGCATCGAGATCGTCGAGCACCTGTTCGAGACCACGGGCGACCTGTACACCTGCGATGTGGTGACCTGCGAATCGCTCTCTGGCGGCACACCGGAAGGTCACGCGGCGACGAAGGCACTCCTCGATGCGCTGGACTACGTCGCCCTCGATCCCGATGGTGCGCGGTGGGCCGGCGAACGTCGCGCGGAGCGCGGGCCGGGCACATCCCGCCGTCACCTCGGTGACGCGCTCATCGCTGCTGTCGCGTGGCGCATGGACGCGACCATCGTCACCCGCAACGCCCGCGACTTCGAGGCGTACGGCGTCCCGGTGCTCGGCTACGGCAGCGAGTCCTCATCCGGAGGAGGCTGACCCCGCCGACGCCCGCGTGACCCACGAGCGCCCTGGCGTCCCCTCGCCCTCCCCACCCGCTACCGTAGGCCCGTGCGCGACGTGCTCGACCGCCTGGAACGCCTGGGCCTCCGCTGGTACATCACCGGCTCGGAGGCGGCTTCCTGCTACGGGCTGTTGCGTCGGACCTACGATACGGACATCGTGCTGGATCTGGAGCCCGGTCGATTCGCGGTCGTCGCGCGAGCATTCGCGGACGACGCGCACGTGGTATCCGACGAGGTCGACTTCGGCGACTTCTCGATGGCCTCGGTCATCGTCTCCGCGACCCTTGACAAGGCTGACCTCATCCTGCGGAAGCCAAGCCCCTGGACGGAGTCGACGATGGCCCGCCGCGCCGAGATCGCCCATCCATCCATGGGACTGACCTGGGTCTCCTCGCTCGAGGACCTCGTCCTCGCCAAGCTCGTGTGGTCGGAGGGGACATCCGAGCTCCAGCTGCGTGACTGTGGTGTCCTCCTCCGCGTGAACGCGGACCGGGTCGATGGGGCCTACCTCGATCGCTGGGCACCGGTGCTCGGTGTGGAGACGCTCCTGGGTCAGGTGCGTCGTGCGGACTGATCCGGGTCGGGCGATCCAGGAAGCGCTCATCGCAAACGCCTCGATGGAACAGCGGGTCACCATCACGGACCGCCTGCGACGCGAAGGCCTGCTGCTGGCGTGGCAGCAGTCGGACGAGGCGAGGCCCGCCAACGAGCTGGAACGCGCCTTCTTCCTCCTCGATCGCATCTATCCCGAGATGCCGGCACCGCATCGCGCGCGGTTCCGCGCCCAGCTGGAGGAGCGCTGGCGTGCCGGCACCTGGCATGGCTTCCAGCGACCAGGGCCGCTCGACTCGCCAGCCACACCAACGCCCGACCGACCACGACGACCATGACGGCACCCGCCCGGAAGGTGGTCCGGGAGCGGATCGACCCACGTCTCACCGCCTCGCTGTTCGCGAACTATCGCTCCGCGATCGACGCGCTCCTCGAGCTGGCGGACAACGCGGTCGACTCCCGTGTGCCGACCCATCCGCTGCGCGTGGACCTCGTCGTGCGTCCAGGGACGGTCGGTCTCACCGTCGTCGGTGGCACGGGCATGGATGCGCGACAGCTGGAGCGGGACTATCTCCGCTGGGGCGCCTCGTCGAAGCGGTCGGGTGACCGCATCGGCCGCTATGGGCAGGGCGGCAAGGCCGCCATCGGTCATCTCGGCAACCGGTTCCGGATCGTGGCGAGCGCCGCGGGCGAGGAGGTCGCGCACGCCTTCGCCGATGACGACTATCGCGACCGCAGCCGACTCCGGACCTACGAGCTCCACCCGGAGCCCAAGCCGGTCGCTCCGGCCCTCGGGTACGTCCACCTGGTCATCGGCGAGGTCGACCGCCGACTGGACCCCGCTCGCGTCCGTGCGCGTCTGGCCGAGGTGTATCGACCGCTGCTGACCCAGGGGGTCGTGGTCATGACGGTGGACCGGGCCCCGGTGACGCCCGTCGAGTGGCAGCTCGACGAGGAGCATCGGTTCACGGTCCGTGCCGGCGGCCATCTCGTGAAGGGCTGGTGGGGTCTGCTGCCCGAGCCGATCCCACCCGCCTCGGTGCCGGGGATCCGGACCTACCACCTGGGCCGGCTCGTGGGTGACCCGACGTGGTTCGGACATCCGGGACCCAACGTCCATCCGGGCATGGCGCGGCTGGTGGGCGAGGTGGAGCTCAGCCATGTCCCCGTGACCATGAACAAGTCGGACGTCGACCGCGACAGCGTCGAATGGGCCGCCGTGGAGCAGCGTCTGGCGGCGCTCCTGCGACCGGTCGTGCGTCGACTCTCCCGTGAGGACACCCTGCCCGTGGACCCGGACGCACTGCGCACCGCGGACCGGGTCCGACGCATCCTGGCGCGGGCGCTCCGGCTCCTGGAGTCCGGTCAGCTGTTCGAGAGCCCCAACACGGGTGGCCCCGGCGATGGTGACGTGGTCGAGGGGCAGCTGACGCTCGACGCCGTGCGCGACCGGGCCGACGACCCGACGACCTCCGACCCCGACGATCGCGGCTCGACGGACCCCGAGGCGTCGCTGGATGACCCGGTCGAGCCTCCGGCACCGGCGACCAGGCCGGGGGACGGCCCATCCCGATCGACGACGAAGCGAGGCATCGGGGACATCATCATCCGGCCGCTCGACCCGCGGATCCGGAGCGCGCTGGTCGAGGAGGATGGCGTGCGCCGCGTCATCATCAACCCGCGGTACCCGCTGTATGACGTGCGTCGGGGCGACCTCTGGTATCAGCTCGAGACGGCACTGCGCGAGGTCTGCGCCACGCTGCCGGAAGCCACGGTCCCCGAGTTCGAGCGCAAGGTGAACGAGCTGATGCTGGTCTCGCTCGCCTTCACCGGGAAGCGTCGGACACGCCGACCGGCTCGGCGACAGGCATCAGCCGGCTTGTAGCGCCCCCATGCGCCCGACGGCCGGAGTCACGTACCGCGGGTCCACGCCGTAGACCTCCCGCACCCGATCCGGCGCGAGCACGCTCGCTGGAGGGCCGTCGGCGAGGAGCCGCCCCTGGTCCACCAGCACCATCCGCGGGAACGACTCGCGCGCGAGGGCAAGGTCGTGGAGGACCGCCAGCACGGTCATCCCCTCCTCGTCCGAGAGGCGCGCGAGCAGCTCCATGGTCGCCACCTGGTGTCGCAGGTCCAGATGCACGGTGGGCTCATCGAGCACCAGGATGCGACCGCCCTGGGCGAGCGCCATCGCGATGCGCACGAGCTGTCGCTCGCCGAGCGAGAGCGTCCGGACGTCCCGCGTGCGCATGTCCAGGATGCCGGTCCGGACCATCGCCCCCACGACCGCGGCATCGTCGGTCGCGGTGGGGCCCTGCCACGGATGGAGCCACGGGATCCGACCGAGCGCCACCATCTCCTCCACGGTCATGGCGAAGGGCAGCTGACCGTCACCGCCCACGACCGCGAGGCGACGGGCGAGGCGTCGTCGGTCCGTGCCGGTGACCGGTGCGCCGTCCATCTCGATCGTGCCCTCGGTCGGCTGGAGGACGCCCGTGAGACAGCGCAGGAGGGTCGACTTGCCGGCACCGTTGGGCCCCACGATGCAGACGCGCTCGCCGGCACCGATCGCCAGGTCGGCACCCCGGAGCACCCACCGCGAGCCGAAGCGCACGCCGACACCGCGAGCGGCCACGACCGACCCCGAGCCCGCCGCCGGGTCGACGGCCGGAGGGCCTGTCGGCGCCGCAGCGTCGACGGACGCCGAGCGCGCCACTGGATCGACGGCCGCAGCGCTCTCCCGCCCCGCCACCTCAGACCTCATATGCGCCCCGCGACCGATGGAGCAGCGTCACGAACACGGGCACACCGACGAGCGCCGTCACGATGCCCACGGGCAGCTCCCCGGGGATGCGCGCCACGAGGTCAGCACCGACCAGGAACGCGGCCCCCACGAGCGCCGAGAGCGGCAGCACCGATCGGGCGCTCGGCCCGCCCACCAGTCGGACCACGTGGGGCACCACCAACCCCACGAACCCGATGAGCCCCGCGATGGACACGGCGGCCGCCGTCACCATCGCCGCGAGCGCGAGCAGGATCCGCCGCTCACGAGCCACGTCCAGCCCCAGGTGGCCCGCCGCGTCATCACCCAGCAGCAGCGCGTCGAGGCTGCGTGCCCGCGCCAGGATGAGCAGCGTGCCCACCAGCACGACCGGCAACCCGATGGCGACCTGTGGCCAGGACGCCTGCGCGAAGCTGCCGAGGAGCCAGGCCACGATGCGGCGAAGGTCATCACCCGACAGGTACATGGCAAGGGCGAGGCCCGCCGCGAGCACCGAGCCCACGGCATAGCCCACCAGCAGCACCGACGCACGTGACCCGTTGCCCCACCCGGACGCACCCGCCACCAGCGCCACCGCGCC
>JAHBUZ010000019.1 GCA_019637815.1 Chloroflexota bacterium
CCGACGCTCGTCAACGTGACCACGGACAACCGCTACCTGGGCGAGGCGTCCGCGCAGGCGATCATCGACTCGGTCGAGGGGCCGGGCAAGGTGATCATGATCCACTTCGACCCGTTCGAGCCGGTCCGGCTGCGCGCCGAGGCCGCACGGGCCCTGTTCGAGACCAACGGCTGGGAGATCGTGGAGTACATCCAGGGCGACCCCGCCGATTCGACCGGCTTCGCCAAGACCAACACCCTCGATCTGCTGGTCAAGCACCCGCAGGGCCAGCTGAACGCGGTCTGGGCCGGCTGGGATGCCTCCGCGCTGGGTGCCTACCAGGCGACCCAGGAGGCCGGCCGGACCGAGGTCGTGGTGACGGGTGTGGACGGCCAGGACTTCGCACGTGCCGAGGTGGCCAAGGGCGGCAACTGGATCGCGACCGTGCGCCAGGACTGGCCGACCATCGGGGCGACGCTCGTGGGCATCATCGACGCGCACTTCGCGGGCATCGACCCGACGGAGCAGCTCGTGTACGTCCCGGCGGTCCTCATCACCAAGGACAACGCACAGTAGACCCGATCGGGGACACGTCGACGGGCGTCGGCGCGTCCTCCGGCATCTCGCGGTTGGCGGCCCGGTTCCGGCCGGGCCGACCTGCCGTCATCTGCTACGTCCCCCTGGGTGACCCGATCGCCCGGGGGGATGGTGCGTCCGGGACGGTGTCCACCGAGGCCGCCACCTACGCGCTGCTCGACGTCTACGCCGACGCCGGCGTCGACATCCTCGAGGTGGGCATCCCCACCAGGGACCCGTGGCTCGACGGCGCCGAGGTCCGCGAGAGCATGGCGCGAGCGCTCGACGCGGGCTGGGATGCGTTCGCCAGTGCCCGGGTGCTCGGCGCGTGGCGTGACGAGCGCGTTGGACGTGGCGCATCGGTCCCGGCGATCCTCTGGTTCAGCTACCCCGACCTGCCGCTCGACGCGCTCCGCGATGGTGCCGCGGCCGGCGCCGTGGACGCGCTGCTGATGCTGGCGGAGCATCGGCATGCCGTGGGTGCGGCACTCCCCGGGGAGCTGGCGCGGCTCGGCGTGGCGCGCTGTGCGTTCCTGCCCTGGGACCCCGAGCCGAGCGACCTCGCTGCCGCAGCCGATGCGACGGGCTACGTCATGGTCCAGGCACGCCCCGGCGTCACGGGCGCGGACGGACCTGCCGCGGATCCCACGCCGCTCGTCCGGATGGCCCGAGCGGCTGCCCCCAGCCAGCCCGTCGTGACGGGCTTCGGCATCAGTGGGCCGGACGACGTGCGACGCATCCTCGCGAGTGGTATCGACGGTGTCATCAGCGGGAGCGCCTGCGTGCGGGCGCTGCGACTCGAAGGGATCGATGGGCTTCGGGCGCACCTCGGGAGCCTGGTCGAGGCGGCACATCGGTCGGCGCGGGTCGGCGCCACCCAACACGGCGCAGCATGACCACCCGGCGTCCGGCTGCCCTCGGGGTCGATGTCGGCAGCACCTCGGTCAAGGCCGGTCTTGTCTGGCTCGACGACGAGGGCGGCGTCGAGGTCGTCGGTCGGCCGTACCCGACCCATCGTCCACGACCCGGCTGGGCGGAGCAGGACCCGGCCGACTGGGTCGATGGCCTGGCGTGGTGCTGGACGGAGCTCGTGCACCGGGTCGGTCCGGTCGAACTTCGATCGGTCGGCGTGTGCTCCCAGGTGAACACGCATGTGCTCACCGATCGAGCGCTGCGGCCACTGACCCCGGCCATCACGTGGCAGGACCTGCGGTGTGCGACGGAGGCCGCCGAGCTCGACGCCATCGCCGATGCCCGACGCACCGAGCTGTGGGGCGGCCCGTTCACCATCGATGCGTCGTTCTCGCTGTCACGCGCGCTGTGGGTGGCGCGCCACGATCCGGACGCCTTCGCGGCGGCGCGCTGGATCATGTCGCCGCGTGACTTCGTGGTCGCGGCGCTCACCGGGGACGTGGTCACGGACACCATGAGCCCCATCGGCGTGGTGGGGCCCGATGGCGACTACCTCCGCGGCGTCATCGACCTCGTGCCCGATGCGGCGCGTCTGCTGCCGCCGGTGCGACCCTTCGATGCGCTGGCGGGTGTGACCCGGGCCGGCGTGGCGGGACTGCCGGAAGGGGTCCCCGTCGCGGTCGGCTCGATGGACGCGTTCGGCAACGTGTACGGCTCGGGGCTCGTGGCGCCGGGTCGCGCCATGGAGGTCGCGGGGACGTCGGAGATCCTGGCGGTCGCCTCGGACCGCACCGTGCCGACCCCCGGGGTCATCTCGTTCGCACCCGTCGGCGGGCTGCACATCCATGCGGGACCCACCCAGGCCGGTGGCGATTCGCTCGCCTGGGCGGGCCGCGTGCTGGGTCTGGCACCTGGGGCGGTGATCGACCTGGCAGCCGAGGCGCTCCGCGACCCGCAGCCCATCGTGTTCCTGCCGTATCTCGCGGGCGAGCGCGCGCCGCTCTGGGACCCGGACGCGCGCGGCACGTTCCTGGGCATCACCACGTCCACCGAGTCACGGCACCTGGCGCTCGCGGTGCTGGAGGGCGTGGCGTTCTCCGCACGGCACCTCCTCGGCGAGTGTGAGCGAGCGGCCGGCGTGCCGGTCAATGACCTGCGGCTGTCCGGTGGCGGCGCGCGCAGCGAGGTATGGAATCGGATCAAGGCGTCCGTGCATGGGCGGCCCCTGTCCGTGCTCGCGACCCCGGACTCGGCGATGCTCGGTGCCGCGATCATGGGCCTCGTGGCGGCCGGACTGGAGCCTGATCTCACGGTCGCCGCCGAGCGCCACGCGCGGGTCATGGAGGTGGTCGAGCCCGATGTGGCGGCCCGTGCGCGGTTGGACGACCTGTACGGCGTCTATCGGGAAGCCTACGGAGCGCTGCGGCCGCTGTTCACACGGCTGGCTCGCGGATCGGTCATCTGCGTCGGGTGATCCGATCTCGGCCGCCTATGGCGCGTCGACGACCGAGCTTGCTGGCGCCGATCTGCGTGAGATGCGGCGGATCGAGCGTGAGGACGAGGGTGATCGCCGAGCACGGATCGAGAGCATCCAGACGATCGCGCTGGCCGGCGAGGATCGACCTCACACCTAGGAGCCGCTGGCCGTGACCGCGAGGTCAGCGCCCGATCGTGTCGAGCATCCTGAGCGACCAGCGCTCGATGTGCTCCGACTCGGCGGCAAAGACGGGGTCCACCTGGGCGGTGCCGCTATGCCAGAGCTGGAAGGCGACCTGGCGGAGGGCGATGTAGTCGTCGAGATGTGTGACGTCGATGTCACGGACCGACCGGTATCCCTCGACCAAAGCGTCGCGGTACCGGACATGGTCGTCGGCGTCGCGGAGCTCCCAGAGGGCCACGGCCAGGTCGTAGATACGCGGACCGATGCCACAGTCGTCGAAGTCGATCAGCTGCACCTGGACGCCCCGGAACACGGCATTGCCGAGGTGGGGGTCGGCGTGGATCAACCCCACATCCTCCTCCGCGTTCATGATGTCGCGCATCCGGTCACGCACGACCCCGAACCGCTTCCGGAGCGCCGCGGGCAACAGGTCCCAGCAGTCCGCCGCGGGGATACCGCCGTAGACCAGCACGTCACCGAAGAACGTCTCGTGATCCCAGCGGATCCGCCGGAACCAGTCGGGCGGTGTCCAGGCGTCGGCATGGTCGTGCAGGGCCGCCATCGCCGCACCAAGCCGGAACAGGTGCACGGGCCGGGCGGAGTCCACGTGGATGCGTCCGTCCATCCACCTCAGCACCGAGCACATGCGCGCCACACCGGCCGCCTCGGCCTCGACCACCACGCGCTGGTCGGACGCCCGGAGCACCTCGGGGACGGCGAGGTCGGTATCGGTGCGGATCGCCCGCAACCAGGCGATCTCCGACGCGATCGCGATCCCAGCGTCGGCGGCACGTCCGTGACGCTCTGGCCGGTGCACCCGGACGAGGGCGCGGCCTGCGGTGTCGTCGAAGCGGAACGTGGTGTTCTCACCGTGCGCCAGGAAGGTGAGCCGCCCCTCCGGCAGCGGGTACTGGCGCACCGCCTCGAGCGCCACCCTGCGCAGACGCATCACCTGGCTGCGACGCGATGGCGGCGCGCCCGATGCCATCCCCGTCGGGTCAGCAGCGTCCATCAGCACACGAGAGGTGCACGGTGAGGAGCATCCGGCTCGCGGTCACCGCGCGAACGTCGTGTCGGACGCCCGGCGCGAGGACCAGCAGCGACCCGGCCGGCATCACGTGCTCCTGGTCGGCGGCCCGCATCCGCAGCTCTCCCGAGAGGACCTGGACCGTGACGTTGCCATCCGCGGCGTGATCGAGGAGGTGACCGCCCGCCTCGAAGTCGAACAGGACGATCGTGGTGGTGTCCCGGCGATGGAGCGTGATCTGGCGATGGCCGTTCCGCTCGCCCATCGGCTCCTGCTCGAGCGCCTCTGCCTCGGCAGCGAGGTCGAACAGGATCGCGTCGCCCACGAATCGCTCTCGCGGTGGCCGGCGTCGCTGGGTGGGCGTCGCAGCGTCCGGCTGGTCGGCGGCCGGGTCGCTCGGCTGGTCGTTGGCCTGGTGGCTCGGTCGCTCGGTCATCTGGACGGACTCCCTTCGAGGTGCCGGTGTGAGACGTACCCGCCCACTGGGTTGCGGAAGCCGACCGCCAGTCGGTTCCAGCCGTTGATGGCCACGATGGCAAGGGTCAGCGCGACCTGCTCGGCCGTGTCGAACTGCGAGGCCATCCACTCGTAGTCGTCCCGTGGCGCACTGGTCTCGGCGACGACCGTGAGCGATTCCGTCCAGGCGAGGGCTGCCCGCTCACGGGCATCGAACACGGGTGCCTCGCGCCACGCCGCCACCAGGTGCAGTCGCTGTGGGTCCTCGCCCATCGCGATGGCGTCCTTGGTATGCATGTCCAGGCAGTAGGCACAACCGTTGAGCTGCGACGCACGGATCTTGACCAGCTCGCGGAGCCTCGGCTCGAGGGTGCTCGCGTCGACGACGCGCTCGAGCCCCTGCATCGCGCGGACGGCCTCCGGCAACACCTCCGCATAGGCGAGCCTGGTGGGCTCGACGTCACGCTCCATCGTCACACGCTCCTTTCCGCTGGCATCCATCTTGCACGCTCGCGGGGGAGCGCATCGGCCGAGGGCGCCGGCGATGCCGGTCCGGGCGGTGGCCCGGAAAGCGGCGGCGTCCGAGAGTGGGGGTGTGTGCGTGCAGGCAGTGGGGCCCGGGAGCCGCATCGACAGCCCGTGTACTGCTGGATCGGCGATCCGGGCGACCGCAGGGTGGTCGTCGGGCATGCGCCGGCCCTCGGCGACATCCGGGCAGCCGGTGTAGTGCTGGTCTGGCACGCGCGGGCGTTCACCGGACCCGACGACACGCTCGGCGTGCCTCTGATGGGGTGGCGGCGCATGGCAGAGGCCCCCTTCCGGTCCCTCGCAGCGCATCCGAGGCGCTCCACCGGCGACGAAGCTCCGCGGCAGGTCTCGAGCGGACCGCCCGACGGCACGTCGACGACTCCCTCCGGCATCCCGAGCACTTCACCGGCTCCCGGCGAGGACGACCGGCGCCGACATGCCGTCCGATGGCACGTCGAGTGCCTCTGTCGTGCACCTCGAGCACTTCACCGGCTCCCCGCACACGCGACCGAACCAGCACGACCAGCCGAGCGCGGCGCATCGTCCCGGTGCCCATCGAGCGTCAGGCGGCCACCGACGCGGCATCCGCGGCTCCCCGGCTATACTCCACGTCCCGCGCCGCGCTGAGCCGCGCGCGGACTCGGTCGGGGCGTGGCGCAGTTTGGCTAGCGCGCAGCGTTCGGGACGCTGAGGTCGGAGGTTCAAATCCTCTCGCCCCGACCATACCGACCTATCGAGCACGAGACCGGCTTCGCGGCGCCCGTCTTCGCGCGATCGCGGTGGCCGTCGGGTGCACGCGGGCCCGGCTCACGCCCAGTACCTCGATGCGCTCGAACAGGGCCTGCGCGAGCATCCGCCTCCCCTGCCCCGGTCGGTCGTCGAGTGCTTGCCCAGGCGCGGGCAGGTCCTCGAAGAGAGCGACGCATCGCTCCCGCGGGGATCCGTGGTCCCTCCCGCTCCTGGCGCGCCCGCAGACCGGGGTGACCGAGGTCCCGGGCCGACGGCTGCGACGGCTCGCGGAGATCTACGGTTGGCCGCTGGCGATGCTCACGGAGCCGATGCCGACGGGCGAGGAGCTCGCCCAGGAACGCATCGCCCGGATCTCGGCGAGTGTGATCCGCCAAGGTCGGGAGCAGTCGACGCGATGTAGGCTGGCACGATGACTTGGTGTGGGAGGTCCCCGAGGCGATGCAGCTCCCCGACATCGGGCCGATCGAGCTCCTCGTGCTGCTCCTGCTGTTCCTCCTGCTCCGACCTGCGACGGGCTAGCATCCACACGTCCCTCCCGGGGCCGTCATCGGGGATGAACGGGCCGGCAGGGCATCCCAGGAGGAAGCCATGAAGCGCATCCTGGCGCTGGCGAGCACGGTCGTGCTCTCGGGCGCTGCACAGCTGGCCACCGCGCCTCCGGCAGAGGCCGCATCGGTCGCCAAGATCACCGTGACGGTGAAGTGCAAGTCCAACCCGGAGACGCTCACGATCACCAACAAGCGGTCGGGGAGCATCACCGTGACCAAGGTGGGCAGCACGTATCAGCCACGATCCGGCGAGCCGTACTTCGTCTACAAGACGCTCGCGCCCGGCAAGAGCATCACCTACAGGTTCGGGACGAAGCGCGGCGCCAACAAGCTCACGAACCAGTTCATCTTCAACGACACGTCCTCACGCGAGAAGGCGAAGGTCTGGATCTCCGGCCGAGGGACCATCACCAGGAAGTGCTGAGCGTCCGGAGGGCGTGGAGCCGTCGCTCAGGGGCGCGGGCGTCGGGGCCAATAGGGTGGCCTGTTCGTACGGCTCCCGCCTGACATGGTCCAGCCTGGCTCACCGTCCAGGCCCACCCAGACCGTCGTGGTGAGTGCGCCCGCCTTCCTGCCGGGTCCATCCGTCCAGGTCTGCGTGAGCGTCATGTGCCACAGCTCCAGGGGCATGCCCTCGATGGTCGTCGTGCACGTCATGGGGGCCGCTCGTCGGAGTCGTGAGTAGGACGGCACCTTCCGGACTCGTGCCTTCCGCGAGGTACCCGGCTCACGCGGGAAGCAGGCATAGGCTCGGTCACCGTCAGCCAGCTGATCGAGCGCCCGAGCGGCAGCCGCCGCCGCAGCAGCAGCGTCCATCGCCTCGGTCGGCCGCAGAGCGGGCTCGTAGTGGACGGAGTCGAGCATCGCGCTGACCTGCTGCCACAGGACGTCGGCTCCGGGTCCCTGCACGCGGGCACGGAATCGGGTGCCGCCGATGATGGAGTCGCGGAAGGGCACCATCAGCTGCATCTCCGGAGCATCCGCGCCCGGAGCATGGTCGGGCCAGCCGGAACGGATCGCCGGCATGCCATCCACGAACACCACACGGGTGCCTGGCTCGGGATCGGCGGCGCGGTCGAAGGGATGCCTGCGCGCCGGCGGACCATGGACCCACTCGATGGCGACGCTGACGGTCCCGGGCTGGAGCGCGAAGTCGGTCCCACAGGTCATCGTGTCGGGCGTCGTCGTACAGCCAGCCGAGCTGGGAGCGGTCCCGACGAACGCCAGCACCCGGATGTAGCGCATGTCCACATCACTCGGCCGAAGGGCCCACGCCGCAGGACGGTCGAACCCCAGGCCACCGACGACGTCATGCACGAGGCCGGCCGACTGGTCGAGCGACGGGCCAGCCGAGGCCTCCACCGGTGGCGCCGATGACGGGTCCGCGGCCGCCACATCGATCACCGACGTGAACGCCACGGTGAGACCAAGCACCCCGACACGCAAGGCTCGCCTGCCAGCGACGACCCTGGATCCTGACCATCCGCGCATCCGCCATGCACCTCGTGCGTGGTCGGGGTCGACCCGATCCGGTGATCCCCCGACCGTGTCCTGACGCTCGAGCCATGGGAGACGTTACAGGGACCCGGCGCATCGTGGCATATCGAGGGAGTGAGTCGATCCACCGGGACGACCGGGTCAGACCCTGGGCGCCTCCAGCACGCGTCGGGCGGAGCGCACACCGTCATCCAGTCGGCGGAGACGGTCCTCCAGGTCGTCGGCGGCGGCCTCCGCTGCGGCGCGCGCCTCCGGACCCAGCGAGTCGATGATGAACAGCGCCCGGGTCGTGTCGGGTGAGAGTCGCGTCCGGAGGCACTGACGCCAGTTCCAGCGGCGACAGGTCACGCCCGCGTCGTCGACCCAGACGACCTCGCCGACCTCCGGGCGCTCGATGACCGTCGCACCATCGGCGGTCGTCTCGAACGGCTCGTCCCCGATCGCGCGGATGAGTCGTGGCGGCCCGACGTATCGGTCCAGATCCTCCCCGCCGAGCGGCAGCTCATGGATGATGGACACGGCGTTGTACAGGTCGGTCAGGCGATCGATCCGGGGCAGCCCATCGGGGACCCGCCGGAGCAGCGCCTCGAGGCTGTGACGCGTCCGCTGCGGCTTGGTGCCGAACGCCCGGTACGCCTCGCGCCAGACCTCGACGCCCGGTCGCGTCTCCGGTGGCCGTCCGGCCAGGCGTTCGGTGGCGATCGCCTCGGCCTCCCGCAGGGCAGCGTCCGATGCGTCATCGGTGGGCCCACCCGGCAGCCCGTCCGCGACGAGCAGCACGGCGACATAGTCAGGGCGCAGGGCGTGCACCGCCGGGTCGATGGAGGCGCCCGCGAGAGGCGCGTCGAGCGCGTGGGGATCCATGTCACGCCACGGTAGCGCGCGACGGACCGTCAGGTGCGCTGGCACGCGCCGGCGCCCGCTGATCCCGCGGCCGTCGGCACCCGGACGGCCACTCGCACCCGGACCATCGGGTCACTGCACCAGACCACACCCGTCGATACCTTCCTGATCGCAGGGCCGCTGCGAACGGCGGTGCCCCGCCGAGGTGGACCACCCCCACGGTCTGCGTTCGCGCGCCCTGCGCCACCCCGCTCGGTCCGGGGCGACCCGGTACGACCGGCTGGCTGGCCACGACATCAGCCCGCTGGCACGCTCCGATCATGGCCGTGACCCGCACACACCGACACCGACTCGCGCCGTCCCTCCTGCTCGCGCTCGGCGGGGTACTCGCGCTGACCGTCGGCGCCACCGCGCACGGGAATCCCGCCGGCAAGGCGCCGATCCCCAAGGCGGCGCGCGCCGTCGATACGTCCCGTCCGGACACGGTCATCGGCAATGGCACGCCCGCCAGCTGCACCGCGTCCAGGGTGGTCAAGGCGGTGGCCAAGGGCGGCATCATCACCTTCCGCTGTGGCAAGCAGCCGATCGTCATCAGGATGACCGCCACCGCGAAGGTCTACAACGACAAGCCGGACGTGGTCATCGACGGTGGCGGCAAGGTGACGCTCGATGGCATGGGCGCTCGTCGCATCCTGTACATGAACACCTGTGACCCGGACCTGGTCTGGACCACGCCGCACTGCCAGGACCAGGCGCATCCGCGACTCACGGTCCAGAACATCACGTTCCGGAACGGCCGCGCCACTGGCACCGAGACGATGGACGGCGGAGGCGCCATCTTCGTGCGGGGTGGCCGCTTCAAGGCGGTCAACACCCGGTTCATCAAGAACCGCTGTGCATCGACCGGGCCGGATGTGGGTGGTGCCGCGCTCCAGGTGTTCTCGCAGTACCGCGGCAAGCCGGTGTTCATCGTCAGGAGCACGTTCGGTGGGCCGGATGGCCGCGGCAACCGGTGCTCCAACGGCGGCGCCATCTCCAGCATCGGCGTGTCCTGGACGATCCTCAACAGCCTGTTCCAGGGCAACCGCGCCATCGGGTCCGGTGCCAACCCGGCGAAGCCGGGCACGCCCGGTGGTGGCAACGGTGGCGCGATCTACAACGACGGGAACACGATGACACTGCGCATCGAGGGCACCAGGATCGTCCAGAACCGCTCGAACCACGAAGGCGGCAGCGCCATCTTCTTCGTCAGCAACGACCGCTCGGGCGAGGTCCACATCAAGGGATCGACGATCAGGAACAACAAGGGCGACGGCTTCCAGACCCACCCGAGCATCTTCTTCCTGGGCAGGCGCATCACCTTCACGGACTCGATCGTCCGGTAGCCTCCGCGGGGGCGCGGGACGCGAGGGCCATGGGTGTGATGGCCCAGGCGTGATCCGCCGGCGTCAGCCGCCGGTCTGCTCCTCGAACGTGTCACGGGTGGTGGGCACGGCCGTCCCGAGCGCCGGCAGCCCGGAGATCGGCGAGCTCTGGCTCGAGACCTTCCAGACGTCGCCATATCGCAGCAGGGTGAACCCCAGGGCATAGGTCTGGCCATCGAGCTCGATGAGCGCCAGCTGCTCGGTCATCTCGTCCGCACCGTAGATGGCCGCCATGGCAGCACCGTTGGCGAGGTAGCGCTCGTTGGTCGCCATGTCCGGCACGGGGAAGCGGCTCGCCAGGACGGTCAGCCCGGCGAGTCGAGCCGGGTCCACGGCTGCCACGAAGGCTGCGATCCGGTCGGCGTCCACGGGCGCGATGATCCGTCCGTCGATCTCCTCATCGGACAGGAGCCCGTAGGCCAGGTTGCGCACCTGGCCCAGGATCCAGCTCGCCTGCTGATAGCGGTTCATGTCCCCGAACACGGGGTACTGGCCGGGCGCGAGCGACTGCGTGAGCGCCAGCACCTGCATCCGCTCCGAGTACGCCTGGAAGTCGAAACCGGCGACCATCTCATCGGTCGCGGAGGCGGAGAGGATGGCGTCCACATCATTGGCCGCGATGGCGGCGACATAGGCGCTGACCGCATCCTCGGGCGTGCCCGCGCCCGGGGCGGGACTCCCCTGCGCGAGGACGGGGCCGGAGCCCATGGCGATCAGGCCGGCGGCCATGATCAGCGACAGGACGCGACGATGCATCATCGACCTCCAGGTGCGAGCGGGTCGTCTGGACATCGGACGACCGACATCAGCCTAGCTCAGCTGGTACGCGCGCAGGCTGGCGGCGTCCACGACATCGACCATGGATGGCTCGTCCGGGATGTGCTCCTGCCAACCGGGCAGCGGGGTGCCCAGGCGCCGCGCCAGGATGCCGAGGATGGACCGCGCCTTGAACGTGGAGATCCCCGGGAGCGCGCAGAGCCGTCGCTCCACCTCCGCAGCATCCGCGGGCGGCGTCCAGATCCGCGCGGCGTCTCCCCCGTGGTCGCGGACCACGATGGCGCACATGGCCTGGACCCGCCTGGCCATCATGTTCGGGAATCGATGGAGCGCGGGCGGGGTCCGCGCAAGGGTCTCGAGGTCCGCGGTGGGCATCGATGCGATGACGCCGGCATCGAGTCGACCCCCGGTGCGGCTGGCCAGCAGCAGGCCACCCGAGAACGCCTTCGGGATGGTCACACGCTGGTCGAGGATGAAGCCGATGATGAGCGCGAGCGGCTCGCGTGCCAGCAACGCGTCGGCCTCCGCGTCGCCCGTGTAGGGCAACGAGGTCAGCGCGGGCGACGGATCCGTGGGCTCGGTCGTCTGCTCGGTCATGTCGGTCGGGTGATGGTACAAGCGCTCGACCCGTGACGGCCCGCCACGACAGGACGCGGTGGGCGTCGTGCGGGTGGTCGACGGCCAGCCTCGGTAGACTCGTGTCGCCGATGGCCATATGGCCGTCACCGATCGAGGAGGCCATGACACAGCAGGACGGTCGCGAGCGATGGGCGCTGGTGCTCGGCGCCAGCAGCGGGTTCGGTGCCGCCGTGAGCACCGCGTGGGCGCGTGCCGGGTTCCACATCCTGGGCGTCCATCTCGACCTGCGGGGCACCATCGCCGCAGCCGAGGCGGTGCGCGACGGGATCGCCGCGACGGGTGTCGAGGTCACGTTCTACAACGTCAACGCCGCGGACGACGAGAAGCGGGCGGGCGTGGTCGCGTCGATCGGCGAGCTGTTCGCGGAGCGGCGCGCCGCGGGACACGAGCCGTACATCGGCGCGTTCCTGCACTCGCTCGCGTTCGGCGCCACCCTGCCGTACATCACGACCGATGAGGCCAGCAAGGAGCTGTCCCGCAGGCAGCTCGAGATGACCGCCGACGTGATGGCCCACTCGATGCTCTACTGGGTGCGTGACCTGTTCCATGCAGGTCTGCTCGGGCGGGGCAGCCGGCTGTACGCGATGACCAGCGAGGGGGCGACGCTCGCGGTGCCCACGTACGGTGCGGTGTCTGCGGCGAAGGCGGCGCTGGAGGCACACGTCCGGCAGCTGGCGCTCGAGCTGATGTCCCAGGGCATCACCGTGAACGCGATCCGGGCGGGTGTGACCGACACGCCGGCGCTCCACCGCATCCCGAACTGGGAGCACCTCCTCGCGGAGGCCGAGCGACGCAACCCCGGCAACCGGACGACGCGACCGGAGGACGTCGCCGACGCGCTGGTGGCCCTGGCACGACCGGAGACCCACTGGATGACCGGCAACATCATCGGTGTCGATGGCGGTGAGGTGATGGGCCAGCGCGACCCCAGCCGATAGCCGACGGGGCGTGGCCGCTCGGGGGGGGGCGACCCACGTGCGTGACTACGTGGCGGTCGCGGTCTCCGCGTCGACGGTCGCCTGGCCATCGGCCAGGATGAGTCGCACCACCTCGGCCGGATCGTCGGTCACGGTCAGCAGGTCGAGGTCGGACGTGTCGATCGCGCGCAGCGCCAGCGGCTGGTCGCGCAGCCAGTCGAGCATCCCGCGCCAGTACTCGCTGCCCACCATGATCACGGGGAAGTGGCGGACCTTGGCGGTCTGGATGAGCGTCAGCGCCTCGAACAGCTCGTCGAGCGTGCCGAACCCGCCGGGCAGGATCACGAACGCATCGGCGTACTTGACGAACATCACCTTGCGCGCGAAGAAGTAGCGGAACTCGATGCCCAGGTCCACGTAGGGGTTGAGGCCCTGCTCGTGGGGCAGCTCGATGTTGCAGCCGACCGACAGGCCGCCTGCCTCGCGACACCCGCGATTCGCCGCCTCCATGATCCCCGGACCGCCACCCGTGAGGACGGCATAGCCGGCCTGGGCGAGCTGGCGACCGATCTCGCGGGCGAGCTCGTAGTACGGCTCCCCTTCCCCGATCCGGGCGGAGCCGAACACGGTGACCGCCGGGCCCACCGCGGCCATGGCATCGAAGCCCTCGACGAACTCGGCGAGGATGCGCAGCGCCCGCCAGGGATCGGTGTCCAGGAACGACGATGAGGGGCGCCGCTGGAGGAGCTTCTCGTCCTCGGTGGAGATGTCGCGCGAGATCCGCGCGGCGGCATCGGGGGTGACACGCACGCGCCCAGCGCGACGGGATTCGGCGGCAGCGACGTCTTCAGGCATCCGCGCAGCATGACGCATCGGATGGTGCCGACGTCGGACGGCGTCCGGGCCACCCTGCCTCATGACGCATCGACAGGCCCCCTGCCGTGGCATCCGGCCCCCTCCCGTCTCATGACGTTCGGACGGCGCCGACGTCAGATCGCCGTCCGGGCCGCCTCCGCCTCCAGCTCGGCCGCGGTCGATGCTGCCTCCCGCAGGTCGAGTCGCCGCAGCTCCGGTGCCACGACCGTCACGATGCCGGTGACTCCGAGCGTGATGGCGCCGCCCAGCGCGACCGCCGGCACGGCTCCCAGGAAGTGCGCCGCAAGGCCACTCTCGAAGGCGCCGATCTCGTTCGACGCCCCGATGAACAGGTGGCTGACGGACGCGATCCGGCCACGCATGTGCTCGGGCGAGTACATCCGGACGCTCACGCTCCGGATGACCACGCTGACGGCATCCGTCGCCCCGAGCGTGAGCAGCGCGATGATGGAGAGCACGAAGTCCGTCGAGAGCGCGAACACGAGGATGGACAGGCCGAAGCCGGCGACCGCTCCGATGAACAAGGGCCCCGCCCGACGACTCGGCGGCCAGCGGGTGGTGACGAGCAGGATGCCGAGCGCACCCACGGCGGGTGCCGTCCGCAACAGCCCGAGCCCGAACGGACCGACATGGAGCACATCCGCCGCGAACACCGGCAGCAGCGCCTCCACACCACCGAACAGGACGGCGAACAGGTCGAGGGTCATCGCGCCCCACAGCACCTGCCGCCGGAACACGAACCGGAGGCCCTCCCGGATGCTCGCCAGCGTGGATCCGCCGGCCTCCGGGGGCGGCATCGGCTTGCGCGGGATGCGCCAGATCCCGATCGGCGAGCCGAGCAGCACGATGGCGATGAGCAGATACGTCATGGGCACGCCCACGACCGCCGCCGCGAGACCCCCCAGGGACGGACCGATGAGGTTGCCCGCGGTGCCGGTGCTGCTCACCCACGCGGTGCCCTGGGTCGCCCGGTCGAGCGGGATGACCTGTGCCTCGAACGCGGAGAGCGCGGGCCGTTCGAACCCGCTCGCGATCCCCGTCAGGAAGACCACCACGAAGATGGCGGGCAGGGTCGCGTCGGTCGCCTCGAAGGACACGAACGCGAGCAGGAACACGAGGGCCGCGAGACCGCTCGACGTGGCGAGGATGATGCGTCGTCGGTCGCGACGGTCCGCCATGTGACCGCCGAACAGCCCCAGGGCGAGCGCGGGAAGACCCGCGACGAGCCCGAGGATGCCCAGCATCAGCGGATCCCCGGTGATGTCGTAGACCTGGTAGCCCAGCACGGTCAGCAGGGCGCTGCTGCCGATCGCGTTGGCGCCCCGAGCCAGCAGCAACTGGCGCAGCTCCGCGAGCCGAAGCACGCTCCCCGGGCCCGGGCCAAGGCGGTCCAGGCCCCGCCACACGCTCACTGGTCCGACCTGCCGGCGTCCGTCCGTCGCCGACCGACCCTCACGCTCCGGATCCGAAGGCGTCCGGGCGCTGCCCGTCGCTCATCGAGCCTCCCGCTGGTCGACCCACGAGGTCGCCTCGTCGCCGTCGCGCACCTCGATGTCGAGGTCCGCGAGGGTCCGTCTGATCCAGTCCGCCTGGCGGAAGTCACGCGCGGCGCGCGCCCGGTCCCGCAGGTCGAGCAGCAGCTCCACGAGCGGTGCGAGCCGATCATCCGTGCCGCCACGCCCCGCCGCGTCACCGAGACGGACGATGAGGGACCGGAACAGACCGCGGGCGCGATCCGGATCCTCGCTGCCGTCCGTGTCCGCGGTCCAGGCCTGGATCTCGTCGTCCAGCTCCAGCAATGCGCGCACGGCGTCCGGGACATCGCCCGTGGCGAGCGCGGCGTCGACACGCGCCCCGAGCGTGGCTGCCAGGTCGGCGAAGGGGCTCCCGTGACTCGTATCGATCCCGTCGCCCTCGTCATCGCTCGGAGGCGCGTCCTCGGCCAGGCGACCACCGCGGCCATCGCCACCGTCGGCGTCACCCTCAGCGGCCAGCGTCGCCGCGACCGCCCGGAGGTCAGCGACGGACAGCACGGTGCCCGCGGCCCAGCGCTGTGAGCGACCCGCGGCACGCACCGTGACGCCACCCAGCCCTTCGACACGTGCCGTGCCCGCGTCGAGGTCCAGCACCAGCGCCGTGTGCGAGTCGACGCCGAGCACGAAGGTGCCGGTCGGCAGCATCGCCTCCAGCAGCCGCAGCCGCCGCTCACCGAGATAGCAGAACCGGGTGTCGTGCGTGCCACCCTCCGCGTTGTCGTAGTGCGGGATGACCGCGACCGGCAACCCGAGGGGGCCCAGCAGGTCGAGTCCGGTCCGCCACGCCGGATCGAGACCCACCTTGTAGATCTCGTACACGGGCACGGTGTGCGAGCCGAGCGTCAGGGCGGCCGCCGATGCGAACACCACGACGCCACCCCGGGCCAGCCGCTCCGCCACGAGCCCGGGCAGCTCCGTGGCGCGCCAGACGTCCAGGGCATACGTGGGGCTGCCGGGACCCGCGAACAGGTAGCTCGCGCTGCGCACCCGGTCGAGCGTGGTCGTGCGCGTCAGGACATCGTCCGTGGGGCCACGCAACGTCGCGAGCCCCATCTCGACGCCGATGTGGTGCCGGAAGTAGCCGAGCGCCTTCGCAGTGAGCTCGTCGGCGTTCTCCTGGAAGCCATAGGGGGTGTCCAGGACCACGCCGCGCACCGGCTGCGGCAGCCGGGCCACGAGCTGTCGATGCACCTTGGCCATGGTCGGCGCCGTCTCGCCCGAGCCCATGATGGCGAGCACCCGCGGCAGCGCGCTCACGATCGGACCTCCGCCCCGTCGACGCCCAGGATCGCCGCGGCGACCTGTTCGGGGACCTGGGCGTGGAGGTCATGGTCGCCGGACCGGAACCACGTCACGCGCGCGGTCGGCGTGGATGCCTCGATCGCTGTGACGGCCGCCTCGCGAGCGACCCGGCGCGCAGGGTCCTCCGCTGCTGGCTCGGCGACCAGGAGCGTCACCGGGACCCGAAGGGACGGATATCGCACCGAAGGACGATGCTCCCAGAGGTGCCGCAGGATGGCCATGTGCCGCTCACGCGTGAGCCACGGCGCGACCGTCCCGTCGTCGAGGACGCGGAAGTTGGCGAGCACGCCCTCGATGGCCGACTCGGACCAGTCCGGGTGGCTCGCGCGGATGCGCGTCTCGAGCGACACCCTCGGCGCGCCGAGCAGGACCGGTGGTGCGAGCAGCCGCTCGGCCGTCTCCCACGCGGGGAACCGGTCCACGAGATCGCCGATCGCGCCATCCACGCAGACCACCGCGGCGACACGCTCCGGGTGACGGACGCCCAGCTCGAGGGCGACGTTCGCGCCCCACGACTGACCCGCCACGACCGGTCGCTCGAGACCGAGGGTGTCGATGACCGCCACGAGGTCCGCGACGAGCGTCTCGAAGTCATAGCCCGTGTCCGGCGTGTCGGAGCGTCCGTGGCCCCGCTGGTCCACGGCCACCGATGCATGGCCCAGACGCGCGAGCTCCGTCGCGACCCCGTCCCACAGCCGCGCGTTGGAGGCGAGCCCATGGACCAGCAGGCATGATGGTCGGCGGCTCGTCACGCCACCTGCCGCTGCCCGCGTGACGACGGAAAGCGTCACATCCCCCGTGACGGGGACACGCAGGCGTTCGGGGTCAGGGTCGGGCATGGACCCTCAAGAGTAGCGCGCCGAACGTTTCCCGCCGGGAGCGCGGATCGGGTGCGCGGTCGGCCGTCGTCAGCTGGCTCGGTCGTCGTCAGTCGGCTCGGTCTGCGCCTGCCTCCGGCTCGCTCTGCCGATCGGCGACCAGGGCCGCGACGACCCCCAGGGGGAGCAGCAGGATGAACGACCCGATGGCGGCCATCACGCCAGCGACGGCCGCGATCGCACCGGCGATCGGCAGGAGGATCGGGCGCGTGCCGAGGTGGACCAGCGTGTGGACCGACATGACCCGCCCGCGGAGGCGATCGGGGACCATGGCCTGGATGACGGCGGTCGACGTCCCGAACACGAGCCCATACATCATGCCCAGGGCCGTGGTCGCGACCAGCATCATCGCGATGTCACCCGCGACGATGACACCCAGGGCCGTGAGCCCCATGCCCACCAGGCCGACCGGGAGCACTCGACCAGGGCCCACGGCATCGTATGCGCGCGTCGCCAGGAGCAGACCGAGCGCCGACCCCAGCCCGAGGGATGCCGCCACGAGTGCCGCGGCGCCGTCGTCCTGGGCGCCGCGCTGGGCGGTCAGTGCCGGTGCCAGGGTCCTGATCACATCCAGGACCGGGACCGTCACCGCGACGACGACCAGCATGGCCGCGACCCGATGATCGGCCCGGAGGTACCGCCCGGCATCCGCCAGGTCCGACGCCACCGACGCGCGCGCCTTCCGCTCGCCATCCGGCTCTCGGCTGCCGATCGCGACGACCGCGATCACGGCGACATAGCTCAGGCCGTTGAGCACGAAGCCGAGCGCCGGCGAGCCGACGGCGACACACAGTCCCGCGAGCAGTGGTCCGAACAGCTGCCCGAGCAGGAAGCTCAGGGAGTTGAGCGCGGTCGCCTGCGGGATCTCCGAGCGCGGCACCATCGCCGGGAACAGTGCCGAGAGGGCGGGCTTGGAGAACGCGTAGCAGGCGTACATGACGAACGCGCCGACCGCCACCGCCTCCGGAGCGCGCACGTCCTGCTGGATGAGCAGGGCAAGGATCAGCGATCCGACCATCGCCACGACGTGCGTCACGACCACCATCCGGCGGCGGTCCCAGCGGTCGCTGATGACCCCTGCGGGGAGTGTGAACAGGAGCAGCGGCAGGAAGGAGGCCGCACCCAGCAGGCCCAGGACCGTCTCGGAGCCGGTCCATGCGTACACCACGATGGTCGAGAGCACGAACTGGAGCCACGTGCCCGTGCTGGAGACGACGCCCGCGGCCCAGAACGCCGCGAACCGCGGATGCCGCAGGGTGTTCACGGGAGCCGGGGGCGCTGCTGGCTCAGCGGTCGGAGGCGATCGGCCCTGCCGCGACGAGATGCCTCCCGAACCACGCCAGGATCTCCTCGCGGATCACCGGCAGATGCTCGACATACGCCGCGTAGTGCGCGGTCCCGGGGAGGACGACGAGTCGCTTCGGTTCGGGTGCGAGGGCGAACATCGAGCGGGAGTGGTCGCTCGGGACGACGACGTCGCCCTCGACACAGATCCAGAGCATCCGTCGGGTCTCGGCAGCCAGCCGCCGCGGGACATAGTCGATGATCCGTTGCGCATCGAGGAGCGGGGTGCTCACGACGGGTGCGTTCGACGCGGCCGGACCCTTGACGGTGGTCGTCCGTCGCTCGGGGGTCGGGATCTGGATGTCCTCATTGGGGTGGACACGACTCGGCTCGCCGCCCACGACCACCCGACGAGCCTCCTCGGCCAGACGGTCCTGGAACTCCTGCCACTCGTATCGACGGCGCATGCTCCGCAGGAAGTCCCTGCCATCGGCGACACCCGAGATGGACACCGCCGCGCGCACGCGCGGATCGATGCCATCGATGAAGGTCGCATGGCCACCCCCGAAGCTGACGCCCACGAGCCCGAGACGCGTGGCGTCCACCTCCGGCCTGGTCTCCAGCCAGGTCAGGCCCGCGCGGAGGTCCTCGGTCTGCATCATCGGGTCGATGACGCCTCGCGGTCCTTCGCTGTCACCCCAACCGCGATAGTCGGAGAGGAGGACGCCGATGCCCGCGTCCACCAGGGCCTCGACATAGGGCTGGTAGAAGGCGGCCTGGCGCGTCCCGGAGTAACCAGGGCAGAACACCACGGCGGGTGCCGGCGCAGCGACCTGGGGGACGTAGAACCAGCCCTTGATCACCGACCCGCCGGAACGGTACTGGACGTCCTCGCGCGTGCTCAACACCCTCACCCCCGCTTCGTCCACCGGCCACCGCAGCCATGCATGCAAAGTCCGTCGGATCGTGTGCACATGCTATCGTCCTGGAAACGAGTCGTGCGTGCTTGTTACCGAGATCGACCAGGAGGGACACGTCGTGCGCATCGGGATCCTGCTCCCACACTTCGGACCCCAGTGTGACTTCGATCGGCTGGTGGGCCTCGCGCCCCACCTCGAGACGCTCGGGTTCGACAGCGTGTGGGTCCGGGACAACGTGGGCTTCACGGGAGGCCATGCGTTCGAGGCGCGCGGCGATCTGTTCGTCGACCCGTACCTGACGCTCACGGCGATCGGGATGCGCACGCAGACCCTGGGGCTCGGCACGGCCACCATCATCCCGATCCGACCACATGCCATCACGGCACAGCTCGTGGGCTCGCTCGCATGGCTGGCGCCGGGTCGGGTGACGATCGGCGTGGGCGCAGGGAACGTCCCCAAGGCGTTCGAGATCACGGGCTTCCCCATGTCCGAGCGATATGACCTGGTGCGGGACATGGTGGGCGTCCTCCGAGCCACCGCGGTCCCGCATGCCGACTACACGGGGCCCACCATCACCCTTCGGGATGCCACCATCGCGCCCCATCCACCGGCCGACCTGCCCATCTGGTACGGCGGCTCCACGAACCAGTCCGTCGACCGTGCCGTGGAGTACTGCGACGGCTGGATGCCGGGCAGATGCCCGTTGCCGGTCTTCGATGACAAGCTCGCGCGGCTGCGTGACAAGGCCGGTGACCGACGGATGGCGGTGTCCATCGTGCCGGTGGTCTCCATCGACCGCGATCGCGAGACCGCGATCGCGAAGGTGAACGTGGAGGGCCTGCTCGCGGAGGCCCGGGAGCGGCCGGCGTGGGTCAAGGCGGGACCGTTCGACTCCGCGGACAGCCTGGAAGGGATCCTGCTCGCCGGTACCGCCGACGACATCGTCGAGGGCCTGTCGCGGTTCAAGGAACGCGGCGTGGACGAGATCGTGCTCGACTTCCGCCTGCGGATGGACGCCTATGAAGAGGGCCTCGAGCAGCTGGCGGCGGACGTCCTGCCACGTGTCTGACACACAGGGGCCCCCGCCGCCCCTGGTCATCGAGAACGCACGCGTCCGGACCCTCGACGCAGCCGGCACCGTCGCGGACGCCATCGCCATCCGCGACGGTCGGATCGTGGCGGTCGGCACCCGGGACGAAGCACGAGGCGCGGTCCCCGCAGGCGCACGGCGACTCGACCTCGCCGGCAACGCGGTCCTCCCCGGGTTCATCGATGGTCACGTCCACTACCAGAAGGCGGCCATCGCGCGGCGGTTCACGATCGACTTCCTGGAGCTCGCGCCGCGGACCATCCAGGACGTGCTGACCCTGGTGGCCGAGGCCACCTCCGGCACGGCGGCCGGCGCATGGATCCGGGGGGATGCGCTCGACCAGCGACGGCTCGCGGAGCGGCGATATCCGACCCGCTGGGAGCTCGATGCGGTGGCTCCCGACCATGCGATCGTGCTCCTGGGGGTCGGCAACCACGCCATCGCCGCCAACTCCCTCGCGCTCGCGCGCGCGGGCATCGACCGCGAGACCCAGGACCCGCCGGGCGGACGCCTCGATCGCACCGAGGACGGCGAGATCACCGGCGTGCTGCGGGAGCTGGGCAAGCTGCGGCTCGACCCGAATCGTCCCGACTCGGTGCTGCCGGGGGTCTCGGATGACCAGCGCCTCGAAGCCGTCGCGGCGGGCTTCGATCATCTGCTGGCCAATGGCATCACCTCGATCCACGACATCGTCATGGACCCCGGTGAGATCGGCGCGTATATGCGCCTGCACGCGGCAGGCCGCCTCCGCCAGCGTGTCCGGTTCATCGTCCGTGGGTACGAGGCGCGGACCTCCCTCGACGACATCATCGGACTCGGTCTGCGCCATGACTTCGGCGATGCCTGGCTCCGCTACAGCGGCGTCAAGCTGAGCATCGATGGCGCATGCGGTGAGCGGAACGCTGCCACGTACGATGCCTACCCGGGCGAGCCGTGGAACACGGGCCTGGTGCGCATCCCCCAGGACGTCCTGGACGAGCTCGTGGCGCGGGCACACGCCCACGGCGTCCGTCTCGCCGTCCACGCGATCGGGCCGCGAGCGGTGGACATGGCGCTGGATGCCTTCGAGCGGACGTTCGCATCCCACGGACGCGGCGACCTTCGTCACCGGATCGAGCACGCCTATCTGCCGCCCGCTCCGCGCCAGCTGGAGCGACTCGCCGCAGCTGACCTCCTGGTCTCGACCCAGCCGGCCTTCTTCTGGGAAGGCGACGGCTGGACGAGCATCTGGGATCCCGGTGAGCTGACGGACGTGATGCCGCTGCGGTCGATGCGCGAGGCGGGCGTCCGCGTCATGGGCGGCACGGACTATCCCAATGTGCCGATCGCGCCACTCCCGGGGCTGGCGGCGATGGTCGATCGACGTCAGCGGGACGGCACGGTCCTGGGGCCTGGACAGTCGATCGGCATGGATGAGGCGCTGCGCCTCCAGACGACCGCAGCCGCGTGGGGCGCGTACGACGAGCACCTGCTGGGCTCCATCGAGGTCGGCAAGCTGGCCGACCTCGTGGTGCTCTCGGAGGATCCCGTCGCCGTGCCGCCGGGCGTGGTGCGCGACACCCGGACCCTCATGACGATCCTCGACGGCGAGGTCGCGTACGAGGCCTGATGGCCATCGACGGTCGGGTCGCGACGACGCCGACGGACGTGCTCCCTGCCGCCGGGATCAGCCCCTGATCCGGATGTTGATGGCCTTGATCTGGGAGTTCGCCGCCAGCTCATCCGCGGAGAACTCGGTGCTGGTGCCGCTGTCCTTGTGGCCCCCGAACGGGACCCCGATCCAGCGCTTCTCGACATCGTTCACCCAGACGTAGCCGGCCTCGATCGCCCGAGCCATGCGCAACGCGGCGTCCAGGTCGTGGGTGTAGATGGCTGCCGTGAGCCCGTAGGCGGGTGCATTGACCATCGACAGCAGCTCGTCCTCCGACTCCCAGGTCATGATCGAGAGGACCGGTCCGAACACCTCGGTCCGCAGGATGTCCGCACTCGCCGGCAGGTCCGCCAGGGCCGTCGGGAGGTAGTAGAACCCGTCGCCCAGGCTCGGCTCGCCTGGTCGCCTGCCGCCAGCGAGCACGGTCGCTCCCGCCTGGCGAGCCTCAGCGACCAGGCCCTCCACGCGGCTGCGATGGGCAGCCGTGACGAGCGCCCCGATGGTGGTCGTCTCGTCCTCCGGGTCGGCGGGCACCAACCCACCGAGACGCTCGGCCAGCGCTTCCCGGAACGCGGCGGCCATGGCCCTGGGGACGAACGCGACCGAGGTGGAGCCACAGGACTGGCCCATCACCTTGTACAGGTTCATGCCCTCGACGGCTGCCTCCACCGCCTCCTCGACCGGCACGTCCGGCATGATCACCAGCGGGTTCTTGCCGCTCAGCTGGAAGCCCAGGCGCTTCAGTCGACCGCTGGCCGCCGCGTCGCCCTGGATCCGGAGCGCGGTGGCGGTGCTGCCCGTGAAGTTGATGCGTGGGACGTGGGGATGCTGCACCAGCGCCCGGCCCGTCTCGGCACGCCCGGGGACCACGGCGAAGACGCCTGGCGGCAGATGCTGCGCGGCGATCTCGGCGAGTCGCAGGGCCGACAGGGGCGTCTGCTCGGCGGGCTTGACCACGACCGCGTTGCCCGCGATGAGCGCCGCAGCGGTGCGGGCGGTGGCGAACATCGTCGGGTGGTTGAAGGCGGTGATGACGCCCACCACGCCATACGGCTCGCGGACGGTCACATGGAGATGATCGGGGGTCGCCGGGATGCTCCGACCGCCGTTCTCCAGGCCGAGGCCGGCGAAATACCGCAGCGTCTCCGCGCCCTTGTGGGCACCGAAGCGGGTCCATCGGATGGGGTGTCCGCCATTCCGTGCGTCGAGACGTGCCAGCTCGTCGGCCGCCGCATCCACGGCGTCGGCGAACGCATCGAGCAGGGCGGCTCGCTCCGTCACCGCCAGCGCTGCCCATGCCCTGCCCGCGCGCACGGCGTCCTCGATCACCAGGTCGAGCTCCTCGGCCGTGGTGTCCTGGACATCGGCCAGGACCTGCCCGTTCCCGGGCCGGAAGACCTGGTACGTGCGCGTCGGATGCTCCTGCCACGTCCGGCCGCCGGTGTGCATCCGCATCGACTCGACCATCACGACTCCCCTTCCAGGCGGCTGTCCAGCATGTCCTCGGCATCCAGCCACCAGGCGGTGGGTGATGCCATCCGTCCGCCCAGGAGCGACAGCGCCTCGGCATCGAGCGGGCGTGGTCGGCCGAGGCTTCGCGCCAGGGCCGTGAACCGAAGGTGGCGATCCCAGCAGACGGCGCGCATGGTGGCGGTCGGCAGATCGCGTGCCACGAAGTCCGTTCCGTGCGCGAACGCGTGGACCCAGGGGCCGTCGCCCAGGAGCTCGACCATCCGCTCGCGGTGCGCGGTGCTGAAGATCAGGCTCGATTCGGGGAACATGGGCGGCATCCCGGCGGGAGCAGCCGCCGCCAGCTTGTGGATGGGTGGCGCATCGACACCCGCGAGCAGGAAGGCGCGACCGGCCAGCTCGTGGGTATGCACGATCGCCTGCACGTCCGGGCGCGCCCGGAGCACATCCCGGTGATACCAGCGGAACGGCGCGGGTGGCAGCGGTCCGCTGATCGGCTCGCACTCCCCGTCGGTCGCGATGATGCCGATGTCATCGGGTGACATCCGGGCGAAGTCCGTCGCCGGGCTCATGGCGAACCGATCATCCTGACCCGGGATGCGGTGGCTCACGTGTTCGAAGAACGCCACCAGGTCGCCTGCGGCCGCCAGGATCCGGCAGGCGAGCGCCAGGTCACGCCGGACACTCCCGGTGTCGGTCGGCGCCTGCCATCGGTCGCCGGCCTCGCGCGTCCGGCCCGGGTCGAGCGACCGGTAGTACCGGCGGTAGTCACGGGACGGTGCCCGCTCCACGGGTCGCTGCGGCGGGATCCCGGCCGCCTGCTCGGGCGTCACGACCGTGGGGGACGGGGCCAGGCTGGTGGCCATGGCCGTCATCCGTGCGAGGTACTCCAGCGCATCCAGGCGACGCACGACGTCGAGGGCCTCGGTGCCCAGCGTGAGGAGCGCGATGCCGCTCACATGCACGTATCCGCGGTCACCGATGTCCCGCGCCGCGTCATCCGCACCCACACCCGTCAGGTACCCACGGGCGTCCATCCAGGCCGCACCCTCGTGCGCGTACTCCGCCCAGGTGTGGGTCAAGGGCAGGATATCCCGCTCCACGACCCCGAACGCCATCGCGGTCCAGGGCTGCCCGGCGGCGATCGCCCGCACGTCCGGTCGGGCGCGGAGGATCGCCAGGTCGACCGCGAGGCCCATCGGGGCCACGCCCGGATCGCCGCGCAGGATCTCGCCATCGAGGCCGACCTGGAGCACGTCCGATCGGGCGACACGTGCCGTGGTCGCAGCGTCGGGTGCTGGTGTCACCAGCACGCTCAGGCCATCGGGATGCCGGACGGTGATGTGCCCGTCCACATCGAGCAGTGACAGACGCCGTCCGACCCGCAGCACCGCGAGCAGGTCGTCGGTGATGTCGTCGTCCATCGTGGACAAGGCGCCCATCGAGCGTTCCATCACGGCCCCCGTACACAGGGTCGGTATCCAACCCGCCGGGATCGTACACTTTCCGATGATGTTTGGCTCCGATCTCATCGTCCAGCAGCTCGCTCGCCTGGGCATCCGCCATGTGGCCCTGAACCCGGGAGCCACCCTGCGCGGGCTGCATGAATCGCTGCTCAGCGGGACCGACGGCGTCCAGCCGATCACCTGCCTGCATGAGGGTGTCGCGGTGGGCCTCGCCCACGGGTACGCGAAGGCGCTCCGATCGCCGATGGCGGTGGCGCTGCACGACACCGTCGGTGTGCTCAACGCGACGCTCGGCCTGTACAACGCGTGGCTGGACGAGGTGCCGATGATGGTCCTCGGCGGTGTGGGCCCCCTGGATGCCACCCTGCGTCGGCCGTGGATCGACTGGGTCCACACGACCACCGATACCCCTCGGCCGATCCGCGACATGCTGACCTGGCTCGACCAGCCGTCGTCGATGGACGCCGCCCTCGAGTCACTGCGGCGGGGTCACGCACGAGCGGTCAGCACCCCACCCGGACCCGCATGGTGGGGCCTGGACCAGGGCCTGCTGGATGCACGCATCGACCCCCCGCCCGCTGATGGCGGCCCGTCCGAGGCCCTCCGGACATGGCAGGTCGCGCCGGATGGCCGGACCGTGGACGAGGTCGCGGGCATCCTGCGCGGAGCTCGACGACCGGTCATCGTGTTCGATCGTCCCCTCTCCGACGCAGCGGCCGCCACGGCCGTGATGGTCGCCACGTGGCTGGGCGCAGCGATGGTGGAGCTGGAAGGGGCGGCGAACATCCCCTGGGGTCACCCGCTCGATGCGTCCGACGAGCTGCCCGGGACGATCGGGACGGCGGACGCCCTGCTGCTGCTCGACGTGCGCGATCCGGGAGCCGTGCTGGCGGGCATCGCTGCTGCGGATCGCCCGGTCATCGACGCCAGCGCCTGGCCACTGCGCAACAGCACGTGGGTCGTCCCCGCGTCCTCCGGACCGGTCACGCACCGCCTGGTCGGTGACGTGGGTCGGTCCATCGACGCGCTCGCAGCTGCACTGGGTGCCGTCCCGGTGCCCAGGGCCGGCGGGACGGATCCCGGCCGGGCAGCCCCACCCGCGGTGAGCGACCTGGCGGATGACGCGCCCCTCGACAAGCGGACCATCGCGGCCGCGGCGGCAGCGGTGCTGCCACACGAACGGGTCGTGGTGACGCACGGCAGCCTCGCGGGGCACGCGAGACGTGCCCTTCGACTGTCGCGGCCATCGCAGTATCTCGGCCGGTCGGGCGGCGAAGGCCTCGGGTACGCGTTGCCGGCCTCGGTCGGCGCAGCGCTCGCACTCCGGGGCTCGGAGCATGTCGCGATCGCGTTCCTGACCGATGGGGACACCCTCTACCTTCCCCAGGCCCTGTGGACGGCGGCTCACGAGCGGATCCCACTGCTGGCCGTCGTCGAGGACAACCGGTCCTACGGTCGCGATGCGCTCCATCAGCAGGCCGTGGCGCGGAGCAGGGGCCGCGACGAGGCTCGTGCCGTATCCGGCGTCCGCATCGACGACCCACCGGTCGATCTCGAGCTGATGGCGCGCGCGATGGGCGTGACGACGCATCCGACCGTCAGGACGTTCGGCGAGCTTCGGTCGGCGCTCCGCGCGGGCCTCGAGGCGACCGCAGCCGGTGAGCCGTTCCTGATCCAGGCGTTGTCGGGTGTCTGACGAGGGACCCATCGGCACGTTGCACCATGCGCTCCAGGGCGTCGGGGAGCCGCCCTTCGTGCTGCTGCATGCGAATCCCCTGGACAGCAGCATGTGGCTGTATCAGGCGGCCCACCTGGGCACGTGGCATCGGATCCTGACGATCGACCTGCCGGGCTATGGTCACTCCCGACCGTTGCGCGGGCCGACGACGATGGAGATGCTCGCCGCGGCCATCTGGCGGATCGTGGACGAGGCCGGTCTGCGGCGGCCCATCATCGCCGGCGTCTCCATCGGCGGCAGCCTCGCACTCCACATGGCGCGACTCCGCTCGTCGGAGGTCCGGGCGCTGGTCCTCACCGGGACGAGCCACAGCCCCGACAAGGCGTTTGCCCGGCGGCGGATCGAGGGATACCGCCGTGACGGCCTCCGCTACCGCCAGACACACATCGATGATGGGCTGGCGGCGGGCTTCACGACGACCGACCAGGGTCGTGCGCTCGCAGCCATCCTGGCGGACCGCGGGGCGCTGGTGGACATCCCATCGGTCATCCGCCTGTTCGAGGCACACGGGTCGCCCGATCCATCGGACCTGTACGAGGTCCAGGCCCCGGTCCTCATCATCAACGGGGACCAGGACTACGCACTCGCCGGCTCACAGGAGCTGCACCGGCGGATCGCAGGCTCGGAGCACGTGGTCATCGAGGGCGCGGGCCATGCCTGCATGCTCGAGCGACCGGACGAGTGGGATCGGGTGGTCCTGGGGTCCCTGCGTCGGATGGGTGTCCTGGTCGACTAGGCGCGGTTCGTCTCCGGGAGCCACGCGGTCAGTCGCCGGTCGAGTCGCTCCACGAGCCATACGACCATGAACGCCAGGACGATGATGAGCGTCATCACCGCCAGCACCGTCTCCGCGTCGAAGTTCCTTCCCGCTGTCATGACCACGCCGCCCAGGCCGACCACCGCGACGAACATCTCCCCGTTGATCATGCCCTTGACGGCGCGGCCGGCGCCGAGCCGGACGCCCGCCATGATGAGCGGCGTCGCGGATGGCAGGATGACCCGCCGCAGCACGAACCGGTCGCCCGCGCCATAGCAGCGAGCCATCTCCACCAGGCTCCGAGGCGCGGTCTTGACCGCCTCCGCGGTGTTGAGGACGATGATGAACGTCGAATACAGGACGATGACGCCCACGATCGTGATCCGGTCCAGCCCGAAGAGCGTGAAGAAGATCGGGGCGAACACGAGTGACGGCGCCGTCAGCATGGCGCGGACATAGATATCCAGGGCCATCTCGACGCGCCGATAGACGCCCATGAGCACGCCCAGCGTCAGCCCGAACACCAGGGCGACGGCGAACCCGATCGCGAGGTTCGTGACGCTGGTCGCCAGGTATCCCAGGATCGTGCCGTCCGCGAGCAGCTCCCCGAGCCGACCGAGGACGGCCGAGAGCGGTGGGAAGACCGAGACATCCAGGGCTTGCCCGATCGCCTCCCAGGCGATGGCGCCGGCGAGCAACGAGACGGGTCCCACCGCTCGCTCCCAGCCGCGAAGGCGCGCACGACGCCGCACCGGCTGGGTGCCGGTGATCGCCTCCGTGGTCTGGACGACGGCCTTGGAGCCCCGTGACGTGGTCACCGGGCGGCCCACTGGACGGTCACGTGTTGAGCACCTGCATGGATCGCAGGCGGGTCCACAGGTGTGTCGTGATGCTGGCGAACTCGGGTGACTCGCCGAGCTCGTTGATGTGCTGTGAACGTGGCCGGGCGAGCGGCACCTCGATGATGTCGTCCACCTGGCCGGGCCGCGCGCTCATGAGGACGATCCGGTCGCCCAGGAGCACCGCCTCCTCCATGCTGTGGGTGATGAACACGACCGTCTTGGGCGTCTGCTCCCAGATCCGCAGCAGCTCCTCCTGGAGGAGTCGGCGCGTCTGTTCGTCGAGCGCGCCGAACGGCTCGTCCATCAGCAGGACCGACGGGTCCACGGCCAGCGCGCGCGCCAGGCCCACCCGTTGCTGCATGCCGCCCGACAGCTCGCCGGGCAGGCGGTCCTCGAACCCGCTCAGGCCGACCCGTTCGATCAGCTCACGTGCCTTCGCCTCGCGTGGTCCCCGTGGCTCGCCGCGGATCTCCAGGCCGATGGCGACGTTCGCCAGGACCGTCGACCACGGGAGCAACGCGAAGTTCTGGAACACCATGGCTCGCTCGGGCGACGGTCCGCGGACGGGCTGGGAGTCCACGAGGATCTCACCGGTGTCCCAGGGCACGAGGCCCGCGATGTTGCGAAGCAGCGTCGTCTTGCCACAGCCCGAGGGGCCAAGGATGGTCAGGAATTCGTTGTCGCGGATGGTCAGGTCCACGTCGCGGAGCGCCTGGACGGGTTCGCTGCGGCCTCGTCCAGGGAAGTACTTGTTGAGTCCCTTGATCTCGATCACACGATACCCCCGGACGATCGGCGAAAGCGGAGCAGAGCGGTCACGTGCGTCAGTCCCTGATGCTCGTCATCGACGCCCAGGGCGTCGCCTTGCGCTGGACCCAGTCCACGATCGCGAGCAGGATCAGGGCCTCCAGGATGATGAGGACCACCATGCCGTACAGCTCGGCGAAGCGGAAGAACGCCTGGTAGCGAAGGATCAGGCCGCCGATCCCGACCGAGACCATGACGAGCTCGACGATGACCATGCCCGTGACGGCACGTCCAAGGGCCACGCGGACCCCGGCCAGCACGGCGGGCAGCGACCCGGGCAGGATCACGCGTCGCCAGACGCCCAGCTCGCCGGCGCCGAACAGGCGGACCATGTCGATGAGGGACCGGTCCACCTGCCGAACGCCCGCCCGCGTGTTCACGACGACCATGACGATGGCGAAGGACCAGACCACGATGACCCGCGAGGCCAGGCCGATACCCAGCGACATCATGAGCAGCGGGATGATGCCCGCGAGTGGCGTCACCAGCAGGATGTTGAGATACGGGTTGATGGCGCGTTCGGCGAGTCGGAAGCGACCCATCAGGAAGCCGAGCGGGATCCCGATCACGACGGCCAGACCGAACCCCAGCACCATCGCGATGTTGCTGGTCGCGAACGCCTGCCAGACCTCGGGCGACGCCAGCTGCCTGCCGATCGCCGCGGCCGTCTCGGTGAAGGTCGGCACGAAGAAGCCACCAGCCGCGGTCGCGTACACCTGCCAGACGAGCGCGAACGCGGCGAACGCCAGTGCACGCAGGAACCAGCGGGAGTCGAGCAATCGGTCGATGTTCAGGGCCGGTCCCTCAGCGCTGGACATCCGAGGACGCGCACGGTCGCCCGTGCACGTCCTCGGACACGTGGATCCGGGTCAGGGATCTCCCTACTGCCGACCGATGCGGTCGAGCGCGGCGTCCAGGTAGGTCCGGTCGAACGCCTGCTCCGGCGCCAGACCGGGCTCGATGCCGCCCGCGTTCGTCACGAAGTCGATGGTGAACTGCTGCTGCTCGGGAGCGATGCCGCCGTTCGGATCGTACATCTCGAGCTCGCGGTAGGCCGCCACGGACGCATCCACGCGGGCCGGATCGGTCGCCGGCAACACCTCCAGCACCCGCGCCTTGAAGTACTCGGCGTCCGCGTTGAACTTGCGGTGCTGCTGGAGGAGCTCCTCGAGGAAGACGGACACCGTGTTGGGATTGGCCGCAGCCCAGTCGGAGTTGACGTAGATGGGCGTGAGCAGCAGATCCGGAAGGGTCTCCGCGAAGCTGGTCAGGCGACCGAACCGGTCACCGGCCTCCGCTTCGAGGGCGATGGCGTCCGGAAGCTCGATGGGGCTCGCGTCGATCTCGCCCGCCAGCAGCGCGGCGTACCGATTCTCCGAGCCCGGGAGGATGATGTAGTTGGGCGTGATGCCCGGGCAGTTCTGGGCGATCCAGTCGCGGACCATGAACGTGGCCGGACTGCCCTCGCTGTGGATGGCCAGCCGCGATCCGTCCAGCTGCGCGCACTCGGTGATCTCGCTCTTGGAGTAGAGCGTCCATTCGTTCTTGATGCGGGACATCGGGATCTTCACCGGCAGGCCCTGCTGGACAGCCAGCAGGACGCCAGGGCCCTGGCCGCTGGACATCTGGAACTGTCCGCTGGCGACGCCCTGCAGCTGGAGCTCACCCGCGCTGAGCTCCGGCGTCTCGATCTGCCACCCCTGCTGGTTGAGGTCCGCGACCGTCGCCAGGATCCCCACGGTGGACAGCCCTGGACCACCGATAGCCAACTGGAAGGACGTGGTCTCCGGTGTGACCGGCGCCGCGGGCGACTGGGCGGCGACCGGGGATCCGAGTGCCGCCACGAGCAGGGCGACTGCACCTGCCCTCGGCACGGACCAGGATGACGAACGACGGCTCATGCAGCACCTCCTCATCGCGCGTGGGCCGATGCATCCGGCGAGCGTCCGGCACGAAGGCCGTCGTCCAGGAACGGATACAAAGGCGTGAGTCGTGTACGCAGTCTATTGAGGAACGTATACGAGTGTCAATGGAATCCTGCCACCTGGATCGATGCCATCAGGGCCGCGCCTGGGCCGCGCCCGAGCCACCGTCGGGCGGTGTGACGGCGGCACGCGTGTGGCCCGCCAGCCTCGGCAATCCGATGCGGTTGGCCATGGCGGCCGTGAGGAGCACGAGCGTCGTCACCCAGATGGCGCCCGGTGCCCCCAGGTGCTCGAGGGACCACGCGAGGAGGATCGGCCCGATCAAGGCGCCGAGGTCGACCGAGAAACGGAAGCCTCCGAGGGCCCGGGACCGTTCCGCCGGCGTGGTGAGCTCCGCGACCGCGGCGGACTGGGAGCTCGCGAAGAAGTCGACCGCGCCGACGACGAGCGCTGCCAGCACGAAGGTCGTGGCATCGACGGTCCCCAGGAACGTGAGGTCCGCGAGTGCGAGGCACGTGAGGCCGATCACGATCACGCGCCGGCGTCCATATCGGTCGCTGGCGACACCGCCGGGCATCGCGACGAGCAACCCGGCGAACGCCATGCCGGCGACAGCGAGCGCGATCGGCTGCGCATCAAGGCCGATCACCAGCGCTCCATAGAGCGGCACGAGGGTGTTCCGGAAGCCATGTCGATGGATGTGGTTCGCGACCACGCCCGCGTAGAGCACCGCCAGGGCACCAACGCGTCGCGTGCCGGCGACCGCCGGTGCCGCGGACCTGCGGGTCACGGTCATCACGCGCGAGCTGCGGTCCAGTGCTCGGAGCGAGGGGAGCAACGTCAGGGCACAGACCGCCGTGGTCACGCCGGTGACGATGAACGTGGCCCGCCAACCGAAGGCGACGCCGACCAGCGCGCCGATGACCGGGAAGAGCCCGATGCCGGTGTTGTTGGCGAGGTGCATCAGGCTCATGACACGTCCACGGTCGGCCGCGTCCGCGGCGTCGCTCATCGCGCTCAGGACCACCATCGCGATGATGGCCACGCCGAAGCCGGCGACGGCCCGCGCTGCGATGAGCACCTCGATGTTCGGCGACCAGGCGCCGACCACGGATGAGATCGCCAGGGCGACGATGGCGATGACCGCGAGGCGCACCCGGCCCACTCGGTCGGCCAGGAACCCCGATGGCAGGTCCACCATGAGCCGGGTCAGCCCGAAGACCGCGACGACCAGCCCGGCGGTCGTCAGGGGGATGCCGAACTCCTGCTGGAGCTGCGGCAGGAGCGGTGTGAGGATGTTGCCGGACGAGGTCGCCGCGAACATCGCGACGGCCAGCTGCCACGCCACCCACGGGATCCGCGCCTGGCCACGCATGGGGCGACTATCCGTGGTCGACTCGGTGGGGTGGCAGGGACACGGTGGTGATGGGGGTCCCGAGGCTCCGTGCCGGCGTCAGGGGCCTGGCGGCGGCACCACCTCGGGGTCGCGCTCGATCGGCAGCCCCACGGAGCTCCCCCATTCGGTCCACGACCCGTCGTAGACGCGGATGTGGTCCCAGCCCAGGACATGGCGCGCCGCGAACCGGATGCTCGACGCGCGATGCGAGAGGCGGCAATACGCGATCGCGTCGGTCGCCTGGTCGGGCGCCGCGCCGATGGCCCGGAACATCCGCTCGAGCTCCTCGCGTGGCTTCATCGTGAAGTCGTTCGGGTCGAGCAGGTCACGCGCGTGCAGGTTGCGGGCGCCCGGGATGTGGCCGTATCGCTCGGCGCCGTGGTCGAACGACGGCGCCGGCTTCACGCGGGTCCCCTGGTGCTCCTCGGGCGTCCGGGCATCGATGAGCACCCGTCCCTCGCGACCCAGACCGGCGAGGATCTCGTCCCGATAGGCGCGCGAGGAGTCGTCCCGGGCCCGGTCCGGCACCGGGTAGTCCACGGGCGTGATGACCGGGACATCGGTCGTGAGCGGCCGACCGTCCATGGTCCAGCGCTTCTTGGACCCATCGAGGACGCGCACGTCCGCGTGCCCACCGAGCTCCCGGATGATCCAGTAGCCGTACATCGCGTAGTGGTTGCGGCCGCTGTAGAGCACGAGCGTCGTGTGGGGACCGATGCCCAAGGCACCCAGCCGCTCCGCCAGCTGTGCCGGCGTCGCGAACTCCCGGTCGAACGTGTCCCAGAGGAGGTCCTTCCAGAACACCCGGATGGCGCCCCGGATATGGCCATCGGTGTAGTCGTCGATATCGGGCTCGTGCATCAGCTGGATGATCCGGACGTTCGGGTCGTCCAGGTGCTCCTCCAGCCAGGCGCCGGTGGTCAGGGCGTTCGCATCCATGGCATCCTCCGTATCGGTCGGGCGGTCGATGGTGTCGAGCTGCGGTGTCGCTGGGATCAGGTGGTGAGCGCGAGGTCGACGATGGTCTTGCCGTGGTGGTCCCGTCCCATGAGCCGTCGATAGGCCGCCGGCGCCTCCGTCAGCGAGACGACCTGGTCGATGGGCACGGTGAGACGGCCCTCCCCCAGGAGCTCCAGCGCATCACCGAACGCGGCCAGGTTGGAGCCCGAGCAACCGACGATCGAGGCACGCTGGCGGAACAGCCAGTTGAGGTCCAGCTGGACCACCGGGCCGGCGTGTGCGCCGATGACCGCCACGCGGCCCCGCCGTGCGAGACAGGCGAGCGATTCCGTCCAGAGCGCGGGGTCCGACGAGGTCTCCACGTGCACCGTCACGCCGCCCGGCACGAGCTCCCGGACGAGGGAGGAGAAGGTGGGTGTCTCGACGTAGTCGATGACCGCGAACGGATCGAGCTGCCCCACGATGTCCGCGTGGGCACGTCCACCGACGGCCGCCACGACGCGGGCCCCGATCACGGATGCGAGCTGCACGATCGCGGAGCCGACGCTCCCCGAGGCACCCGGCACGAGCAGCGTGTCCCGCTCCGTGACCCCGACCCGCCGGAGCAGCGTGAGCGCCACCGGGAACGAGTGCGCGAAGACGGTCGCCTCGCCGAACGTGACCCCGGCCGGGATGCGGAACACGTTCCGCTCCGGGACCGCGACGTACTCCGCGAGACCACCCTGGCGGTGGACGCCCACGCTCCGGAGATCGGGGCAGGCATCGTCCTCACCGGCGAGGCACAGCTCGCACACGCCACAGCTGATGGGCGGCTTCACGACCACCCGGTCGCCCACCGCGACCCGGGTCACGTCCGCGCCGACATCCTCCACGGACCCCGCCGGATCGATGCCCGGCACGTGCGGCAGGCGCAGGTGCGGGTTCGGGAAGCGACCCACCATGGTGATGAGGTCCTGGCGGTTGATGCCCACGGTGGCGACCCGGATGAGCACCTCGTCGGCAGCCGGCTCGGGTCGCGGCAGCTCCCGGAGCGCCAGCCGGTCCACGCCGCCGAGCGCATCGACGGCCATGGCGCGCATGACCTGGCCGCTCATCCGAGCAGCGAACGCACGGCTGTGACGACCTTCGCAGCGGATGGCTCGACGAGCTCCTCCATGGGGCGTCCGAACGGGATGGGCACGTCCGCCGTGGCGATCCGCCGGATGGGTGCCCGGAGCGCATCGAACGCGTGCTCCGCGACCCGCGCCGCGATCTCCGCGCCGACGCCGCAGCTCTGGTGGCACTCATCGACGATGACCAGGCGACCGGTGCGGCCGACCGACTCGAGGATCGTCTCGGTGTCGAAGGGCACGAGGGTGCGCGGGTCCACGACCTCCGCGGAGATGCCATCCGCGGCCAGGATCTCGGCCGCCTCCAGCGCTCGTCGGACCATGAGCGAGGTGCCCACGATGGTCACGTCCGTGCCCGCACGCTTGATCTCCGCGACACCGAACGGGATGCGCTCCTCGGCGTCCGGCACGTCATCGACGTAGTCGAACAGCTTCGCGTGGTCCGCCCAGAACACGGGGTTGTCGTCCTCGACGGCGGTCCGCAGGAGGCCCCGCACGTCCCGCGCGGAGCTGGGTGTCATGATCTTGATGCCGGGCGTGTTCCAGAGCATCGCCTGCGGGCTGTGGGAGTGCTGTGCCGCACCGCCGCCCCGGATGCCGTGGTTGACGTGGATGACCATGGGCACCCGGGTCTGGCCGCCGGTCATGTAGTGGATGTTGGCGGCCTCGTTCACCACCTGGCTGAAGGGCTGGAAGATGAAGCTCGCGGTCGCCACGTCCACGATGGGCCGAAGCCCGGAGATCGCGGCGCCGATGCCGGTCCCCACGTACCCGATCTCAGCGATGGGCGGATCCCAGACCCGGTCCGGGAAGCGCTCCCGGATGTCCACGGTCAGGCGCCGCCACGGCGTGAGACCGAAGAAGTACTGACCCATGAGGCGCACCGTCGGGTCGCTGGCGAGCGCCTCACGCAGACCGAGCGCCATGCCCTCCGCGTAGGACAGGCGGCTCCAGCCCGCCCGGGCGGGCGGATCCGACATCACCGACGGATCGGACGCGTCCGACGGATCCGCCCCGAGGGCGGCCGACGTCTCAGGCGAAGACATGCTCGAACGCCTCCTCAGCCTCCGGATACGGGCTCTCCAGCGCGAACGTGACGGCGGCCGCCATCTCGTCGCGCGCCTCGGTGTCGATGGCGATGGCCTGCTCGCGGGTCACGTGCCCGGCATCCAGCAGCTCCCGCAGGAAGCGCAGCAGGCCGTCCTGCTGGCTCCACCACCGTTCGTGCTCGGCGGGGATGCCCGACGGATCCCACGCGAACGTCACGTCCGTCTCACCGGTGAGCAGCTGCGGCCACAGGGGTCGGTTGCCCGGCCAGCGGACCGTGCGCGCCTCGATGAAGCTGGGGCCGCCACCGGTCCGGGCGCGCTGGACGGCCTCGGCCATCGCCTCGTGGACGGCCCGCGTGTCGGTGCCATCGATGGGGACCGCCGGGACCCCGAAGGGGTCGACCAGGTCGGTCAGGCGCACCGCGGCGAGCGTCGAGGACGGGTACTCGTTCGCCTTCTGACCGAGCGCCTCCAGCGAGTTGTTCTCGCACAGGAAGATGATGGGCGCCTTGCGCATGGCCGCGATGTTGATGGACTCGTGCCAGGCGCCCTCTTCCAGGGCGCCGTCACCGAACAGCGCCACGCTCACCCGATCGAGGCCCAGCTCCTGGAACGCGAACGCGGAGCCGACCGCGATGGGCAGCGGCCCGCCGACGCTCGATGAGGTCGTCGGGAAGCCGTGGGCCGCGGATGCGAGATGGAGCGTGCCGCCCTTGCCCCGGTTGATGCCAGTGGCCTTGCCCAGGATCTCCGCCACCATGCCCGCCGGTGACACGCCGCGGGCGATGAGATGTCCGTGGTTGCGATGCGTGGTGTATGCGACATCCCCGTCGCCCAGCAGCGCGAGCGCCGGCACGCCGGTCGCCTCCTGCCCCACGTAGACATGGAAGTGACCGATGTCGTGGTCCGCGGCGAGGCGGATGAGCGCCTCCTCGAAGCGGCGGATGCGGAGCATCGTGCGCAGCTGCGCCACGAGCTCCTCGCCGGGCAGGTCAGGGAGCATGCGTCAGGCCTCCACGGACTGCGGGGATGGGCGTGCGGCTCGGGATGGGGTGTCCAGCACCCGTCGCGCGGCGGCGACGATGGCATCGACATCGGGCACGAACGCCCGCTCCAGCTCCGGTGCGAAGGGTGGCGGCACGAACGGCGCACCCACCCGTGCGATGGGAGCCGCAAGCTCCGCCCAGGCACGCTCCTGGACCTGCGCCGCGATCTCCGCCCCCAGGCCACCCTGGGTCACCGCCTCGTGCGCGATCACCAGTCGGCCGGTGCGCCCGACCGAGCCGAGGAGCGCGTCGAGGTCCAGCGGCAGGAGGCTGCGCAGGTCGATGACCTCCGCCTCGATGCCATCTGCTGCAAGCTGGTCCGCGGCGGCGAGCGCGGCGCCCATCATGTGCGACCAGCTGGCGATGGTCACGTCCGAGCCTGCGCGGCGGACGATCGCCCGGCCGATGGGTACCAGCGCGGCGTCGTCACCATCGGGGACCTCGCCCTTCTGCCAGTAGAGCCCTCGATGCTCCAGGTACAGCACGGGGTCATCCGACCGGATGGCCGACTGGAGGAGGCCCTGCGCGTCCGCCGGCGTGGACGGTGCCACGACCGTCAGGCCCGGGACGTGGGCGAACCACGCCTCGAGGCTCTGGGAGTGGTGGGCACCCATCGAGCCCCGTGCACCACCCTGGGCCCGGATGACCATGGGCACCTGGAGCAGGCCGTCGGTCATGTAGCGCAGCTTGGCGCCGTGGTTGACCAGCTGGTCCATGGCGAGCGTGATGAAGTCGATGTACATGACCTCCATCACGGGCCGTAGCCCGGACAGGGCGGCGCCGACCGTGAGGCCCATCACGGTGGCCTCGCTGATGGGCGTGTCCTTGATGCGGGTGCCGTAGGTGTCCGCGAGGCCCTTGGTGGCACCGAAGGGCCCACCGTAGGTGACGTCCTCACCGAGCGCCACGACGCTCGGATCGCGCCGCAGCTCGATGTCCAGGGCGGTGCGGATGGCGTCGATATACCGAAGCGTGCTCATGCGACGGCCTCCGCGGTCACCTGGGTGCGCAGTTGGTCCACGGACGCGTGCGGCGCCGCGAGCGCGGCGTCGGTGGCCGCGTCCACGATCGCACGGGCACGTGCCTCCGCCGCCGGGGACTCGGCCTCGAGCCCCTGGTCCGCGACGAAGCGCGCGATGGGGTCCTTCTGCTTCCAGTCGGCCAGCTCGGAGAGCTCCCGGTACTTGCCCGGGTCCCCCTCGTAGTGGCCCCGCAGCCGGTAGGTGAGCGCTTCGATGAACGTCGGGCCGCCACCAGCCCGAGCGCGGTCGACCCCGTCCCGGACAGCCGCGAGGACGGCCGCGGCGTCGTTGCCATCCACGGTCACCGCCGGGATGCCATACGTCTCCGCGTGGCGGGCCAGCCGCTCCACCTTGGTGTGCGCGGAGAGCGGCGAGAACTCGGCATAGCCGTTGTTCTCGCACACGAACAGTAGCGGCAGCCCCCAGAGCGCGGCGATGTTGAGCGATTCATGGAACGAGCCGGTCTGGCCGGCGCCGTCCCCGAACGCCACGACGCCGAGTGCGCCATCCCCGCTGACCGTGGACGCATACGCCGAGCCGAGCGCGAGCGGGATGTTGCCCGCCACGACACCGGTAGCCGTCACGAACCCGGTCTCGGGTGCCGCGATGTGCATCGTGCCGCCCTTGCCGCCGCAGTAGCCGGTGGCGCGACCCGCGATCTCCATCAGCAGCCGTGCCGGGTCGGCGCCGCGTGCGAGGGCATGCGCATGCGCGCGATGCCCGCCGAACAGCCGGTCCCGGGGCTCGAGACCCCAGGCCAGCCCGACCGCGACGCCTTCCTGGCCGATGCCCAGGTGGAGCAGGCCCGCGATCTGGTTGCGGGCATACAGCTCCGACACCCGCTCCTCGAAGGCGCGGATCAACCACATCCGCTCGAGCATGCCGAGCGGATCGGGGACGGAGGTCACGCGGTCGCCCGGGTCGCCCGAAGCGCGCGGGTGGCCTCGGCATCGAGCGTCGGCGGATCGCCGTCGAGGATGACCACGCCATACACGTCCTTCGCGTACGGGATGGTGGTCATCTCGTCGATGACATCCTTGAGCACCCGCTCGGGGTCCCGCTCGAAGGGATCGCCCACGCCGCCGCCGCCGCCGGACACCTTGCCCAGGATCTCGCCGGTCCTGATCTGGACCATGCGGTGGGTGCGTGCCGGGGTGACATCGTCGCCCTTGCGGATGTACATCCGGGACAGCGGCCCATCCTCGCCACCGAGCGCGCCCGGCGGCTGGGTCAGGTCACCATCCGAGGAGCCGGTCGCCGCGCCCACGTCCCCGCCGAGGTTCTCGACCTCCCAGAGCATGCCGCAGCCACCACGCCACTTGCCGGCACCGGACATGTCGGGCACGAAGTGCCACTTGACCGTGCGCCACGGGAAACGGATCTCGATCTCCTCGACCGAGCCGCGGTTGATGGAGCCCAGGCCGGACATGCCCAGGGCGCCCTCGTAGCCGTCGAAGCCGAAGACCGCGCCGGCGCCACCGTCCGCGTCGGTGGTCGTCTGGACGTAGCGCTCACCGGTGCGCGGGTCGATGCCCGCGATGTAGTGACCGCGTCGGCGACCCCAGCCCGCGATGGCCTTGTCGGGCATCGCCTTGGACAGCGCGTTGACCGTCGCCTCCAGGACCTGGGTGCCCACGTTCACGGGCGAGCCACCCACCGTCGCGGGGTACGTGGCGTTGACCACGCTCCCCTCGGGTGCGATGACCGTGACGGCGCGCATCGAGCCCTCGTTGTGGAACTCGGCGAGCGCGGAGTCGAAGTACAGGAAGGAGCCCGCGACCGCGCGGCTGTAGGTGGAGGAGTAGGTGCAGTTGACGAAGCCCTTGCGCAGGCCGTCGCTGCGCGAGAAGTCGAGGATGAGCTCGTCACCCTTGATGGTCGCGTCACAGCGGACGGTCACCTGCTCGTCGAGCACGGTGCCGTCGTCATCGGTCGAGGACTCACCGGACCAGGTGCCGTCGGGGACCGCCGCGAGCTGGGTGCGGACCGAGCGCTCCATGCGGTCCATCATCTCGTCGACGCACTCGAGGACCTCGTCCCGGCCGTACTTGTCGAGGAGCGCCACGATGCGGTCGTCGGCGACCTGGAGCGCGGCCATGAGCGCGTAGTTGTCGATCTTGACGCCTTCCGGCCAGCGGACGTTGTTCCAGATGAGCTCGAGCACATCGGTGCGCTCGACACCCTGGTCCACGACCTTGATGGGCGGGATCATGATCCCCTCGGCGTGGATGTCATAGCCGTTGGGGAAGTAGCCACCCGGGAACGCGCCACCGGTGTCCAGCTGGTGCCCACGCGTGAGCACGATGAACAGCAGCTCGCCCTGGTAGAACACGGGCCGGAAGAAGCCCCAGTCGGGCAGGTGGTTGCAGTACCCCTTGTAGGGGTCGTTGCACAGGATCACGTCCCCCGGCTTCAGGGTGTGACCCATGCGCTCCATGATGTACTTCACCGTGAAGCCCTGGGACAGGAACATCGAGGTGGGGCCCTCGGGCACGGCGATGGTGTTGCCGTGCACGTCCCAGATCCCCGCGGCCATGTCGTGGAGCTGCGCGATGAGGTAGTTCTGCGCGGTCCGGTCGATGACGTGACGCATCTCCCGTCCGATGGACTGGAAGCCATGCCACACGGTCGACAGGGTGATCGGATCGATGTCCCGGCCGGTGGAGACTGCCTCCGCGCCGGTGCGGTCAGCCTTGGTCATGCGGCACCTCCCACGAGCTGGGCGCCCGCGTCGCCGGTGCCGGTCCCGCGGACCTGGGCGCCATCGCGCGTGAGCACATAGTTCCGGACGTCATCCACGCGGCACGCGTAGCGCGGTGGGATGACGACGCTGGTGGTCGTCTCCTCCACGATGGCCGGGCCGTGGAACTCGTTGCCCGCGCGCAGCAGCGCGCCGTCGTAGACCGGCGTGTCCATGGGCTCGCCGTCGAACCACACGGTCCGGCGACGCTTGAGGGCCGCCGAGCTGTCCGGGCCGCCCGCTTCGATGCCGCGCATCGTGAAGGGCGCCTTGGGCGTCGTGGCACGCAGCCGGAAGGTGAGCAGCTCCACCTGCTGCCAGGGCATGTCGAACGTGTACAGCTGGCGGTGGCGCTTGTGGAAGTCCGCGAGCGCGGCGTCGATGGCGGCCTGGTCGATGGCGCCCGACGGGACGCTCACCTCCACCTCGTGGAACTGGCCCAGGTAGCGCACGTCCGCGGTCCGCGCGAACGTGACGTCCGAGGCGTCGACGCCCAGGGCCGCGAAACCCGCGATGGCCTCCGCCTCCATCCCCTGATAGAGCTCCTGGACGTGTGCCGGATCCAGGTCCTTGGCACGCGTGATATAGGACCGCGCGTAGTTGCGGCCCACGTCCATGGCGAACATGCCGAACGCGGAGTAGGTCGCCGCGATGGGCGGGATGACCACCTGGGGCATGTGCAGCAGGTCCGCGATGGCGGCCGCGTGCACCGGGCCCGCGCCACCACCCGCGACGAGCGCGAAGTCGCGCACATCGTGGCCACGCCGCGTGGCGACCTCGGTGATCTGGTCGGCCATGTAGGAGTTGACGGTCGTGAAGATGGCGCTCGCGGTGGCCTCGACCGAGAGGCCCAGCGGCTCGGCGACCGTGCTGACCGCGGCCCTGGCGGCATCCGCGTCGAGCGCGATCTCGCCGCCCAGGAAGTAGTCCGCGGGCACATAGCCCAGGACCAGGTCCGCGTCCGTGACGGTCGGCTCGGTGCCGCCCTTGCCGTAGCAGGCGGGTCCGGGATCGCCACCGGCGCTCTTGGGGCCGACACGCAGCAGACCCAGCTGGTCGATCCAGGCGATGGAGCCACCGCCCGCACCGCCCGACTGGATGTCCACCATCTTGATGGCCACCCGCTCGTCCTGGACCCACGCTTCGGTGGTGGTCGGGATCTCCCCGTCCTGGACCATGCAGATGTCGAAGCTGGTGCCACCCATGTCCACGGACAGGATGTTGCGGGTACCGATGGCGTCGCCGATGTGGAGCGCGCCGGACGGTGCCGCGGCCGGACCCGAGCCGATGAGATAGACCACACGCGGGATGCAGTAGTCGACGGTCTCCACGAGCCCGTCCGAGAGCATCATCAGGAGGTTGCCCCGGAAGCCCTCGTCCGCGAGCCGGGCGACGAGCGTCCGGAGGTACTTCTCGACGATGGGGCCCGTATAGGCGGAAACGACCGCGGTCGAGAAGCGCTCGTACTCGCGCCAGACCGGCAGGATCTCGTGGGATGCCGTGACGTACGTGTCCGTCAGCACCTCCCGAGCGATGGCGCTGGCCTTCTGCTCGTTGGTGGGGTCCGCGTACGAGTGGAGGAAGCCGATGACCACAGCCTCCACGCCCTTCTCCTTGAGACGCTCCGCGGCGGCGCGGGTCTCGGTCTCATCGAGCTCCGTGAGGGTCTCGCCGGAGTAGAGGGCGCGCTCGCTCGCCTCGAGGCGCAGGTGACGTGGCACCAGCGGCTCGTAGGGCGGCACGAACACGTCGTACATCGAGGTGCGCACGTTCTTGAAGCCGCGCCGGATCTCGATGATGTCCCGGAAGCCCTTGGTGGTGATCATGCCGGTGCGGGCGCCATTCCGGTTGATGAGCGTGTTGGTCGCGAGGGTCGTGCCGTGGATGATCAGCTCCACCTGGCCCAGGAACGCGCCCAGGTCCGGGTGGCCATAGCCCGCCGCCGCCTTGGTCAGCGCGTCCAGGAACCCCTGGGACGGGTCACGGGGCGTGGTGTAGGACTTGAACTGGCGGAGGGTGCCCTCGCCGTCCATGACCAGACAGTCGGTGAACGTCCCTCCGACGTCGATGGTGATGCGATACATGCGACCTCGTCTCGTATGCGGGCGGGTGCCCGGGGGCGCGCCGAGTGCCGGCTGGCCGGTTGGCTGGGCGCGCCCAGTGTACCGCGCCTCGCTTCCGAGTGCGAGCGTTTTGGATACAAGATCGCTGGAAGTGGCAACAGATCAGGACCCCTCGGCGCTCATCCGGGCACACAGCGCGCGGCGGTGCCCATGCCCGATCAGCGCGGCCCGGGATCCTCCACGATCACGATCCCGTACCGCTCGCGCAGTCGGTCATGCTCGGCGGGGTCCAGACCCGCGTAGTCGAGCCGCGCCCGCTCCGCCTCCGGCAGCCCGCGCGCACGCACCCCGGCGTGGGCTCGCTCCCGGAAGTAGCCCTCCACGCCACCGGGAGCGAACAGGGTGAGCCAGCGCACGCGCGCATCGCCCTCGTTGAGATGCCCGTGGCTGACGCCGCGCGGCACCAGCACCATGTCGCCAGGCCCTGCCTCCACCTCGTCCAGGCCCACCTGCACGATGAGCCGCCCTTCCAGGAGGTAGAACAGCTCGTCCGCGTCCCGGTGGATGTGGGGTGGCACCCGGACGTTCGGGCGACCCTCCATCTCGATGAGCGCGAAGCGACCCTCCGCGGACCTATCGCCGACGAGCAGCCGACCGAGCCCCACGTGCTCCCCGTCGCCGCTGCGCAGCACGATGGGCGAGCGCGGGCGATCCTCCTCCGGGGCGGCATCCGACGCGTCCGACTGGTCCACGACCGGACGATAGCACCGACCGAACGTGTACGAACCGGCCCAGATGGGATACATTTCGCGGGACTTCGCATACGCCCTGGTGCCATCGACCGCCATCCGGTGCGTCGCGATGAGGCCCAGGACCACGCCCCCAGGGAGGATCGGCGCCGTGGAGAAGACCTTCATCAACCCGCCCGACGTGTACAAGGCTCCCTGGCGATTCAACCAGGCCATCAAGGTCACCGGAGGCGGGTCGCTCGTCTTCCTGAGTGGCATCGTGGGGTACGATCTGGACGGGTCGCTTCCCAAGGACATCCTCACGCAGGCCGAGAACTGCTACGCCAGCATCCAGCGCATCGTGGAGGCGGCTGGCGGCACCCTCCACGATGTGGTGAAGACCAACGTGTACGTCGGCGAGGAGTACCAGATCCACAAGGACGAGCTCCGGGACATCCGTGCTCGATACTTCGACGGCGAGGACGTCCCCGCGACCACGCTGCTCCGGGTCGCCGGCTTCGCCCAGACCGGCTACCTCATCGAGATCGAGGCCATCGCGGTCCTCCCGGACCAGGCCTGACGAGGGATCGCACGATGACGCGCACGGACCCTCGTCGCGTCATCGCCCAGCGCATCGCCATCGAGCCCCGCCGACCCCGCTGACCCCGACCGACCCACGGGTCGGGCGCCTACGGAGACCGACATGGCCCATATCGAGATCCAGGACCTGACGGTCGAATACGAGCTGAGCGACCACCGCAACATGCTCATCGCCCTCTGGCAGGTCAACCTCGCCATCGAGCAGGGTGAGTTCATCGTCGTGGTCGGCCCCAGTGGCTGTGGCAAGACGACGCTCATCAACGCCGTCGCCGGCCTGCTCCAGCCCACGTCCGGCCGCATCCTCATCGACGGCACACCCGTCAGCAAGCCGGGACCCGACCGGGCGATGGTGTTCCAGGACTACGCCCTCCTGCCCTGGCGCACGGTCGTGGGCAACATCGGCTTCGGCGTCGAGATGCAGCGCGGACGCGCGCACGTCGGCGACGCGGAGATCCAGCAGGCCATCGAGCTGGTCGGCCTCAAGGGCTTCGAGCAGAGCTACCCGCACCAGCTGTCGGGTGGCATGCGTCAGCGCGTGGGCCTCGCCCGGGCGATCGTGGCGCAGCCCAAGGTGCTGCTCATGGACGAGCCGTTCGCCGCGCTCGATGCCATGACCCGCGAGGTGATGCAGGGCGAGCTGGAGCAGATCATCTCCACCGCCAAGCAGACGGTCATCTTCATCACCCATTCCATCGACGAGGCGATCGCGCTCGCCGACCGGATCGTGGTCGCGTCCGCGCGTCCCGGCCGGATCCGGGAGATCATCCCCGTGGACCTACCACGGCCGCGCCGCGAGTACGACGTGAAATCCCACTCCGGGTTCGGCGCGCTGCGCGAGCACCTGTGGACGCTGCTCCGCGAGGAGGCCATCATCCACGCACATCGCGCCAACGCGGATGGCTGAGGCGCTGCTGCCCATGACCAGCGACCGGATCCTGGCGACGACTCCGGCCGGGACGGGCGCCACCCACCCGGGTCACACCGGTGCACCACCACCGACCTCGCCGACCGCCTCGGCTGGCCCCCTGCCGCCGCCCATCCGGGCGCGCACGGACCGGCGGCTACCCAAGGCGCAGCTGCTGCTCATCGCCGAGTTCGTGATCATCATCGCGGTCTGGGAGTTCGTCCAGGGCTACCTGAAGGTGGTCAACCCGGTCTTCCTGCCGCCACCCAGCAAGGTCTGGGATGCGCTGTGGCGCATGATCGGCAACGGCACCCTCGTGGAAGCGGCCGCTGCGAGCTTCCAGAACTTCCTCATCGGGTACTCGCTGGCAGCCGTCATGGGCGTCCTCCTGGGCCTCCTCATCGGCTCCTGGCGGCCAGGCATCAAGCTCATCGCGCCCATCGTCTGGGCGCTCTACGCGATGCCCCTGGTCGCGATCCGGCCGATGACCACCATCTGGTTCGGTTTCGGTGACGCACCCATCATCTTCCTGGTGTTCCTCAGCTCGATGCTGCCGATCATCCTCAACACGATGGCGGGCGTGAGCACCGTCGACCCATCGCTCAAGCGAGCCGCCGCGGTGTTCGGCGCGGACCGCATCCAGACCTATCGCAAGGTCATCCTCCCGGCGATGGTGCCGTTCGTCCTGACCGGCCTCCGCCTGGGCGTCGTGGTCGGCTGGATCCTGCTGCTCGTCTCGGAGATCCACGGCGGCTCTCGCGGGTTCGGCGCGCTGATGTCGGTCGCTCAGAGCCGGTTCCGGGTGGACCAGGCGTTCGCCATCCTCCTGGTCATCGTGGTCGCATCGGTCCTCTCCGTGCGTCTGATCGGCCTGCTGGAACGCCGCGTCTCGTCCTGGCGCTCCACGGTGCGATCATGACCAGCCCGGCCGTCCCCATGATCCCCGCATCACCGCCGTCACACCTGCGGCCCATCCCGCCGCGCTCGCTGCCGCGGCGTGTCTGGGACCGCATCGGCTGGAACGTCGCGCTGCTCCTCGAGATCGTCGCGATCATCGTGATCGCCCAGATCCTGGCGGGCGGGCTCACGATCGACGGCGTCGTCATCATCCAGCCGCTGCTCAACCCACAGTTCACGCCGCCACCGACCCAGATCTGGGACGCCTTCAGCCGCCTGGCGGACCGGAACCTGCTCTTCGACAACATCTGGTTCAGCCTGTCCAACTTCGCCATCGGATTCGTGCTCGCGGCGATCGTGGGCATCATGCTGGGCCTCATGCTGGGCACCATCAGCACCGTGCGCACCCTGCTGGGTCCGGTGGTCTGGGTCGCCTATGCCACCCCACGCGTCGCCATCGCGCCACTCATCGTGATGTGGCTGGGCTTCGGCGCCGAGTCCAAGATCGTGGTCATCTTCCTGATGGCGGTGTTCCCGATCATCATCAACGTGTGGGTGGGCGCCAGCTCCGTGGACCAGACGCTCCTGCGCGCTGGCCGGGTGTTCGGTGCCTCCAACGTGCAGCTCTACCGCAAGGTCACCCTGCCCTACATCCTGCCGTACACCCTGACGGGGTTACGGCTGGGCATCGCACGGGGACTCATCGGCGTGGTCATCGCGGAGTTCATCGGCAGCGCGGCAGGCATCGGCTACATGATCCGGCTGCTCTCGTCCGAGTTCGACCTCGCGGGCGCGCTCGCCCTGACGCTCGTGCTCATGGTCACCGCGAACGTGGCGATGATCCTCCTGGATCTCATCCGTCGCCGACTCGCACCGTGGTATCGGGAAGGGGCCATCTGACACCGATCCGAACCTTGACGCATGGCTGATACTCGGGCCGGGGCAGGATCGTCCACACAAATGCCGATCCTGCATCCGATCCGGTCGGCCAGAGCGCCGTCCGCAGTTTGTCCATATATCATGTGGACAATGCATCCCGGCCGACCGATCGGGGTGCGGCGATAGTCGAGAGCCGGTCGACCGACCGGCCGAGCAACAGAGGAGGCGTGATGCAGATCCGTGGTCATCAGGGCGCCCGACGTCGGTCGCCCGCTCTCGCAGCGATGCTGGCGGTCGGCACCGCCCTCGCATCGTTCGGCGTCGTCGGTGCGCAGTCGCCGTCGTTCGCACCCACACCGGCCCCCGTGGGCTCGCTCGGCACGCCGGAGGTCGGCACCGTCACCCTCGGATATCGCCTGCCGTCGCTCAACTCCGTCGCGGCGCTCCTCGTCGCGCAGGACCGGGGCTTCTGGCAGGAGTGCGGCCTCGACGAGGTCCAGCTCATCCAGACCGAGCAGGTGACCGCGGGCGTCGCCTCCGGCAGCCTGAACTTCGGCCTCGTGGAGACGGTGGACACCGGCCAGGCCCAGCTGGACGGTCTGCCCATCAAGGTCGTGGCGGGCTACCGGCCGTACAGCCGGAACGTCATCGCCGTGCGACCCGAGATCGCGACGCCAGCCGACCTCGCGGGCAAGGACATCCTGCTCGGTGGCACGCCCGGCACGCGTGACTTCGACGTCCGGTTCGAGCTGCTCAAGGAGAACGGCTTCGACCTGACCGGCGTGCCCTTCAACGCGGTCGCCGTGGACGGCGGCTCGGACGCCTGGGTGGCGCTGCTGCTCGAGGGCAAGCTGGCCATGACGCCCATCTTCAACCGCCACTACGACAACCTGAAGGCCGAGGGCATGCAGTTCTGGGTCGACCAGCAGGACTTCGGCTCCGACCACGTCACCGGCTACGCGGACTTCGTGGCCGCCAACCCGAACACCACCGCGGCCTTCCTGTGCGGCCTCATCAAGGGCATCCAGGTGTGGTCCGACCCGGCGAACAAGGAGTACATCCTGGGTCTGGGCGCCGCGACCGGCATCGAGATCACCGATGGCATCCGCAACGCCTATGAGCTGGACATCGTGAACTACAAGCCGTTCGACGGTGGCTGGCCGCTGGACCTGATGGTGGAGCTGTTCGCCACCAATCTCGATGACGGCACCGTGGACCTGGATGAGCTCCTGGCCCTCGATCCGCTGTACGCAGCACAGGCCTACCTGGGCCTGCCGCTGGATCCCGCCCCCGCACAGTGACCTCGCGGCCCGGGACGCCCCTCCCGGGCCGCGCCTTCTCCTGATGGCGTCGCCGAGCGACGGCGCCGGACCGGCATCCCAGAGTCCTTGGAGGGACCCGTGACCCAGACCCGTACCCACCGGACGCGCCACATCGGCGTTGCCGCCGTGGGCAGCCTCGTGCTCACCACCTCGATGCTCGGCAGCGCGGTCGCCCAGGACGCGTCGCCCAGCATCACGCCGGCGCCCAGCGTGGCCCCGGCCCAGCCACCCGCGCTGGCCAAGGCCGATCTGCCGGCTCCCGAGCAGACGTCCATCACCATCGGCTACCGGCTGCCCAACCTCAACAGCCGCGCACCGTTCCTCATCGCCCTGGATCGCGGCTACTACGCGGACGCCGGCTTCACGGATGTGCAGCTCATCCAGACCGAGGAGGTCGCGCCCGGCCTCATCGGCGGCAGCCTCCAGATCGGCATCCCCGAGACCCTCGACACCGCGAACAGCTTCGCGGAGGGACTGCCGCTCCAGGCCGTCGCGGGGTACCAGAACTTCACCGCGAACACCATCGCGGTGCGCCCCGAGATCCAGACCCCGGCGGACCTCGCCGGCAAGGACATCCTGCTCGGTGGCACGCCGGGATCGCTCGACTTCGACCTCCGCGCAGGCATGCTCCAGGAGGCCGGGTTCGACATCACGGGCGTGCCCTACAACGCCGTGTCGGTGGATGGTGGCTCGAACGCCTGGGTCGCGCTGTTCCTCGACGGGAAGCTGTTCATGACGCCCGTCTTCAGCCGCCAGCGCCAGGCAGTGCTGGACGGGGGCGGTCGGTTCGTCGTCGACCGGTTCGACTACGGCTCGGACCTGATGGCGGTGAACCGTGACTGGGCCGCTGCCAACCCGAACACGCTGGCGGCCTTCCTGAGCGCCCATATCCGGGCCCTCGCGGACATCCAGGACCCGGCGAACGCGGACTACATCTTCAGCCTCGGCGAGCGTGCCGGCATCACCATCAACGATGGCATCCGGAGCGGCTGGCCGATCGACCTGACCTACTACACGCCGTGGGACGGCGGACTGGGCGAGGCGGACCAGGGAGCCGGCCTCGGCCAGCTCGAGGAGTACCTCACCGCGAACCTGCCGGAGGGCGTGACCGTCGACCTCGCGGAGTTCGTGAACACGGGACCGCTCAACGCGGCCCAGGCTGCGCTCGGCCTCGCGCCGAACCCGGCACCCGCCGAGTGACCGACCGCGGGCGCTGAGCCCGCACGAGTGCGATGATCGAGGCCCGGGGCATGACGCTCCGGGCCTCGGTACGTCCGAGTCCGATCGCACGACTCTTGTATCCGATCAGCCAGCGAACGGATACACTCCGGGAGTATCACCGGACGCGGCCACGGCCGGCCGCGCCATCCGATCACGGAGGCAGCATGACCGACCTCGTCGCGCCACTCCCCGCCCGCGGCCACGTCGTCATCCGGGACGCGATCATCCTCTCCCAGGACGACACCATCGGCGAGCCACGTGGCGACATCGAGATCCGCGATGGCGTGATCGTGGCGGTCGGCCGTGCCCTGGAGGCTCCCGGTGCGCAGGTCATCGACGGCACGGGCACGGTCGCCATCCCCGGGTTCGTGGACACCCACTGGCATCTCTGGGGCACGCTCCTCCGGGGCGCCATCGGCGACGGGCACGAGGCTGGCTGGTTCGCTCGCAAGGCGCTCCTGGCACCGCACCTGGATCCCGAGGACACCGCCACGGGCGTCCTGCTCGGCGCCACCGAAGGGCTCCTTGCGGGCATCACGACGGTCCACGACTGGGCGCACAACGTGCTCAGCCGTGCGGACGCGGACGCGGACCTCGGAGCGCTGCGCGACCTGGGCGTGCGTGCCCGCTTCTCGTACGGCGCACCGTCCGCGAGCCCGCTCATGAACATGGAGCAGATGCGCGCCGTGATGGCGCAGGTCGGGGTCTCCCCGGATGACCCCATGGACTTCCCGGAGATCGGTCGCATCCGCGACGACTGGGAGCCCATCTCGGACGGGCTGCTCCAGGTCGGCTGCGCGGTCCGTGGCCCGTCGCGTTCCTCGGCCGCCGTCTACCGCGAGGAGTGGCGGCTGGCCCGGGAGCTGGGCCTGCCCATCGCGATGCACTGTGCGGGCACGAAGCAGGAGGTCGCCCGCATCCGCCAGGTGGAGGTGCTGGACGCGGACGGCCTGCTGGGCCCGGACCTGCTGCTGGCACATGCCAACTGGATCTCCCAGGGTGAGATGGAGCGACTCGCAGCCCACGACATCCCGGTGAGCGCCAGCCCGGTCACGGAGCTGCGGCTCGCCATGGGCTTCCCGCAGCTGCGCGAGATGCGGGATGCCGGCGTGCGTGTGAGTCTCTCGCTGGATACCACGGCCATCGCCGCGAGCGCGGACCCGTTCCAGGCGATGCGCGTGGCGCTGGGCCTGGAAGTGACCCGTGTCGGCGACGCGACGGCGATGACGCCACGGGACATCCTGCGCATCGCGACCCTCGAGGGCGCGCGGTCCCTGGGCCTGGGTGATCGCATCGGCTCCATCACGCCCGGCAAGCGCGCGGACATCGTGCTGGTGCGCGTGGATGGGCTGGATACGGCGCCCATGGTCGATCCCGCGATCGCGGTGGTCCACAGCGCGGCCCCATCGGACGTGGACACGGTGCTGGTCGATGGCCGGGTGCTGGTGTCGGGTGGGCGCCCGGTGCACCTCGACCCGGCGGCCCTCGTCGCGGAGGCGGGCAGGCGGCTCCGACAGGTGGCGGACCGGGCGAGCTTCGATCTCGCCACGGTCTGGTCGCCGACACCCGGTGCGCGCAGCGGCGACGCCACGGGATCCACGACGCACGCCTGACGTTCCGGGGAGGGAGACACGACGATGGCCGTTCGACTGCGCATCGGGAACGCCGAGATCACGGGCATGGTGGATCGGCGACACGCCATCGACCCGGCCTGGCACTACCCGGACGTGCCCGCGGAGGCATGGGAGCCCTACCAGGAGCTGCTCCTCGATGACGTCTGGTCGCTGCTGAACTTCCGGGCGTTCCTCGTCCGTGCGGACGACCGGACCATCCTCATCGATACCGGCTGGGGTCCGGTCCATGCACCGCCCGGTGCCCCTGCCACGCCGGCAGCGCTGCTCGACGAGATGGCCGAGGTGGGCGCCACGCCCGATGACATCGACCAGGTCGTGTTCACCCACCTCCATGCCGACCACGTGGGCTGGAACCTCATCCGCGACGAGATCGGCATCCGGCCCCGGTTCCCGCGCGCCCGCTACCTGGTGCCCGCGAACGACTGGGCGCACTACAACCGCATCCCGGAGATGCACCCCAACATCCGGGAGCAGGCGCTGCCGCTCGGCGACCTGGGGGTCCTCGACACGTACGAGGGCGAGTTCCAGGTCCTCCCCTCGCTGCGAGCGCTGCCGACGCATGGCCACTCGCCCGGCCACTCCAGCTTCGTGCTGAGCAACGGTGGCGAGCACTGCTTCATCCTGGGCGACCTCGCCCACCATCCGATCATCGCGTACGAGCCGGACTGGCACCACCGCTTCGACTACGACCCGCCACGCGCCGCCGAGCAGCGCAAGCGCGTCCTCGAGCAGCTGGAGCAGGACGGGATGCTGGTGGCGTCGAGCCACTTCCCGCAACCTGGCTTCGGGCGGTTCGTGCGGGTCGACGGCCGACGCCGCTGGCGGCCCATCGAGCTGCCGGGCGATCCGGACCCCGGGCACGGGTGACACGATGCTGACCTCCGCCTACGGCTGGTTGCTGCTGCTGCATATCGGGGCCGGCATCATCGGCCTCGGGCCGAGCTTCGTGTACGGCCGGATCACCCAGGCGGCGGCCCAGGCGGGCCCCGGGCAGATCCCGTTCGCCGTCCGGCTGACCCGGGAGCTGTCGACGCGCTGGACGCATCCCCTCGCCGCGATCGTGCTGCTCAGCGGGTTCGGGCTCGTCTGGACCATGCACTACGACATCCTGGCCACGCCCTGGCTCCTGACCTCGATCGTGCTGTTCATCGCGTCGTTCCTGTATGCCACGTTCATCCAGAACCGCGACACCATGCGTTCGCTGGAGCTCGTCATGCAGGGCCTGCCCAACCTGTCCGACGCGGAGAAGGCGGAGGCGGCGCGGCTCCGCAGCCGGATCCGGTGGGGCGGCCTGTTCATGCGGGTCATCGTCGTGGTGGTGCTGTTCCTGATGGTCATGAAGCCGAAGCTCTGGTGAGCACGGACCCAGCGGCGAAGGTGGCACGGGAACCAGTCGAACCGGCCGCACCGGCGACCACGGGCGTGCCACCCGGACCCCGGGCATCGCTCTACACCCGACCGTTCGTGGCGCTGTGCGCCCTCGTGCTCCTGGGCTTCTGCTCCTTCAGCGTGGTCAACCCGGTCATCCCGGTCATCGTCATCGACGCCGGCGGTGATGCGGCCCTCGCGGGCATCATCGTGGCCGTGTTCAGCGTGCCCAGCGTGCTGCTGCGGCCGTTCTTCGGCCGCCTCGTCGACGAGTGGAGCAAGCGCCGGGTGCTCACCCTGGGTATCGGCGGGCTCACCCTGAGCAGCCTGCTGTATCTGGTGCCGGGTATCGGTCCCATGGTCGGTGTGCGCCTGCTCCACGGCACGGCGTGGGGTGCCTTCAACACGGGTGGCAACTCGACGCTCGCCGAGATCGCGCCGCCCGAGCGACGCGGGGAGGCGTCGGGCATCTACGGCCTGATGCCCGGTGTGGCGCAGATGGTGATGCCCGCGCTCGGCCTTGCCCTGCTGGGCATGTGGGGTCCGCCGGCGCCATTCCTGTTCGCGGCGATGCTCGGCCTGGTGGGCCTGGGGATCGCGATCTTCGGACCCGGGCTCGCGTGGCGTCCGGCCACTCGCCCGGCGACGCCCCGTGCCTCGGGTGTCGGGTCGCTGATCGAGCGACGGGTCGTGCTGCCGATGACCCTCGAGTTCCTGTGGATGAGCACCAACTGCCTGTTCTTCATCTTCCCACCCGTGTGGGCCCGGGAGCACGGCATCCCCATCGAGGCGCTGGCGCTCTACTACCCCGCGATGGGCTTCGCGATGGTGGCGGCGCGCATCGTCATCGGGCCGCGGCTCGATCGGGTGGCCCGGGGATGGCCGGTCATCATGGGCGCAGGGCTGGGTGTCGTGGGTCTGGTCGTCGCCGTGGTGGCGCAGGATGTCGCGATGCTGACGGTGGGGGGCGTGCTGTACGCGATCGCTGCTGCGCTCACCTCCCCGATCCACCTCGCGATCGCCATGGACCGCGCCTCAGCGGGCCGCGTCGGTGCCGCCATGGCGACGTACTCGCTGGGCTACCAGCTCGGGCTGGGGATCGGCTCCGCGGCGTACGGCGTCGTCATCAGCATGGCCGGGTTCCCGGCCCCGTTCGTCATCGGCATGGGGGCGATGGGGCTCATGATGGCGGCCATCGTCGGTGGTCGCGGAGAGCTGCTCCGACCGAGGGTCGCCACCTGATCGTGGGCCCGGTGCGACGGGCCCGGTGACGCGACCCGGGTGGACCATCCGCGGACGGCCTGCGAACGGCCAGCGTCAGGTGCTCACGCCGGGGCGGCCGCCACAGGATCCGTGGCCGTGGTCGCAGCGACATCCCCGGGCATGATCCCGGGTGCCTCCGTGCCGGTCCCTCCGAGGAGGGCCATCACCGGCCGCCACGACACGGCGACCACGCCGAGCGCCGGCACCACCATGAACATGCCCACGATGCCGGCCACCGCGCCGGCGGCAGGGATGGCGAGCAACACCACCGCCGGATGGAGCGACACGGTCCGGCCGTAGACCAGCGGGCTCACGATGTTGCCCTGGACGATGTTGAACACGATGGTCCAGATGCCCATGATCAGGACATCGAGGGGCGACCCGTAGGCGATGGCGAGCAGGAAGGCGATGCCCGTCGACAGGAACCCGCCGAGATACGGGATGAAGCACAGGATGAAGGACAGCACCGCCACCGGCAGAGCCAGCGGGATGCCCAGGATGACCATGATCAGCCACTGGCTGGCGGCGCCCACGCCGGAGACCGCCGCGGTCCCGACCATGTAGCCACCCAGCACGCCCACCGCGCGCGAGCCCGCCGCATCGACCGCCGACCGGTGCACGTCGGGCGTCCGGCCCACGATCCGCGCCCACAGTCGGCCACCATCACGAAGCAGGAAGATCGCGAGCAGCAGACCCAGGAGCAGCACGGCGCCGACGCTGCCGAGTGCACCCGCGAACGAGAGCACCACGCGGACCTCATGGACGAGTCTGGTCGCGCCCTGGACGGCCGCCGCCACACCGAGACCCAGGCTGCCGCCGGCCGAGCCATCGGCCGACCGTGCTCCCGCCTCGATGCCGGCGCCGATCGCACCGGCCTCCGTCACGAGCGACACCGTGGCGAGCGCCAGCAGCACCATGACGAGCAGGGCGCTGCCACCCACCGCCACGACGCTCGCGCGCGTCCGGCCCCATCCCCGACGCACCAGCGCGGCGACCAGCGGGTCGAGCGTCGCCGCCACGACCAGGGCGACGACCACGGGCGTCACGACCAGGGGCATGAGGACCGCCACGAGGACCGCTACCCCGACGAGTGCCAGCACCACGAGGATGCGCCAGCCCCACTGGGCGAACCGGTCGAGCCAGGGTGGCACGATCCCCGGTAGCGGCGGTGGCGGGTCCGGCGCCACGATCGCCACGACCGCGGACGCGACCGCGATGACGACCGCGGTCACGGGCACCGCGGCCACGAGACCGACGACCCCGGCCAGCTCGTAGCCCGCGGGCAGCACGATGAGCACCAGCGCCGGATGGATGCTCACGGTCCGGCCATACACGGACGGACGGACGAGCGAGCCCATGACCGCGCCGCGGACCCCGAACAGGACGAGCAGCACCAGCGTCGTGCCCAGGCCACCGGTGGCGAACGCGACGATGAGCACGGCTGCGGTGGACACGATGCCACCCACCACGGGCACGTACCCCGCCACGAACACGAGCAGCGACAGGGCCCCCGCGAGCGGCACGCCCAGCAGGACCAGGAACAGGTACGTGGTGGCGCCCATGAGGGCCGCGAGGATGGTGGTGCCGCGGAGATACCCGCCGATGCGCATGAGCGCGTCACTGCCCGCGCTCGTGATACGCGCCCGCTTGGGATCGCCCAGGGACTGGAACGCCCAGAGCCAGCCGCGGTCGCCATCCCGGAGCAGGAAGAAGATGAGGAACACGGAGAGGATGACGGCCGTCACGACGCTCGCGGCGGATGCGACGAGCTCGCCGATCACGTCACCCAGCAGCCTGCCGCCCAGGTCGAACGCCTCGTGCCACAGCACCCCCACGGCCGGTGGCAGGTCATGGGCCTCGATCTCCGCCTCGATGGCCGCGGCGCCCGCGCGGAGGTCATGGACCAGCGTCGCCAGATGCGGTGCGAAGGCGACCGCCAGCAGCACCAGCAACGCTGCGCCGACGAGCATCCCCACCGCCCAGACGATGAGCGCGGCTGCGGTGCGCGAGCGTCCGCGAGCACGCAGGCGGAGCACCGCAGGCGCCAGCACCGCAGCGACGACGATCGAAAGGACGATGGTCGCGCTCACGACCCACAGCTGGCGAGCACCCACGGCCAGGACCACCAGCAACGCGACGACGACCAGGATCCGCCAGCCGAGGGCCGCCATGTTGCCGAGCCACGGCGGCACGACGGACAGGGTGTCGACGGTCCGGGGTCGCTGTGCGCCTGCGCCCCTGCTGGTCGTCATGCGTGCGTCCAGTCCCCTCGCATCGGTCCGGTCGTGCCATCGCCGGTCGGGCGGTGGCCGGTCACCCACGGTGACCCGCCGATGCTAGTGCCTTGGTCGGGCTCCGTGCCGATGAGGTCCGCAGGGATGACGACGCCACGAGCCTGCTGGCCCGTGGCGTGGATGGCTGTCAGGAGAGCACCGCACAAGACCGCGCGGGCCGATGCGAGCGGCGCTGGTGCCGGCCGCCCGTGGGCCACCGGCACTGCGGCGGTCAGCCGGCGGCGACCGGCGTGGGGGTGGCTCCGGAGACCTTCGGCAGCACGTCCTGCGCGAGGGTCTGGATCTGCTCCAGCCAGTCGGGGAAGCGCATCCGGAAGTCGAAGATGAGGAGGTCGGCGCCCAGCTCCGCGTAGCGCGCCACACCCGCCGCGACGTCATCGGCGGTGCCCGCGAGGATGGAGCCGTCGATCTGCTCGATGCTCGTGAACTCGCCGCCCTCCGGTCGCAGCCAGAACTTCTGGGCGTTCGCGTTCTTGATGAGGCCCGGCACGTTGAGCCCCGCGAGCGCCTGCTCCCGGGTGGACGCGATGCTGGTGACCGGCACGGCGCCCGTCATGATCATGGGCTTGCCCTGCTCGGCGGTCATCTCGCGGATCTTGGCGACCCGCGCCTCGAACGTGGGGAACGTGATGCGGCCGGGCAGCCAGCCCTCGCAGAAGTCGACCGCGAGACGCGCCGAGGCGGGCGTCGCGCCGCCCCACCACACGGGCACCGGGTACAGCGGCTGGGGCTTGAGGTCCACGTCGTCGAAGTCGTAGAGGTCGCTGTGCCACTCGACGCTCTCGCCGGTCCACAGGCGCCGCGCGATCTGGACCTGCTCCTTCATCATCTCGGGCCGCTTGATGTCACCCTGACCGATGACGTCGAACTCGTGCTGGAAGTTGCCGGCACCGATGCCCAGGTCGAAGCGCCGACGGGTCATCCAGGACATCGAGGCCACGGTGTAGGCCATCAGGATGGGATGACGGAACGGGATGATGGTCGCCGCACCGAGACCGATCGAGTCGGTCACGCCCGCGAGGTACGTGAGCGTCACGAAGGGCTCGATGAAGGTCCGGTCGGTGCCCTCCATCCCGTGCGGATGGAACACCAGGTGGTCGCGGACCCAGATGGAGTCGAAGCCCAGGCGCTCGGCGAGACGCACGCCCTCGATGAGCAGGTCCTGATCGGCTTCCTCGCCGAAGTGCGGCAGCAGCAACCCGTATCGCATGCCCATGTGCGCCTGTCCTCCGTGTGTCGCCCGCGTGGGTGTCGTCGTATGGAGCGGGTCAGCGCTCGGGGACGGCCTGGCGGCCCCAGCCCTGTGACCCGGTGACCTGGCCGTCCTCGTAGACCACCGCACCCCGGACGAGCGTCCGGTCGATGGCGCCACGCACGGTGCGACCCGCGTACGGGGTCCAGCCGATGCGTGACAGGACGACGTCGTCGGTGATGGTCCATTCGCGGTCCAGGTCCGCGATCGCGATGTCCGCGTCATAGCCGACCTCGATACGGCCCTTGTGGCGCAGCGCGAACACGCGCGCCGGGTCGGTCGCGGTGGCACCCACGACCCGCTCGAGGCTGATATGGCCGTGATGTGCCGCATCGAGCAGCATCGGCACGTAGAACTGTGCGGCCGGCGTGCCCGTGTGGGCCTTCCAGCCGTCCGTCCAGCCGGGCTCCTTCTCCTCGCGCGTGTGCGGACCGTGGTCCGTCGAGACGAGGTCGATGGTGCCGTCGCGGAGGGCCTGCCACAGCGGCTCGGTGTTCTCCTCGGGCACCCAGTAGGACAGCGCGTAGGAGCCCAGGCGCTCGATGTTCGCCCAGTCGTTGCCGAGGAGCACCGCCCACGGGTTCATCTCCGCGGAAACGTGCTGACCGCGGTCCTTGGCAGCGCGCAGCTGGTCCACGACCCCCTTCGTCTGGGTGTGCAGCAGATGGAGCTGGGTGCCCGTGGCCTGCTGGAGCCGCAGCAGCAGCGCCGCCGCGGTGTCCCAGATGATGCCGTCGTAGGCAGCATAGGCCTTGGCATAGGCGCGGAAGTCGCGCTCGCCACGGTCCCAGAAGCCGTGCTCGATGTGGTCCATCAGCTCCTGGTCGTGGGGATGGACCATGAGCGGCACGCCGGTCGGCGCGACCGTCTCGAAGATCTCCAGCAGCTTGCCGTGATGGTGCACGCCGATGCCCGGCATGTGGGGGTACGAGCGGCCCGTGTCCACGACCATGAACACCTTGAACGCCGCGATGCCCATGGTGGCGAGCTCCGGGATCGTCTCGGGCACCGTGCCCGCCGGGTTGACGTTCCAGTCGACGATGGCCTTGGCGCGATACAGCTCGAACATGGCGGCGAGCCGCTCGGGCGTGTTGGGAGGCGGGTCCACGTTGGGCATCGCGAAGGACGTGGTCACACCACCCGCGGCGCACGCGGCGGTGGCCGTGACGATGTCCTCCTTGTGGGTGTAGCCCGGCTCGCGATGGTGCGAGTGGACATCGATGGCGCCCGGCAGCAGGTGACGGCCCGTGGCGTCGATGGTGCGGCTCGCCTGGAGCTCCGTGCCCGGCGTCACGACCGCCGCGATCCGGCCGTCCGTGATCGCGACATCCGCCGCCACGCGTCCCTCGGGCGACACCACGGTGCCGCCACGGATGACCAGATCGAACATGCTCACGCTGCTCCCCCCTGTGCCTCGGCCGGCCGGCTCAGGTAGCTGACGCCGGTGTCGAGCGCGGTCTCCTCGAGCACCACCTCGCCACCCACGAGATACCGCTGGAACCACTCCACGATGCGCGGGTTGACGATATCCCGGTACTGGGCGTAGGCCGCATAGTGGGTGGTGCCGGTCTGGACCAGCAGCCGGCGGGGGCCGGTCGCGCGGTCGTACAGGGCGCGCGCGTGGTCCTCCGGCGTGACCGCGTCCCCCTCGACCGAGATGAGCATGAGCGCGCGTGCCCGGTCCACGACATCGATGGGTCGATACGCCATGATCGCGTCCGCCGAGTGGAGCGCCACCTGTGCAGGGACGCGACCGTCCACGTCGCTCTTGACGCTGGTCGTCTTGCGCTCCGGGGTCGGCACCATGATGCCGTCGCGGGGCGATACCAGGGTGGGCTCGCCGGTCGCGGCATAGCGCTCGCGCGCTTCGCGTACCGCAGCGAGGAACTCCAGCCACTCATGCTCGCGACGCATCCGATGCAGCCAGTCGCGACCATCCGAGACGGGCACCTGGGCGACCGTGACGAGCACCCGCTCATCGAGCCCCGCGACCATGACCGCGTTGCCGCCACCCGTCCCACCGGAGCCGAACAGACCCAACCGACGGGGGTCGACCTCGGGGCGGGTCTGGAGGTAGTCGAGGCCCGCTCGGATGTCCGAGACCTGGGCCATCGGGTCGAGGAACGTCGCGTCACCCTCGGAGTCACCGAAGCCGCGATAATCGAGCGTCAGCACGACGAATCCGGCCGCCGTGAGCGCTTCCTGATACGGCTGGTACAGCTTCGCGTCGCGGAGGCCCAGCCAGCCAGGCCCCTGGACGATGCCGGGTGCCGCCCGCACCTCGGGATCCGGGAGGAGGACGGTCCCGGCGAGGCGACACCCGGCGTTGAAGACAGAGACCTGTTCGGTACGCATCGCCGGAACTGTAGCCTATCTGGACGGTTTTGTATACGAGAATCTGGGTCGTGGCACCGATCCGGCAGCCTCGTCCAGCGCCATCGATGCCCGGTTCAGGCGGCTGCCGCGCCCGCCGCGGGACCGCCATCCGCGCCAGCGGCGCTGCGCATGCCGAACCGCTCGTGGATGACCGAGAGGTCCTCCCGCCGGAGCTCGACGAGCACCCGGTCACCCTGGCTGGGCGGCGCTGACGGGTGCATCCGGGCGGACACGACGCCCTCGACGAGCCGGACGCGGACCTCCACCGTGTCGCCCATGTACACGACCTCGTCGACATGCCCGGTCACGGAACCGGCGGGCGGTGCCGCCTCCACGGCGATGGGCCGGAGCCAGACGTTCTCGGGCCGGACGGAGAGCGTCGCGGCCTCGCCCTCCGCCATCCCGTCGGGGACGTCCGCCTCCACGACACCGTCGGCGAGGCGCAGCCGCATCGCACCCGTCTCGGCCAGCCCGACGGCCACGACGTCGAGGAAGTTCGCGGTGCCCACGAACCCGGCCACGAACCGCGTCGCGGGGTGGGCGTAGATCGACCGCGCATCCCCCTCCTGGACGATGCGGCCGCCATCCATGACCGCGATGCGGTCGGACATCGAGAGGGCCTCCACCTGGTCGTGGGTCACGTACAGGGTGGTGATGCCGACCTGGCGCTGGAGATCCCGGATCTCGGCACGCATCCGGTCGCGGAGCCGCGCGTCGAGGTTCGACAGCGGTTCGTCCAGCAGCAGCACGCGTGGCCGACGGATGAGCGCCCTCGCGAGCGCGAGCCGCTGTTGCTGCCCGCCCGACAGCTGGGTCGCCGACCGGCCCGCGTAGTCGGAGAGACCGACGATGGCGAGCACCTCGTCCACCCGCCGACGGAGCTCATCCCGACCCACCTTCGCACCGCCCACGCGGAGCGGGAAGGCCGCGTTCTCGAAGACGGTCATGTGGGGCCAGATGGCGTAGCTCTGGAAGACCATGCCGATATCGCGGCGCTCCGGCGGCAGGGCCTGCGAGCCATCGGCGACGACCGTGCCACCGAGCGAGATGCTGCCCTGGTCGGGCCGCTCGAGCCCCGCGACGCAGCGCAGGGTCGTGGTCTTGCCGCAGCCCGACGGGCCCAGCAGCGAGTAGAAATGGCCCTCGGTCACCTGGAACGACACGCCGTCCACGGCGCGATGCAGGCCCGTTGCGACCGGATAGTCCTTGACGAGACCCTCGACGACCAGCCCTGGTCGCGGGCCCGCAGCTGTGGATGTCTGCACGACGCCCTCTCTTGTACCCGATCACTCGGAAACTGCTTGACAGTAGCCTAGCCAGCGCATACCGTCCGCGGCAAGCGGCAACATCGTTGCAGTGATCGCAATCGATCGCAAGAGGCGTTGGTACTCGCCGACGCCAGCCGCGGAGACGTCCAGGGTCGACACCGGAGGAGGTTCGATGGGTCACCGAACAGCACGCCTCGGCGCGGGTCTCGTCAGCACGGCCGCGCTCGTGCTCGCCAGCGCAGGGCTGGTCACGGCACAGTCCGCAGCCGATGCCACGGAGGCGCCCGTGTGCGACGCCGTCCCGGTCGGCATCGTCACGCGCTGCGAGAACTTCTACACCGACTACTGGCCCGCGGTGAACGCGGCCCTCGACCAGCTCCACCAGGAGGCGCTCGCCACCAACGGTGGCCAGGTCGTCATCTGGGACTGGTACGAGCTGAGCCCCGACGTCATCAACGCCTTCACGACGCGGTTCCCGGGTCTCACCATCAAGACCCAGGGCTTCCAGCAGAACCTGTCCTCCTCGATCATCACCGCCCAGCAGACCGGCACCGAGAACACGGACTACCTGTCGGGGTCGCTCACGAGCGCCACGCCGCTGTACGACTCGGGCCTGTTCGAGCAGGTGGACTGGACCCAGTACGGCATCCCCGCGGAGTGGCTCACGGTGGGCCCCGCGGAGCTCCTGCCGGACAGCCTCAACAGCTGGCTGCTCAACTACAACACGAGCAAGGTCACCGAGGTCCCGTCCGCGCTGACGGACTTCCTGGACGCCTCGTTCAAGGATCAGCTCGCGATGGCCAGCTGGAACGGCCAGTTCTTCACGGGCTATGGCATGGCCAACGGCAAGGACGCGATGCAGCAGCTCATCGCTGACCTCAAGGGCGGCAACCTGACGCTCACCGACAACCCGGGTGACCTGTTGTCCACGGGTGACAAGCCGATCACCTTCGCCGGGCAGCTGTTCAACCCCAATCCGGACCTGGCCGTCGCCCCGATCACCGATGGCGGCGTCTGGATCCAGTTCGGCGGTGTCAACGCCGAGGGCAAGAACAAGCCGGGTGCCACGCTCTACGCGATCTGGAACGCCTACGATCCGGACTGGATCACGGCACGCCTGACCACCGAGGACCTCAACACGTCCGCGGTCCCCTTCCCGGGTCTGCCGACCGACGTGCTCGGCCAGGCGACGGGTCTCGCGAAGGTCAACGCGGACGCGATGTACGAGCAGGCGACCATCGGTCAGTGGGAGACGCAGGACACCCGCGACCAGTGGAACGAGATGATCTCGGCCGCTGACGAGATCATGTACCAGTAAGGTCCGATCGGACGATCGGCTCGACGGGCGTCGGCGACCAGCCGGCGCCCGTCCCTGGTTCCGGAGGAGCGACTCGGTGCGACGACCCACGGGGATGACGGTGCTGACCGGCGTGGTCATCGCCGTCATCGGCTACCTGCTGGTGATCCCGTTGATCACCCAGGTGCTGGCGTCGTTCCGGGGTCCCTATCTGCCCATCGGGGTGCCCACCGCGCAGTGGTCCCTCGACAACTACCACACGCTCTTCAGCGGCGCGGGCGACCTCGCGAACGTGCTCCTGACCACGGGGGCCTACGTGGGCGGGGCCGCGGTCATCTCCACGCTCATCGCGTGGACGCTCGCCTGGATCGTGGTGCGCACGGACGTACCCGGCCGGACCGTGATCTCGGTGCTCGTGCTGCTGCCGTTCATCATCCCGCCCATCGTGCGTGCCCAGTCGTGGGTGCTCATGCTGGCGCCGCAGAGCGGCCTGCTCAACCAGCTGTTGCGTGCCCTGCCCTTCGTGGGCGGGGAGTCGGGACCCATCGACCCCTTCGCGTTCTCGACCATCGTGGTGGTCCAGGGGTTGGTGTCGGTGACGTTCCCGTTCCTGCTCCTGGTGCCCATCATGCAGAACATGGACGGCGCGCTGGAGGAGGCCAGCCGGACATCCGGCGCCACCGCGTGGCAGACCCTCCGTCGGGTCACCCTGCCGGTGCTCTTCCCGGCCTCCCTCGCGGTCGTGCTGCTGTCCACGATCCTGCTCCTGGGCAGCCTGGAGATCCCGCTCCTGTTCGGGCAGCAGGAGGGCAGGGACATCTTCGCGCTGCGCATGTGGACCCTCCTGCGCGGCAACGCGAGCGAGCTGCCCAAGTACGGCATGGCCGCGACCTACGGCGTGGTGTTCCTCATCGCCACGCTCGCCATCTTCCGGGTGTACCTGTGGGTGACCCGGGACGCCGGTCGGCGGGCGTCGATCACGGGCAAGGGCTTCCGACCGACTCGGCTCGCGCTCGGCCGACGCCGGTGGCTGGTGCTGGCGATCCTGGTGGCGTACCTCGTGCCGACCTCGATCCTGCCCGCGGTCGCCCTGCTGTGGTCATCGCTGACCCCGTTCGCGATGCCCATCAGCCTCGACAACCTCCAGCGGTTCGCGCGCATCGACGCGTATATCGCGGTGCTCCAGGATCCGGAGTTCTATGCCTCGTTCGCGCGCACCATCCTCATCGCGGGTGTCTCCTCGACCATCGCGGTGCTGCTCGCCATGGTCGCCGCGTGGGTCGTGGCGCGCGGCCGCACGAGCTGGGGGACGCGCATCCTGGACATGCTCGCGTCCTCGTCGGTGGCCATCCCGGCGGTCATCGTGGGCTTCAGCACGTTCCTGTTCTACCTCGTCATCAACCGCACGATCCCGCTCATCGGCACCATCTGGATCCTCATCTTCGCGTACTCGTATCGCATCTCGGTGTCCTATCGCGTCGGCCATGCGGCGGTGCTCCAGATCGACCGGTCGCTCGAGGAGTCCGCGGCGGCCTCGGGCGCCAGCCGTCTCGCGACCTTCCGACGGGTGGTGATCCCACTGCTGCTGCCCGCCATGGCCGCGGTCTGGATCCAGCTGTTCATCCTCGGCTCGCACGAGTTCACGCTGCCCGCCTTCCTGGCCACGCCCGACACCCGTCCCCTCGCGTGGTACCTCTACTCACGCATCAACCCGGGCGCAGCACAGCTGTACGACCCGTCCCAGGGCGCCGCGATGGCGCTCCTGTTCACGGTCGTCGTGTTCGCGCTCGCGTTCCTCCTGCGGTCCCTGGTGAACCGCCGACAGGTGGCGCGCACCACCGTCGGCGCGACGGGTGCCCGGGCGGCCACTGATCCGGCCGGGTCCGGGTCCACGGGGACATCCGGTGCACGTGGTGCCGGCTCTGGCCGATGATGGCTCGATGACGACCGGCAGAGGGATCCGCCTGCGGGACGTGGCCCGCGAGGCTGGCGTGCACATCGCGACCGCGTCGCGGGCGCTCAACCCGCGGACCCGCGACCGGGTCCATCCGCGCACCGCGGCGAAGGTGGACGAGGCGGCGGCCCGCCTCGGCTACGAGGTCAACCTCGCGGCGCGCACCCTCCGGACCCAGCGCTCGGAGATGGTCGGCGTGCTCATCCCGGACATCTCGCGACCGCTCTACCCACCGATGATGCGGGGCATCGTGGACGTGCTGGAGCAGCATGGCTACAGCGCCCTGCTCCTCGCCACGGATGAGGACGAGCAGCGGGAGCGACGCCTCGTGGCATCGCTCCGCGCACGGGGCGTGGACGGGTTCATCCTCGCCACGGCGCACCTTCGCCACCCCCTGCTGGCGGATGCGGCGACGCTGGGTGTCCCCACGGTCACCCTCAACCGGACCGCAACGGACGCGTCGGTGTCATCGGTGGCGCCGGACAACGAGGCGGGCATGGCGGACGTGGCCACCCACCTGGTGGCGCTGGGCCATCGGCACATCGCGCATGTCGCGGGACCCACCGATACCAGCACCGGCCAGGCGCGCGCGGCAGGGCTGCACCAGGCGCTCGGGCGACTGGGCGTGACCATCGAGCCGGTGGTCGACGTGGCCACCGACACCTATTCCATCGCCGAGGGCGTCCGGGCGACCCGACGCCTGCTCATGAGTGGCGCACCGTTCACGGCGATCGTCACGGGCAACGACCTGCTCGCCCTGGGTGCGCTGGACGTGCTCCGTGAGAACCGCATCGACTGCCCTGGCCAGGTCTCGGTCACCGGGTTCAACGACCTGCCGATGATGGATCGCGTGACGCCTGCGCTGACCACGGTGCGGGTCCCCCAGTACGAGATGGGTCGCACCGCCGCACGACTGCTGGTCGCCCAGCTGCTCGGGGAGGGAGGCGAGGACGAGGCGTCGGCGGGGCCGGTCGCGGTCGAGGTCCGCCACGAGGTGCTGCCAGTGGAGCTCATCGTCCGGGAGTCCACCGGCCGGCCACCCACCAACGGCGCCCGACGGCCCAGCGGACGCGGGCGTGTCCGGGCGGCCACGGGGTGACCGAGAGGGCACTTCGACGAGGTCGCCGAGGCGTTCGATGCAAACATTTGCAGGATGTGGCCCGTCAAACCCGGTTCGACTGCCAGTTTCGTGCGTGGTCGATGTTGCGCAATGGTTTGCAACAGAGTATCCTCGGTCCAGGCGGTGTCGACCGCGCGCCATAGTCCGGGAGGGATCCGATGCCGCAGCTCGAAGCGACCAACCTGGCCCAGTGGATCGAGGACAACCGGGCCTCCCTCCAGCCGCCCGTCGGCAACAAGATGCTGTACGGCGCGGACTCGGAGTTCCAGGTGATGATCGTGGCGGGTCCCAACACCCGCACGGATTACCACTGCGAGCCGGGTGAGGAGCTGTTCTACCAGCTGAAGGGTGACATCACGCTCAAGGTCATCGAGGACGGCGTGATGCGGGACATCCCCATCCGCGAGGGTGAGATCTTCCTGCTGCCCTCGGACACCATCCACTCACCCCGACGCCCGGCGGGCACCATGGGTCTCGTGGTCGAGCGTCAGCGCCGCGAGGACGAGGAGGAGTCGGTCACCTGGTACTGCGACAGCTGCGGCAACCAGCTGTACCAGTTCGTGGGGGTCATCACGGACCTGGGCACGCAGCTCAAGCCGGTCATGGAGACCTTCTTCGGGGATGAGTCGCTGCGCACCTGCGCCGTGTGCGGCACCGTCCATCCGCTGCCCGCACCAGCCACAGCCTGAGATCCGGTTCCGCGTGATGCCGTCGGGGGCGATCGACGTCCACACCCACATCCTGCCGCAGGCCCTGCCGGACCTGCGGCAGCGCTTCGGGTATGGCGGCTGGCCGAGCATCGTCCCGGACGGCCCGCGCAGCGCGCGCATCGTCATCGACGATCGGCTGTTCCGGGTCATCGATGATGACTGCTGGGATCCGGTCCGGCGTATCGAGGACTGTGACCGGGATGGCGTCGCCATGCAGGTGCTGTCCACCGTCCCCGTCATGTTCTCGTACTGGGCGCCGGCCGAGGACGCCGCATCGCTCGCGCGCATCCTCAACGATCACATCGCGGGGGTCGTCGCGCGCTGGCCGGACCGGTTCGCGGGCCTCGCCACCTTGCCGCTCCAGGACACCTCGCTGTCCATCGCGGAGCTGGAGCGGACGATGGGCGAGCTGGGCATGGCGGGCATCCAGATCGGCAGCCATGCCGGCGGCCGCGAGCTCGATGATGCTGCCCTCCAGCCCGTCCTCGAGGCGGCCCAGGACCTGGGCGCCGCGGTGTTCATCCACCCCTGGGACATGCTCGCACCCGAACGCATGACCCGCCACTGGCTCCCGTGGCTGGTGGGCATGCCCACGGAGCTCGCGCTCGCGTTCTGCGCCCTGACCCTGGGCGGCGTGTTGCGACGACTCCCGCGGCTGCGGGTGATGCTGGCGCACGGCGGTGGCTCGTTCCCGGGCATCCTCGGTCGGATCGAGGCCGGGCATCGTGCCCGACCGGATCTGGTGGCGACGATGGACGACCAGAGTCCGCGCAGGTACCTCGACCGGATCATGGTCGACTCGCTCGTCCAGGACCGGACGATGCTGTCCTATCTCCTGGACCTCCTGGGACCCGGGGCCATGGCGCTCGGCTCGGACTATCCCTTCCCCCTCGGCGAGCGGCACCCTGGTGCCCTCATCGGCTCGATGACGGATCTGGGCGGGACGGCTCGTACCCAGCTGCTGCGCGGGACCGCGCAGCGGTTCCTGGGCCTCGAGACGGACGGTGCGCTGGCGATGGTCGCGACCGGCACCGGTGCGACGGCGACCGACGACCTGGCGGTGCGCTGATGGATCGGCCCACGACACCGCCCCTCGCGCCGACCGAGGCGGCCGCCCGCGCCGCCGACCAGGCGGACCCGATGAGCGGCCTCCGGACGCGGTTCCACATCCCGGCCGCACCCGACGGGACCGAGGCGGTGTACCTGGCGGGTCATTCGCTCGGCGTCCAGCCGCGCGACACCCGCGATGCGGTGCTCACCCAGCTGGACGCATGGGCGGTCGCCGGCGTCGAGGGTCACTTCCGGCCCGGCTCGCAGTGGGTGCAGGCGGACGGGGTCATGCGCGAGCAGGCGGCGCGCATCGTGGGCGCACGACCCTCGGAGGTCGTGACCATGAACACGCTCACGGTCAACCTCCACCTGCTCCTTGCTTCGTTCTTCCGACCGAGCGGCCGACGGACCCAGGTCATCATCGACGCGCCCACCTTCCCGTCCGACCGATACGCCATCGAGTCCCAGCTGCGCCATCACGGCCTGGACCCAGCCGAGCACCTGCGGGTCATGCACCCACGCGAGGGCGAGGCGACGCTCCGCACGGACGACCTCGAGGCGGCCATCGCGGAGGCGGGCGACCGGCTCGCGCTGACCCTGTTCGCAGGCGTCAACTACGCCACGGGCCAGGTGATGGACATCCCGCGGCTCACGAGGGCGACCCACGCGGTCGGCGCCATCGCGGGCTGGGACCTCGCCCACGCAGCGGGCAACGTCCCGCTGTCGCTCCACGACGCGGACGTGGACTTCGCGGTGTGGTGCACCTACAAGTACCTCGACAGCGGCCCCGGCGCCATCGCCCAGGCGTTCGTCCATGAGCGACACGGGTCCGACCCATCGACGCCCCGACTCTCCGGCTGGTGGGGCAATCACCCGGACACCCGGTTCCGGATGGCCGACACGTTCGATCCCGGGATCGGCGCCGATGGCTGGAAGCTCTCCAACCCGCCCATCCTGTCGCTCGCGCCCGTGGCGGTCTCCCTCGCGATCTTCGACGAGGTCGGCATGACCGCCCTCCGGGACCGCTCACAGCGATTGACCGGGTTCCTCGCCGAGTGTCTCGCCACGCTGGCGCCCAGCGCCACGATCCTCACGCCGGCGGACCCCGCCCAGCGCGGCTCGATGCTGTCCGTGCGCCTGCCGGATGCGCGGGGCACGCTCGCTGCGCTCGAGACACAGGGCATCATCGCCGACTTCCGGGAGCCGGACATCATCCGCATGGCGCCGGTGCCCATGACCAACTCGTACCTGGATGCATGGCGCGCCGCGGCTGCCGTGGGTGCCGCGCTCGGGGATACGCCGCAGACGGGGGCAGCGTCACGCACCGGGGACGTGCCGCGGGACCCCGTCGCGTGATCGCGCCCGTGGACGCAGCGGCCGGATCGGCCACCTCGGATCTGCTGACCATCCGTCATCATATCGGCGGCCAGGACGTGGACCCGCTGGGCGGCGAGTGGCTCGAGGACGTCGCTCCTGCCACCGGCCGGGTCCACGCGCGGGTCGCATCCGGTGATGCCGCGGACGTGGAGCGTGCCGTGGCCGCCGCCAGGGCCGCCTTCCCGGCCTGGGCCGCCACGCCCGCCGCAGAGCGCTCGCGGATCCTGCTGCGCATCGCCGATCGCATCGAGCGAGAGCTGGAGCGCTTCGTCACCGCGGAGAGCATCGATGCGGGCAAGCCCGTGGCGCTCGCCCGTCGGCTGGACATCCCGCGCGCGGTGGCCAACCTGCGCCACTTCGCGACCGCGATCCTGCACACCGACTCACCCAGCTACCAGACCGACCAGCGGGCGCTCGACTACGTCATCCGGGTGCCGCGCGGTGTGGCCGGGCTCATCTCGCCCTGGAACCTGCCGCTCTACCTGTTCACGTGGAAGATCGCGCCCGCCATCGCGACGGGCAACACCGTGGTCGCCAAGCCCTCCGAGCTGACACCCCTGACGGCGGCGCTGCTGGCCACCCTGTCGGCGGAGGAGGGTCTGCCGCCCGGCGTGCTGAACGTGGTCCATGGACTCGGCGTACGAGCCGGCGCAGCGATCGTGGGTCACCCGGACGTGCCCGCGATCTCGTTCACGGGCGGGACCGTCACGGGACGCGAGGTCGCCCGCACCGCGGCGCCCATGTTCAAGCGCCTGTCGCTGGAGCTCGGCGGCAAGAACGCGACCATCGTGGCGGAGGATGCGGACCTGTCCACGATGCTGCCGGGCATCGTCCAGGCGTCGTTCGAGAACCAGGGCCAGATCTGCCTGTGCGGCTCGCGCGTCCTGGTCCACGAGCGACTGTATGACCGGTTCGTCGCCGACTTCACGGGCGCCGTGGCAGCGCTCCGCCAGGGTGACCCGCTCGACGACACGACCCAGCAGGGTGCCCTCATCTCGGATGCGCACCGTGCCAAGGTGGAGGGCTACATCGCGCTCGCCCGGGAGCTCGGCGGCGAGGTCGTGACCGGTGGCGGGCGCCCCACCGACCTCCCCGAACGCGTCCGCGATGGCTACTTCGTCGAGCCGACGGTCATCACCGGCCTGCCCATCGACTGCCCCGTCAACACCGAGGAGATCTTCGGCCCGGTCGTGACCATCACGCCGTATCGCGACGACGCGGAGGCAATCGCGATGGCGAACGCGACGAGCTATGGCCTCGCGACATCGATCTGGACGCGGGACCTCCAGCGCGCCCACCGGATGGCGGCGGCCGTGGATGTGGGCACGGTCTGGATCGACACGTGGCTGCTCCGGGACCTGCGGGTGCCATTCGGCGGCTCCCGCGCGTCCGGGGTGGGTCGTGAGGGCGGCGAGGAGGCGCTCCACTTCTTCACCGAATCGCGGACCGTGGTGGTGGCGCTGTGACGGACGTCACGATGTCCGAGCGTGCTCCCGAGCCGGTCGGGCCCTACCCGCATGCCCGGCGACATGGCGAGCTGCTGTTCCTGTCGGGTGTCGGTCCGCGGATCCGCGGCAAGGCGTTCGAGGCGGGCGAGCCGTTCGAGACCCAGTGTCGTCGGGTCATCGCGAGCGTCCAGGCGATCCTCAAGGATGCCGGCTCGGGCTGGGACCGGATGCTCGATGTGACCGTGTTCCTGACCCACATGCAGCGCGACTTCCCGACCTTCAACCGCATCTGGGAGGAGTCCCTCCCGGACCCAGCGACCCGGCCATGCCGGACGACCATCGAGGTGGGCTCGCTGCCCACGCCCATCGATATCGAGATCAAGGTCGTGGCGATGATCGGACCGGAGGTCGACGGATGACGACGCCCCAGCGCACCGCCGAGCTCGATCGCCTCGCCGATGGCCTGCGCATCGCGGAGCGGACCCGGATCCCCATCGACCAGATCACGGCCGGCCGGCCGTGGCTCACCCCCGTGGACGCGTACGCCATCCAGGAGCGCCTCGTGCGTCCCCGGCTCGCAGCGGGCGAGACGCTCGAGGGCTGGAAGATCGGGCTCACCGCGAAGGCCATGCAGGAGCAGCTGGGCGTCGACCAGCCGGATTACGGCGCCATCCTGTCCGGGTGGGTCGTCCCGGATGGCGCCACCCTTGCCCTGGATGCGCTCATCGCGCCACGGGTGGAGGCGGAGATCTGCTTCCGGCTCGCACGACCGCTGCGCGGACCGGGCATCACCGTGGATGACGTGCTCGCCGCCACGGCCGGGGTGTCCGCCGCGATCGAGGTCATCGACTCGCGCATCCGGGACTGGAAGCTGACGCTCGTGGACACCATCGCGGACATGGCCAGCTCCGCGCGCATCGTGGTCGCGGAGACCTCTGTGCCCGTGGAGGGCATCGACCTCCGGGCCGTCGGGGTCACGGTCCTGCGGGATGGCGAGCCGGTGGCGACCGGGGTCGGCGCGGCATGCCTCGGCGACCCGGCGGCGGCCGTGGCGTGGGCGGCGAACACGCTGGGTGCCCTGGGGGTCACGCTCGAGGCGGGCCACATCGTGATGCCCGGTGCGCTCCACGCATCGGTCCCGGTGACCGGGACATCGCGGTTCGAGGCGCGCTTCGAAGGTATCGGCTCGGTGACCATCGGCTTCGAGTCGGGGCGGCCCGGCGGGACGGATCACGCGTCATGAGTCGGATCCCCGTCGCCGTGGTCGGTTCGGGCAACATCGGCACGGACCTCGTGGTCAAGCTGCGTCGCTCGGAGGTCCTGGAGCCGGTGGCGCTCATCGGCATCGACCCTGATTCCGATGGCCTGCGGCACGCCCGCAAGTGGGGCCTCGAGACATCCGCCGAGGGCGTGGACTGGCTGCTTGCCCACGCGCATCGGCTGGGCGTGCGGCTCGCCTACGAGGCGACGAGTGCCGCGGTCCATGCCGCCACCGCGCCACGCTACGCGGAGGCCGGCATCGTGGCCATCGACCTGACACCGGCCGCCGTGGGTCCGGCGGTCGTGCCACCGGTCAACCTCGAGGCGCACCTGGATGCGCCGGACGTCAACATGATCACCTGCGGCGGCCAGGCGACCATCCCCATGGTCGCCGCGGTGCGTGCCGTCACGCCGGTCGTGTACGCGGAGATCGTGTCCACGGTGGCCTCGAAGTCCGCCGGTCCAGGCACGCGCGCCAACATCGACGAGTTCACCGAGACCACGGCACACGGCCTGGTGACCATCGGCGGCGCGGACCAGGGCAAGGCGATCATCGTGCTCAACCCGGCCGACCCGCCGATCCTCATGCGCAACACGGTCTACTGCGCGCTGCCGGAGCCCGTCGACCAGGCGGCGGTGGAGGCATCCATCGAGGCGATGGCGGCCACCGTCAGCGCCTATGTACCGGGCTACCGGGTCAAGGGCGTCACGTTCGATGCCGGTCCCTTCGGCACGCCAGGGGGCACGGCGGCGGAACGCGTCTCGATCTTCCTCGAGGTGACCGGTCGCGGCGACTACCTGCCGCCCTACGCGGGCAACCTGGACATCATGACCGCGTCCGCGGTGCGGGTCGGCGAGACGATCGCACAGCGACGCTGGGCGGCGAGCGGGGTCCCGGCATGACCACGGAGCCCACGACCGCCACCCTCGAGCAGCCCGCGATGGCGCCGACGCCTGCCTTCCGGCTCACCGACTCGACCCTCCGGGACGGCTCGCACGCGGTCGCCCATCGCTTCACGCCGGAGCAGGTCGCGGCGATCGCCGGGGCCCTGGACGCGGCGGGCGTCCCGGTCATCGAGGTGAGCCACGGCGACGGGCTGGGTGGCAGCTCCTTCAACTACGGCTTCGGCTCCACCGACCAGCACGCGCTCATCGCGGCGGCCGCAGGCGCCGTGCGTCGTGCGCGCATCGCGGTGCTGCTGCTGCCGGGGATCGGGCTCGCCCGGGACCTGGAGCAGGTCCGGGACCTGGGCGCGAGCATCGCGCGCATCGCCACCCACAGCACCGAGGCGGACATCGCCATCCAGCACCTGCGCACGGCGCGCGACCTGGGCATGGAGACCGTGGGCTTCCTGATGATGGCCCACATGGCGTCGCCCGCCGAGCTGCTGCGCCAGGCGCGGATCATGGAGGATGCCGGCGCGCAGTGCGTGTATGTCGTGGACTCCGCGGGCGCCATGACCCCCGATGACATCCGGGCGCGTGTCGCGGAGCTGCGCAACGGGCTCGCTGCCACGACGCAGGTCGGGGTGCATGCCCACGAGAACCTGTCGCTCTCGGTCGCCAACTCGATGGCCGCGCTCCGAGAGGGCGCCGCCCAGATCGATGGCTGCACCCGCGGGCTCGGCGCTGGCGCGGGCAACTGTCCGACCGAGGTGCTGGTCGCGGTCGCCGATCGACTGGGCATGTCGACCGGCGTCGACCCGCTCGCCATCATGGATGTCGCGGAGGACGTGGTGCGACCCGTCCAGACACGACCCCAGATCGTCGACCGCTCGGCCCTCACCCTGGGCTACGCCGGGGTGTACTCCTCGTTCCTGCTCCACGCGGAGCGTGCCGCGGCGCGGTTCGGCGTGGATGCCCGGGAGATCCTGCTGGAGCTCGGCCGCCGCAAGGTCGTGGGCGGCCAGGAGGACATGATCGTCGACGTGGCGATGGAGCTGGCGGCGCGCCCATGAGCCGCGACCCGATCGCTGCGGCCGCGGAGCTGCTGGACCTCGCCGCGACCGAGCGACGTCTCATCGACCCATTGACCGTGGACGACCCCACGCTCGACATGACCACGGCCTATGCCATCCAGGACGCCCTCGTCGGTCGACACGTCGCCCGGGGCGATCGACTCGTTGGCGCCAAGCTGGGCCTCACGAGCCTCGCCAAGCAGCAGGAGATGGACGTCCACGAGCCGATCGGCGGCTGGCTGACGGACCGGATGTGGCTCGCGGCCACCGACGGCCTCGACACGAGCAGCCTGGTCCAGCCGCGCTGCGAGCCGGAGATCGCCTTCCGGCTCGACCGCGACCTGGCGGGCCCTCACACGAACGCGGACGACGTGATGGCCGCGACGGGTGCGCTCATGACCGCCATCGAGGTCCTCGATTCGCGGTATCGCGACTACCGGTTCACGCTGCCGGACGTCATCGCCGACGACGCATCCGCCGCGGGCTTCGTGGTGGGTGCCGAGGTGGATCCCGCGAGCGTCGACCGGATCGGCTGTGGCGTGCGCTTCTGGCTGGACGATGTGCTGGTCGCGTCCGCGACGGGCGCGGCGGTCATGGGGGACCCCGCCGAGGCGGTCGCGTGGTGGGTGCGGCACCTCGCATCGAGCGGGCGAGGCCTCAGCGCGGGCATGGTGGTCCTGTCGGGTGCCCTGACCGGCGCTCACCGGGTCCAGGCCGGCTCCCGCGTGCGTGCCGAGATCGACGGCCTCGGCTCGCTCGAGCTGGGGTGTCGCTGATGCGCCGGCGGACGCCACCGGTCCGCGTCGGCGTCCTGGGGCTCGGCTTCGTGGGCGCGGAGCTCGTGCGTCGGCTGGCGGCCGGCGCGGCGGACGGCCTGGAGCTGGCGTTCGCGTGGCGGCGCAGCGTCCGGTCGGGGACGCTGCCGGACGGCGTCCCGGCAGCGGCACTCATCGACGACCTCGCGGGGGCGGCCGACGCACGACCCGACCTCATCGTGGAGGCGGCACACCCGGACGTGACCCGGCAGCACGGGGAGCGGCTCGTGGCGATCGCGGACTACCTGCCGCTGTCGGTCACGGCGCTCGCGGACGACGCGCTCCGGGACCGGCTCTCGGCGGTCGCCGCGGCACACGGCACGCGGGTGCTGCTGCCACACGGTGCCCTCGTGGGTGCCGGCTCGCTCGCCGAGTGGCGTGACCACTGGCGTTCGGTGACGTTCCGGATGGAGAAGCCACCGAGCAGCCTCGACGCCGCCGACGCCCACGGGGCCGAGGGGCCGACCGCCCGACGCACGATCCTCCACGACGGCTCGGTGCGCAGCATCGCGGCACGCTTCCCGCGCAACGTCAACGCGATGGTCACGGGCGCCCTCGTGACCATCGGTCTCGACCGGGCACGCGGTGTCATGGTCGCCGACCCGGCGCTCCGGGAGCTGCGACTCATCGTGGAAGCACGCGGCGAGGATGGCTCCCGGCTGCGCATCGGTCGGCGTCAGCCGGCGGTCGGGGTCTCGGGGACCGAGATGGCGGAGGCGGCGTGGGCGTCGGTCGTCGCCGCGGTGGGTCGGCAGCCGACCTGGTCGGTCGTCTAGGAGGAGGTCGAGATGGGCTGGCTGTTCCCATGGCTCCTGTTCGCGCACGTGCTGGGGGTCGTGCTCGCCTTCGGGCCGACGTATGCCTTCGGGACCTATGCCGGGCTCGCCGCCCGAGAGGGTGGTCCGGCTCGGTCCTTCAACGACCGGGCGCGGACGCTCGTCAACCGACGCATGGTGATGCCCGGCACGTTGCTCGTGCTGGTCACGGGCTTCCTGCTCATCTGGTCCGTCAACTACCCCTGGAGCAGCCCATCCGCCCGCTGGCTCCAACTCTCGATCGTGCTGTATCTGGGCATGATCGCCTACAACCTGACGATCTCGCGACGACGCCAGATGCGCATCGGCGAGCTGATGGCACGGGCCCGCGCCGCAGCACCGGCGGATGGTCCACCGCCACCACCGTCGCCCGAGGTGCAGGACCTCATCCACAAGGTCCGCCGGGACGGCAAGGCGATGGGCGTCATCGTCATCCTGATCCTGTTCCTGATGGTGGTGAAGCCCCAGGTGGCACTGTGAGCGACGCGACCTCGAACCGGCTCAGCGGTCGTCCATTCGCCCTCGGCACCCGCGGGAGCGATGCGGGTGACCTCGTCGCGGTGCTCGTCGGGGAGCGAGTGCTGGACCTCCGTGCGCTGGTGGCGGATGCGCCCGGGGACCTGCGCAGCCTCATCGAGGCATGGCCAGCCGTCGGCTCCCGGGTGCAGGCCGCGGTGGACGCGCTGGGGGATCCACCAGATGGGGGCATCACCGCAGCCGATGTCACGTGGCGCGCGCCGATCCGCTACCCCTGGAACCTGCTGTGCGTCGCCGCGAACTACCGATCGCACGCCGATGAGATGGGCGTCGGCCAGGCCATCGATCCGGATGCCGAGGACCCGGTGTTCTTCCCCAAGTCACCCCGGAGCTGCATCATCGACCCGGGTGCGCCGTTCGCGATCCCGTCGGGTCGGAACATCGACTGGGAGGGCGAGCTGGCGCTGGTCATCGGGACACCCGCGACCGGGGTGGACCTGGAGCACGCGACGGACCACATCTTCGGCTACACCATCGCGTTCGATGTGAGTGACCGGGGCGGCGCCGGGCGGCCCATCAACGGCATGTTCCCGCCGCCCTACTGGTTCCGGGGCAAGAGCCGGGATGGTGCCGCGCCCATGGGTCCCGTGATCGTGCCCCGGGAGCACTTCCCTCAGGCGCGTGGCGCGCACATCGTGACCCGCGTCAACGACGAGGTGGTCCAGGATGGCTCCACGTCGCGTCTCATCTTCGACGAGCGGTATCTCGTCCGGGCCGCGTCCTCGATCATGACGCTCCATCCCGGCGATGTGATCCTCACCGGCACCCCCGATGGCGTGGGCGTGGCGCGGACACCGCCACGGTTCCTGGCGCCCGGCGATGAGGTGGCCATCAGCATCGAGGGGATCGGGACGCTCCGGACCCCCATCACGACGGCGCCGTGAAACCCGTGCGCCTATCATTGTCCACATGATCGTGCAGATCGGATACATTCTGGCGCTGAGGGCGCCCGAACCCCGGAGGTGAACCATGGCTGGCTCCCCATACGTCCCTGACGCGAAGAAGTACCACCCCGGCGACCTGCAACGCGTCCCGGGTGAGCCCGCGGACCCGGAGCCGGGCACGTGGGGCATGCAGCCGGACGGCACGTTCCTGCCGCCCGCGCTCACCCCGTCCGTGCCGCGTGACATCTTCGTGGACTGGGAGGGCCAGCTCCCCGAGTTCGACCGCAACCTGTACACGGTCAACACGGAGCAGGTCGGCTTCTGGCCCTACGTCACGAACACCAGCCACAGCTGGCAGCACATCTACGAGATGGACGGCGTGCGCTACATGCTCCACTACGGGGGCGGCAACCGCTGGAACGTCTATGACATCACCGACCCTCGGGACCTCAAGCTGGTGGACGAGGAGACGCTGCCGTGGGGCGGCCCGGGCTTCGGTGCCGTGACCATCGCGTGGAACGACAAGCTCGGCAAGCGCATCGCCATCCAGGCGAGCGAGACGCCCCGTTACTTCCTCAAGGGTCGCGTCGCGAACAAGCACATCGATCCCACGGTGGAGCCGCAGCTCCTGGAGTGGGAGGGCCTGCGCGGTTTCCAGGTGTTCGAGGTCACGGGCCCCACGCCCCGTGACTGGGAGCTGATCGCGACCGTCTCGACGGACCCGAACCATGGCCCGGACGAGGTCCAGGAGGGCAACGGCGTCCTCGACCTGCCGGTCTACTACGGCGGCGACTACCTGTTCGTGGCGTCAGCACCGGACAACACGTTCACCAACCAGCCCTACAAGACCACCCTCTGGGCGGCGGGCCACATCGCGTATGACGTGTCCGACCCCGCGAACCCGAAGCGCCTGTCGGCCTGGTGGGTGGACGGTTCGCGGAAGGGCGAGGAAGCGTCCTCGCCGTACCTCGCGGACAACCCGCGCTGGGACAACAAGACCTCGTGGTTCGGGTCGCGCATGGGCCTGTTCATGCCGCGCTCGGTGGAGAGCGGCTGGAAGTACGGCTATGCCGCGCAGGGCGGCCAGGGCTTCTTCGTGCTCGACGTCTCGGACCCCGCGAACATGCGCCAGATCGGCTGGTGCCCGCTCCCCGAGAGCGTGGCGGGCACCGAGGGTGACAACGTGGACACCACGCAGGTCGAGGAGACCGGCTACGTCTACGTGTCGGGCTATCCCATGAACACCGACTGCTACGAGCCGGCCAAGGAGATCTACCAGATCGACGTGTCCGACCCGACGGCGCCGAAGCTGACGCGCACCCTGCCGCGCCCGATGCCTCCGGCGGAGGCGCCCTTCACCGACTACGCCCAGCGCCGTGGCTCGTTCGGCCCCAAGCGGTCCGGCTACTTCATCAACACGGGTACGCCCCACGGCGGCATCATCCCCTACGCGTTCTACGCGGGCGGGCTCCAGATCTTCGACGTGCGCGACCCGGAGGACCCCAAGGTCGGCGCGCAGTTCGTGCCGCCGATGGGCCTCAAGATCGACGACGACATGGCGGCGCCCGTCCACGGCATCTTCGTGGAGTGGGACCGCAACATCATCTGGCTGTTCGCCAACCACGGCATCTATGCCGTGTCCACGCCCCTCCTGGGTGAGGTCGTGACCGGGCTGACCGGGCTCAAGTAAGGCGATCGGCCCGCCCGGAGCGACTACCGGCCGCGGCTGGCGAGGCGTCCTTCGCGGAGGTACCGGCGCAGGAGTGCCGTGATCTTGCGGTAGT